>NZ_QIBZ01000006.1 GCF_003725955.1 Slackia isoflavoniconvertens | reverse complement strand
GATGTCGCAGCTCAACTCCGAGCCGAGGCCGTCCCTGGGCGGCATGTGCGCCATCGACATGCTGCTGGCGGCGCTCGGCGCCGACGGGCGCGAGCTGCTCGACGCGCTCGGCGTCGAGAAGGTCCCCTACGAGGAGCTGAACATGACGGCCGAGGCGATAGAGGCAGACCGCAGGCGCCGCGGCGAGGGGCCGCTGGTGCCGTAGCGGGCGGCCGGCAAACCGAATAGGCGGGGCCCTCCAGCCCGTCCGGATGAGTCCGAAAACCGACCCGGGCGGGCCGGCGGAGCCGTGCCCAAAACTCAGCCGAACGCCGCGATCGACCGAGATTGGAGCCATATCGACCTGGGAAGACGCAGGACGGGCGTTTGCACGCCCGTCCTGCTAACTGCGAAAACGCCGGTTACGGCACGAGTGTTCGGCTAACAATGAAAATCAACCTATCGAAAGGGGTCTCACGTGGCGGACAACCAACATTCATGCGAAATCGCACCAGGCATTTTCCTTATCAAGGTGCCCCTGCCCGAAAACCCACTCAAGCAGCTGAATTCCTACTTAATCCTCGATGAAGACCGTCCCGCGCTCGTGGACGTCGGCTTCAACCGCATAGAGTGCGAGCAGGTATTGCGCCGAGCCCTCGATGATTTTGGCCTCGACTTCCAAGACATCGATGTGCTTGCGACACACAGCCACCCCGATCACGTGGGCAACCTCGATCGCATTTGGCGTCCGAGTATGCGCGTATACGCCCATATGCATTCATTCGAAGAGCCGCGCATCATGAATAAGCTGCAGAGCAGCACGTTTTTGCCCATCGTCGATGCGGTGACCCTGTGCGCCGAATCGCAACGCCAGCCCTCGCGCGTATTCTCGACCGACCTTTCCGCCGTGAAGGGCGACTACCCCGTGACCTATCTGAAAGATGGCGACATCTTCCGCCGCGGAAACTACCGCTTCCAAGTCATCGAAACGCCTGGCCACCATATGACGCATATCTGCCTCTATGACGAGGCATCGAAAATTATGCTCACGGGCGACCATGTGCTCGAGCGCATCACCCCGAACATCTCGTCATTCATGCTCGAGACCGACGAGCTCGGCGACTTCCTTGCGAGTTTGCGGAAGGTACGCGACTACGACGTGAAATTGGCGCTCCCCGGCCACGGAGAGCCCTTCAGCGGGCTTGCGCGACGCGTAGACGAGCTCATCGCCCACCACAAGGCGCGCCTTACCGAAATGGAAGACCTTGTGCGCGCCGGCCATCACGACATCATCGACATCACGAGCAGCGCGAGCTGGAAATACCCCAATTGGGAAAGCTGGGCAATGGAGCAGAAGTTCTTCTCCCTCGGCGAAACGCTCGCCCATCTCGTGCATGCCGTGCATTGCGGGACGATACGCATGATTATTGAAGGCGAAGTCGTCGAATTCTACCTCGCGGAATAACGAGAAGGTTTCGTTTCGCTATACACGAACAAGCTTGGTCACGGCGGTTCTGCCTTGCGGCGGCCTCCCCAAGGGCCGTCTGAGTTCATGCATGCTTTTATTCAAAAGCTAAACGAAGCCAGGCGAGCGCATAGTGAGCGCAGCGAACGGTAGCGAGCCGTGGCCTTGGGGAAGCCGCCGCAAGGTAGAACCGCTCGCCCAAATATCCAACAAAGGCGCATAGAAAGAAGGACGCTTACGCGTCCTTCTTTCTATTCGAACTTGAAATTCTTAAGCGCGGCGAATTGACTCGGCTTGCCGGAATCGGTTCGCACGACATCGTCCTCGACGGGCTTGCAGCCGCAAGGGCCGTCGTTGAGGTTCGCGCCGCATTGCGGGCACAAACCCTTGCAGTCTTCAGCACACAACGGCACATAAGGCAAATCGACCAGCACGGCAGCCCTGAGGATAGGCTCGAAATCGAGCTGATTGCTCTCGGGAAGATAGTCGAACTCGTCTTCATCCATATCTTCGGGCGCTTCCGATTCGCCCGGAATAATAAGATAGGCCTCAAGCTCGCCATTCACATCGTATTCGACTTCGTCGAGGCAGCGAGAGCATTCGGTCGCAACAACGCCGGTGATGGAGCCCGTAACAAGCAAGGCACCGCCAACATTGCTCACAAAAGCGTTCCACTGCATGGTGCCAACCGTTTTGTAATGGTCGGGGCCGAAGTCAAACTCGCCCATGTCATAGGTTCCCTCGAAAGAAGAGCTCTCCGCCGGGGCGAAGAGCTCTGCAGGAACGTCTATGACCAGCGGATTATTTTCCACGGTCGCAGCCATTAGCGGCCGATTCCCTGGTTGTTCAAGCGATCGCGGCAACGGCGAACGCTCGTGATAAGCGTATCGAGGCTCTGCTCGACGTGGCCAAACACCTCGTCAGCGTAGTCTTCGGCGCCAGCGCGCGTCTGACGCTCGAGCTCGCGGGCGTCGGCCATGATGGTGTCGGCCTGCTGCTGCGCGATGCGCACGATTTCCTGCTCGCTGGCAATCGTCATAGCCTGGCTGCGAGCGTCTTCGATGAGGCGAGAGCTCTCGGCTTCCGCGTCGTCGAGGAGGCTCTGGCGCTCACGAACGATTTGGCGCGCCTGCGCGAATTCGCCCGGGAACGTATCGCGAATTTCATCCATAATCTCAAAAGCCGCGGTAATGTCGACTTGACGAAGATTGTTCTTGCCGAACACCGGTTTCGAATCCTCAAGAAGGATAGAGAGTTCCTCAATGAGACCGAGAACTCCTGTTTCGTCCATTGCATCCCTTTCATGCCTGCTGCGAATATGCTGCATTTCAATACACTGCGGAAGGCCGCAGGTTGCTTTCATTGCAATCGATAAGATACTTGGCACCTTATCGCAAGTCAAACTATTCTAGCATGAAAAACGAGCGCGCAAGGCTTTCTCCACACCAGGCGTCACAAGCTCAGAAATATTGCCATGGAACGAAGCGATTTCGCGCACGATGGAGCTCGACAGGTACATATATTGCGGCGGAGACATGATGAACACGGTCTCGATTGAATCATTCAAGCGATAATTCGCCGCGGTCATTTGGAATTCGTATTCGAAATCGGTAATGGCGCGCAGGCCTTTCACGACGAACTTGCAGTCGATTTCCTCGGCGAAATGCACGAGCAAGTCGTCAAAGCCCACAACCGAGACATTGTCCAGGTGGGCCGTGGCTTCCTTCGCGAGCGCGACGCGCTCTTCGAGCGTGAACAAGGGGCGCTTTTTGTCGCTTTTCGCAACGCCAACAATAACCTCGTCAAACATCTGAGATGCGCGGGCAATGACGTCGATGTGCCCATTGGTAATAGGGTCGAATGTACCCGGAACCAACGCTCTTCTCACGATAATCCTCCTTATATGGGAAACGCATTCCCTTCCACTGCGTTATTCCGCAGGCTCAACGTCTTCCTGAAACGAAAACAGCACGAAGCCAACCTTGGACTTGCCAAAGATTTTGTTCGCATGAATCTCAACGGACTCGCCCGTTTGCTCGATGAAACCCGCTACGTCAACCTTCGAATGGTGCTCGTAGGTTATCACTGCATCGGGCGCGAGCATACCACGCTCACGCAACGTTTGGACGAACGCCCACACTTCTTCGGTAGGATACGCATACGGAGGATCCAAAATCACGATGTCGAAAGGCGCACCGTACACGGGCGGCGTGGCAAGCACATCGGCCTGGCGAACGCGAGCGCGCTCCTGCGAAAGCTTCAACATATCGATATTGGAGCGCAATGCTTCGAGAGCAGCCTTGTCGCGTTCGAAAAACACCGCCGATTCGGCACCGCGCGAGAGACATTCGATGCCAAGGGCGCCGCTGCCCGCAAATGCATCGAGCACATGCGCGCCTTCGAGCGAGCCATAGGCCGAAATGAGCGAGCTTATGAACGATTCCTTCACGCGATCGGTAGTCGGTCGCGTATCCATTCCCGTGGGGGCTTTAAGGTTTCTGCCCTTGAAATCTCCTGCGATAACCCTCATCGCACGCCTCCTTTTTTCGCTGTGTGCGTCTTTCGCTGCGCTTCAGCGGAAAACACCGCATCCACTTCGCGCAGATAAAGCTTTGATTCAAGCGTATTCGCACGAACCTGAGTTTCCATATATTCACGCGCGTCGGCGTGAGCGGCCTCGATCACGGCCCCGTCGCGAACCACGTTCACGAGCTTGAGCACCGAGGCGCCATGTTGGCGATTGCCTAAAATATCGCCTTCGCGGCGAAGTGACAAGTCATATTCGGCGAGCTTGAAGCCATCTTCGGTTTTCTCCATAGCCGAAAGGCGCTCGCATGCCGCCTTATCGCCCGTGGCTGAAATCAAACACATGAAACCGGGTTTTTCACCGCGGCCCACGCGTCCACGCAACTGATGAAGCTGAGAAAGGCCGAATTTATCAGCGTCTTCCACAATCATCACCGTTGCATTGGGCACGTCAACGCCGACCTCGATGACCGTCGTGCTCACAAGCACATCAATCTCGCCTGCACGGAAGCGCTCCATGACCTCGCGCTTCGCCGCCGCCTTCATGCGACCGTGCAAAAGCCCCACCCTATACGCCGAAAATGTTTTCGCTTGCAGGAATTTCGCCTGAGCCTCGGCCGCCTTCGAGTCATCGCCCGAGAAATCGTCGAACGAATCGATATACACCGGCTCGTCCTGCTCTCCGGCGGTTCCGGAATAGCCGAAACGCGAGCGCTCTTTAGGGCGCGGCCCAGAAGCTTGCGCAGCCGCGCCGCCCTGAGAGCCGACCAAGGGGCACACGATATAAGCTTGCTCTCCCCTTTTACATGCCTCAAGCGCCACGTCGTAAGCGCGGCCACGCTCGCGAAAGCCATACACCTTCGTCGTGCGTGGCGGGCGCTCGAAGGGAATCTCGCGCAAATACGACTGCGTCATAGAGCCATACAGCGCCAGGGCGAGCGTGCGAGGAATGGGCGTCGCGGTCATTTCGAGCACATCGCACGCCGCACCCTTCGCCATAAGGGCTTCACGCTGGTCAACGCCGAAACGTTGCTCCTCATCAATAATCACGAGCCCGCAATTGCGGCACACCACATCGTCCACAAGCAGCGCATGCGTGCCAAAGCACACCGAAATCGAGCCCGAGGCCAAACCTTCGAGAATCGCCTCGCGTTCTGAAGCGGGCGTCGAACCCGTAAGCTTCGCCCAGGTCACGCCCGATTTTTCGAGAAGGGGTCCCAAGCCTTGCGCATATTGGTCGACGAGCACCTCAGTGGGGCCCATCATGAGAGCCTGCTCACCAGAATCGGCCGCCATAACGAGCGCAAACGCCGCCACCATGGTTTTGCCCGTACCCACATCGCCCAAAAGCATATGGCGCATGCGCTCGGGGGCCGCCATGCGCTGCGAGATATCGGCAACCGCGCGCTGTTGGTCGCCCGTCAAAGAGAAGGGCAAATGTTCCTCAAACGCCCTGCGGGCCGGGCCGTCAACGACGTGCGTGCGCGGCGAAGCATCACCGAGTTCCGCCTGCGCCTGCTGCATCAAATGCATTTCAAGCGCAAGCACTTCCTCATACACCAAACGACGGCGTGCCTGGGCTTGCTCGGCCATATCGACGGGGAAATGAATCGCGCGCAATGCTTCCGCACGCGGCATAAGGCGATACTTCGCGCGAAGCGAAGCAGGCAGCGGATCGTACACGCGCCCGAGCTGAGAGAGCGCCCCACGCACGATGCGACGCATTTGGCCTTGCGGCACCTTCTCGGATGCGGCATGCACAGGAATCACCTGACCGGTGACTTCTTCGACGTTGTCGCCATCGACCTTATCGAGGAAAGGCATAGTCATGCGCAAGAAACCGTAGTTGAACTCAACTTTGCCCGCAACGCTTACACGCATGCCGGGGGTAAGCGTTTTCACAAGCCAGGGCTGCTTGAAAAACGTGACGATAAGCGTACCCGTGCCATCGACGAGCGTGACTTCCACCAGATCGAACTTCGGCTTGGGGCGCTTGAGAACAGCCTCATGCACCGTAGCGACAATAGTGGCATTTTCGCCAATGCGCGCCTGTCCGATGGTGCAGATATTCGACATATCAAGGTAACGCTTGGGGTAATGCGCAAGCACGTCACGAATTGTCGTGGCTCCAAAACGCGACAAAGCCGCCGCCCTGCCCGACGAAACGCCCGGAATAGAAGTCACGGGTGCGTCGAGAGCCAGGGTGGCGGCCAAGCGGTCAGACATGATGCAGTTGTTGCGCTACTCGAGCGAGAACACGACGGGGTAAAGCGCCTGCTCGCCGCGATGCGGGTCAATCTCAAGGTCTTCGTAGGCCTCTTCGATGCGAGCGACCAGCGCCTCAAGGTCTTCGTCGCTGAAATCTTCGCCAGCAAGAATGGTCATGGTATCGGCGTCGTCGGCCTCCATGGTTTCAAGCAACGCGAGCACAACGTCGGAAACGTCGGAGCCAACGGCTTCAATGGAGCCATCGGCAATGCCAATGACGTCGCCATCTTTGATGGGATTGCCGTGGGCGTCTTTCGAGTCTTTGATGGCATGGGTGACTTCGCCGGTTTTCACCTCGGCGAAAGCCTCCGTCATGGCTTCGACGTTTTCTTCGAGCGAAGCTTCGCCATCGAAGCCGAACATCGCAGAGAACGCCTGCGGCACGCTCGTGGTGGCAACGACTGCGCATGGCTTCTCGGAAACCTCGACACAGGCCTGAGCAGCCATGATGATATTCTTGTTGTTGGGCAGAATAACGACCGAGTCGGCGTTGACCTTGTTGACGGCAGCAAGGATGTCGGCCGTAGACGGGTTCATGGTTTGACCGCCGGAAATAACGACATCGACACCGAGGGATTCGAAAATCTTGGCCGTGCCAGAGCCGGGAGCCACAGCAACGACGCCAAGCGGCTTGTGCTCTGCCTCGAGCTGCGCCTCGATTTTCTCGTTGCGCTCGTCGCTTTGCAGCTTCATGTTGTGGACATGCACTTCAGAGATCTGGCAATCGTGCGTAAGGAACCAGCCCAGAACCTGGTCGGGGCGGTTGGAATGCACGTGCACCTTGAAGTTGGGGTGCATGCCGACCATGAGGTCGCAGTCGCCCATGGTAGGCAGGAAGTCTTTCGCAGCATCAACGTCAATCGTGTTGGAATGCACGAGGAATTCGGTGCAGTAACGGAACGCGGAATCGACATCCCAGTCGTCAATCTGCTCGATTTCCGCCTTCGGAGCAGGACGAGACATCGCGAGCGCGTCGCCAGCGAAGCCCTCCTTGCCCGTGAGGGTTGCGGCGAACGCGTCGATGAGAATAGCCAGGCCAAAGCCGCCAGCGTCGACGACGCCGTTCTCTTTCAGCACAGGCAGAAACTCGGGCGTGCGCTGCACCGATTCATATGCGCCGTTCACGATGAAGTCGAGCGCCTCTTCGGTGCTGAGCTTCTTCTTGCGAGCCTTCTTCGCGGCGGCCGCGGTATCTTTGATTACGGTAAGAATGGTGCCCTCAACCGGTTTGCGCACGGCCTGGAACGCCACTTCGGTCGCGCGGGCGAAGCAAGAATCGAGAGACGCGGTGGTAATGCCCTCTTCTTCGAAGCCCTCAAATCCCTCGCACAAGCCGCGCAGAATCTGCGACGTAATAACGCCGGAATTGCCGCGGGCGCCCATGAGCGCACCCGTGGTGATGGTCTTGCGAATTTCCGCACTCGAAGCGCCAATCGGAAGCTTCGCAAGGTTGTCGACGACCATTTGCATGGTGAGCGACATGTTCGTGCCGGTGTCGCCATCGGGCACGGGGAACACATTGAGGCGGTTGACCTCGTCTTTGCGGTCGGAAAGCGCCTTTTGGGCAGCAGCGATCGCGTTCAGAACTTCATGCGTAGAATAGTTGCTCATATTAGGTGGTGTCTCCTCGATGACCTTTAGCAAAGCTCGCTATTTGCGAACTTTGATGCCCTGAACGTGCACTTCAATGCCATCGAGCGGCACCTGCGCAAACTCATTGAGCACATAGGTAACGTTGTCGATAAGGTTCTGCGAAACGACGGTGATGTTGGTGCCGTATTCGATAACCACATACAAATCGACGTGAATGCCAGCCTCGCGGGGCGTCACGATAACGCCGCGGCGCAGGCGGTTGGCGGGAAGAATCTTCGCGATGCCGTCTTGCAAAGAAGGCGCTGCCATGCCAACGACGCCGTAGCAGCCGAGGGCGGCGGTACCAGCGAGGTCGGCCAGCACGTCGTTAGATACGTGAAGATTGCCGGAAATCTTTTGCGTCATGAATCGTCCTTTCCCACGACTGCGAGACAAACGTTAAGTATACCCGTTTCAGCGCAGGCGCGGTGATACTTTGATACTCAAAGTACTCTTGCACACAAAAAAGCCCGCAGAAGCGGGCTTTTGCGTTTGTGCAGTTGTCGCGCTTTAGCCGCGGACGACCTTGCCGGCCTTCATGCAAGAAGTGCAGACATTCATCTTGCGGGACTTGCCGTCAACGACGACGGAAACCTTCTGAATGTTCGGACGGAAGGTACGATTGGTTACGCGGTGGGAGTGGCTGATGCTGCGACCGGCCACGGGGTGCTTACCGCAAATTTCACAAACCTGGGACATTTCTCTCACTCCATTACTTCAGATAATCTCTGATTACAGGCAAAAAAGCTTGATTACTATAACACACGATTAGAGGTCACACAAGAAAAGTTATGACTTCTTGTGTTCTGTGTCGAAAACGTGAACGGCAACCTACAAACGGTTTCCGATTCGCATCCGATCGGCTCGCGCTCGCGAGCAAAAACCAGGCCCGCACGAACGAGGATGCATCCCTGATGTTTTGAAACCCGGGAACCTGTTAAACGCTACGAGCATTTAACAGGTTCCGATAGCAAAAAAGCCAAGGTTGAAGGCCATGCAACGAACGCCTAGCCGCGATACTTCTTATCGACGACCATAAGGCGGCCGCAACTCGGGCATACCGAAAGCGGAGACTCGGCACGAAGCCCCAACACGCGACTGTGGTCGAACGTCGTGCGGCATACCGTGCAAGCATTTTCGTTCAAGGCGGAAAGCGCCACCCCGCCCTTCGCCTTCGCAATGCGCTCGTAAGTCGCAAGCAGTTTTGAGTCGTTGACGAATGCAACCATGCGATCGCGTTCAGGCTTGAACTGGTTCACCCTCGCCAGAATCTCACCGCCCTTCGCGCGGTATTCGGCGATGAGCTTTTCCTCTTTCGCACACAGCGAAACCTCAATGGTGTCGATTTCGCCCTCGAGTTTCTCCATTTGAGCGAGCTTTTCTTTGTAGCCAGCGATTTCATCGACGAGTGTGTCGCGACGCTTTTGGTAGCCCGAAAGCTCCTTGCTGTGCAGCGTAATGGAGCGGTAGTCACCGCCCGCCGTATCGATAAGGTCTTGCGCCACCTTTGATTTGCGCGCCAAATCGGCATCTTCGCCCTCGGCGTGCGCAAGCTGAGTTTGCGTATCTTTATGCATGCCCACAATGGTGCGGCGTTTTTCGGCTAGCGCCGCCTTCTTATGGCGCACGTCGAGAATCGCCATTTTCTGGGGAAGCTCGTCGAGTTGCTTGTTCAGTCGCGCGCATTCCGAATCGATCGTCTGAAGCTTCAACAGCGCCGCGATTTGCTCTTGGGTTACCTGCACTAGACCCTCCTCGTTTCGGGATGCTGCCACGCATCGTTTTGATCGAGCAACGTTATCTTCTCACGTGCAACGCCCACGCGAGCGCACGATTCGGCGAGAATTCGCGCAAAAGGCAATTCCGACACATCGTGGCCAAGCTCAATGATGCACAGGCCCTGCTGCGACGCCTCAAGCGCGGCATGGTATTTCACTTCGCCGCACACAAGCACGTCAATCCCGCGCTTCACGCACTCGGAAGCCGCATCGCCGGCGCCGCCCGTCCACGTGCATACCGTGGAAAGAGACGTATCCATGGCGCCCCACACGCGCGGTGCCCGACCGAACACCGCCATGCAACGAGCCGATAGGTCGCCGAGCGTGAGGCCCTCGCTGGCATCGACGGCACAGATTTGACCATAGCCGAGCGATTCGTCGCGAGCAAGCGGCTCAAGCACAGTCGAGGGCTTCAAGCGCAGCATGCCCGGTAGCATAGATTGCGCAGGCGCACTCACATCGAGCGCCGTGTGCCAATTCGCAAGCGCCACACCCAAGCGCGCCGCTTCGAACACCACTGAACCCGGCACGCAGGCACGAGCCGAAAGCGGCATGAACTCATCGGGAGCGTCGAGAAACGCAGGATGATGCGTCACGAGCACGTTCGCGCCGAGCTGCGCGGCTTCGCGAACGGCAGGCACCGTAGGGTCGAGCGCACAGGCCACGCCTTCGATTTTTGCCGAAGGGTCGCCCACGAGCAGGCCGGTTCGATCCCATGGTTCGGCGTCGGCCGGCGGAAACATGCGATTCAGAGCCGAGACGAGCTCGCCCACCAACGCAAGAGCCTGCGTGCCCTTTTCCGCAAGAGGCCCACGGCCCACATGGCGCAGCCCCCGCTGTTCCTCATCAATCTCGTATTCCTCTTCATTCGCCATAATCGGCCTCCTTGTCTTTCGAGCCGTATTGGTTATTCGCACCTGTTAAATGCTCGTAGCGTTTAACAGGTCGTAAGCACGTGCCAGGCGCTATAAAGAAGTCGCCTCGAAAGGCGGCTCGTCAACATCACAAATCAACCATGCGCACACCACGGCCACGCGCAGGAACGGCGAGCTGCGTATAGCCGGCAGCACGCATGTAATCGTAAGCGCGTTCGATATCGCGCGCGATGTGCTCCTTGCAATGCGCGTCGGTTCCCACCGTGCACGCAACGCCCTCGGCGCGAAACGCCTGCAAAAGCGACGGCGATGGATAGTACTCGGCGCACTCGGCATACGCGCCCGAGGTATTCACCTCGACCATGCGCCCACCCTCGCGCGCCGCTCGAGCCATACGCTCATACAAAGGCTCGAGATCGAATTCGGGCTTCGGGCTGAACTTCTTCACCACGTCGGCGTGCGCCATCACGGTAAACGGCATGTCGCTTTTCGCAGCCTCGCACCAAAGCTCGACATAACGGTTCCAGAACGCTTCAAGGTCAACCGACTTCCAACGCGACATATTCTTATGGCTCACCATAAGCCAACGGTCAACGAAATGAATCGAGCCGAGCACAACGTCGAACCGGTCAAAATCGCTCGCATGCAAAGCGCGCGTTTCGTCTTTGCCAAGCCAATCGAGCTCACAGCCCAAAAGCACGTCGATATCGTCGCGTTTCTGCTGCTCCCGCACAGCGTCAATATAGGCCTCAAGCCGCTCTGCCGGCATGGTGGAGCGCTTCGACGGGTCGAGCTCATCGGGAATAGGATAATGCTCCGTCGCCGCCATATGGGCAATGCCTGCATCGACCGCCGCTTGCACCATGTCGCCGAGCTGATCTTTGGCATGATTGCAGAACGTGGAGTGCGTGTGCATCGTTATGAGCTCGGTCATGCAATCGCCTCCTTGAACGCTTCGAAGAATGCATCTATGTCGGCTTGCGTGTTTTCCACGCCAATCGATACGCGCAGCTCGCCTTGGGCAAGGTTGCGTTCGACGCCGAGGGCGGAAAGCACGTGCGAAGGATCGAGGCTCCCCGATGCGCAGGCCGAGCCGCCCGAAATGCAGATACCGCGCATGTCGAGCTGCAAAATAAGCGTTTGGCTCTCGAAGCCGCGCACGCATACATTCACAATGTTGGGCAAGAACTCTTCGCTGCCACAAGGCACGCAAACCGACGGCACCACGCGTTTAATGGCGCCCAAACGCGCGTACAAATCGTCGCGCATGGCACGGGCGCGCGCCGCATAAGCAGGCTGCTCAGCCACAGCGAACTCAATGGCCGCCGCAGCACCTGCGATGCCGCACACGTTCTGCGTGCCGCTGCGACGCCCATTTTCCTGACCGCCACCAGGCAGATACGCCACGTAGGGCGTTTTCGCCGCAAGATAGAGCACGCCAACACCCTTCGGACCGCCCACTTTGTGCGCAGAAAACGAAGCCGCATCGACACCCCAGCCCTTCAGATCGACGGGAATTTTCCCAAGCGCCTGAACGGCGTCGACGTGAAACAGCGCGCCGGCGGCATGAGCCACGCTGCACAACTCGGCCACAGGTTCGATGGTGCCCACTTCGTTGTTGGCAGCCATAACGCTTACCACCAGGGTGTTTTCATCAACCACGCGCTTCAGTGCTTCAGGCGTTACCCTGCCCAAACCATCGTTGTCGACAAGCTCGAACTCGAAGCCGAGCGCGCGTAACATATGGCTCGTTTCGAGAACAGCCTCATGCTCGATGCGCGAGGTCACCACCTTGAACGGCCCATGCTTGCCCGCCAAACGAGCCCTTTCGCGCGCGCCAAGCGCCATGCCCACGATTGCCGAATTGTCCGATTCGGTAGCGCCGCCTGTGAATATGATTTCGTCGGGACGATGGGCCTTCAGGGCGCGAGCCACGCGAGCACGCGCGTCTTCGAGCACGGAGAACGCCTCGCGGCCAATGGAGTGAAGCGAGTTCGCATTGCCGAAAGGCGCCTGCGCTCCCGACTCCATATAAGGCGCCATGGCCTTTGCGGCCGCATCGCACAATGGCGTGGTTGCCGCGTTGTCCAAATATATGCGCTTGGTTTGCATTGCCTGCATGCCCCTTTTATGCCTGCACGTCGTTTGTCCACGGAGCCACGAAACCGTTTTTCTTGGCCTCGGCGGCGACCGCCTTCATTTCCGCAATCGCAGCCGCGCGGTCGGACGCGCCGAACACGCCGCTGCCCGCAACAAGCACGTCACAGCCCGCCGCGCACACTGCGCGCGTTGGGTCGTTCGCCTTCAAGCCGCCATCGACCTCGATGAGCGGCGAGACGCCCGCCTCACGAGCCATCTCAACGATACGGGCAACCTTGGCCTCGGTTCCTTGGATATAGCTCTGGCCAGAAAAGCCCGGGAACACGCTCATGGGCAGCACCATGTCGAGCTTCGCGATGTAAGGCTTGATGAGCTCGACATCGTAATCGGGCTTCATGGCGATGGCGGCCTTGCAGCCGGCGTCGTGAATCATATCGATTGCCAAATCAAACTGGCCGGCATCGGCGTTGAGCGCCTCAGCATGCACCGTGACGATATCGGGCGTATGCTCCAGATACCAGGGAAGCTGTTCGAGCGGGTTGGAAATCATCAAGTGCACGTCGAGCGGCAGCTTCGTGATCTTCTTCAAGCCGGCGACAAACGGCACGCCGAGCGTAAGGTTCGGCACAAAATGACCGTCCATGACGTCAACATGCACGAAGGCGGCACCGCCTTCTTCGATTTCGGCCACATCACGGGCCATATTCATGAAGTCGGCGGACAGAATTGATGGTGCGATTTTCGGCTCGGTGAACACATTGGCTCCTTGCATGCATGAATTTCGGGCGAGGCCCCTGCCTTTTCATTCATTCTAACGCAGCCGCAGCGCTTGCCGCCTATAATCGAAGAACACACGAAAGGATGACCATGCAACGCTGCACGAACTATTTTGTATACGCCATGCCCATGGGGCGACTGAGCATCGCCGCCGACGAGGCGGGCATTTGCGCGATTGCTTTTGGCGACGTTGCACACGATGGCCCGCGCCGCCCGAGCGCGCTTACGAACAAGGCGGCTACGCAACTGCAGGAATATTTCGCAGGCAAGCGCCGTTTCTTCGATATTCCCCTCTCGCCACACGGAACCGAATTCCAGCTCAAGGTATGGAAAGCCCTTGAAACCATTCCCTATGGCCAAACGCGCACGTACGCGGAAATCGCCGAAATGGTTGGCAGCCCTAAAGGCTTTCGCGCGGTAGGGCTCGCCAACAACAAAAACCCACTGCCCATTGTGGTGCCGTGCCACCGCGTTATTGGAGCCGATGGCAAGCTCGTGGGCTACGCGGGCGGAGTGAAAATCAAGAAATACCTACTCGATCTCGAGGGCATCGATACCTCGAAAATGAAATAGGTCAAGCAACGCGAAAACGAGCGATTCGATCAAAGCAAGACCGCAAAGGGCATCACGCGCGGTATTCGAACCCGACACGCACCGCCGAAAGACGGTATGCGCATGCCCGATGAGCTCCGAACGAACGTCAACCTCGCGTATTGCCCATGCGAAGAAGCCTACAGAACAAGAAAAGAGCCCCGATTGGGGCTCTCTTCTTGTGAGTTCGCGTTCAAGCGCGTCAATTCGTTATGCGCGGCGGCGCAGGCGCGCGGCGTAATGGGCGTCGGGGCCGTTCGTCGTGAGCGTGGTTTGCACCTGCTCCTCAATTTCGAACTGCTCGCCGAACTTCGTCTTCAGGAAGCGCTCGACAACCTGCTCGTTTTCCTCAGGGAAAACGGTGCAGGTAGCATAGGTGATAACGCCGCCCGGCTTCACCATCTTGGTCGCCTCAATGAGCAAGTCAAGATTAATGGAGGCCATGCTGGTGATATCTTCGGGCTTCAAGCGCCAACGAATCTCGGGGTGGCGACGCAGCGTGCCCACACCCGAGCACGGAGCATCGAGCAGCACGGCGTCAAAGCTTGCCTCGGGCAGCTTTTGCGAAAGAGTGCGCGCGTCGGCCGTGAGAGGCTCAACCGTGTCAATGCCATACGCGGCACAGCGTTCGCCAAGAATCTTGCCCTTGAACTCATGGTCGTCGACCGAGGTCATAGGCACGCAATGGCCAAATGCGCGATGCGCGGCGCTCTGGAGCAGAATGGTCTTCGTGCCACGGCCAGAGCCAATTTCGAGGAAGCTTGCGGGCTCTTCGGCAGGCATGGCCAACTGCGCCACGGTTTGCGCACCCTCGTCGGACACGAGCAGCTCGCCAGCCTCGAACAGCGCTCGCACGTCGGCGCTGCGCAGCGAACGAGCCTCCTTCACGCGATAGCAACCCTGCACGTCTTCCGACGCCTCAAGCAGCGAACCGGCCTGGTCAAAAGCCTCTTCGATCTGCTCGAAATCGCCCTTCACGGAATTCACGGCGATAAACACCGGAGCATCGGTGTTGCAGGCATGCATGAATGCGGTCGCCTTCGGCAGCGTCATTTCGTTCATGAGACGCTTGGCGAGCCACATCGGGAAGGCCTGCGAACGAGCAAGCACCTGCAGGCTCAGGTTCGGGTTGCCAAACGGGAACGTTTTCGCGCTTTCCGACATGCGGCGCAGCACGGCGTTAGCAAGGCCGCCCGCCTTGGGGGCAACGGAGCACACGAGCTCAACGCCCTGGTCAACAACTACATAGGCGGGCTTGTCGAGGAACAACAGCTCATAGGCGCTCACGCGCATAGCGTCGCGAACGACCTCGTCGATGTCGTTCGGGGTTTTCATGTTGCGGTTAATGAACTCGTCGAGCGTGCCGACCGTCGCAGTCACGCCACGCGCGATTTTCGTGGCGAACGCAGCATCTTCAGGGGAAATACCTTGGAATTTGGCGAGCACGGCAGGCGTGACTTCGGCAACATAGGCGTTGCGCTCACGCACCACGCGACCGATGGCGCAGGCAGCCTGGCGAGCAGGCGTCACATGCACTTGGCCCTTAGGCTTGCGGTAACCGCCGCCCGTGCCGCGATAGCCTTCGCCCTTGCGACGATGTTCGCGGTATTCGCTGCGAGGAGCATCATCGTCAACCTGGGCGTCGAGGCGGTCGTCATCGCGGCGCGGCTTGAAGCCACGCTTGTCGTCGTCGAAGCGCTTTTTCGGGCGGTCGCCGAAACGACGGTCCCCACGACCCTCGAACTTGCCGCCATCGCGCTTGTCAAAGCGGCAGTCGTCGCGCCTGTCGCCATCGAAGGAGCGCTCACGCTTCGGACCGCGATCGTCGCGGTCGAACTTACGGCCTTCACGGTCGAACTTGCGCTCGTCCTGCTCGAACTTACGCTCGTCACGGCTGAAGTCTTTCTTGTAGCCGCCCTTCTTGAAATCATGATCGCCGTCGCGACGATCGCCGCGAGGCTTGCGGTCGAAGTCGCGGCCGCCCTTGTAGCCGCCACGGTCGCCATCGCGGTCGAATTTACGCTCACCGTCGTGCTTCTTGTAGCCGCCACGATTATCGTCGCGCTTGAAATCGCGCTTCGGGCCTCGATTGTCGCGGTCAAACTTACGGCCTTCACCGCGATCGTCGCGATTGCCACGGCCTTTGTAGCCGCCCTGAGGCTTGCCGCCCTTGTAGCCGCCACGATTATCGTCGCGATCGAATTTGCGCTCGCCGTCGCGCTTCTTGTAGCCGCCCTGGCCCTTCGAGCCACGGAAGCCGCCTTTGTCGCCGTTGCCGCGTCCGCGAGAGTCGCCGCCCTTGCCGCGGTATCCGCCGTTGGCGTGGCCGTTGCCGCCGCGGTTGTTGTTCGGTCGGTTGCCGCGAGAATCTCCTGCGCCCTTGTTATCGTATGCCATTTACAATGTCTCCCACTCAATCTCGCCCGACTTGATGTTCTGCACGCCCGCAGCGAACGAACGAGCATCCATTTCCTTTTTCCCGTCAGGCTTTATTTCCAAAATCTCGAAAACGCCGTCGGCGCATCCGAGGAACAACCGTTTTTGCGCGAACAACACCTTGCCCTGCGCAAGGCCCGATGCGGCCTCGAAGCATGAATCGTCTTGCGAAAGCGCTGCCGCGGAAAGCACCGTGACGCCTTTGCCCGCGATGGAGCACTTCGAAGGGTGCTGCACGCCCGATGCCTGCACATGGCGAAGGTTCTCGACGCACTCGATCGCGGGGTTCAGATTCAACTCACCTTTTTCGATTTTGGGCGCCCACGTAGCATCTTCCTCAGCCTGCTTGACCCAACGCTGTACGCCATGCTCCACATCGTAGAGGGCCGAAAGCAGTGCATACGCGCCTTTGTCGGCAAGTTCGCCCGTCAAACGCTCGGCATTCATGCCCGCGATTTGGCAAGAACGGCAAATGCAGTAATCGCCCGTATCAAGACCTGCCTCCATGCGCATGATGCACACACCCGCCTCGTCGTCGCCATTCAGAATGGCGCGCTCGATGGGGGCCGCGCCGCGATACTTCGGCAGAAGCGACGCGTGCACGTTCAAGCAACCATACTTCGGAATGTCGAGCACAGCCTGCGGCAGAATCATGCCGTACGCGGCGACGCAAATAACGTCGGGATCGAGGGCGCGAAGGCGTTCGACTTCAACTTCGTCGCGAAGCGTGCGGGGTTCGAACACCGGAATATTCGCGCCAAGAGCGACTTCCTTCACCGGAGACGGCACGAGCTTCTTGCCACGGCCGCGCACCGCATCGGCGCGCGTGTACACGGCGACGACATCGTGCTGTTCCTTCAGCTCGATAAGAATGCTCGCCGCAAAATCGGGGGTTCCCATGAACACAACGCGCATGGAATCACCGCCTTTCGAAAGTGTTTGCTAGTCGATGCTCGTTTCACCCGGCTTGGCGCCTGCCGCTCGCGCGATCTCATAATCGCGCAGCGCCTTGAGGCGTGCAGCGGGCGCAGCGCTTTCGAACAGCGTTTTGCCGTTCAAATGGTCGATTTCATGCTGCAGGCAGCGACCGAGCAGGCCGTCGCCTTCGATGATGTAGTCTTCGCCGTCGAAGTCGGTGAATTTCACCACGGCGTATTCTCGGCGGCATTCAGGCACAGAAATGCCAGGGCATGAAAGGCAGCCCTCTTCTTCAGTAACCAATTCGCCTTTGAGTTCAAGAATTTTAGGATTGATGAGCGTGATGGGGTCTTGGCGGCCATCTTCCTGGTCGCAGTCAATCACGATGATGCGCTTAAGCACGCCCACCTGCGGTGCGGCAATGCCGCAGCCGTTGTTCTTGTACATCGTTTTCGCCATTTGCTTCGCGAGCTTCTTCAAGCTCTTGTCTTTGATGTCGCACTCCTCGCACACCTGGCGAAGAATGGGGTCGGGGTATTCCACCACCGGGAGCGTGTCAAAAGCCATATTCAGTTCCTTTTATCGAAAGGGCCACGAATCAGGCCCCGTTTCAACAAGCAAAGTTTGCAGTCGAGAGTATATCAAAGAGTGACAGCTGGGCCGACAAATGCGCAGATGGTACACACAAATACGCGGACGGCGGCAATAGAGGACACATGCGCGCTTGGCAAGTGGCCGATTGGGCGCTCTGCCACGTTACCCCAGCGCGACGCACTGGGGCAGAGTTCGCGCCAACTACAGTAAGCTGTACGGGTCAACGTCCACGGCGACATTGACTTTCTTGTTCGCGCGTCGCTTGCGAATCACCGGTTCGGCGAGCTTTGAGATGTCGGCCCCTGCAGGCGCCTTGATTAAAATGTGCCAGCGGTGTTGGCCGCGCAGCTTATCAATGGCGCACGGGGCCGCGCCCAGGCTCTGCCAGCCATCGCCCACAATATCGTCAATCTGCTCCTGCACGCGCTTCGCCAGCACTTCGGCTTCGGCGCGCACGGCCCCCTCTTCGGTGCCCCATACCAAAATATTCGCCAAGCGCGCATACGGCGGGTACCCGAGCATCTTGCGTTTCGGAAGTTCGTCGGCAAGAAAACGCTTACGATCGTAATGCGCAGCTGCAAGAATGGCCATCGCGTCGTGCATATAGGTTTGCACGAGCACGCGGCCCTCGAAGTGCCCGCGGCCCGCACGGCCTGCAACCTGCTCCACCAAGTCGAACGTGCGTTCCGCCGAGCGGAAATCGGGCAAGCGCAGCTGCGTGTCAGCGTTGATCACGCCCACGAGCACGACATCGTCGAAATCGAGACCCTTCGCAATCATCTGCGTACCCAAAAGCACCGCCGCACCGGGCTGGCCAAATTCGGCGAGCAGCTTTTCATGCGCATCGCGCGTCGCAGTGGTGTCGGAGTCCATGCGCACCACGCGCGGAAGCGGCCGGCCCGTTGCGCTCGCGTGGTCGTCGAGTATGCGTCGCAGCTCCATCTCCACACGCTGCGTTCCCGCACCGAACTTCTTCAAATAGGGACTTCCACACACCGGGCACGTTACAGGTGCCTGAGAGGTTTTGCCGCAATGGTGGCACACGAGCTTTCGGCCCACTTCGTGATAGGTCAGCGAAACCGAGCACGTAGTGCATTCGGGCACATAGCCGCAATCGCGACACAGCAAGAAGTTCGCGAATCCGCGCTGATTGAGCATGAGCACGACTTTGCGGCCCGCATCGACCGCGGCGAACAGGTTTTCCTGCAGCTCTTTAGCGAACATGGAACGAGAGCCGCGGCCGAATTCCTTCGCCATGTCGATAATGCGCACCTCGGGCATAGGCTTGCCATTCGCGCGCGTCGGAAGTACCACGCGATGCCACATATCGTCGACCTTGCAGCGGCACAGCGTCTCGATCGAAGGAGTCGCGCTGCCCAGCACAAGCGCGGCGCCTGTGCGCTGAGCCATCCATGCGGCCACATCGCGCGCGTGGTAGCGCGGCGCGCTTTCCTGCTTATAGGTACTTTCGTGCTCTTCGTCGATAATGATGAGGCCAAGCGTTGCCATAGGACAAAAGAGCGCACTTCTCGCACCCACGACCACGCGTTTTTTGCCTAGGCGCACCGCTTCCCACTGGTCAAAGCGCTCGCCCGCCGTCATGCGCGAGTGCATAACGGCCACGGTATCGCCGAAGCGGCCCTCGAAGCGCGACACCGTTTGAGGAGTGAGCGCAATTTCAGGTACGAGCACAATGGCGCCACGCCCCAACTCGAGCGCATGGCGAATCGCACGCAGGTACACCTCGGTTTTGCCCGACCCCGTCACGCCATCGACCACGCACGTCTCGCCGGCACAGCGGTCAATGCACGCATCGACGCACGTAAGCGCCGCCGCCTGGCCTTCGGTGAGCGCAAAGCCTTCACGCGCCTCGGCGGCCTCGGCGATGTCTTCATCGAGCGGCACAGGAGCCTCAGCTTCGCCCTTCTTCTTTCTGCGCCGCGCAGGCTTTTGTAACTCCCACATATCGCCGCGTTTCACGACCTTCGGCGCACGGCCCACGGGCGTGAGCAAATGCACACACGCGCTGAGGGGCGCCACGTATTCATGGGCGATAAATTGGACGAGTGCTGCGCCGTCTTCGTCGAAGTACGGCGAAGAAAGCACCGAGAGCAGCGGCTTGAGACGCGAAACCGAGGTAGGATCAATTTCGGAATCGGGCCGCTCACAAACCTCCATAACGTAGCCGATCGCGCGGCGCGCGCTGAATTCGACAAGCACGGCGCAACCCACTTCTACGCCGACCATATCGGCGGGAACTACGTAGGTGTAGAGGCTGTCGAGCGACTGGGTTTGTATGTCCAAAACTAAGGAAACGGTTCTCATGCAAGCGAGTATATAAGAAAAGCGAGCCCCGGATGAGACTCGCTTTCAAAATACAACATATGTTCGTGTTTGCGAAATGCGCGCGGGCGAACTACTCCAGGCCGCATGCCTTGCGCAGCGCCTCGGCCTTGTCGCGACGCTCCCACGTGAACTCGGGAAGTTCGCGGCCAAAGTGGCCATAATTGCTGGTAAGACGATAAATTGGGCGGCGAAGGTCGAGTGCGTCGATAATCGCAGCCGGGCGCAGGTCAAAGACCTCAGACACAGCCTTCTCGATATCGGCCACAGGCACATGCTCGGTGCCGAAAGTGTCGACCATGATGCTCACTGGGCGAGCCATGCCAATGGCGTAGGCGATTTGCACTTCGCAGCGATCGGCCAGGCCAGCCGCCACGACGTTTTTGGCGACCCAACGCGCCGCGTATGCTGCGGAGCGGTCGACCTTCGTGCAATCTTTGCCCGAAAACGCGCCGCCACCATGGCGGCCCATGCCGCCGTAGGTGTCGACGATAATCTTGCGACCCGTGAGGCCCGTGTCGCCCATGGGGCCACCGATGACGAAACGACCCGTGGGATTCACATAGATATCCATGTCGCTTGCGGCCTTCAGGCCTTCAGCGGCAAGCACGGGGTTAATCACATGCTCGATAAGCGCGGCCTCGAGCTGGTCATGCTCAACGCCCTCGTCATGCTGAGTGGAAATGAGCACCTTCTCGACAGCTTCGGGCTTGCCATCGACATAGCGGACCGAAACCTGGGTTTTGCCGTCGGGGCGAAGGAACGGAAGCGTACCGTTCTTGCGAACCTCGGTCAAACGCTCAGAGAGGCGATGCGCCAGATAAATGGGCATCGGCATGAGCGTGCTCGTTTCGTTGCAGGCGTAGCCGAACACCATGCCCTGGTCGCCCGCACCGGTTTCGTCTTCCTTATCGGCGGCTTCGCCGTGCTGGGCCTCCCAGCTTTCATCAACGCCCTGCGCGATATCGGGGCTCTGGCTGTGAATGGCGTTGATTACGCCGCAGGTGTCGCAGTCGAAGCCATACTTTGCGCGGTCGTAGCCGATGGAGCGAACAACGTCACGCACAATGGTGTCGACGTCGACGTAGGCCTGCGTACGAATTTCGCCCGTCACGAACACCGTGCCCGTCGTGGCAACGGTTTCGCACGCGCAGCGAACCTGCGACACGTCGGCAGGCTTTCCGCTCGGCGAAATATAGCCGGCTTTTTCGAGCTCGATTTCTTTAGCGAGAATCGCGTCCAGAATGGCATCAGAAACCTGGTCGCACAGCTTGTCGGGATGACCCTCGGTCACCGACTCGGACGTGAACAGGTAGGTAGCATTCTCGTTGGACATTCAGAATTCCTTTCTTCATCGCTGTTGGCGGGACCACCGTGGGTGTTGCCCCCGGTTGGTACCGGGATCGACGAGCCAACCCTCTTCCCCGGATCTTGATAAATACTGGTGCGACTTGCGCACAAGGTACACATAGTAGCCGAAATCGACAGCACGGCGAACCAGGCCGCCTACGCACACGAGAACGACACGAACAGGCGATTATGAACGCAGGCCACCGTTGTAATGCAGCGTTCGGCCTTCTTTCTGCAAGCGTTCGAACTTGCGCATGTCGGCCTCGGCCATGCCCTGAGTTTTCGTCATGCGCTTGCCATGCATGGGATCACGCGGGTCGTTCCACAAACGCTTGGCCACAGGCGCCCATTCCTCGCTGAACGCCTTGGTTTTCGAGCAGAGCTCTTCGGCGGTTTCCTCGTGCTGCAAATCGGTCGATTTCGCTCCGGAACGAGTGACCATTTCGGCGAGCATGCCCGAATTCTCCAGAATGGGACACGGGCGCAGGTAGTTGCCGTCGAAAGGCTGCTCATAGTAGTACTCCATGAAAATGGGCGAACGCAGCGCGTCGAGCAGGCTTACGTCATGGATGTTCGCATTCGAGTAGTGCGCGAACACGCACGGTTCCACGTCACCGGCAGCATTGATATGCAAATAACGGCGCCCGCCAGCAATGCAGCCGCCCACGAATTCGCCGTCGTCTTGGAAGTCGAGCGTGAACAGGGGCTTCGTCTGGCGCATCTCACGCACGAAGTTGTACAGGTGCTCGCGCTGAGCGGCGTTGGGAATAAGGTCGGGCGTGGAACCGTGGCCAACAGGCATGAACGAGAAGATCCACGCGAACAATGCGCCCTGGTCAATAAGCCAATCGAAGTATTCTTCAGACGCAATGGAGCTCGCATTCTGAGCGGTATAGCAGCATGAAACACCGAACGGAAGGCCGTGCTCGCGAAGCAGCGCCATGGCCTTCGACACCTTCTGGAACACGCCTTCACCGCGGCGAGCATCAGTGGCTTCCTCGAAGCCTTCAGCCGAAATTGCAGGCACGAAGTTCGCTACGCGAATCATGTCTTGGCAAAACGCCTCGTCGATAAGCGTGGCGTTCGTAAAGCAGAGGAACGCACAATCGGGATGTGCCTCGCACAGCTTGATGAGGTCGTGTTTGCGCACCAAGGGCTCGCCGCCCGTATAGATAAACACGTGCGTTCCCAAGGCTTTGCCCTGTTCGATGATAGAGTCGATGTCGTCGTAGCTCAAGTTGAGCTTATGACCGTATTCCGCAGCCCAGCAACCCGTGCAATGCAGGTTGCACGCGCTCGTGGGATCGAGCAGAATCGCCCACGGAATGTTGCACTGGTATTTGTCGCGATTCTTCTCTTGCTCGCCCCACACCATGAGGTTCGAGTCAATCAAAAACGATTTCACCAGGCGATTTCGCACGTCGGGGTTTAAATGGGCAATTTTCATGAGCAGCTGATACCAGTTGTTCTTCTCATCGATCGCATTACGAAATGCCTCGCGTTGCGAAGGGAAAAGGTTGCGAGGAGCGGCCTTGTCGACCATCTCCATCGCCTTTGGAAACCTTGTTTCAGGGTCTTCAAACAGGTAATCAACCATTTTGCACAATGCTGCATGTTTCACGGAATCCAAAGCGACCATAACATTCCCCTTTTCTCGCTGCGTTTTAGCGACGTGGCGCTTCAATGTTTTTTCTACATGTGTGGTTTTATGCCCATATGTGCATTATTATGAATTGAAGCAAAGGGGGCAATTGCCAGTATTGCTACAGGTGGCGCATAAGCAACAGAGGCTTTTAATTTGGGGTTAACTTTACCGAATTGTTGATTTCGGGTTCAAAGGGGGCGCAAGGAAATATGGAGCAGGAAAGCGGCACGAAGAAGATCGACCGGCGCGTATTGAAAACCAGCCAAGCAATAGAGGAGGCCTTGGCGAGTCTCATCCTGAAAACCGACTACGACAAAATCACCGTAAGCGCTTTGGCGAAAGAAGCCAACATCAATCGCAAAACGTTCTATCTGCACTACGACTCAGTCGACGACGTGCTCGACACCATGACGAAACGGCACGCGCAAAAAACCATGGATCGCATTAAGGCAAGCGGAGTTTTGGACACCGTGCCGCTCGATATCGATGGCGTTGCGCACGAGATTGGTGAAAGCTATCGCCAAACGCGCCTGTTCAACCCAATATTCATGGAAAAGCTTCCCATTAAGCACCTTATTTCGGCTATGACGCCCTATTGGGTCGAAGCCATTAAGCGCGAACGCGCGGCGCACGGCCTTAAGCCCCTGGAAAACACCGAGTACTATGCACGCTTCATTCTGGGCGGCATGTTCGAAGCTTATGAAAGCTGGTACAACTCGGGCGACGACGTGCCTTTTAACGAAATCGCCCGAATCGTCGCAAAAGCAATGACCCGAGGCGTCAATGGAATCTTGGAGGCGGAATAACCTGTTAAATGCTACGAGCATTTAACAGGTTCTAGCGGCAATAGGCGCGGGTTTTAGCAATAAGTTTGCGGTAGATGCGGTCGCGAATCCACGGTTCGCTCGACAGGCGGACGGCATCGTCGAGCGGCACCCACTTCAGTGCCGAATTCTCGTCGGGCTTCACCTTCAACGGATCATCGGGATTAGCCTGGGCCAAATACGTCACATTCAGATGCAAGTGCGAGCCCACATATGCGCCGCGCTTCTCATGGCCGTTCACCGTGAGCACCTCGAGCGAAAAAACATCGCCACCGTTAGAGCGGAAATCGACTCGTGGGAAAGATTCAAAACCCTGCGCGAAACCGTCTTCGCACGACGAGTCTCGCTCAAGAGGGAGTCCCGAATCTTCCAGAACGCCATCCCCTCGAGCAAGCTCGCCTTCGATCGGAATACCGCAGCCATACGGAAGAATGCGACCATGCACGCCGGTCTCTTCTTCGAGTTCGCGAAGCGCTACCGCACGCAAATCAGCCACGCCGTCGGCATGGCCGCCAATCCACGACCACGACTGGTAGATGTTGTGCCATTCGAGAAGCGTACGCTCAAAAGAGGCATCAACCGTCCATATCGATGTCGCCATATGCGCCTACGCAGAACGCTCGAAACAATTGGGGTCGCTTTTGAGAGCACGAAGAATCACCTGTTTATCGACCGATTCCTGCTCATTGAACGGCTCAAAAGCTTCAATATCGGCAATCAGTCGGGCGCGGTCGCGAGCCATCGTTTCCACATGCACTCCCCTCGTACGTCAACGCGAGACAGAGCCGATTCCCCATCCCGCATGCAAAACCGGAATCCAGCAGCTCCTCATCAAAAAAGTGGGGCAGAAGGCTTGCCTCCTACCCCACTTTCGCACGACTACTCGTAATCGGCCAGATTGGGCTCAATGGCAGGCTTGCCGGGACCTTCGGGCAAAAGGTCGGCGAAAGTCGCTTCCACGAGCGCAATCGCGTTGCGCGGACAGACCGCCTCGCACGCGCCGCAGCCGACGCAGTAGCGCGCGTCGTACTCCAAGTGACCTTCCTTGGTCGCGATACGCGCGCCGCTCGCACACCTCGCCACGCAATCGAGGCATTCCACACAAGCATCATGATCGGTCGCGCTCACGGCAACTTCGACATTTTCGGCAATGTCGGGCTTAGCGGCATAGGCCTCAAGCAACATACGGCGACGAGGCGGCATGACGCGAGTCGCCCTGCCCTTCTCGAGCGCGTCGCTCAAATACTCGCCCTCGCTCAGGTTCAACGCCTCGCGCATGCGCTCGCGTTCCTTCTTGCGGTAGGCTTCCTTCAGCGTGTCGGACTGCTTCAAGCGACGGCGACCAGAAATAATGTCAAACGCATCGTCTTTCACGCTGTCAAACGCGGCACGACGGTCGAATTCGTCATCGACCACAGCTTCTACAGAGGGCACATATTCGGGAATCTCGCGATCGAAGTGAACGTTCTCGCCCGTTTGCGCTTCGGCGATTTCAATGGCCTTGGTGAAAAGGAGCTCGCCGATTTGCGCGGCACGCGGGCAATCTTCGCAGTACTTCAAATCGCACGCCACGCACACAGGAACGTTCTGGGCAAGCAGAAGCGTCCACAGCTCGGGAGGCACGCACGCCAAGCACGGCAGAACCGTGACGTTTTTTGCCGGCTCAAAACCAGGGAAAACGTTCTCTTCGCAGGTGAGGTATACGATTTCTCCGCGCATGGCCACTTTGCGCAAGTGGTCATACAGGCGCAGAGCCGTCGCCGAGCTCGAAGAAAATGCGTCGCACACGCCCATGCACACGCCGCACTTCGTGCACGCATCACGATCGATAACAGGCGCGCCCGCCTCGTCGAACGAAATTGCTTTGGCCGGGCACGCAAGCTGGCAGCGCGTGCAATTCGCGCCGTGCGTACGCGTGCAATGTTCAGGAATCGTGAGAACTTTCATCGCTGCGAGAATCCCCCTTTAAGCAGCCTTAACAACGCAGAGCGCCCGCGCCGGGCACATTGCCGGCACGGGCGAAACATTAGAATGCGACGGCAAGCGTCGCGTCGATGCGAGCAAGCACGTCTTCGCGATTCAGCAGCTCGATGCTCTCGAACAACGGAGGGCTCACCATGTTGCCGCACACGGCAACGCGCAGCGGCTGGAACATGAGCTTGGGCTTGATGCCCATAGGCTCGCACAGCGCACGGCATGCTTCCTGCATGGGGTCGCATTCCCAGGCCTCGGCGTTGGCAAGCACCTCGCGACACGCACGCAGCGCTTCGTCGGCACGGGCGCCTTCCTTCTGCAGAACCTTCTTCACGCTTTTGGCGTCGAGCACGACGTTTTTGCCCCAGAACATGTACGGCAGCTTCTCGGCAGCATCGCTCAGGCTTGTCTCGCGCTCAGCGAGCAACGGGTAAAGCGCCTCGTAAAACGCCGGGCGCGCCTCAATGTCGGCAGCGGTTTCAGCAACGGCAGCAGCCTGCTCATCGTCGGAAAGCGCGAACAGCTCAGCCTCGGCGGCGTCAACCACTACAGCGCCCTCGGCGGCAGCCATGCCGGCTGCGCGGGCCTGCGCCAGCCACGGCGTAGACAGCTTCACCCATTCGCCGGCCTGCATGGTCTTGATGTATTGGCCGTTCATCCAATCGAGCTTGGTCTCGTCGAACACGGCGTCTTTCTTCGTGATGCGGTCGAGACCGAACTTCTCGCACAGCACATCGCGAGAAATGATTGTGGTCTCGCCGTCGAGGCTCCATCCCAGAAGAGCCAGGAAGTTCACCATCGTGTCGGGCAAATAGCCGCGCGCAGCGTATTCCTCGACGCTCGTGGCGCCATGGCGCTTGGAGAGCTTCTTGCCGTCGGCGCCCAAAATCATGGAGAGGTGCGCGAACGTCGGAGCCTCAAGGCCCAATGCCTCATAAATCAGAATCTGGCGCGGCGTGTTGGACAGGTGGTCGTCGCCACGGATCACATGCGTGATGTGCATGTTCGCATCGTCACAGACCACGGCGAAGTTATAGGTCGGCGTGCCATCGGTGCGCACCAAAATCATGTCGTCCATGACGTCGGCCGGGAAACTCATGTGGCCATACACGGCGTCGTCGAACTCGATGGGGCCATGGTTCTCGGGCACCTTCAGGCGCCACACATGCGGCTCACCTGCGTCGATGCGCGCCTGCGCTTCTTCGGCGGAAAGCGAACGGCAGGTACGGTCGTAGCCCGAATAGCCACCCTCGGTTTTCTCGGCGGCCTCGCGCTTGGCGTCGAGCGTTTCCTTCGTGCAGAAGCACGGGTACACCGCGCCGCGCTCTTTGAGCTGCTCCAAAGCAGCCTTGTAGGTGTCGAAGCGCTCGGTTTGCTTGTAGGGGCCGAAATCGCCGCCCACCTCGGGGCCCTCGTCCCAATCGAGGCCGAGCCAGCGCAGAGCGCGCAGAATGATTTGCGTGTTTTCCTCGGTGGAGCGCTCGGGATCGGTGTCCTCGATGCGCAGCACGAACGTGCCGCCCGTGGCGCGAGCAAACGCCCAGTTGTAAATAGCCGTGCGGGCGCCGCCGATATGAAGCTTGCCCGTGGGCGAAGGCGCGAAACGAACGCGCACGCCAGAGGTCGAATCTGCCATACGAATCTATCCTTCCAATAGTCTCTTAGCGCTTTTGGGTTGACCCTTTGCGCAGCAGCCTTCCTATAGTAATGCAAACAACGCAGCACGCAACCGTGACCACGAGCCAAATAGCGCCCATGCCCACCCAAAATTCAGGCGGGTACATGCAAATGAGCAAAGAATCCCAGCTGAAAGTCCATGTGCCGGCCGCGAAGAACAGCGAGTGGAATTGCGCGAAGAAGCCGTCGAAATCGATAGCAACCCACGCCGCGAGCAGCGCGAACAACGCCAAAACGGAAACGCCCGCACCTGCAAGCACACGCCCGAGCAGGCTCTTTCCGCCGCGAAACGCCGTAGCCGTGCAGCCAACGCACGCGGCTACCACGGCGGCAAGAAGCCACCATTTCGCAGCCTGCACCACGCCGAACACGTCGTCGAGATGGCTTACGGCGTCGGGCGTGAGCACGTAGCGCTCGCTCGCCGCGTCGAATGCCGTCTCAAGCGCCGCGACCTGCTCGCCAGAAAGCTCGCCTGCGGCATAGTTCGCCGTCGCATCGATTTTCGGAGCACCCTTGCCAGCCGTGCCGGAGAGCGCCTCTTGCGCGTTGATCGCGGCGATGGTGGCGTACACCGCAGCCTTATCGTTGTCGTCGATGGTGTAGTGTTTCGTTTGCACCGCGGCCGCGACGAGCTCGTCTTTCGTGAACGGCGAGGCGCCGTCGGTCGAATAAACGCTCGCGAGCGCCTTGGTGGAAACATCGGGCACAGCGCACGCCGCAAAGCCGGCCGCGATAAGGCTCACGGCCAATGCCGCCGCCGAAATCACGGCCACAACGCTCGTCACGATGCGCGACGAAGACTCACTTTTCGCCATGCTATTCATCCACCCAAATGGTCGCGGCGGTAATGCCGTGCGTCTTCTTGCAAATAACCGGCTCAGGCCCCAGTCGGCTGAATACGCCGGTGAAGCGGCCGTTGTAAATGTAGAGGCCCTCCATATTGTTATACGGCAAAGGCTTTACCGTGGCATCGGCCTCGGTGCCATACAACGGAATGGCAAGCGTTTTGAACGGCGTGCAGTAGCGCTGGACCAAAAACGGTGCGCCCGCCTTGCTATCAACGTGGGTGTCGACGATTTCGACCCACTGCTCATCGGTGTAATTCGAACCAGCGAACACGTCTTTAGAGCCGTATGCGTCGGTCGGCTTGATAATCCAGTTTTCGCGCGTAGCCTTCACGTTGCGTTCGGCCACCACGTCGCTCGTCAAAAACGAGGTGAACGGCACCGTATCGCGCACGAAGGCATTTTCCTCGTCGGTGAGCAGCGCTTGGGTTTCGGGCATATGAAGCACTTGGAAAATCTGTTTGTCGTGCACCAAATGGCCCGCGAAGCTGCCGATGAGCGCCACCTTGCGCTCGCGCACGGCCGAGATAAGCGCCTGCGACGCCTCCCAGTTGTCGATGATGTCGTTGGTCACGCTGCGGCGCCAAATGGCGTCGATTTTCGCATTGTCGCGGCCATAGAACGCCTTCTTGCCAATAAGCTCGCCGTTCTCGAACGCCAAATCGCGCACGTCGTACACCGAGCACTCAATGCCGCGTTCAGCGAACAGGCCGGCGAAAATCATGAACTCTTCGGTAATGGCGTTTTCCAAAAAGTCGACGATTGCGACATGCGGATTGGCGACCTTCGAATCGTAGGTGTCGTAGATTTTGAGGAACTCGTCGACCCATCCGGCGAACAGCTCTTCGTTGCACGTACGAACCTGGTGGGCAGCGGCGAACGCCTTGAAGGGCTCGGAATTCGCGATGCTCGCGGTGATTTCACGATTCTCGTTCATGCCCGAAGAACCGTCGGCGTTGAATTCGCAGAACTGCGCCGACATGTCATCCTCGTTCAGGAATAAGTCCACGCGCGCAAACGGCAGCAGCGCGTCGTAGCCGCGCGGCAGCAAAATAAGCTCCACCAAGCGCGGATCGATATCGTATACGTGACGATAGCTGGGGTTTTCCAAATACTCGCGCATGACCTTCGACAAAATCGAATAGGTGGTTTCGGCGATATACGCAAAACGCTCGTGCGTCTCGCGGCTATACAGGCGCGGCACGTACGACGAGTCGACAACCTCGTGGTGGTAAATCGCCGTCGAATTGTTCATGTGCTCGCGCGCGGCAAGGCGGCCCTGCGCGTCGCCGCCACGTTCAGCAACAAGCGCGAGGTATTCATCGGTGAGCTGGGCGTTAGTGGGCATGAGCTCTTCCTTCTTTCTGTCGTATACGCGCCTAGCATACGACAAGCACCCGAAGCAACGTGAAACGCGTGCGCATTCTCCCAAAGCGCACCATATCTGGCGGGCGGTCGCGCTATTATAAAAGCTCCCTATAAGCATATTCAGGAAGGCGCGCGCGTGAGCAAAACCCAAGAAGATATCCCGAAGCCGTCATGGGCGCGCATCGCCGGCTTCGCATGCTACCAGGGCTTTGTATACGCCGCATTCTATTTGGGCACGAACCATCAAATGCAACTCGGTCCCTTTTCTGTGGAACGTGCAGAATTGCTGCTTACGCTCGCGTTCATGGTCGCAGCCTTCATTGGCGAGCGCCTCGCGCCCGACGTGGCCGAGCGAGCCCTGTCGCGCAGCGGCACGCTTGCCGCGTTCGCGGCGTTCATGAGCGCCGGAGCCGCCATTTCGGCCGCGCCTGGCACCACCGCAGCCGAAGTTGCCGCAGAAGGCCTGCTCATTGGCGCTCCTATGGCGCTCACGCTTATGGCCTGGGGCAAAACGCTCGGCGCAAACCCGCCGCGCCTCGCCGCCACCGAAATTTTCGCCGCTACGGGCATTGCCGCGGCATGTTGCTTCGCGCTGTGGTTTGCGCAAGAGGAAATCGGTTTGGCACTTCGGTGCGTGCTGCCATTCGCGGGCGTGGCGTTCATGGAAATCGCCCGACACGAGCAAAGCGGCGCCACGTCGGAAACGATGCACCCCACCCCCATTAAACCAGCTCGCGCTCGCACGCTTTCCGCTCGCATGCTCGCAGGTGCTCTTATCTTTGGCTTGGCCGCGGGCTTCGTTGAGACCTACCGAAGCGACCCCGGCTCGCTTTCCACGCCCACGCTCCCCTATGCCATGTTCATCGTGGCTCTGTTCTGCGGCGGCGTTTTGGAAACGCTGCGCACCTCAGGTGAGCGCGATACATTCTCGGCGAGCTACCGCATCGCGTTCACGCTCATGCTCGCCGGCTTTTTGTTTGCGCCCGTGCTCGTGAATGTCGATATCACGGGCGACGCCATTGTGCTTGCAGGCTACCTGGGCCTGTGTGCAGCTTTCGCATCGCTGTTCTGCGCGAGCGCCCAGCTCGAAGGAACAAGCTGCGCGCTCGCCTTCGCACAAGGGTTTGCCGTGCTCTACGGCGGCGAAGCACTCGGCATTATCCTCGCAAACGGCCTCGACGCTATGAATTCGCTAAACACCACACCCTATGCCGCCATGGCCACCGCGGGCCTCGCCATGGTGTGCGCCTACGTGTTTCTGTTCACCGAGCGCGATTTCAGCGCGCTTTCCCGTGTTGTTGACGCCGCCGTCGACAATACCGAAGATGTGAAAAAGGCCATCGCCCAAGCTGCGGCGCTTTCGGCGCGCGAAACCGAGGTGCTCTCACTCGCGCTGCGCGGCCGCACCAACGAGAGAATCGCGCAGGAGCTGTTCATCGCCAAAAGCACCGCCGACACGCACCTTCGCCGCATTTACTCAAAATGCGGCGTGCACAGCCGCCAAGAGCTGCTCGACTTGGCCGAAAAAACCGCCGCCAACCTGCGATCGCGCGAATAGGAGCAGCTCATGGAAACACCCGAAATAATGAGCGAAAACGCCCGAGCGATGCGCTCGATGGCACCCAAGCAAAAGACGCAGAAATTCATGGCCGATTTCTTGCGCGAGACGCAGGAAAGCTTTATTGAAGTGCCGTTCTGCCCCGTCGACAGTCTCGTGCTTTCGTCGCTCGTGTATTTGAACCTCGACGAATACCGCTATGGAAACGTGCATGGCGCAGAATGCGTGCCCGTCATCGACATTCTTCGCTTCACGCCGCTGCGAAGCATGCTCTCGGGCGGCTGGCTCGAAGATGCCGAAGAACTGCCCGACTTTCTGCGCGCGCTCGCATGCAGCCGTCGCTATGCCGATTTAAGCGTAAGCCTGTTCGCAAACGAAACCGCCGAAATCATAGAGAAGCAGTTCTGCGCGTGCACATTCACCGTAGGCGGGAAGGACGGCGCGCCTTTGGCCTACCTGGCGTTCCGCGGAACCGACGGCACCATCGCAGGCTGGAAGGAAGACTTCAACCTGAGCTACATGCCTGTGATTCCTTCGCAGAAAACCGCCACGGCATACGTGTCGGGCGTGCTTTCGGCGCTGCCCGGCGATATGCCGATATATGTGGGCGGCCACTCGAAAGGCGGTAACCTCGCCGAATTCGCCGCGCTTACCATCGACGAGGGCGGCTACGCGCGCATCAAGCGCGTGTTCAACCACGATGGCCCGAGTTTTCTGGAAGCGCCCTCGCCGCGCATCGACGAGCCCGAATTCCAGGCGAAGCTCGACAAAACCGTGCCTGAGTCTTCCGTATTCGGGATGATTCTGGAAAGCCGCGACGACTTCCGCATCGTGCAGTCGAACGCGATGGGCTTCTTCCAGCATGTGCCATTCACCTGGATTGTGGACGGGTGCGACTTCAGCACGCAGCGCACGCTGAACAACAGCGCGAAAATGTTCGACATCACGCTTGATCGCTGGCTGCGCAGCTGCTCCCAGCACGAGCGCGAAGTATTCATCGACACGATGTACGACCTTATTACCTCGAGTGACGCGAAAAGCTGGGCCGATTTCCAGAGCAGCTTCATGTCGAATATGGCAACGTTCATGCGCGACGGCAGAAACCTTGACGACCAAACCAAGGAAGTCATGGCGCATGCAATCAAGAATCTGGGCGATGTGGCCGGTCACACGCTGCGCGAACGCCTGGGCGCAACGATTGAGCGCATGAAGGAAGCCGTGCCGTTCATCGACACCGAACGCGACGACGCGCAAAGCGCGCGCAAGAAGAACTAAAAAGACCTCGAAAGAAGAGACCGTGGAAAGCAGCACCAAACCCGAATACCAAAAATTCACCGTGAAAATGGCTGTGCAACTGGCCGCTCCGCACACCTGGCCGGCAGCGATTCTGCCCGCACTCGTGGCAACGAACGCCGCAGCGGCAACGGGACACGCGATTTCGCCGATCATGGCGTGCGTGCTGCTCGCGATTTGCATTCTTATGCAGGCATCGGTAAACACGTTCAACGACTACTACGACTTTGTGAAAGGCACCGACTCGGCCGACGACGACGTTGAGGTAAGCGACGCCACGCTCGTGTACAACAACGTGAACCCCGCGTGCGCACTGCGGCTGGGCATTGGGTTTTTGGTGGCGGCGTTTCTTCTGGGCGCCTACGTTATTTGGCAGGCCGGATGGATTCCTTTGGCGATTGGCGTTGTGGGCGCCGTGTTTGTGGTGGTGTATTCCGCAGGCAAAACGCCCGTTTCCTACCTGCCCATTGGCGAAGCCGTGAGCGGCGGCGTTATGGGCGGCCTTATTCCGCTCGCATGCTACCAGGCGCTCACAGGCGATTTGAATTGGCTCATGCTGCTGTGGGCGGTGCCCGAGATTATTGGCGTGGGCCTGATTATGATGACGAACAACACGTGCGACATTGAGAAAGACATTCCCGTTGGCCGCCAAACGCTGCCCGCGAAACTCGGTCGCGAAAAGGCACGCAATGCCCACCACGCGCTCGTAGTGGCGTGGCTTGCGGCGATCATGGTGATCGTAGGCGCGTTTTTCACGGGCGGCCTCATCGTGGTGCCGTTCATGCTGCTCGCCGCCATTCCGCTGCTGAAGGCGCTGTTCGCCAACCCGCTCAATTCGCACTCGCGCATTGGCGCCATGGCTCAGATTTGCAGCTTGAACATCGCTTTGGGCGCATTTTACGCGGCATCGATTCTTGCCAGTTCAGGAGTTTGTTTTACGCTGTAAAGTAGATAACGCGGAAATCGAGCAGGGCGCTTTACGGCGTAAATTGTCGCTCAATGCATCGTCCGTGCATGAGTTACCCTAAATACGTCGCAACACAGCCGTTTTATTCGGCTTCGATTAATTCTCGATATCGATGAATTCAGTTGGCTCAAAATGAGCGAGTTCGCTTTGCACGGCATCGAGCAGCTCTTGACGTCCATGCACGTCGAATTTGCGATAGATATGCGAGATATGGGTCTTTACCGTGCCATCGGATACATACAACGCTTCACAGATATACGGCCGACTACGAAACGCTTCCGTAAACCGCAAAAACCGTGAAGCCAAGCTCTACCGCCACTGAATTTGAACAAGATCGGGGAGTTTTTCCCGCAGGCCACCCAGGCTGAATGTTTGCAGCAGCTCTTCGGGGGTTGCGGGGTCGCAGGTCGGAGCCAAGCCCGTGATGCCCGCGATGTGGCCGACAATCGCCTCGGGTGTTTTAAAGCGCTCAAGCAGAGAATCAAGCGCGGCATCGTGATCGCGCTTCGACAGGCGGCGATCTCGCTCGCCCACCACCAGCGGAACATGGGCGTACTGCGCATACGGCAAGCCGAGCAAACCTTGCAGGTAGCGCTGCTGGGGGCTCGAGCACAGCAGGTCCATGCCGCGCACCACGCTGTTCACGCCCTGCTCGCCATCGTCAACCACCACGGCGAGCTGATACGCGAATGCCTCATCACTTCGACGAATGAGAAAATCGCCGCAATCGTGCGCGAGGTTCTGCTCGAAGCGGCCTTGAATCAAATCGTCTATCGCGATGGTTTCATCGGGCACAACAAGCCGCATCGCAGGCTTGCGCACGGCCGCCTTTTCTGCACGCTGTTCAGCAGACAGGGCGCGACACGTGCCCGCATACACGAGCTTTTCGCCATGGTGCGGCGCCGAAGCCGCATGCAAATCGGCGCGCGTGCAAAAGCACGGGTATACCAAGCCGCGCTCAACGAGCGAATCGAACGCCGCCTGATAGGCCTCGTCGCGATTATGCTGAAAATAGGGGCCTTCGTCCCACGTAAGGCCCAGCGTCTCGAAATCACGCTGAACCGCATCGATGAACTGGGGTTTCGAACGCTCGCGGTCCAAGTCTTCCACGCGAAGCACCATGGTGCCGCCCTGAGACTTCGCCACAAGCCACGCCACAAGCGCCGAGAAAATATTGCCCGCGTGCATGCGGCCCGTGGGCGAAGGCGCGAAACGGCCTTTGATATGTACGTTGCTGTTTTCCATGTTCTACAGAATAGCACTCGAGGGCGTGCCATCCGAATAAAGCACGCCCTCGCAAAAATTCGCCTACAGCGCTGCGCGGTAGATTTCCACGATGTCGTTTTCCTCAAGCGGCACGAAGCTGCCCACGCACCCAGCAGCGGCCTTCTTCGCCATTGCGGCGAAATTCTCTTCGTCCTCGATGCCGACCTCATGCAGCTTCGAAGGCAGGCCCATCTGGTTAAACAGGAAATCCTCGGTGCGCTCGATAGCGGCAGCTGCCGCCTGAGCATCATTGGCCTCGGCAATGCCGAACACCGCACGACCGTATTCGGCGAACGCGGCTGCCTTGCTCGGGTCTTTCGCGAGCACGTGTTTCATCCACACCGGCGTCAGAATGGCCAGGCCTTCGCCGTGCGTAATGTCATAAAACGCCGAAAGTTCATGTTCCATGGGATGCACGCACCACGCCACCTCGGCGCCGCTGTCGAGCAAGCCGTTAATCGCATGCGAGCCGCACCACATGAGGTTCGCACGGGCATCGTAGTTATCAGGTTCAGCCAGCGCAATGGGGCCATAATGCACGAGCGTTTTCAGAAGAGCCTCGCTCATATGCGCCTGCAATGTGGCGCCTTCAACATTGGTGAAGTAGCTTTCGAACACATGGCTCATCATATCGGCAGTGCCAGCGGCCGTTTGCTTCTTCGAGACCGAGAACGTATACGTGGGGTCGAGCACCGACATCTTCGGCACGAACAGGGGCGAGCTGGTTCCCCACTTTTCGTTTTTGCTCAAATCGGAAATAACGGCAAACGGGTCCATCTCGGAGCCCGTAGCCGCAAGCGTGAGCACGGAATACACGGGCAACGCGGCCTTGATTTTCGTGCGATCGAGCACCAGGTCCCACGCGTCGCCGTCGTATTTCGCAGCACCCGCGATAACCTTGGCCGCATCGATAACCGAACCGCCGCCCACGGCGAGCACCATGTCGATCGCGTGCTCCTTGCACAGGCGTGCGCCCTCGCGAACCGACTCGATGCGCGGGTTCGGCTCAATGCCCGAGAGCTCCACCACATGCAAACCCGCATCAGCGAGAATCACCGTGGCCTCGTCATACAGGCCGCTCTTCTTAATGGAGCCGCCGCCATAGACGAGCAGTACATTCGAGCCGCTTTCCGCAAGTTCGCTCAAATGCGAGATTTGGCCTTTGCCGAAATGAATCCTTGTGGGAACGCAGAACGTGAAATTATTCATGTGAATACCCCTTTCGAATGCCCCTCCATAGAAAGCGGGCCTTAAGAAATACTTTTCCAGGCCCGCTTTGAATGTATCAATATTGGTTATATACGCAAGTCTTGCACATGCTTCGTCTTGCCTATGGAGCGCTCGATGCCGCCAGGCTCGACGAGTTTCACCTTTGAAGCCACAAGCATGACGCTCTTGAGCTTCTCTTCGATCATGCGACGGAATGCGTCCATTTCCTCGAAGGAGTCGCTGAAGGCTTCAGGCTTAAGCTCTACATGCACCACCATGCGATCGAGGCCGGTTTCGTTATCGACCACGATGCGATAATGCGGCGTAACGCCCTCGATGGTGGAAAGCACGTCTTCCACCTGGCTCGGGAACACATTGGTGCCACGAATGATGAGCATGTCGTCGCAACGGCTACGCACCTTCTGCATGCGCGCCGTGGTACGGCCGCACGCGCACTTTTCCTTGACGACGCGCGTAAGGTCGTGCGTGCGATAGCGAAGCACCGGAATGGCATGCTTGCCAAGCGGCGTGAGCACGAGCTCGCCCTCTTCGCCGTCGGGCACCGGCTCGCCAGTCTTCGGGTCGACGACCTCCCACAGGAAGTGGTCTTCGGCGATATGCTGCATGTCGCGGCTCGCGAGGCACTCGCCCGAAACGCCTGGGCCCATGACCTCGGTCAGGCCATAGTTGTCGGTGCACACGATATGCATGCGGCTCTCGATTTCAGCCTTCAGGGCAGGCGTGCAAGGCTCGCCACCGAACAGGCCGATGCGCAGAGTGCTCTTCTCCCAGTCGACGCCCATCTTCTCGCCCACTTCGCACACATGCATGGCGTAGCTCGGCGTGGCAACGAGAACCGTAGAACCGTAGTCTTGAATCATCTGAATCTGACGCTCGGTATTGCCCGAACCCGCAGGAATCATCATGCATCCAAGGCGCTGCAGGCCATAATGAAGGCCAAAACCGCCGGTAAACATGCCATAGCCGAATGCCATTTGCACGCGGTCGCTCGGCACGACGCCCGCCATTTGAACCAAGCGCATAATGCAATCGGCCCACAAATCCATGTCGCCGCGGTCGTAACCAACGACGATCGGCTTGCCCGTGGTGCCCGAAGAGGCATGCAATTCGACGATATCGTCGAGCGATTCGGCGAACAGGCCATACGGGAACGTCTCGCGCAGGGCGTTCTTATCGGTGAAGGGAAGCTTGCGCACATCGGCCAACGTTTTGATATCGGAAGGCTTCACGCCCATCGCGTCCATTTTGTCGCGATACCACGCAACGCGGTTATACGTCCATTCAACCTGGTCGATAAGACGAGCGAGCTGAATAGCCTCGATGCGCTCACGGCTCGCGCACTCAATGGACGGGTTGTGGATGGGCAACTCATCGAAGCGCCCCTCGGCCGCCGCTTTCAGCGCGGCGCCCTTCACGGTCATGTCTGCCACGGAACTACCTGCCTTCCTGGGCATTGCTACGATCGAGGTCGACGAGCGCAGTAAGTTGCGCCTGGTCGATAAGCTCAACCGTTTCTTTCTTCAAAGCCTCTTCGGCCGCCGCCAAATCTTTCACCGAAATGGCGATATAGGTGGAAACGAGCGAATAGCTGTATTCAACGTTGATGTTCAGCTTCGCGAACACGCCCATGATGCGGGCAAGCTCGCCCGGCCTGTCGGGAAGGCGCAGGCACAAAACCTCTTTCGCGACCACGGCGCAGCCCATATCGGCCAGCACCTGCTTCGCCTTTTCGGGGTTATCAACCACGAAGCGCACAATGCCATAGTCGCCCGTATCGCTCATGCAATAGCCGCGAACCTGCACTTCGGCCTCGACAAACGCGTCGAGCACGCGAGCCACGTGTCCCGGATGGTTCTCAACGAACACGCCAATCTGAGAAATGCTCATACAGTTCCCCTTTCAAGCAATCCTTTTTTGGTTTAAACAGGGATTGGAGCGGCTGGTGTGCGTATCCGCAAGATTCCGCACGTTTAAATGTCCTGTGGGCATTTAAACCCCACTTCAATTGCGCCCGAGCGGGCGCATTGCTGCTCCGTGCAGCTGAGCGGCAATAGTAGGCTGTCCGAGCGAGCAGGACCTGCCCGAAGTGGAAACGCATGTCAGCCGCTCCAATCCTGAAGAGGAAACCCTTATGCGGAGCATTCCTCCACGAACTTTCGTCCAAGTTTGAAGGCTGCGATATTCACGTCCTTGAACTTAGCGGGAACGCGAGATTCGATAACAGAAAGCCAGGTGGCCTCGTCATAGCTGAGCTTCGTGGAAAGCGCGCCCAAAAGCACGACGTTCACAGCCTTCACGCTGCCCGCCTCTTTCGCCAAAGCCTCAGCCGGCACCAGCACGGCGCCCGCCTGCTCAAGCGATTCAACAACGCCGCTCGGAGCCTGCACGGCACCCGTAGCGACAGGCAGCGGCTTGATGAACTCATCGTTTACGAGCAGCGCGCCGCCATCTTTGAGAAACTCGATATTGCGCAGCGCCTCAACCTTCTCGAAAGAAACCAAGTAATCGACGCTGCCTTTGTCGGCAACCATCGAAGCCACCGAATCGCCCAGACGAACCACGGTGGTCACGGCGCCGCCACGCTGGGCCATGCCGTGGATCTCGGAAAGCTTCACGTCCTGGCCGCACGCCATGGCGACACGGCTCAAAATGTCGGCAGCGAGAATAGCACCCTGGCCGCCAACGCCCGACAGAAGCACAGTTTTCGTATCGTTGCTCATTTTCGGCCCTTCCTATTCCGCTTTGCCAATGCAACCGAACGCGCACGTCTGAGAGCACTGCTCACAGCCGACGCACAGGTTGGCATCGATATGGGCTTTGCCGTCTTCGTCGCGAGAAATAGCAGGGCAACCGATAAGCGTGCATGCACCGCACGCACGGCAATCGGAAGACACAACAAGCGCGGCTTCATGGGTTTTCGAAAGCAGCACGCACGGCGAGCAGAAGATAATCACCGAAAGCTCGTCGGCGTTTTGAGCCGCGGCCTTCAACGCCGCGCGAGTGGCCTTCAAATCCATCGGGTTCACCACGGCAACGTCTTCCACGCCGAGCGCGCGCACCAAACCAGGCAAATCAAGTTCGCGGCTTTCTCGATGCTGCAATGTAATGCCGTTCACCGGATTGCCCTGGTGGCCGGTCATGGCCGTGGTGCGGTTGTCGAGAATGCACACGATGCCCGCACCGCGGTTATACACCGTGTTCAAAAGCGACGTGATGCCCGAATGCGCGAACGTGGAATCGCCGATAACCGCAACCACGGGCTTATGCTCGCGGCCCTGTAAGCCCAGCTCAAAGCCGTGGCTCATTGAAATAGACGCACCCATGTCGACGCAAGTGTCCATCGCGGAAAGCGGGGCGAGCGCACCGAGCGTATAGCATCCAATGTCGCCCGTGACGATGGCCTTCATACGGGAAAGCTCGCGGAACACAAGGCGATGCGGGCAGCCAGGACACAGCGCCGGCGGACGGCCTGGCAAGTCGTCGCGCATCTCGGCATGCTCGGGGGCCTGAGCGCCGAAGGCGACTGCAATGGCGCCAGGGGTAAGCTCGCCATCGGGGCACAGCGTACCTTCAGGCTCGGAAAGCTGCACGCCCAGGGCGCGCACGCCTTCGCTCAAATAATCGCTGCCCTCTTCGATAACGTACACGTTTTCGACGGAAGCGGCAAATTCACAAATCTTCTTCGGAGGAAGCGGCCATGACATACCAAGCTTCAGGATGTCGGCCTGCGGCAGCGCCTCGCGCACGTGCTGGTAGGTTGCACCGCAGCAAATAACGCCGATTGCGCCCTCGTTGCGCTCAATGCGGTTGAATTCGCACGTTTCGGCATACTCGGTCACAGCAGCCACACGCGCATCGAGCGACACGCGACGCGGCTTGGCGTATGCGGGCATCATGACCCACTTCTCAGCATCTTTCGCATAGGGCTTCGGCTCAACCTCCACACGCTCGCCCAGCTCAACGGGGCATTTCGTATGAGACACGCGCACCGTGGAGCGAATCATGCACGGCATATCGAAGCGCTCGGACACCTCGAAGGCGTTTTTGGTGAAGGCAAGCGCTTCGGAAGAATCGGCGGGATCAAACATGGGAATATGCGCGGCGCGGGCATAAAAGCGCGAATCCTGCTCATTTTGAGAGGAATGCATGCCCGGGTCATCGGCCGCGAGAATCACGAAACCGCCGTTGACGCCCGTGTAGGCAGCGGTGAACAAGGGGTCGGCGGCCACGTTGACGCCCACGTGCTTCATGCTCGAGAGCACGCGGCGGCCAGCGGCGCATGCGCCCAAGCCAACTTCCACGGCGACTTTCTCATTCGGGCACCATTCGGCATATACGCCGGGCTGCTTCGCGAACGTTTCCATGGTTTCGGTCGAAGGCGTGCCGGGGTATGCCACGCCAATAGTGGCGCCAGCCTCCCACGCGCCGCGCGCAATCGCCTCGTTGCCGGAAATAAGCTCCATAAATCCAATCCCCCTTGGGTCGTACAAAAACTCGCTTTCGCGATAAGAAAAAGGCCCGCTAGGCGGGCCCATGGACGCCTAGCGCATGGTTGGCGTAGCCAAATACATCAGGCAGAACGTGCCAATCTGAACGATGTCGCCATCGCGCAAGTCAGCGTCTTTCACATTGAGGTTGTTTACCCACAGGCCATTGAACGAGTCGGCGTCGCTAATGCGGAAGCCGGCCGGCGTGCGCTCGATAGTCGCATGCATGCGCGAAACCGTCATGTCGTTTAGGAAGATGTCGCACTGCGGACTGCGGCCCACGGTAAGACGATCGGCCGCCAGGCGGAATGAGCTGCCGATTTGCGGGCCCTTCACGATTTTCAGAGTTGCTTCCGAAAGCAGCGCAGGGTTTGCCATCGCGGGGCTTGCCTGAGCCTGCATGTTCAGCGGCTTGAAAGCCTGGGTGCGGCCAAGCAGCTTGAACCCGCACGCCTCGCACGCGGTAGCGTCGGCAGCGACAGGCGCACCGCACACCGGGCAGTTCTGCAAAACGGTACCCATGGTCTCATCGGTCATGGCGTTCACCTCGTTATCTCTCACACCGCATCGGGCGCTGCGGCGGCGCATAGTTTCCTCAAACGCACGCTAGCGATCGCTTAAAGCCTGCGTGTAATAGCATTCCTGCGTTTCTGCCACCGTGGGCTGATGCTGAATCGAGCGAATCCAACGATCGAAGCCAACGCCGATACCTTGGAAGAAATTCGGCGCGGCAACGTCTTCGGCAGCGATGATGCCCGTTTGCGCGATTTGGTTGTCGTCCTGCATGAAAACAAGGCTGCCAATCACATCGCCCGCATGCACATCGCCGGAAAGCTCGTTGAACGTCGCCTTCGCTTGAACAGGGCCGAACGCGGCAAAGACGTTCGAGGCCAAATCAGGATCGGCGACGGTGGCATCGACGGTGACATCCACCCAATCATTATGAGCCACTTTGGCCACGAGCGGCACGTGGGCGCCAAGATATTCCACATACTGGTCGCTATTGACCAGCGAGCGTTGTGCGATATTGGCATATGCCCAATCCATAAGCGCCACGGTATCGCTGAAGCGCTCGTCGCTCGACGGCGAATCGAGCACCACGCTGTAGAGCTCGCCCGCATCGCGCGAAACGGCGCCCGCGAAGCAGTAGCCCGCATCGTCGGTCGTTCCGGTTTTCACGCCGCAAATGCCGTCGTACACGCCCATGAGCTCATCGGTGGTTTGTAGCGCAACATTGCGCGCCGTGCCGTCGGCAGACGTGACCGTTATCGTCGTCGAGCCCGCTTCAACGATGCCGCGGAACGTATCGTTCTGCATGGCGTACGACACGAGCGTCGCAACGTCGCGTGCACTCGAATGCAGATCTTCATCGCCGAACGCATCGAAATCGAGGCCATGGGGGTTCGTGTACACCGAATGGGACATGCCCAGATCGGCGGCCTTCGCGTTCATCGCGGCGACGAACGTATCGTAGCCCGTCGCGGCGTCGCCCGACATATGGGCGCCGACCGACTTCGCAATGGCGATGCCCGCATCGTTGCCCGAGGGAACCATGAGTGCATACAGGGCCGTCTCAAGCGACATGGTGTCGCCTTCCAAAAGCCCCGCGCTCGACTCGCCCACCGTGGCTGCTTCGTTGTCGACCGTCACGGTAAGGTCGAGGGGCGCGTTCTCAAGGGCCACAACTGCCGTCATGATTTTCGTGAGCGACGCGATTTTTACTTCCGCATTCACATCGCGCGAAAAATACACGGTGCCATCGGAGCCCACGAGCATGGCGTGCGTCGCCTCGATATCGGGACACGCATCAGCAGAAAGGCCGCGCGCGGCAACGGTTTTGTTGCCGATTTCATCGCTCTCGAGCACCTCGGCGAAAGCGGCCGCGGGCGCAGAAAGCGCAAACGTGCCAGCGAGCACGAACGCCGCAAGAATGCGACCCGCGCGCGAAACAACGGAAGCGCCCGCAGGTGCGAGCGCTTCGAATCTATTGCGTTGATGAGCTAAAGCCCTAATCAAGCTTATAGACCTCCTCAGCAGAAACGACATCAAAGCCAGCTTCGGAAAGCTTGCCTTCAACGGTATCGTCTACAACCTTCAAAACGTCAATGGCCGTGGCCTCTCCACGCGAAAAGCAATAGCCATATTCGATATTGGCGCCCATCGATTCGATGGTCTCGAGCAAGTGGGCCAAACCGCCCGGCTCATTAGGAACGCGCACGGCGAGCACCTTGGTAACGCTCGCACGGAAGCCCGCTTCGTCGAGCACCTTCGCGGCGGCCTGGGGCGTATCGCAGAAAACGCGCACGACGCCGAAGTCGCTCGTGTCGGCGATGAAAAGGTCATGCATGTTGATATTCGCATCGGCAAGCGTGCGGCACAGGCCAGACAGGCGGCCCTTCTCGTTTTGGATGAAAACGGTGAGCTGTTCGATCATGATTGTGCTCCCCTCGTTAGTTCTGCTGCTTCACTTCGCGCAAATCGATAACGCGCTTCGATTTGCCCTCACTGCGCTCGATAGTCTTCGGCTCGCAGAATTTAATCTTAACAGCAATCTGCAAATTCGACTTCAAGGCAGCCGCCAAACGCTTCCTCAAATCTTCGAGCGCACGAATCTCGTCGAACGGGAAGTCGGGCGCGGTTTCCACGCGCAGCTCGATTTGGTCGAGCGTGCCCTTCGTGGTGAGCACGATTTGGTAATGCGGGGTAATTTCGTCGAAGCTGTTCACGACCTGCTCGATTTGCGACGGGAACACATTCACGCCGCGAATAATGAGCATGTCGTCGGTGCGGCCCACGATGCGATCGATTTTCTTATGCGTACGGCCGCAGGCGCACTCACCCGGAATGAAGCGCGTAAGGTCGCGCGTGCGATAGCGAATGAGCGGGGTGCACTGACGCGTGAGCGTGGTAATGACGAGCTCGCCGAATTCGCCGTCGGGCACAGGCTCGAAGGTGTCGGGGTTCACGATTTCTGCTAGGAACTGGTCTTCGCACAGGTGCAAACCGTTCGCCTCGGAGCACTCCATGGCAACGCCCGGGCCCATGATTTCGGAAAGGCCATACACGTCGCAGTACTGCACGCCAAGCTTGCGGCGAATCTCGTCGCGCGTCGCTTCGCTGCAGGGCTCAGCGCCAAGGATGACGCCGGTGAGTTTGAATTCGTCCATGCTCATGCCCATTTCCGCAATGGTATCGGCGATGAGCAGCGCATACGAAGGCGTCGCGCACAGAATGGTGACGCCGAAATCTTTCATGATCTGAATTTGGCGCTTGGTGTTGCCCGTGGACATGGGAACAACCATGGCGCCCGCGGCTTCGGCGCCGAAATGCGCGCCCAAACCGCCCGTGAACAAGCCGTAGCCATAAGAAACCTGCACGACGGAATCTTCTCCGCCGCCGAGCATGTAAATGCCGCGCGCGAAGCAATCGCCCCACACCTGCAGGTCATCTTTCGTGTAGCCCACAACGGTCGCCTGGCCCGTGGTGCCCGAAGACGCATGCACGCGCACGCATTCGGAGCGGGGCACAGCGAACAGACCGAACGGATAGGCGTCGCGCATGTCCTGCTTCACGGTAAAGGGAAACTTCTTGATGTCTTCGAGAGATTCGATATGGTACGGATCGACGCCAGCCTCATCAAAGCGCTGCTTGTAGAGAGGGATGTTCTCGTAGCAGCGAACGGCAACGTCGCGCAAACGCTCGAGCTGAAGTTCCTCGAGCTTCGAGTGCTCCATGCACTCGATTTCTTCTTGATAGTACTTCGACATCGGGAAGTCCTTCCTTATGGAGAGCCTCGCGACTTCACAGCAGGCGAGCGCATGGGACGCCCGACCCAAAAAGTCGTGACGATTACTTTAGCGCACTAAAGCATGCATATGAAGAGAAATTTTGAATATCAAAGTAAAATGCCACGCTCTTCGGGGCGCGGCATAAAGAACGATTTTGTTTTAAGGAAATGGAGAGCACGCCAGAGCGCCTGCGCGCGTCGCAGATGGCCCCTATTCCGCCTTGGCCGCCTGAGCCTTCTCGGCAGCGCGCTCGGCCTTAACCTGATTCATGGCAGCAATGCCGCGAAGCACATACACCGTGGTCGTGTAGATACATAAAATGAGGCCGGCATACACGAACCAAATGCCCCACGAGCACGGCTCGGCGTTAAAGCCAGGAAGCCATGAGAAGTCGCACACGGCAAGGCCCGCAACGAGCGGCCAGTTCAAAAGCAGGCCCGCAAAGCCCACGAACAGCAGCGTGGTAGCAACTTTACCGAGGAAAATAACGGCAACGCGCGCCTTGTAGCGAGCGCCCAAGTATGCGCCGCCAACAATCAGCAGCAGGTCGCGAGCGATCACAAGCGCCACGATCCATACCGGCAGGCGCCCCACAAGCAACAGGCCAACTACGCCAAACACCATGAGCGCACGATCGACAGCGGGGTCAAGCAGACGGCCAAGCCTCGAGACGGTATGCGTGCGACGAGCGAGCTGGCCGTCAATGAAGTCGGTGGAAGCGGCAAGCGCGAAAATGAACGTTGCCAGAATATCGTGACCATCAAGCAGCAGCACCAAATACACGGGCACCATGCACAGACGAATGAACGACACCACGTTCGCCGCCGTGAAAATGCGATTGGTCACTTCGCTTTCAGGCGTATCCCACGAAGGTCGTTTCTCTTTTTCGTCGCTCATAGTCCAACTTCCACTGCTGAAAACCAAAATAAGCTCGCCGTGGCGAGCGAAAATCATTCTACACAAGCGATTTCAAATAAAAACGCACTATACCGCGTTTTCAAACATCTGGCACACAGCTGTTGAAATTAGTGCAGGAAAACTTCTGAACTGAATTGCGAAAGAGAGGGACGCCAATCTTACATAGCCACGCCTTCAAGAAAAGCGGGATCTGCCGAAAGCGCCGCTTCCGGTCTTAACAAACGCAAGCCGCCCCGGAGATTCAAGAATCATCGGGGGCGGCGTTTGAGTTATTCCTTCGCGCTTTCGACTTCTTGAGCGGCCTTTGCAGCCTTCGCGGCCTTTGCAGCCTTCGCGGCGGCGATGCGCGCCTCGCGTTCGGCCTTCTTGGCAGCTTCAGCGGCAAGCTCTTCGGGCGTAGGCTCAGGCTTGCTTTCGACCTGGCGCGTTTTCACGGGCGCAACGTGCGGAAATTCCATGCTCATGGAAAGCGCGCCCTTCGGGCATTCACGCACGCACGTGTCGCACTGAATGCAGCCGAAATGGTTGATGGACCACGTTCCGGCGGCCTTATCGACTTCGATGGCCGAGCACGGGCAACGTTTCACGCAAATACCGCACAGAATGCACTTTGCCATGTCGATTTCCACCACGCCACGATGGCCTGCGGGAATGTCGCGTTTTTCGAGCGGGTACATGACCGTTTCAGGTTTGCCGAACAGCGAGCGCAGGGTCATCTTCCCCAGTTTGAAGCTTCCCATTGCCCTACCTTTCCGAACAGCTGATACATGGGTCGATCGTCAAAATGATATTAGGAACATCTGCCAAATCGCACCCTTCGAGCGCTTTCACCATGCCGGCAAGATTCTGCGTGGTGGGCGTGCGCATGCGCATGCGTTCCAAGTTCGCTGTGCCGTTGCCCAGCGCGTAGTAGTAGCATTCGCCGCGAGGCTGCTCGAGCACGTTGCACGCCTGAGCGCCGGCCGCAGGCTTGAGCTTGCTCTTCTCGCCGATGCCGTCGTTGGGAATCTTGGCGGCGAGTTCTTTGACGATGGCGATAGATTGGTTCACTTCCGCACAACGCACCTCGACGCGGGCGAGGCAGTCGCCGCCGGTAGACGTGATGGGCGTGAAATCGCTCAGCTCGCCATAGGCGCCATGGCCCAAAACGCGGCAATCGTACGGCACATTGCTCGCACGGGCGAACGGACCGACCATGCACAGCTCGGAAGCCTGCTGCTGGCTCAGGTAGCCAACCCCGTCCAAACGGCTGCGCACCGAGGAATCCTTCAGGAAGGTCGCGCAAATTTCCTTATATTCGCCCTCGATGGAATCGAGCTTGTCGCAAATCCAACGAAGCGTGTCGGCATCGATATCGCGCACAACGCCGCCGATTTGCACGTACGACAGAATCACGCGGCCGCCCGTGGTGGCCTCGAAAATGTCGAGCACACGCTCGCGCAAACGCCAACAATGCATGAATAGGCTCTCGAAACCGAAGGCGTCGGCGGCGAGGCCCAGCCACAACAGGTGCGAATGCACACGGGACAGCTCATGCAGAATCGCGCGCAGGTACTGCGCGCGCCTGGGAACTTCCACGCCCATGAGCGATTCGACGGTCTCGGCATAACCGAGCGAGTGGCCGAAGCTGCAAATGCCGCAAATGCGTTCTGCAACATAGATGAACTGGTGGATGTCGCGCGTCTCGACGAGCTTCTCCAATCCGCGATGCACGAAGCCGATCTGCGGAATAGCCTCAATAACGTGCTCGTCTTCAACCACGAGATCCAAATGCAAAGGCTCGGGCAACACAGGGTGCTGCGGGCCGAAAGGAATCACGGTCGCCTTGCCCATGCTACTCACCGCCTTTCGCAGACGCGTCGCCTTGAGCGGCGCACACCTTCGCTTCAAATGCTGCCATCACTTTCGCAGCTTTGTCTTCGGTCAGATTCGCGCACTTGGCCTCGACCTTCGCGCGCTCGGCCTCCCAATCAATAGCAGGTGCGGCCTGGACGCCCTCGCCCGCCGCAGCTTTGGCTTTTGAGGCGGCCTCTTGAGCGGCCTTTGCAGCCTTGGCGGCCTTTGCAGCGGCCAATTTCGCAGCCTTTTCACGCGCCGCCTTCTGAGCGGGAGAAATTACCGTCATGGGCTTATCCATGGCGACCTTGTAGAAGCCGCCCTTGAAGTCGATGGCGATATCGTCCACCTGCACGCCGAACAGGTCGTGCGCCTCATTTTCAAAGGGAAACGCGACAAGGTAGAACTTCGTAACCGAGGGAATATGCGTTTCGGGCTTCACGCCATGCACGCGATAGTTATGCATCGCATAGCCCTGATCGGCCGTTTTTTGATAGGAATACACCAGATCGATGCCTTCTTCGCCATTAATGCAAAGCACCTGCACGAAACGAGAATGCGCTTCATGCTCGCGCTCTGCGACGCTGAGGATATCGTCAATCGAAATATCTTCGAAATGCTGAGCCATTTGCATTGCCCTTAAGCCCCCTTTCGAGCTTCCGCAAGCTTCGCGCGCTTCTCTTCCAGCACGCCAATGCCCTCTACCACCGCGTCGATGATGGTCTCGGGGCGAATCGCGCACCCGGGAGCGTACACATCGACGGGAATCGCCTGGTCCACGCCGCCAATGACGTTGTAGCAATCGCGGAAAATGCCGCCCGAGCAGGCGCAAATGCCACATGCCACAACGACTTTCGGCTCAATCATCTGGTCGTAAATCTCGCGCAGCACTTCAGTATTCTGCGCATTCACAGCACCCGTGACCAAAAGAATGTCGGCGTGCTTCGGGTTGCCGGTGTTCACAACGCCAAAACGTTCGGCGTCGTAGAGCGGCGAGAGCGCGGCAAGCACCTCAATGTCGCAGCCGTTGCAGCTTGAGCCGTCGTAATGGATGACCCAGGGAGATTTCGAAACGTTACTCAAAGCGAGCCTCCTTTACGCGATAAGGGCGAACACGAGCCAGGCAGTGTTGGCAAGACCGCACACCAGCGCCACGATCCATGCCCACTTCAGGCACTTCTGCCACTTCACACGCGCGAAATTGTTGTCGATGAAGATCTCGAGGAAGAACGCGAGCGCAGCCACGGCGACAGCGAGCACGATAGATACCGGGTTGTCCCAGATGAAGAACATCGCGACCCAACCCAGGAACAACGTGGTCTCGCACCAGTGCATGACCTCGACTTTCGCCAACGTGCGACCGCTCATTTCGGTCGTGACGCCCTTCACAAGCTCTTGGTGCGCGTGGTGGCTGTATGACAGGTCGAACGGCGACTTACGCAGCTTAATGGTAAGCACGAACATGAGCGCCAGGAATGCGGGAATGCACACGACAATCATCGGAAGGCCGATGTTCGCGACGCCCGCCACATCGAAGGTGCCCAGAGCCAAGAACATGCACACGGCAACGAAGAGCACCGTGGGTTCATACGCCATGACCTGCAGCGTTTCGCGGTCGGCGCCAACCTCGGAATACGGGGAGCGCGAAGAATACGCAGCCACGATGAAGAACAGCGCCGAAAGCGTGATGAGGAAGACGCACATCAAGAAGTTGCCGCCCGCGACGAACACGCCGCCACCGATAACCGTGAGCACGAGCGCGAAGGTGATGTAGGTGCCTTCGACAGTGTTCACGCTCACGTCGTCTTTCTCGATGAGCTTGCGCACGTCGTAATAGGGCTGCAGCAACGGAGGTCCAACACGGCCCTGCATGCGAGCGGTGATTTTGCGGTCGAGGCCCGCGAGCAGGCAGCCAACCACGGGGCCGGCGATGGCGAACAGCACAATGCCGAGCAGCGTTTGCAGCAAGCCCTCGTTCATCGTGGCAAGCGGCATGTACATGGCAAGCGACGTGCCAACGAAGTTCTCGGCGCCCACCTGCGAACCCGCAAGGCTTGCAACCAGGCCCACGACCATGATCACGGCAGTCACGATAGTGGCAGGCTTATCGAGCACCTTCTCGCCGAAGAGCTCATTCATGTACCAGTTGCGCGAGGTGGCCTTCACTTCGCCGCCCAACGAACCGCGGAAGAGGCGTTCGTCGGAATCAACGGTAATACCGGCCATGTACACGGGCACGGTCTTCTTCTTCGACTTCGACATATCAAGCGTGCCGAAGAGCATAACCACGACCGCGAGCGCGATGATGGACATGATGTACATGTTGTCGACGCTGATGTTCGCGCCGAGCGCACCGTAGGTCACGACGAGGTACGGCTGGACAAACAGGTTGGACAGCGTGGGCATGCAGATGCAGGCGCCCGCCGTGAGCACTGCCATAAGCGCGAGGGCGAACCATTCGCTCTTATGGACCGAAAGCTCAACGTTCTGCTCGTGGGCAGCGATGCCTGCGAGCTTGCCGAACCATTTGCCCCAGAACATGAACGTCGCGGCACTGCCGAATGCAAGCAGCACGAGCAGTAGCACTTCGCCCGAAGACGCGAAGCTCGCGAGCGTCGCCCACTTCGAAACGAGCATACCGAACGGAGCCACGAACATAGCCATAATGCCGAGCATCATGAAGCGAGCCAGACGCGGCATGCGCTCGAACAAGCCGTCCATATCTTCGATGTCGCGGCTGCCGATATGATGTTCGGCGGTGCCGACGCAAAGGAACAGCAGCGACTTCGCCACAGCGTGGAAAATGACCAGGAAAATGGCCGCCCACACCGCTTCAGGCGTGCCGACACCAGCGCAGGCGACAATCAGGCCCAAGTTAGCGATGGTCGAGTACGCGAGCACGCGCTTAGCGTTGCTCTGCGAGATGGCCATGAAGGAAGCCAAGCAGAACGTGAGGCCGCCAATGAGCACGACCATGGCCGACGCCACGGGGAAAACCAGGAACAGCGGCGAGAGCTTGATAAGCAGGAAGCAGCCAGCTTTCACCATGGTGGAAGAATGCAGAAGCGCGCTGGTGGGCGTAGGCGCGACCATAGCGCCCAGAAGCCACGTGTGGAACGGCATCTGCGCCGCCTTCGTCATGCCGGCGAACGCGAGCAGGGCCACGGGCAAAACGAACACGCCGGCCGCAGCGGGGTCGGCGACGGCCACGTTCGCAGCAGTTTTCAAAAACTCGCTGAACAGGCGCGACTCGCCCTGAAGACCAAGCCAGAGAATCGCCGCTTGGAACGCGAGGCCGCCCAACATGTTCATGACGATCTGACGGAATGCGTTGTTGATGGCTTCTTCGGTCTTCGTGAAGCCGATGAGCAAGAACGAGCACAACGTGGTGACTTCCCAAGCCGTGTAAATCCAACACAGGTTGTCGGAAAGCACTACGTTGTACATGGCGGAAAGGAACGCGAACATGAGCGCGAAGAACCACGGACGACGGTCTTTCTGCTCGGGGTGATGCGCCTGGAAATCTTTCATGTAGCCAAGCGCGTACACGCAAATGCCCGTGCCAACGATGCCCAGGATGAGCACCATAATGATGCCGAGCGAATCGACATGCATTTGGCTTTCGAACTGCACCTCGCGCTGAATATTGTATTCAAACCACAGCGTGGTAAGAATTTGACCAATTGCCAGCACGAGCGGCAGCACGCGGCGATACTTCACCGAGTAGCACACGATGTACAGGCCAACCGTGATATCGATGACGATATTGACTACGGCAAGGAAGTGGCTGTACTCCATGGGGAGGTCGAAATACAGCGAACCCGCGCCCAAATTTTGGACGGCGAACGCGATGGAGAGCAGCGCGATAACGGCAGCGGACGCCACGCACAGCACGTCGCGAGCTTTATCGACACGCACGACGAGCATGAGCAGCGCCGCCACGCACGGCACCATGATCAACGAGACTATCAGTTCCATAAGCACTCCTGCCTAGCGATAAAACAAGCGGGAATTGCTACCCGCCGCATATCACTATAGTGAAATGGAGCGAAATGTAACTAGTGGGGTTCTATTTGTGCATAAGCTACACGGCGAGCGGTTGGGGCAAGAGCCGACTTGAGGCCTCGACGCGACGCGGCGTCCGAACCTGCTAAATGCTCGTAGCGTTTAACAGGTTCGATACGCTTCGAGATGAAATCGCTCAGAAACACCAACGCGAGCCATAAGCACATGCATGAACGAGTCCAATCGCACGCGATATGCCCCGCCGACTCGTCAGCACCATGCCGAAAGTTACTTAACCTTCTTCATATACATCGTCATTTGAGACGTGTTGAACATTTGGCCGTCCGACATGCGGAATTGCTCGACCTTCCATACGCGCACGCGACCGCCGTCGCGCACCGGCGTGGCCACAGTTTCGACGGTGTCGCCTTCATATACGGGCAACAGATGCGTGGTAGTGAGCTCCAGGCCCAATGCATGCGAAACCGCAGGGTCAGTATGCGCCGAAATGCATTCACTTGCAGCGTGCTCGGCCAAATAGGCGCTGATGCCGCCGTGAATCACGCCATGGCGCTGCAGCATATCTGCCGTCACAGGTGTATGCATGACGTACCGCTCAGGGGTATCTTCGACGATTTCAATATGCAGAATATCGGCCAAGCTCATGAAGCGCCCCTTTCAGGCAACAAACGAATCGCAATGCCGTCATACTACCGCAGCAGCAAACAAGGTGCGCCCCACAACTCGTCGTTTCCGACCAGATACGCCCTTCGCCGACCTCGCCCGCATTCGCTCGCTTTGCGAATTGAGCAAATCAACGAAGAAAATCGTCATCGACGGTCAAGGGTGCATTGGCGATACGACCGGGCCACAATACAGCCGAGCTTCAAAGCCCAAACCGCAACCCCGCGCGGCATCGTGGCAATTCCCGAACGCTCGTTATTCTTATTCGAGATTCTTATTGGCCTCTTGGGCGCGCACAGCATCGCCACGATTCATGGCGAGCGTAACGAACATACCTGTCACAATGGGAAAATAGAATGTAAGGAAACGCCAAATGAACGTTGAGAGCGCGACAAACGACGCGCTTGGGTAAATCGTGCTGAAGAAAAGCGCGTAGCTCGTTTCGGCAGCACCCATGGCACCTGGGGTGGGAACGAACGACGAAATCATGTACACGAACGCCTGGCACGAAATCACGGTAAGGAAATCGCCGTCGCAGCCCAAACCGCGCATAATCACGTAGCTAATGGCAAAGAACTCAAGCAGCTGGACGAACGTAACCGCGATGCTTCTCGCAAACAGACGCGGCTTTTTCATCATGTAGCGCATCTCGTTGTACGCGTCGTCGATAGTCTTGGTGGTATCGACAATCCGCTTTTCGGGGTCTTTCACGATATGCATCTTACCCGCAAGCTTAAACGCCCAGGTCATGAGTTTCACGATGCCATTACGCCAAAATGCGATGGCTAGCAGCATCAAAAGCAGTCCCAAGCCGCCAATAAAGCCGATAACGACAAGCGTGGTGAGCGCAGAGTTCTCTTCGACGAAATAATGCAGGCGGAACAACAGCACCAATGCACAAAAAGCGCTCGTCGCAACTTGATAGGTCACAAAGCGGCTCACGAGCATCGGCATGCTCTTGGAAAGCGGCATGCCGAAACGGTTGTAGTAATACGCCTGAAACGGCTGACCTCCGCTCGATAGCGGTGTGATGCAATTGAAATACTGGCCGATAATCGTGCACAAAAACGTATCGCGGAAACGGAATTTCGGAAACATGTCACGCGAAAAAATTTGCATGCAAACCGATTCGAAAAACCAGTAGCCCACAACCATGAGCACCGCAAGCACGAGCCACGGCCAGCGCATGCTCGAAAGGGCATTGGCCATGTCTTCGCCCTCGCCCGCAAAAAACAGGTAACCAACGAGCATACCGAACGCGAAAATGCACAGCACGACATTGAGCAAACGCCCCTTGATATGGGGTCGCTCCATAGCTGTTTCGGGGGCGATTTCGTTGAGCAAATTCGGCTCGAGAATCGCCTCTTCAAATGGCTCTTTTTTCTGATTGTCGTTTGCCATGGCCTCTTCTCACGTTGCGCTATGCGAATTTGAACAGGTTCGCCGCTATACCGTAGCCGCATTTCGCAGCCCAGCGACCGAGTGCCGTTTTACGATTAACCAGACCCGCCAACGTGAAGCGAAGCTTGCGGCACAACACAGGATCACTCTGGCGAAGGTAGCGCCAGAGCTTCTTATTATCCTCGATGGATTCGGGCGTATTGATCTGGAACAGATGGATAGACGAAACGGTGAGCATCGCGGAAAGATACCGCATCGAGCAACTCGCCAAACGAGGGCTAATCGCCTGCAGCTTTTCATAATCAAAACCGTCAATCGCCAGATGCGTCGCATGAATCTGGTCGGCGATGTGGCGCTTGAGCACCGAAGGGTCAATTGACTGGCCCTCGCGGCCAATGGTGTACCAATACAAGTCGCAATCGTGGTAATAGAGCTTCTTCACGAAACGCAGGGGCTTGAGCATGAGCAGGCTGTCCATATACGACATGCCTTCGGGCAACACCAAGCCGCTCTCGCGCACCACGCTCGTGCGATAAATCGCGCTGTGGATCATGATGTACTGATCGAGGCTCGGATTGCTCATCGCGTCCCAGCCAACGACCTTATCGCTCGGAAGGAGCTTCTCGTACGAAATAGTATGTCGGTCGCCGTTTTCTACGCGGTTGTACACGTAATTCACCATGTACAAATCAACGCCCGCCTGTTGTTCCTCCAACATGCGAAGGCGAGAAACGACCTCGGTGAGCTTCGCGGAATCGAGCCAATCATCGGAGTCGACGATATAGAAAAACGTCCCCGACGCCAGTTCGAGAGCATGGTTCACCGCACCGCCCCAGTTGCGATTCTCCTGGTCAACAGCCACAACAATGCCCGGATACCGCTCGGCGTAATCGCGTGCCACCTGAAGCGTGCCATCCTTCGAACCGTCGTTGACAACGAGCACTTCAACCTCGTCGCCCGACCGAACGAGCGAATCAAGGCACGTGTGCAAATAAGACGCAGCATTATATGCGGGAACGGCAATTGTCAGCAGTTTCGAATTCGGCATACCAATCATTTCAATATCGACTCGAAGCGGCCAAGCAGAAGCGTAGCCGTTTTTCGTAACTGCCAGAGTATAGCCTTTTAGAAAGAAGAAGCATCGACCGTGCCGTCAATAAGCAGAAAACCGTTGCGCGAACGTAAACCAAGCGTAAGGACGAAGAAGGCGAAATCGCGTCAACCCTCCCACTTGGCACGCAGATCGCACCAAGCAGGTCGTCCCAACTCACCATCGCGGCAACACGGCCTCGCCCGACTAGGCACGACCGAGTCGTATGAGCAACTTTGTCCAAAGACGCTCCCCCATGAAGCAATCGCAGTAGCCATCGATCCTCAAATGAAACACCGCGCGGCAAAGGCAACGTCACCCAGCAATATGCCCGCATAGCGCTCGAGGCATCGCACCATTCAACAACCGTGTAAGGACTCTTCGTGCCAATTCGTCCCATGGAAGGATAATTCGCCTTGAATGAGGTGCCTGGTTGGTTTATCTTAATCCCGTTACATAGGTTGGTTTAATAGGCTTGCACGCGTGGGCGCCTCAATCAAAAGACGAAGGCACCATGCAGCGTCGCCTGCCAACAACTCTTGTATTCAAAAGGGGTATATATAAGAGAAAGGCAATTGCCATGGCATTAGAAACCTCAACGGGAGAGCTGCTGCGCGTCAGCGGCCTCACCGCGTCGGTCGACGAAAAGGAGATTCTGCACGGCATCGACCTGAGCGTCGCTCAAGGCGAAACCCACGTGCTCATGGGCCCTAACGGCGCCGGCAAATCCACCCTTGGCCATGTCGTAATGGGCGATCCCACGTACAACGTGACCGCTGGCTCCATCGTGTTCAACGGCCAGGACGTTACTACGCTTTCGCCCGACAAGCGCAGCCATGCAGGCATGTTCTTGAGCTTCCAGGCGCCCGTCGAAATTCCCGGCGTTCCGCTGTCGAGCTTCCTGCGCGCAGCGGCCGCTGGCCGCGAGGGCCTGAACCTTAAGGGCAAGCAGTTCCGCAAGCACACCCAAGAACTGTGCGAAGAACTCGACTTCGACCCCGCCTACCTCGACCGCGAGCTGGGCGTTGGCTTCTCGGGCGGCGAAAAGAAGAAGCTCGAAATGCTGCAGCTGCTGCTGCTCAAGCCGAAGCTGGCCATTCTCGACGAAACCGACTCGGGCCTCGACGTCGACGCCCTTTCCGTCGTTTCGCGCGGCATCGATGCATACCGCCATACCTGTGACGGCACGCTCATCATCATCACGCACAACACGCGCATTCTTGAGCGCGTCGATGTCGACCGCGTGCATGTCATGGTGAAGGGCCGCATGGTGCACGAAGGCCCGGCCTCGCTCATAGAGAAAATCGACACGGAAGGCTTCGAGCAGTTCGAGCAAGCCGCCCAGGCCGCGCAAGCGTAAAGGCGGAGGCTCACTATGGCAAAGCAACATTCCGAAGTTGCGGACATCGACCGCAGCCTCTACGACTTCCGCTACGGCGAAGAGGGCTTCGAGCGCCTCGATGCAGGTCTCACGCCCGAAATCGTACGCGAGATTTCCGCGAAGAAAGACGAGCCCGAATGGATGCTCGAGTTTCGCCTGAAGTCGCTCGAAATTTACAAGAGCATGTCTGCCCCCGATTGGGGTCCGTCTATCGCGGGCTTGGACATGGACAACATCGTCACTTACGTCAAGCCCAATACCGACCAGAAAAGCGACTGGGAAAGCCTGCCCGACGACGTGAAGAACACGTTCGACCGTCTGGGCATTCCGCAAGCCGAGCGCGCGTATCTCGCAGGCGTCGGCGCCCAGTACGACTCCGAGCTCGTGTATCACAACATGCAAGACACCGCCTCGAAGATGGGCATCGTGTATTCGGGCATCGAAGAAGCGCTGCACGACCCCAAGTGGGAGCCGCTCATTCGCGAGAAATTCATGACGCTCATTCCGCCCACCGACCATAAATTCGCAGCGCTCCACGGCGCCGTGTGGTCGGGCGGCAGCTTCGTGTACGTGCCGAAAGACACCAAACTCGACTTCCCGCTGCAGAGTTACTTCCGCCTGAATGCGAAGGGCGCAGGCCAGTTCGAGCACACGCTCATCATTGTAGAAGATGGTGCCGATCTGCACTTCATCGAAGGCTGCTCGGCCCCGAAATACAACGTGGCGAACCTGCACGCAGGCGCCGTTGAGCTGTTCGTTGGCAAAAACGCGCACCTGCGCTATTCGACCATCGAGAACTGGTCGAAGAACATGTACAACCTGAACACGAAACGCTCGGTATGCGACGAGGGCGGATCGATCGAATGGGTTTCGGGCAGCTTCGGCAGCCATGTAGGCTACCTCTATCCCATGTCTATTCTTTCCGGACGCAAGTCGACCTGCACTTTCACGGGCATTACGTTCGCCGGCCAGGGCCAAAACCTCGATACCGGCTGCAAAGTCGTGCTCGCTGCACCCGACACGAGCGCTGCGATTGAAACAAAGTCGATTTCGAAGGGCGGCGGCGTGTCCACGTTCCGCTCGAGCGTCGTGGCAACCGAGAAGGCCGAGAACTCCGCCGCATCGGTAAGCTGCCAATCGCTCATGCTCGACGCCGACAGCCGCTCCGACACCATTCCTGCAATGGACATTCGCTGCAAGAACGTCGACGTGGGCCACGAGGCCACCATCGGCCGCATCTCCGACGACACCGTGTTCTATCTTATGAGCCGCGGTATTTCCGAAGAAGAAGCGCGCACCATGGTCGTCAACGGCTTTGCCGACCCCGTGAGCAAAGAACTGCCGCTCGAATACGCAGTCGAAATGAACAACCTCATCAAACTCGAAATGGAAGGGGCGATTGGATAATGGTCGAAACCACCACGACGACCCTGCGCGCCAACGCGCTCATCTCCCCCACCTGGCATCGCTTAGATATGAACGAAGCGGAAGTCGACGTTGTCGACTCCATTGCCGACGGTATCGAGATTCACGTGCCCGAAGGCGCGCAAGAAGCCGAGTTCGGCGCATTTGCCACCGCTGCGCTTGCCGCATGGGCTACGCGCCCCGATCAGGCGAAAACCCAGAATAACACCCAGCCCGACGACGAGATTCTCAACGGCAGCGAAGTGAACCTCGATTTGGCCGCAACGTCGCCCGTCACGCGCGACATGCCTCAGGCCTTCGAGCACGGCATGGGCCGCACCGCAGGCGAGTGGCTCGCCGCGCACGCAGCCAAAACGCGTGCCGTGCGTGTTCCCGCTGGTACCGCACTTGCCGAGCCCATCGTCGTGCATGCGCATGGCAAAAACGCCGCCGCAAGCGTCGCTTCCCTCGACGTTGTCGTCGAAGAAGGCGCGAGCGCCCAGGTGCTCGTGTGCTTCGACGCCCCCGAGGCGGGCGAAGGCGTCATCGGCTCCACGCTCGGCGTATTTGCCGATGCCGACGCGCACGTAGACATTCAAACCGTGCATGCCGCCAGCGACGGCTTTACCACCATGGACGACACTGCGCTGTTCCTCGACGACGACGCACGCATCACCGTGCGCCACACCGTACTCGGCGCAGGCAAATCGTTTGTGGGCCTGGCCGGCAACCTGTCGGGCAAGCGCTCCGACGTGCACGTGACCACGCGCTATGTGGGCCATGGCGAAGAAGCGCTCGACTTCAACTACCTGCTGCGCCACCGCGGTGAGAAAACCACGTGCCTCATGGACGCGCAAGGCGTGCTCACCGACGAGTGCACGAAAATTCTTCGCGGCACCATTGATTTGGCATGCGGTTGCGCAGGCGCGGAAGGCACCGAAACCGAATCGGTCATCCTCGCCGACGAGCGCGTGAAGAACAATTCGATTCCCATTATCCTGTGCAGCGAAGACGACGTCGCGGGCAACCACGGCGCTACTATTGGCCACATGCGCCCCGAACAACTCAACTACCTCATGAGCCGCGGCATTTCGCAAGAAGCCGCCGAGCGCCTGTTCGCCACCGCAACGTTTGAAGATGCCGCGATTACCACGCCCGACGCCTACACGCGCCAGGCAATTGCGAAACTCGCAGCCGAAATTGGCGTTCCCGCCCAATTCGACGAAGCCGAATAGATTCGAGGCTCACGCTTATGACTGAAACCACCAACACCGCCGCGAGCGCCTGCGCCATCGCCGATGCCGCCCATGCCGCGGCGACTTCGGCCACCGCTCCCGATATCGTGTGCGCGGCCAACATCGCCGAAAACCCCTACAAGCGCGACTTCCCGCTGCTCGCCAACCATCCCGACCTCGCGTTCCTCGACAGCGCCGCAACCGCGCAGCGCCCGAAAACCGTGCTCGACGCTCAGCGCCGCTTCTACGAGGAAATGAACGCGAACGCACTGCGCGGCCTTTACCGCCTATCCGTCGAAGCAACCGAGGCAATCGATGTGGCACGCAACCGCGTTGCGAGGTTCATCGGCGCTCCCAAGGCCCAAGATGTCGTAATGTGCCGCAACGCGAGCGAGGCGCTCAACATCGTCGCCAAAGCGTTCGCTCCGACGGTTCTCGAGCCGGGCGATGAAGTGTGCATCACCATCATGGAGCACCACTCGAACCTCATCCCGTGGCAGCAAGCCTGTCGCGCGGCGGGCGCGAAGCTCGTGTACCTCTACCCCGACGAGAACGGCATTATCACGCCCGAAGAAATGGATGCGAAAATCGGCCCGAAGACGAAGATTCTCTCGTGCGTGCACGTGTCCAATGTTTTGGGTATCGAAAACCCCGTCAAGGAACTCGGTCGCCGCGTGCATGAGCAGGGCGGCTACTTCGTGGTCGACGGCGCCCAGTCGGTGCCGCACGTGAAGGTCGACGTAACCGAAATCGGCTGCGACTTCCTGGCGTTCTCGGCGCACAAGCTCTTTGGCCCCTTCGGCATGGGCGTGCTGTGGGGCAAAGACGAACTGCTCAACGCCATGCCGCCCTTCCTTACCGGCGGCGAAATGATCGACAACGTGACCGAGCAAGACGCCACCTGGGCGCCTGTCCCCGAGAAGTTCGAGGCGGGCACGCAAGACGCGGCAGGCATCTACGCCACCGCCGCAGCCGTCGCCTACGTCGAATCGGTGGGCATCGATGTTATCGAAGCCCGCGAGAAAGCCCTTGTAGCCTATTGCATGGAAGAGCTCGGCAAGCTCGATTTCGTCACTATCATCGGCCACCCCGATGCAAACATGCATCATGGCGTCGTGAGCTTTAATGTGAACGGCATTCACCCGCACGACGTGGCGAGTATCCTCGACATGGACCAGGTCGCCATTCGCGCTGGCCATCATTGCGCCCAGCCGCTTCTCACCTGGCTTGGCGTTGAAAACCTCGCCTGCTGCCGCGCGTCGCTCGCCTTCTACAACGACAAGGGCGACGTCGACAAGCTGGTGGCTGGCCTGAATCGAGTTTGGAGCATGTTCCATGGCGAATAGCGGAATTTACACCACGGCGTTGATGGACCACAACGCACACCCCGATTACAAATACGAGATGGATGGCGCCACGCATACGCACGAAGGCATCAACCCGAGCTGCGGCGACGAACTCACGCTGTCGTTGCGCGTCGAGGACGGAGTGATTGAGGAAGCGGCCTTCACCGGTCACGGTTGCGCTGTGAGCCAGGCTTCTGCCGACATGATGGCCGACGTGATTACCGGCGAGACCGTCGAAGAGGCACTGCGTCTCTCGCAATTGTTCATTGACATGATTAAGGGCAAGGAACTCACCGAGCAAGACAAAATCGACCTCGATGAAGCTGCCCAGCTGCAAGACATTTCCCACATGCCTGCACGCGTGAAGTGCGCCGAACTCGCTTGGCGCACCCTCGACGGCATGCTGCGCGAAAATGCCGACGCAGCTCCTGCGACCACCGAATAGCTGCTTTTTTCGAAGTTCGTTCGACCTACCGAGGAGGTCTAATTCCCGTTCCTTCACAACGTTCCAGGCGTTCAGGAATGAGAATTAGGCCTCCTCTTGGTTTTTATCTTTTCGAACATCAATTCAAGCTATACCTCGCCTTCTACCCTGTCTACGCCGCAACGCCCGTCGCGAGCACGATTGCCGTTGCGACTACGATAGCCTCCACAATCGTGATGCCGTTTGAAAGTCCGGCAAGCTTTTCGTCGCCGCCGCACCATAACGTGAAGGTAGGCCCCATAGCACTTGCCGGCGCCCACAAAAGAATGCACACGACCAGCTTTGTCATGAAATCAAACGGCAAGAACGCGAAGGTCAACATGCAGAATGCGATTGAAAACAGCGCACGCGCCCCAAGAATAATTGCAACCTTCTTAAGCTTCGCGCCCGCCGACGTAAAGCCAATCATAAGACCGAGCATAAGCATGGCACAAAACGCATTCGCATTCGCAATGGGCTCGGTAAACGCGACAACCTGCTGCGGAATTTGGATATCGAAAACTGCAAGTACGATCAAAATGAGGTACGCATCGAATGGCAATGAGCTAAACAGCCGTTTCATGACGAATTTCAGGGGTTGTTCGATTGGCCCCTTGCCCGTTCCCGCAACAAGGCCGGTCAACGCATAGGCGCCACCTGTCATCATCATGGCATTTCCCGCATCGAACATGCATACCGCGACGGCCATTTCCGGTGAAAAAAGCGCTTGAACATACGGCAGCGCAAAACATCCAATGTTGAAACCGCATATGTTAAGCATGTAGAAGACTCGGTCGTCTCGCTCGCAGCGCCTGCTCACAATCGCGGCTACGACGTACGGAACGAACGCGCACGCAAGCCCAACGGGCACGAGCACAAGAAGCTGCGGCGTGAACTGGGCACTTCCGAACGCATGCACCACCGAGCACGGCAGCGTGAACATGAACACGATTTTCGATACAACCTCGCCGGGGCGCTTTCCGAACGAACCCGATCGCCCAGCGAAGTATCCAGCGAAGATTATCGCCACAAACGCCGCAACCTTTATGAGAACGCCTTCCACGGCGTCGCCTCCTCAATACAAAAGGAATGAATCGGTTTCCAAGACAAAGCGGATGAGGTCGTGCGCGCTCGCCGGCTGCCGCCGCGCCGTTCTTCGACCCACAGCCGCGTCCGCTCGCCGGCTGCCGCCGCGCCGTTCTTCGACCCACAGCCGCGTCCGCTCGCCGGCATGCCGACACGCCCGCCCGAACCCCAGACAACCAAAAAAGGCGCCGGCCGAAGCCAGCGCCTGATTTCATGCTCTGAAACGAGCCTTATTCCTGGGGCTCCTTCTTGCCGAAGCACTTCCAGCGAAGGAACTGAACAAACACCACGACCATGAAGACGATGCCAACATAACCCACGAATGGGTAGATGATGTTAATGAGCACCGAGAACTTGAACTGGCCACCAATGAGGAAGATCACAGCAAGCGCAATGAGCATCGCGCGGTACTTCACGGGATCCTTCTCGTCTTTTACAAACAGGTTCGCAACCGAAATCATCATAGGGACAATGGTGTTGTAAATCATGATGATGAGAATAGCCGCGTAAATTGCACCCATGACAGGGTTGAGCATCTTGGCGAACTCAAGGCCAGGAACCTCAAGCATGTAAACCTGATCGTAGGTGGTAAGCATGCCGAAGTTCAGCGCAAGCGCGCACAGGCCCAGCAGAATGCCGCCGAGCAGGCCACCCCACAGGGCCTCCTTGCCGTTTTTGGCCTGCGTGCCAACCTTGGAAATGAATGGAACGCCAGCGACGATGTTGTGGGCAACATAGTTCAAGGCAGTCACGATAATGACGATCCACAGGGGAGCCGCGAAATCAACAGCGCGCAGCACATTGCCCGAAGCGTCGGCAGCAGCGACCATCGCGTCGGCATTAGCGAGGTTGCCCCAGTTCATTGCGGCAGTCACAAGAGACACGCCAACAAGGAACACGATGCAGATAGGAGCCGTGGAGCCCAGAACCTTGGTCAGCTTTTCCAGGCCAAGCCATGCGCTACCCAAGGCAATAAGCGCCATAACCGTAGAACCGGCAACCGCAGGAATACCGAAGTACTGCTCGAACATCGCACCCGAGCCAGAGGTCATAACAATGCCGACAAGGAAGCAGAACAGCACCGAGAAAATATCCATGAACGCGCCGAAATACTTGCCGCAGTAATGGCGGAATGCGGAGAAGTGCTCCGATTTCGCGAACTTCCAGCCGTAATACGTAACGGCGGCGCACATAAGTGCGAACAGCACCATGGTAAGCACAGCGCCCCACACGCCCGGAATGCCGTATGCCGTAAAGTACTGCATGACCTCCTGGCCCGATGCAAAGCCAGAACCGACAAGCGTGCCAACGACGGCGCCGCCGATTTGCAGCACGCGTCCAACGCTGGACTTTTCTTTGGTTGACTCTTTGACTTCTTCAGCCATGGCCAAACCTCCTTGACTCGAGCGCGAAGTCCCTTCACCAGGCAGTGTGGCGACCTTTGACATTCGCTCGCGCATCCCAAACGAAACGCCCGCGAATGCCTCCTGGCATTCTTCACGTGCAGAGTGCTTCGCGCTATCGCCCTTGCACGCATTCTTAGGACAAACCGATATCATCCGTCCCAAGTTAAGTAGCTTTTATATCAAATGAAGATTTCCGATTTGTTACGGAGTTGTCACTGGCACGAATCTAGGAGGCTAGTTCCCTTTTGCCTACGCGTGCAATTGCCAGCTTGGATGTGGATGCGCCTATGAAATGGGCTCACTTATTTACTTGGTAATTGGGAGAGCTTCATCGCCTCATAATTGGACGCACCCATTGCACATACTCGATTAATCGAACATTTGTGCCTTTTTCGAAAGCACGCTTTCCCTTGCTGCCGAGGTGTTAGAATCAGACGCTGTTTCCAGAAGAAGAGGTTCACCCATGAAAATGCACAGCGGCGTACAACTGAGCGACGTTGAATACGAAGAACTGCTTACGCTCGCAGAAGCCGCCGACAACGGCGAAGATGTTATGCTCACAGCCTTTATGAGACTGTGCCCCACCGGTCAAGAAGGAGCGTTCGACGAATCAGTCGTGGCAGCGTATGCCGCGCTCGCCGATTTGGGCTTTATCGAAGGCGTGCAAGAAGGCGGCGAGTTCTTCTTCGAGGACATCACGCCGGCCGGCCGTTCGCTCACCAATCCCAGCTTCGCTAGAAATCGAGACGACAAATCCGCTTTGTTCGGCGAAGCCGCCTCTTTCGATGAATCTGCGGCATTCGACGAACCAATCGACGTTGCGGCGGAAGATGCGCAAAGCGATCACGAACGCGACGTTTTCTCGAAACACGACGAACATGCCGAGCCGCAGCCGCATTTCGAAACCGAAACGTCCGAAGCGTATGGCGAAGGCGAAAGTGACAACGAAGCGTTCGAAGAAGCTGGCGATCCAACCGAAGCTTCGGCCGATGAAGCATCTGGCAGCGAGGTCGCAGCGCTTTTCGAAAGCCCCGCAACCAAACAGGCCGTTATCGCGGGTGCCGTGGCAGGCTTTGTCGCAGGCGCCATCGCCGCGGCCATCGTGTGCTTCGTGCTGTAAATAAGCATTATGAAACCGACGATGCGCTAGAGCCAAAGCGTTCAGCGCATCGAACAATCATCCCGGAACAGAGAGGCACGGGAGACTGCCACATGTCCCCCGTGCCTCCTGGGCCGCCTAGTCCTTCTGCAGGAGGTTCAGTAGCTCCTGAACCTCCTGCGCCTTTAGACTTTCTGGGCTTCCTGAGCTTACCTCGCATCAGAGCGTTCGAACACAGCTATCCGACAATCCTCACTGCGTTATCGAGCATTCTTATGCACCCCTCGGCATCTTTGCCGCGCAATCGGACACTCGTGCCGTGCCACCTCGCCACCACGCATCAATGTCGCGCACTCGAGCGCCCATGCGCGCTACCTCGCACCCTCCTCGTGCTATCGAGCATCCTTGTCACACACGAGACGTCCCTGCGCATAGACCTTGCGCACGTTATCGGGCGTCGACAAATACAGGATGCGCGCCAAACGGTCAATGGGGGCGTCGAACACGCCAAAGCCCGTAAGATCGCAATCGGGCCGCTTGGTATCGACCACCTGCATATCGAACGCGCGACCCGGCTCGAACGTGCCCGTTGGCAAACCGAGCGCCTCGGCGCCACCCGTCGTGGCAAGCCAGAACGACTCAACAATCGACACGCGCGTGCCCTCGCCCAATCCACCGCGTTCATCAGGCGGCAGCATCGCATTCACGCCCGTTTCAAGAAGGCGCGAAACGAGTACCGCCTGGCGAATATTCTCATACATGCTCGGGCTATAGCCGCCCGAGATATCGGTACCAAGACCCACATGAATACCCTGCTTACGGAAGCGTTGGACCGGCGCCACCGCGCTCGAGAAATACGAATTCGCCATAGGGCAATGGGCAATCGCCACACCCAGCTCGGCGAACATCTCGCCCTCTTTCTCCGTGACGTAAGGGCAATGCGCCATAATCGTGCGCTCGTTCACCAAACCGAAATCGCGAAGCGCATATGGGTCGGTTTTTCCAAAACGCTCCAGCACCACATCGTGCTCCCATTGGCCCTCGTTGCAGTGGGTTTGCACGTAGGCGCCCGTCGAAGCCGCAAGGTCGCCAAGGCCGCGCAACACTTCATCGGTGCAACTTGGAATGAAGCGCGGCGTGATAACTGGCCAAATGCCCTGCTTGCTCGCGCGGCCAATGGCTTCGACTTCCTTAATAAGCGTCGCCGTGTCACCCACAGCCTGCGCAGGCGAGGCGTCGCGATAATATTCAGGGTTCGCGGCGGGGTCGTCCATGACCGTTTTGCCGACAAGTGCGCGCTGGCCCTTTTCGGCGCAAATCGCCGCAAGCTCGATGCTTGATTCCAAATGCGCGCTTCCCAAATACACCGTGGTCGTCGAGCCGCGCGCGAGCAAAGCATCCACAAGGTCGCCGTACACGCGGCGCGCGAATTCCATATCAGAGAACTTCGATTCCAAGGGGAACGTGCGCTGCTCGAGCCACAAATATAAAGGCTCATCGAGCGCAAGCGCGGCCTGGGGCCATTGCGGCGCGTGCACATGGATATCCACGAAGCCGGGCAGGCCAAAACGCCCCTCCCCCAGCTCTACGAGCATGCCGCGATTGCGATACGCTTCAAGAAGGTCAGACTTGCACGGGTCGTCGCCCGTCACAACGCGCACGATGACGCCATCGCCGTCAACTTCGATAAGCGCGTCTTCCAAATACTCGAATTCGCCATACACGGGAGCATGGAAAAACGAGCCGTAGTACGCGCTTTTCACTTCCTTCGACATGAAACCCCCTCGCGTTATTCCACGACGCCCTTGATGGGGTCTTCGATTTGCAGCGTCAGCACGTTGATGAACCCGTGGTCGGTAATGGCGCACGCGGGCAACGCCGCCAGGCAAATGAACGACAGGAACATAAACGGGATGGAAATGATGCAACCGCGCTCGGCGCATGCCGCATTCAACGCGCCCTTCTTCGCCGCAAGCTCCTCGCACGAAAGGTCGGAAAGCAAGCCGCACAAGGGATATTCGACGCATTGAATGATCTCGCCGCCGTCGACGAGGCACTGTCCGCCGCCAATTTCGACAAGATGGTTCACGGCAATCGACATGTCCTCGAAGTTCGTGCCCATAACAATGATGTTGTGGTTGTCGTGCCCCACCGACGAAGCAATGGCGCCGCTCGTCATATGGAAACCGCCCATGAACGCCTTGCCCACGTTACCGTTCTTGCCATAGCGCTCGACCTGCGCGATATAGAGCACGTCCTGATCGACATCGCATGCCACGTAGCCGTCGACGCAGGCTAGCTCCACCTCGCGCGGCTGGGTGATGGGAATCCACGGCAGCGTGTCCATACAGGTGGCCTTCACACGCGTGGCGCCTTCGGGAGCCGCGATCTTGAAGCTATCGGGCGTGATGGGATTCAAAAGTGTCATCGTGTTCAACAGGCACGGGTCATGCTGGGCGGTTTCGTAATGCACGAGCATTTTGCCATGGTCGACAATCTGCTTGCCACGCGACCATACGCTCACCACGCCGAAATCGTCTGCCGTATCGCCCGACACGATATTGATGTCGGCGCGCTTGCCCGGCGCCAGCGCGCCGATATCGGTCAGCTCGAACGCGCGCGCCGCATTGATGGTCACCATTTGGATGGCCTTCACGAACGGCAGGCCACAGCTAAGAGCGAGCTTCAAATGATGATCAAGGTGTCCCGTCTCATTCAAATCGCAACAGTGCAAGTCGTCGGTCACGATGCTCATCATAGAAGTGTCGATGTCTTTGCCCACGATACATTCGAGCTGCTGCGCGAGTGTGCGCGCAGCCGACGATTCGCGCAGCATCGCATGGACTCCCACGCGAGCGCGATCCATGATTTCGTCGGCGGAAAGCGCTTCGTGGCACGTTGAGATGCCCGCAGCCGCGCACTTGTTCAAATCGGCACCCTTCATGTCAACCAAATGGCCTTGGGCGGTCATGCCCTTCATGCCCGCAACGTCGTCAAGCGATTCCAGAAGATCGGGCAAATCAGCCAAGACGTAAGGGCCAACGCATTCAGAAATGCCCACAGCGTCGGGGCGTTTGAGCGCTTCGCGAATAATCGAGGGATTGAAGGAGCCGCCGCTCGTTTCAAGCGCGGGTGAGAAAGGAACATGGGAAGGCACGACGAAATACAAGTTCAAATCGGTCGCCTGGTTTTCTTCGATTACGGCCTCGATGCCCTCAAGGCCGCTTACCACGCCCACCTCGTGGAGGTCGGTCATAATCGATGTCGTGCCATGTTTGAGCACCGCTTCCGCGAAAGGCCGAATTGCCAAGTCGGAGCTTTCGGGATGAATATGGCCATCGATGAAGCCCGGCGTAATGAAGGCGCCCTCGGCATCGATGATTTTCGTGCCCTCGCCGACGCAGTAGTCCACATCGCCTACTGCGGCAATCGTTTGACCGCTTATAGCCACGCCGCCATCATAGATTTCGCCCGTATACACGTTCACAATGCGACCGTTCGAAATCACGACGTCCGCTGGCTTGCTGCCGCCTGCTACCGCAAGAAGTTCCTTGTCCATGTGCCATTCCTTTCAAAAAACCGCTCTTGCAACTGCATTGAGCAATGTAACACCCAGCGAGCGAGTTTTTTGTTCAAAAGAAAGAAATGCTTTCCCACTTGAAGCCTTGTTTTTTACAGATTGTTTCGAGCATATACAATGCCGAGAGGAAAACGCCCCGGAGAAAAGGGCGAGACAACGATGATGAATAAAAACGAAACAAAAAAGCAGGCCAGAAGTTTTACCTTCTGACCTGCTCTAATTAGCTGGTCGGGTTGACAGGATTTGAACCTGCGACCCCTTGACCCCCAGTCAAGTGCGCTACCAAACTGCGCCACAACCCGTTGCGATTTCGAGCTCTTCGCTCAAACGCAAGACGTTAGTATACGCATCTCTTCCATGCCGTGCAAGCGTTATTTTCAACTTTTCTGAAAAACTTTCGCTTGAACCAAAAAGGCACGCCAACGATTACCAACCCGCTTGGTTTACGAGCACGTCATCCGAAATCTCGCCCGCTTCATATTCCGAAATCGCCTGATTGGCAATCGCGAAGCCGCGGCGCAATTCTTCCTCGGTGATATTAAGCGGCGGCTGAATGCGCAAAATATTGTCGGCGACCGAAATCATGAGCAAACCCAACTCGTAAGAGCGATACACGATTTTAAACGTGCCCGTGGTGTCGGCCTCCATGGAGCCGTCTTCGCTCTTCTTCACCACAGCCAAGCCGCGAGACATGCCCACGCCGCGAATGAAGCCGATCGTGTTGGGATGGTCGGCCATCGTCTGCTCGAGCAGCTCGAGCATCACGCGTTCGTTTCGCTTCAAAATACCCTGGAATTCATCGGTTTGGTAATAGTCGAACGCCGCACAACCGGCCGCACACGCGATGGCGTTGCCGCCAAGCGTGAACAGGTGCGCCGGCGCAGGCAGGCTCTCCATAATGTCTTTGCGGGCCATAAACGCGCCCAAAGTAAGGCTCGCGCCCACCGATTTGCCCATGATGACGCCATCGGGCACGATGCCATCGAAGTATTCGATGCCAAACCAATGGCCGTCACGCCAAAACGCCTGCTGTACTTCTTCGGAAATAAACAGAATACCGTGCTTTTTGCATAGAGCATAGAGCGCATGCATGAACTTGTCGTTCGCCAAATTCAAGCCGCCGTCGCCCTGCACGGGCTCAATGATGACCGCAGCCACCTCTTCGGCGGGCAAATACGTGTCGAACGCCTCTTGAATTTCTTTCACATACCACTCGGCGGGCATGTCGGGCGCTTCGGAGCCGTAGAACGGGAAATGGTAGATATCGCCCATGAACGGGCCCATTTTCGACGCCATGCGAGTGGTAACGCACGAAAGCGCAATGGAGCCGTACGTAGAGCCATGATACGCGTTGATGAACGTGATAATCTTCCGGCGGCCGGTATAGGCGCGAGCAAATTTCACCGCAGCGTCGTTGCAGTCGGAACCGCAGTTGCCAAACGCGATGCGCACGTCTTCGGCGGGGCGACCGGGAAACACCGAGCACAGGCGCTCGGCATACTCAATCGTCGCAGGGCTGTACGTGTATGCCGCGGTGTACTGCGTACACTTCGCCAGCTGCTCCTGAATGCCCGCGGTAATGTGCTCGTTGCAGCTACCCAAGTTCAGCGAGGAAGCGCTCGTGAGAAAGTCGATGAACTCGTTGCCGTCGGTGTCGACTACTGTGGAATCTTTCGCACGGTCAACCGCCAGTGGAAAATATGACAGGTGCTGGCATGGTGCAATCACCTTCTTGTCACGCTCAACCCATTGCTTACACACGTCTTGTTTGATGAAATCGCCCATACTATCGCCTTCCGTCACAAACCGCCCCGCAGCAAAAAACCGCGCAGACGATGGCCTTTTGCGGCCCTTACGCTAAACGCTGCCGATTATAGAACCAAATCGGGTATCATGGCGAATAGTTTATAGCCCAGCCGTTGGGGCCGGGCGCGAATCGAAGGAGTTCAGCGGAATGGAAGATTACAAACGCGAATTCATCGAGTTCATGGTTGAAAGCGATGTGCTCAAATTCGGCGAGTTCACTCTAAAAAGCGGCCGCAAGTCACCGTTCTTCATGAATGCGGGCGCCTACGTAACGGGCGAGCAGCTCAAGCGCCTGGGCGAGTACTACGCCAAGGCCATTCATGACAACTTCGGCCTCGATTTCGACGTCGTGTTCGGCCCTGCCTACAAGGGCATTCCGCTGGCCGTCGTGACCGCCATCGCGCTGCAAGAACTCTATGGCAAAGAGGTGCGCTACTGCTGCAACCGCAAAGAGGCCAAAGACCACGGCGCTGACGCGGGCAACCTGTTGGGCGCGACCCTCAACGACGGCGACCGCGTGATCATGGTCGAAGACGTGACCACGTCGGGCAAGTCGATCGACGAGACCTACCCCATTGTGACGGGCGCTGCAAACGTCGAGGTCAAAGGCCTTATCGTGTCTCTTAATCGCATGGAAGTCGGCAAGGGCGGCGTAACCACCGCGCAGAAGGAAATCCAGACGAAGTACGGCTTCCCCGTAGCCAGCATCGTGAGCATGGCGGAAGTGACCGAAACTCTGTACAACCACGAAATCGACGGCAAGGTCGTCATCAACGACGATATCAAGGCCGCCATCGACAAGTACTACGAGCAGTACGGCGCAAAAGAATAGCACTCGGCGCAAAAACACAAAGGCGCAGCTTTGGCTGCGCCTTTTCTTTTGCTTCAATTCAATCGGGCGGCACGATTATGCTTCAACTCGTCCCGATAAAACGATGCGGGCAGCGCCCGAGGCGATCTAAATTTGCCCTAGGAATCATCCGTCTCATTCATTCCGCCATACGCACGCTGAATGTACCGAGGGGCTCATTCTTGCATCTTTTGGAACCGCCCCTCTTTCGCCGTCTTGCCTTAAACCGGCTTAATAGAACTCTGGCTTCAATTCGCGACCGAACAACTGCGCAGCAGCCAGCTCCAAATTAGAGCCTTCCCACACCACACGACGCACGGTTTCGGCAATAGGCAGCTCAACCCCCACCGATTCGGCGAGCGACATGAGCGTGCGACACGCAAGTGCGCCTTCGACCACCATATGGGTTTCGGCTTTATACCGCTCAAGCGTTGTGCCCTGGGCCAGACGATAGCCGAACGTGCGATTACGTGAATGCTCGCTCGTGCACGTAGCAATGAGGTCGCCCACACCCGCCAGGCCCAAGCACGTCATGGGCATACCGCCGCACGCGGCGACCAAGCGGCTCATTTCCGCCAGACCACGCGTCATCAAAAGCGACGCTGTATTGTCGCCATATCCCATGCCATACGACAGGCCGCATGCAATGGCGATCACATTTTTTGCCGCCGCGCACACCTCAACGCCAATCACGTCTTCGCTGATGTAGGTGCGAAATGCTTCAGTGGCGAAAAGCCCTTGGAAAAAGCGGGCAGTCTGCTCACTTTGTGAGGCAATCACCGTGCCGGCAGGAATGCCCAGAATCACTTCTTCGGCATGGTTGGGGCCAGCGAGCGCCGCCAGGCGGCTCGCATTGCCCAACTCGGCTTCGAGTACCTCGACCGGAACGAGGCCGCTCCCCTCTTCCACGCCCTTGCAGCACACCACGATAGGGGTGTCACCGTCGACGAACGGCGCAATGTTCGCGCACGTTTGGCGAATCACAGCCGAAGGGGTCACAATAACCACGGCGGATGCGCCGGAAAGCACTTCCTCGAAACTCGTCGATGCCTTCACGCGGGAATCAATCTTACAGCCAATGAGATAACGCGGATTTTCGTGACGTTCGTTTACGCCGTCACACACTTCCTGCTTGCGCGCCCACAGCGCAACGTCGTTGCCGCCAAGCCCCAGAACATGCGCAAGCGCCGTGCCCCACGAACCAGCGCCAATAACTGAAACCTTCATATCGACTCCCAACAAAAGAAAACTGCACAGCCGACCAAAAGTCGGTGATAGTGAACGAGCTGCTGCAGAATGGCCTGAAATCGAGAAGCCGCATAGCAGCGCTACGCGAGACGAAGATCGAAAGGCCAAGACGCAGTGCATCGCCCGCTTGCAGCGTCGGCAAAATTCGCCGTTCGTTAGAACGGCGAACCATTATTTTTTCGAACCCACGCGACGCTCATTGCCCGCGCGCAAACGCTCAATGTTGCCACGATGGGCCCACACAACAGTCATGCCCGTGACGAAATAGCACGCAATAGCGCCCCAATCGCCCCAGAACAGAAAGCATGCGATAACCGGACACAGCGCCGCGGATGCGATGGAACCCACCGAAACATAGCGCGTAAGCGCGACGAGCACGGCAAAAATGCCGAACAGCTCGATGCATGCCGCCGCAGGCCCCCAGCACACGAACAATGCGCCAATGGCCACAGCGATGCCCTTGCCGCCGTGAAAGCCCAGCCATGGGCTGAAAATATGGCCCAAGGTGCAACCCATCGTCGCTATGCCAAGCAGGGTTTCATAACTCACGAAGCTGCCCGTCAAAAACGACGTCGCACCCATGCCAATGAAGCCCGACGCGATGCCCTTGCCGAAATCGAGCAAGAATACCGCGGCGCCTCCCTTTTTGCCCATCGTGCGCATGGCGTTCGTGGTGCCAATGTTGCCGCTGCCATGCTCGCGAATATCGGTGTGGTAAAACACCTTGGAAATAATGAGACCCCAAGGAATTGAGCCGAGCAAAAACGCCGCGACAAACACGCCAAGCGCGACCAATGCATCTATCATGTTCCGCTAGTCCTTCTTCTTGAACTTCCAACGAATGGGCGTTCCCTCGAAATCGAACGTATCGCGGAAGCGGTTCTCGAGGAAGCGCTGGTAGTTATCATTTTCGCGCACCAGGTCGGGCTGGTTGCAGAACAGCGTGAACTCGGGCGGGCAAATATGCGTTTGCGTCATGTACTTCAGCTTCAGAACGGCCTTGCCCTTGCGCACGGTATGGCCGAATTCGCGCACGCCCTCGAGCCACGCATTGAGTTTGCTTGTGGATACCTGACGGCTGAAGGCATCGTATGCCTTGTCAATGGCATCCCAAATGCGCAGCACGCCTTTGCCGGTAAGCGCAGAAATGCTGATAACAGGAGCATATCCCACGTACATCATGCGGTCATGAATGCGGTCACGCAGATCTTCGAGCTGTTCGCCCGACTCAACGATGTCGCGCTTATTGAGCAGAATCACCATGGCGCAGCCGCGTTCCTGCGCGTAGCCGGCAACTTTTTGGTCCTGGTCGGTCAGTCCGAGCGTGGCATCGATCACGAGCAGGCACACGTCAGCGCGGTCGATGGCGCGCATCGCACGAACGAAGCTGTAGTATTCGACATCTTGGTCGATCTTGCTTTTGGCGCGCAAGCCTGCCGTGTCGACAATCTTGTACTTCTTGCCGTCGTGCTCAACCATGGTATCAATCGCGTCACGCGTCGTGCCAGCGACATCGCTCACGATAGAACGGTCAACGCCGATAAGGCGGTTCGTAAGAGAGCTTTTGCCCGCATTCGGACGGCCGATAATAGCGACGTTGATGATTTCTTCTTCCTCAACTTCCTCATGCGCGGGAAGTTTGGCGAGCTCTTCGACGACCTCGTCGAGCAAGTCGCCCGTGCCGTGGCCATGCGAAGCCGAAATAGGACGCGGGTCGCCCAGGCCCAGGCTATAGAATTCCCACAGGGCCTCGTCTTCCTTATCGGGGTTGTCGAGCTTGTTCACCGTGAGCAGCACGGGTTTACCGCTTTTGCGCAGCACGCGAGCCACTTCAATGTCGTCGGGCGTGGCGCCCGTACGACCGTCGACGAGGAAAATCACGACGTCAGCCTCGTTCGCGCCGGCAAACGCCTGTTCGCGAATGGATTTCTGGAACGCGTCCTCGTCACCCATCTCGATACCGCCGGTGTCGATGAGCATGAAGTGCACGCCATTCCAATCGGCCTCATGATAAGAGCGGTCGCGCGTGACGCCGCGCATCTCGTGAACGATAGCCTCGTTCTTACGGGCAATGCGGTTGACAAGCGTGGACTTGCCCACGTTGGGGCGACCCACAATAGCAACAACAGGTAAAGCCATGGTTGATCCTCAATCTATAGTTGGTTGCGACATAAGCGCCAACCGAGCGCCGGGCACGGACTGGCGCATGGCGCTTCGCGGCATGGCCGCATCGCGCCCAGCGCAACACACTTGCAATTTCGCCTAATAGCCAACGACCAGTTCTTCGATTTCGGCAAGGTATTCAGGCACGCTGCATGATACCACGGTCACAGGCACGCCCGACGTGTCGCGAATATCGTCCACGGTCATATCATCAAGCGTATAGCCGTTGGAGTTGAACATGATTTTCGGAAGCACCACGTAGTCGTGGGCGGAAATGCCGCGAATCGCCATGGCCACGTCAAAGCCGCACAGAAGGCCGGTGACGTCGACGTTGCCGCCGAAGTGGTTATTCTTCACTACGAGCGGTACCAGGCGACCCTTCGTAGGAGCCTCTTCCATCAAACGAGCCATGCAGGGTCGCTGCGCCTCGCCGAAGATGTAGTACACGCGAGCGTCTTCCTCTTCGAGCACTTCGGCCAAATGTTCGAGTTGTTCGGCGCACGATTCCCATTCATCAACCGACGTACGTACAATGCCAATGCCGTCTTCAAACATCTCAAAGTTGCCATAATGCTCGGTGGGCGGAAGATGCTCAAGCAGGCTGTCGGGATATGCATTGCAGTAAAACTCATCAGCCAAATACACCCACGGAAAGCCGCGCTCGGCCAAGGCATGCTTTTGCATAGGCTCCACGGTATCGATCACATCAAGTGCGGCATCGACGTCGTTGTAGCTCTTCTCGAACGAGCGCTGGTGCTTGGTATACCCAAGCGGCACAATACCGATATTCAGAATCCCAGGATGCATATAAGCCCAAGTGAGCGTTTTCTGCAGTTCGAGGCCATCGTTATAACCCGGAGTAAGCACGATTTGAGCATCGAATTCGATGCCTGCATCGAGCAGCCTCTCGAGCATCTCAATGCCATGCGGCGCATGCTTTCCGATCATTTTGCGGCGCACCTCGGGCGTGATGCAGTGCAGCGAAAGGCGCAAAGGCGAGATATGGCGCTCGACGATTTCCTCAAAATCGCCTTCGGTCAAATTCGTGAGCGTGACAAAATTGCCCTGCAGAAAGCTCAAGCGCCAATCGTCATCGCGCAGCACGAGCGAAGCGCGCGCGTCTTCGGGGAGCTGGCGCATGAAGCAGAACACGCAGGCATTGCGGCACGTTTTGATTTTATCGAATACGGCGCCGTCGAATTCGATGCCCCAATCTTCGCCCTCATCGCGGAAGAGGTCGACCTCGCCCGCCTCGCCTTCGGTGTCGACATACGCAACGGTGATTTCCTCGCCATCGGCATACCACCGCCAATCAAGCACATCACGCAGGGAGTTTCCGTCGACGGAAAGAATACGACAGCCCGGCGTGAAGCCCGCGTCGTCGAACGGCGAGCCTTCGGCAACGCTGATGATTTCACCGCCGCCTTCGGGAGCGCCCGGATATTCGTGCACATAGCGACTCTCTGCCATGCACACTCCTTTCCTCAATACGAAAGCGGGCGGCCGCACGCCGCCCGCAAAATGACACATTCGAGAGTTTCTACCAGCCGAAATAGGCCGCCGGGTTCACGGCCGTGCCCGTTACACCATTGCTGCACCCCGTATTGATTTGGAAGTGCAGGTGGGGACCCGTCGAAAAGCCCGTACTGCCGGAAACCGAGATTTGCTGGCCAGCGGAAACGTGCTGACCAACCGATACGAGCACCTGGGAGTTATGCAGGTACCACGTTACCAAACCGCCGCCATGGTCGACCGTAACAGCGATGCCGCCCGTGCCAAACCAGCCAGCCGTGGTAACGGTACCGTCGGCCATGCAGTAGACGGGCTCGTAAGAATTCGAGAGGTCGACACCTTGGTGGAAATCGCCAATGGAGGGTCGCCAGCCAAAACCACTCGTGACGTATTTGCCAGGAGCCGGGTTCACCCAGCCCGAAACGCTGCCGGAATAGCTCGCGGAAGAGCCGTTCAACGAGCTGGAGCTTGACGAGCTCTGCTGAATGGCCCTTTGGGCGGCCGCCGCAGCTTCCTCTTCCTTCTTTTTGGCCTCCTCGGCGCTCATGCGCGTTTGCTCGGCCTCGGCAAGAATGGCGGAAATGTCGCTGTTCATGTCGTCATACTGCTTCTGCAGGGCAGCCTGAGCGGTTTCCAGCTCTTCTTTGGCGGCCTTGGCGTTGGCGAGCTCTTCCGCCGCGACCTTCTCCTGCTTGGAGTATTCGGCATGGGCCGCCTCGGCTTCAGCCTTGGCGTCTTTGTTCTGCTGAACCAATGCGGCATCTTGCTGGCTGATGCGCTCAACAGAATCCCAGTTGGTAACGAAGTCGTCGAACGACTGGGAGCCGAAGATGACGTCGATCATGCTCATGCTGCCTTCGCGATAAATCGAATTCGCACGTTTGGCCAGCTGATTGCGCGTGCTTTCGATGAGCGATTGGGCCTCGTCGATGCGCTGCTGCGCAGCATCCATGGCGGCAACGGCAGCCTCATGGGCATCGTTTGCGGTGTTATAGCGCTCGAGCGCTTCGTTGTATTGCGTTTGAAGAGAATCGAGCTTGGCCTTCATTTCGTCGGCTTCGGCCTGCTTCGAGGCGGCAGAGGCGGCGAGTTCGTCGGCTTTCGCGTTCAACTCATCAGATTCGGCGGCGTATGCCAGCCAGGGGAAAAGCATCGCGCATCCCGCGATGCCGGCAGCTTTCAAGAAATTGCGGCGCGTCCAGCCGCGAAGTTCAGAGCCAGTTTCGTTCATAGCGTGGTTGCTCCTTAATCTGTCGTTGCGCACCCCGCAATGCGAGAATGCGCAGACCAACAGACTAATTCTAGCAGGAAATACACGCGACGAGAAGCATTACATCGCTTCCAAACATTCCACCACTTCTTGGATTTGATCGGCAGGGGTCGAAGCGCCAGCGGTCACACCCACAGTTTTGCAGCCCTCGAACCACGAAGCTTGCAGTTCATCGGAACCTTCCACGAAATGGGACTTCGGGCAATGCGCCTTGCAAATCTCGTAGAGATGCGTGGTGTTCGACGAATTCTTGCCGCCCACGATAACGATTGCGTCGACTTCCCCGGCAAGGCGCGCGGCCGATTCCTGACGCTGACGCGTCGCAAAGCAGATGGTGTTTTTCACAGTAGGCTCAATGCCGCGCGCGCGAATCGCCTCGACCACCGATTCGAGCTTTTCGGTGCTTTGGGTCGTTTGCACCACAACACCTACGGGCTCAATAAGCTCGTCAGGCAACTCGTTGGCATTGGCAACCACGACGGCACGCTCGCCCGCATGGCCGCACAACCCGAGCACCTCGGGATGGTCGGCGCGGCCCACAACCACCACGGTACCGCCCATATCACGAAGCTGCGCAGCGGAGCGCTGGGCCTTGGCCACGTGGGGGCACGTCGCGTCAATGACGGTAAGCCCTCGTTCACGCAACGTCGCGAGCACGTCAGGCTCCACGCCATGGCTGCGAATAATCACGATGCCTTCCTGCACGTCGTCGGGCGATGCGGCAACATGCACGCCGTTGGCGTCGAGCTCTTCGACGACCTTGGGGTTGTGAATCAAAGGTCCAAGCGTATAGGTGTCTTCATCGTCGAGCATGGCGGCGTTTGCCATATCGAGTGCACGCTCGACTCCATAGCAAACGCCAGCATGTTTGGCGCGAATCACTTCCACGGGCACATCCTCCTTGGTTGGCAGGGCAAAATGCCCCAGCATTGTCATTGGGCCATAGAGCGAAACAGGCAGCTCTCCGTTTGGCAGCATGCCATGTTCGCAATTCAGCGCATTATCGTCCAGGCGAACGAATGCTAAGCAATCGGGCGCGAGAGCATTTTCCCCGCAAGCTCGGTGGAAAAATCGCGCGCCTCAGGGAACAGGGATTTCATGTCCACCTCTTCGCGGTTCACATTGTCACGAAGCGCATAGCACTCGCGCATGGCGTACCACGAAACAGCATCGAGACGGTCTTCCTTGGGAAGGAAGTCGAAGTCTTCCAGATAAATGGGGGCACCAAACACTACCGTGACCTTCGGGAAATGCATGCGCTCGCCCTTACGCTTAATGGCATCCACGTTGCGAATAGACGACGGAACGATGGGCGCTTTGCCCATGCGGGCGATAAACGCCGCGCCACCGTGCAATTCCGGCGCGGCCGTGCCACGGTCGCGACGCGTGCCTTCGGGAAAAATGCCCACGCTTTCACCGCGCTTCAACATGGCAGATGCGCGCTTGATTGCCGTGCGATCAGCTGATCCGCGTTTAATGGGAAACGCCCCGACGCGCGAAATCACCTGGCCCGCAAGGCCGCCGGCGTTGGCGAACATGTTGTCGCGCGCCATGAACCGAACCCACTGCTTCGGACGCGCGGCGATCCACAGGAAAGCCGGATCGAGGTAGGAAGCATGATTGCCAATAACCACCGCGCCACGCTTGCCATCGAACTGGCGCAGGTTTTCGATGCCCTCGACCTTGTAGCGGAAGGCGATTTTGAACGCGATGAAAATGATCGCGTACACGATATTGCCAACGAAGTGCCCAACGCGCTTCGGAGCGCTCTCGCCTTCTTTTACCTTTTCGAGGCCATCAACAGGGTCAATGGGCATATCCCACATGTCTTTGTATGCGAGAAACACGCGTTCCTCCTATGCGTTCGCGCCGGCGGCGCGCGCCATAGCGCAGATTTGTTCGATGATTTCGTCAATCGTAAAACCGGTGGAATCGATGCATTTCGCATCGACGGCGGCAACGAGCGGAGAGGTCTCGCGGGCGGAATCGAGCTCATCGCGCCTCACGATGTCGGCGAGCACCTCATCGAAATCAACGGACCCAACGCCACGGGTTTCGTTTTGCGCCACACGACGGCGCGCGCGTTCTTCGTTGCTTGCGGTGAGGAACACCTTCACTTCGGCCTGAGGGAATACGACCGTGCCAATATCGCGACCCTCGACCACGTAATCGCCCTGCGAGCCAATGCGGCGCTGCTGTTCGACGAGCGCCTCGCGCACCTCGGGGTGCTTGGAGGCGGAACTCACCGACCTGTCGATGCGCGCCGTGCGAATGTCGCCCGTCACATCAACGCCGTCGATGAATACCTGCTTAGGCGCCGGATTGCCCGGCTCATGAGAAAACGAAATCGCACGCTCGCGCGCGATTTCGCCCAAAGCGGCAGAATCCTCGAGCGAGACACCATGCTCGAGCGCATACCACGCAATGCTTCGGTACATCGCGCCCGTGTCGAGGCAGTTGAAGCCAAGCGCCTTCGCGACCGATTTGGACACGGTCGACTTGCCAGCTCCAGAAGGGCCGTCAATAGCAATAATCATGAATAGTTTGCCTTTCTAGCGCTCACGAACAAGCGAGCGAATATCGGAAAGAAACGCGGGGTAGCTTACCGCACACGACTCGAAATCAGCAACCTGAACGGGACAATTGCCCGAAAGACCCGCAAGTGCCCATGTCATGGCGAGACGATGGTCTTTGCCGGTTTCGAACTTCACGCCTTCAGGAATCACCAAATCGGGATTGCCCTCAATGAACAGGTCGCTGCCATCGGCCCAGGCGTCGACGCCGATCTTCGCAAGGCCGTCGATAACGGCGGCCACACGGTCGGTTTCCTTCACGCGCAGTTCATCGACGCCACGGAATACCGTGATGCCCTTCGCATGAGCCGCGACGAGCGCGAGCACGGGAACTTCGTCGACGAGTGACGGAATTTTATCGGCGGGAACCTCGCAACCATGGAGCTTGTCGCAGTATTGCACCGAAATGATGCCCGAGAGTTCTTTACCCGAAGACGACACGCTGCGGCGCGATGCATCGACGCCCATTTGTTCGAGCGTGCGCAAAAAGCCGATGCGAGCAGGATTGAGCGACACGCCTTCGATTTGAATGGCGCTGCCCGGAATAAGAGCGGCAGCGCACGCGATGAATGCCGCCGAAGACGGGTCGCCAGGAACCACGACCTCGGACGCCTTAAGCGTCGTGGGGCCGACAACTTCGGCGACACCCGATGCAGCCGTGGTGTGGGCGCCAAATTCAGGCAACATGAGCTCGGTATGGTTGCGGCTCGGAGAGGGCTCCGTGACGCGCGTAGTGCCATCAGCGGAAAGGCCAGCGAGCAGGATTGCGGTTTTCACCTGAGCCGATGCAACAGGCGCATCGTAATCGAGCGCTTTGAGGTTGCGCGTGCCATGAATCGTAAGCGGCAGCGTGTCTTGGTCTTCGGGCAAAAACTTCGCGCCCATCCTCGAAAGCGGGCCCGAAACGCGGCGCATGGGGCGGCGGCGGAGCGAATCGTCGCCGGTGAGCTCCACCTCAATATCCCACGGGGCCAAAATTCCCATGAGCAAGCGCGTCGTGGTGCCGGAATTGCCGCAATCGATTGGCTCGCTCGGCGCGCTGGGACCCTTCACGCCCCAACCCGTAATGCCGCCATACAGGCTTCCATCAGGAGCTTTTTCCAGGTTCACCTTGGCGCCGAGCTTGCTTACCGCGCCAAGAGAGCTGCGCACATCTTCGGAATCAAGCACGCCCGAAAGGCGCGAGGTGCCTTCGGCCATCGCCGCGAAAAGCACCGCGCGATGCGAAATGGATTTGTCGCCCGGCACCGAGATGCTGCCGACAAGCGGGCCGTTAACCGGCTCGATAGTCGTAAGGTTTTCCTGGGCAGTCATATCGCCCCTCCTCATTCTTGCGAATCCACCAATCCTGTCGTTTGCGCTCGCTCCCCTTGATCCGCTTCGGTCAAGTCCTGCTCGCGACGAACAGCACATGAGGTGCTGTTCTGCTCGTGCGGAATCTATCGGCCCAAGGGAAGCGAACGCAAACAAGTGATTCTGCGCCTTGCCGTTAGCCTCGAACCTCGCGATACGCAAGATTCCGCACGAGCCGGAAGCCACGTAATGTGGCTTTCGAGCGAGCCAGGACCTGCCCGAAGCAGAGCGTGAGGTCCGAGGCGAACGGCAACGGCTGGTTGCCTATCGAAATTCTAGCACGCCTTGTACTACATGCCAGCGGCTTGGCGAAGGGCTTTCACCTCGGCATCGCTGAGCTCGCGCCATTGCCCTTCCGTCAAGCCATCCAAGGCAAGCGGTCCGAAGTTGGAGCGGTGCAGTTGCAGCACCTCGTGGCCGACTGCCGAACACATACGTTTCACCTGGCGTTTCCTGCCTTCATGAATGGTGATTTCCACATCGGTTTTACCTTTGGCTATGCGTTCGATGCACACCTGAGCAGGCAACGTGGGACCGTCCTCGAGCTCGATTCCGCGCTCGAGGACTTGCGCCTGCTCTTGCGACATAATGCCCGCGACGCGCGCATGGTACGTTTTATCGACATGGTGGCGCGGGTGCAGCAAGCTGTTGCCAAGTTCGCCATCGGTCGAGAAGAGCAGAAGGCCGGTGGTGTCCATATCGAGGCGCCCTACAGGGAAAAGCCCAGGGAAGCGATCGGTAGGCACAAGGCTTGCCACGCAAGGACGCCCGTGGGGGTCGGACATGGTGGTCAAATATCCAGCAGGCTTATTGAGCATGATGGTGACCGACGAATCGAACAGGCGCACGACTACGCCGTCGACCTCGACCACATCGCGCAGCGGGTCCACTTTGCTGCCGAGCTCGGTTACCACTTCCCCGTTCACGCGCACGCGACCCGCGGTCATGAGGTTTTCGCTTCCACGACGGCTCGCAGCACCCGCTCGCGCGAGAAACTTCTGCAGGCGCATGGGAACAATGGCCTCGCCATTCGGGCCAAACTGGGTGGGCTTAGGATCGCTCATCGGCTAGGCCTCACTTTCGTCGTTGGTTGCGGCGCCTTCGGCGCTATAAGCGTCATCCTCAGTACCAATCAAATTGCTTTCGCGGCGACGCGCGTCGCCCTCGACGTCGCGAGCGTCGGCTTCCGCGCCGCGAGCATCGCTTTCAACACCTCGCGTGTCTTCTTCGCCGTCTTCATCGACCGACCACACCGTTTCGGGCATGCCGAAAGCCTGAGCGATTGCATCGCCCATGCCCGATGTCGCGGCGAGCTCGTCGCCTTCTCCGCCTTCAATCGCGGGCGCGAAATCGCCTACGATGCGCTCACTTTCGTCAAGGCCCAAATCGAGCGTCAAGTCGTCATCGAAAAGCGTCGCCACCTGCTCTTCGTGAGCTTTGCGCGTCGCGCCCAAACGCTCGCGAACCAGCTCGCGGCTCTGCTCATCGGGCGCGAAATCTTCCAAATTCGGCAAGTCGCGCGTTGACGCAAGGCCGAATTTCTCCAAGAACGTACGCGATGTGGCATAGAGAATCGGCTGGCCAGGCGCATTTTTATCGCGTCCCGCCTCGCGCACGAGGCCCTTTTCGACAAGGGAATTAATCGGGCTGTCGGAATTCACGCCGCGCACCGATGTCACGCCCGCGCGCGTAATAGGCTGGTTGTAGGCGATGACGGCAAGCGTTTCTAGGGCCGCCTGCGTAAGCTTGCGCGTGTCCCACGACAGCACGTATTTCTCAATAAGCCCATGGTGGCGCGGGTGCGTATAAAAACGCCAACCGCCCGCAACCTCGCGCAGCTGGATGCCGCGATCTTCCGCCTCAAGGCGCGCGCGAATCGCATCGAGAGCCGCTTCGACGGACTTCAAATCGACTTCTAGCATCTCGGCTATCGTAAGCGCGCCCACAGGCTCATCACTCACGAACAGCAACGCCTCAATAGCCCCAGAGATATCGGGCGATTGCATTTCCCCGTGCTCTTCCATTACGTCCACTGCTCCTCATCAGATTCTGTGAAGACAAGCTCGCCGCTGCCTTCGATATAGTCGATGCGAATGTCGGCGAACGAGCCCGATTGCTCAAGCGAAACCATACCGCGCTTGTACAGCTCGAGTATCGCCAGGAAATTGACCACGCGCAGCTGCAAGGTGGGCGCCGCTTCCAAAAGCTCGCTGAACATCATGCGCTTGCGCGTTCTGATACGCCTATGAATCGCACGCACATGCGTTTCCACGGGAATGGGTTTCGCTGCGATATGCTCGCTTTCAAGCAGGAATACCTCGCGCCGAGCCATGGCCTCGGCGCACAAAAACGCAAGCGAATCGAGCGTGGTCGACTCCAGGTAATCGGGCATAATTCCCAAAAATTCCTGGTCGGGGCCACAAAGACGCGGATGCATGCGCCCTTCGAGCTCGAAGCGTTTTTTCAGGGCCCAAGCCGCATTCTTGTATTGCTTATAGGCGATGAGCTTTTCGATGAGAATTTCTCGCGCCTCGTTCGGAGAAAGTTCCTCAAGCTCATCTTCGACCTCAGTTTTCTCGCTGGGAATAAGCGATGCGGCTTTAATGTCAAGCAATGTCGATGCCACAAGCAGAAAGTCGCTCGCGACTTCCAAATCGAGCTTTTGCATGCGGTCGATATAGGCCACGTATTGGTCGACGATTTCGGTGATTGAGATGGACCCGATATCGACCTTTTGACGGCTCACCAAGTAAAGCAGCAGGTCAAAAGGTCCTTCGAAGCTCTCTATGCGTACGCGATACGACACGCTGCACCGCTAGTAGATTTTGAACGGGAAGCAGAAATTCGCCAAATTGCCCGCCGTGGCATCGAGATACATGCCAATGGGATTCACGTTGAAAAGGTATGGCACCAAAATAATCACGATCATGAACACGGGCAACGCGTACTGCTGAATGCGGTAATACGAATGCAGTTGCTTATCGTTAAGGAACAGCGCAATGATGCTCGAACCATCGAGCGGCGGAATCGGAATGAGGTTGAAGAACATCAAATACAGGTTGATGAGCGTGAACATGGGCAAAAACATGAGATAGAAGTACTGAAACACCTCATTTGAACCCACGAGGCCCGGCGCATACGGGTAAAGAATCCAGGCGATAAACGCCGAGGCAAGCGCCATAAGCAGATTCGCCGCAGGGCCGGCCAAGCCGACAATGGCTTCGCCTTTGCGCAGGTTCTTGAAATACATGGGATTGTAAGGCACGGGCTTCGCGTAGCCGAACACCGGACCGCCCATGGCCATGAGCAGCAGCGGCATGAGCACCGTGCCGAACGGGTCGACGTGCTTGAGCGGGTTCAAGCTTAAACGGCCCTGGCTTTTCGCAGTTGGGTCGCCGAGTTTGTGCGCGGCAAAACCGTGCGCGACTTCATGCAACACAATGGCGGGCACGAAGCACAGAACGCTAATGATGATGTAGATGATGTATGACTGGCTAAACATAGTAATTTGATAGTGTATATCAGAACTCTCGCTTTAGCCAGACTGCCACACTATTGTAAATAAGGGTAACCGTTTTGCCGCAAAGCCTCGAACGCCGCGATGGCCACAGCGTTGCTCAAATTCAAGCTGCGCATGCCATCGCGCATGGGAATGCGCACACAGGCCGACGCGAAACGCTCCATCCAGCGTTCGTCGAGCCCACGACTCTCACGACCGAACACCAAATAGCAATCGTCGGAATACGCCACTTCGCCAAACGTCGTGTTCACATGGCCCGTGAAAAGATGCAGCTCGTCGGCGGCGTGTGCCTCGAAGAATTCCTCGGCGCAAGCCCAGCGCACGATCTCGACGTCGTTCCAGTAATCGCAGCCCGCACGGCGCAGGTTGCGCTCGGTGATGCGAAAGCCCGCCGGCTCCACCACATGCAACCGCGCCCCGATGCATGCGCACGTGCGCGCGATATTACCCGTATTTTGGGGAATTTCGGGTTCAACGAGAACGATATTCAGCATAGTTACGCCTGCTCCTGCTGCTTGCGCATTTCTTCCTCGAGCTCTTCGTTGAGCAAGAACCACTCCTCTTCCGCGGCGGCGATACGCGCCTTGAGTTTGCCGTGCTCGGCGATGGCATCGGAGCTTTCGGCTTCATTGATATAGAAATCGGGGTCGGCCATAAGCTCAAGCAGCTCTTTCATGCGTGCGTTGTCGCGCTCGAGCTGGCGGTCGAGCTCGGCGATGCGCTTGCGATGATTCTTGAGCGCCGCATATGCGCGATTGCGGGCTTCGGCCTCGCGACGCTTCTGTTCTTTCGTTTTCGGGGCGCTCGCACGCGGAGCCGTAAGCGGCTCACCAGGCTTTGCGGTCGCGCCCTTCCGGCGATTGTTCACCGAAACGGTGGTTTTCGCCTTTTTCGATTTCGCCTTGGAGCGCGACGCGGAATCGTGCACCTCGCCTTCGGGCTGATTCAAGAAATCGTCGAGCGAGCTTGCCGAAAGGTCGCTTCCGCCTTCGAGCTGGCCCGATTTGAACAGGTAATAGTCGTAATCGCCGTCATACACGGTCACCTTGCCCGGCACGACCTCAATAATGCGGTTCGCGACGTTGCGAATGAGGTGGCGATCGTGCGTAATGAGCAGCACGGTGCCCTCGAAACGATTGAGCGCCTGCTCGAGAATGTCGGCACTCGCGATATCGAGATGGTTCGTGGGCTCGTCGAGACACAGAAGCGGAGCGGGCGCCACGAGCATTTTCGCAAGCGCCAAACGACACTTCTCGCCACCGGAAAGCACGCTTACGCGCTTGTCGACGGCGTCATCGGTAAACAAGAACGCACCGAGAAGGCTCCGAACCTGGCTCATAGTCCAACCAGGAGCAGCACGATCAAGCTCCTCGAATACGGTGTTGCCCGGGTAGAGCTCTTCGAGCTGGTGTTGGGCAAAGTAGGTCTTCGACACGTGCACGCCATATTCGATAGTGCCCGCATCGGGCGCGAGCACGCCCGCGATCATTTTCAGAAGCGTCGATTTGCCGGCGCCGTTCGGGCCGACGAGCGCAACCTTCTCGCCGCGATACAGCGACAAATCGAGGCCATCGTAGACATGTTTCTCGCCGAAGTGCTTGACCACACCGCTGCAGCGCACCACCATATCGCCCGTGCGCGGCGGCTGCACGAAGTTGAAATGCACAGTCTTCTTTTCCTGCGGTACCACGATGCGCTCGATTTTCTCGAGCTTCTTCACGCGATCTTGCACCTGCTTGGCCTTCGTGGGCTTGTAGCGGAACTTCTCGATGAACGCTTCCATATGCGCGATTTCTTCAGCCTGGCGTTCGGCCTGCTGGCGAAGGCGTTCGATACGCTCATCGCGCTGCTTCAGGTATGCGGAATAGTTGCCCTTGTACAGCTCAAGGCGGCCGGCATCAATCTCGGCGACGCGATCGACCATGTTGTCCATAAAAGCACGGTCGTGGCTTACCACGACAACCGCGCCGTCGTAGCCGCGCAAAAAGCCCTCGAGCCACTTCACGCTTTCAAGGTCGAGGTGGTTGGTGGGCTCGTCGAGCAGGAGCAAGTCGGGTTTACGAATAAGCAGCTTGGCGAGCGCGATGCGCATTTGCCAGCCTCCCGAGAAATCGCCGGTATGGCGGGCCATGTCATCTTCCTTGAAGCCCAAGCCGAACAACACGCTGCGCACCTGTGATTCAAGGCGGTACCCGCCGAGCGCCTCATAGCGCTCGCGCGCACGGCCGCACGCGGCAAGCTTCTCGGGAGTGGAATTTTCGTTCAAGCTTGCCTCGAGCTCATGGAGGCGCTGTTCGGCCTCGAGAATTTCTTGCTGGCTCGAGATAACCTCATCGAAAATGGAGCGGTCTTCCATCTCGATGGCTTCCTGCTCCAAATAGCCCACAACGGCACCCTTGGCGAACACCACATTGCCCGAATCGGCGTCTTCATGCCCAGTAATGACCTTCAACATGGTAGTTTTGCCCGCGCCATTCGGACCTACCAGCGCCAATCGATCATGGGCCTCAAGGCGAAAGCACGCGTCGGAGAACAGCGTTCTGCCGCCAAAGCTTTTCGTGAGATGCTCTACCTGCATAATCATGTGCGTTGCCTCTTCCTCTATCGCGCCTTGCGTCTTGGCGCAAGCAAGCCGCCCCGAAAGGCGGCCTGCGATAATTGCATTACATAGTGGCGCTTACCAGTGCACGATAACCGGATCGCCGTTTTGAATGATGCCGTAAATCTCGGCCGCCTTATCGGTGGGCAGGTTCACGCAGCCATGGCTGCCGTACGTCTTGTAAGCATCGGGATTGCTGAATACCGAAGAAGGCTGCCAGCTGGCATCGTGAAGGCCGACCAGATTGCCTACAAACGGCATCCAGTATTGCACCTCGGATTCCCATTCGTACTTGCCGTCCTCTTTCTTCGGACCGCGCAGCATCGAGGGACTCTGGTGGGTTTTGAGATAATAGGTGCCCGTAGGGGTCGCATCCTCGCCGCCAGGTTTGCCTGAAACAATGCCCGACTCCCAAAGCAGGTTACCCTTCGCGTCGTAATAGCGCGCGTACTGCTCAGTAAGGTCAACATCACAATAGGCGCCCCAATCCATGCCTGGCGCCGTAAACCCGTTGCCCGTTTGCGAACACGGTACAGAGATTTCGCCTTGGCTTGCATTGGTAACGGCGTCTTCAATGGTCGACACGAGCGACGAAGTATCGACGGCCCAACCGTAATCGCCGCCGCTCACGCTCACCTGCTTGCCATCGCCACGCGTGTAGGTACGCGTGGAACCCACCGTATTCAGCGAGGCAACAAGGGCGCTCGCCCACTCGCTCATAACGGCCTCGTTGAAGGTAGGAGCGTAATTTTCGTCGAAGGTCACCCATTGGGAAATCACGTCGCCATTAATCTGCGTGATGTCTTCCGTCGTATTGGCAAGCTGGGCCACGAGCGTTACGTCGCATGCGACAAGCTTGTTCGCGGCTTCGGTTCCCTGAATCAGACGAGAATCGGTCGAGAGCACCTGGGGTTCGATAACCACATCATCGTCGAGCTTGAGCGTATCTTGCATGCTGAGCATGGCGGTAATCGCCTGCTGCACGACTTCTTCCGCATCGAGCTGAGTGCCGTTGACCTCGGGCTTGATCTTGTAGCTGTGCGATTCAGCATCGTAGACGATTGCGGCATCTTCGGAAGCGGTTTGACCCGCGTTGAATTCTTCGATTTCCTCGGTAAGCAAATTGCGGAGCGCCGTCGAATCGGCCGAGGCGGTTAGATTCTCGGTGGCATCATGCGCATCCCACATGTTCACGAACCACAGCGCGGGATTCATGCCGCCCTTCGCAGCGGCAATCACCTTGTCGGAATCGAGCTGAATGCCACCCTCCTTTGCGGTGATGTTCATGGAAAAGCCCTCGCCCGAAATCGAAAGCGCATAGGATTTCTCGGCCGATTCGAGTTCGTCGACAGCTTGATCGAACGGCTTCATGGACAAATCGAAATTGCCCAGCGTGGTATTCGGGTAGAAGCGGCCCATGAATATAACGGCGCCCGCGACATATACGACAAGTAGAAGCGTCACAAAGACCAGCGCAGCAATTGCAACAGGGTTGCGCCTGCGCCCATCAGCGAACTTCCGGGAACCAGCAGTTCCACCCGGAACCTTGCCGCCCGGATAAGCCGCATTGGGAGCCGCGCTAAAACGATGAGGACCGCGGCCGTTCATCTGAACCGGATTAACGCTGCCCCCCGTTGAGCCCAAATCGAAATCGGACGGCATAGAAGGCTTCGTCGCATGCGCGACGGTTTCTGCCTTATCAAGCTGAGGGAATGCTTCCGAGCGATGCGGTTTTTGTTGCTTATTTTGAGATGCGTGCTTGCCTTCCACGGCAGTCACCCTTCTTTGAATCGAACACAGTACGACTGTTATGAAGTCGTGAATCAAAAGTATAGCAGCGAAAATGTTCCAAGCGATTCTTTGCGGGAGGCTTCGACGAATGCGCCATATGTTGCACACGATAGACTAGGCGAAAATGTTGCAAAACTGAGTAAGATATAAAAAGAGCTCGCATGTGCGAGCCCGAAGTTCTGGATGGCTCCCCGGGTAGGATTCGAACCTACAACCTATCGGTTAACAGCCGAGTGCTCTGCCGTTGAGCTACCGAGGAATATGTGAAATCAAAAGCCGCCCTAAGGCGGCTCTAAATTTTGAATGGCTCCCCGGGTAGGATTCGAACCTACAACCTATCGGTTAACAGCCGAGTGCTCTGCCGTTGAGCTACCGAGGAATGAAATGGTGGGCGTTATAAGATTTGAACTTATGACCTCTTCCGTGTGAAGGAAGCGCTCTCCCCCTGAGCCAAACGCCCATTTCTTTCGTGCGCCGCAGCGCGAGAATGTATATTACGCACTTTCCCCCTTCGGCGCAAGCGTTATTTTCAACTTTTTTCGATGATGCATGGCAAATGCGCCTTCTTTTCCCTATGACCTGGAAAAACGGGAGAGAGATATTTTGTACCAGAAAAACGTGCGACAATGCATGTGATGCATTCGTTACCGAAGCCAAGGGGGAATCATGGCCGAACCTCGCAAAGACACCTTTGCCACCACGTCGAAAACGATTATCAAAAATCTTGAGCGAGCTGGAATGGAGGGCTACTTCTGTGAAACGTCCGCCGACGCGCGCGAACTAGTAAAGTCCCTTGTGCCTGAGGGCTCGAGCATCGCGTGGGGCGGCACCGAGACTTTCAAGGAAACCGGCGTAAAGGAAATGCTCGAAGCGGGCTCCTACACCATGCTCGACCGCGCGAAAGCGACCACGCCCGAAGAGCAGCGAGCCGTCTATCTGCAGCACTTCGATTCCGATTTCTTCTTCATGAGTGCCAATGCGCTTACGCTCAAAGGCGAGCTCGTGAACATCGACGGCAACTCCAACCGCGTGGCATGCCTCTCGTTTGGCCCGAAGCACGTTATTGTGCTCGTTGGCATGAATAAGATCGTCAAAGACGTTGATGAGGGCCTCAAACGCGTACGCACCATGGCGTGCCCGCCCAATGCCGCCCGCCTGCACACAGGCACGCCCTGCGAAACGGTGGGAATATGCGGCATGTGCCACGAGCCGGGCTGCATGTGCTGCAACACCGTCATCACGCGCCATAACCGCCACGCCGGCCGCATTAAAGTCATTCTCATCGCAGAAAACTTGGGCTTCTAAACGAAAAAGCCGGGGGCATACGCTCCCGGCAATTGTCAACAAATCTGGAGCAGATTCACGCCGAGAAACATGAACGCAGCGGAATCGACCTCAACCCCCTTCGTCGACAGCCCCTTGAGCACCTCGGCCAGCCCTTCGGCCATCTGGTGCGCATAGCCGGCGTCGTTCCGCGCCGCGACCACGGCTTCCCTCGCCTCGTGCGATATCTTCTTAGCAGGTCCTCTCAACTCGCGCAGGCCACCCCTATGGCCGCCCGCATGTCCCCGTGAATTAGCGAGCATCGTCTTGAACGGGCAGTAGAGCGCAAACCTCAAATACTATCAGCTATGTTACCGCTGACGACATATCCCCTCCTTACGCGACCAGTTCCAACAACGCTTGGGTTAGCTGCAACAGAGGTGCGTAAAAACCGTTGGGGGATTCACGTTCTACCGCTTCGCGCAAGGCTGGCATCCAGGAAAGCGGGCGGGTGCGCACGAAGTCGACAGCATGCTGCGCCGCGCTCAGGGCGTTTTGCGTATTCGCATCCGCGCCTTCGCTCGCAGCAGAGGGAACGCACCCTGCATCTGCGCCCCAATCCTCGCCTTCACCTGCTCGGCGGCATAATTCGCTTGCCAGCAGAAGCTCGATGCCCATATGGTCCTCGTACTGCCTACCCGCCTGCGCCAACTCCAAACCGTTGTCGCGCAAGGCCGTGCGCATCTGATGAGTCGCCTCGCCGAACCCGACGGCACAACCCTGCTGGCGGTAAAACGTCTCCCACGGGGCAACAGCCGGTTTCGGCGGCCCCACGAACAGATGCGCGAACTCCACCGATGCGCGTTGCACTCGATCATCAAGATTACTCGCGCCATCCCTGGCGTCTAAAATACAAACACCGGTTTGCGCTTCCCGCGATGCGGCCTGCGCCTCTTCGCGCCCGTCAAGATACTTCACCAGCTTATCTACCGCATTCGCCACCTCGGCGTCTTCGCACGCCGCAAGCTCTTCCCATAGGCGAGCGTCAAATATAGCCGCACTCTGCGCACCTGCCTGCAAGGGCGGCGTTAAAAGCGCGTTGCCGGCAATCGCCAGCCAGGGCGCCACCTGCGCGAACGTTTCCCTATCCACCATCAGCAATCCGCTACCTCTCACGAAAAAGGGAGCCGGTCACCGATCGCAACCGACTCCTACACGCCATAGCTATTGTTCACCACCGCATTTTGGCAGCACGCACTTCGATAGGATCATGTACGCCAGCGCACCCGCGCACACCACGCCCGCAAACACTACGACCTCCGGCAGCGTAGGCGCATACACGCCCAGCGTAGTCCACACGTCGCCGGCATCGCCTACCTGAGCGGCAGCCGTACCCAACGTAATGCCGTTGCCGCCATAGACGTTCGGCACGGTGAAGCTGGTGAGCAACAGCCACGCACGCTTGCAGAACACACCAAGCACTATCAGCGCACTCGCCAGCACCACACACGCCGGTTTTTCGCGATTCCGAGCGAACACGAGTACCAAAAACGGCACAGCCAAGCCACCGATAATCTCAAACCAGAAGAACGGCGCCGTCTTGCCGGTGGCCATGATAGCCAGCGCCTCGGCCTCGCCCGCACCCGGGTAGCCCATGGTCAAACACTCGCAGGCGATGAAGAACGCGTCCACCGCCACGAACACCGCAAGCAGCCCCGCCAGCGACTTCATCAAATCGCGGTCGAACTTGAACAACTTCGCACGGTCAAGCGCCAAAAGGCAGATAAGCAGCAATGCCAGACCCGAATCGCAGGCCGATGCCACAAAAATCGGAGCCATAATCGCCGAGTACCACGCCTTGGCAATCTGCAGGCCGAAAATCCATGCCGTCACGCTGTGCACCAGGATAGCAACCGGCAGCGCCACACGAGAGAGCACTGCCACCTTGCGCTCGTCGCCGCGCACCAACCACACCAGGTCAAGCACGTTGATGACCAGGTAGCACGTGATAACGATCATGTCCCACGCAAGCGGACTGATGAAGTTCAACCCCACGAACATGCGCCACACACGCGCCACGCCGCCAAGGTCGATGAGCACGAACGCGCCAGCACAGCAGATGCATACGATGGACGTGATGACCGCCGGCACCGACACGCGCTTAAACGACTCTATGCCGAACACGTGCGCCGAGCTTGCCACAATCAGACCGCCAGCCGACAGGCCGACGAAGAACATGAACGCCATGATGTACAGGCCCCATGAGTTGGAGTTGTTCATGCCCGTGATACCCAGGCCGTACATCTGCTGGGCAACCCAGCAGCCCACCGCGGCTAAAACCACCGCCGCCAACACGACAACAACCACCATAGTTCGCCCGCTGAACAGGGCTTTTCGCTTATCCATCAATCAACCCCCTAGTTCACGTAAAACACTTGCGGACGCGTGCCCTTTTCCTCGAGCAGCACATGACCGCCACGACGCCAAAGCCTCGACACTGCCGAATCCGGATCATCCAGGTCGCCGAACACGCGAGCATCACCCGGGCAGCAATGCACGCACATAGGCTCGTCGCCGCGATCGGTACGCTCCTTGCACAGGCTGCATTTCTCGGCCACGCCGCGTGGGCGAACCGGCACGCCGGCATCGCCATAGTGGAAACCTGTCGCGCGCACAGGCTCGTTCCAGTTGAACACGCGGGCGTTATACGGACAGGCGCCCATGCACATACGACAGCCGATGCAGCGGTCGTAATCAATCTCCACGCGACCCTGCTCATCTTTGTATGTGGCGCCGGTCGGGCACACCTTCATGCATGCAGGATTCTCACAGTGCTGGCAAGCAACCGGCAGATACGTACGCGAAAGGTTGGGGTACACGCCAACAGCGTCGTCGAACATCTCCACGCCCTCGGTAAGCACGCGGTTCCACAGCATGCCGTCAGGGACGTTGTTCTGCATCTTGCAAGCGATCGAGCACGTGTTGCACCCGATACAGCGGTGCAGGTCTATTCCGATAGCCAGTTTCGTCATGGGCTATTCACCTGCCTTTTTAATCTCAATGAGCGTGTCGTTGTACGGAATCATGGGACCGAACATCATGTCGTAACCGCGCGGGTTCATCGTATCGTTGGATACGCTTTGCATCAGCGTCCCCTCAAGATACTGACGGTACGTGCTTTCGGCCATAAACGCGCTTTCAGGCTGCACGGCGTTGTTCAGGCGCAGCTTCGTGCGGAACGAACCGCGATCGTTGTACACCTCAACCTCGTCGCCATCGACAAGGCCACGCGCAGCGGCATCGGACGGGTTCAGCTCGATATGCGGCTCGAACAGCTGCTGGATCCACTTCGCACCCGAATAGGCAGAATGCACGCGGAAGCGCGAACGAGCTTGGCTGAACTGCAGCGGGTATTTTTCGCGCAGCGGGTTTTCCGGGTACGCCTCGTTAGGACGCTCCCACTGCGGGAACGCCTGGCCCCACGCCAGCATGTTCTCGTAGTACGGCTCCTGCTTGGTCGAAGGCGTTGCGTAGGTCATGCCCACTTCCTCGCCGACGGTATCGTCCCAATCCAGCACCAGCTTACAGGCACCGTTTTCCCTGTTCAGCGCTTCAAGTGTGATACCTTCACACGACGGGTCGTCCGTGGTCAAGATAGCACGAGCATATTCTTCACCATTCTCCGGATATAAATCGCCCAGCCCCATGGCTTCGGCAATGCCCTTCTCAATGTAGAAGTCGGATTTGGAATCGAACAACGGGTCAAGCACCTTCTGGTTCTCCAGAATGTAGCCGTTGGCGTTCTTCACGCCGCCCACGCTGTCGGCGCACTCGAACTTGCTGCACACGGGAAGCACCAGGTCAACGTAGTCAACAACCGAGCTGTGATAAATGTCTGCCACGCACACGAAGTCAAGCGAATCCAACCAACGCTGCGTGTTTGCCCAGTTCGCCGCCTTCTGCGTGGGAATATCGCCGAAGAACATGGCCGCGTGCACGTCGTCGGTGTTCACAATGTCGTAGAAGCCTTTTTTGCTAGGCGTGGGCTTGCTGTTCTCAGGCAGCTTCCAGGCGCCCAACTTGGCCCCGGACAGGACAGTATGGTAGTGGTAGATACCACAACCGGTACCGCGCTTGCCATAGTTGCCGGTTAGCGAGGCGATAAGCGCATAGCAGTGGCCGGCGATGTCGTTGTTGGAGAATTTATCGATACCGCCCACGCCATTGCAGATGATAGACGGACCCTTTGCATACTCGCGCGCCACCTGGGCGATAGTATCGGCCGGCACACCGGTAACGCCCTCGGCCCAGTCGAGCGTGTAGTCGGCCATCTGCTGCTTGAGCAAGTCATACTCGGTGATATATTGCACACCGTCCACCGTGAAGGTGCCTTCGAGCGCAGGCTGCGCGCCCGGCGTATCATGCAGCACAGCCGCACCCGTTGCGCTGTCCCACACATACGGGGCTTTCACCTGCTTCGGCTCGCCAGTTTCCTTATCCACTGTATCGTGCATCTCGCCGAGCACCTCACCGGTGTTCGCGTTCACAAGGAAGGGGAACGACGTGTGCGCCAGCATGTGCTCGCGATCGCACAAGTCGTTGTCCAGCAGGTACTTCACCATTCCCAGGAAAAACGCCGGGTCGGTACCCGCGCGCAGCCCAACCCACTGGTCTGCCTTGCTTGCCGTTGCCGTGAAACGCGGGTCGAGTACGATGATCTTCGTGCCAGCAGCCTGAGCATCAAGGAAAGCGCGCGACCACATCATGCCCGTTTCCAGCATGTTGCAGTTGGTCATAAGCACCACGTTAGCCTGCTTCCACTCCCATATGGTGTTGAGCGCGAACATGCCCGACCAGCCGAACGCTTGACCCTGACCGTTACCCTGGCCCATGTCGTAGCCGTTCAAACCGCCAGCTTGCGCGCCCAAAATGGAAGCTAGTAGCGGACTGAAACGCTGCGAAGCCTCCGTGGAGTATTGAATCCACAACGCCTGCGAACCGTACTTGTCGATGGTGGCCTGGAATTTCTCGGCGATGATTTTAAACGCCTCGTCCCAGCTGATTACCTCGAACTGACCGCTGCCGCGTTCTCCCACGCGACGCATAGGCGATTGAATGCGCGCTTCCCCATAGATGTGCTCGATCTCGGAAATGCCCTTAAGACACACGTTTTGGAAACGCTTGTCACTATTCGGGCGCGGTTGTACCATGACCAGGCGTCCGTCACGCACCGTGCACTGCAACATGCAGTTACACAGGCAATGCTCGTTGTGGTACGTGAACGCCGTGCGCTCTTCAGGCGCCGCTGTTGCCTGCGCAGGTGTCAGCCAGCCCTGCGTGGTGGCCATACCGCCCACAGCAGCAAGTGCGCCGCTGGCAGCACCTAGCCTGAGGAAGCTACGACGATCAAGCACCGCACGCATCCTTTTGCTACCTTCCATATCCTCTCCTTCGTTCCGTATATCCCGTTTTCCCAAGTAAAGGGGATATAATTACGATGACCGATTTATACCGGACCCGTTTCGCACCTGCATTATGGAGGGTATGGAAACCTCGTTCACTGCCCAGCTTCGCGATATGGTGCTTAGGCAACGAACGCAAGAAATCGGGGTATAATCGACACATTTCGAACGAAGGGGATTTCGCCACACGTGCATTTTTCCGTGGCGAAACGCATAGGCGCAGCCAAGGTACGGGGGGGATCATGGCCGAAAGCAAAACAGATTTGCGCGTCATGCGCACGCGCAAACTCATACGCGATGCGTTCATGGATATGGTGGGCGAAGTGGGCGTGGCGAGAATCACGGTGAAGGATTTAACCGAGCGCGCCGGCATCAACCGCAAGACGTTCTATCTGCATTTCGAATCTATCGAAACGCTGTACGACAGCGTGATGAATGAAGTCATGAACGACTTTTTCGATAATTACGAAACCACTGCCGACCAGCCAAAAGACCTTGACGGCCATGCGCAGCGTTTCTTTTTGTTCCTTGTCGAGCAAACTCCTACCATTGAGAAGCTTATCTGTTCGCCCGGACCCTACGACTTTGGCAACCATATCTATCGTGAGCAGATGATGCGCTATAAGTCCGCTGGGCAGGACCCTTTTGCATGGATGGACGCCGACGCTGAGGAGCTGGTGTTGAACTTTATCCGCACCACGGCGCTGGACTTTTACCGCGAATGGGTGCGTCGCGGCAAACGCGTCGACCCGCAAGAAGCGGCGGCGCTGCTCGGCGCCATCACCTGCCATGGCGCCGCCCCGCTCATGCGCTAGCGTGGGGCCTCGGGTCTAGGCCCTACACCATAGCCCGATTCTTGGGTCTGAAAACAAAAAAGTCGGAAGCAAAATGGCTTCCGACCAGATGTTTTGTGGTGGGCCCGCCCGGATTCGAACCGAGAACCAAAGGATTATGAGTCCCCTGCTCCACCGTTGAGCTACAGGCCCTTCTGTATATGCCGCACATGCAGCCCGCTTATTGTAGCGTAAAACACTCTTGAGCGGCGTAGCATTCTAACGGCACATTGAAAGCATCACACCCAATGACGAAAAGGCATTGGGCGCGACGCAATATGCAACGACTAATCTTCCAGATAATCCTTCAACTTGGAAGAGCGGCTCGGATGGCGCAGCTTTGCAAGCGTTTTGCTCTCGATTTGGCGAATACGCTCACGGGTAACGCCAAATTCGCGGCCCACTTCCTCGAGCGTATGCGGGTGGCCATCTTCCAAGCCGAAGCGCAGGCTAATAACCTTGCGCTCACGTTCGGCCAAACCGTCAAGCACCTTGGAAAGCTGCTCTTGGAGCATCGAGAAGCTCGCAGCGTCAGGAGGCACGATAGCCGCGTCGTCTTCAATGAAGTCGCCCAGCTGAGAGTCTTCCTCTTCGCCGATAGGCGTCTCGAGAGAAACCGGCTCCTGGCTGATTTTCTGGATTTCGCGCACGCGTTCGGCGGTCAGTCCCATTTTCTCGCCAATTTCTTCCGGCGAAGGGTCGCGCCCGAGCTCTTGGAGCAGCTGGCGCTGAATGCGCACGAGCTTGTTGATGGTTTCGACCATGTGCACGGGAATACGAATGGTACGCGCCTGGTCGGCGATAGCGCGCGTAATAGCCTGGCGAATCCACCACGTGGCATACGTGGAGAACTTGAAGCCCTTCGTGTAGTCAAACTTCTCGACGGCGCGAATAAGGCCCAGGTTGCCTTCCTGGATAAGATCGAGGAACAGCATGCCGCGGCCCACGTAACGCTTCGCAATAGAAACGACGAGACGCAGGTTAGCTTCAATAAGCTGCTGCTTGGCATTGAGGCCTACCTGCTCAACGCGGGACAGGCGGCGCTTCTCGCGACGCTCAAGCTCAATGCCCTCTTCTTCAGCCTTCTCGAGCTCGGCAGTGGCGGCAACGCCGGCCTCGATTTTCATGGCGAGGTCGATTTCTTCCGCGGCAGTCAGCAGCGGAACCTTGCCGATTTCTTTAAGGTACATACGCACCGGGTCGCCCGTGAGCATGGTAACCGAGGCATCGGTGGAACGACGGCGAGCGCGTGCACGAGCGCGGGTGGAGTTCACCTTGGGCAGAGCGGCAACAGCGCTCGACTCAACGGCTTTCAGCTCTTCCTCGGGGATGCCTTCAAGCAAATCTTCGTCTTCGAGCGATTCGTCTTTTTCATCTTCGATGACATCGTCAGCGGGAAGCGCGACGTCGTCGACGGGTTTCTTGGTTTTATTCTTCTCTACGGTCGCATTAGTTTTGGCAGCAGACACAGATGCTATCCTTTCGCCGTGAAAAGGGCATAGGAGCCCTAAAGATACAGCTCATTAGCTTATCACTTTTCCCTATGTTTGTGCGGGATTCACCGCATGATTTCCGCAAAATGAGACTCTTCGGGTCGCTATTCGATTCCGAACGGCTTATGCGCGAGCTTCGCCGCAGCAAGCTCCTTCTGCATAGCCACCACGCTCTCGAACACGAGATTGTAGTCGTCAGCCGACATATCTTGCGGGCGCTTGAGTTGCGCGTTCATCTCGCGAATGAGGTCTTCCATATCGCGAATCGTGAGCTCTTCGGAGAAAAAGCGCGCGAGCTCGCCCGGCTCGCGATCGTCGTGCGTGCTTGAACCGGAAATAACCGATGCCGCCCCAGGAATAGACTCCTCGAGTCGACGCACGATTTCCGCCGCAGGCGCCGCAGCGTCTTCAGCAAGCACGTCGAGCAGTTGCGTAGCGATTTGACCGTGAATGTCGCGATGCCACACCGTTTGCGCCAACGCGCCCGCATATGCCAAACCGATCGAAGGCTCGCTTGCGCACAGCGACAGAAAATCGCGCTCGATGCGCAGGCGCTCCTTCTCGCGCGGAGGCAATGCGACTTTGGGCGTGCGAGGCGCGGGCGCCGCTGCACCAGCCGATGCCTGCGAAGGCTCGAATTGGCGGGTCTCGCGCGTCGCGGCAAGCTTTTCGACCACCGCATTCACATCGAGCTGCAAGCAATCGGCGATATAGCCCGCGTACTCCTGCGCGAGCACCGAATGTTTGATGGGCGCCAAAAGTTCGAGCACTTCGGTGAGTGCCCTGCCTTTTTCGCCGAAATCAACGAGATTACGGCCGCGAAGCTTGCGATCGATCGCGTAACGAAGAAGCGGCACCGCGTTATCGATGAGCTCCTGAATGGCTTCGCCCCCACGTTGCACCACGAAATCGGCCGGGTCGAGGTTATCGGGAAGCGTGACGGCGCACAAGTCAACCTGCTTGCGGCCCGCTTCGGGGAGCATGCTTTCATCAATGAATCGCGCCGCGCGATCGGCTGCGCGCTGGCCAGCCTCGTCGCCGTCAAACAAATACACGATCTTGTGCTTGGCATGCCGCGACAGCACACGAATATGCTGCACGGTAAGCGCGGTACCCAACGTAGCGACCACGTTGGTCACGCCGGCCTCATGCATCATGATGACATCGGTATAGCCTTCGCAGATAATAGCAACGCCGGTCGACGCCATAGCCGCCTTAGCCTTATCGAGGCCAAAAAGCACTTCCGATTTGTGGAAGATGGGAGTTTCCTGCGAATTGAGATACTTCGGCTCGCCCTTGCCCACCACACGTCCGCCGAACGCGATCACATCGCCATCGACATCGCGAATGGGAAACATGATGCGTTCATAGAAGCGATCGCGAGCGCCGCCTCCTCGTCCCTCGACGGCCACGTTGGCCTCGATCATTTCCTTCGCCTTGAAGCCCTTCGAGTTGAGGTATGCGACGAGAGAGCCCGACCCTGGAGCAAAACCGAGCTGCCACTTCTTCGGCACCTCTCCGCCCAAATCACGCCCCGCCAAATAGGAGCGGGCCTCGTCGACCTTCGGGCCGCGCCCGCGCATAAGCTGGGTGTGGAAGAATTCAGCAGAGGCGTTGCACACCTCTTTTAAGCGTGCTTTCTTGCCGCGGTTCATAGCGGCGCCAGGCGCTTCGGTAATTTGAATGCCCGCACGGCGCGCAAGCTCGCGCACGGCATCGACAAAGCCGATATCGTCGAGCTTCATCACGAAGCTGAAGACGTCTCCGCCTTCGCCGCAGCCGAAGCAATGCCACAACTGCGTCGACGGATCGATTTTGAACGAGGGGGATTTCTCGTTATGGAACGGGCAGCAACCCCAGAAATCGCGGCCACGCTGACGCAGAACGACCCGCTCCCCCGCAATGGAGACCAGATCGCTCGCCTCGCGCACGCGGCGAATATCATCTTCCGGAATTCCTGCCAAAACGTTCCCTTTCCATCCCGCCGCTTGCCCTTCAACAAGAAGCACTGTTCGCGGCGCGAATTCCTTGATCCGATAGATTCCGCACAAACCGAACAGCCTGGGCTGGCCCGACGGAAGTGCTCGGTTTCTCAAATCTTTCAAAACGGGAAACCGGAGCGAGGCGCAAAGCGAGCCGAAAGCGAGCGGTAGCCTCGCGGGCACTTCGGTCGGGCCAGCGCCAGGCTCCCGCCCAGCAGCCGCGAAAACAGGTCCAAAGGCAATCGTCCATGACGCGCATGCGCCTAGAGGTTTTCCCTCACCCATTCAATATTGCCCTTGACGGTTGCAATGAGCTCATCAACCGAGTCGAACTTGATCATCGGACGAAGGAATTCAACTGGCTCAACTTTGATCGTATCGCCGTAGATTTTTCCGTCGAAATCGAGGATATGTGCTTCGCACGTCGCGGTCGCGTCGGCAAACGTAGGCGCAACCCCCACGCTCATCGCCGATTTATACCGCACGCCGTCGACGGTGACATAAGCAGCGTATACGGCCTCGCCGAGCACCTGCATCATCGCGGGCAGCTGCAAATTCGCCGTAGCAAAGCCCATATCGTTGCCTTGGCCGCGGCCCTGCTGCACCACACCTTCGAACGTATACGGGTGGCCCAAAAGCTCAATCGCCGCCGCAACCTTGCAATCGCCCAAAAGAAGGCGGATGCGCGTAGCGGTAATGGGACGTCCATCGAAGCTTTCCAGATCATGCGAGCAAATACGCGTTCCACGCGAATCGCCCCACTCATGCAACTCGGAAACAGTACCTGCCGCTTTCGCGCCAAAACGAAAATCGGTGCCCACATGCATCGCATACGGTGCGCATCCACCGAACGTCGCATCCATGAAAGCCATAGGCGACTGGGCAGAAAATGCCGGGGTGAACGGTAAAACCACGACACAGTCGACTCCTGTATCGGCAAGTGCTTTCACACGCTGCTCGTTGGTCATGAGTTTCTTCAGGCGATCAGCATGAAAACGCTCATCGGGATCGATGTCGAAAGTGAGGGCGATCGACTTGCCGCCGCTTTCTGCAGCGGTACGCTTCGCCTGGTCGATAAGGAACCTATGGCCCCTGTGCACGCCATCGAACACGCCGAACGCGCACGAAGCGCCAATAAACAATGTGTGGTCGAATGTTTCGTCGACCTTATAGACTTTTGCCACGCGTAACTCCTTGCGAGAACACACACTTAGGCGAAACCTTACCAGTTTTCGCGTCGAAGGCGTAGAGTGCCTTCAAATCGTTGCCATACACCAAGCACACGAGCTCGCCATCGTGAAGCGGACTCGTCGCAGGCACGGCGCATCGCCGCGGACCGCAATCGTCGGCATCAAAACGGTGCGGCGCTTCATATACGGAAAGCTCCGACGCGCGAAGCGGCTTGCCATTGCACACATCGGCATACGCCTCATCGTCCAGAAACGCCATACGGCTTTCGAGAAGGAAGACTGGATCGATCGCAGCCTCGATGCCGTAGCGTTCCAAGGCGTCGAGCGACAGGCAGTCTTCCACATCAAGCACGCCAACTCGCGTGCGGCGCAGTGTTTCGACATGAGCGCACGTTTCGCATGCCGCGCCCACGTCACGAGCGAGCGTGCGAATATATGTGCCCTTCGACACCGAGAAACGCACATCCCACCAAATGCTATCGGCGCGCGGATCGCGCTCCAAATCAAGCAATTCAGCCGAATAGACCTCAATATCGCGCGGCTCAAGCGCAATCACATTGCCTTTTCGCGCCGCGTCGCACGCCTTCACGCCGCCTTTTTTGATTGCGGAATATGCAGGGGGCATTTGCTTCTGCTTGCCCACAAACCCGCTCAATATCACCTGCGCGAACTCGGGATCGCACACCTGCGCGGGAACGTCGAGCGTGCGAATCACTTCGCCGAGCTTGTCGTCGGTATCGGTGGCAGCGCCGAACGAAATGCGCACGTCATACGTTTTGTCGTGCCCAACCATATAGGCATCAAGCCTGGTCGCAGGCCCAACGCACACCACAAGCGCACCCGTCGCCAAAGGATCGAGCGTACCCGTGTGGCCCACGCGGCGTTCGCCGAAAATGCGGCGGCAGGCATTCACCACGTCGTGCGAGCTTTTGCCCTCAGGCTTGTCGACGCCCACGACGAGGCACATGCCGGAATCTCCACGCTTCATTCCTTGCCTTCACCGCCCACAAACAGCCCATCGAGCAAAGCAGGTATTTCGGCCAAGGCGTCATCGATGCTGCCTTTATAGGTGAATCCAGCAGCCGCCTTATGGCCGCCGCCCCCTATTTCGCGCGCAAGCGCGGCCACATCGATGCCGTCGCCCTTGGCACGAAGGCTTCCACGCACCACGTCTTCCTGCTCGCGCAGCATGCAGGCGACCCGAATGCCGTCGAGCGAGCGAAGCACGTCGATAAGGGGCTCAGCATCGGCCTTTACCGCGCCCAGGCGCTCGAAATCGTCGAGGCGCGCATACGAAAGCGCCCACTCGCCCGACGGAGCAACCTGCATGTTCGAAAGCATGACGCCTTCAAGGCCAAGCGAGGCGGCGCTGCGGCGCTGATAAATCTCTTGCGAGCACTCTTCGGGCCGCGCGCCAGCCGACACCATTTCGCCCGCAAGCGCAAACGCTTCAGGAGTGGTGTTCTGGAACTGAAAGCGCCCCGTATCGGTCATCAGGGCCAAATAGCAGCACTGAGCCATCTCGAACGTGCGCTCAACTCCCATTTCGCCAATAAGGCGCCACGCAAGCATGCCCGTTGCCGGCGCATCGGGGTCAACATAATTGTATTCTGCCATGCAGCTTTCAACCGCATGGTGATCAAGCGTGAAATGCGCGCCCGCGCTTTCATGAACGCGAGCCGCATCGCCCAAACGCTCAAGATTGGGCACGTCAACTGCGATGAAGGCGTCGACGTCGCTCTCGAATTCGCACGCGGGAATCAACTCGTTCGCCCCGGGAAGGAAGAGGAAGCTCTTATCCACGGCATCGTCGTGCGCAAGCAGGCACACCGCACGCTTGCCCTTGGCGCGCAAGGCATGCGCGAGCGCAAGTTGCGAGCCCAAGCAGTCGCCATCGGGGCTCACATGCCCGCACAAGGCAAAACTCTCGAAGCGATCAAGGGCTTCGGCGAATTCCGCAAGCGTCACATTGGTTTGCGGAGTAGTTGCCATGCCGCTACTCCTCGTCTTCGAAATCGTCGTCTTCGCCGTCGCGATGGTATACCGAATCGTCGAAGTCGGCATTTTTGCGCGCGCTTTCTTCGTTGCGCCCAGCATCGCCCGCAAGAGCCTCGGCGATACGCTGCGCCTCGTCAACGCTCGCGTCGAGCATAAAACGCAGCTCAGGAGTCACTCGCCAATGCAAGGCGCGTCCCATGAGCGAACGAATGCGGCCATAAGCGGCAGCGAAGCCTGCGGCGGCGTCTTCATAACGGCTCGGATCAACGGTGTAGTACACGTTGCACATGCTGCGGTCGAAGCTCACTTCGCAGCCCGTGATAGTAACCATGTCGAGGCGCGGGTCGCTTACCTCGAACAACAGAATATGCGCGAGCACTTCGCGCGCTTGTTCGTTGAGCTTTCGGCTCGAAGAGTTCTGTTTCATGTGGAATCACCCTTTCTCGCAGCGCTTTTCAAGGCCGCGTAAGGAAGGTTCAAACGTAGGAAACGCAATGCCGAAAACCGGCATTGCGTTAACCGCATCGCATTAAATTCAATATAGACAAAACGCCAACTCGCTTCAAAGTACAGACAGGCGAGCGGCGCCGAGACAAGCGCAATTCAGGCTAAGCCGAGGCGACGCGAGCTTGCGCCCACGTACCGAAGATCGAGCCCAAAATGCGCAGTCTCTTTGCCGTGCAGCGTCGACCATGAGCGTTGGCTGTCAGGCCGAAGCCTTGAAGTTACTCGGTACGCTCGACCTCTTCGGTGCGATAGCCTTCGATAACGTCGCCGACCTTGATGTCTTGGTAACCGTCGACGCCAATGCCGCACTCGTAGCCCTGCTTGACCGACTTGACATCGTCTTTGAAGCGTCGCAGCGAGGAAATCTTACCCTCGTAGATGACCTTGGAGTCACGAACAACGCGCACCTTGTCATCGCGGGAGATTTCGCCCTCGGTGATGTAGCAGCCGGCAATATTGCCAACCTTCGGAACGCGGAACACGTCGCGGACCTCGGCAGAACCGGTGTCTTTGTCGACGAATTCAGGCGCCAGCATACCGATACGAGCTGCGTTGATGTCTTCAATCGCCTGGTAGATAACGCGATACAGACGAATGTCGACCTTCTCATGCTCGGCAGCCTTACGCGCACCTGCGGTCGGGCGCACGTTGAAGCCGATGATAATTGCGTCGGACGCGGCGGCCAGCGTTACGTCGGTCTCGGTCACGCCACCCACGGCAGAGTGAATGATTTGAATCTTGACCTCGGACTGGTCCATTTTCTCAAACGCGTCGCGCAGCGCTTCGATGGAGCCCTGAACGTCGGCCTTGACGACCAGGTTGAGCTCGGTCGTGCCCTCTTCGATGCGATTGAAGAGGTCGTCGAGGCTCATATGGCTCTTGGTCTGCTGCTCCTTCAGGCGAGCACGCATCGCACGCTCTTCAGCGAGCTTGCGAGCATCGCGCTCATCTTCGAATACGCGGAACTCGTCGCCCGCGGTAGGAACGCTCGACAGGCCCAAGATCTCGACAGGATCGGAAGGCGTGGCCTGCTTGGCATGATTGCCGCGCGGGTCGATAAGCGCGCGAACACGACCGTAGCTCTCGCCAGCGACAACAGAATCGCCAGGCTTGAGCGTACCGCGCTGCACGAGCACGGTAGCAACCGGGCCGCGACCCTTGTCGAGGTTCGCTTCGATAACGAAGCCGGAAGCCAAAGCGTCGGGGTTAGCCTTAAGCTCAAGCACATCTGCCTGAAGGATGATGGTCTCGAGCAGGTCGTCGATGCCGAGCTTCTGCTTCGCGGAAACGTTCACGAACATGTTGGAACCGCCCCACTCTTCGGGGATGACTCCATGCTCGACGAGCTCTTGGCGCACGCGGTCGGGCTGCGCGCCAGGTTTGTCGATTTTATTCACGGCAACCACGATAGGCACATTTGCAGCCTTAGCGTGGTTGATGGCCTCAATGGTCTGGGGCATAACGCCGTCGTCGGCAGCAACCACCAAAACGATAACGTCGGTTACCTGGGCGCCGCGAGCACGCATGGCGGTAAATGCCTCGTGGCCCGGGGTGTCGATGAAGGTAATCTGGCGGCCATTGATGTCAACGACCGAAGCACCGATGTGCTGCGTAATGCCACCAGCCTCACCCGACGCGACGCCGGTGTGGCGAATGGCGTCGAGCAACGACGTTTTGCCGTGGTCGACGTGACCCATAACGGTAACCACGGGAGGACGAGGTTTGAGGTCTTCTTCCTTGTCGTTGTACACGACGGCGAATTCCTCTTCAGGAGACACGATGCGCACCTTGCGGCCCATATCGTCGGCGATGAGCTCGATAAGCTCGTCGCTCATGGTCTGGGTGACGGTAAGGGCCTGGCCGAGCAGGAACAGGCGCTTGATCACGTCGCCCGAGGGTACGCCGAGCAAGTCGGCGAATTCGCCCACAGTGGAACCCTGCATGACCTCGACGACATTTTCATCGAGCATCAGGCTGGGATCGATGCCACGCTCCATTGCCTCCTGGGCAATGCGCTCGCGCTGAGCGGCCTCGCGCTTTTCCTTACGCTTCTTACGACGGCCTTCGCCCTCGTTATTCGATGCGGCAGCAACGGCGGCACGCGCCTCGGCGAGCACCTTGTCGCGCTGCATCTTCTCGGCCTGAACGGCCATTTGGGCGTAACGATCTTCGCCATTGTTGGAAAGCTCAGGAACGTCAGGCTCAAAATGGTGGCCTCCACGCTTACCAGCGCCTTTGGCATTTTTCTTATTGCCAGCAGCGGCGTTGCCGTTGCGAGACGGACGAGCTGCCTTCTCGGCGGTGAGGCGGTTCTTCTCGGCCTCAATCTGCGAAAGAAGCGAGTCGAAGGAAGATTTGCGCGGTGCGGCGGTCGGTGCGGGCTTCGGGCGACGCTCGACAGCGGGTTTGGCGGCAGGCTTTTTCGCACCGCGGTTCGCCAAGGCCTCGGCAACAGCCTTTTTCTTGGCGACCTCGGCAGCGAGTTTCGCGGCACGCGCGTCTTGCGCGGCCTTCTTGCGACGATGCTCGGCAGCAGCTTTCTGCTCTTCAATCTGGCGGGCCAAGCTCGAAAGGCCCGAATTCACCGCAGGCGCAGGCGGACGCTTGGTCTGCTTGGCGGAAGCGGCTGCAGCGGAAGCCTCGCCCTTAGCTGCGGAATTATGCTCACGACGAGCGCGTTCCTCGGCACGAAGCTCGCGCTCGCGCTCGACAGCGGCACGACGTGCACGCTCCTCTTCGGCCTTCTTCTCGTCGGCGGCAGCCTTTTCGGCCTGGGCCTTAGCGGCTGCTTCGGCATCCATGCCCGCAGCTGCCTTGGCGCCAAGCTCGGGGGCGAGCGCCTCGCGGATTTTTTCTACGTTGGCCTCGGAAAGGACGCTTGCGTGGCTCTTCGCGGCGATCTTGAGATCTTGAATGCGAGAGAGCAGCACCTTGCTGTCCATGCCGAATTCCTTCGCCAACTCATGAACTCTCATGCTGGCCATATGGTTCTCCTAGTCTCCTCTCCTGCGATGCTATTCGCAGTCGGCATGGACGCCGCAGAAACGGCTTCCAGGACGTGCATGGTTGCGGCAAGGGGTACCGTCTTCAGCGACATATGCGCAGAATTCGCCTTCTTCAACGTCCTCTTCCTCGTCGAGCAAGAGATTCTCTTCATGTACGGGTGCAGAAGCGTTGAAACTTGCCGATTTAATGTCGATGTGCCAGCCAGTCAAGCGTGCAGCGAGGCGGGCGTTTTGGCCTTCCTTGCCAATGGCGAGCGACAACTGATCGTCGGGTACGATAACGGTGGCGTAGTTTTTATCCTCGTCGATGATGACGCGGTTCACGCGAGCGGGGCTCAAAGCCTGAGCGACGTACTTCGCGGGATCTTCATCCCACTGAATGACGTCAACGCGCTCGTTGCGAAGCTCTTCGACAACCATGCGCACGCGAGAGCCCTTGGGGCCAACGCACGCGCCAACCGGATCGAGGTTGGGCTCGCGGCTTGCGACGGCGACCTTAGAGCGGGCGCCGGGCTCGCGGGCGATGGATTTGATTTCGACCATACCGTCATAAATTTCGGGCACTTCGAGTTCGAAAAGACGACGAATGAGGTCGGGGTGAGTACGAGAAACGACGATAGCGGGACGGGCCGCTTCGCCACGAGTGCGCGGCTCAAGCGAGTTGGGGTCGCGCACATCGATGATGAGCACCTTAATGCGCTGGTTGTGGCGATAGTGTTCGCCCATCGGACGCTCGTTGCGCTCGTTGGGGTTGCGCTTCTGGTCGTAATGCGGAAGTTCGGCCTCAACGCCATCGCGAATCTTCACGATGGTGAAGTCGGGCGTCGCCTGAAGCACGGTGGCAGTCACGATGTCGCCCACGCGGTCGCTGAACTCTTCGTAAATGCTCTGACGGCCCGCTTCGCGAACCATGGCGGCGATAACGCCCTTTGCGTTCTGAGCGGCGATGCGGCTCACGCCTTCGGGAGTAACGTCGCGCTCTTCGAACTCGGCGTATTCGCCAGTCTCCTCGTCAGGCTCGCCAACCGGAACGAGCTCGTAGACATAGATCTTGCCCGTGGTGCGGTCGATGGTGACGCGAGCGTCCCACTCAAGGTCAAGAATGTTCTGGTAGCTCTTGGCAAGCGACGCCTCAAGACGCTCGATAAGATAGAACTCGTCGATCTTCTTCTCGTGCGCCAAGGCCTGCAGGGCCTCCATAAGCTGGGATGCCATTGTCTTCCTTCCTCTTCTCAATAAGGCGCATCTGCGCCCTCTCGGTGCAAATTCGTATGGTAGGCAACCTTTCCATTATATAAAGAAAGGTTTGATTAACGGAATTCGACGACGCCTTTCACATGCGCCTTCTTGATGTCGGCAAGCGGAATATCGCAACGCGCGCCATCGACATCGAGCAACACGCATTCGGTTTCGGCGTTAAAGCCCGCGAGCGTGCCCGTAAAACGGCTCCGGCCTTCGATAGGGCCATTCGTGACCACATAGGCTTCATCGCCGGCAAAACGCTCAAAGTGCTCGGGCGTGCGCAGCGGGCGGTCGATGCCGGGTGAGCTGACCTCTAAGGTATATGCACCCGGAAACGGATCGATCTCGTCCATGATCTCGTTCACCCACACTTGGGCGGCCGTGATTTCATCGAACGAAATGCCCTTTGCGGTATCGAGATACACGCGAATCGTGGGGGCTTTGCGGCTGCCGACGATTTCGACGGTCACAACCTCGACGCCTTCAGACGCCGCACGCGGTTCCAAAGCCGCAAGCAGGCTCTTCTCTTTGGCGGTGAGCATCGATGCCTCCTTTCGAACGGTTTCGCGCAAGAGCGAAACTCCCCTATACAAAAAAGAAAGCGGGACCAGGCCCCACTTTCTCACAATGACGAAAAAGTTGTAATGCACAAGGGCTACGCCCGAGTGCGTGGTCTTTTTATATCACAGTCACCTGCGGGTACGCAAGGCTCATTCACGGCAAAATCATGAACGTTCATTCTTCCCATTTAATTGAGCGGGCGCACGCGTATCACGACTTTCGCATCTGTCAAGCAACGAAACTTCCAACTTCGATAAGCTATTACTATCAATTACCCTAGTTCCGCTTATGATTAAAAAAACGTTAACCAACAGTTTCGCTATTCTGTGGGTATTTCTACCTCTCTTTTTCGGATATTTATCCCCTGTTTTAGACGGTATTTCCTTATGCCCACACATAAAAGCACCCACTTTGACACCTATGTATAGGTGAGACTTATGGATTCAAAACAGTTTTGGTATTTCTATTAATTAGATTTTTCCCCACGAGCGGTGCACAATATGAGCACAAGCTGAACGGAGGCGAGAGAGCAAAAGCACTGGAGCCGAAGTTCAAGGTAAGCGCTTAGGTAACCTTAAGGAGGGTTCACATGAGCAAATTGTCCAAGGAACAGTTCGACGCATATCTCGAGCAAATCAAAGAGCTCGCAGAGGGTCCGTTCGAGGAGATGCAGCCCGAGATCGAGGTGACGAACGTCTTCCCCGAGAAGTTCTACGAGCTGGCCAAGGAAAACGACCTGTATCGTTTCGCTCTCCCCGCTGAGTACGGTGGATGGGATCTTTCGGAGCTCGACATCCTGCGCGTTCAGGAGCAGTTCTCCCGTGGTCCTGGCGGCATGCGTATGCACCTGCACTATGCTGCTGACCTGAACTGGCGCATCCTCGACGACTACGGTTCGGACGAGCTCAAGGCCCAGTACATGGACAAGTTCCAGGACAAGACCATCTTCACCTGCTTTGCTCTGACCGAGCAGTCCGGCGGCACCGGTGCTGACATCCACACCACCGCTGAAAAGGACGAGAATGGCGACTACATCCTCAACGGCGAGAAGTGGCTCATCTCTCACACCGACTGCTGCGAATTCGCTTACGTCATCGCTGTGACCGATCCCACCAAGCAGGGCGACGAGCGTCTCTCCGCTTTCTTCGTCCCCGTTGACACCCCGGGCTACGAAGTTACCCCGATGCCCCACATGATGGGCGCTCGCGGTGCTGCTCACACCGGCCTCAAGTTCACCAACATGAAGCTTGACAAGAAGTACCTGCTCGGCAAAGAGGGCCAGGGCATGGAGATTGCTATCCACTCCCTGTCTGTTTCCCGTGCTCACATCGCTGCTTCTAACCTCGGTATGTGCCAGCGTATGCTCGAGATGTCTCTCGCCCGCGCTAACGACCGCATCACCTTCGGCAAGCCGATTGCTTCCCGTCAGATGATCAAGCGCGAGATCGCTGAGATGCAGATGTACACCCATGCTCTGCGTTGCATGGTTTACGACTTCGGCCGCGAGTACGACGCCGATCCTAACGGCAAGTACATCGAGGAGAAGGCCGCTATGTGCAAGCTGTTCTCCATCTACTCCACCCGTATCGTCTCCGACGGCATGCTGGAGATCTTCGGTGGCGACGGCTACTTCGAGGACAGCCCCTACGGCCCGACCGAGCGCCTCTACCGCGACGCTCGCGCCATGTGGCTCGAAGAGGGTGCTCCCAACGTTCAGCGCATCACCATTGCCCGCAACTGCCAGAAGTTCGGCGGCAAGGTCGAGTACCAGCTGTAATCACCCTTTTGAAGGCGTCGATCGCACAAGAACAAATTCACTCATGAAAGGAGGGTCGTCTGCCTTAGGTGGATGGCCCCCTTTTCTTTTTTGCGAAATCGCCACGAAATGCGTCCGGAGCTCCCGGACCATAGAACCGGGAAACCGGATATTGCATATTTCAACAAGGAGGAAAGCATGCAACCACTCAAGGGTCTTAAAGTCGTTGACCTCACCACCTTCCTTGCGACCCCGACCACGGGCCGCATCCTCGGCGAATGGGGTGCCGATGTCATCAAGGTTGAGGCATTCAAGGGCGATCCCTGCCGCGTCAACCAGGCTGTCGTTTTCGGCATGCCTTCCAGCGACGAAGAGAACCTCGCGTTCGACGTGGCCAACTTCCACAAGCGCTTCGTCGCTTTGAACCTCAAGACCGAAAAGGGCCTCGAGGTCATGATGAAGCTCCTCGCGGAAGCTGACGTCTTCATCACCAACACCCGCACCAAGTCTCTGGCCAAGATGGGCCTCGACTGGGAATCCCTGCACGAGAAGTTCCCGCGCCTGATCATGGGCCACGGCCTTGGCTATGGCAAGAAGGGCCCCGAAAAGGACGCTGCCGGCTTTGACGTTACCTGCTACATGGGCCGCGGCGGCGTTTTCGGCACCACGGTTAACAAGGGCGACTCCCCCATGATTCCGACCAACGGCTACGGCGACTACCAGTGCTCCGTGTTCTTGGTTGCTGGCATCCTTGCCGCACTCCAGGGCCGCGAGAAGACCGGCGAAGGCGACTACGTCACCTGCGCTCTGCAGCATGCTGGCATCTACACGCTCGCTACGGGCATGATTTCCGCCCAGTACGGCAACCCGTACCCGAAGAGCCGTCTCGAGGTCAACAACCCGCTGAACAACGTCTTCCGCTCCAAGGATCAGAAGTGGGTTGTTCTGTGCCTGCCCGAGTACGACCGCGACTGGCCGCGCGTCATGCACCTCATCGGTCGCGACGAGCTTGCCGATCACCCCGATTACAAGTGCTGCCAGACCGTCAATGACAAGGGCCTCGCTCCTGAGGTCGTCAAGATTCTTGACGACGGCTTTGCCCAGTTCACTCGTGAAGAGCTGCTGAAGATGTTCTCCGAGAACGACATGCCGTGCGAGCCTGCGCAGACCCCGAACGACATCTACGAGGACCAGAACGCGCTCATCAACGAGTACATCAAGGCTGTTCCCTATCCCGATGGCCCGCGCTGGTGCCCGACTGCCCCTGTTCAGTTCGAGCTCGGCGAGACCGACGACCTTATCCCGGGCGGCAAGCTTGGCTCTGCCACTGCCGACGTCATGAAGGAACTCGGCTACTCCGAGGACGAGATCAAGGCTGCCGAAGAAGAGGGCGCCGTTTCCGGCCCCGTCGATTTGGCAGTCCTGCAGGGCAAGTAAGCCCATCTCGCCAAGGGAGATTAAAGCGCATCGCTTTTTCGAGAAGGGGGCGAGATACGTCTCGCTCCCTTCTTCTTTTTCACATGGAGGGATCAATTCATGATCACCGACGTCAAAATCAACGAAGCCCTGAAAAAACTCTATTACGAGCGTGGCTATTGGGGAGACAAGACTATCGCAGACGTCTGGGATGAGCAGTGCGAGAAATATGGTGACCGCACCTATGTGCAAGACGATCTGGGCACGAAGCTTACGTATAAGCAGGTTGATACCGGCGCACGCAAGCTCGCATCGTGGCTGAAGGAAGTCGGCGTGCAAAATGGCGACGTCGTTTCCTTTCAAGTGCCCAAATGGGCAGATTTCTGCATTATTTACCTGGCCTGCCTTAAGGTGGGTGCCGTTATGCACCCGCTTGCAACGAATTTGAGCGCAAACGACATCGATTACGCCATCAATAAGGTGCAATCGGTCGTATATATATGCCCTACGTTCTTCCACAAAACTGATTACGAGAACCAATACCATGGAATCGAAAGCAAGCTTGGATCGCTTAAGGCTGTGCTGCTGCTTGATAAAGAATTCCCCGCACACGATGAAAATGCCGTCACGCTGAGCAAAGTGCTCAGCGGTTATTCGGAATTCGATGGGCCCTGCCCCGCCCATTCCGACGACGTGTGCTGCATTCTGTCGACCTCAGGCACAACGGGCAAACCGAAGCAGGCCATGTTCACGCATAACAATATCCTATTCTCGGAACGCTCCTACACCGCTGATTTGGACCTTACCCCCGATGACGTGATGTGGATGCCGTCGCCTCTCAACCATGCGACCGGTTTCTACCATGGACTCATCTCGCCTATGCTTACCGGCAGCCGCTGCGTTCTTCAGCTGCATTTCAAAGCAGCCGAGGCCATCGAGCTCATTAATCGCGAGCATGTCACGTGGTCGTGTGGCGCCACGCCGTTCGTGCATGACCTTATTGCCGCAATGGAAGAAAACGGCACGGCAATTCCGAGCCTGCGTTTCTATTTGTGCGGCGGCGCTCCTGTGCCCAGCACGCTCATCGAGCGCGCTGCCGAGCACGGCTTCCTTCTGTGCGAACTCTATGGCTCAACCGAAAGCTGTCCCCACCTGCGCGTTCCGCGCGATAAATGTCTCGAATGGGATGGCCGATTCTCGGGCATTGCCTACCCCGGCATCGAGGTAAAGGTCGTTGACGAATTCCGCAACGAAGTCGCTTGTGGCGTTCAAGGCGAAGAAGCAAGCCGTGGTCCCCACATGTTCTGCGGCCACCTCAACGATTCCGAACGCACCAATGAAGCGCTCGACGATGAAGGCTGGTTCTATTCTGGCGATTTATGCACGATTGACGAAGAAGGGCGCGTGCGTATCAACGGTCGAAAGAAAGAAATCATCATTCGCGGCGGTGAGAACATTTCCGCACGTGAAGTCGACGACAACGTGATGGACTGGGAAGATATCTGCGATCAGGCAACCGTCGGCATGCCCGACGATCGCCTGGGAGAGCGCATTTGCCTTTTCGCCGTGCCCGCCCCCGGCGTTACCGAGGAACTTTGCTTGCACGACCTTACGGAGTATCTTGCAAGTAAGGGCGTGGCTAAGCGTCTGTGGCCCGAACGCATCGAAACTATCGACGCCATTCCACGCACGCCTACGGGCAAAATCAAGCGCTTCGAACTTGCGCGCGAGGTCAAACGCCGTATGGGCATCGACCAATAACGCAAAGCCATGCTTTCCATGCATGGAAACGCACGATAAAATGCCTGCAGCTGACGTCCGCAGCTGCAGGCATTTTCAAAATTGGCCTTCTTGTTTTGCAGGATGAGCATGACCGACGCCCTTCAAAACAAGCAGACCGATCAGCGTATTAAGGGGGAACCATGATTGAACAAAAGTACACCATCACGCGCACAAGGGCCACATGGAAGCCGCGCGTAACCGATGCCGATATGTCTTTCTTCACCGACAAGGACGGCAATACACTCGTTGCCCTTTCGGGCGACGCTGACGCAGTATATACCGGCACGGGTCGCACGCTTGTGGGAGAACCCCCCTACGCGCATCTTAACGATGCCGTAGAATCCAACAACGACCCCATTGATTTCATCGAAGTCGAAGACCTGCCCGAAGGCATTGAACTCGATTATCAGATCAGCGGCGGCTTCAACAACAATGCCGTGTACTTCAAATGGAAGATTGCCGACAAAACGAAATACCAAATCACCTGGGTTGCTCTGAAAACGTTTACGGGCATGCAGCTGAAATACGTGATGCCGAAGAAATTCCCGCCTTTGCTGTTCGCCCTCGCCGATGAAGACGCATTTGCGTATTGCAATAAGATTCCCTGCGAAGAATGCGCGTTCCGCTGCAAGAGCGGGTTCGTGTTCTACGCGAATATCAAGGGCCTTGGAATCGTGCGCATGAGCATGAACCGCATCTCGATGCTCAACATGGACCAGATCAAATAGGACAAAAGAACAATCCCTATCGAAAAAAACAACCGACCACGTGGCCGGTTGTTTTCGTTTTACATAATGATGTCCGATGGAGGAGATGCGGGACCCGAATCTTGATTATCGGTATCAGGAAGCACGCCTTTAGGGCATACGAACCCTCCCGTGAAGTCGATGAAGCTCTCAAGAGCGCGGTTCTTGAATTCTTCCTTCTTGTACACCATATACACGGAATGGAACTCGCGCGGGACCTCGTTTTCGTCAATCGCGATAACGGCAAGGTTGTTGAACGGCTTCAAGCCAATAGTATTCGTGAGCAACGCGCAGTAATTCGGCGGCGCCGTGGAAATCATGCCGCCCATCGTGATTTCGTCATCGTAATCCTGATGAACCTGAAGGCCATAACGGCTCACAAGTTTATCGACCTCATCGCCAATAGGAGTGCCCGTGCGATAGGTATACACTTGCATGCCCTTCAAATCTTCAAGATGCAGCACGCGACGGAATGCAAGCGGGCTTTGCTTGCTTACCGCAACGACGAGCTGATGGGCAACTACGGGTTCGAAACAAAGGCTCGACTCGCCTTCCTTCTTGGCGGCGAAAATGACGTCATATTTGTCGTCTTTCAAGCCTTCAATAAGATCGAGCGAGAAACCTTGCGATACGCGGAACTTTACCGCTTCACCGAAATTGTCGTGGTAGGCACGAATAAGCGCCGGCAGATAATCGCCCGTGATGGTGTACAACGCACCTACGGCCAACTCGCCCGCGAGCTTGCCCGTGTACTCATGCATAATCGCGATGCCCTTATCAAGCTCGCGCAACGCATCGTGCACATAGGCCGAGAACTCTTTGCCATAGCGCGTAAGCTTCACGTTGCGCCCCTCGCGCTGAAACAGCGGAACGCCGAGTTCCTTCTCGAGAGAATGAATAGCGTCGGATAACGCAGGCTGCGTGATATAAAGCTCCTTAGCGGCCTTGGTATAGTGCTGCAATTCGGAAAGCTTGCGGAAATAATACAGCTGCGACAGGTTCACTGTTATCCCTTTCCTCCCAAGAACATCCCCTTTGCGCATAGCGCATCTTGTTCATTATATGAAACAAACAGGCATATCGACGGTTCAATTTCATGGCCGAACAACGACTCAGCACATTGACTTTCATCCTGCTTGATGAGGTCCTTAAAGAACGCTATAACGTATTATTCTATAACGTATTATTTGTTTTTCAAATAATACGTGTTCAAATACACAAAACGAATGAATTGGACTTCCTTTTACCCCGCTCGCATAATACAAGGCATAAGGAGCGATGAGCTCCGGAGGAACACGGATTGTCATGCGACTAGAGGAGGTTTCATGAATCCCAATGCCAAAATTACCGACGAGCAGTTCGAGGCATATCTGAAGCAGATTCGCGAACTGGTCGAAGGCCCCTTCGAAGAGATTCAGAAGGAAGTCGAAGTCACCAACACCTTCCCCGAAGAGTTCTACGAACTCGCGAAGAAGAACGATTTGTATCGTTTCTATCTCCCCTCTGAGTACGGCGGATGGGACCTCGACGAACTCGAGATTCTGCGTGTTCAGGAAGAGTTCTCCCGCGGTCCTGGCGGCATGCGCATGCACCTGCATCACGCTGCCGATATGAACTGGCGCATCCTCGACGACTACGGCACGCCCGAAGTCAAAGCCGAGCTCATGAACAAATTCCAGGACAAGACCGTCTACTGCAACTTCGCCATTACCGAGCAGACCGGCGGCACCGGCGCTGACCTTCACACCACCGCCATCAAAGACGCCGACGGCAACTATGTTCTGAACGGCGAGAAGTGGCTCATCTCCCACACCGACTGCTCCGATTACACCTACGTCATCGCCGTTACCAACCCCGATGACGACAAGGACACTCGCCTTTCAGGCTTCCTGGTTCCCAACAATGCTCCTGGCTTCGAAATTGTCCCCATGCCTCACATGATGGGCTGCCGTGGCGCTGGCCATGCGGGTCTGAAGTTCACCAACCTCGTGCTTGACCCGAAGTACCTGCTTGGCGAAGAGGGCCAGGGCATGGAAATCGCGATTCACTCGCTTTCCGTTTCCCGCGTGCACATCGCTATGTCGAACCTCGGCATGTCCCAGCGCATGCTTGAAATTTCCCTCAAGCGCGCCAACGACCGCGTGACCTTCGGCAAGCCGATTGCTTCCCGCCAGATGATCAAGGCCAAGATCGCCGATATGCAGAAGATGATCCATGTTCTGCGTTGTGCAATCTACGACTTCGCTCGCGACTTCAACAAAGACCCGCACAACGAGTACGTCACCGAGAAGGCTGCTATCTGCAAGCTGTTCTCTATCGACACCGTAAAGCTCGTCTCTGACGAAATGCTCGAGATCTTCGGCGGCGACGGCTACTTCGAGGATTGCCCCTATGGCCCCACCGAGCGTCTCTACCGCGACTGCCGCGCTATGTGGCTCGAGGAAGGCGCTCCCTGCGTACAGCGCATCACCATCGCACGCGAATGCCAGAACCATGGCGGCAAGATCGAATACACCTTCGACTAAACCTTCGTTTCACTCGACTTTGCAGCGCGTGAGCGTATAATTCCTTCGGAAGCCTAGCGCTTACCTTAAAAGCTTGTGCGAGCAGCCGTCCTTCGGGGCGGCTGTTTCGCGTTTTGGGGCATTTTCGCTTCGCTCGGAAAGCCCGAAGATGACCTGGGGTACAATATTCGCAGCTCAAAACCCTGAGAATGGAGCACGATGAACCTTTCGCAGCTGTATTACTTCCGCAAACTCGCTGAAGTGAAGCACTATACCCATGCCGCGGAAGAGCTGTTCATATCGCAACCGACGCTTTCCAACTCCATATCGCAGCTCGAACGCGAATTGGGCATTCCCCTCTTCGAGCGCGAAGGGCGCAAAATCAAGCTCACGAAATATGGAGAAGAGTTCTACCAATACGCCACCGAAGCGGTGAACGCGCTTGAAAAGGGCATCGCGCTGGCTCACGAGCACTCAGGGTCGCCAACAGGAAGCATCGACATTGGAGCGATTTATACCATCCAGAGCGACTACCTCCCATCGCTTATTAAAGGCTATCGCGACCAATACGGAAAAGATGCGCAGGTCAACGTTTTCCAGGGCCTCACGCAACCTCTGCTGGAAGACCTCGAGAGCAACCGCTACGAGCTCGCGTTCACGGCCTACGTCGACAGCAAACCCGATCTCACTTTTGTACCCGTGCTTACCCAGCGGCTCGTGGCAGTCGTGCACCGCTCCGACAAGCTTGCGTGGTCGAAAAATCTCACGCTCGATTCGCTGCGCGGAAGAGACATCATCACCTATCCGCCCACAACGCCGATTGGCGCCGAGGTTTCCGCGCTCATGACAACGCACGGGCTAAGCGCAACGCACACATATGCGAATGATGAGATCACCTTAGGAAGCATGGTGGAAAGCACGCCGGGCACCATCGGCCTCGCGCTCGATACCATTGGGCTCGCCCCTTTCCGCGAGCTCATCACCAAACGGCTGCCGGAAGTCGACGACGACTTCCATACGGTATGCCTCGCCTTTAAAACCGCCGCATATAAAACGCGCGCCGTTGAGAACTTCATCGAGTTCACCCGATCTTTCGAATGGGACAGCAAACGGTAATCGCTGGTTGAAAAATCAACGCCCTCCCTACAACACACGACGCCACGAACGAAATCCCGTAGGGCTACCATCAACAAGAGCCGCAACGCGTCGCCCGCACTCAAGAATTCGAGCCGCCAATCGCAGGCAATGCCAAGGCGCCTGACGGCTCGACTTTTCAATGTTGCAGAAACCCATATTCCTGGCCCTTTCAAGAAACGGGAAATCACGCATCGAATTCATTCGAAAAAAGGGCCGCACCCTTTCGAGCGCGGCCCTTTTCAAGAGCTCTAGATTGGAGCGAATGTTATTCGGTCCAGTCTGCCTGCAGGCCCTTCATCTTGCCGAAGCAGAAGATGCCGAGCAGCAGGACCACAACCATGAGCACGATAGCGACGGTGAACAGGATGCTGTAGCTCATATCGCCGAAGAAGGCCCAGAAGGGAGCGCCCACAGCGCCAACGATGTTCACGAACATGGAGACGCGGGAGTAAATCTGGGGGTACTCACGCTGGCCGAAGAGCTGGCGAACCAAGATGGGAACCAGAACGACGCAGCTGGCGAAGAAGAAGCCGTACACAGCGGAGCCAGCGTACAGGATCATAGCGGAGCCGGTGCCGAACCACACGAGCAGGACGCCGAGGATGCCGCAAGCGCAAGCCGCGAAGAAGCTGAGCTTGGAGTTCTTGTCGGCGCACACGCCCAAGGCGAGCTTGCAGATAGCCTGAGAAGCCATCATGACGGTTGCCATGGTAACGCCAACGGCGATGAAGGTGCCGGTGCCGTCGTCGAGCGACTTGGTGTACTTCGGGAACTGCTGAGCAACGATGGTGAGCAGGTTGATGATGCCGGCGAGCAGGAAGACCGCATAGAAGGCAACAGACTTCATGGCCTTGCTGGCGTCGATGCCAGCGGGCTTGCCAGAAGCGGTCTGAGGCTTGCCATAGGGCAGGCAGCCAGCTTCTTCAGGGGTGGAGCGGATGCACAGCAGCGTGAACGGCAGAGAAGTCACGAGAGCGGCGACGCCCCAAATCATGTAGATGGTCCACACGTCCATACCGGAAGCGATGAGCGCATTGAAGACCTGCAGCCAGATAGCGCCACCAATACCGGTGAATGCCATGCAAGCGCCGATGATGGTGCCGGACTTCTGGTTGAACCACTTGTTGCACAGCGTGGGAACAGCCAGCCAGAGCAGACCAACTTCGCCAAGACCCATCATGAGGCCGGCAACGTAGAAGATCCACATGCTCTTGATGAGCGAAATGAGGATGAAGCCGACGCCGACGAGAAGCGCAGATGCGGAAAGCACGATGCGGATGTCGGTCTTAGCGAGCAAGTTGCCGATGAACGGCGCCGAGAAAGCTTCGGCCAGGTAGAGCACCGTGATGTACAGCGCCCACTGAGTGGTAGGAACGCCCAACAGATCGGGGACGTAGGCCTGGAAAGCACTCCACGTCGAGAAGACGAGAGCCGAGCATCCGAAGGTGATCATGATGCCCGAGATAATGATGAGAATGTGACGCACGCTCATCTTATCGGTGTAGGTTGCAGTTTCGCCCAATTTCTTTCCTCCTTATGGAAGACCAGACGATGTGGCCTGCCTTCTTAAGGGGGCCAGAATTCCCTTAAGAAGGCAGGCGCCTTAGATTCCACCCGAAGGCGCCGATCCAAGAACAAATTCACTAAGTATAATCCTGCAAATCTGCACACCATGTTACGGTCAATATTACATTTCTGACCCTAAAACGATAAGTATCGGCGATAGTTGCCCCACAAATATAAGCAAATTGGATAGTTTTCTATCCCAATTTTTACGTTATGGGCTTGCAATTGATGGACAGTTCTCGAAAAACTGACCCAAAAGAAACGAGGGGAGCTCGCGCTCCCCTCGCAATCGATAAGAATTAGGCGAAAGATGGCTACATCTCAGCTTCCGCATACTTGCGCATCACAAGAGGCGCTGCGATGTAGACCATGATCTGATCGGTACCCTCGGCGATTTGGAAGCCGCGGCAATCTTGCCAAATCGAAGAAATGCGCTCATGCGTCGTATAGCCTCGACCGCCAAGGATCTGCATGGCATCGCTTGCGACCTCGGTTGCAGCACACGGCACGTAACGCTTCATAAGCGCCACAGTCAAGCGTTCATGCACGCCGTGGTCGAATTCCCACGCGGCTTTATAGACCATATGGCGCATATTCGTGAGCTTCACTTCCATGTCTGTCAACATCTCTTGGACCTGCTGGAAATTCGACACAGGCGTGCCGAATGCGGTGCGCTCGCGCGCCCATTCGACCGCATCGTCCATCGCAGCCTGAGCCTCGCCAAGCGCCGTTGCACATGCGAAAACGCGGCCGTATTCAAAGAAGCTGAACAACTGGGGGAAGCCCTTTGCCGGCCCTTGCAGGCGCCACGACTCGTCAAGCTCGACATTGTCGAAACGAATATGGGCGAACGGGAGCATCTCTTGGCCAATCTTGCTCTCGGGAACCGCCTCGACGCCTTTCGCGGTGCGCGGAACCATCCACATGGACAAGGTGGGATGCCCGTTTTCAGCAGGCGCATCCTCGTCGATTGCCGCAACAAGCAGGGCTGGCGCGTATTCGCCGTTATTCACGAACATCTTCTCGCCATTCATGAACAAACGTCCGTCAATGGAGCGAACAGACGTCTTCATGCCCGTTGTATCAGAACCCGAATTCGGCTCGGAAACCGCAAAAGCGAATGCAAGGCGTCCCGTATTCTGATATTCAAGACGAATGGGGTCGGTTTGCGAAGGACTCGCGAAAGCCTCGAGAATCTGAAGCTGAAGGAAATCGTTTTGGAACGGCAGGGTCGCGCCCGAAATGCGCGACAATTCCTCGAGCACGAGAACCTGCGCAAGCAGGTCGTAATGAACATGATTGCGACGATGGATGACGCCAAACCCATTGAAATCGAGATCGACGAACGCTTTCACAACCTCATCGGGCAAACCCATATCGCGGCGCCATTGCGCAACCGACTCTTTATTAAAGTAATTCTTGCCAAATTCGCGCACTTGCGAAATAAGCACGCGATCGGCATCGCTCAACATGAAATCCATTGCCGCGCCTTCCTATTCGCGCAACCGCGACGGATTCTCGTCGCGTCACCCCTTATACATATGTTTCGGAATGCACGCCGCAGCAAGCTCCCCTTGCTTTTCGTTTTGCAAAGCGTGGCGCATTCCATAATGCGATGGCGCGATTATAACCGCCATTTCGCCTTTGCGCATTTTTTGCAGCCAATTTGTACCACAGAAACGCGAAAATGACCTATCTACTATTTTTTTAGCGATGCACTCAATTTACGTTGAAACCTCAATTACACCAACTCAAGCGATACCGAAGCGCCACGGGCGGCCATATTGTAGCAACCACGAGGTGCGAAGCCGACCGAATGGTCGGTTCGGCAGCGGACAGCCAAACCGATCAAATGCGTGAATCGGTCGGCAACGCACCTCGAGTAAAAGCGGGTTTGCCCCGCTTGAAACAACCAGGGGATATGCCACTGGGCGTATATAGGCTTTTAAAAATGAAAGCCGCGACATCAAGGAGGAAACATGGCAGATTACTACGGAACCGACACTGTCGTATCCGAGCTTCGCGAGGACGGATTGCTGATCATCCGTATCAACCGTCCCGAGGTCGCCAATGCGCTGAACGGCGCAACTTCCGATGCTATGGAAAACATCATGAACCACGCCGAGAAGGACAAGGCTGTGCGCGCCATCATCGTGACGGGCACCGGCAAGGTCTTCTGCGCCGGCGAGGACCTCTCCGAGCTCTCTGAGGGCGGCGAGTGCCAGACCGTTACCGAGCACGGCTTCGGCGGCATCACGGCTCGTCTGTGCTCCAAGCCCATCATCGCGGCATGCAACGGCTCCGCTGCTGGCGGCGGCATGGAAATCGCCCTTTCCTGCGACATGGTTGTCGCTGCCGAGAACGCCAAGTTCGGCTGCACCGAGGTCGGCCTGGGCATCATCGCTTCCACGGGCGGCATCGTTCGCCTCGCTCGCGACATCAACCGCAAGGACTGCATGGAACTTCTGCTCACCGGCAAGAAGATCAAGGCTCCTGAGGCAAAGGAGCTCGGCCTGATCAACTACGTCGTTCCGGCCGAAGAGGTCATGGACAAGGCTATCGAGCTGGCCGAGCAAGTTCTGAAGAACGCTCCTCTGGCTCTGAAGTGGACCAAGTACCTGGTTCATGCCGCCGACCAGATGTCTGAGGAAGACGCGATGCGCTACTGCGACGGTGCTTATCGCTTCCTCGAGAAGACCGAAGACGGCATCGAGGGCCCGCTGGCCTTCACCGAGAAGCGCACCCCCAACTGGGTTGGCCGCTAATTCGAGCGAACTTTCAGCTTCTTCCCAGCGCCCGCACGGCTTCCTTAAGCGTGCGGGCGCTCCCCTTCGCTACATTCGGCCACTCCTTGGCGCGAAAGCGTCGGCCGAATCATATTGAGAGCGAGCGCTTACCTTTCGCTTTCAGCTTGTCGAAAAGAGACGCGTTATGCGTCTCTTTTCGTTTATATGGCACGCCTAAAAGAGCTCACGAAACAAAACGCTCCCCTTGGGTACCTGAATCCGCTTCGGTCAAGTCCTGCTCGCTACGAACAGCACATTAAGTGCTGTTCTGCTCGTGCGGAATCTATCGGATTCAGGTGCCCAAGGGGGGCGCTCGAAGAACGTTATTCGCGAGCTTCCAATTCGTCGATAACTTCTTGGAAATCGGGTGGCAGCGTATCTTCAAACTCCATACGCTCGCCCGTAATAGGATGAGTGAACGCAAGGCGGTACGAATGAAGGAACTGTCGGTCGAGGCCGAGATTCTCCTTCTTCTTCCAGCCATACACCGGGTCTCCCACGCACGGATGCTTGATGTATTCCATATGCACGCGAATCTGATGCGTGCGGCCCGTAAAGAGCTTGCAATCGATGAGCGTGAAACCGTCGTCGTTTTTGCCGGGTTCGAAGCGACGCTTGACCGTAAACGTCGTGATGGACGGACGGGCGTCTTCGCGATCGGAAACCTCCATGCGAAGCCGGTCGCGGCCGCTACGCGCGATAGGAGCGTCGACAATGCCGGTATCAAGGGGAATCCACCCCTGCACAAGCGCCAGATAATGGCGATCGACGTCTTTCAGTCGAATATCCTCCATGAGCGCAAGGCCCACTTCGTTCGTTTTCGCACACAGCATAAGGCCGCTCGTGTCACGATCAAGGCGATGTACGATGCCGAGGCGGTCTTGCTCGCCCTGCACGTCGCAGAGGTTTTCCTTGCCGCAGTGCGCGATAAGCGCATTCACGAGCGTGTCGCCGTAATGGCCCTCCGCGGGATGGCACACCAGTCCCGCCTGTTTCGAGATAACGAGCAGGTAGTCATCTTCATAGCGAATGTCGAGCGGAATATCGGCCGCGACGAGCTCGGGCGCATGCGGGTCTTCATACGTCTCGTATTCAAGCACATCGCCCGCGCAAACCGACGCACTCTTGCGCGGCAGCTTGCCGTTGAGCGCGCAATAGCCGTCGGCGATGCATTTCGCGGCGGCGCTGCGCGTGGGATACAGCCCTTGAGAAGCCATGTAAGCATCAAGGCGCATGCCCTCGCACTCTTTGGGCACCACATTGCTCGCATAGCTAGACATGGGCGTCCTCCTTGCGCGTCACGAGCAAATACCCTATAACAAGCAATACGAAACCGCAGGTCACGCCAATATCGGCAACATTGAATACCGGGAAGTCGATGAACGTGAAATCGATGAAGTCGACAACGTAGAGCTGACTGAAGCGGTCGATAGCATTGCCCAAGCCGCCCGAACACACCAAGGCGAGCGCAATCGTTTCAAGGGCGCTTGGCGCATGGCCGGCGAGTTTTTCCCAGAATGCGAACACGAGCACGATGAGCACGCACACGATGCTTGAGGTGATGCCCAGGGCAAACGTCGAATTGCCGAACATGCCCCATGCGGCGCCCGTATTATGCACGAGCGTGAAGCGGAACAGACCGCAGTTGGCTCCCGCCTGTCCAAGCTCATAGGCGCCTTCGAAGTACGCCTTCGTAAGGCGATCGAGCACCAGCCAGACAAGGACAATCACCGCGAAAAGCGCAGCTGCCTTCTTTTTAGAATTCTTCGATGTCACGATATCGGTAGTCACGTGGACCTTTCTTTAAAAAGCGGAGCGGGCCGAAAGGTCACTCCCCCGGCCCGCCTTATAAGTCGCAACGCGCGAGCGCGCCAAACCCCGGGTTAGCTATCCAGCACGCCCAGGGTTCGATGGCTCGCGATTCGCGAAAACGCGAATGCTTACGCGAGTTGGTCGAGAACATCGCCGCAGCGCTTGCACACTTCAGCATGGTTCGCGTTGCCGCCCAGCTCACGATGGTTCCAGCAGCGCGGGCACTTCGGCTCGCTGGTTGCGGAAACCTCGACCTGCGCCTCTTCAGCATCGCCTGCGACAACGTCGACGTGGCTCACAATGAAAAGCTCTTCGAGGTCGGCTGCATCATATGCGCCAAGCACGTCGGCGACAGCCTGGGAAACCGTAATTTTCAGCACGGCTTCCTGGCTCTTGCCAACGGTTTTCGCGTTGCGCGCTTCCTCGATGGCCTTCGTCACGGCGTCGCGAACCTCAAGCAGGCACGCGAAATTCGCCATAACGGCCTCGGCGGCCTCGCCCTGGGGCAGCGCCGGAATGAAATCAGCGGCCTCGGGCCAGCCGGCCAGCTGCACGCTCACGGGACGACCCTCGCGGTTGCGCTCGGTCTCGGGATAATGCTCCCATACCTCGTCGCAGGTGAACGACAGAATCGGGCTCATGACGCGCACGAGCACCTCGAGGATGTTCATGAGCACGGTTTGAGCCGAGCGGCGCGCCACTGAATCAGGTGCCTCGGCGTACAGGCGGTCTTTCACGACGTCCATATACACCGACGACAAATCGCCGACGACGTAGTCGTAGAGCGCACGGAATACCTGGTGGAAGTGGTACTCGTTGTAGCCGCGCTCCACGTCGTCGAGCAGCTGCTTCAGGCGCAGCATCGCCCACACATCAACGGGACGCATCTCGTCGAGCGAAACGGCGTCGCGCTTGAAGTCGAAACCGTCGAGGTTGCCGAGCAAGAAGCGGAACGTATTGCGGAAACGACGGTAGGCATCGGAAGTGCGCTGCAGAATGTTATCGCCGATGGAAACGTCGACCGAGTAGTCGGTGGACGCGACCCACAGGCGCAGCACGTCGGCGCCGTACTTGTCGATGACTTCCTGGGGGGCGATGCCGTTGCCCTTGGACTTCGACATCTTCTCGCCGTTTTCGTCAACGGTGAAGCCGCAGCACATGACGCTCTTGTAGGGCGATTGGCCAAACGCGCCCGTGCCCAATAGAAGCGAGCTCTGGAACCAACCGCGATGCTGGTCGGAGCCTTCGAGGTACATATCGGCAGGCCAACGCAGGTGATCGGCCTCGGCGCGGTGCTTCAGCACGCCCACGTGCGACACGCCCGACTCCCACCATACGTCGAGGATATCTTTCTCGGGCACAACGTCAGTGCAACCGCACTTCGGGCAGCACGTACCCTCGGGCAGGTATTCCTTGGGCTCCTTCGTGAACCATGCGTCGGCGCCTTCGGTGTTGAACAGGTCGATAACCGCGTCGAAGGTCTCTTCGGTCGCAACGGTCTCGCCGCAGCTCGCGCACTTGAACACAGGAATCGGCACGCCCCAGCTGCGCTGACGCGAGATGCACCAGTCGGGACGATCGGCAACCATGGCGCCAATGCGGTTCACGCCCCACTCGGGGATGAACTCCACGTGGTTGTGGATCTGGTCGAGCGCAGCCTCGCGCAGACCCGTATTGTCCATAGAGACGAACCACTGGTCAGTCGCGCGGAAAATAACGGGCTCATGGCAACGCCAGCAATGCGGGTAGCTGTGCACGATGTCGACATGAGCGACGAGCGTGCCCTGCTCGCGCAGCCACTCGATGATCTTCGGGTTGGCCTCGTCGGTGGTAAGGCCCGCCCATTGCGGCACGTAATCGGTGAAGCGGCCGTCGTCGTCAATCGGCATGATGGTGTCGACGCCGAACTTCATGCCAACCTTGTAGTCGTCGACGCCATGGCCGGGAGCCGTGTGAACGGCGCCAGTGCCCGCGTCGAGGGTGACATGCTCGCCCCAGATGATGCGGCCCGTGTTCTCGTGCAGAACGGGGCAGATATACGTGATGTCGCCGAACTGGTCGCCCTTCATGGTGACGGGCTCGCCATTCGCCTCAACGATACGATAGCTCTCCCAGCCAGCGACCTTGGCGACAGCCTCGACCATGTCCTTCGCGAACACCATGAACTTACCGTCGGCCTCGACGAAGCAGTAATCAATGTCGGGACCCAGCGACACAGCGGTGTTCGAAGGCAGCGTCCACGGCGTGGTCGTCCAAATAAGCACGTAGGCGCGCTCGAGGTCGACGCCGGCCTCGGCGAAAACAGCCGGAATGTTGTTGAGCTTGAAATTCACGTAAATCGAAGGCGACGTCTCGTCGGCATATTCGATTTCGGCCTCGGCGAGTGCGGTGTGGCAATGCGAGCACCAATGAATGGGCTTGCGGCCGCGGTACACGGCGCCATTGAGGTAAAGCTTCTTGAACACTTCGACGTTCGCGCTCTCGAAGTTCGGCTGGAACGTGAGGTACGGATGCTCCCAATCGCCATTCACGCCCAGGCGCTTGAAGTCGTTGCGCTGCACGTCGACGAACTTTTCTGCCCACTCGCGGCACAGACGGCGCACCGTCGCCTGAGGCAGCTCGCGCATTTTCTCGGTGCCGAGCTTCTTTTCGACCTCATGCTCAATCGGCTGGCCGTGGCAGTCCCAACCAGGAATATACGGCGTGAAATAGCCGCGCTGCGCGTGCGACTTAATCACGAAGTCTTTCAGAATCTTGTTGAAGGCATGGCCGATGTGGATCGGGCCATTCGCATACGGAGGGCCATCATGCAAGATGAAGGGCTCGCCATCTTTGTTCTTCTCGAGAATGCGATGATAGATGTCCTCTTCGGCCCACTTCTCCAGGCGCTTCGGCTCGTTCTGCGGAAGGTTCGCCCTCATGGAGAAGTCGGTCTTCGGCAGATTCATCGACTGCTTGTAATCGTTTCCCATCGTGTACTCCGATTCCTTTCTTCTGTGCGTGTTCCAAGCGCCGAATCGCGCTTGGGGCAGTACGGTTCACGCGAAGCCACCACGGCCTTCGCGCAAGTTTTCAGAGTATAAAACATCGCAGCGTCAACGCCTACGGCAACGGGCACATTCTATGAGGTTCACACGCCGCGCAGGCATTCGCACGCGTGGCGCACGGGCCGTGCGCACTCCAAACGTCGCGGCGCCCGCCCCGAACCCTATTCTCTCTTCGCAACGAAGCGCATTACTCCCGCGTAAGCTTTTATCGCCACTGGTCGCAGCACGCTCCCGCATGCTGCCCCATGTAGTTTTCCGCGGAAACACGTATTCGAAAACAATAAAAATGGCCTTCGTCAAAACATCTTGACACCTACCGCTATACTTTTTCTATTCCGCGGTTTGAGAGCGGAGCGCCGCGTGCGCGGCCACAACGACGGGAGCACTTATGAGCTATCAAATTGTCACCGACTCAGCATGCAATCTTACCGAAGAGACGATCGACGCATTCGGACTCGAGATTCTACCCCTAACCTTCATGGTCGACGGCGTGCAGCACCGCAGCTACCTCAAGGGCGAGAAAACCGACTTGCGCCAGTTCTACACGATGATGCGCGAAGGGAAGGTCATCACCACCTCCCTTCCCAACATGCAAGAAACCGAAACCACGCTGCGCCGCGTGCTCGATGCTGGCCGCGACGTGCTCTACCTGGGGTTCTCGAGCGCACTTTCAGGCACCTATGAAGCCACGGAGCTGCTGATGAAACAACTTGCCGGGGAATATCCCGAGCGCACGCTCTGCGCAGTCGAAACACTCGCAGCATCGGGCGGCGAAGGCATGCTCGTATATTTGGCCTGCAAGAAAAAGGAAGCAGGCGCATCGCTTGAAGAAGTTGCCGATTTCGTGCGCGAAACGCGCGACCACCTGTGCCACTGGTTTACCGTCGATGATTTGATGTTCCTGTTCCGCGGCGGACGCGTAAGCCGCACGAGCGCATGGGCGGGAACGCTGCTCAACATCAAGCCCGTGATGCATGTCGACAACGAAGGCCGCCTTGTTCCCGTCGAAAAGGCACGCGGACGTCGTAAGGCAATCAAGGCGCTCGTCGACCATATGGAGCAAACGGCGATTGACCCGGCGAACCAAACGATTTTCATCACCCACGGCGACTGTATCGAAGACGTCGTGCTGCTAGAAAGCGAAATCAAAAAACGCCTCGGCTGCACCGAGTTCGTCGTGAACTACGTCGACCCCGTTATCGGCGCACATTCCGGACCGGGAACGCTTGCGCTGTTCTTCGTCGGTGAGCACAAATAGCACCCCAAAGCGCCTTCGGGCGCTTTTTTATTGCCCGTTGGTGGCGTTTCTGCGCCTGCAATGCAAAGCGGCGACCTTCGAGCATATGCCCCAAGGTCGCCGCTTCTCTCTTCCTAAATTCGGTTCGGGGGTCTTCCCTATTTCAGCTCGATAGAGTCGGACCCGTTGATGACGATTTCCGCATCGAAGAACGCCTTCAGCGCGTCGATGGAAAGCTTCACGTCGCACGCGGCGCAGGTCTCATAGCTCGAATGCATCGCGAGTTGCGGCAAGCCCACGTCAACGCCATGCATGCTCACCTGAGTGTTCGACAAGTTGCCCAGAGTGGAGCCGCCCGCCATATCGCTTCGGTTGGCGAACGTTTGCACGGGCACGCCTGCCGCCTCGCATACCGAAAGGAACGCGGCACGCGAAAACGCGTCGGTGCAGTATTTTTGGTTCGCGGCCTCCTTGACCACCATGCCGCCGCCAAGAACGGGACGGTTTTCCGCATCGGCCACTTCGGGTCGATTCGGATGCAAAGCATGAGCGTTATCGCAGCTCACAAGCATCGATTTCGCAACGGCGCAGTGATAATCTTCCCACGAGAAGCCAAGCGCGGCATTCATGCGCTCAAGCGTATCGCGCAGCACCGTGGACATAGCGCCCTGCTTGGTGTTCGATCCAACCTCTTCGTTGTCGAAACAGCAATACACCGATACGTCGCGGTCGTTTTCCACAGCCAAAAACGCCTCAAGCGAAACAAAGGCGCACGCCAAATCGTCGAGTTTGGGCGCTGAAAGGAATTCTTCGGCCGCGCCCCACAGCTGGGGCTTTTGGCGATTCACCAAGAACATATCGCGAGAAATTACCTGGTCGGCAGAAACCCCCAGCTCAGAAGCAACGTATTCATCAAGCGCGCCGCGCGTGAGCGCACCAGCCGAAAACAGCGGCATAAGGTCGGTCTGACGGTTCGGAGAGAACTTCTCGTTCACGGAGCGATCCATATGAATCGCCAAACTAGGAATGAGTGCGACGTCGCAGGCCGAATCGTACAACCTGCTTTCGATGCGCCCGCCTTCGCGCACGAGCACGCGGCCCGCCAAACCAAGCGGCTTATCAAACCACGTGTAGTCGATAGCGCCACCGTACACCTCGGTATTCAGGCGCATGTACTCGCTCGGACCCTCGAGCTCGCTTTGCGCCTTGAGCTTGAACGTCGGCGAGTCGCCATGCGCGGCGGTGATTTGGAAATGGTAATTGTCGAGCTGCTCGCCCACCTTGAACGCGACGACCGTTGAACCATTGCGCGTCGTGAAATACTTCCCGCCGCGCTCAACGCTCCACGCCTCGCCTTCAGGAAGGAACGTGAATCCCGCGCTCTTCAATCGATCGGAAATCTCGGCCGTCGTATGGAACATGCTTGGGCACTTCTCGATAAAAGCGGAGAGCTCCAAAGCTGCTTTGCGCGCCTCGACGGACATAGCACTCTCGTTATTGGTATTCAGCATTGGTTATCCTTCTTCCAAAATCGCTCTGGCTAATCGGCCTTCTCAACGTACGACGAATTGCTGCCCTCGGCGCTCGTCGACGCGCCCGCACTCGTCGTTTCACCCGTAAGCACGCGGCTCGAAACCACGTTGCCGGGAGCAACGAGCAAGGCGCCCACCGAGCCGACCTCGGGTGTATCGACGTACAACGTATGGCTAATCATTTGGCTTTGCGAAAAACGCTCATCGGTTCGCACGGTAATCACCACATCGGCGCCATCGATCGCCGCCATGGGACGAACATCGTGCGTGAGTACGACAACGATATCAACGCCAGCATTGCGGAAATGGTCGATGACGTCACCGACGCGGGCAACCAGCTCTTCGTCAATAGAATCGGCGTCGACATCGGCGAGCAGTTCGGCCACATTCGCGTACGCGCTCTTCGTGGAAACCTTCGCGCTCGAGCCCACTGACGATGTGCGGGACTCGCGCGATGTCGTAATGGTGGTTTTCGTGGTCGTGGCCGCCTTCGGCAAATCAAGCGCGGCAAGCTCGTCATCGGTAATGCTCACGATGCCATAGGTATGGCCGCCCTTCATGACGATACGACCGAATTGGTACTGCTCCAAATCGCTCACATCGAGCCCGAGAACCGTCGCCTTCTTCGCCTCGTAGATTTCCTTCGCTTCGTCCATCGTCATGGGGTCATTCGCATCGTCGGAAGCCGAACCAGACGTCGAGGCCGATGCGCCCGTCGATTCCGAAGCCTTCGCCGAACCCGGAACGCCCGCCTCGGTTTCGGAATCGAGGCCCAAAGCCATTTTCACGAAGCCTTTGACAGACTGCTCGTCCGATTCGCCTTTCGTGCTCGACGCGCCCTCTTTGGCGCCTTCGTCCGATTTGGCGCTTTCGCCAATACGAGCCGATTCGTTGGAGCCCAGCGCATTGTCGCTCGCCAAAGAAGACTCGGCAGAAGCTGAAGACTCAACCGTGCCCTCATACAAAATCACGCCATACCCCGACATATTGCCCGCGATGTCGTCGATGCCCGTAGAGGCATAGTTCAAATTATGTCCAGCGGAAATATACGTTGTAAGCGCTATGAAACCGACGGCAACAAGAAACCCGAACACGGCAAGCGCTATGCCTTCACGCACGCCATGACGCACGGTGTCTTTCGTATTTGACTTCGCGTCAACCAAATGGGCCGCTTCGGGAGAGCAAATCATCTCCTCCAGAGAAAGCTCGCCACTGTTGGCTTTTTCGCGTGCCTTCTGGGAAATGGCAGGGTCCCACAGCACAACAGGTTCGGGAGCGGGAACTTCCTCAAGCGCAGCCTGCGACCCCGGCACAGCCCGCGCCGCACGAATCGCGGCCTCAGCATGGGCGAGCTCAATGGACTCGGGAGTTGGAACCGTATCCTCTTCCCCTGTTTTGCCTGCCAAATCTTCCGCAAGCTTTTGCTCGTCATCGGGTTTCGAACTCACAAGCAGCACCATGGCAACGATGCACGCAAAGCCAACAAGGTCAACGAGCTCGAAACGCGTCCCAAGCAGCGTGACCGTGAAAATAGTAGCAGCTACAGGTTCGACCGCGGCGATCATCGATGCCTTCACCGCGCCGATATCGGCAATGGCTTGCATATAGATCCACGCTGCGATGACCGTGCCAACCACGATAATCGCAGCCATGCCCAAAATCACTTCGGTATTCACGTCGACGGAAACCGTCCAGGGCTGCTCGATAAAGCACATGGAAACGCCCGCCACGAACATCGAGAAACCCATGGTGACCAGGCTGCCATAGCGTCCGATAAGCTTAACGGGGATGATGTTGTACGCAGCAAGGCCCACAGCCGAAAGCAAGCCCCACACAAGGCCGGGCAGCGGCATAGCCAAACTCGAAATGTCGCCATTCGTTGCAATGAGCACGACGCCGACAAGCGTGAGAATGAGGCCGAACACCTCACGTTTTCGTGGCAGGCGATGGCTTGCCCGACAGCTGTAGCCCATGACCAAGGCCAAGCCCACCATCGAAAGCACGGTCGTAGTGCCCGAATCGGTGTAGCTGATGGACGTGAGGTACGTGAACTGGCAAAACACCGTGCCGAAAAGGCCATTGACCGCGAATGCAACCCACGCGCGCTTGTTTTTGGCGGCTTCGAGAAAGCGCTCGCGATCGATGATGGCCGCAAGAATCAGGAACACGACGCCCGAAATCATGCATCGCACCGACGTGACCCACGCCGGCGAGAGATGCTGCGTCTCAAAAAGGAATTCTGCGCATGTGCCAGAAAAAGCCCAGCTCACGCCTCCAATAAGAGCGAAAAGCACGCCGCGTGCGAAATGCGGCCGCGATTTCTGCATGTAACATCCCCCTTTAACGCGCAAGCCGCGCACGGGCGGCTAGACGTTCAAAATATCTCGCAAGAAGCGACCCGTGTGACTTTCGGGGACCTTCGCAACCTGCTCGGGCGTACCCGTGGCCACAATGGTACCACCGCGCGAGCCTCCTTCGGGTCCGAGGTCGATCAATCGGTCGGCGGTCTTAATAACGTCAAGATTATGCTCAATAACGAGCACCGTATTCCCCGCATCGACAAGACGCTGCAAAACATCAAGGAGCTGCCGCACATCTTCCATATGCAGGCCCGTGGTGGGCTCGTCGAGAACGTAGAACGTTTTACCCGTTTGACGACGCTGCAACTCGCTCGCGAGCTTCACGCGCTGAGCCTCGCCGCCCGAAAGCGTGGTGGCAGGTTGGCCCAATCGAATGTAGCCCAAGCCCACATCGTGCAGCGTTTGGAGCTTACGCGCCAAGCCCGGCAAGTTCTTGAAAAACTCGAGCGCCTCGTCGACCGTCATATCGAGCACGTCGTACACGTTTTTGCCGCGGTATGTCACCTGCAAGGTCTCGCGGTTATAGCGCATGCCGCCGCACACCTCGCACGGCACATAAACATCGGGCAAGAAGTGCATCTCGATTTTGATTTGGCCATCACCTTTGCACGCCTCGCAGCGGCCACCGCTCACATTGAAGCTGAAGCGGCCAGGCGCATAGCCGCGTGCCTTCGCCTCCTGCGTGCTCGCAAACAGCGCGCGAATGTCATCCCACAAGCCGATATACGTCGCGGGATTCGAACGCGGCGTGCGACCGATGGGGCTTTGGTCGATATCGACAATCTTATCAAGCGCCTCGTAGCCCGTGAGCTTGCGGTATTCGCCCGTGCGATGGCGCGCGTGATTGATGCGGTTCGCGAGCGCAGGCGCAAGCGTGTCGGTGATAAGCGAGCTTTTGCCCGACCCCGAAACGCCCGTGACCACGGTAAGCGTGCCAAGCTCAACGGAAATGGACACGTTCTTCAGGTTGTTCTCGCAAGCACCGGTGAGTTTGATGGCGCCTCGTTTGGGCTTGCGGCGAACCTCAGGCACCTCGATGCGGCGGCGGCCCGACAGGTAGTCGGCCGTGAAGCTCCCTTCGGCGCTCGCCACTTCATCAGGAGTGCCCGCGGCAACCACATGGCCGCCCTTCTCGCCCGCACCAGGGCCCATATCGATAACATAGTCGGCGTGGCGAATGGTATCTTCGTCATGCTCCACGACGATAACCGTGTTACCCAAATCGCGCAGGCGTTCAAGCGTGGCGATGAGGCGCTCGTTGTCGCGCTGATGCAGGCCGATGGACGGCTCGTCCAGAATGTACAACACGCCCATGAGGCCAGCACCAATCTGCGTGGCCAGGCGAATGCGCTGAGCCTCACCGCCTGAAAGCGACGCCGTGCCACGTTCGAGCGTCAAATAATCAAGACCCACATCGACCAAGAACTGCAGGCGCGCACGCACCTCTTTCACGATAGCCGCGGCGATGAACGCCTGGCGCTCGTCGAGTTGCAGATTGCTGAAGAACTCCAGCGCATCGGCGGCCGACATGTCGCATACTTCGTGGATATTCTTGCCGCCAACAGTCACGGCGAGAATCTCGGGCTTCAGGCGCTTTCCGCCGCATGACGCGCATGGAATGGTAGCGAAATACTTCTCGTATTTTTCGCGCTGGGAATCGCTCGTCGAGTCTTTATAACGGCCCATAACCGCTTCGCAGGCGCCTTCCCAATCGATGCTCCAGCCCGTTTCGCGGCCGTCGACGGTCACGTAGTCGACGAAAACTTTTTCGCTCTTAAGGCCGTACAACAGCACATCGCGCGTTTTCTTCTTCAAATCTTCCCACGGGGTTGCCGGGTCTTCGCCCATATGTTTGCATACCGCGCGAAGAACCTGGGGGTAATAATTGCCCGTTGCGAACGGCGCAATGCAGCCCTCGTTCAGCGACAGCGACGGGTCGGGGATGAGCAGGCTTGGATCGACTTCCTCGCGGCTGCCGAGGCCCGCGCAATCGGGGCAGGCGCCATAGGGGGCATTAAAACTGAAGTCGCGCGGCTGCAGCTCATCCATCGAATGGCCATGCTCGGGACATGCAAGGGCAAGCGAATAGAAATGGTCGCCCGGCCATACCGTCGTGAAGCCCGGAGTCGATTTCTGCCCGTCGGCTTCTTGAACCTCTTCATCGACCAAGTGGCACACTACGCGACCGTCGGAAAGCTTCGTCGCCGTTTCAACCGATTCGGCAATGCGGCTCGTCGCAGACGCCTTCAACACCACGCGGTCGACCACAACGTCGATCGTGTGCTTGAACTTCTTGTCGAGCTTGACGGGCTCGCCTTCCAAACGCTGCACCACGCCGTCGATACGCACGCGCGAGAAGCCTTCTTTTTGCAGGTCAGAAAGAATTTTCGTGTGCTCGCCCTTACGTCCGACCACGACGGGCGCCAAGATGAGCGCTTTTTTACCTTCGCCGAGCGCAAGAATCTCGTCGGTCACTTGGTCGGTGGTGCGAGCCTTGATTTCGCGCCCACATTCAGGACAATGCGGCGTGCCCACGCGCGCGAACAGAAGGCGCAGGTAGTCGTAGATTTCCGTCGTAGTGCCCACCGTTGAACGTGGATTTTTCGACGTGGTTTTCTGGTCAATCGCCACCGCAGGAGAGAGGCCATCAATGGAATCAAGATCGGGCTTGTTCATTTGCCCCAAAAATTGGCGGGCATAGGCGGAAAGGCTTTCCACATAGCGGCGCTGGCCCTCGGCGTAGATGGTGTCAAACGCGAGCGACGACTTGCCCGAGCCCGACAGGCCCGTAATAACCACGAGCTTATCGCGAGGGATGGTAACGTCGACGTTTTTCAGGTTATGCTCACGCGCGCCCTTGATGACGATGGAATCGCTGGCCACGATCTCGACCTTTCTGCCAAGTATTTGCAACCGCGCCATAATAGCAGAAATAGAACATCCATTCGCTCTTCTTCATAAAGCGCCCCACGATTTCGCCATGGATCGCGCGGCAAGAGGAGCGCATTAGCAGCTACCTTTTTCCTTGAGGTACCCTACATGCCCGGTTTCACCAAACCGCTTTCATAGGCGGCAACCACGAGTTGGGCTCGATCGTGAGCGTCGAGCTTCACCATGATGCGGCCCACATGCGTGCGAACCGTTGCGGGAGAAATCACCAATTCGGCAGCGATTTCGTCGTTGGACATGCCCTTGCCGACCATGGTGAGAATCTCGCGCTCTCGATCGGTAAGATCAGAGATGCGCGTGCCATCGAAGCGCGCCTTGCTGCGCGACGCGGCGTAGGTTTCGACCAAGCGGCGCGTAATCGACGGCTGAATAAGCGCATTGCCCTCATGCACAACGCGAATGGCCTGCGCCAAATCGTCGGGATCGACGTCTTTCAGCAAGAAGCCGCTCGCACCTGCCGCAAGCGCATCGTAGACGTATTCGTCGATGTCGAATGTCGTGAGAATAAGCACCGCGACATCGGCCGTATCGGGGTCGCCCACAAGCTCTCGGCAGGCCTCGATGCCATCTTTGCGCGGCATGCGAATGTCCATGAGCAACACGTCGGGACGCATGCGACGCGCCAATGCAACGGCATCGGCGCCATCGACCGCCTCACCCACCACTTCAATGCCGGGAAACGACGAAAGAATGAGCCTGAAGCCCTTACGAACCAGATCTTGGTCATCGGCAATGGCAACCCGAATGGGTGCGCCGCCGCACGTCTCATCGATGCTCGTCATCGTGTACCACCTCCAAGGGTACTTCGGCGCGAATCGTGCATCCGCAACCAGGCTCGCTTTCTATGGTGAATGCGCCATTGAGCGCTTCGATTCTCTCGCCCATGCCCTCAAGGCCATGGCCTTCGGCATGCTCGCGCACCCCACTGCCCATGCCGACGCCATCGTCGGAAAACACGAGCACTGCCTTCAAAGGGGAAGATGCCAACTCAATGCAGATATGTGCGGCATGGGCATGACGCACGGCATTGGTAGCCGACTCGCGCGCGAGCGAGAACAACGCCATATCGACGAATGCGGGCACCTGCGCCTTGTCGTAGTCGCTTTCGTCAAAATCGACCTCGATGCCAGCGCGCTGCAAGAACGACACGACGTCGCCCATGCGCTCGGTGCCTTCGGCAGGGGCATGCTCGGCTGCCTCGTCGCCGCGCAGCACTCCAATAAGTGAGCGAATTTCATCGAGCGACGACTTCGAAACCGAGCGAATATCGGCAATCGCCTCTTTCGCTGCGGCAGGGTTCAAATCGATGAGGCGCTCCGCCGCTGCCGCCTGAATGGTGACCGCAGAAAGGGAATGCGCCGTGATGTCATGCACTTCACGCGCGATGCGCACGCGCTCGTCGGCAACGCGGCGCGCAGCAAGCTCTTCGCGCGTTCGCTCAGCTTCAGCCAAGCGGCGGCGCGTCTCTTCCATATAGGCATGGTACATGCGCACGCCGAAACCGCCCAACGCGGCAACCACCACAAATGCCACGTTTTCGATGCGCATCACAAGCGCCATGGCGACGCTTGAAGCGCCCATGGGAACCACCGCAGCACACACGCCCACCACAGCCGCAGCCGCAAGAGCCTCGCCGCGGGCGCGTTCGCTTGCCACGGTATAAACAGCCACGATGGGACCTATGGGCGAAAGCGAAACCGTTCCGCCCATGGAATTCGACAGGAAGACATAGCATGCAAGCGTGAGCGCGAGCACGAACCACGGTGCCTCACGACGAAGAATCAACGGCGCAGTCGTAAGGGCAACCGCCAAATACGCATAAATATTAGGGACGTAATTAACCCAGCTCGATCCATAGGGACCGGCATCAACGTGCACAACGGAAGAAGCGGTAATCACCATTTGGGCGCAGCCAAACGCAAAGGCGACAAGGGCGACGGCAACATCGATTCCCCAATCGGTCGCGCTGCGATTCTGGGGCGCGGCGCCTTTTCCCGGCACCCCACCGAAAATACCGCCCGACGCGATATTGTGCTTCACGAAACCGGCGAAGTCTTCCTCGCCGGAAGCATCGAGTTGCGAATGGGAAGCGGCCTGTGCACGACCGTCGGTCCGACCTCCGGCACGAACCTCGGCGCGATCGTCGGCCCGGCCTCCAGCGCGAACCTCGGCGCAACCTTCAGAACAACTCTCGGAATGACCTCCGACGCAGTTCCCATCATCCTTTTCGGCCCGATTTTCAGCGCGGTCGTCGGCCCGGCCTCCAAAACGTCGCCCTACTCGATCTCCAGCACGGCCTTCTTCCTGGGCTCCAGCATAGCATCGAGTTTGGCCCTCGACGCAACGAGCAGCTTGACTGTCGCCACAATCGTCAGCATAGCCTGCGACTCGATCGACGGCGCAGCCGCCAGCATGGCCCGCGGCCCGTTCACCGACCCGGTCGCCATGCAACGAGGGCCCCACGGCGCACGGAGGGCATGAATGCTCGTTCGCTTCGGGCTCAAAGTCGGCAACGTCAAAATCGGCAGTATGTTCCTTTATATTTTGCATAGAGCCATCGTAAAACATGGGCAGCGTTTCATCCATACTGCCAGCAGCGTAAACCCGACAATTGTTCAAAAAGGTGCTCGAATGTGGCATATTCTCATGCCAAAGTCTACGCATCGTGCAGCCTTCCATTCGCTGCTTCCCATATCACCAGGTCAGAAAGCTGCTCGTTCGTTCACAGTTTATAGTTTCACTAGCCGGGTGTACTTTTTGCCACATTCGAGCACCTTTTTGATCATTGCCCGAACTCAGCAAAAGACGACCCGCATAGGACCGCGTACACGCTCCCGCATGGGCACCCCCCTGGGCTTCCCGCGTACGCGCTCCCGCATGGGCATCCCGCATAGGCGCCTCGCATGGATTTCCCGCACGCCTCCTCTACCCGCGCGGAAGAGTGCGGCGATGCTCCTCTTTCAAATGCGAGACAGACACATGCGTATAGATTTGCGTGGTCGACAAGCTCGAATGGCCGAGCATCTCTTGAACGCTGCGCAAATCGGCACCGCCTTCTACCAGGTCGGTCGCAAACGTGTGACGCATATCATGCGGCGAGAGCGTTTGGTCGAGCCCCGCGGCAAGCAAACTCTGCTTGAACATTTTGCGAAGCGCATCGGGCGACATTTGGTTGCCACGCGTGCTCACGAAGAAATACGGGCTCTCTTTGTCGGCAAGCAGCGCAGGGCGCGCGTTGAAAAGGTAGTCGCGCATGGAAGCGATGGCTATTTCATGCAACGGCACGATGCGCTCTTTCGAGCCTTTACCGAACACGCGCACCTGCCCAGCATCGAAATCGACGTTCTCAAGCAGCAAACCCGATGTTTCCGAGATACGCGCGCCGCATGCGTACAAGAACTCGAGAATCGCGCGGTTGCGCATGTCGGCGGGCTTATCGCTGCCGCGCCACACCGAAAGCAAACGCGCCATGTCGGCGGGCGGAATAGTTCGCGGAAGGCTGCGAGCGAACTTAGGAGCGCTCACGACATCGGTGGGATTCGACTCGACCAAGCCTTCAGCCACAAGCCACCGAAAAAATGAACGAACGGAAGACAGCCGCCGATTGACCGTGCGGCGCGAATACTGGGCATAGTCCAAATCGCCCAGATAGCTTCTCATATCGCGTCGCGTGGCGCACAGCGGATTGACCGACGTGCGAGCGGCCCACCGGCCATAGTCGAGCAAATCGAGCCGGTAATTGCGCACGGTATGCTGCGATGCATTGCGTTCCACGACGAGCATGTCGCAATAGCTTGCAAGGTAGGCCAGATAAAGCTCGTCAATTGCGGGAAGCTCAGGGTCGCCCGGCTCGCTTTCAGCCTGCGCGCACGCCTTCCCGACTTCCGGTTTCGCCTTCGCCATGCCTTATAGCAAGCCCTTGGCGCGAATATCGGCCACATAGCCCTCCATGGCGCGCGACCCACGCTCGGCATAGGCGGCGTAGCGCATACCCTTATTGCGAATATGCTGGTCAAGCGGCTTTAGAATGCCGAAATTCACATGCATGGGCTGATAGTCTTGCGTTGCGGGGTCGGTGGCGTAATCGAGCAGCGCGCCAAACGCGGTTTCCACAGGCAAAAGCGGGGCCTGAATGCCTTTGAGCTGGGCATACACGAATAGCGTGCACATAAGGCCCGACGCAATAGCTTCACAATAGCCCTCGGTGCCAGAAAGCTGGCCGGCAACATACACGGGGGCGTCGACGCCGCGCAAGCGCAAATCGCGATCGAGCAGACGCGGGGCCTGGATGAACGTGTTGCGATGCATGACGCCATAACGCGCAAACTCAGCGTTTTGCAAACCAGGAATCATGCGGAAGACGCGCTTCTGCTCGCCAAATGTGAGATTGGTCTGAAAGCCCACCAGATTGTAAGCCGTGCCCTGGGCGTTCTCGGCACGAAGCTGCACCGCCGCCCACGGACGACGACCCGTTGCAGGATCGGTGAGCCCCACGGGTTTGCACGTACCAAAACGGGGCGCATCGGCACCCTTGCGGGCGATTTCCTCAATAGGCTGGCACGCCTGGAACAAGTCTTTCGTTTCGAAGTCGCGCTTAATAACGCGATCGGCGGCAACGAGCTGCGCAATGAAGGCGTCGTAGCTCTCTTTGTCGAAAGGCGCGTTCAGGTAATCACCGGGAGCATCTTGCTCATAGCGCGATTGGCGAAACAGCACATCCATATCGAGGGAGTCGGCCATGACCACAGGCGCCGCCGCATCAAAGAATGCGAGGTTATCGGAACCGGTTTTGTCAACGAGCCACTGAGCGAGCGCATCGCTCGTAAGCGGGCCCGTTGCCAAAATGGTAGCGTCCGCAGCGCCCAAGCAGGCATCGAGCGGGTCGGAAACGCACATCACGCGATACTCGATATAAGGGTTTCCCTTCACCATGGAAGTGACGTCGGCAGAGAACTTATCACGATCGACCGCGAGCGCACCGCCCGCATCGACGCGGCTTCGGCCAGCCGCCGCAATAAGCTGAGAACCGAGCGCCGCAAGCTCCGCCTTCAGCATGCCGGCAGCGCTTTCGGGCTTGGTGCTCTTCAAAGAGTTCGAGCACACGAGCTCAGCGCAATCGCCGCCGCGATGCACATCGGTTTCGGTTTCGGGGCGCATCTCGAACAGACGCACATGCACGCCGCGTTGGGCAAGTTGAAGCGCGGCCTCGCTGCCTGCGAGACCCGCGCCGATTATGTTCACAAATTTATCCATGCAGCGAGGATAACACACCCGCATGGCAATTCATAAAAGCCCGCAAGCTATCCAACAGCGCCGAACCGGCCATCAGGAAAACGAGTGAGCGCGCCCGCCCCTTCGAGCAACGACACATGCGCCATAACGCGCGTCGCCGCGGCCATGGGATCGTCGCCATCAGCGAATAGAGCAATAATCTCTTCGAGACGCATAGGGTCTGCCGCAAGGGCCGAGAGAATAGGGTCGTCGACCCCCGCATCGGCCCCATCGCCCGCGAACAACGCCAACTGTTCGGCGCCATACCCGCCTCCCACGATTTCCGGAAACAACGACATAATCGCCGAATCGAACACTTCCTTGCTCACGACGGGCATAGCTCCCTGCGCAAGCAACATATTCGAGCCCGCCGATGTGGCGGAAAAAATCGACCCCGGCACCGCAAGCACGTCTTTATTGGCGGCAAGGGCCTCGTCGGCCGTAGAGAATGTACCGCTGGGAAGCCCCGCCTCCACGATAAGCGTCGCGCGCGCCAGCCCCGCGATAAGGCGATTGCGTTTGCGAAACATGAAAGGCTTCGGCGGATAATGCCACGGAAACTCCGAAGCAACCACTCCGCCGCCCTTGACGATGCGCCGAAACAGATCCACGTTCGATTTCGGATACGGCTCATCGCAACCGCCGCCTAGAAACGCGACGGTTTGCCCACCAGCCGCAAGCGCCGCCTCGTGCGCGGCTGCATCGCAACCGCGCGCACCGCCCGAAATCACCACCACGCCGAGTTCAGCCGCACGGCCTGCCAACATTTTGGTCGCATTCAACCCATAAGGCGTCGCCTTGCGCGCTCCGACGACCGCAAGGCCTTCCTTAAGCGCAGAGGGGTCGCCAATCACATAGAGCCGTTCGGGCGGCTCAGGCACAGCCTCGAAGACATCTGGATAGTCTTTCGTGCCACGTGCGATTTCGAATCGCGGACCATCGATGCGAAAACGTTCTTCCATGGCCGCTATACCCCCTTTCGAAGCTTGAAACTCAGAGCTTCCATGAGGTGCTCTTCTGCTACCGACTTCGATTCGGCGATGTCGGCAATCGTACGCGCCACCATAAGCGCGCGCGTTATTCCACGCCCCGAAAGCAGCTGCGTGCGCGACACCGTTTCCAACAAGTCCCGCGTTCGTTGCGCCATGCGGCAACGAGCAAGCAATGCGCCCACATCAACGGCATCGCCATCGCCAAGCGCTGCCCGCCGCCACGATCGAAACTCACGAGCAGCCAAAACGCCCGCCAGCAAGCGCTCGGAGTCGATCGGGTCGCGACCATCGGCGCGATCAAGCATCTCGCCAGGATCGCAGCGCCACACATCGACGTGCATGTCGATGCGATCGAGCAGCGGACCGCCAATGTTGCCCTGATACCGCTCGATTTTCCATTGTGGACAGGTGCATTGCTTTTGAGGGTCGCCGTAATACCCGCAAGGACAAGGATTCGCCGCCGCGACAAGAGAAAATCGCGCAGGAAGCGCAACGCTGCCATCGGCCCGAGTTATCACGATGCGGCCCATTTCCATGGGCTGGCGAAGCGCTTGAAGCGATCGTGACGAGAACTCCGGCAATTCGTCGAGGAACAGAACGCCGGCATGAGCAAGCGATATCTCGCCTGGATGCACGGGCGTTCCCCCACCCACAAGGCCCGCCACCGTAGCGCTGTGATGCACACGACGAAACGGCCGCGTGCCCGCGAGAATAGAATCGATGGGCTCGCCCGCAACGGAATGGACGATAGCCGCTTCGAGCCTCTCATCTTCGGAAAGCGGCGGCAATATGGAAGGCAGAGCGCGCGCAAGCATGGTTTTGCCCGACCCCGGAGGACCCATAAGCAAAATGCCATGACCGCCCGCAGCCGCAACCTGCATGGCGCGCTTAGCGGCCGCCTGTCCACGAATATCGCCAAAATCAGGCGCTTCAACCGAAGCAGAAGGCGCACAGAAATCGAGCGGCCGCACAGCCATAGAGCGCAAACTGGCAAGCGAGGGCAATGCGAGCTGCTCCATGCGCCCAAGCGGCGCCCCGTCGCGCGCATCGGCGCTCACCAAGAGCTTGCACCCAAGTTCACGCGCGCAAGCGGCGAATGCGAGCGTTCCATGGACCGGCCGCACGGAGCCGTCGAGCCCAAGCTCCCCTACCAGCAAGCATTCGCCAAGCGCCTCTACATCAATTTGTTTCGTTGCCGCCAAAATCGCCGCAGCGATGGGCAAATCGAAACCCGACCCTGCCTTGCGAATGGAGCTTGGCGCCAAATTCACCACCACTTTATCGCCCGGCATGGTAAAACCGCAGGCTTTTATAGCGGCGCGCACGCGCTCGGTCGATTCGCGCACGGCGGCATCGGGCATGCCTACAATGGAAAAGCCCGGCAACCCGTTCGAGACAACTACCTCGACGGCCACAGGAATCGCCCGCACGCCCACAATGGTCGCCGAATATAACGAGCATCGCAGCTGCATAATGTCACGCACCCGCGCCGAAGGCGTTCACGATATGTTTCACGAAGCCCCTCGAGTTAGGCATCGCTTGAATGGCGATCACGTCGAAACGCACACGAGCATCGACCCCATCGTAGGTAGACAAGAAGCTATAGGCAATACGCTCGTAGCGAGCGCGCTTCGTCGGCGTAACCGCTTCCTGAGGAAAGCCTTTATCGCCGCCCGCGCGCGTTTTCACCTCGACAAACACCAAACACCCGTCATCGAGAGCGATGATATCGGCCTCGCCTGCAGCGCACGACCAGTTGCGCTCTAAAATGATGTAGTCGTTTCGTTTCAGCAATTCGCAGGCGAGATCTTCGCCGTAAGCCCCCAGCGTCTTCGGGTCGCAATTCCAGCGCTTGGCGAAAGCGATTTCTTCCTCGTCATCGCCCCAGTAGCCCTCATCGACAGCGGCGCATTCGTCGCCTCCGTGGACAAGGTCGCATGGCTTACGTGGTCCAGCATATTCTTCGGTCATGGCATCCCCTTTCTCGTACGGCGAGTGTAGAGGTGAAACCTTGCCCGATTCTTACCCGAATCACGCGCTTTTCATCGCGATGTCTCGCGATTGCCCCGCGATTCCCTGGCGTTTTCTTTAATTTTCAACGTCGATTCTTCTTCGTCTTCATCGAACTCTCAGGCGTTTTTCCGACGATTCTCCGGCGACTCACGCGCGAATCCCCCACGCTTCCCGCACCGCGCGAGGGAGGTCGGGCCTTCTAAAACAGCGTCTCCTGCGTCCAAGCGCGGCAAAAACTCGCGCGATGCACGGGAGAAAGCCCGTATTGCTTTATTGCCTCGATATGCTCGGCGCTCGCGTAGCCTTTGTTCGACTCGAAGCCGTAATGGGGAAACTGCTCGGCATAGCGGCACATGAGCGCGTCACGGTCGACCTTCGCGATAATGGATGCCGCCGCAATGGACGCGCATTTCCCATCGCCTTTCACAATGTTGACCTCACGTGCGTCGAGGTGCTGCGCGTTGCCATCGAGCAATACCGCATCGAGCGAAGTGCCTTTCGCAGAAAGCTGCTCCTCGATGGCCGCGATGGCACGCAGGTTCGCCGTGCGCAAGGCCCACGTCATGCCATGTTCATCGATTTCCTGAGGCTGAATGTATTCGATATCCCACGCAATAGCCACCTCGCGCACCACGGCGGCGATTTCTTCGCGACGCTCGGCAGAAAGCTGCTTGGAATCGTTCACGCCTTCAACGCGCGGATCGTCGGGCAACACAACGGCGCCAATGGCAAGCGGGCCTGCGACCGGGCCTCGACCCACCTCGTCAAGTCCCACGGCAATGCCGCCTCCTGCAAGTTTCGCCTGGAAGCTGTACATGCCATTCAAACGAGCCGCTTCGGCGTCTTCGGCGGCAAGGCGGCGCGCAGCGCTTTTCAGGGCAGCCTTGACCCCCTTGCGCTCGTCGGCGGCAAGGGCGCGGGCAAGCGCCTCGTATTCCGCGCGATTCGCAACCTTCAGCGCCTCTCGTATTTCTGCAAGCGTTTGAGCCATTCGTTCCCCTCGTTTCTGGGTGACGATTCTTTTTCCATGCGACGAAGCATTTCGCACACGCAAAACCGACAGCGAATGCCGTCGAAACACACGCGCAGAATGCCGCAGCGCATGGAAAATGAAACAAGAAAGGGGCCCCAAAGGACCCCTTCCAAAGCACCAATTCGGTAAAGACTTAGAATGCCTTTTCCTTGATCTTGGCAGCCTTGCCCACCTTGTCGCGCAGGTAGTACAGCTTGGCACGACGGACCTTGCCGTGACGCACGACCTCGATCTTCTCGATCTTGGGGGAGTGCACGGGGAAGGTACGCTCAACGCCAACGCCGAAGCTGATCTTGCGGACGGTGAAGGTCTCGCGGCAGGTGTGGCCGTGACGACGGATAACGTCGCCCTGAAAAACCTGGATGCGCTCGCGGTTACCCTCGGTAATGCGATAGTGCACCTTGACCGTGTCGCCGACGTTGAACGGGGTGACTTCCTTGATCTGCTGTTGCTCGATAGCGCGGATGATATCCATTTCGTTTCCTTCTGCTAGTCTTTTCCTTCGACTGTGCTGCTTAAAACGCCAGTTTCGGGTTCGCCTTCGCGCTTGTGCGCGGGCATCGCATGCAATGCCCAACTAAGCTGAGCCCTTCGAGGTTCTGGACAAAACCTGGCACCGCAGCAGAGGTCGGATGGAAACGAACGCGACCCGAAGGTTGCTCGTTCCGACGTGAAACGGAGCGCTTAAGAAGCCGACGTTGAATTATAGCAGAGACCCACTTGCTCTCCAAGAGCTTTTTGCCCCTTGGGCAAGCAAACACAACTTGTGCAAATTGGCGCGCGAAATGCGGTTATGGAGCGCACAAAAGAACCGCCCGCCACACCATCCGCACGCGGGATGCCACCGCAGTTTCTAGCGAATGTTGGGCAGCCCCACACCGGCGAGCATCTCTCGCTCGCGAGCCTCCATGGCCTCGGCCTCTTCGTCGGAATGCACATGATCCCATCCGCACAAGTGCAGAAGGCCATGCACGAGCAGCACCGCGAGCTCTTCTTGCGGCGTGGTGCCGAACTGGGCCGTTTGGGCACGCGCGTAGTCGGACGCGATGATGATGTCGCCAAGCATGAACGGCTCGTCATCGGGCACGCCCGCGTCGTCGTACGCCGCTCCCCCGTCGAAATCGTCGTCAAGGCCGTCGCACTCGAAGCTGAGCACGTCGGTCGGGCGGTCGATTCCGCGGTATTCCTTGTTCAGACGATGAACTTCCTCGTCGGTCGTGAGCGTGATGGAGACCTCGGTTGTGGCGGGGCATCCTTCCTGCTCGAGCACGTATTGCGTGATACCTTCGATATCGACGCCGCTCGCGATGTCGGCGCCATGCTCGATTTCGATTTCGATGTTCATTTAAAACCCTTTCTTGTCGGCGCCCATGCCTCCGCATGCATACAAAACAAGCGCGGGAGCAACGATTCCGGCGGTTTCGGTACGAAGGATTGACGGGCCGAGCGTCACAGGCCAGGCATTTTCGCTTGCCGTGAGCGCTTCGACTTCATCGGCGGAAAGACCGCCCTCGGGGCCTACCACCACGGCAATGCGCGGTTTGTCGACGGAGGCGTTCCCAAGCGCCTGTTCAAGCGCGGCAGCGATGGTCTTCGTCGAGGAGCACTCTTCCCAGCATACGAGCACGCAGTCGAATTCGCGCAGCAGTTGCACGGCCTGCTTCACCGTATGCGGCTCATGCACGCGCGGTTCGACCATGCGCCCCGATTGCATCGCGGCAGAATGCGCGATGGCCCGCCAGCGAGCAAGCTTGGACTTCGCCTTCTTCGCATCGAGCTTCATGACGCAACGAGAGCTCGAAAGCGGCACGAACTCGTCAATGCCCACCTCGGTCGCATGGCGAATGATGTCGTCCATCTTGTCGCCCTTGGCAAGGCCCTGGAACAGCGCGATGCTCGCAGGCGCCTGCGGCGCATCGAGGTGCTGCGCGATGCGCGCCACCAGGCTACCATGTGCCGATGTGATTTCCAATTCAAAATAATCGCTCGCCGAATCGACGACGCTTATGTGCTCGCCTTCGGACAGGCGCAGCACGCGTGCGTGCTTGGCGTCTTCCGCAGAAAGGCGCACAGGGAATTCCTGCGCCGTCTCTTCGGCAATAATCTGGCCATCGAGAAAAAAATGATGGAATGACATGCGCTTGTCTCCCTATGCTCCAAGCAACGCAAAAAGCGCCGGAACGAATACGATAAGGCCCACAATGACACTTGCGCAGGCAGTGATAAGGGCGGCGCCCGCCGCGCAATCTTTCGCGCGCTTAGCGAGCGGGTGGATTTCAGGCGAGGCCAGATCGACGATCGCCTCTATCGCCGTGTTCACGGTTTCCATGGCGAGTTGCACCCCCACGCACACCGCAACCGCAGCCCATCCCCATGCAGGCACCCGCAAAAGCGCGCACGCGGCAAAAACCACAACCGCCGCCACGACATCGACCTTGAAGTTGCGTTCACTTCCCGCCTGAACCACGCCCGAAGCCGCATAGCCAAACGACTTCACGAGGTTGTTCTTGCGCTTCAGCGTCTCGCCCGTCTCACCCGCATCAACGCCCTGACCTGCAGTCTCGCTGCCGGCCATGAGCTTGTTTCCAGGCGCGTCGGAATTCGAACGTTGTTCCATCATAGTTCGCACTCCACCAAATCGCCTACGGCGCTGCCCGCCGGAGCATCGATTCCGTGATAGCTCTCGGTCGTGGCGTTGCCCTCCGATTCAACCAGTGCCAATTCCCTCGACCCGCAACGACGGCGCATATCATCGGCGCGAAGACGTTCCTCGATTGCTTCGAGCCTTTTGGCGCGCTCTGCCTTCACCTCGGGCGAAACCTGATCGTCGCGCTCGGCCGCAGGCGTTCCCGCGCGCTTCGAATAGCGGAAAATGTGCATCTTCGAAAAACGGCATATCTCAGCCACACGGCATGTCTCAAGGAAGTCTTCTTCAGTTTCGCCAGGGAAACCCACAATAACGTCGGTCGAAAGCGATAGCTGCGGCATGGCCGCATACAGCTTCTCGACCAGGCCCAAAAATCGCTCGGCGCTATAGGGGCGTCGCATTTCGCGCAGCACCTTGCTCGAACCCGATTGCAGCGGCAAATGCAAATGGCGGCAAATGCGGCCATTCGATGCGGCCATAAGCTCAATGAGGTCGTCGTCGACGTCGCGCGGCTCAATCGACGACACGCGGAAGCGAACGCGCGGCACCACCCCAAGGCCCGAATCGGCGGGAAATTCCTCATCGACCGCCTTCATAAGGCAACGCAGCAAATCTGCCAGATGCATGTCGCCCTCGCGATACGAACCCAAATTAATGCCCGTAAGCACGATTTCACGCACGCCCGCGCGCGCGAGCTCACGCACTTCCGCAATAATCTCCTCGGAGGGTCGCGATGTGGCACGCCCACGCGCAACATGCACGATGCAGTACGTGCACGCATTGTTGCAGCCATCTTGCACCTTCACGCCAACGCGCGTGGGAAATTCCTCACCCGCACGAATGGCGGCCAAAGCGGGCGACGTGCTCGCCTGGGAACCAAGCACGTCGGCCATAGCGCCTTTCGGCACCACTTCGACGCGAGGATCCATCTCGGTATAGGTAATGGGATCGATAGCGGCGGCGCAACCGGTCACAACGACGCGAGCAAAATCGTTCGCGCGCAGCGCCTGGCGCACGGCCTTGCGCGTTTTCTTTTCAGCCTCGCCCGTAACAGTACACGTGTTCACCACAATGAAATCGGCTGCTTCAATGGGCACTTCTCGCCCACCGTCCGCAATAAGGGTGGCTGCGAAATCGTCGCTTTCGACACGGTTCACCTTGCAACCAAGGTTCACCACATGGAAAGCGGCTGCATTATTTTTAGTCTGTTCCAACAAAGGCATTCCTTGCATTCGGCAATCGACGGCAATCAGACGGTACTCAATCGTTTTAGGCAACCAGTGTACCCGAAGCGAAAGCGAAAAAGCCGCAACAACAAAAAGGCACCCAGCTCTATGCCGGGTGCCTTCATGCTTGCTAGTTGAACGCGTCGCGCAACTTCTGCAACGGGCTGCGCGGTGCGGCCACGTCTTCACCAAATTCCTCGGCCACCTTTTCGAGTAGCTCGCGCTGCTTCTTGGTAACTTTCTTCGGTATGAGCACGGTAATGTGCACATACATATCGCCGCGCTCGGTGGATTTCAAACGAGGCATGCCCATGCCCTTTACGCGAATGACCTGCTCATTTTGGCAGCCCTCGGGAACGCGAACCATCACCTTTTCATCATGGAAGATGCCATCGATCTCGATTTCGGCACCGAGGGTAGCCTGAATAAAGCTCACATTCGCACGGGCGTGCAGATTATCGCCCTCGCGCTCGAAGAACTCATGCGGCTGAATGCGGCACGTCACAATGAGGTCACCCGGACGAGCGCCGTGCATGCCGGCCTCGCCAAAACCCGTCACGCGCAACTGCTGGCCCTCGCGAATGCCTGCGGGCACTTCGACGGTGACATGCTGGCGATCGGGAATGCGGCCCTGACCCTCGCATTCTTCGCACGGCTTGTCGATGACCTTGCCCGTGCCGCCGCACGTAGAGCACATAGAGGCGGTTTGCATATCGCCCAGGAACGTATGCTGCACGGTGACCACGCGACCACGACCGTGGCAATCGGGGCAATCGATTTCTTTGCCGCCCTCGGCCTTGCCGGAGCCATTGCACACCTCGCACGGCGCCAGGCGGTCGTAGACGATTTCCTTCTTCGCGCCCGCGGCGACCTCTTCAAGCGTCAGACGCAGGCCAACGCCCATATCGCGGCCTTCTTTGCGCACCGTGGCGCGACCGCCCGCAGCGCCGCCGAAGAAGCTCGAGAAAATATCGCCCATGCCGCCGAAACCGCCGCCGAAGATGTCTTCGAAGTCGACGTTGTAGCCTCCGGCGGGGCCGCCCGCCGCTCCAGGAATCGTGCCGAAGCGGTCGTACTGCGCGCGCTTATTGGCATCAGAAAGCACGTCGTAGGCTTCGTTCAATTCCTTGAAACGATCCTCTGCATCGGGCGCTTTGTTCACATCGGGGTGAAGTTCGCGCGCCTTGCGGCGAAACGCCTTCTTGATCTCGGCGTCGGTTGCATCTTTGCTGACGCCCAAAATGGCGTAGAGGTCTTTTGCCATAGTGTGTGTGAGCCTTCCTATTTACAAATCTTTCAGCGCGCTTTTCGCGGAGCGCACCACGCTGATGACTTTCGAATAATCCATGCGCGTAGGGCCGATGACAGCAACCACGCCCTGAGCCGCGCCCGAACCGTATTGGGCAGCAACGACCGAAACCCCCGATAGCTCGCTCGCGGAATTCTCCTTGCCGATGCGAACCTCGAGCGAATCGGAGGCCTTGTCCGCAGAGCCGACGTCGTCGAAAAGGTGCATGAGCACCGTGTCGTCTTCAAGCACTTGAAGCACGGGCAACGCGGCGGACGAGTTGCTGAATTCGGGCTTGCTCAGCAACGCCGACATACCCAAACTATGCGCACGGCCTTCGTCGGCCTTCGCCATGCAAACAACGAGCTCGTCGATTACGATGCGTGCGAGCGGGCTGGAAAGCGCCTCGATACGCACGCCTTCCGCCTTGCGCACCTCAGAAATCGAATGGCCCGAAAGCGCGGCATTCAATGCATTCTGCACATCAGCCAGCTCATCGGCGGAAACGTCTTCCGCAAACTCGACCGACCGGTTGAATACCTGGCCGTCGTCGGTAACGACGACCATGAGCATGCGACGAGACGACATGGACACGAGCGAAATTTGCTTCACCGAAGACGCGAGCAAAGAAGGCGCGACCACAACCGAAAGGCAATCGGTCAAGCGAGACAGGGCGGCCGACGTTTGCTCCATGAGGTCGTCCATCTTCGTTGCCGCATCGCGCACGTTATCGAACATGCCGCCCGTGGCATCTTCGCCGTATTCGCGCGAAAGTAAATCGTCGACGAACGCCCGATAGCCCGCATCGGTCGGAACGCGGCCAGCGGAAGTGTGCGGAGAAGTGAGATAGCCCTCATCTTCAAGCACCGAGAGCTCGTTGCGAACCGTAGCCGAAGAAACGCCGAGCCGGTAACGATCAACCAAGGTGCGCGAGCCCACAGGCTGCGCGTTGGCGATGTACTCCTCGATAAGCGCTTGAAGCACTTTCTGTCGACGATCGGACAGCAACGGTTTTCGGCCCCTTTCATGCGACGCATTCCATGTCTCGCGCGTCAATACGAGGCGAGACAACATAGCTGAATCACGCGCGCGTGCGCGTTAACGTGACAGGATTCTAGCAGCGATGCCGCACGAGTGCTAACAATCCAGAGAATCGATACCGTTCTGTCACGCTGTGGGAAAAAACGCGCTCCGCAGCACCGCGAGAACATGCAGACGGGCACGCAACGCGCATATTCGCAAAGGCGAGATGCGCCAGTTAGCACGCCAAATATCGTTCCTCTTCCGCCTCAATGCGGGCGGCGTCGACAAGTAGCTGCTCAAGCACCCGATCGAAATCGTCAAGCGTCACGCACTGGTTGAGCTCGCCACGCGCCTTCGAGGCTCCTGGAATGCCGCGCAAATACCACATGACGTGCTTACGCATATAAACCAAATTGTTCCCTATGCGCTTCGATAAAATCTCGGCATGGCGATGTGCCATGGCAACGCGCTGTTCAGGCGTAGGCAGCGCAGGCGCGGCTTCGCCGTTTAAGGCGGCGCGCGCCTGCTCGAACACCCACGGGTTTCCCTGCGCGCCGCGACCGATCATCACGGCATCGCAACCCGTTTGCGCCACGAGCGCACACGCCTCTTTCCCGCCAGTCACATCGCCATTGCCGATAACGGGCACCTCGACGGCGGCCTTCACACGCGCAATCACATCCCAATCGGCGCATCCCGAATAGAATTGCGCCGCCGTGCGGCCATGCACCGCAACCGCCGCAGCGCCGGCATCTTCCATACGGCGGGCGAAATCGACCGCGATGTCTTCGCCGGCAGCATACCCCTTGCGGAATTTGACCGTCGTGGGGTGCTCGATGGCAGCCGACACCTTGCGCACAATCTCGGCAGCAAGCTCGGGCGTCGTCATGAGCGCCGAGCCGTCGCCTTTCTTCACGATTTTGCGAGCCGGGCAACCCATGTTGATGTCGATGTAAGCGAGCACATCGCCCATCTCGGATTCGATCCATGCGGCTTCACGCGCCATCGTATCGGGCTCGTGGCCAAACAGCTGCACGGCAACCCTGCGTTCGTTGGGCGCGCGGTCAAGCAAGTGGCGCGTTTTTTCGTTCGCGAACGAGAGCGCTTTGCTGGAGACCATTTCGGTATACGTGATGTCGCAACCCAACTCCAGGCTCAACTGGCGAAAGGCGATATCGTTCACGCCGGCCATGGGAGCAAGGAGTACGGGAATGGAACCGCAGGCTTTTCGAGCGTCCAACCCCTCCGATGGGGATGCTGCATGCTCAAACAGTCCTGAGCTCGCGCGAACAGCACATTCAGTGCTGTTCGGCTCGTGCGGAACTGCGCGTGAAGCACCCCCATCGGAGGAGCTAGACGCGTTCGCCTCTTCTATGTCCCCTGCAGCCTCTGCAGCACGTTCCTCAAAAGCAACCTTACGGAGCCAGTTCATAAATCCTCCCGTAAAGCTCGTTGCCCAAAAGCCAGCCGCCAAATGTCGGCTTCCAGCGACCATCTTCACGTTTCACGAGCTTGTCGCGAACGAGCGAATTAAAGACGTCGAGCGCTCCAGGAATGACCACAGCGGCAGCGAACAGCTCATCATCGGAAACACCGCGCGTCATGCGCATTTTCATCATGAGGTCCTCAGCGCACATCTGCTTGCGATCGAGGTCGTCTTGTACTTCCCCATCTTGCACGCGCATGCGACGGGCGTCGTTTTGCGTCATGGTGACGGCGGAAATGCCCAAACCAAGGTACGGAACGCCCGTCCAATAGGCAATGTTGTGTTTGCATTCGAAACCCTCGCGCGCATAGCTCGCCACCTCATAGCGATGGAAGCCAGCGGGCGTGAGCACGTTAGGCGCCATCGACATCATGAGCGCCTCTTTGTCTTGGTCAACGTCGTCAATCTCGCCCGAGTCGACCATGCGGCGAAACGGGGTATGGTCTTCGATGGTAAGCGGGTACACACTCACATGCGTCACGCCCAAGTCGACCGCGGTTTGCACATCGGCTTCGAACATTTCAGGCGTCTGACCAGGTACGCCGCACATAAGATCGACCGATACGTTTTCAAAGCGCTCACGCGCATCGAGCACCGCTTGCTTGGCGCGCGCCGAATCGTGAATGCGATCGAGCGTTTCCAGCAAACCGTCGTCGAAGCTTTGCACGCCAATGGAAAGGCGATTCACGCCCAGGGCGTAGATATCGCGAATGAGCTCGGGAGTGAGAGAATCGGGGTTCGCCTCCATGGAGCATTCGACCTCAGGCGTCAAATTCATGAAAACTCCCAGTGCATAGAGCAATTTCGAAAGGCGCGCCTGACCAACAAAGCTCGGCGTTCCTCCGCCCAAATACACGGTTTCGATTTCTGCAAGCTCGCCCTCGTTTGCCTTGCGGCGAAGCTCGAGAATCAGATTGTCGATATATTCGTCGATTTCCACTGAATCGGGAGCAATAGCTCGCGTGGTGAAATCGCAATATGCGCAGCGATGCTTGCAGAAAGGCAGATGGATATAAAGCGCCTTATACGGATCGTGCGGCATAGGTGCCTCCTAATTCGTTGCGGCCACGGAAAGAAACGCGCCAAGGGCGTTCATAGATTCAACGCCAAGCAAGACAAGCAAAACCAAGGCCGCGATAATCGCCACGATAATCGCGGCCTTGGTTTTGCCCGACATTTTGCGTCGCACGGGCGCTTGCTCGCTGAACGCATCGTCAAGCCACGTGCCCTCATCGCCCGCATGAACAGGCGTCGAAGCCTTAGGTTCATCGCGAAACGCATCTTCGAGGAAGTCATATTCTTCGTCGTGCTTTCCCATAAACACCACCAAGCAAGCTAAACAGTTAAAACCAAGCCAAAAGAGCGACCCAAGCCCGCAAGAGCCAATAAAAGTCGCAGGTCAAACCAGAAAGCGCCCGATCAGACCAATATCAGCGAACGACGCTCCGAGCGAGCAGATCGCCGCTCAGGCTACGCGCATGAGCCTTACGGCCATGCACGCAGCTTGAACGGAAAGGGGCGGCTCGGAGCACCGCGCAGCGTCAGGGTTGACGCGTGTCAGAGCTATTCGTCAACCTTCAAAATCGCCATGAAGGCCTCCTGCGGCACCTCAACGTTGCCAATCGCCTTCATGCGCTTCTTGCCGGCCTTCTGCTTCTCGAGCAGTTTGCGCTTACGCGAGATGTCGCCGCCGTAGCACTTCGCCAAAACGTCTTTGCGCTTCGCGCGTACCGTTTGACGGGCAAGCACGCGGCCGCCGACAGCAGCCTGGATAGGCACCTCGAACATCTGCTGCGGAATGATGTCTTTCAACTTTTCGCACAGCACGCGTCCGCGGTCGTACGCCTTGTCTTTGTGCACGATGAACGACAGGGCATCGATCGGCTTGCCGGAAAGCAGAATGTCGAGTTTCTGCAAAGAGCCCGGCTTGTATTCGTCGAACTCGTAGTCGAGGCTTGCGTAGCCCTTCGTGCGACTCTTCAGCTGATCGAAATAGTCGAGAATGAGCTCACTCGAGGGAATCTCCCAAATCTGTTCCACCGTCGTGGGCGAAATGTAGTTCATGGTCTTGAACGTGCCGCGGTGCGCCACGGTAAGCTCCATAACCGCGCCCACGTAATCGGGTGGAATCATGATCGTCGCACGCAGATACGGCTCTTCGATGTGGTCGATTTCCGAAGGGTCGGGCATATCTTGCGGCGAATGCACGCTCACCATTTCTTTATTGGTCTTGTACACGTGGTATTCAACGCTCGGCGCGGTAGCGATAAGGTCAAGGCCGAATTCTCGCTCCAGGCGCTCCTTGATGACCTCCATATGCAGAAGGCCCAAGAATCCCACGCGGAAGCCGAAGCCCAGCGCATGGCTGTTCTCCATCTCCCATTCAAGGGCGGGGTCGTTCAGCGACAGCTTCTCGAGGGCCTCTTTGAGCGCCTCGAACTGGTCGCTTTCGATGGGGAACAAGCCCGTGTATACCATGGGCTTCGCCTCGCGATAGCCCGGCAAGGGTTCGGTCACGCCGCCGACCCTCGAGGTGATGGTATCGCCCACGCGAACCTGGGATACGTCTTTCAGGCCCGTGACCAGGTACCCGACTTCGCCCACCGAAAGATTTGGAAGCGCAACCTCTTTTGGATGGCGCGCACCAACTTCTTCCACAAGAATCTCGGTGCCGGCGTTCACGAGGCGCACCTCGTCGCCCTTCTTGATGGAGCCGTCGACCACGCGAACCAGCGCGACCACGCCGCGATACGGATCGAAATACGAGTCGAAAATAAGCGCACGCAGCGGGCCTTCGGCGTTGCCTTCGGGCGACGGTATAAGGTGCACCACGGCCTCGAGCAGGTCTTTCACGCCGACACCCGTTTTGCCGCTCGCCAAAATCGCGTCATCGGCGACGATTGCCAGGCCATCTTCGATCTCGCCCTTCACGCGCTCGGGCTCGGCTGAGGGAAGGTCGATTTTGTTGATGAGTGGAATAATCTCGAGGTCAGCGTTCATGGCCATCATGGCATTGGCGACCGTTTGAGCCTCAACGCCCTGCGTGGCGTCAACCACGAGCACCGCGCCTTCGCACGCCGCAAGGCTTCGGCTCACTTCATAGGTGAAGTCGACGTGGCCCGGGGTGTCGATGAGGTTGAACTGGTACTCCTGGCCATCGTCGGCGGTATAGGCGACGCGCACGGCCTGGCTTTTGATGGTAATGCCACGCTCGCGCTCGATATCCATGGTATCGAGCAGCTGCTCTTCCATGTCGCGCTGGGATACCGTGCCGGTAAGCTCGAGAATGCGGTCGGAAAGCGTCGACTTGCCATGGTCGATATGGGCGATGATGCTGAAATTGCGAATGAACTTGGGATCGGTGCTCATATAGTTGCAGCGCTCCTGGTCTCTATAGCGGAAAGGGCCCACTTCCGCGGGCCCTTTTCAGTAACGTAACGCCGCGCTGTGGCCCGGCGTTGATTGTCGAGGATTTACTCCTCGGTGGCCTCGGCAGCCTCGGCGGCAGCGGCTTCAGCCTCGGCCTTGGCCTTGGCGTCGTGAGCCTTCTTCTCGGCCTTCAGGGTAGCCTCGCGGCGCTTTGCCTTCTCGGCGTCGGCAGCCTTGTAAGCTTCCTTCTTGGCAGCCTTAGCGGCGGCCTTCTTGGTGCCACCCTTGGGGGCAGCAACCTTCTTCTCGCGCTTCGGCGCAGCAGCGATGTCTTCCGCGGTCACCACAGTGTTGGCGAGAGCCATGACGCCAGACTTGCGGTTGGAAGCCTGGTTCTTGTGGATGATGCCCTTGGAAGCAGCCTTGTCGAGCAGACGGCAAGCATGCTGAGCCTTGGTGTAAGCCTCAACGCCGTTGCCGGCAGCGACAGCCTCGCGGACCGCGCGAACGGCGGTCTTCAGCTCGCTTTTGACAGCCTGGTTGCGCTTGCGAGCCTTCTCGGCGGTGATGATGCGCTTCTTCTGAGATTTGATGTTAGCCACTGTTTCCTCCGGTTAATTAGAAATGGTCCCGTACCAGCGAATCGATGCATCTTCAGCACTCAGCTGCTTCGACGTGCGGATTTGCCGCTTCGCTACCCTTTGCATGGCAACCCGCGCCGGTTTCACGTGTGCTGGAAACCTGTAAGCGGCGCTTCGACCGGTGGACTGCGGCCTGGCCCATGCAACAAGGCAATGTGAAACTATAAGCGCTCGTCAAGCCCACGTCAAAGAATTTATGCCGAATGTGGGCGAAAAAGCGCAACCGTGCGAAAAACGCGGCTTCATACGGTAGTATGGGCGGCGTTACCAACAAGGAGATCGCATGTCTAAAACGATGAACTACCACAACGTGAAATTCACCGCAGCCTATGGCACTTCTAAGCAGCTGCCCCCTTCAACGCGCGCCGAAGTTTCTTTCGTCGGCCGCTCAAACGTTGGCAAGTCGTCGCTTATGAACAAACTGTTCAATCGCAAAAAGCTTGCGAAGGTTTCAGCCACGCCGGGCAAAACGTCGACTATCAATTTCTTCGAGGCCGAATGGGCCGACTTCGTCGATCTGCCGGGCTATGGCTTCGCGCAAGTTTCGAAGTCAGAAAAAGCCCGATGGCGCGAAATGATCGAAGGCTATTACAACCAAGACCGCGAATTTTGCTGCGTGGTCTCGCTCATCGACATTCGCCACCCCGCAACTGCGCTCGACGTGAATATGATCGAGTTCTTGATTGCCGCCGAGCTGCCGTTCATGATTGTGTGCACGAAAGCCGACAAACTTTCGAAGAACAAGTGCGCGCAGTCAATTGCCGCGCTGCGCCGCCAGCTGGGCTTCTCGCGCGATGAGGTGGAAATCATCCCCATCTCTTCGGCCAACGGCTCAGGCATTGACGATTTGAAAGCGGCCCTCGAACGCCGCATCAAAGCCTACAACAACGACGAAAGCAGCGAGGAATAGACCTTCGCCGAACCGCATGCCGACGCACCTGTTGAATATGTTGAATGCTCGTAGCGTTTAACAGGTGTCTAGAAGAGGAGCTTGCAGCACGACGAGGCCCTATGTGAAAGCGAAGCCCTTCGACCGGCAAGCGCGGCAATCAAGCCGTTAAACACTACGAGCGTTTGACACGGTTGACGGGCACGCAATCCACCTGCTAAACGCTACGAGCATTTAGCAGGTATCCAAGGCCACAGAGCGAGACGGCCCCTTGATTTCACGCGATGCCGGTCTACTTCTTCGCGCAGGTCGAAATGGCCCAATCGAAGAACACGCCCTCGGCATCGGCGCCGCTTTTCATCGCGCGTTCGCAATCACGGGCACTTGAAAGGGCTGCGCGAAGCTCCGCAGCAGACCATAAACGCGCTGCAGCCGCCACCTTCTTCGCTTTCCAATCGGGCATCTTCAGCTGCTTCGCCAAGGGCCCAGGGCCGCTTTGCCCGCGAGCCGCAAGCGCATGGCACGTGAGCATTTCGCGCAACGAGCTCACGCAAAAGCCGATAAGCGCATACGCCGAGGTATCGCCGAGCTTCGCTCGCACGCGTACGCATTCGGCAACATTTCGCTGTGTGAATGGCGTGGTGAAATCCCATGGCTTCGCCTGCGAAGTGCGCGTGACAAGCGCCGACACCTCTTCGGGCGCAACGGGCTGAGCGCCCGCGTGAGCGAGCGCGATTTTCTTCAACTCGGCATCGAGATGTACCGTGTCTTCGCCCACAAGCTCGACCAAAAGCTTCGCGGCCGAATCAGTCATGGCGATGCCATGCGATGTCGCCATGGCGCGCACCTGAGACGGCAATTCGTACGCCTTGCGCGGTGCGCAATCGATGACCGCCTTAGGGCCAACCGCCGCCGCAGCCTTATAGAGGCGCGTGTTTTTCGCAAGCTTATTCGCAAGCAGCGCCAGCACCGTGAAATCGGCTGGCGATGCGAGATACGCGACAAGCGCTTCAGAATCGGCTTTCTTCAAATCGTCGGCATTTCGCACGATAACGAGGCGCTTGTCGATGCCGAAGGGCATGGTGTTGCACGCAGCCACGATATCGCCGCCCAGTGCATCTTTGCCGTCGAACGTATCGCAGTTGAAATCGAGGTCGCCCATCGCTTCAAGGCGCGAACGCAAGCGCTTGAGCACGGTTTCGCGCTTGAGCTGGTCTTCGCCGTTGATCAAATACGCCGGCAGCAAGTTCACTTCGGCCATAGCCTTCTGACTCCTCGATCTTCCATCTTTTCCGACTGCTTATTCTAAGGCAACCCCGCTCGCATACTGAGGCCGCACCTCAATTCCCTCTCGGGAAAACACGCAGGCGATATCGCCCAGCTCATCGGTTCGAAAGACGCGCGTCCCAGCAGCCTCAAGAGCGTCAATCGTCGCTTGGGCCGGATGCCCGTAACGATTGTTCGCGCCGCAGCTCACAAGGGCGATGCTTGCCGAAAGCCCCTGGGCGAGCTTTGGCGTCATTCCAGCCTTGCTGCCATGGTGGCCCGCCTTCAGCACATTCACGGCCACTGCCCCTGAAGAGCCCGTGCCGCCGCTTTGGGCCATTTTCTCAATCTGATCGGCCTCAGCATCGCCCGTGAGCAGTGCGGTAAGCGGCCCCGCCTCGCTTTCGTAGCTCACAAGCAAACACAGGCTGTCGGCATTGCCACCCGCATCCGAAAAAGCCCGGGGCCACACTACGCGGCATGTAAACCTTCCCACGCGTATCTCATCACCCACGTCAAGCCCCACAGCCTGGCGCCCCGAAACGTTGCGCGCTTGCGCGAGCAAATCGGCGCAACCATCGCATGGACACGCATACGTTTCTCGCGCGACGTACACGCACGACCCGGCAATGGTGGACGCAAGAGAGTCAAGCGAAGCGCAGTGGTCGTCGTCGTGGTGGCTAATCGCGACGCCTGAAAGATGCGGCGTATGCGTTCGAGCGAGCGCCGCCGCGAGCATCGCATCCTGATTGCCCGTGTCAACCAAAAGTGAAGCCCCTTCGCTTTTCACCAGAATCGCATCGCCCTGCCCCACATCGAGCGCGACGATTTCGTCGGGCTCGAGCAATGGAGCCACCACGACGCACGCCACCACCACAAGCGCCGTAGCGGCCGCAACCCCCACTGCACGCGCTCGCGTTGGACGGGGCCATATAGCCCACAGGCCTGCAAACGCCGATGCGGAAAGGGTGACAACAACCCACATGTCGGCCGAACATGGAAGAGACGCGAAGGGAACGCGCGCAAGCGCCGCCAAGAAGACGGATAACGCCTGGGCCAAGGCGATGATCGCCGCAAGAATCGCCTTTCCCACCGGTGCATACAAAGCGGTAAGCCCCAGCCCAACAAGACCACCTGCAATGAAAACCGTGAACAGGGGCGCCGCAATCATATTCGCCAAAGGCGACATGAGCGGCACGCGTGAAAAGACGCATGCCGTAACGGGCGCGATGGGGATATTCGCCGCTGTCGTAAGCGCACACGTCTGGCACAGCGTTTCTGCCCGTCGCCCAAATGCAACTTCAAACCACGCCTGTATGAGGGGCGCAAGCGCCACGATTCCCAAAGTCGATGCAGCTGAAAGGAAAAACGACAACGACAGCGCATTCGCTGGATGCACAGCAAGCAAAACGCATACGCACACCCCAAGCGCCGCAAGCGACGACGAACGGCGAGCGCCCCAAATCGCACTCACCACCACAGCCGCCATGAGTGCCGCGCGAATGACGGGCGCCGAGAATCCCGTAAACGCTGCATAGGCGCAATAGAACAGGCACAACGCAATCGAAAGCGCCACGCGCGGCATACGTGCTCGTGCAAGCAAGGCGCCCGCAAGCGCCGCGACTACCGAAAGATGCGCCCCCGAAACAGCAACCATATGCGCCAAGCCTACCGTTTTCACATCGTCGTACAGGCCGCCCTCTTCGAGCTTGCTTCTATCGCCTATCACAATCGCCCTCACAAGCGCCGCCCCGCGCCCTTCAAACTCGTCAAACACGTCGCGGGCGAAACAGCGCGCCGATACAACAAACGAGATAGGGCCCGCGCCGTCAACAATCGTGGCCTGCGTTAATTTCGCACGCGCACAAAGCCCCTTTGAGGCATATCGAGAAAACGATGCTTCGGAAAATTCCGAAAACGATACGCTCGCCGCAACTCGTTGCCGGGCGAACAGGCGCGCGTCGCCTTCTATATCGGCGTCGCCATATGTCGCCAGCACGTCGCGGGCAACGCCGTTCGCATCAAGCACGCGCGCATGCACGGAATAGCCGTATGAACCGAGTTTGGCGTCTTCCACCACCTCAAGCACATATTCCCCCGACTTAAGGCCCCGTGGCACATCACGCGTTACGTAGCCGCCCGCAATCGCAAGCGCCTGCCACGCCGCAAGCGATACCCAAGCGATAACCGCAACAACAAGCGAAACGGGCAAAGATGGGCGCCGCGGAAATCGAGGAGTCGCTCGATCGGTTGGGCCTTCCACCAAGCCCTCCCCGAGCAAGGCGGCATTGGCGGTATTGCTTGCTCGCCCAACGCGCCCCAAGGCCTTCACGCCATGCAACATAGCCCGTTTCATACGCAAATTGAATCTTTGAGCTTCGCGAACTTCTTCTCGCCGATGCCATCGACGCGCATAAGGTCTTCGATAGTTGAAAACGGACCGTTTTGCTCGCGATCGGAAATAATCGCCTGGGCCGTCGCGGAACCCACGCCGGAAAGCGTTTCGAGCGCCGATGCATCGGCAGTATTGATGTTCACGAGCGATGACGCCGCCGCTCCGACCGTGCCGCCCGCGGACCCCTGCGCCAAAGCCGTTTCAACCTCGGCCTTCGTGGGCAGGGCGATATGCTCGCCGTCGGAAAGCACCCGCGCCAGATTTACCGTTGAGGCGTCGGCATCTTCGGTAAGCCCGCCCGCCGCTTCAACAGCATCACACACGCGCAAACCCTCATCCAGCGAATACACTCCAGGGTTTGCCACCGCGCCCGTCACGTACACATACACCTGGGCCTTTACTTCAACCGCTTCAGGCTCGGACGAGCTCGGCGCGACGGCTTCGTCGGCATACACTTCAAACGCTGAAGCACGCATGCTGGAAAACGCCGCCCATCCAACCCCCGCAACAACAAGAACCACGAGCGCCACGGCGCCGATTTTCGCCGGAGCGCTTGGCATGAGGCGATTGATCGCACGACGCACGCTGCCACCGCCCCGACCGCCCGAAAAAGGTATTTCGCTGCGCATAGCCGCCCCTTATGACGAAGAAGAACCATGCAAACAAGCATGGCATGCAAACCTTGTCGATTCCTTGCCCAACTGCCGTCCGACTCCCGCCGTTTTCCTCCCGCTTCCCTGCGCGAAACACGCGAAACCCCTGTGCATTTCCATGCGAAACCGCGGCATTTTCCGCGCAAACCCCCGCAGTTCCCCTCAAAGCCCATGCCGTTCCCCCGCTTCCGAGCGTTGATTCGCACCGCAACGCCCCGCGAACACGCGCTTGCGCAAGTAGCAATTCGGCAACGGAGCCAGCATTTTCCGCTCACCAGAGAAACGCGCGGGATAATAAGCCAATGCAATTATCGACAACGGCCATACCAGCACACGAAAAAGGGGCGCGCGAACCCCTTACTTTGTATTACCTCGTATTCGTTTTTACAGTGTGCAGCATCTTGGGGCTCATCCTCGAAACTGTCGTGAGCTATTTCGTCGATGGCCGTTGGGAAAGCCGCGTCGGCTTCATTTGGGGGCCGTTCTCGCCAATCTACGGCGTAGGCGGCGTGCTCATCACGCTTGCGCTGCACCGCTTTGAAAACGCCTCGCCGCTTGTCATCTATGCGGTGTCGGCTGCATTCGGCGCGGCGTTCGAATATTTCGCCGCGTGGTTTTGGGAAAGCGCTTTCGGCATTGTGGCCTGGAGCTATATCGACCAACCCTTCAATATAGGCGGAAAAACATGCCTGGGAATCGCGCTCGTATGGGGACTTGCGGGCCTTGCGTGGGTAAAGCTCGCCGCCCCCGTGCTGAAAGAAGCCTCGAAAGCGGTACCGCGCGCCTGGCGCGAACCCCTTGCCTGGGCGCTGCTCATTTTCTTTCTCGCCGACGCTGCCACGACTATGCTCGCCCTCGACTGTTGGATGTATCGCCTGAACGGCCTTGAGCCCGAAGGTGCCCTCCAGCAATTCTTCGCGCAGCATTACGGCGATGGTGCCATGCAAGCGAAGTTCGAGACTATGTCAATATATCCGCAGCTCGCGACCCTTCGTGGCTAAACGCCCCTGATTCATGTCGAAATGCGCGAACGAAAACGGTTGAAGCGTCCACAAGACGCATCGACGCCCGCCCGTGAATCTATCGAGCCTGCCCGCAAGGTCCATCGAACCCGCCTGCAGAACCCATCGCGACACCTACCCGCGCAATTCATCGGTGCCTTTATCCACGTTGGGTAGCACGCTCCGATTTCAGCTCGCGCCCGCCCGCAACGGGCCCCTCCATGCTCAACGCCGCCAGAAGCCTATCGAGCACAACGCCTTGCTCCATTCCCTGCAATGCGCACATGTCTCCAAGCGTTCGCCGGGCATTCCATTTCTGAAACTCCAGCGCCTCTTCCGATGGGAACCCGTCTTCGCTTTGCGCCAACGAGGAATACAGCCCCAAAATGCCATGCGCGTTATAGCGAATAAGCATCTCGACCTGAGGGCTCAGCGCCTCGCCATTGGGACAGAGCACAGCGCGCCAAATATTCCTGAATATGCCGAGCACCACGTTCATTACATGCTCGCCGCCGCCCTGGCGCACAAGCAACACGGTACGTTCAATATGCCTTTGCATGCTATCGAGCGGCATGCGATCGATTTCGCCCGTTGTCATAAGCAGCACTTCATGCACGTGTGTTTCGTCAAGAGGATTTGAGCAAAAAGAGCATCGGAAATTGAGCAGCCTGAGCATCGGAAGTGCGCACGCTTTCTGAGCGGCTAGCCCTCCTGCATGAGGGCATGGCGGACGCGGTAGGACTC
>NZ_QIBZ01000005.1 GCF_003725955.1 Slackia isoflavoniconvertens | reverse complement strand
GATTACCGAAGCAATGACTAAGTTAGGCCATCCGTTGGAGGTGGTCGGCGCCTTTGCTTATGAGGCGAAACAATCGTCGTGAAACCCGAAACTTTTATCTCGTGATTTCCTAAAAATAAAAGCTATCTTTACTCCCCATTAACCACCTGGGGAAACGCCGTACGGAGACCGTAAAAATGCCCGTTGAGTTCGATTTGAGTTTCACGGGCCCCGAAACAACCCAGTTTCGCCCTCGGGGACAAAAACCGAGCGCCTACTCACTTGGGATAAATCCTTACTCCCATTCCCCCGAATACCGCCCCGTACTTTGCAATCTTGAAATATGGGGAGTAAATGGCGAAATCGCAGGTAAAAGGGAGTAAAAAGGCAAAGAAAAAGCCTCCGTTCCAACACGGGAACGGAGGCTCGATTACCGTATTTACTCACCAATGTCGCTGGCGGCTTTGCCGTGACTCTCGTACGAAACGAAACTCAGCGGCACAGTGCGGTACTCAAAAGTGCAGGTCAAAGCCCTATCGGCTTACTCCCACTCAATAGTTAAAAAATCTCTCCAGTTTGTCCCAGTTTGTCGCAGTTTGCTCCAGTTTGTCCCATTTACACCCAGTCTCAAAAATTGCCGAAAATCCATGGGGTCAAATTTGGGTCACGGTATTTCGTGTCATCCGAGGCGTTTTCGTGGGTCACGGCAAACTGCAAGCAGCAACTAATGGCCACATGAACAGTATATTTCAGGGGAGGGCAAAGTAGTGAAGCTCTGCACCCCCCTAGTAGCTACGATGGATCCCCGATCTTCGACTCGTACAGCTCAATCAGAAGCTTTCAGCGGTCAATGCCCGCTATCTCAAAAATGATCTTTAGCGTTTCGATTTTCTCCCAAAGTTGAACTTCCAGGATTGAAGTAGATTCCCTCGCCAACTTTGAAGCAATAGTCGCTTTCCTTCCATGAGAAATACCTTCCGGGAAATCCGAGCCCTCAGGGACGAACTTATGGAAAACGACTGGATCGAGCTCGTAAACCATAGAATGCGCGCCGCAGATCATGTCAACCCAGGTCTTCGCCGTGAAGCGAGAGCCCATAATCGAGGAGATCGCGCTAGCCCTCGATGTTAGCATGTCGGTGCCCGAGGCGGATTGGGGCGAGGCGTAGTCGAGGCCATCCATGTTCTGTTTGACATGGAGGAGCCTTCGACATCAGCCCGTAAAGGTCGACGGCATCTACGCGTTGACGCTTCCTGAAGATCTTGAGGAAGACGAGGAAATCGAGCTCGTGGTGTGCCTGAGCGCCGGTACCGCACGCGCGGAGAGTTCGACGATCACGAGCTTACCCCCGATCGGTACACACTTTGGAAGGACCTCTCAAGTAATTAGCGAGGCTTTTTCGTAGCGATTCTCTCGAAAGACCAGAAGAACCGTTGGAGGAAGATACATATTGCTCCAAGAAAATGCAGCAGAAGGAAAGCAATTACAACTGCGTAGATTGAAGTCTCGCTAATATAGCTTCCCGAGGAGAAGTCAGGGATGATAAGAAGAATCGCCAAAACGAGACCGGTTGCAATTGCCCAAATATTTAAGGTAAATGCCTCATTGATAGCAAGCTTGTCTCTTTCGACAAGTCTCTTATCTTCCTGGAAAGCCGTAGTGCGTATCTGAAAAACCAAAACCGAAGTTGTGCACATTATCGCTGTAACTATTGAGACAAAGGTCATTGCCAGCGACCTGTCTAAGACCACGCATCCGCAGTATGCAATGAGGGCAGCAGCGATCACAGGAAGAAGTACGAGAAGGAGTAGCGCAAGGAAGTTGATCCCATGATCGGTGAAGATAATTGATTTCATGTTTTTCAACATTGTCTAAGACCCATCTTGCCCTAGCCCCGCCAACAACTCCTGAGCATACTTCCGGCATTCGGAAACAAACTCGTCATCGCTTAATTCAGGCTCGTTGTTTTCGCTCAACGTCCTGTAAAATCTTGGAGCGCTGTCCTCTTGGAATACATTGATCTTCTTTGTTCGCTTATCTTCGCCCTGTACAGTGGCTAAGACATCTGCATCTTCTGAATTAAAATCAGGGAACCCCAATACATCGCCTGGCTTGACTCTTCTTTTTCTCAGGTCATCCAGGACGTTCAATGCTATGTTCTGTCCCTTTTTCGGTTGGCAAATTAGAGAAATCGTACTGCCAACGGCCTTGATTGAAGCAGCAGCCGAAGGAGGGACGCTGTGAATCTTGACTTCAAGATTCTTTACCGCAGAAACGTGATCGAGCCATTCTGATCCTTCAAGAACAGACTCAGAATCCATCTTTATGTGCTTGTTCTCTTTCGAGAAATAACTAGAGAATAGTTTGTGCATCCGCGCGCCTGAAGCTCCTCTGAGGCAGTATTCAGAGAATAGGAGCGCTATCTCGCCTCTACGAGGAACGTAAAGCAGGGTCCTCGTGTGCGCCGTAGGTGCCTGTTCTTCTGTGATGTGGAAGACGGGGTCGGGTTTCGCAAGGTCGAAAAGCTCCCCCTCTTCTCCTCGCTTTCCGGTCAGCGCATCGATGAGGAGAGATTCGGAATCTAATTTCTTGACAGAGTAGATCTTGAGGCAGTCGATTGACGACTTATCCATAAGGGGAATGTTCTCCTCATTGCTGGCCCAGTCGTGGAACAGATCTAGAAGATTGGCTCCATCCAAGTCGGACGGAGCATACGACTCAGCATCTTCTGGCTTTATGCCTTTTTGCCTAAATCGTAGCGATTTTACCCCTAGCGACCTTTTTGGCATTCCCAACTCCTTCTCTCGTGTGCCATGAGCCTCGTGATGTTGACAATCTCGTCTCCGAGAGGCCTCAAATACATTGTTATCGTTCTCTCGACAGTCCGTTGTACAGGTCGTCTACGAGCAGGTGCACGAGATCCTTTCGCACTTCAGGTTTATCGAGAAGGAACGAATACCAGTCCTCGTTCTGCGAGTAGTTGTCTACCAGCGCTTGCTCGGTCTCGTCGTCGATGGTGTTGGCGAAGTTCCTCTTGGGGTTGACCTTCGCGCTCTGACGCACCTTCTCGTTCTTCTCCAGGGAGCCTTTGAGCGCTATGAGGGATCCGGCGGCGATTTCGGTGTCGAACGCCTTGCTGTATCGGGCGTTCCACTCTGCGACAATCTGCGACAGGGTCTCCATGACGTCCTTCGAGAGGCCTGTTCCGATTCCGCGCGCGATAGTCACCTGCGGAGACGGGTCGAGAACTTCACCCTTGTGCTCGGCTCTCTTCTGGACGTCGAAGTCCTCCAGAGTGACCTTATCGGTGATGTCGATACCATCACCGTGACCGCCAGTCGAGAGTTCTCGAATGAGGAACTGACAGAAGCGGTACTCCATGTGCATATGTGTGTCAGTGAAAGGTGCCGACATGGACAAGAAGGCATACTGACGCACGAAGTGGCGGATCACCCTGCGCGCTCTATCTGCCTCGTCCTCCTCCATGGAGAGGACGAGTGATTTGGCCGATCCAAGGATCGCCCACATGCGCCCCTTGTCATCGGCGGTTTGGCGCTTCTTGGCGAGCAGACCATAGAACTCCCGGACGTCGTCTGCGTCGAGCACGCTCAGCTCGAGAAGGTGACGTTCCGTCTCCTTGAGATCAGACAGAGTCAAGGGGTTGTCCAAGACTGTGTTCTCGTAGTACGGGGCGAACGCCTCCGCTATATCCTCGTAGGAGTTCTTGAAGTCGAGCACGAACGGACGCTTCTCGTACGGTGCGCATATCCTGTTGAGGCGCGAGAGCGTCTGCACCGCAGCGAGTCCATGCAGCTTCTTGTCAACGTACATCGCGCAGAGCTTCGGCTGGTCGAATCCCGTCTGGTATTTGTCGGCTACGATGAGAATCCTGTAGTCGGAGCCGTCGAACGTCTCGGGTAGCTTGTCCTCGGCAAGGCCGCCGTTCATGCTCCTTTCGGTGTACTCCTCGCCATCTACCGTGATGGAGCCGGAGAACGCGACAAGCGCCTGGAAGCGCCCGAGCTTCTGTAGGTTCTCGCTGCGCAGTTCATCGTAAGCGAGGCGGTACCTCACCGCAGCCTCACGGCTCCACGTTACGATCATAGCCTTAGCCTTGCCTCCGAGCTCGCCAGCAACCTGAGACACGAAGTGGTCGACCATGACGGCGAGGTTCCCCTTTATCGTCCCGTCTGCGCACGCAATGAGATGCGCGAGCTGCCTTTTGGCGGATGAGGTCTCCAGCTCGGGGTCGTCGGGTACCGACTTGACCACCTTGCAGAACGAATCGTACGTGGTGTAGTTCGAGGTCACATCGAGGATGAACCCCTCCTCGATTGCCTGGCGCATGGAGTAGAGGTCGAACGCCTCTTTCTTACCTTCGGTGTTGAGCGTGCCGAACATATCGAGCGTCCTGCCCGTCGGTGTGGCTGTGAAGCCGATGATGGTCACGTTCTTCTGCCTTCCGGAACGCGCGATGTCTGCGGCTACGACGTCGGAGATCTTCTCCAATGCGGAATCGGACTCGTCGATGTCCGAGAGCGACGCGTTGAGCGACGCCATGGTCTGGCCGGAGGTCGATCCGTGGGCCTCGTCGATAAGCACGGCGAAGCGACTTCCCGTTCCGTCGAACGAACCCGGCTCGAGATTGAGGAACGTCCCCATGGTGCACACGACTATCCTGTGGCCGCCAGCGAGGGCGCGCTTGAGCTTTCCCGACTTCGAGGTCTCGCCGTTCTCATCGGACTTGCCTTCAGAGTCGATCACGCGGACGACGTGCTGGTCGCGCGCCATGTCCAGGACAGCTTCCTGGAGCTGTCGGTCGACGACAATACGGTCGGTCACGATGAGGACTTTGGAGAACAGAGGTTCGTCCTCTCCCTCGGCGTAGAGCGAGGAGAGTTTATGAGCGAGCCATCCGATGGTATTGGTCTTGCCCGAGCCCGCGGAGTGCTCGACGAGGTAATCACGCAGCGTCTTGTTCTTGACGATGTCAGAGGAGATCCTCCTGACGGCCCTCAGCTGCTGGAATCGTGGGAATATGGGCTTAGCGTCCTTAGACTTATTCGTCTTCCTGTCTCGCTTGACGTAAGCGAAATCAAACAGCAAGTCGAACACGGCGTCCTTTGTAAGCACGTCCTCCCACATATACGCCGTGGATGGGCCGTCTGTGCGCACGGGGTTTCCGGCCTCGGTCTCATGCTGCATTCCGCCTCGCCTCACCCCCTGGTTGAAGGGCAGGAACTTCGAGTCGAGACCCTTCAGTTCGGCGCACATCCACACCTGGTCGAGGTCCATCGCGAAGTGGGCTACTGCGCCGACCTTCGGCATAAGCAGGCGCGTTTTGCAGTCGCGGTCCTCCTTGTACTGCCTGATAGCCTCGCGGTAGTCCCACCCGGTGCCAGAAGTACTGCACTTCAGCTCTATGGTGAAGATCGCCAGGCCGTTCAAAAAGATGACGAGGTCTATCCTCTCGTCCTCCTTGTGGTAGACCTCCTCCATGACCGAGAGCTTGTTCTCGTTGTAGAGCGACTTCGCTTCGAAGTCGAATGTAGCGGCGGGACGTGGGTGAACAAGATCCAGTTCAATGCCGGAATCGAACTGCACGCCGTTCCTGACGCATGCGACTAGCCCGTCCTTTGCTATGGCGTCGGAAATTTTCGCGAGGACGGTCTGCTTCGATCCGCCGTTGTAGATGGCGTGGAGCTTGTCCATCTTGTCGGCCTGGGTCTTCTCGAGGAAGGCGAAGAGCATCTCAATGTCCATGGCATGCACGGGGTCATAATCGGTTTTCGCCGTTCTCTCGACATAGTCGTTCCCATTAACAAGTTTCTCGATGACGTAACGCTGGAACTCTTGCTCGGTGAGGGGGTTTCCCGAGCCGACGGACTTACTGCTGAAGTCCAAAGCGTAGTAGTCCTCGGGATAGTGATACACTTCGTCCATGGGCTATGCCTCCTCTTCAACGCGGCGTTTGCCTGTGACGTACTCGTAAATCAGCGACTCACGTCGTCTCTTTAGGACATCAATTTGCCTGCGCTTAATATCAAGAATGCTATTGATATTTGCACAACATGAATCAAGCGCATCGGCAATTCTCTTTTGTTCGCTTATTGGTGGCACAGCAATCGGTTCATTTTTAATAAGCTGCTGGCTGATGTTTGGCTGCGTTCCTCCAATAGCTTTCGATCTCAAATCCTCTTGAGCGGCATTTATAGCGTAGCGAAGGAATCTTGAGTCAAGACGCTTGCCTGGAACCAGTGCGCAGCAAGCTTGGTTTGTGCATGCGTCAATTATTGACAGAGCAGAATTTCCTATAGAAGCTCCGTACATGGCTACAACAACAAACGGTGCTTTGTATACTTTTAGTGCACTGCATTCCACCAACGCTTTGGTCGTAACGTTTGTCGATGTTTTGTTGAGAACCTCTATGTTGTACAGATCGCCTGACTGTATCCAATTGATTGAGCCATCGTAGTATTCGAGATTTCCACTATCCGGCGTTGTGCCACTCGAGGTTTCACATACGTACTTCATTCTCTCGGCAGACCAGTGTTCAGGAATATCGCCAATCCACTCGACTCCGCTCGGCTTGGTCCCGACCGTCTTGTCTAGCCCCTTCGTCACCGCCTCGTGGATGAGGGACTCTTTGTATCGCTCAAGCGTCTCCGCCTGTTTTTCAAGGATTGAAACCTCTTCGTCTAGGTTAAATATTTGCACGTCCAGAAAGCCTGAGATTCGTTCTTGTTCCACCAGAGTTGGGAACGGCAGGAGGAAATGCTTGAAATCACCTTGGAACAAATGCTGAATTGTACTAGCTCCTGCATTGATGTCCTTAAACCAAGATCGGAAAACCTCCGATCGAAGAACGTAATAGAGGAATCGAGTATCGTACTCGCCAGCCTTGGAAGCGATCCTCATAACTCCGCTGTTGAGAGAAGCATGGCCGGGAAGCTCGCCGATGATTGCAAGCTTGCCGATTGTACCGTCTTTGGTTATTAGCAAATCACCCTCTTGAAGCTGAATCTGAACTGCCTCCTCCCAGCGATGTTCTGGTACATGCACGCAAGAGTCCCAGTTCACAGAACCTTTATGGAAATCTGTTCCAGTAACGAGCCAAGCGCCTTCTTCTTGGTACTCGTCGCTTGTAAGGCCTTGCCAGCCAATACGTCCAAATAGATTTGCCAATGTATCTAGCCTGGCGACTCTCCAATCTCCTGGGATGTCACCAATGAACCAACACCCGCTATATACAGCCTCCATCAGTTCATCAACTCCCTGAGTTGATGTTCCAGTTCGTTGAACTCCTCGAGAAGCTTTTCAGAAGATTCAGGTTCCTCATATTTGTAGAAATATCGAGTAAAAGGAATTTCCGCACCTGTCTTGACGTGCTTTTCATCTTCTTCGTCGAACCACTGTGCGTCGGGAACGTACGGGTAGACCTCGCGTTCGCAATAGTCCTCAACGTTCTCGGATAGCTTCACGATCTCAACGTCTTTGGTCGCATCGTCATACACGATAGAGCCATCGCGTTTATGACGGATAGGCGCACGCTTGTCCATAACGCTCATAGCATCGACCACCTTGTCGATGACGGCCTTGCGCTGCGCGGGAGTCTCCTTCACCTTGTAGTCGGGAAGTTCTGCGAGGATGCCCTTCACTTTCTTAGAGAATCCCTCCCAATCGAGAGTCTCCTCTTCCATGACATTCTCGCGCAGAAGCGAGAGCATCTGCTCAAAAACGGGCTCTGCCTCTGCGAGGGAGTCACGTTGCTTCTTTTGCTTCTCGGTTAAATCGGCATCGTCAATCAACGAAAGCTCCTCCGCCTTCGCGGGATTGTGAAAGTCTTCCTTAAATTTCCCTTGGGACAGCGCGTCGATACGTTCATCGGTAATCTGATAACTGCGCTGCAAAGGCTGACGCACCGCATACTCCTTGTAGAGGAACTCCTCACATGGGAGGATATGCGAGAGTTCGCCCTCCTTAAAGGACTTGTAGACTTCGACGATTTCTTCGATCTGGCTGTCGGAGACAATCTTGCGCTTGTTGCCAAGCGACTTGCGCATCTTCTCCCACATGCCCGTAGCGTCTATAAGCTGCACCTTCCCTCGACGCCGCTCGGATTTGTTCTTTGAGAGCACCCAGATGTAGATTCCGATGCCCGTGTTGTAGAACAGATCGCAGGGAAGACCCACGATCGCCTCGATGTAGTCGTTTTCAAGAAGCCAGCGTCTGGTCTGGCTCTCTCCCGAGGACGTGCCGCCAGAGAACAGCGGACTGCCGTTCGAGATGACGCATGCGCGCCCTGCATCAGGGTCGAGTTTGTGTATGACGTGCTGCATGAAGAGCAGCTGCATGTCGCTTTTTGCAGGGAGCCGGTTTTCTCCGAATCTTCCATCCAGCTTCTTCGACTCCGCGATAACCGCCTTCTCCACTCCGTCGGCGGCATCGTTCCCGCCCCAGGCCTGGCCAAAGGGAGGGTTCATAAGCACGAGGCGCATCCGTTCCGTGGGAAAACAGTCTTCTTTCATCGTATCAGCAAGCTTGATGTTCTCCGCGCGCTGCCCTTTGATGAGCATGTCCGCGAGGGCGACTGCATGGGTATCCGGAACTACCTCTTGGCCGTAGAGATAGATGGTGGCGCTTGGACAGGTTTCTTCGAGCTGCTCCTTGGCGACCGAGAGCATTCCTCCGGTGCCGCAAGCGAAATCCCCGACCTTGATAACTTTCCCGGGTTCCGCCAGGTCCTCGCAACCTTCCGCGAGCGCGAGTTTGGTGACAAGGCGAACAACCTCGCGTGGCGTATAATGGTCGCCAGCCTCAGCATTCTCGGAAAATCTTCTGATAACCTCCTCGAACATATATCCCATAGCAACGTTGTTCACGTGTTCCGGGTTGAGGTCAAGCTCGGAGAACTTTCTCACCACGCCGGTGAGCTTTGACCCTTTTGCCATCTTGTCCACGTTCTTTTCGAAGTCAAGGTCAGAAAAGATTTCCTTGATGTTCGGAGAGAACGCGTTGACGTAGGTTTTGATGTTCTTCTTGAGGTTCGGAGCATCAGCCAACAGTTTGGATAGAGTGTACCGACTCGTGTTGTAGAAGGCGTAGCCAGACTTCCGTTTGAGCACCGCCTCGGGCGTCGAAGCATTCTTTTCATAAGCGGCGCATACATCATCCTTGGTTGCAGTGAGCGCGCATTCCAAACGTCTCAATATGACCATTGGAATAATGACGTCACGGTACTTGTCCGGCTGATATGTTCCACGAAGGGTGTTGGCAATGCTGAAAACTGTATCGATTTGACGTTTCACATCTGTTTGATAGCTCACGATTGCTCCTATTTCTGATCTTTCGTCAACTCATCTACAAGGCATTCACGAAGGAGCGAACTGAAAGTGGTACCCCGCAGCTCCGCTTCTTTCTTCGCAGAGTCACGTAAATTCTTCGGAAGTCTGATAGTGATAGCTACTTGATCTCCCTCGGAAAGAAATTGTCGTACTTGCGTTTCGTCGGCTTTGCTTCTTACAAGATCAATGTATTCCATCAAGCATCACTCCTCTTGCATTTGCAATACATAGTATTTTACAACTAAATTCTGACGCCCATTGCCTCGGATATGAGACAGGCAACCTCTGCCCAGCCTCCGGAAATAATTCTTTTCCTTAGAAACCCTTAGGAGGGCTCTACATGACGCTAACGGCATTTTCCGAGTTGAAACGCCCCTTCCTTCGCGGCACACGGCCATCCATAGGCTCGCATCTGTGGGCGCGCTTATCTGCGCATGGCTGTCACAGCACGCGTACATGCAGGAAGAGCCGTGGATTACGGCAGAGGCCGAAGAGCGCGGCAGCCGCCGCTGACGGCAATCGGCCTCATTCCCATATCGTTGCAAACCGCGGAGTGCAGTTCAGTCCTGGCTATCGGCTTCCCGAGAACGAATCGGTCGACATCGCCTCACATTGAAGGATGGCGGTGCCAAACGCTCCTAGCGCTCACGTGCAGGTCGACGAAGAAGCGGGGAACATCTCTGGTTGTGTTGCCGAGTCGGAATGCTGTTGCAAGCTCTTCGCGCGACCTTGTCAACTCTCGAATCACCACTTTCTTTTGCGATGGCCGATGATGCCAGGTCTTCGTCATGCGGACAATCGTTCTGGCTGCCTCGCTCGGCCCAACTGCCTTCGGCTCGAATTCGCGCTCATAGCAGGGTAGCCCATTCAACCGTCCTGAGTTCATTGCGCAGACCCCTATGCCGGGACGTCCTCCTTCGCCTTCCTTGACTCCGCCACACTCGCTCAGAACCAGGCTCGTCAGGCAAGGCGCGAAAAACTTTTGCTGCGCAAAACTCGGGCCCTGCCGGGTTTTCGCTTCACTCCTTGCCTTCGGCCAGAACCTGCGCGGCTTCCGGATCACAAGGCAGGCCAAAGGGGCCGGCCACGAACAAACGGAGGTCATCATGAGCAATTTCGAACTTCAGGAGAAGGCAGTCAAGGCAGCAACCCGTTTCATCGAGCGCAAGGGCTTCGAGCTTCTCGAGACCGGCTGGACTTCCCCCGAGGGAACCACAATCGACCTGATCGCCAGCGACGAGGACTCCCTGGTCTTCATCGACGTCACCGCCACCGAGTACGGCGAGGGAGGCTTCGAGGGCGGCAAGGTCAAGCGCAGCGACCTTGAGATCGCGGCAGCTTCCTGGCTCGCGGGCAACTGCCCCGACGGCGACATCCAGGTCCGCTTCGACATCATCGACATGTTGGTCGTGAGCGCCGACAGGGCCCTCCTGAGGCACCACATCAACGCCTTCAGCTGCGGGGTCGAGTAATCGACCTCCATCCCGGCCCCCGCTGGAGGGCCGGGAGCCCCTCGGGTTCGCCCGAGGGGCTCTTCCGTGCTTTATCGGCCTTCCCTCATGATTCGCTCTGCGGCCGCGATGACGCGGCCTAGCTGGTCGGAGAAGTTCTTCTTCGAGGATGCGTCCATGGACGCGTCGTCCAAGTCGTTGTCCAGAAGCTCGGAGAACGACGCGCCGCCGAACCTCTCGACTGCAAGCTCCTCGACAGCCCTTGCGAACTCCTCGGCGCATTCGGCAGGGATGGCGACGCCGGCTGCGATGTCGTAATCCTCGCGGTCTTCGTACATGTCGATGAGCACGAACTGGTTGTTCAGCTTGGAATAGTCCTTCATAGTCAAGCAACCTTCCTGAAAACGGCGCAATGCCGCAATTGACTCCAGGCATAGTCTTACACGAATTGAACCCCATCCGCTACTGACAAACCTTAGCCGTTGGCTAACTCAATTGATACAAAAACGTATCAGTTTGTGATACCATCGGTAATACAGGATGGAAACTGCGTTCAAGGAACCCATCCAGCCAACCGAATACGCAGCCCCTCACTTCCACGACCTCGGGGCTGCAAGACGCGAAGGAGCTTCCCATGCGCACCCTTGCAGTGAGCAACTACAAGGGCGGGGTGGGCAAGACGACCACGGCCGTTAACCTCGCCGCTATCTACGCGGCGCGAGGCCTGAGGGTCCTGCTCATCGACCTGGATCCCCAGGCATCCGCCACCGACTACTTCGGCCTCTACGACCGCGCGGCCGCGGACGGCAGGACGTCCATCCAGCTTCTCTACGAGAACGCCCCCGTCTCCGAAGTCGCCTACGAGACCGAGATTCCCAACCTTTCCGTCGTCCCGTCCATCATCGAGCTGACCGACCAGAACGAGCTGATGCTGCGAGAGCAGAGGCTCCGCTTCGCGCTGGACGACTGCGCGGGGGACTACGACGTCGCCATCATCGACTGCAGCCCGACCATGAAGAGGCTGGCCTTCAACGCCTACCTTGCCGCAGCCGACTCCGGCATGGTGGTCATCCCCGTGAAGCTCGACTCAACCGTCATGCGCGGAACCGCACTGACGGTAAACGCCATCCAGGCGATCGCTGACGCGCTCCGCATGCCGGTGCCAACCTTCAGGATCCTGCGCACCTGCGTGCCCGGCCGCATGACCAATGCCGAGAAGACCGGCGAGGCGGTGCTGGAAAGGTTCTTCCCGGATCAGCAGCTAGCCAACGTCATCCACGCATCCTCGAAGGTCTGCGAGGGAAGTTGGCAGTGGAAGCCCGTGTCCGTGTTCGAGCCCGGAAGCAGGCCGGCGAAGGACTACGAGGCCCTTGCGGACGAGTTGTGGGAGGCGATGGCATGAGCGCCATGGAAGTAGCCAACGGGTTCAGCATCAGCGGGCTTCTCGATGCCAGCGCACAAACCGCGAACAGGTTCCCCGTGAAGGAGATTCCCCTCGACGACATCAGCGAGCATCCCGGCAACGTCGCGTACTCGATGGACGAGGAGGGGATTGCGAGGCTCGCGGAGTCAATCGAGCGAGACGGCCTGACGGACCTTCCCCTGGTGCGCAGGCTGCAGGGCGGGGGATTCCAGATGATCTCGGGCCATCGAAGGATGGCCGCATTCAGGCTGCTTGCCCAACGGGGTCCCTCCTATTCCAAGCTCCCCTGCAGGGTCATCGCCGACATCTCGGACGAGCAGGCCCTCGTCCTGCTCCATACCGCGAACTTCTTCACGAGGGCGCTGACCGTCACCGAGCGCGCCGCTGCGACAAAGGCCCTGGGCATCCAGGTCGAGCAGATGCGCGCCACCGACCCGACCGTCGCGGGCATGCGCACCGAGGACGTCAAGGCGCGCATCGTGGAGGAGATGACCGGCCGCAAGGTCAGCGGCAAGACCATCAAGCGCGAGGAGGCCATGGCCGACAAGGTCGCAAAGCTCATCCCGGAGTGGCGCGAGGTCGCGGACTCGGGCGAGCTGTCCGCCAAGGCCATCGATGCGCTGGAAAGATCGGGAGAGGCGACGCAGAGATCGGCGTTCGACAAATGGGCGGAGTCGCCGAGAACGAAGGCGGCGACAACCGAGCTGGTCGCCTCGATGACGGCCTCCGAGCCCGCCGCCGACAAGCGGCTTGTAAGCGCCGAGAAGGCGCTTCGCCGCTTCGTCGCGAACCTTCCCAAGAACCCTAGTGCGGCGGACTCCGAGGCAATAGACCGTATCGCGGAGCTGGCCCGCCAGGCCGCGAATGCGGTCTCAGGGCTCACCGATGCCCATGGGGCTCGGTAGAACCCGTCATATTCGAATCGTAGCGAGTAACTCATTGCGTATTACAACGCAATGACTCGTGTCGGAGGTGGGTCGGGGCGCTTCCACCCCGGATGAAAGCAGCATCCGGGAAACCCTCCCCGACCTCCGACAACCGGAAGCGGCAATACGACTTCCACCGTCGCCGCTCCCTTCACGGGGGATCCCCCGTGGCCCCTAAAAGACGCAAGGAGACAACGATGGGCGAATACACGCGCACCGTGAGCTGCCGCATGACAGAGGAGGACAGGCAGCTCCTGGACAAGAGAGCGGAGGCCCTGGAGCTAGCGAACTCCGAGGCAATCCGCGCCCTCCTCAGGCTTCCCATATCGGACCCCGACGAGCTTGCCGCAATAGACGCAGGCAGCCGCGTCGTCGTCATCGACGCGAAGACCATGGGCCGCATCAACCGTGAGCTCATCCGCTGGGGTCGCCACTACAACCAGGCGGTCAGGGCCCTGAACACCATCGCCATGTTCGTGAGGAACAAGGGCGGCATCGACCCGCAGGTCGCAAAGGAGCAGCTAACCAAGGCAGCCACCGAGCTCGAGCTCGTCCAAGGCTCCGTCGAAGAGATCAAGGACATGGTCCAGGCGGTCCACGAGTCCGAGAGGTTCTGGCGGTAGCCATGGCGGTGCTCAAGGCGATCAACGGGCACACAGGATGCGGCCGCATAAAGGACTACCTGGAGAAGGGCGGAAGGGCGCTGATGCGGGACTTCTTCAACCTGTCCTGGGACGAGGTCGAGGACAGGGGCTTGGACGAAGCCCTCAAAGACGAAGTGGAGTGGGCTCTTGAGATGGACGCGCTTCGTCACGACTACGGAAACGACGAGCCGTGGAAAGGGAAGCGCGCCATTACCTTCCGTCACTACGTCATCTCGCCAGACCCTGGCGACAACATCGACCTCGAGGGATTACGTGAGCTAACTCGTGCCTGGGTGAGGAAGCATTTCTCCGACTATCAGGTGGCCGTCATCTACCACGACGACAACAGGCAAAGGATTCCGCATGCCCACATCGTGGTGAACAACACGAACCTCGAGACGGGAAACCGGCTGCACATCCCGAATGCACTGGACATGAACCGCAGCCTCCAGGAGGTGGCGAAGGCCAGGGGGCTGACGGCCTTCGACAACGAGATGCCGAAGGGCAGGGTGGGGCAGAGCGACCCCAAAACCCCTCCCCGACCTCGAACACGGTGGGCCTCGTACATCAACAAAGCCGAGCGCGGAATCCTCGACGCCGGCGCGTACTCGTGGGTCAGCGACATCAGGAACAGGGTGTCCGTGGCGAAGGTGCTGTCACGCAACGAGGGCGAGTTCATGCGCATCCTGGAGCTCATGGAGGTCGAGGTCGCCGAAAACTCGGCGCACGCGCCACGCGAGGACTGGATCTTCTCCCTGGCCGACCAACCGTCGAAGAAGGTCTCCGGGGAAAGGCTCGGTATGTCTTTCGGAAGGATCGCGTTGACGGAGCGCTTCGAGCGCATCGGTTCCTACCATCCGGACGCGGCGTCATCCAGGGCGATCCTGTCACAGGCAACCGATGCGGTTGAGATCAACGACTTGGCAGAGCTGGGAAACCTGGCAAAGACCGTCGAGACGAACGCAAGGTATTCCATCGGATCTAGTTCCGACTACGACGGGCGAATCGAGACCTTGCAAAGGCGTATGGAGCGCGAAACGGAGCCCAAGGCTGCAGCCAAGTGCGCCGAGCGCATCGAGGAGCTGAACGCCGCCAGGGATTACGCAGCCGAGCACGGCCTGGTTCCCAGTGAGACGGCCAGAAACGCCTCCAGAAGCGCTGACGCCGCACGATGGCAATACGAACCCAGAAGCAGGCAAAACGGCTCCCAGAGGGCCGCTCAGGGTTCCTCTGCCGCAAGGCAGCGAGACAACGAGAGACGACGGGAAGGACGCGAACGATGAAGGTTCAGATCAAGTACCGGAACGGTCGGCTGGACGTGTTCGACACGGACTCCTACACGCCCTCCCAGCCGTTCGGAGACGGCTGCATGCTGGCAAACTACGAGGTCCGCTTCGACCAGCTGGAGAAGGGCCTGTGGTTGCAGGCGCATTTCTACGAGACGGACCCGCGCTTCAAGGAGGACCTTGAGGACGACGTTGTCCCAGTCGGCCGAAGGGCCATGGGCTGGCGCTTCCTCCTCGCTGAGGAAGGCGAGCTGAGAGACGTTGAGCAGGTGCTCGTTGACGGAGACCGCATGCTTGTCCGCATGGGTGATGGCCTGGTGGACGTCATGCGGCTCGACTGCGCATCGGCGCTGCTCCTCTCGGATGGAGGCGGACCGTCCTTGGCAAGCCAGCTCCAAGGCGTAGTGGATGCGCTTAGAGCGTCGAATGACGCGATGGATGACGAGGCTGTAGCGAATCTCGCAGGAGCCTCGTGGGAGGCACTGGCATGGGCAAGGGAGCTGCAACCCTTGCAGCAGATTGAGGTTGAGAGCGAAGAGGAAGGTTGGATGGACTATGAAGGCGATTAGGGTGCTTTTAGGAGCCATTGGCGGCTTCTGCAAGTGGCTCATCAAGGCCGTGTTCAGGTTCATGTGAGCCGTCTCCCGCGTCGCGGGGCCGTCGGCACCGCGATCGAACCGTGCCAAAAACACAATGGTTATTACCGTATCAGTGATAGAGGTGATAACTATGACACGTTGCATACCGCAATGGCTCAGTCCCGTAGTGGAAGCCCCGAGCTCACCTGGCTCGGCTCCCGGGAATCGCCCTGGAACCGTCGGCGTCCGCCCGGTAGAACCACCCACAATCGGGATCCGCAAGGACCCCAAGACCCTGGGCGTTTGCAGCGGCCATCCACACACTGTTTTCGTCATTGCATGCAGTTGGCGAATACACAAATCCCCAAAACGGCATATAATTCAATTTTGGGGAATACACACAACGTACGTTGTCGAGGAGGATACCTGTGAAGCTTATTGAACGAACGGCGTACCTTTCGGAGATGTTGGAGCTTGCCGATACGCCGGACATCAAAGTCATCACCGGCGTCCGCAGGTCGGGCAAGTCGAAGCTTCTGGAGGCCCTGGCGCAGAAGATCTCCGAGCGACAGCCCGACGCGAACATCATCCGCATCAACTACAACCTCACGGACTTCGAGGACATCCTGGACTACCGCTCCATGGAGGCATACGTGGAGGAGCGCTACGCGCCCGGCCGGCAGAACTACCTTTTCATCGACGAGGTGCAGATGTGCGCATCCTTCGAGAAGGCGATAAACAGCCTGCACGCCAGGGAGAAGTACAGCATATTCGTCACCGGCTCGAACGCCTTCCTGCAGAGCAGCGATCTGGCGACCCTGTTCGTGGGCAGGACGTACGAGATCCCCGTCTACCCGTTCTCCTTCCGGGAGTACCTCGCATACTACCCGTCCCAGAACATCTACGACAGCCTGACCAGCTACACCTCGGATGGGGGCATGGCGGGGTCGTACCTGTACAGGACCGAGGAGCAAAAGCGGCGCTATATCGACTCCGAGGTCCTAAACGCCCTGGTGGTGCGGGATATCGTGAGCAAATACAAGCTGAAGAACGAGCAGCTGCTCCATGCGCTCATCGACTACCTCATGGACAACGTCGGGAACCTCACGTCCATCCGGTCGATTGCCGACACGCTCGAGTCGAACAGGACGAAGGCCGACCACAAGACGATCGGCAAGTACGTCGACGCGCTGTGCAAGGCGTTCGCCTTCTACCGAATCCGCCGATACGACATCCGCGGAAAGAGGTACCTGAGGTCGGAGGACAAGTACTACCTCGTCGACCAGTCGTTTAGGTTCGCCCGCCTCGGCACCAAGAACATGGACTACGGCCGAGTGCTGGAGAACATCGTCGCCATGGAGCTCCTTCGGCGCGGCTACGAGGTGTACGTCGGCGTGCTGTACAAGAAGGAGATAGACTTCGTCGCCATCAAGCAGGGCGAGAAGCTCTACATCCAGGTTGCGAACAGCATATCCGAGGAGCGCACGTTCGAACGAGAGGTGGCCCCCCTGCTGGCGGTAAGGGACGCCTACCCGAAGATCCTGATAGCGCGCACATACCAGCCCGAATACCAGTACGAAGGCATACGAATTATCGACGCCGCCGATTGGCTGTGCGGTTCGAATCCCCAAAATCAATAGCACTTGCTTTTTGGGGAATGTGCCATGTTCCGATGGTCGGACATACGACATTTTCCTTTGGGATGCCAAACGCAAGGATGCAGATCAAGAGTAGAAGTACATCATTCAGGGACCCTCAATAACGTAACAATGACGCGCTTGTAGCTGGTCCAGAAGCCGCAATGGCCGCCACGGGCGTCTATCGCAGCGGCTCTCTGTACCTATTCCTAAACTCAGCCTCTTATTCGACTGCATAGACGATGGTGCGCTCATGGCCGTTCCAGAGGCCGTAGCTGCAGGTGACGAAGGCATGCACACTCTCGGGATCGGTCGCATTCGGGTCGAGCACCATGTCTGAGCCCTCGAGCGTTTCCTCCCACCACGCAAGAAAGTCCCTCCTATCGACGAAGCCCAGCCTCTTAAACTCGTTGTAGGTGTCCACGACGTCCGCAGCCGCAACATGCAGCCGTTTCTTCTCCTCTGGCGTCTGGAGCAGGATCTCGCAGTGATCCTGCGCGAATGCCTTGTCCGAGTAGCTCGCCATCGCGGCGAACATGCTTCCGTCGTCCATGTGGTGGCCGAACACCATGGCAAGGGGGCTGTCGAACCCCTTCTCGGCACAATCAGAATCCAGGTAAGGGCAGCCGTAGAAGTTCCATTTTCGGTAAACATCGTGGCTCAGGTAGTAGGTCGGGTCAGACGCAGGCGCCTGGCAGATTGGCAGGTCTATGCCGGTTCCGGGGACGGTTATCCAGCCGATGACGTCGGGATTCTGGCTCTTCCAATAGTCCCAGTCCACAGCAGGGAAAGGATCGTCCTCCTCTTGCTCGATGCCGGCCACGGGCGAAGGGTCGACGCGGCCCGCGGTTTCAGAGAACTCCAGGAGTGAGAGCGCTAGCGCCAGGCCGGAGAGGGTCAAGGCGAGGCACGCCGCGAAGGCGGCTCTTGCTTTCGTCGCAGCTTTCATATTCCTCCTATCAGATGAAAGGAGGCGACCAAATGGCCGCCTCCAATTGGCTTCAGGACGAGCGATTAGGACTCGTCGGTTTCGCTGTCAGCGTCCTCGTCCGATTCGATGGAGGCCTGCTTGCGCTTGCGGATCGCGTAGATGCCGCAAGCGGCGCCCGCTGCGATCAGGATGACCACGGCCGCGAAGAGCATGGTGGTGTCGAAGCCGGTTTTGTCGTAGCCCTTGCCGGGCTCGTCAGGGACCTTCGGGGTGTCCGGGTTGTCCACCACGACGGTCTGGCCGTCGTCCTCGATGTCCTGATGGACCGCGATCACGTTGCCGTTGACATCGAGGCACTCCTCGAATGCCACCAGCTCAACGCCTTCCTCGATCTTGGAGGCATCGAACTCGAAGGTGACGTCAACGGTTCCGCTTGGCTTGTCGGGGGTGAACTCCGCCGTTGCGGTCACCGGTTTGCCGTCGGCGTCCTCCAGTGCCAAGCCGGTGGACTTGACCATCAGCGTGCCGTGGGCGGTGTGGGTCTCGCCAGGGACAAGGCCCTTGTACTCGATGGTGTCGGTCAGCTTCACCTTGCCGGAGACGATGACGTGGTCGCCGTCACTGGCATCGACGAGGGTGGTGCCGATCTCGACGACGGTCACGGTCTGGCCCTCGTCGTTCGGGTCTTCATGGGATGCGAGCTGGACGCCTGCGGAGAAGAGCTTCTCGTATACGACGAGGCTCTTTCCGCCGAAATCGGTGCCGTCGAAGGCAATCTCCACGGCCTGGGTACCGTCGGCTTCCTCGGGAACGAAGGTCACCGTGCCGGTCACCTGCCTCTCGATCAGGCCGTCCTTGACCATGACGGGCTCCCCGGTCTCGGCATCGACCAGGGTTGCCTCAAGCGTGTATTCGGTACCAGGGGTAAGGCCCTCGTAGGAAACCTCGTCGGAGATGACGATCTCCGTGCCGGTGACGAGCTTGTCGCCGTCGCCCTGGTCGGTGGCGGTGGTGCGGATGTCGACGAAGTGGACGGTCTGATCCTCGTCGCTGATGTCGGCGTGCACTGCGACCTCGATGCCGTCGGAGGCCATGGACTCGAAGGCGACGATGTCCTCGCCCGCGAGCAGGCTGCCGTCGAAGGTGAACTCGAGCTCGACCTCGCCGGAAGCGGTCCTTGGCTTGAAGGTGGTTGTTGCGGTGACGGGGTTGCTATCAGCGTCGAGCAGCGGCTCGCCGGTGGACTTGACCATCAAGGTGCCGGTCAGGGTGTACTGGGTGCCGTCGGTCTTGAGGTTCTCGTACCAGACGGTGTCGACCAGGGTGGTCTCGGCGGAAGCCTGTGCCACGTGGTCGCCGTCGGCCTTGTCGGTCTCCTCGGTCTGGATCTTCGGGCCCTCCTTGTCGTCGAGGCTCATCCACACGGGCTTGGCCGCGGTGGAGTCGCGCTCGATCACGAAGGTCTTGGTCACCAGGTCGTAGCCCTCGTTGGAGTCGCTGCGAAGCTCTTCCAGGACGTACTTGCCGTAAGGGAGCGCGGAGAGGCCGTCATCGACGGCCGCGTTGGAGCCGTCCTCGCCAAGGGAGAACCAGATGCCCGCCTTGGAGTCCATGTCAGACGCCTTGATGTTCTCGGAGGAGAGCAGGCCGTCGTTGCCGTTGGTGTTGCTGCTGTGCTTGTTCCAGGATGAGGCCGTGGAGACGTTGCCGTTCTTGTCGGTCACGAGGACGTGGGACTCGCCGGTTGAGACGTTGGTCACCTTGAAGGCCACCTGCAGGGACGCGTTGGTGTCCTCGGCCATCTTCACGATCTCCAGGTCGTTGCGTACCACCTGGTCGGAGAACTCCAGGGGCCTCTCGTACCTGTCGCCTGCGACCATCACGCCCTCTGCCCTCACCTGGAAGGTGCGGGGCGTGCCGTCGGTGAGCAGGTAGGAGTCGTTGGTCTTGGTCTCCTGGATGGTGTAGGTGCCGTAGGGAAGCTCGTCGGCCGCGGTCTGGGCGGTGTATGCCCCCATCTCGTCGTTCCATGCGGTCGCGATGGTCTCGATGACGTCGCCGGGCTCGAACCACTTGTCGCCAACGAGGACCTTGTGCTCGGATGCGTTGGCGATGGTGAACTCGATGCCGGAGAGGGTGGATCCGGTGGTCAGGGTGTCATGGGAGCTACCGCCCAGGGCCTCGGACGCCTGGAGCTCGACGTCGGACTTCGTCACCTGCACGCCGCCGCGGATGACGTCGTCTGCGCAGGGGCTGGATGTGAGGTCGACGACCCGTCCATCGGACCTGATCTCAGCTTTAGCGGACCAGTCGGACACGAGGTAGCCCTCGGGTGCCTCGGACTCGACCACGGTGTACGTGCCGCAAGGCAGCGCGTTGGAGGCAGTCTTGGCGATATACGCGCCGGCGTCGCCGTCCCAATGCCCGGTGATGGTCTTCACCACCTCGCCGCTTGCGTAGTAACGGCCGTCGACGAGGGCGTACTTGCCGGAGGAGTTGACGATGTCGTACTTGGCGCCGCTAAGCGTGGCATCGCCCTGGGGCTCGGCCCCTGCCTGGGAGTCAACCTTGGCGACCTTCAGGCCTCCCTTGTCCCAGGTGAAGCTCATGAGCACCTGGGTGCCAGGTCCGGTGTGGATGCAGAACGCCTCGAAGCCGGTCGAAACCTTTCCCTTGCTTGCCTTTATGGACTTCCAGGTGGTGCCCAGAAGCTCGCCGCGGGCCCAGTCCTCGAAGTCGCCGCTGGTGCCGAACACGGCATCGGCCTTGGAGTCCTGGTAGGCATAGGACAGGAGCACGTGGCTTGCGACGACGTACTTCTCCGCGCTCCAGCCGCTGCCGTCGTACCAGGAGTCGGGGAACATGGATGCGTCGAATCCCGGGGCACCGTAGCTGAACCACATGGTGGCGATGAGGTCGGGGTCGCTCACGCTGCTTTTGCTGTACGTGCCCGGGGACGGAGTGGCGGCAGACGGGTCGGCGCAGTACGCGACCTCGCCGTCGGCATACATGTGCGTTGTGGAGTATCCCGCGTAAGGGATGTCGTCGCCGATTGTGACGTTGACGCCGCCCGCCGCGAATGCGTTGACGGGCGTCACCACGCAAACGCTCAACGCCAAAGCGAGGCTCATGGCCACGCGGACGATCTTGGAGGAGACGATCCTCCCCGCTGTCTTTGCTTTCACGGCCCCTCCTTAGAACGGGATGTCTTCGCGGGCCATGCGGGCGTTGGCGCGGGCTGCGGCGTTGCGGCCGAGCCTCTCGCTGCCGTCGCGTGCCGAGCGCGCGCGGTCGGCGAGGCTCTCGAGGTACTCGGTCCGGTTCTGCTCGATCGCATCCCTGATCTGGGCGGGCATCACCTTGATCACGTCCTTGACCTCTACGCCCTCGTCGTTGACGACGGGCTTGCCGTCCTCGTCGAGGATGCTCCTGCGGAGCCAGACCTCGCGCTCGGTGAGGAGCGGGATGTCCCGGTAGTCCTCGCCGCGGTATCGCGACTCGTTGACGAACAGCGGGCTGAACTGGTAGTAGCTGACGTCGTGCCCGTCGATGACCGTGCCCTTGGGCAGGGTCACGGAGTTGAAGGTCCTTGTCTCACCGGTCCTTCGGTCGGTGTACTCGATGTCCGTGCGAACGAAGTTCTTGTGCAGCGTGACATAGGTGTTCTTTGGTGTTTCCTGGCTCATGCGAGCCCTCCTTTACGTCTAGTGCCGGCATGTTGTGGAAGTGCCGGGGTTCCTGGGTGCCAAGGGCTACCTGCCCATCCGATGTCCCTCCCTTCTCCTGATCTGCTCGACCGCGGGGATGCTCTTGGCGCGCTGCGCCCTGGACGAGAGGCCCTCGTCAAGGAGCAGCGCCCTCTCGAACTCTCCGTAGCCGATGCGCTCGATGTCTTCTGGTTCGTACCCGAGGTAGGCCTCGGCGGCGTCGACGAGCTCCTCGGCGTCGGAATAGCCCCAGTTGAAGCCGTTCATCACCTCGGTCCACCCGCCTTGTCGCCTGGCCCACAGGGAGAACGAGAATCCCAGGGTGTCCGCCCCCGTCGGGTCTGGTGCCGCATGGGCCTCCAGGAGCAGGCGCGATCCGTCCTCTGGGTCGTTCATCATCCATGCCGCTTCCGGCGTGGCCCCGCTGTTCGGTTCGTACAAGCTCTCTTTCCTTTCTCTTAGAATCCGCTAACTATGTCTCGAGCCCACGCTCCGCTCTTCACGAGCGAGAGGATGAGCAGGATGCACATCGCCAGGTACTGCAGCGCGTACGTGAGGCCGTTCGCGACGGTGTCCACGGGGGTGCCCGTGCCGGGGTTCGCGCCGGTTATCCCTCCGAGGATCACGGGGAAGGCGATCAGGAGGATGACGATGATCAGGCCTGCGATGCAGACGGCGGTGAAGTTCTTCAGATACCCGACTCCGATCTGCCTGGTGTCGTCCAGGGCCATGAAGGCAAGCGGGATGGGGCTGAACGCCGCCATGATGTAGAGCTGCAGCGCTCGAGCCCAGCACACGACCAGGGCGACGATGTAGGCGGCCAGCACCACCACCCAGCTGATGAGCGAGACGATGAGCATGGCCAGCAGCGCCGGGATGTCGTCGTCGGTGGTGACGATGGACACCGCCGCAAGGTCCAATGCGCCGCCGGTCCCGAACAGCGCCATGACCCTGTCGATGGCGATGCCGATCACCTCGTAGATCGACTGCATCAGCTCGAAGCTGTGCTGGATCAGGAACAGGAACACGGCGAAGAAGACGAGCAGGAACACGACCTCCTTGACCCCGGGCATCGACGCGTTGCCGTCGACCCTCTGCGAGATCTGGATGAGCTTCACGGTGAACACGAGGGAGAGCACGCCGCAGCCGATGGGAAGGATGGCGACCCTCCACACGCCGTGGGCGATGTCGTACATCGACACGCTTCCGGAGGTGGTCAGCATCGAGCTGAAGTCGGCGCCGAGGATGCCGTCGTATCCGATTCCCTTGAGGACGTCGACCTGCTTGGAGAACATCCAGTTCGCGGCATCCCTCAGGAGCTCCGCCAGCCAGTTGTTGATGTCCCCGGCGATGTCGGCGTAGGCGCTGTGCGCAGGGACTAGCAGCACCGTGAGGAGGGCGAGAGTCATCGCGAGGGCGATTTTGAAGCGGCGGTCACCGATGGCTTTGTTGACGATGGACATCTGCATCACATCGCGGAGATCTTGCCCGTCTTGCCGTCGATCGTGACGGTCACGATGGTCGCGTTGGGGTCATCGAGGGTGAAGGTCGAGCTGGTCCTGTCGTTGTTGGCGTCGATGTAGATCTCGCCGTCCCAGCTCGCGGTCTTCGCGTACGGGCACTTCGCGGTCACGTATCCCTGCAGGCACTCGGCGATCTTCGCCTGGTCGATGCCGGTCAGGCTTGCCAGGTATCCGACGTTTCCCGTGATGCCGAGCTCGACGCTCTCAGGCGCGTCGATGGTGTAGGACGCCGCAAGCTTGAAGGAGTCGCAGGCGATCACGAGGCTGCCGTCGCCTGCGATGTCGACCCTTATGGTTGACGGGGACTGCGTTGACGTGAGGCTGTCGCTGACCCAGATGGACTCGGAGAAGCCGCTCTCGTCGGAGGTTGACTTCTCCGGCGTCCAGTAGGTGATCTTCTCCTCGTCGCCGGACCTCTCGACGAAGGCGCCGTTCACTATGGACATGGCCGACTTGCCGTCCTGGGAGGTCCACTTGGTCCCGAGCAGCTTCTCCAAGCTGTCCTTTGCCTCCTCGGCATCGACGCTGGCGGTCTCTCCCTGCTCCTGGCCGGGTTGGTCTTGCTGGCCGCTATGGACCATGGTGCAGCGTGCGCATCCCGCCCCGATGAGCACGAGAAGGGCCACGCATGCGAGCGCGGCCATGGCCTTGCTCTTCCTTTCCATTCCTTGCTCCTTTCTAGTGACGCGCCGTCAGGGCGCATGTGAAGTAGTTGACTCCCGTCGCGATCCTGCACACGTCGCCCGTGTGCGGCTCGTGTATGTACTTGTCGCCGCCGATGTAGATGGCGACGTGGCCGTACTTGTAGAGGATGTCGCCGGGTTTCGCCTGGGATATGGGTATCTGCCTGAGCTCCTCCTTCTGGTCCTCCGTGTAGTGGCTGATGCGAATGCCCGCCTGCCTGTAGCAGTACTGCGTGAGCCCGCTGCAGTCCAATCCCTTTCCCGGGGTTGATCCGCCCCAGACGTACGGCACGCCGAGCTGGCTGTATGCGGCGGCGACGATGGCGTTGCCCGCCTCCTCGCCGGCTTTGAAGTCCTCCAGGCTCAGCCCGTCGAAGCGCCTGAGGCCGTAGGTGTCCATGATCGACTTCAGCGTCTCCACGTAGCTCGAGTCCGTGGCCCAGCCCGCGTCCTTGAGGCCCTCGGCCATCTTGTCGGAGTCGTGGTTTGCCATGGCCTCCCTGATGAGCGGGTTGTTCGCGTACCTGCCTGCCTGGAGGAACACGCGGCTCCTGAAGCGGATGCATTCCGCATCCCCCTTGAAGACGATGAACTGGGCGGTGGTCGTGTAGTGGCTGCCGTCTGCCGCCTCCTCGCCGGTCGCCCAGGACGACTTTCCCGCGACCTCGGGAGCGGATGCGTACGATGAGGCCCATTTCATGCCGAAGAGGTTGTGGTCCCTTGTGGCCAGCTGGCTCATATGGTCGCCTTGGCCGCTCTCGCAGATGATCTGGGCGATCGTGCAGCCTGCGGGGTGCCCGTACTTCTCCTGGGCGTCCAGGGCCGCCTCGACCATCTCGTAGGTGATGTACGGGGGGAGCCCCTCCATCGCCTGCTTGTTGGCCTCGTTCTCCCAGAAGCCGAAGAGCGCTGAGACAATTTGTCCCACCAGCAGGGCGCCCAGCACGAAGGCGACGATTCCGGCCACCACTCCTGCGACGGGTATTCCGGCGCTGGCGATGGCCCCTGCGACGCCCGCGGTTCCCTCGGCCGTTGCCGCCGCCGCGGCAGCCGACGCGTTCGCGCTGGCGACCTGGGTCCCGACGGCCTGGGCGGACATCTCCGCGGAGGCGCCGGAGGCTGCGTCTGCCGAAGCCTTCGTCGCGCCTGCGGCTCCGTTCGACTTGGCGCGCATCTCCGCGGCCTGCCTGTATGGGTCGGCTGCGGCCTCGGCTTTCCCCGTTGACTTGGGGACCGTTCCCTGCGAGCCGGCATTCTCCGCCGACTTTGCGGCCTTGCCCGCCTTGCGCGATGCCAGCCTCCTCCTGATTGCCCTGCCGCCCTCTGCCGCATCGTAGACGTCGCGTGAGCCCTCCAGCTCGTCCGAGTCGTCCAGCTCGTCAACGAGCGAGGCGGCGGCCATGCGCCTGAGGCCGAGGCCCGCTGCCGTCTGCTCCGTGGCGTCCTTGGCCGGCACGCCAACGCCGCTTCCGACGACGCCCTCGCGGAACGCATCCCCGCCGGAGACGACACCGGAGTTGAGGAGGTTCTCCCGTTCTCCGGCTACCACGTCGTGCATGGGGTCCCTGTCGGGCGATCGCGTCATCGGGCGGACCTTCCTCCGCCTCCGAGGGCGTTGACCTCGGAAGGCTTGGTCGTCAGCAGGTCGTAGATCCTTCCCTTGGGCAGCTCGTTTGCGATCGGCATCCTGGCGCCGCCTGCGACCAGCAGGCCGTCGCCGGGCTTGATTCCGTCGTCGATGTAGCGGACCTCCTCGTCGGAGAGGTTGAGCGTCTCCGCCCAGAGGTCTCGGTCGACGGTGGACTGCTTGTGGAGCATCAGGTAGTCGGAGTTGAGGATCATCGTGGAGCCGATGTCGCTTCCCAGCATGAAGCTGGCGTTCTGGGAGAGCCCGGTGGCTACGAGGCCGAACTTGCGGCCCTCCGCCCAGAAGCTCTCGAAGTACGCGATGACGGCCGGATGCTTGAAGAGGCTCTGAACCTCGTCGATGAAGAGCCAGGTGGTCCTTTTCTCGGCGAAGTTCTGGTACATTCGGTTGCGCACCTGCTCCAGCGCGGTCAGCATGCCGAAGACCTTCATGTCGGAGTTCAGGTCGTGGAGGTCGATGTTCACCATCGGGGCGTCGAGGGCCACGTTGGACCTTCGGTTGAAGAACGAGAAGGAGCCCTTGACGTGCCGCTCGTATCGCAGGGCGATGTCTCTGGCAGCCGCCTCCGGCTGCTCCAGGAGGAGGTCGTAGAAGTCCTCGAGCACCGGGGTGCCCTCGTCGCCGGCCCTGCGGTAGGCCTCTTCCACGCACCTTGCGATGATGGATCGCTCCGCCTGGGTGAGGCCCTGGTTTCCCTCCGCCATCATCGATGCGGAGAGCGCCAGGAAGGCGTCCACCTTGAAGGCCTTCTGGAGCGGCTCGTTAAGGGATTCCACGTCCTTCGTGTCGAAGGGGTTCATGAACTGGCCCGAGTCGGCTGCGAGCCTGATGCTCACGCCGCCGCCTGCCTCTGCGACCGGGCGTCCCTCACCGGTAGGGTCGATCCAGATTCCCTGGGCCTTGTCGCCGTAGAGCATGCGGACCTGCAGCCAGACGCTCTTCTGGGCGTTCGACTTGCCCGTGCCCGGCGTTCCGAAGTCGAATCCCATGGGCGAGGGCAGGGATAGCCTGTCCAGGATGGCCAGCGTGTTGGTGATCTTCGACTGCCCGAGGTAGATGCCGCCGGGCTGGTTGATCTCCAGCGATGCGAAGGGCATCTGCATGGCGATCTGGCCGCTGGTGAGCAGCCTGGTCACATCGCACTTGTTGGTGGCGAAGGGGAGCACGGAGCCCCAGCCCTCCTCCTGGCGGTAGTAGAGCTTCTCGACGGTGAGCGCAGAGCCCCTGGCCGTGGAGATGATTCTGTCGATTTGCTCGTCGAGCTCCTCCTCGCTCGCCGCGTAGGTGAACACGTAGCCGGCGTACTCGAAGAGTCGCTCGTTCTTGTTGCGCAGGAAGTCCAGAAGCTCCTCGGCGTCCGCGCGCGAGTAGCGAAGGGCCGTGGAGGTCTGCGTGAGGATGATTCCCTTGTTGGCGGCTCGGCTCTTCTGGCCTCGCTCCTCCATGTCCATCCAGTCGATCTTTCCCTGCACCATGTCGATGGCCTTGTCCTGCGGGATGGGCCTCAGGTGCAGCGAGACGGAGAGCGGGATGGGGAGGTCGACGATGCTCGCGAGGCAGTCGTCCATGAGGATGGATCCGAACGACCTGATGGCCATGACGCAGCACCATGCGTCGTCGGCCCTGAAGGCGTCGTTGCGGCCGTTGGGCTTGAAGTCGACGGACATGGGCGCCACGAAGTCGAGGCTCCGCGCCGTCGGGCACTGGGACAAATTGTCCCAGTCGAAGTCGAAGGGGGAAAGCGGGCTCAGCAGGCCGCGGGCTATCCTGAGCCTCTCCGCGCCCTTCACGGGCTCCGACTTGCTCTTGATCCTCGCCAGGGCCTGCGTGCAGTCGTTGCGCATGCGGGCGAGCTTTGGGATTGCCGAGTCGATGTCGTCCGCCTTGGTGGTGAAGGTCAGGTACCTCTGCCTCTTCAGGTTCGAGACGCCCTCGCGCATCTTGTCGTTGAGGATGCGGTTGTACTCCTCGACGTAGTCGTCCAGGCAGGGGTCGCTCTTTGGGAAGAACGTCCTGTTGCCGATCTCCTCGGCTGGCACGGGCTCGTTGGTGATCGTGACCTGGACGCTGGTGTCCGGGTTGAAGTAGTTGTAGAGCGCGCTCATGGTGCTGTAGATGTTCTCGCGGGTGTCCTTTCTGGCGCACTGGTAGGTGATGTCGCCGAACTGCACCATCTGGCTGAAGAGGCCTGGCGCTACCTGGGCGACCCCGTTCTCGAGCATGAGCTCGTATCCGCAGAGGTCGATGGTGCCCTTCTGCCTCTTCTGCTTCTCCTTCTTCTTCTCAGGGGCGCCTTCGACGCCCTTCCTACGCTTCTTCAGCAGGCTCATAGAGCTCCGCCCCCTTTCGGTAGGTTCTCTTTCTTTCCTTGCGGGTCAGCTTCTTCGGTTCCAGGGCCAGCGGCATGTCCGTGCCGCAGCGGTGGCTGGGCGTGAATTCGTAGTGGCGCTTGGCCATGTGGTGCCTGGCGACCAGCGGCAAAAACCTCTCGAAGGGCATGCCGTGGGGCTTCCAGAAGCCGGCGAGCCAGAAGGGCAGCGTTGCGAGCATGATGGGGAACGTCATGTCAGAGGGGTCTATGGCGAGCCAGAGCCACGAGGCCAGGGCGACGAGGACAGCGGTCGCGAATCCTCCCGCAAGGCAGACGCAGGTCCTGATGGACATGTCCCCGAAGAGCTTCTGCTCATACTCCCCGATGTCCTTCTGGATCGGGATGTGGAGCTTGTCGTCGATCAACCGGGGCCTCCTAAGCCGGCATCCATGAGGTGTCGAGCTGGCCGAAGTAGACCGCGGCGGCGATGATGATCGCGCCGCCGGCGATCGTCGCGATGCCAGCCTCCATGCCCTCGCCACCGCCACCGCGGTTTCCGATGGACCTGCCGAGCTGCACCGCTCCCCAGACAACGAGGAATCCGCCCAGGAACGTCACGCAGCCTGTGACGAGGGTGATGATCTTTGCAAGCATGTGAATGCCTCCTTTGCGTCTCTGGCGCCGAGGGTGGAAGGGGCGCCTTGTGTTGCGTGATAAGATTGCAGTGCGGAGCGCGCGAGCGCTCCTTTGCGTCTAGGCGGCGGCAGCCGCGCCGAGGGTGGAAGCTCGACCCGGCCTTGTTGCCAGAGGCATTGCCGCTGCCGTTCCCTTGCTCAGAGATCACCCCCTCATCCTGTTTGCGTACGCTCCGAAGTCGAAGGGCGTGCTGTGCTTGGCCCCCTTGTGCCCTGGCTCGACCTCATCCCACCGAGGATGCTGCGCCGCGTCGTACTTGTCGTCCTTGAACGGGTAGGTGCCCGCTATGAGCAGCAGGGCCTTCCGCCTTGACAGGCGGCCCACCTCGTCGGGCAGCATCAGCGGTCGCTCGAATATGGTCCTGTTCACGGTGGTCGACTTGTTGGCGCCCTCGGTGTCGTTGAGGGTGAAGGAGACGATGGTCTGGTTTCCCAGCATCTTGGAGATCTCCTCGTTGGTGCCGTAGAGCGTCGACCCCAGGAAGAGCGTCGTGTCGCAGCAGGCCCTGATGGACAGGGCCTTCTCCTCGCCGTAGGTGCCCTTCAGCTGCTCGAACGACTGCAGGATCATGGACATGGAGACGTTCCTGCTTCGGATGACGGCGATGAAGCGGTCGATGTCGGGCAGCTTGCCGATGTTGGCGAACTCGTCGAACACCAGGTGGACCGGGGTGGGGAGCTTGCCGCCGTGGTCGATGATCGCCGCGTCGCAGAGCTCGTTCACGGCCTGCCACATGAGCATGGCGAACAGGAAGTTGAAGGTTCCGCGCGTGTCCGGCATCGATGCGAAGACGACGGTCCTCTGCCCTGCGTCGCCCATCTTGTCCAGGTGGAGCTCGTCGTCTGCCAGGAGGCTCTGCACGTTGTCGGCCATCATAGGCAGGCACCGGGTGTTGCAGCTGATGATGATCGATTTGAGGGTCTCCCCGGCGGCGGTCTTGAAGCGCTTGTATGCGTTGAGGGCGAAGTCCTTGGAAGGGTCAGCGGGCTCCCGGACCTGCTCCCAGCGCACGGTGGAGCTCCCGTTGATGAACGCCCGCGAGTTCTCGTCGAAGGGCCTCTCGTCGCCTGCGGCGACTAGGCGCTTGCCCGTCTCAAGCTCGTGGAACAGCAGGTCGAGGGGGCTCATGTAGGATTCGTTTCCCTCGCGGGCCTCAGCCAGCGACAGCAGGGTGAGCATACCCGGGAGGTTCCTGTCCTCGGGCGGGCAGTGGTGGATCAGGTACGCGATGAGCGCCGTGTAGAGGAGACGCTCCGCGTTCTCCCAGAACGGGTCTCCCGTGTGCTCGGCGTCGCCGGTGGTGTTGGTGATGAGGCACTCCACGATGGCCAGCACGTCCACGTCGGTGCGCACGTATGCCAGGGGGTTGTAATGGCTCGAGGTCTCCATCCTGACGAGGTCGAAGTTGCGGATCCTGTAGCCTGCGGCCTCGAACATCCACCCTGTGGATTCTATGAGCGTTCCCTTCGGGTCGGTTACCAGGTAGCTGGCGTTCATCTGCATCAGCAGCGGAAGCACGTGGCTCCTGGTCTTGCCCGTTCCGGGTGTTCCGACGACGCAGATGTTGCGGTTGCGGTCCGTTTCCAGGTCGAAGTCGGACCTGGAGACGGGGATCCCGATGGAGCTTGTCAGCGGGATGTTCAGGTCCGGCTCGTCCTGGTTCATGAACGCTTTGCCCTCTTCGATGCTGCCCCAACGGGAGGAGCCGTGCTCCTCGCCGAGCCGGAAGGTCCCCCCTCGGAGAGCCTGGTGCACCCAGATGCCCCAGATGGCGCATGCTGCCAGCATTCCCGCCAGCGGTGCGAGAGCGTTCGCGTGCATGATCCCTCCGCGCGCTAGCCAAGCGGGCAGCTGCAGCAACGCCTCCATGGGATCAAGGGAGCCTCCCGGAAGGTCGAGGAGGCTCCCCACGAAGAGGAAGCCTGCGAGGGCTGCGCAGGCTGAGATGAGGGCGACTATCGCCACGGTATGTTTGTCGAAGGGCGTCAACGTCCCCTCGCTTGGTCGATGACCTCGCGGCTGCGGCCATGGGCGCGTTCCGCGAGCTCTGCCGATTTCCTGAAGGCCTCGACTCGGTCCTGGAGCGGCTCCTTGTCGGGGTCGCCAAGCGTTTCGCCGTCCCTGGCCGATGCCCGGCCCTTTTCCTTGGAGAGCTGCTGCTCGGCCTTCTTGCAGGCCCTCGTGGTCTCCGTTGCCAGCTCGTCGAAGCATCTGGCGACCTCGGGCGCGTCGTCCACCCTGAAGATGAGGTACGACTTCTCGCCCTCGTCGAAGAACTCGTGCTGGAGCGCCTCGCGTTCAAGCTTCGAGCCGATGATCTCCTTGATGGTGTCGAACTCGGGGAGGTCTTTGAACTCATGCAGGTTCAGCTTCGCCCACTCGGGCGCCTCGCTTGCCTGCTCGACGCCTGCGGTGATTGCCGATTGCTCGCTTCCGATCTCGCCGACGGCGTTCCTGAAGGCCATGGAGACCCTCGCCGCGCTGTGGGTCATGGCGGCCTGTCCGGCCTCCTGGCCCAGGCGGAGCATCCAGTCGAACAGCTTCTCGCCGGATTCGTCTCCGAAGTCGCTTGGCATGATTCCCCCCCTAGATGGACTGGGACAATTTGTCCCAGTCGTCAGCGTTTCTCTTTCCTTTGAGGTCGCGTGGATTCCGGTAGATCGCCAAGGCCCACGAGGAAGTACTCGGTGAACTCGATCTTGAACAGCCAGGTGATCTGCACCAGCTCGGTGGCCGACATGGCCACCTCTCCGCGCAGCTTCTTCCCGACGTTCGAGTCGCTCAGCCCAAGGCGCCTTGCGAGCTCGGTCGTCGACATGCCGCTTCGGTCCTTGTAGCTGTTGATCACCCCCAGGTACTGCCTGGTTATCGGGTCTAGGTGTTCCATCGCTTCCTCCATCACTCACGGCTGCGAGTTGCCGTAGCCGCGGCCCATACAGGCCCGGTGATGCTGGGAAGAGTAACGGTGCGCTTCATGTCTGTGGCGAAATCCGTCATGCGATGACGGAAACCCGTCACGAGGTTTCGGATCAGGCGGGCGCATCGCTTCGGGCAGCCTCTTGGCTGAACCCGCGCCTGTGCACAGTAATACAAGCATGAACTCTATAGAAAACCGCATGCCCGGGTATCCAATCTATGGGACAGCGGTTCCAAGAAGCACCAGATGGGACGGTGTTTTTTTCAAAGAGCCGGATGCCTTGGGGCTCCTTGCCGGGGAAAATTGCCCCGGCGCACCCCTAGCCGGGCTTGAACTTCTCGTCACGGTAGGCCCTGTATTCGCCCATGGCGTCTCCCATTCGGTCGAATCCGGCGCCATAATCCCAGGCCAGGGACCACAGTCGCTGGGCCTCGGGATCCGAGTCGCGCCACGCGATCTCGAGGGCCTGGATCCTTTCCTCCTCCATGCGGCGCCGCTCTTCAGCTCTTCGCTCGGCAGCCTGCCGCTCTGCGCGCGTCCGTTGCCTGCGGCGGTTTTCGAGCGCCGTATCGAGGCTGAGTCCGGTGATGGGCCTGTTGGGCTTCAGCCAGGTCGACAGCGTCGCGATGAACCGGGCCTCCGTGCCGGCCTGCTCCTGCTGGATGACGTAGCGCCTGTAGCTGCCTGCGAGGAAGTCCTCGTCTACATCGTCGCCTAGAAGCGATTCCTGCCAGACCCTCCAGGCCTTCTCCTTCGCGCATTGGGATGCTTTGGAGCTGGGAACCTTCTCCCAGGCCCTCTCGAAGCTCTCGCTCGTCTCCGCCAGCCCTCCATCCCCCTTGTCGCAAGAGAGGTTTTCTGGCTGGTTGGTTGGATGGTCAGAAGATGATCTCCTAGTAGTCTCTGAGTAGTCTTTGTATATGTCTGTCGGAATTTCGCCACACCTATGACGAAATGCCGACATAGGGGTATCGGGTTCGACGTCGCTTCCGTCATACCTATGGCGTTTTTCCGCCATAGGGTCCAAGCCGCCTGATTGCTCGGGATAGGTGAGCTCGAAGATGCGCGCAGGCTCGATGGCGATGAACATGACATTGCCCATGGTGCCGGCGCCATAGTCGACGTTGCGGAACACGCGCCTGATGGCGCCCAGCTCCTCAAGGCGTACCACTGCGTCCTTCGCCTGCCGCTTGCTGAGACCGAAATGCTCTGCGATCTGGTCGTAGCTTCGCTGCAGCAGGTCTGCCGAGAACCTCTTCCTGTAGGCGATGACGTCGCCCGTGGATTCGTCGCGGATCTCGCTCGGGCGGTACCAGTAGAGGACGTCCGAGAGGATGTTGATGGCTGCCAGGTCGGCCTTGCCAGAGGCGGTAGTAATTGTCTTGTACCAGGTCGCGGGGATGACGTTGCCGCTTATGGCCATCGTGGCGATGGCGTCCACGGATGCGTTTCCCGTGAGCTTTCGAGGAATCATCTCTTGTCCTTTTTGAACATTCCCTTCGTACTTCTCCTGCGTCTCTCGGGTTTTCTCTTCTCCGCGTCGGCGACGGGCTCCACTTCCTCGGGCGTCAGAGGAATCTGCCTCATATCAGGCGTCATGGTCCTGCGCAGATCCGATAGCTCCATATCCTCAATGGTCAGCCCGTCGGCAAGGGTATCGATGGCCATGCCCTGGTCGTTCATTTGCCTGAGGACGTCGAGGATGGCGCCTGAGACGTCCATGAGCCTTGCGTTGACCGGGGAGCCCGCAGCGACCCTTGCAAGCTCGTCAGCGACCCTCTTGGCCTGGATCGCCAGGGCCTTCTGCATCCTGGTCGTGGCAAGCACGGTTATCTCGTTTCCCTCGAGCCGGTCGATGATGAAGGCCTGCTTCGTCATGCCGCTAAGGGCTGCGAGCTGGTTGATCCTCTCGTTCTCCTCTTCCGAGACCCTGAAGCCGATGGTGATGTCCCTCCATCGCCCCTCTCTGTCCAGACTCTTAACGCTCATGGTTCTCACTCCTCGCATTCATGAGCGCGTCAAGCACGTCTGCCATGTTCCTCTGCTGGTTCGGGAAAAGGTGGGCGTAGCGATAGGTGATGTGCACGCTCTCGTGGCCCATCCTGTCGGCGATCGCGACCGCGGTGAAGCCCAGGTTGATCAGAAGCGAGACATGGCTGTGCCTCAGGTCATGGACCCTTATCTCTTTCACACCGGCAAGCTTCGCAGCGGTTTTCAGCGTGTTGCTGAGCGCGTACTTCGTGAAGGGGAAGAGGCGGTCGTCTTCCTTGATGTCGCATTCCATCTCCATGTACTCCTGGAGTTCCTGCGCGAGGAAGCGGGGCAGGGCGATCACTCGCTCGGACTTCTTGGTCTTCGGAGGGCCGATGATGTCCCTTCCGTCGAGGCGGGAGTAGGACTTCGTCACGCTGATGGTCCTGTTCTCAATGTCGATGTCCTTGGCGGTCAGGGCCAGCAGCTCGCCCTCCCTCAGGCCGCACCAGTAGAGGATCTCGTAGGCATAGAACATCTCGGGCCGGTCGATGACCTTCTCGGAGAACCTCAGGTACTCGTCCGTCGTCCAGAACCTCATCTCCTTTCCCTGCTTCTCACCGACCCTTCCGGCTTTCTGAAGGGGGTTTGCGGGAAGTCCGTAATGCCGTACGGCGTGGTTGAGGATTGCGGAGAGCTGGTTCTCCACCGTTCTGATGTAGGTCTCCGAGAGCTTCTTCCCGTTCTCGTCCTTTGCCTTCAGCAGGCTGTTCTGCCAGTCCATGATCTCTTTCGATGTGATGTCGACGACCCTCATCTCGCCGAAGAACGGGATGAGCTTCTCGTTGATCATGTACTCCTTGCTGCGCCATGTGGTCTCCCTCAGCCTCGGACGAACGTCTTCCGCGTAGACCCCGACGAACTGCTCGAAGGTCATGCTCGTGGACCGCGCTTCATTGGCCAGAAAGTCCCTCTCCCATGCCAGGGCCTCGCCCTTGGTCTTGAAGCCTCGCTTCGTCGAGTCGACGGTCTCTCCGTCATGGTTCGTGTAGTGGAGCTTGACGAGCCAGGTGCCCCTCTTCTCGTCCTTCCTAACGCTCATCGCCGGCCCTTGTCTCGAGCTCGCTCAGGTCGATTTCGTCGATTCTCCCGAAGAGCCTTTCCTCGTAGTAGCTGCGGTTCGTCTTTCCCCGCATCGTGAAGCAGCCCATTTCGGTAAGCTCAGCATTGAGCTGCCTTACGATCTTGTAGGCGTGCTGCATGCTGCATTCCAAGTCTTCGGCCACTTCCTTGGCCGTGATAAGTCTTCCATCCATCGTTGTGTCCTTTCCATTGATACAAAAACGTATCAGTACTACAGACACAATAACTGATACAATTATGTATCAATGAACTATTTCGTCGAGATTCGCCGAAAAACACATTTGGTATTACAGGTCAGGAGGCCCGATGAAGATCGGAGAGAAGATCCATCGCATCAGGAAAGAACGCGGTTACACCGCCGAGCAGTTCGCCGAGATGCTTGGCATCTCCGCTGTCTCACTGCGCAAGTACGAATACGGGGAACGCATGCCGAAGGATCCCATGATTGCCGAGATCGCACGCTGCCTTGAGGTGAACCCCTCGTCCCTGAAATCCGATTGGGGAAGCGATGCGAATGATGCGATACACATATTGTTCGAATTGGAGGAGGCGTTCTGCCTCGAGCCTATCAAGGTAGGCGGGACGGTGGTTCTCGCTTTGCCGGAGAGCTTTGAGAACGAGGACCAGGAGGCTTTGGCGAGGGCGCTTCACCACTGGTACAGGAACAACAGGGACCTGAAGGATGACGAGCTGACACGCGATGAATACATCGCCTGGAAGGATTCATTCCGAGCCTAACGGCTGCAACATATGCTCAAATGGCCTCGTCAGGGGCCACTTTTATGCCCTGACCCGTTCGTGACCCAAACCGAAAAAAATTGGGCAATAAAGAATGATACGGATTCGTATCAATTATGTAGTTGCAGGTGGCTAACGGGTTGTAAGGAATTCTGCATCACGGTTTTTGCAGGTAATGATACGTATTCGTATCAATCGATATTCTGCATTAGCTATGCTACTTTTGGAAATAATTGCAGGTGAGAACAGGTATTCCAACTTGTTAGCCACTTGCAAAACGACTTCATATCGACTTCATTTTTGTGGGTCACGTTAATACTAATTTGCATTCGATGGCTTATTAATAGATATGAAAACACCCCTTGAGCTGGTGTTTCTCAAGGGGTGCGTTAGGTCACGAATTGATACGGAAATGTATCAACAACTATTCCCACTCGATGGCTTCGGTTCTGCCGTCCCGTCATTCCAGTTGCACCCAGTTTTCGGTTCCGTCTCGATCCGAGTGCCGCCAAGTAACACCGTGTCGTGTTTCGTCGGCTTCGGGGACAAAAGTCGGGACAACTTCAAAAACTTTTTTCGAACTCAGGGCCTTGAGTTTTTGTTTTTGTCCCAAAGCGCGCGGCGGGCCGTCTTTGGAGGCTCGATAGCGCCGAAAACGCCCGTTTTGAAACTCTACCGCCCTCTAGTCCGCAAGCCGCCAGCTGCAATCGCAAGTGAATCAACGCGGGTGGCTTGCAGACGTTTCGCAAAACCGCAGGTCGCTGGCACTCACCATCGGTGAACAAAGTGAGTAGTCTCGGGTGGCTTGCCCATGAGTTGAATCGACACCGCGATTCGGCGCGCAGCCGAGGCATCTCCGTCGTCTGGACTTCGGGCCCGTATTGGCCATCGCACGATGTGGCAGCAGCTGCAACGCGGTGAGATAATACCAGCAAGAAAGACAAGAATGCCCGTAGCAGAGAAGCAACTGGCATGGCTCGAACCGATAGCGACAATCGCAAGGGGGACGCACATGGACAGAGAAGGACTGGATGAGCTGATGTCCATCGACCTTGAGACGCGCAGGGATGCGGAGACGATCCTTTTCGCGCTCGAGCAGGCGCCCGACGGTTTCAACACCACGACCTACCGCCAGGCAAAAGCGCAGCTCGGCTGCGATGCCGATGCCGCCGATTGCTACCTGCTCGACCTGCACGCGGCCATCATGCTGCTCTCCGAGGCCCATGGCCTCAAGCTCGACATGAGCCGCCACGACTATAAGGAAGAAGGGCTGCCGTTCGTCCTCGACTACGACGTCTGGCACCGCAAGGACGCCGCTGCAAACGGGATGTTCGACGACGAGGCCTCGCCGGAGAACCGCGACTGGCGCGACGAGCACGATGGCATCATCGCCGACACCATTGCCGGCATCCTCTTCAAGGCGCTGCCGGCACATACCATCCCGCCGAAGCTCAGGTTCAGCTATGAGAACGTGCCCGCCCTCGACGCCGAGATTCTAAGGGTATGCTGCGGGTTCGAAGCCGCGGGGCTCTCGTTCTCCCTGGATTTCGAGCTCAATACCGGCAGGGGCGGCAACCGAATTTTCCTCGAGCCGGAGCCTGAACCCTCCGCAGGGAACGTAAGCCTCACCTGCGAGGGAATGGACGACGATTTCACAGCCGCTTGGAATCCCGATACCGCAAAGTGGGACAAGCCCCTCCCCGCCAAGCAACAGGGAAAATAGCCATGGGCGCGTATCTGGGCCTGCGCGACGGCTGGTTTTGGGAAGACGACGCAATCCTCGACGCGATCGAGACGCTTCAGGGCCAGGCGGACGGCACGTTCTACCCGACCGAATACGGGCCGGAGGGCCACACGGACATCGCCTGCCCCGACCTTTGGGGCTATCTGATCCCTAAGGAGGAGTCGGAACCGTTCGAGCGTCTTTTCGCGGCACGCGAAGACGAGCAGGTCGCAAAGCTCTACGGGACCCGCTTCGTCTACGCCCGATGGTACGTCGGTGCCGATGGCGAACCCAAGGTTTGCTTTCTCCCCGCGCCTGTCTCCCGTGAGGAGCCCCTTGCGGGAGGCGTCGGCGAGAAGGCGACGTGGGCGCGGTTCTGGACGTGGGGGCCTGCCCTCGAGGACAACATAGACATGAGCTGCGATCTGGTCACGGGTTGGTGCGAAATCGAGTACGTCTCCAGGAAACGCGACCTTCCCGCCGCCAGGTTCAGGGTTGCCGCGGCCAAGCTCGCGCCCTACGCCACCATCGGCGAAGGCGTCCACTATGGCGAGCGTGGGGAAAGCCCTTGGATGATCTACGACGGTTTCTACTGGAGCTACATCCTCGGGACCGACGATGCCGTCCTGCTTAGGGGGACGAGAAGCGGCTCTTCCGAGAAGAGCGACGAGCCCATTCTTTCCCTGTTCCGCTCGATAAGAAGGTCCGCTCGCGGCGCGACGCGCCGGCTTTGGGGATTCGCCATCTAGCAATGGCGGAGAAGAACCCAGCCTAGCAAGGGAATTCTTGTATTGCAGATGGGTTCAAAAAAAAGCAACGCAAAGGCCACCGAGCCTTACGGGGCGTCCTTGCGCATACCCTCGCCGTTCGTCTGCTCCCGCTCAGCCGAATCACCAACCGCAACAGGCCATGTCCCAACGGATGGGTACCATTTACCCGGGTGCACCTGGGGCAACGGGCTGAAAAACCTGTGCAAGGTCGCTCGCAGAACACGCAACATCAAACACGACAAAAGAGGCGAACGACAGATGCCGGACCCCGGACGACAGCACCGCGGAAGAGAAGCATTCCAACCAAAACTGAACAACTCCAGCTACTAGGCAGGCGCCCGCATGGGCGCCTTTTACTTTTCAGGGACTTAGCTGCGAGCTAAGGCATGCGGCTCATGGCCGTTTCGTGGAGGACCGACCAGCTCGACCCACCTCGACCCGTCTCCGCTCGCGCCGTGCTCACTAATCGCCATCAGGCGGTTCAATCGTCGCGCAGACGAAGAGGCACACGGTGTCGTGCGGTGTCCTCGCGCGGTGCCGCACGGGAAGATTGGAGGAACCATGGCACGCACAGCCGAATGCGCCGCGCCCGAGGGAAGCCAAGATCGGGACGAATGGATGACGGTGATCGAGATGCAGGAGTACATGAGGGCGAGCCGAAACAAGGCGTACGACCTCATCTGGTCGGGAGAGATCGACTCGTACAGGCTCGGAAGGAAGCTCCTGGTGTCGAGGGCGTCAGTGGACGCCTACATCGAGTCGAGGAGCGGCAGGAAATGACGGCGGCGACCGCCCCAGGAGCCGCCCGCGGCCGGGCACGCGAGGGAGCCTCGAGACGAAAGGAGCTCGAGGACGACCATGACCAAGAGCATTAGCAGGAGCCAGGTGAGGCTCATCGCATCGACCAACGCGATATTCGGAGCCGACGAGGCGTGCGCGATGCTGCGCATCAGCCGCGACGCAATGTACCGGCTCGCCAAGGACCCCGACGACCCGTTCCCGATCCGCTACATCGGCGGCAAGACGCGCGACGGCATCGTTCTGCACGACGAGCTCGTCGCATGGGTCGAGCGAAACAGCGTCGTCGGCTCGCCCAGAAGGGGCTAGCGCCGATGGCGGCCGCAGGCCCAAGGGGGCGCGACGGCCCCTCCCCGCGCGAGTTCACGGCGGTACGGCACTTCATGATGGCGGACCTGGGCCTCTCCGGCCTTCCCCTGCTCGTCTACGCGCGCATCTTCGGCTTCTGCGACGCCGGATGCGGCTACTTCGAGAGCAAGGGTGGCCTGGCCCGATTCCTCAACGTGCAGGAGCGTAGCGTCCACCGCGCCATCCGCGACCTGCTCGACCGGGGCCTCATCGAGGAATGCGGCGTGCACGCCCCGGCGCGCGGGCACGCCACCAAGCGGTACCGCATCGTGCGCGAGAGGCTGCCGCCCGGAGCGCTGGCAACCCCTGACGATTCGTCAGGGTTCCCGGCGCGAAAGGGTGACGAAATGACAGGGTTCGCAGCCCGAACCCCTGACGAGATGACAGGGAAACCCCTGACGATATGCCACCCAATAAGCAAAAGGGACAACAAGGACTTCAGAAGATAAGGAAGGGGCGCCCGATGGACCGAGCGGGACTCATCACCCTGGAGCAGGCCCGGGCGGCCGGGCTCTCCTTCGACGAGCCGGAGCCGAGGGCGTGCCCGCACTGCGGCGCCGCCCTCGATCCGCTCGGCGCGGCGCTGGCGGGCAGGGTCGCCTGGGTCTCCGCCGCCCCCTGCCCGTGCGAGGGCGCAGCCAGCGAGCGGGAGGCCGAGGCGCGAAGGCGCGCGGCCCTCGTCGCCAAGGAGGAGGCCGCCCGCCGGGAGAAGGCGCTCTCGCGCGCGGGCATCCCCAGGCGCTACTGGGCCGCCGAGGCCGACCGCCCCGAGTTCGCCGAGTACATTGCCTCGTTTGCCGGCAACGGGGGCGCCGGGCTCTACATACACGGGGGCGTCGGCGCCGGCAAGACGCACGCCGCCTCCGCCATGGCCAGGCTGTTCGCCGAGGCCGGCTACGACGTCGCCTTCACGACGGCCAAGGGCATGCTCGAGCGTGTGAAGGCCACGTTCGACGAGGGCGGCACCGAGGCCGCCGTCGCGCGGTACGCCAAGTGCGATGTCCTCGTGCTCGACGACCTCGGCAAGGAGGACGCGACGGAATGGTCCGTCGGCACCGTGTTCAGCGTGCTCGACGCGCGCTACGAGGACATGCGCCCGACCATCGTCACGTCGAACTACGCGCCGGGCGCGCTGGCGGACAGGCTCGCAAGGCGCGGCGAGCGCGTAACGGCAGAGGCGATCGCGAGCAGGATCTCCCAGACCTGCAGGACCGTCTACCTGGGCGGAAGGGACAGGCGCCGCCTCGGCTAGCTTGTGCGCTTCTCGTGGAGGCGCGGACGGCTCGACCCAGCTCGACCCATCGCAGGCGGCCCCGATGCCCGCCGCAATCGAAATCGCTATACACGTCTTGGGCGGCGCCGACGCGCCAGCACGCACGCCTGCTCCGACTCGCACCGTGCCCCCATCGCGAGGACGCCGCCCGCCATACGAGAAAACGAAAGGCGGAGGGCCCATGGACGGCTTCGAGAGGATAACCGGCCGCGAGCACGACGGGCTCGTGGAGAAGTGCCAGGAGAACGGCTGGCTCAAGGTCGGCGGCTTCGACTGGCAGGACGACCCGTTCCTCGAGGAGTACCCCTACGAGTTCTCCCGCACGGACAGCGTCGACAGGCTCCGCGAGGCGCTCGGCTCGGGCAACTGGGCCATACGCCAGGGGTTCTGCTACCGCGACCTCGCGTTCATCCAGCAGGTGAACGGCGGCGACGAGTGGTGGACGCTCAAGCGCGACGGCGACGCGTGGACCGGCTTCGAGAGCTGGAGCTTCGGCGCCATCGCCCAGGAGCCCGAGCGCTTCGAGCGCGCCATGCGCGACATGTGCGAGGCGACGCCGGAGCAGTGCCGCAGCGGCGAGTGGGCCCATCTGCACGAGAAGGCGCCCGAGCCGCTGGCGCAGCGCGCCGCGTCCGCCCGCGAGGCGAGCCGCGCGCACGCCGGGCAGGAAGCCCGCGCCCCAATGGCGCGCGAGAGGGCCGTCGGGGCCGAATAGGGACGACCGGGGCGCGAAGGCGCCCCTTTTTCATCTCGACTGGAAGGGAGGCACGGGATGGCGAGCGACTATGGGGACGAGGCGGGCGGCAAGCTGCTCGACTGGATGCTGAGGATCGGCCAGGAGGCCGGCGCCGAGGCAATGGCGCGCAGAGCGAGGGAGCTCTCCGAGCGCCTCGTGGGAATCCGCGGGACCATCGCCGGCGGGCGCGCCGAGGCCATCGCGGCCGAGGGCGCGCCGACCTACGCGAAGCTCAGCCTCGAGGAGCTCTCGGGGCTTCCCGAGTACGCGACGATCAAGGAGGTCGTCTCCGACAAGCTGCGCGCCGCGTCGGTCGAGCACCACATCATCCCCGGCGAGGGCCGCGACTGGCTGCTCTTCAAGGTGGAGGACGCGCCCGAGGTCGACGAGGCCTTCCGCCAGCTCGAGCAAGAGACGGGAAAGGCCGCCGAGCGCGCAAGAGAGCGGCTCTCCGAGGTAGCCGAGAGGCGCCAGGCACCCGAGCGGCTGGCCGAGCGCGCCGAGCGTGCGCGCGAGGCGTCGAGGGCCCACAGCCAGGGCCCCGGCCGGGAGCGCGGCCCGCGACATATCGAGGGGCCCGAGAGATGAGGTGGCAGGCGGCGGCCGCGCTGGCCGCGGCGGCGTTCGCCGCGGGAGACTTCGCGGCCGCGGCCCTCGCGGCGTCGGGCGCGAACCCGATCATCGACCCGGAGGCCGCCATGGCGGCGATCCCGGCGGCGCTCCGCACGGGGCGCGTCTTCTCCGCGGAGGCGCTTCCCCTGTGCGCGGGGACCGCCTGCGCGTGCGCGGCGCTCCTCGCCTGGGCGCGCTCCCTAGGGTCCAAGGGGGCCCGGCGCGACGGCGAGGAGCACGGGAGCTCCAGGTGGGCCACGCGTAAGGACATCGCGCCCTTCGGCGACGCCAAGAACCCCGACAACAACATCATCCTCACGGACAACGCGCGCATCCGCCTCGTGAGCCGCAGGTTCGACCTCTCCACCGACACCAACGACAACGTGCTCGTGGTGGGAGGACCCGGCACCGGCAAGACACGCTACTACGTCAAGCCGAACCTCCTGCAGGCCAACGCCAGCTTCTTCGTGACCGACCCGAAAGGCACGCTCATCCGCGAGATGGGCGGCGCGCTGGCGGAGCTCGGCTACGAGATCCGCGCGTTCGACACCATCGACTTCTCGCGCTCCATGCGCTTCAACCCCATAGCCTACATACGCGACGAGGCGGGCGTGATCCGCTTCGCCCGCGGCATCGTCGCCAACACCGAGGGCGAGGCCGACCACAAGGGCGACCCCTACTGGGAGAAGGCCGAGCGGCTGGTCTACACCGCGCTCACGGCCTACCTCGTCATGCACTGCGAGCCCGCCGACCGAAACCTCGACGGGCTGCTCACGCTGCTCTCGCTCGCCGACGCCCGCGACGACCCGGGCTACATGAGCCCGCTGGACATGGTGTTCCGCGAGCTGGAGACCGGCGAGCGCTACGTCAGGCGCGGCGGCGCTTCGGCGGAGGGCGGATCGCTGCGCGGCTTCGCCGAGGAGGACGGCGCGTGGGAGTGGGTCAAGGTCCGCGAGCCGGCGCCGTCCGACGACTTCGCGCTCGCGAGCTACCGCGAGTTCCGCGTGGCCGCCGGCGACACCATGAAGTCGATGCTCTCGAGCTGCAACGTCCGCCTGAAGCCGCTGTCCATCCGCGCCGTCCGCGACCTCACCTCCGAAGACGAGCTCGACCTCGCCCACATGGGCGACGAGGGCGCCAAGGTCGCGCTCTTCGCGTCGATGAGCGACACCGACTCGACCTTCGACTTCCTGTTCGCCCTGCTCATGGACACGGCCGTGAGCGCGCTTTGCGCCGAGGCGCTCGAGGCGCACGGCGGCTCGCTGCCCACGACGGTGCACTTCGTCTTCGACGAGTTCGCCAACATCGGGCGCATACCCGACTTCGAGCGGACCATCGCCGTCACCCGCAGCAGGAACATCGCCGTCTCGATGATCGCCCAGTCGCTCTCGCAGCTGAAGGAGACCTACGGCGACAACAACGCCGAGACCATCGTGAACGCCTGCGACACGCTGCTCTACCTGGGCGGCAAGGCGAACGAGACCAACGAGGAGATCAGCAAGATGGCCGGCAAGCAGACGGTGGCGAGCGAGACGCAGAGCGACTCGCGGGGCGCCGGCTGGACCCGGACCGTGAACCGCGGCATCTCCGAGCGCGACCTCATACAGCCCGCCGAGGTGGCGCGCATGCCGCGCGAGGACGCGCTCGTGCTCGTGAACGGGTGCATGCCGCTCATGGACCGGAAGTACCGCCTCGAGCGCCACCCGCGCTCGCGCCTGCTCGAGGAGGCCGCGCGCCGCGGCCCGTTCGACTTCGCGGAGTACCGCAGGCGTAAGGAGGGCGACTCGTGACGGGGCCGCGGAGGGCGCGGGCCTCCCCCGCCGCGGGGGAGGAACGGCAAGGAACATCGTCAACCGAAAGCAAAGGAGAGCAGCATGCTCGCAAACGTCATCAAGCTCGTGTCGGGCTGCGTGACCTTCCTCGGCGGCTTCCTGGTCGTGTGGGGCGCGGTCTCGCTCGGCCTGGCCATCAGGGAGCAGCAGGGCGGCCCGCAGATCGCGACCGCCATATCCACCATCGCCGGCGGCGCGATCATCATCGCCGCGTCGGTCTACTTCGGGCAGCTGGACACGTCCTGGCTGCCGGCATAGGGGGCGTCGCGGATGGCGCTCAGGATACCGGTGCAGAAGGACATCGGCGAGTACGAGGAGAAGATCGTCGGGAAGATGAGCCTGCGCACGCTCGCATGCGTGTCGCTCGGCTTCGGCAGCGCGGTCGGGGCGGCGGCCTTCGTCCACCTGGGCCTGCGCGCAGACGTCGCGGACGCGGCCTTCCCGATCATGCTCTGCAGCATGCCGTTCTGGCTCGCCGGGTTCTGGCGGCCCTTCGGCATGCGCGCCGAGGAGCTGCTGCCTCTCCTGGCGGCACACGAGCTCTCCCCGCAGCTGCTCGCGTACGAGCCCTGCCTCGCCGCGAGCCTCCCCGAGGGCTCGCCGCGCCCGGGCCGCCCGGGGCGGCGCGCGAGGCGCAGGGCCAGGAAGAAAGGAGCCGAGCTCTATGAGCCGAGCAAGAAGCAACAAGGAGAATAGGCCGAAGCGCCCGAGCACCCTCGGGCTGCTCCTCGGCGGCACGGGCGGGCGCAAGGACGCCTCGAAGGGCGCGGAGGCCGAGCGGCAGAGGCGCCGCCGGGAGCGCGACCGCTCGCGCGAGATGGCCGCCTACGTCGGCTACGACGCCATGTACAGGGACGGAATCGCCCAGGTGATGCCCGGGGTGTTCAGCCAGACGGTCGAGTTCTCCGACATCAGCTACCAGTCCGCGCGCAAGGAGGCGCGCGAGACGGCCTTCACCGTGATGAGCTCGCTGTTCAACTACTTCCCGGCGGACTCCCACGTGCAGCTCCAGGTAGTGAACGCGCCCATCCCCGCCGACGAGGTCGGCCGCAAGGTCTTCTTCGAGCCCGGGGAGCGCGCCACCGCCGGGCTCGCCGAAGAGTACAACCGGATCCTCAACGACAAGATGCGCGAGGGCGTCTCGAACCTCGTGCGCCACCGCTACCTGACCTACGCCGTGGGCGCCGACGACGTCGACGCCGCGGTGCCCAAGCTCGCGCGCATCCGGGGCGACGTGGAGCAGACGCTCGCGCGCATACGCTGCTCGTCGCGCGCCCTCGACGGCGCCGAGAGGCTCGAGCTTTTGCAGGGGCAGCTGCGCCCGGGGTCGCGCTTCGAGTTCTCCTGGGACAAATTGTCCCCGACGTCGGGCGCGCGCACGAAGGACTTCGTCATGCCCTCCGCGCTCGACTTCAAGCCCGAGGGCAGGTCCGACTGCTTTTGCAGCGACGGGCGCTACGGCGCGGTGCTCGCGGTGCGCAGCTTCGGGTCGGTCATCGAGGAGACCTACCTCGCCTCCATCATCGACCTGCCGCTGCCGCTCAACGTGACGCTGCACGTGCAGCCCATCGCGCAGAGCGAGGCGCTCGCGCTCGTGAAGCGCCAGATCGACTGGATGGACAAGGAGATCATCGACGAGCAGATGAGCGCCGTGAAGAAGGGCTACGACTACCAGATCCTGCCGCCCGAGCTGCGCTTCTCGAAGGAGGAGGCCGAGGAGCTGCTCGACTTCCTGCGCAACAAGTCCGAGCGCCTGTTCGTCTACACGGGCCTCGTCTACACCTGGGCCGACAGCCTCGAGGAGCTCGACCGCCGCGTCCAGCAGGTGACGAGCGTCGCGCAGGGCTGCACGATCGGCCTCGAGCCGCTCCACTTCCGGCAGCGCCAGGCTCTCAACTCGGTGCTCCCGCTCGGGGACAACCACGTCACCGTGAGCCGCTACCTCACCACGGGGCAGGTGGCCATGCAGATGCCCTTCGCCAGCCAGAGCCTCGACGAGGCGGGCGGAGGCTACTACGGGCAGTCCAAGGAGAGCGGGAACCTGGTGCTGTGCGACCGCAAGCGCCTGGCGAGCCCCATGGGCTTCGTGTGCGGCAAGCCCGGCTCGGGCAAGAGCTTCTCGGTGAAGCGCGAGATAACCAACACCGTTCTCGCGCACCCCGAGGACGAGGTCGTGATCTTCGACCCGGCCGGCGAGTACGGCAACCTCGTCGGCGCGCTCGGCGGCGCGAACGTCGAGCTCGCCCCGGGATGCTCGGCGGTGCTCAACCCCCTCGACACCGCCGACGTCGCGGACCGCGCCGACGCCGCCAAGCTCGCGTACAAGACCGACGCGGTGCTCGCGCTCTCGAGCGCGCTCATGGCCGAGGGCCGCGAGGGCCTGCCTGAGCGCGACCGCTCGATCATCGCCCGCTGCGTCGGCGAGGCGTACCGGGAGTGCGCGAGGGACGGCCGCCTGCCCACGCTCGGCGACTTCCACGCGGCGCTGCTCGCTCAGCCCGAGCCCGAGGCCGCCGACGTCGCGCTGCGCTACGAGCGCTACGTGAAGGGCGCGTTCTCCTTCTTCAACGGCCAGAGCAACGTGGCGCTCGACAACCGCATCACCAACATCGACATGCACGGCCTCGGCCAGAACATGCGCGTGTTCGGCATGATCACGGCGCTCGAGATGGTGCGCAACCGCGTGATGGTAACGCCGCCGCGCCCCAACTACACCTGGCTCTACATCGACGAGGTGCAGAGCCTCTTCGCGCACCCGACGGTGGTCGAGTACTTCGCCCGCCTGTGGCGCGAGGGGCGCAAGTTCGGCCTCATCTGCACCGGCATCAGCCAGAACACGAGCCACATGCTGGCCAACGCCGAGGCCCGCGACATGGTGCTCAACTCCGAGTTCTTCCTGCTGCACAAGCAGTCCACCGCCGACCTCGACGCATGGGCGGAGATGCTCCAGCTCTCCGCCACGGAGCGCGGCTACATCGGCGACGCCGTCAAGCCCGGCGAGGGGCTGCTCATCAGCGCCGGGATCCGCGTGCCCATCACCGACGACTTCCCGAAAGGCCCGCTCTACGACCTGTGGAACACCAAGCCCGCAGAGGTCGCCGAGCGCGAGATGCGCCGGGCGGCGCGAAAGGCGGAGGAATAGGAATGGCCGGACCGAGCGAGGGCGGCGGGATGCTCGAGGTGGTCGGGGCGCAGCGCCGCGACGTGCTCACCGAGGGCGACGTCGCGGAGACCGAGCGCGACGCCCTGGGAAACGTCTCGGAGGGTGCCGGCCCGCTCGACGAGGCGGGAGGCCCCGCCGCAACGGCGAAGGGGCGCCCATCCAGGCCCGACGCGCCGGAAGGCGGGCTCGGGGACAAATTGTCCCAACCAGCCGGCGACCGGCGCGCGGCGGCCGCGATGCGCTCGCGCGTCGATGCGGCGAAGCTGGCGATCGCCCGGGAGGCCGTCTCACAGCTCGACGACTCGGAGGAGCTCGAGGGCGCCTCGGGCATGTACGACGCGGGGCGTGCGGCCAAGAAGGCCGCGGGAAGGCTGCGGCAGAGGAAGGCGAAGAAAGCAGCCCAAGGCAGCCGCAAGGCGGCGACCGCCCTCGGCGCCCCCAAGGGAGGCGCGCGCGGCCCCGAGGCAGCCGGCGCGACCGCCCCGGCCAAGCACCAGGCGGCCCAGGCGGCCGTGCAGGCGTCGGGCGAGGCGGCCCGCGCCGCGGGGTCGAAGGGCGCCGCCTCCGCGATCGCGGGCGCGGTCTCGGGCGCGGCGCCCGCCCTGCTCGGGGCGGTGGCCGGCATCGTGGCCTTCGTCGCGTGCGCGCTCGCCGTCGCGCAGCTGCTGAGCGCGCTGTTCGGCTTCTGGGACGACGCGGCCTCCAAGCAGGGCCTCGAGGGGCTGCCGCCCTACATCACCTACGAGATGGTCGAGGCGGCGCTCGAGTGCCAGGAGGAGTACGGGCACCCGGCGGGCTGCACCATCGCGCAGATCATCCAGGAGTCCGGCCAGGGCGACCGCATGAGCCAGCTCGCAGAGCGCGACCACAACCTCTTCGGCATGAAGTGGTGGTCGGGCTACGCGGGCTGCCCCGAGGTGGCCGGCAAGGCGAACTGGGCCACCAGCGAGGAATATGTGCCCGGCGAGCACACCCAGATCACGGCGAGCTTCATCCGCTTCACCGGCGACGCCGAGTGCATCCGCTTCCGCAGCAGGGTCTTCCTGCAGGCGGAGCGCTACTCGGGCAACGCCCTCATCCGCGAGGCGATCGAGAGGCACGACTCGGACAGGATGGCCGAGGGGCTCAAGGACGCCGGCTGGGCGACCGACTCGTCCTACGTCGAGTCCCTGAAGTCGATCATGGCGCAATGGGGCCTCTACAGGTTTGACTCCATGACGGTCGAGGACCTGAAGGACTCGACCGCGAACGGGAACGCGATCGTCGAGGCGGCGTACAGCCAGCTCGGCGTGCCCTACGTGTGGGGAGGCTCGACCCCCGGCAAGGCGCTCGACTGCAGCGGGCTCACGCAGTACTGCTACGCGCAGGCGGGCATCCGCATAAGCCACTACACGGGTTCCCAGTACGAGGAGCTCAGGCGCATACCGCTCTCGGAGGCGAAGCCCGGCGACATCCTCTACCGCTCGGGCCACGTGGCCATCTACATCGGCGACGACAGGTACATACACGAGCCGCGAACGGGCGACGTGTGCCGCATAGCGAGCGGCATCGGCAGCTTCAGCTGCGCGCTCACCGCGAGATAGGAGAAACCAATGCAGGGAAAGTCAAGGGTCATGGCCGCCGTCGCGGCAAGCGCGCTCGTCGTGGCGCTCGGCGCGGGCGCGGCGCGCTGCGCAATCGCCCCGCAGGAAGGCGCGCAGGATAGTCCCCAGGAGCAAGAGCAGCCCGCGGCTGCAGGCGCCGACGCGGCAACCGGGAAGGCCGCCTCGGGCGCCGAGGCGCTCTGGAACACCGCATGGACGGGCGCCGACGACCCGACAGCCACGCTGCGGATCGTCGAAGGCGCCATGGTGGAGAGCTCAGGCGGCACCGAGCGCGCCTGGTTCTTCTCGGCCGAGGAGCCCTCCGAGGCCGGCGGCGTGCTCAGCGTGCCCATCGACGTCAAGGGAACCAAGGAGAAGCCGGGAGGCCTCTCGTTCATCCAGGTCTCGGGCGACGGGGACGCCCGCACCCTGGCCTGCGACCTCCTGACGCAGGCCTACGTGCCCCAGAAGGCGCAAGACGGAGCGTTCTCCGTCACCGGCACCGACGGCCGCCTCTCCGAGGCGCTGGGCGCAGACTCGGCCGACATCGAAGACATCGTCGCCAGGAAGGCGGCGGAGGTATCCCCGCAGGCGACGGGTGCCTCCTGGGACAAGGAGGTGTGGCTCGACTACGCCGGGAACGTCGCGTCGACGACCTTCACGCTCGACGACCCCGCCTCGACGGTGGTCACCGTGGTCTCGCGCGGCGGTTCGCTGGAGGCGATGTAACCGTGAGGGCGCTTGAATCGCGACGCCGAAGGGTCTTCGCCGTCTCCGCCGCGACGGCGTTCGCCCTCTGCGCGCTCCTGCTCGTCCCCGCGCAGCCGGCATACGCCGACATAGCCGGGGACGTCAACGATTGGCTGTGCGGCCTCCTGCGCGACTGCTGCAACTGGATGTTCAAGGCGCAAACGGGCGTGCTCGGGTCGATCGGCGCGAACGGGATCCTCTCGGCCGACTTCGCGCACATGCTCACGAGCTCGAGCGACCTGACCATGCACGACGTCGCCCGGGGCGTGTGGCAGGTTGCCATCCTGCCGATCGGGTGCGGGGTGCTCGGCCTGGTCTTCACCCTGAAGCTCATCGAGATCTCCCAGCGCATGGACGGCAGCCAGAGCCTTCCCGGCGTCAAGGAGGTCGTTTTCCTCCTCGTGTTCTTCGCCGTGTTCCTGTTCCTCATACAGAACAGCTTCGACCTGATGGCGTCGGTCTACGAGGTCTGCGGGCTCGCCATCGACCGAGTCGAGGCGCTCTTCGGCGCCGGAGGCGCGCTCGACCTGCCCGAGGTGTCCGTCGTCACCACCGACGACGACATCCCGTCGCTCATCGCCATGCTCGTCGTGAGCCTCATCAGCTGGGTCGTGGTGCTGGCGGCCTACGTCGTCGCCCTCGTGGTCTGCTGGGCCCGCGCGCTCCAGCTCTACATCATGGCCGCGTTCGCCCCGATCCCGCTGGCGTTCCTCGGCATGGACGCCACGCGCCAGATAGGCCTTGGCTACCTGAAGAGCTTCGGGGCGGTCTGCATCGCCGGCGTCATCATCCTCGTGCTGCTCATATCGTTCCCGCTCGTGCTCGGCGGGCTCACCGGGGCGAACCCCGGGACGGGCACCCCGGCCGACGCGGTCGCGAACGGGCTCACCTACGCGCTGCAGTACCTGGCCATGTGCGTGCTGCTCATCCTGGCCCTCGTGAAGAGCGGCTCCTGGGCGCGCGACATCGTGAGCGGCTTCTAGCGGAAAAGCGAGGAAGGGGGCGGTCGCCATGAGATAGGGGCGCCGCGCCGGGGCACGCGTCCCGGCGGAAGAAGACAAGCACAGACGAACGACGAAAAGGAGGAAAGACATGGATGAGAGGAAAAACGTGTACCTCTCGCTGCACAAGAGCTTCGTGCGCGAGGGAATCGAGTACACCGACCGCGCGACCGGCGAGGCCAGGACCTTCAACTCGGCGACCCTTCCCAAGGGCACCGTCGTCGACGGCGTGGACGTGGGAGGCTACGAGTTCAGCCCCATGTTCGTGAACGAGAGCCGCTTCAAGGGGGCCGACTTCAGGGACATACCGCTGCTCGCGAACCGCGAGGTGTGGCTGAGGAAGACGGTGATGGGACCGGACGGCCGGCCCGAGCTCGACGAGGGCGGCCGCGCGGTCAAGGACACCGTGAAGGTCATGCCGGCGCAGCTCAAGGAGGCCGTTGACGCAGGGCGCTCGCGCTACCTCGCGGAGCGCGCCGAGCACGCCCGCCAGGCGAGCCGCGCCGCCGAGCACGAGGCGCCCCGCGCACAGCGAAGCGTCGAGAGATAGGGAGGCGGAAAGATGAACGCAGCGAAAGACTGCACCCTGCAGGAAAAGCTCCTCCGATGCGTCATGGCGCTCATCCTGGCGGCGGGGGCGCTGCTCGCCTCCGTGGCGGCCTCGCCCGCCTACGCCGCGCCGAGCACGGTAGACGTGTCCATTGGCGGCAAGATCCCGTACGGCGGCTTCGCCACCACGTGGATGAGCGCCGACGGGAACATCGCCTACTGCGCCGAGCCCTCGTCCCCGACGCCCGCGCCGGGCTCCTACTCGACGAGCCCCGTGCCGAGCGGCGACGTGACAGCGGCGATCTGGTACTCGTTCGGCTCTCCCGGCTTCGACGCGTCGATGTTCCCGGGCAGCTGGTACGACGGCGGCGGCTGGGACGACGCGAAGTACGCCGCGGCGAGCCATGTGCTCATCGCCTACGCCTACTCTGGGTCCGAGTCGGCTGCCACGCACGGCACGAGCGCCGAGTTCGCCTCCTGGGCGAAATCCGAGCTGATCGGCGGGACCTTCGCCAAGATGAAGGCGGGCGCCGGCAAGGTCTCCGCCGGGTTCGAGGCGTTCTGCGTCAGGACCGGCGGCGGCTCCCAGACGCTCGTGAGCTTCAGCTGGTCCACGGGCGGAGTCAAGGTCGCCAAAACGGACTCCGAGGCGGGCGCGGAGCCCCAGGGCGACGCCTCACTCGACGGCGCGAGCTTCTCCGTCGTTAACGAGACCGGCCGCTACGTGCTGGTCGGCGGCAAGTACTACGCCGACGGTGAGGTATGCGCCACGATCAAGACCGCGCCCGAGGACGGGTCGCACGTCGCCGCGACCGGCGCCGACGCACTTCCCGCGGGCAATTACCGCATCGTCGAGTCCGGCGCGCCCGAGGGCTACGACGCCAGCGACGCCCCCGTCGCGTTCACCGTGAAGGCCGACGAGGTGCGCGACCTCACGGGCGACCCCGTGACCGACGAGGTCTTCCGCGGCGGCGTGCAGGTGACCAAGTCCGACAAGGAGCTGCAGACGTCCGAGGCGCTCGCGGGCAGCGGCCACAAGGAGGCGCCTGGCGAGCACCCCGGCCTCGACGGGATCGAGTTCACCGTCACGAACCGCTCGGCGCACAAGGTCCTCGTTGACGGCGAGTGGCGCGAGCCGGGCGAGGCCGTGGCCACGCTGACCACCGCATGGAACGACGAGGCCGGCGCCTACACCGCGCAGACCGCGGTCAACGCACTGCCGTACGGAACCTACGACGTGCGGGAGACGGCGACGAACGGGAGCTACCTGCTGACCGACGGCGAGCCCCGCACCTTCGAGGTCCGCGCCGGCGGCGAGATCGTGAGCGCCTCCGCGGACGGCGCCGCGCTCGAGTTCCGCGACCAGGTGGTGCGCAACGACCTCGAGCTCTCCAAGAAGAGCGAGTCCGACAACGCCGGCCTCATGGTCCCGTTCGCCATCGAGAACGCGGCCACCGGCGAGACTCACGTGCTGGTCACGGACCGCAACGGCGACGCGTCGACCGCGAGCAGCTGGAACAAGCACTCGAGGGACACCAACGCCAACGACGCCCTGCTCGGCCATGAGGGCCCGATCGGGGCCGCCGACATGGACCCGAAGGCCGGCATCTGGTTCTCGCTCGGCGAGGACGGCTCCTCGGCGCCGGTCGACGACTCGCTGGCGGCCCTGCCGTACGGCGCCTACACCATGACCGAGCTGCGCTGCGATGCCAACGAGGGCCTCGAGCTCATCACGAGGAGCTTCTGGATCGATCGCGACTCGACGGCCGCGAAGGCCGTGTGGATGGGCCTCGACGACCAGGAGGGCCCGCGCATCTCCACCACGGCAAAGGACGGGGCGGACGGCGACAAGGACGTCTCGGCCGACGCCGAGGCCAAGGTCGTCGACGCGGTGGCCTACGAGGGGCTGAAGGCCGGCGAGGAATACGAGCTCTCGGCAACCCTCGTCGACAAGGCGACCGGCGAGCCCGTGGCCGACGCCTCGGGCAAGCCCGTGGAGGCCAAGGCCCAGTTCGAGCCCGCGCTCTCGACCGGCAGCCAGGACATCGAGATCGCCTTCGACGCGAGCCTGCTCGGAGGCCGCGACCTGGTCGTGTTCGAGAGCCTGCGCAAGGACGGCGCCGAGGTGGCGTCGCACGCGGACCTCTCCGACGAGGGCCAGACCGTCCACGTCGCCGTCGAAGTGGGCACCCAGGCGGCCGACGCCGCCGACGGCGACCAGGTCATCGAGGCCGGCAAGGCAAAGGTCGTCGACACGGTGGCCTACAAGGGCCTCGTCCCCGGCGAGACCTACATCGCCGTGGGCACGCTCATGGACAAGAGCACCGGAGAGCCGTTCCTCGACAAGGACGGCAACGAGGTGACCGCGCGCACGCCCTTCGAGCCCGAGGCGCCCTCCGGCACCGTCGAGGTGACCTTCGAGTTCGACACCGAGGGCCTGGCCGAGGGAGACGAGCTCGTCGTCTTCGAGAAGGTCCTGGACTCCGCCGGCAACGTCGTTGCGGCCCACGAGGACATCGACTCCGCCGAGCAGAGCGTCGTCGTGGACAACCCCGACACGCCCGAGGTGCCCGAGGAGCCCTACGCCAAAACAGGGGCCGACGCCCCCGACGGCACCGGCTACGCCGTGGCCGCAGGCATCGCTCTGGCAGCTGCGGCGGGCGCGGGCGGAGCGCTCGCGTACCGCAAGCGCAAGACGGCCGGCGCAAGCAAGGACGCGGCAGCCGAAGAGCCGGAAGAGTAGCGGCATCGTATCAATACCGAACCGGAGGCCCTGGGCGCTCGCCCGGGGCCTCCCCTGCGAACGGGGGAGGACATGAACAAGAGAAAAGCCGCCACGGCGCTCGCCGCCGGCGTGGCGTTGCTGGCGCTGGCGGCGCTCGCCGTCCTGCCGCAGCCCGAGAAGAACCCGTACAGGGTGCACGAGGTGCCTGCTGTGGAAGAGGGCACGACAATGGAGGGGAAAGAGTCGGGAGGCGGCATAGACTGGGACGCCCTTCCCGCCTCCGTCGTCGCATGGGTGCGCGTGCCGGGCACGACCGTCGACTACCCGATCGTCCAGGGCCGGCCTGAATCGCCCGACTTCTACCTCACGCACGACGCCGGCGGCGAAAGATCAGCGTGGGGCGCTCCCTACATCGACGCCGGGTGCGCGCAGGGCGCCGAGAGCCCGCTCGTCATCGTCTACGGGCACCACATGTCCGACGGCACCATGTTCGCGCCGCTCGCACAATACTCGTCGCGCGGTTTCGCCGAGGGGCACCGCACCATCCAGGTCTTCACCCGCGAGAATGCGATCGAGCTCGAGGTCTTCGCGGCCGACGTGGTCGACGCGAGCTCGGAGGGCAAGCGGACCGACTTCGCCGGCGCTGCGGAGCTAGACGCCTACCTCGGGGACAAATTGTCCCGGTGCGAGGTCGTCCTGGAAGATTCGGCGGACGTCGCGCATGCCTGGGCCTTCGTGACGTGCAGCTACCAGACGAGCAACTCGCGCACCGTCGTCTACGCGAAGGAGGTGGAAGGATGGGATTCGTGCCCTTCGGAATAGGGCTCCTCATGGGGCTCCTCACGCTCACGGCCTACGCCTGCTGCGCAGCCGGCGACGACGACCGAGACTGAACACGGCGTAAACAACAAGCGGCAGCCAAACGCAGCGCCAAAACCCTCACAACGCGGCAACATCCATGTTTGTTGTCGTCTACAAGACGCCAAAACCCTCTGCCTGGTATGCGCCCGTCGCATACGGTGGGATAATTACGAATGAAGCAGATTCCACGCGAGAATTGCATCCCCTATAGAGAATGCAGCTCTCGAAACCAGGAGGAGAAGATGGACGACGAAACAGTCGATTCGGGCCATATGAAGAATAGTGGCCTTTTAGGCAGGTTGGCAGCCGGTGTTGCAGATGCCGCGGATGCGGGTGCAAAAGCCGTGAACGCCGGCGCCGAGGCGATCAAAGCCGGAGCAAAAAGGACCCACCAGGCATTCGGAGGCGAATACGGAGAGACATTCGAGGGGAACCTTGTCGCCGAGGACGGCTCGTATATCATGCCGGACCCCGCGCTCGACGAGCGAGAGTTCAACGAGATCGAAACCCTCGCGAAACGCTACGAGAAGCTCACCTCGCCCGGCGCCCTCGCGAAGGCCGGTAAGCAGATCGGCGAGGCGCTGCCCGCGCCCGTGAAGGACCTCGCCAATAAGGCCGGGAAGGCCGCGAAGGACACCCTCAACGGGTTGACCGAGCAAGAGCTTATGGCAAACGCCATCAAGGCGGCAGCGGAGGGATTCGGGGAACTCGAGAAGCAGGCGGCGAAGGCGAGCGTCAGCAGGGAGTACGTCATTTCCCGCATCAACGAGGGCAAGCAGGAGGAGAAGGTCTCCTCGCTCTCCGAGATATGCCTGCTGCGCGCCTACGACGTCGCCGCAGTGTCTGCGAACGAAAGGCTGCACCACATGGGCATAGCCCTCGCCGAAGGCGGAGGCACGGGCGCCGCGGGCTTCTGGGGCCTGCCCGCCAATCTCGCCCTCAGCATGCTCATCTACTTCAGGGCCGTCCAGTCGGTCGCCATGTTCTACGGCTACGACGTCAAGGACGACCCGTCCGAGCTCGTCATCGCGAGCGAGGTGTTCCAAAGCGCCCTCGCCCCCAAGGCGAAAGTCGACGCCGCGAGCGAGTACATCGGCAAGGTTCTCGTCTACGCGGAAGCGGCCGCAGTCAAGCAGACCGTGAAGAAGGGCTGGTCGGCGATGGTCGAGCAGGGCGGCGCCGCCCTCGCGATAGCCCAGATCCGCGCGCTTGCCCACGGCGCTGCCCGCAAGGCGGTCGAGAACGGTGGCAAGAAGGCGCTCGAGGCCGGGGTCTTCAAGAAGGCGCTCACCCAGATCGGGCAGAAGATGACGCTCGAAACCGTCGGGAAGATGGTCCCGGTCATCGGCGCGGGCTTCGGGGCGCTGTTCGACACTGCGCAGATGAAGAGGATCCTGGACTTCGCGGACCTCTTCTACCACAAGCGCTTCATCGTCGAGAAGGACCAGCGCGCCCGCGCCCTCGTGGAGAGGAGTCCCGAGCCGCCAGCGTCCGAGGACCCCGCGTACACGGGAGAATAAACCACCTGTTTAACGAATAAGGTCTCGTGCTCGAGCACGAGACCTTATTCGTTTTCCTGCTTTCCAAGGCTGCTTCCGCACGGTTTTCGTTTCCTCTTCCTACATCACCCACTTGAACACGGCGCGGAACAGCCAGACGAAAAAGCCCAGCGTGACCCTAAGCGCCGCCATGAGGAACCTACCAAGCCTCTTCATCGACGTCACCCCAATCTTCCTTGACCTTGCGGGCGCCCTCGTCGGCGCCCTCTTCCTTCTCCTCCGCGAGCAGCCTCGCCAGCTCGTCGGGCACGCCCGGGACCTCCGCCCTCCCCAGAGCGCGCTGCAGGTCCCTTATCTGCGACTTCAGCGGCTTTGAGGGAGGGCCCACGTGCTCGCGGTAGCAGGCGCCGATCGCGGCCGCGTCGCACAGGTATCCCCGCACACGGGCGAACGCCTCGTCGCCGTCGAGCAGGACGCGCCGGGCGCGCCCGAGCTCGGCCTCCGAGGCCAGCATGAAGCGCCAGCCGCGGGACCTGCGCGCGGCCGGTATGCCGTCCGCGGGCGCGTCGGCGCGCCAGTCGTCGCGCACCTGGTGCCAGTTCGCCGTGAGCCAGAGCCCCTTCTCGGGCTCATCCCTCATCTCGAGCTCGAACTCCGTGAGCATGTTCGCGCCGGAGAACGGCGAGGCCTCCGTGAACGAGAGCGTGTCGAACAGCGTCGTCCTGCCGCCCTCGTACTCTATCCTCACCATCATCTCCGGCCCCTCTCCCTGCGCAGCTCCTGCTTGGCCCGCTGCCGCTCGGTGGCGAGTATGCGTTGCCGCTCGTCTTCTCGGCGGTCCTCACGTGAGTTGACATCATTCCCGTAGCGCCCTTCGCCGTCCCCGTAGCGGGTCTTGAGCGGCATGAGCCCGTTCTCGGCCATGTAGGCGCGGGCCGCCTCGAGGCGGCGGTGCCCCTCGCCGCCCGCCTGGCCGCGGCGCTCCAGCGTCGCCATCCTGAGCCCGAACTCCTCGATGGACTCGACGTCGAACTTCGCGCAGGTCTCGAGCGCCGAGGAGAGCCTGCTCAGCTCCGAGAGGTCGTTGAGCTCGAGGGCCCGCTCGGCGGCCTCGCGGATCCGCGCGGCGCTCGTGTCCGTGGGACGGTAGGCGCCCTCGCGCTCGAACCGCCGGCGGAGCATCTCCTTGCCGTAGACGAACCCCAGCCGCTCGCCGCTGACCTTCTTGGACGGCTCCTCCGCCAGGCTGAACACCCAGTCGTCCCGCCTCGCCTTGGCCGAGTTGTCGGCGACGTGCACGCCCAGGGCGTCGAGGACGCCGAGGAACTCCGCCTCGTCGCGCGCCGTGGTCTTGGCGAGCGCGACGCGGGCGCGGATGTCGCCGACCCACGAGTAGCCGCCAGAGCGCATGATCTCCTTCTCGGCACGGCCCAGGTAGACGCTCCTGCGGCTCCTGGGCCCGCCCGCGCTGGCGCGTCCTCGCGCTTTCGACGGCGATTCTGGCGCCCTGTCGTTGGAGAGTCCGGACAGCCCGCGCTCGCGGGCCATGTCCTGCAGGTCGCGGTTGAGGTCCTCGGGGTGCTGGGTCTGCATGCGGTAGCCGGTGCGGAGGTTCGCGTTGTTCACCACGATGTGCGCGTGCGGTATGCCGCGGGCGTTGTCGTCGTGGTAGACGATGGCGATCTCGTGGTCGCCGAAGTGCTTGAGCGCCCACGAGCACGCGAGCTCGCGCAGCGCAGCCAGGTCGATGTCGTCGCCGGGGTCCGGCGAGAGCACGAAGTGCTTGAACGTGCGCGCGGGCTTACCCCTCCAGGGCGCGTCCGTGCCGAACGCGGCGCGCGTGGCGTCCATCTCGGCGTCCCAGGCGCAGGCCTCCTTGGCGTCTTCCCCCAGCGCGCCGGCGTCGCGATCGTCGTAGCTCAGGTTGAACAGGTCGCGCGCCAGGGCGCGACCTCCCTTCTCGAGGTAGCGGCGGATGCCGCCCGTCGAGCCGTGGCCGCTTATCGGCTTCAGGATCGGCATGGCGAGCCCTCCACGAGCGAGTCGGCCCCGATGCGCCCGAGCTCGGCCGCCATCTCGCGGGCCGCGGCGTTCACGTCGGCGAGCTCTCGCTCGATCGTCGGAATGCTCTCCGCGACGAGGTCGCGGTCGACGCGCCCGTGGCGGGCATGGAAGTTGATGAGGTTCATCGCGTGCACGGCCTGGTTGTAGTGGTAGCCCCACTTCGTGAGCTCGCGCGACATCGCCCACAGGGCCCTGCGGTCCACGAGTATGCGGTGCTCGTCTCCCGCGTTGGCCTCAGTCGACAGCGGTATGCGCACGAGGTAGCGCAGATACTCCGACTTGCTGAGCCCGGCGCGCTCGCACCGCTCGCAGAGCGCGTCGTAGTCGCCTCCCTCCATGCGGAACGTGACGCGGCGCTCCTTGCCCTTGGCGGCGCCGGCTTCCTCTTCCATGGCGGATTCCTTTCCTCGGGCCCGCCGTGCGGCGGGCGCGTCTCTCTAGGGGCGCGGGGGATCCCCCGCAGGCGGCGGCCCGGCTCGGGCGCCGCCTCTGGGACCGGGCCTCGCGAAAGCGGGCTCCCAAACGGCCCGCGGCATGACGGGTCCGAAGCCGCCCGGTCCCCAAGTGCTATGGACGCCCGACCGAAGTGTCGGACGCCATAGGCTACTTGCTGGATTTCGAGTGTGAGGCCCTTCTTCGAACCTTCTGGGCTCCTGCGCCCGCCTCCGCGTAGGGCGCCGTCATGAGCGCCATCTCCCGCAGCAGCGAGAGGTCGGCCGCGCTCGGGCTCTCGGGCGGGCTCTCGAGGAAGTCGGCGACGAGCCTCGCGGCCTTGGCGATGCGCCCGTCGGGGCCGGCCTGGGCCTTCCCCTCGTTCCTTACGTAGTCGGAGAGCTCCCGCTTGGTGCGCCGCCAGGGCTCCATGGCGGCGTGCATCTCCGCCTGGCGCTCTTTCGGCATGCCTGCGAGCGAGCGCACCGCCTCGGCGCTGAGGTTGCCGCGGTCGGCCTCGGCGGCCCACTCGGGCGAGAGGTCCTCGGCGATCCGGCGGGCCAGCCTCTCCTCGCGCGCGATGGTCTTGCCGGAGACCTTGCGCCCCGTCTGCCGCTCGATGATGGCGGCCTTCACGTCGTCGACGCGCATGCCGGAAAGCGATGGGTCCTCGGAGCGCAGGCGCACGGCGTCGCCCCTGAGCGCCTCGGTCGCGGCGGCGCGCTCGGTCACGGTGAGGGCGCGGGTGAAGTAGTTCGCGGCGTGGAGCAGCGTCACCGCCCGCTCGTCGTCGATGCCCTCTATTACGCGGCAGGGCATCCTCTCGTAGGCGGGGTCGTCCTTCGCGAGCAGAGCGTAGGCTGCCTTGCGGCGGTGCCCGGAGACCATCTGCCACGAGCCGTCGCCGACCTTGCGCACGAGCGGCAGGTCGGTGAGGCCGTCGGCGCGTATGGACTTGGCGAGCTCGGCTATGCCCGCCGGGTCCATGGAGTACGCGGCGTTCGCTGGGTGGTCGGCGATGTCGGCCACCGCTATCTCGGACACCGGGTAGCGCCCGCGGGTGCGCGACGCGCCGTCGCGGAGCCCCGTGATGGTGAAGCCCGCGGCCACCTGGCTAGGCGAGCTCACGGGACACCTCGTCGGCGAGAGCCTCGTAGTCGCGCGCAGGGCGGCTCCCCGGCTCGAAGGCCGCCACCGGCTTCCACTGCCAGCTGCCCTCGCAGACCTTGCTGCTCGCGTGGATGACCGTCTCGAACTGCTCGTCCGGGAAGAACCCGTCGAGCACGGCCGCGCCCGTGGCCTCGGCGTTGGTCATGCGGCCGGGCACGCAGGTGCGGAGAATCTTCCAGCGGGGCGTGGGCATGCGCAGCGCGTCCGCGATGGAGCGCGTTGCCTCCACGGTGAGCGCCGTGCCGCGCATCACGGTGGAGTCGAGCTTCACGGGGATGACGACCATGCCTCCCTCCGCTGCGGCGAGGTAGGCGTTGAAGGCGAGCCTGCGCATCACAGGGCTGCAGTCGATCAGGCAGGCGTCGTAGGAGCCCGAGGCGTCGTCGAGGGCGAACTTGAGGCGCTGCTCGCACAGGAGCATCTCGTTCTGGTCGACGAGGTCGATGGTCGAGGCCACCACGTCGAAGCCCTCCCCGGCGGCGTAGGCGACCTCCTCCACGGGCGCGCCGCCGTAGAGCAGCTCGACCGAGGTGCGCCGCTCGGAGGCGGCCCGGTCGTAGAGGCCGAAGAAGTCGGTGGCCGACGCCTGCGGGTCGAGGTCGACGAGCAGGGTCCGAAGGCCCCGGGCGGCGAAGATGGCCGCCAGGTTCACGGCGGTCGTCGTCTTGCCGACGCCGCCCTTGTAGTTGGAAATGGCTATCGTGCGCATGGGTCGCGTCCTCTCTAGCGTGGGGCGCGTCTCGCCGCGTTCGGTCCGGCGCGCCCCGAGTCTCGGAGCGTCGGGACAAAACCGTACGGATTTGTCCGACAAGCGGAGTGTACCACGAAAACGTACGGATATGTACGCTTTCGTGGTACAGGGGTCGGGTTTCGGGAAAGCCCGGCCCCGGGAGCCCGGGGCCGGGCGCGCCGCCTAGGAGAGCGGCTCCATCTCGCCGAAGCAGTTGACGTGGTGGCGCAGGAGCGCTCGGTTCTCCTTGACGACCATCATCGCCACCTCGTCGAAGCGGACCGGGGTGTCGGCGTAGTCGTCGCCGTTGCCGGCGAGCCACGCCGCCGCCAGCGCCTCGCGCAGCCCGCGCGCCCTGTGGGCCTCGGGGAAGCCGTCCGTCCCGATGCGGACCGTGGCGTCGACGAACACCAGGGTCCCGTCCTCGTCCACCGCCACGAGGTCGATCCCGCCGATGCCCTCGGGCCCCTGCCAGGCCTCGTCGACGATTTCGTAGCCCTTGCGCTCGAGGAAGGCCTTGACCGCGCCCATCGCCTTTTCCTTCATGTCGTTCATGTCTTGCTCCTTAGACTCTTAAGGCCCGCCCCTGTGGCGTGCCTTGCGTCGCGTGAGTCGCATGCAGCGCGGGCGCGCCGGCAAGGGAGGAAGCGAAGTCGGGCGTGGTTGTAGAGATCTCCCGACGTCAGTTTTTCGCGTTGTTCGCGCGCGCAGCGCATGGGGCGAAGAACCCGAAAAAGTGTCGCGGCCCTTGCGGGCCGCCCGCCGGCGTGCGACCCTGCGCGTCCAAGGAGCGCCGGGGCGGGTTTCAAGTCGGAGGGGCGCAGGCGTGCGGCATGGAATCGGGCATGGGCGCCGGGGCTTCCGGGCATGGGATGCAATCTGTCGGCGGCTGCTGGGGCGCTCGCGGGGTTTTATGTCGGAACGTCGCGGCGGGGACGGAGGCGCGTTTCCGAGTCGCGGTGCCGCGCCCCTAATAGGGACGGCCCCTCCAAAGCCGCTCACGATCGATATGAGCACGGGACCGCTGGCGGCGAGGCGGCTCTCCACATGGAACGGCTACGGTGCTGCGCGACACGTCCGTTTGCTAATGTGCGATAAAGAAGTAATAGAAGTGTAAAAAATTTTGCCGTTCCTATCCGGCACTTAGGGCTGTGTCGGATAGGTCAGGCGTTAGGCTTCCGGCAAGTCTATCTTGCCGACAAAGCTGTAATAAATCTCAATGTCCTGCCTGCGGGTGCCGTTCTCGTCATAGCTGCACTCATGCACGACGATTTTCTCAATCATTTCCCGCAAGAGGGTGGGGGTCAATTCTTCAAAAGCAAGGTGCTTTCTACATTATCTTCTGAAACATATAGCGCACCTTGTCCAGGCGGCTGTTTGGACGGCGGGGCTGGATGACTGGCTTGCCGACAGCGGCCTGATACCCTTTCAGTTCTGTAAGGCATACGCTCTGCCCGTTGGTGTAAAAGGCCAGATCAGTACGGTATGCCTGTATACAGCGGGCGGGAATCTCGCCAGTAAAGACAACTTCATCCTTTTTTACCTGGACCGTTTCGATGGTGGCACAGTATTTCGGTGCATCATGATAAGCCCTGGAAAGATATTCCCGGGGCGCATAGAGGGTGAAGGAGAGATAAGGTTCCAGCAGTTGCGTCCCTGATTCCTTCAATGCCTGTTCCAATACAATCGGGGCCAATGAGCGGAAGTCCGCCGGCGTGCTGACCGGACTGTAATAAAGCCCGTATTCAAAGCAAATCTTACAGTCCGTTACGTTCCAGCCGAACAAGCCCTGCTCCAGCCCGTAACGGATACCATCCCTGACAGCGTTTTGAAAACTCTGGTTCAAGTATCCCAGCGAAACCCGGCTCTCGTATTGTACACCGGAGCCAAGCGGGAGCGGCGTAACAGACAGTCCGATGGATGCCCAAAACGGGTTGGGCGGCACCTCGATATGGATGGTGTGGCTGGCTGCTTTGAGCGGCCGCTCCATATAAATGACGGTGGGTTCCTTTACCACTGTTTCAAGCTTGTATTTTTCCGACAGCAAAGCGGAAACAACCTCCAACTGCACCCGGCCCAAAAAAGAAAGAATGATCTCATGGGTGATGGAATCCACCTCGCAGCGCAAAAGCGGGTCAGTATCCGCAAGTTGCGTAAGAGCGTCCAGCAGCCGTTCTCTTTGCGCTGCCGTTTTCGGCGCAATCGACGTCCGCAGCATGGGGAGGGGGTCCTCACGCCACCTTTTACGAGGGAGCCGGGTTGGGTCCCCTAATACATCGTTTAACCTCACGCTGTCGCTGGGAAGGATAACAATTTCACCCGGATAAGCGGTGTCTGTCCGAACAATTTCCCCTTTGGATGGAATACGCATCTCTGTGATTTTCAGCTTTTCTCTCCCGGCCAGGGCCACCGTATCCCGCAGGCGCAGCGTTCCGCTGTATAGCCGCAGATAGATGAGCCGCTGGCCACAATCTGTATACTCCACCTTGAAAACGCTGCCGCATAGGGCGGCGCTCCCCTGTTCCCCAATCGGTTGGAACAGCCCTGTCACCGCATCCATCAACGGTTGAATGCCAAGGCCCTTTTTGGCGCTGCCATGATAGACCGGGAACAGGGAGGCGTCTTGAACCCGCCGCTGTTCCTCCCGCGCAAGTTCTTCCCGGCTGATTGGTTCTCCTGCGATATACTTTTCCAATAATTTATCGTTATTTTCGATGACCGCATCCCATGCTTCTATGCCGGTATTTTCCTCCAGGACTATTTCCGGGGACAGCGACACCGTCTGCTTGATGATAATATCGGCGGAGAGCTTATCCCGAACAGACTGATACACGCCCTGCAAATCAACGCCAGCCTGGTCGATCTTGTTGATAAAGATAACGGTGGGAATGTTCATTTTCCGCAGGGCATGGAACAGAATACGGGTCTGGGCCTGCACGCCATCTTTAGCGGAGATCACCAAGATGGCCCCATCTAAAACAGCCAAAGAGCGGTACACCTCCGCCAAAAAATCCATGTGGCCGGGCGTATCCACAATGTTGACTTTACATCTGTGCCACTGGAAGGAAGTGACTGCCGCTTGAATGGTAATCCCACGCTGCCGCTCCAAAAGCATGGTGTCCGTCCTCGTTGTCCCTTTTTCGACGCTCCCCGGTTCTGAAATGGCTCCGCTGGCATATAGCAGGCTCTCCGTCAAGGTTGTCTTTCCAGCGTCTACATGGGCAAGAATCCCAATATTGATAATGTTCATGTCTATCCTCCGTACAAGGCCCAAATGGGCGCAAAAATCCCCAGCGGCTAATACTTTTACCGCTGGGGATCATGACTTCGGACACACAGAAGTATACACGGCTTACATAAGCCGCTGTCCGTCACGATATTTACTAAAAAGGCAAAAGTATTCTTAAATTGGGTGCAAAAACCAAGCCCCTACAAAAGGGACTATCATAATCCTTTGTTCCCACTATTTGATTATAGTTTTATTTAAGAATACCTTGCCGCATATTTTTTACTCCTTTTCTGAACTTGAATTATTATATCACATCAGTTTTAGGAAAACAAGTATCTAAAAGAAATTTTTCTTCCCCTTATATGTAACAATCATACCGGCTTCCTAACGTTCAGAATGGTTTCTACTGTCTGCTGCGGTGTTTGGTTGGAATTGTCCAGCCAAAAGCCGATCCGTGGTGTTGTCTGCATTTTACTAAATACAAATTCAATGTATACAGAAAGAAATATATAAGGAGTGGGAGGGATTCCGCCGTAGTCGGCATTGTAGGAAAATCCAAAAGTTTAGATTTTCTCAAAATGCTTATCTTTTGGTCTTTGGTTCGGAATAGTGTAGTGCTGGCGGTCTATCTATTGTTTTCGGTTGCTTGCTTCTTTACCGTACATGAGCATTGAGAGAAGGAGACAAGCAGATGTTGGGCTACGAAGAGAAGGTGGAGCGCCTCGAGTTGCTCGACGCGGTGGCGGATGCCGGGAGGCTGGCGAGGGGCTTGGACCAGTTGCTCGAGTCCCTGGCGCATGCCGACCAGCTGGACCCGCTTGACGTCGAGGGGATCCTGGCCCTGAGGTCGATAAGCGAGAGGTGCGCCGAGCGCATCGGCGACGCCGCGCGAATCTTGGAGGCTCAGAACGAGGTTCTCTACGCCGAGGAGCGGGCAAACGCCAAACCTCGCGAAAACGAGAGATGAGGACCCAAACGAAATCGGCCATCCAAGCCCAATCAGGGCGTCCTTCGCCGTCGGCGCTCATATAAAGCCTGGGCATCGGCTGTCCTCGCATTCCCAATGCCGCCGCGTGCCGCCGCGTTATAATGCTGCAAACGCATTTGTATTGCATTTCGAGCGATGGGAGCGCAGATGCCTGACAGCTACAAGGAGCTCATCAAGAGCAACCCCGACGAAACCGAGATCAGGAGCTTCCTGGTGGACGGTGACCAGGTCTCCGTGACCCTGCGCATCCCCGACACCCTGCGAGACGCGGCGAAGGAGGAGGCGGCGCTCCGCGGCATGAGCTTCTCGGCCTTCGTGCGCACGTGCATGATCGAAGAGCTCGCGAAGAAGGGGGCATAAACCCATGCAGCCAGACTTCTTCGACAACAGGGCACGCATCGTCAAGGACGACCTTGTCGCCAACATAGCCGACGGCGACCGCGTGGCGATAGCCGCGTCGGTGTTCTCCATGTACGCCTATCAGGAACTCGCCACCCAACTTGAAGGCATCGACGAGCTGCGCTTCGTCTTCACGTCGCAGGCGTTCACCAAGCAGCGCCCAGCGCGCGAGAAGCGCGAGTTCTACATCCCGCGCCTTTCCCGCGAGCAGGGCCTTTGCGGCACCGACTTCGAGATCAAGCTGCGCAACGAGCTCACACAGAAGGCCATCGCGACCGAGTGCGCCGACTGGATCCGCCGCAAGGCACGCTTCCGCTCCTTCGAGGGCGAGGGACGCATGAGCGGCTTCATGGATATCGACAAGACGGACGACAACGTAGCCTACATGCCCTTCGACGGCTTCACCACGCGCAAGCTCGGCTGCGACAACTCCGCGGACGCCCCCGACGTGACCATGCGCCTGGACGCCTCCCAGTCGCGCGCCCTGCTCAAGCAGTTCGACGACGCCTGGGACTCGGGCGAGCTCCACGACGTCACCGATGCCGTCATCGACGGCATCACGGCCATGTACCAGGAGAACGCGCCCGAGCTCATCTACTACATGGCGCTCTACCGCATATTCAGCGAGTTCCTCGACGACGTCTCCGAGGACGTGCTGCCCAACGAGGGGCTGGGCTTCCGCGACAGCCTGATTTGGAACAAGCTCTACGACTTCCAGAAGGACGCGGCGCTCGCCATCATCAACAAACTCGAGACCTACAACGGCTGCATACTGGCCGACTCGGTCGGCCTGGGCAAGACGTTCACCGCGCTCGCCGTGATCAAGTACTACGAGAGCCGCAACAAGGACGTGCTCGTGCTGTGCCCCAAGAAGCTGCGCGACAACTGGATCACCTACAATTCCAACGTCGTGAACAACCCCATCGCGGGCGACCGCCTGCAGTACGACGTGCTCTACCACACCGACCTCTCGCGCACGCGCGGCACGTCGGAGACGGGCCTGCCCCTCGACCGCCTGAACTGGGGCGCGTACGGGCTCGTCGTCATCGACGAGAGCCACAACTTCCGAAACGGCGGCGACTCGGCGTCGGAAGACAGGATGAACCGCTACCAGCTGCTCATGGAGAAGGTCATCAAGCAGGGCGTGAAGACCAAGGTGCTCATGCTCTCCGCCACGCCCGTGAACAACCGCTTCCGCGACCTGCGCAACCAGCTCGCCCTGGCGTACTGGGGCGACCCCACCGGCTGGTCCGAGAAGCTGCGCCTTGAGAACGACATCGAGACGGTGTTCCGCAACGCGCAGACCGTCTACGCCCGCTGGTCGAAGCTGCCCGCCAATCAGCGGACGACCCACACCCTCACCGACATGCTCGACTACGACTTCTTCGAGGTGCTCGACCAGGTGACTGTGGCGCGCAGCCGCAAGCACATCCAGCGCTACTACGACATGAGCGCCATCGGGCCCTTCCCGAAGCGCCTGCCGCCGATATCGAAGCGCCCCAAGCTCTCGACGCTGGCGAACGCGATCAACTACCGCGAGATATACGAGGAGCTTGACTCCCTCGTGCTCGCCGTGTACATGCCGAGCTCGTACGTGCACCCCAGCAAGATGGAGAAGTACGCGAAGATGGGCGGCGGCGGCAACCTCACGCTCGGAGGGCGCGAGACGGGCGTGCGCCGACTCATGACGACGAACCTGCTCAAGCGCCTGGAGAGCTCGGTGTGCTCGTTCCGCCTGACGCTCGAGCGCGTGCTGGCGGCCATGAACGCCGCCCTCAAGACCATAGACGACTACCGCAGGGGCCTCGCCTCGGGTGCCAGCGTGGCCGACGGCGACCTGCCGGGCGGGTTCGACTTCGACCCCGACGACGAGAGCGGCTTCGAGGTGGGCGGCGCCACGAAGATCCTCGTCGAGGACATGGACTGGATGAGCTGGGAGCGCGACATCGAGGCGGACGTCGCCGTCATCGAGGTCCTGATCTCGATGGTGCGCGACATCGACCCCGCCCACGACGCCAAGCTCATCGAGCTGTGCGAGCAGATCCGAGGGAAGTCGCAAGGCCCCATCAACCCGGGCAACCGCAAGGTGCTCGTGTTCACCGCGTTCTCCGACACGGCGGACTACCTCTACGAGAACGTGTCTGCCTTCGCGAAGCGCGAGCTCGGCCTCGAGTGCGCGAAGGTGACCGGTGACGGCTGCGCCTGCACGATAAAGGCCGTGCCCCCGCATATGCAGGAGGTGCTTGCCTGCTTCTCGCCCGCGTCGAAGGAGCGCGACGTGGTGGCGCCGCAGCTTTCCGGCTGCGACGTGGACATCGTTATCGCCACCGACTGCATATCGGAGGGCCAGAACCTCCAGGACTGCGACTACCTGGTGAACTACGACATCCACTGGAACCCCGTGCGCATCGTGCAGCGCTTCGGCCGCGTGGACCGCATCGGCTCGAAGAACGCCCGCATCCAGCTGGTGAACTACTGGCCCGACGTGGAGCTCGACGAGTACATCAAGCTCAAGGCGCGCGTCGAGGAGCGCATGCGCATCACCGTGATGACGTCCACCGGCGACGACGACTACATCAACGCCGACGAGACGGGGGACCTGGAGTACCGCCGCCAGCAGCTCGAGCAGATGCGCGACGAGGTCGTGGACCTTGAGGACGTCTCGGGCGGCGTGTCCATCACCGACCTGGGCCTCAACGAGTTCCGCATGGACTTGGTGGGCTACTACCGCGACAACCCCGACGTCGACCGGCTCCCGAGCGGCATCAACGCTGTGGTGGAGGGCGACGAGCCCGGCGTCGTCTTCGTGCTGCGCAACGTCAACAGCGGGATCGACCGCGACGGCGCGAACCACCTGCACCCGTTCTACGTGGTTCGCATGGGGTCCGACGGGTCCGTGATCCGCGGGCACCTGGAGCCCAAGGCGGTGCTCGACGACATGCGCCTTTTGTGCCGCGGCAAGTCCGAGCCCGACATGGCCCTGTGCCGCGCCTACAACCGCGAGACCAAGAACGGCCGCGACATGCGCCGTGAGGCTGGGCTCTTGCGCGACGCAGTGGCGTCGATCGTGGACTCCAAGGAGGAGTCCGACGTCGACAGCTTCTTCGCCGGCGGCACGACGGGCTTCTTGGAGAACGACATCGAGGGGCTCGACGACTTCGAGCTCGTGTGCTTCCTGGTGGTGAGGCCCAGATGCTAGGGCTTCCGAGCACGACCGAGGTGGGCCGCCGCATACCCAAGGAGGCCTTCTACGGCCGCCTGAAGGTGAGCGCCGCGCTGCGCCAGTCCTTCATCGACGACGTCGAGCGCTTCACAGTCGCAAACTCGATAAAGACCTCCACGACTGGTATTCCCGACGGCGAGCGCGTGCACGAGGTGCTCGTGGTAGAAGTGGCGCTCAAGGCCCGCCGCGTCCCCGAAGAGGTGCTGGCGCTTGTGGCTCAGGCGAACCCCCATAAGTTGCTGTTCGCGTGCACCTTCGACGACGAGGTTCGCCTCGCGGTGATGCTCAAGGGAATCGCTGTGGGAGAATGGCAGAGCGTCGATGATGCTTCCCTCACACTGAAAGCGACGAGCATGGACGGGGTCTGGGACTCGATCGCTTCGCAGGTAGCGTATGGCGATACGGGCAGCGAGACCGCTACCGTGGAAGAGCGCTTCGCGGCGGACGCCAGGCTCAAGACGCTTCGCGAGGAGCTTGCCAAGACCGAAGCCCGCGGTCGCAAGGAGCGGCAGCTGGCGCGAAAAAACGCGCTATTCGACCAGGTACAGGAACTCAAACGGCAGATTGCCGCCATAGAGGAAGGCAGATAGATGGAAAAGATCGAGCTAGGCACGCCCGACGGTGCCGTTGAAAACATCGAGAAGATTGCCGAGCTGTTCCCGCAGGTGGTGACCGAGGTAGAGAACACCGACGGCGAGCTTGCACGCGCCGTTGACTTCGACGCGCTGCGCGATCTTTTGGGTGATGTGGCCGAAGGCCAGCGCGAGCGTTACCAGTTCACTTGGCCCGGCAAGCGCGAGGCCAAGGCCGAGGCGCGCCGCCCTATCTACAAGACGATGATTCCCGAGCCCGGCAAGTCCAAGGATTGGGACACCACCGAGAACCTCTACATCGAGGGTGACAACCTAGACGCGTTAAAGATCCTGAAAGAGACCTACGCCGGCAAGGTGAAGCTCATATACATCGACCCGCCTTACAACACGGGCCATGATTTCGTCTACGACGATGACTTTGCCAAGACGCGCGGCGAGTACAACGCCGAGAGCGGCGACTATGACGAGGAGGGCGGCCGCCTGGTCGCCAACACCGAGGGCAACGGCCGGTTTCACTCGGACTGGTGCTCGATGATTTATCCGCGTCTCACGCTCGCGCGCGATCTGCTCGCTGCCGACGGCACCATCTTCATCAGCATTGACGAGAACGAAGCTAATAACCTTGAGAAAATCTGTGACGAGGTATTTGGGCGTGCAAATTTTCTTACACGCTTTATCTGGAGAAAAGTGGATAGTCCCAACGACAACCACGTCGTTATCACGCCTGATCACGAATACATTTTTGCCTATTGCAAAAATGCGGCAACGGTTACCTTGCGTCAGCGTAGGGCACCTGAGCTCGTTGATGCCTACAATGGGCCGGACGAAAACGGCAGATATTGGCGCGACAGGCTTCTCCGCAAGAACGGAAAAAACAGCCTTCGCGCCGACAGGCCAACCATGTATTACGCGCTTACGGCACCGGACGGCTCGGAGGTTTGGCCTATTCGGGAGGACGGGCGCGAAGGCCGCTGGGCCGCTGGGCCCAGCAGCCTCAAAGAAATCGATGCTCGCGGAGATTTGATTTGGAAGCAGAGAGACGGCAAATGGGTTCCGTATACTCGTGAATATGCTGCCGACAACCCAACGAAACCTTGGATGACGATCTGGAACGATTTGCCAGCTATGCGGCAAACAAAGGCAGGCATGAAAGACCTATTCGGCATTTCAAACGTTTTCGATACGCCCAAGCCGCCTGCCTTGATTCAGCGCTGCATGGAGCTTGGAGGAGTAAAAGAAGGCGAGATTGTTCTCGACTTCTTCTCGGGATCGGCTGCCACTGCGCATGCTGCTTTGGATTTTTATTCCAACGAGGAAGTAGCTGCCAAGTGGATTCTTGTGCAAATTCCGGAACTCCTCGATGAGGGAGCGGAAGCACGGCAATTCGGCTTCAAGTCGATTTGCGATCTTGGCGAGGAGCGCATCCGCCGTGCGGGCGAGAAAATCGCCAATGAAATCGATGAATCCAATAAGCAGCTCGAGCTCGGCGCCGAGCCAAAGCCTTATCCCGACCTGGGCTTCCGCGTGCTGCGCATCGACTCCTCGAACTTCAAGGACTTCTACCTCACGCCTGGCGAGACCTCACAGGAGAGCCTCTTCGACTTCGCTGACAACGTGAAGGAGGGGCGCTCTGAATTGGATCTGCTCTTCGAGGTGCTGCCAAAGCTCGGCATCCCGTACTCCGCGAAGATCGAGGAGCGCGTGCTCGCCGGCAAGAAGGTCTTTTTCGTTGACGGCGACAAATTGGCGGCCTGCTTCGATGCGAACGTCGGCTCCGACACCATCGAGGAGATGGCGAAGGCCAAGCCCTGGTATGCTGTCATCCGCGACTCATCCATGGCCGACGACGCCACGCACGCCAACTACGAGGAGCTGTTCCGCACCTACAGCCCCGACACCGTTCCCCAAGTGATTTAAGGCGTCGACATGAAGTTCAAGTTCAAAGTACAGCAGTACCAAACCGACGCCGCAGATGCGGTGACCTCGGTCTTCGAGGGGCAGCCCAACCAGGGCGCCTCCGTCTACCTGCGCGATCTGGGCCGCAAGCCCAAGCGCGCGCAGGGCGAGATCGACTTCGGCGACGAGAGCACCGAGGGGTATGCCAATGCCCCCGTTGCGCTTTCAGGTGCCGACATACTGGCAAACGTGCGAGCGGTGCAGCGACGCAACCAGATCCCCGAGTCGGAGGAGCTCTTCTGCGGCATGGGGGCTTGCCAGCTGGACGTCGAGATGGAGACGGGCACCGGCAAGACCTACGTCTACACCAAGACGATGCTCGAGCTCAACCGCCTGTACGGCTGGTGCAAGTTCATCGTGGTGGTGCCATCGGTCGCCATCCGCGAGGGCGTGGCCAAGAGCCTGGAGAACACCCAGGAGCACTTCTTCTCCCAATACCACAAGAAGATCAGGTTCTTCATATACGACTCGGACAACCTGACCGAGCTTGATGCGTACTCCCAATCGAGCGACGTCAACTGCATGGTCATCAACATGCAGGCGTTCAACGCGTCGATGAAGGAGGGCGCCAAGAACAAGGCGGCGCGCATCATCTTCGACGAGCGCGACGAGTTCAGCAGCCGCAGGCCAATCGACGTCATCGCTGCGAACCGCCCCATCGTCATCTGCGATGAGCCCCAGAAGATGGGAAAGAAGGGAGGCGCGACCCAGAAGGGCATCGCCCGCTTCAACCCTCTGTTCGTGCTGAACTATTCGGCAACGCACAAGGAGAAGCACGACCTGGTGTATGCCCTGGACGCCCTGGATGCCTACAACCAGAAGCTTGTGAAGCGCATCGAGGTCAAGGGCTTCTCGCTCAAGAACATGCGCGGTACCGACGGCTACCTGTACCTGCGTGACATCATCGTGAGCAAGAGCCGCGCCCCGGAGGCCGTCATCGAGTTCAAGTACATGGGCGCGGGCGGCAAGGTCCGCAAGAAGACCCAGCGGTTTTGCGAGGGCGATAGCATCTATGACGCAAGCGGGTCCACCAAGCTCGAGGCGTATCGAGGCTATACCATCGCAAGCGGCAACGATGGTGTGGTGCCACCGCAGGACGGGCGTCCCGGTTACGTCCGCTTCCTGGACAGCTCCATTGGCGACAATGGCCGCATCTATATGGGCGAGGTCTACTGCGACTCCGCGGCGGATGACATCCAGCGCATTCAGATTCGCGAGACTATTAAGAGCCACCTCCAGAAGGAGGAGGCCCTGTTCCGCCGCGGCATCAAGTGCCTGAGCCTTTTCTTCATCGACCAGGTGGCGAAGTACCGCGACCTCTCCGGCAACGGCGAAACAGTGGGCTACGGCAAGATCTTCGAGGAGGAGTACGAGGCCATCGTCTCCGACAGATTGAAGCACCCCACGCAGGACGACATCCTCGACCCCTCGTACACGCAGTACCTCGGGCGATTCGAGGCGCGCTCGGTGCACTCCGGCTACTTCTCTGTGGACAAGAAGGGCAACGCCGTCGAGTCGAAGGCCGAGAAGAAGGCGGAGCGCGAGGACGGCATCGGCATCAACGACGACGACGCGAAGCGCGCATACGACCTGATCCTGCGCGATAAGGAGCGCCTGCTCTCGTTCGATGAGCCTGTGCGCTTCATCTTCAGCCACTCGGCGCTGCGCGAGGGCTGGGACAACCCGAACATCTTCCAGATATGCACGCTCAAGGAATCGGGCTCCGAGACGAGCAAGCGCCAGGAGGTCGGCCGCGGCATGCGCCTGGCTGTCGACCAGGACGGCAACCGCCAGGACGCAGCGCTGCTGGGACCCGACGAGGTGCACCGCGTGAACTTGCTCACCGTGATCGCGTCGGAGAGCTACGAGACGTTCGTGAGGGATTTGCAGACCGACATAAGCAAGAGCCTGCGCGAGCGCCCGAGGAAGGTGGAGATGAACCTGTTCAGCGGGCGCGACGTCGTGCTCGACGGCGAGACGGTCTCCTTCACCGAGGAGGAGTCGAAGCGCATTTACAAGGCTCTTTACAAGTGCGACTTCATCGATGACGACGACAAGCCGACCGCCGAGTTCCGCAAGGCCGTCGAGGGCGGCACCTTCGTGGAGTACTTCGTCGTGAAGCTGCCTGAGGGCATCGCCGACACCGCACACGCAAAGGCCGTCGAGGCGCTGGTGAGGAGCGTCTACGACGCGCACGCGCTCGACGGCATGATCGGGCGCGCCCAGGAGAAGATCACTGAGAACACGCTGACCGACAACTTCGCCAAGCGCGAGTTCAAGGAGCTGTGGGCGCGCATCAACCGCAAGCACGCCTACACGGTGAGCTTCTCGGACGACGAGCTGAGGAGCAAGTCGATAGAGCGCATCAACGGCGATTTGCGCGTGAGCAGGCTGCAGTACACCCTGACGGTCGGCGGGCAGAAGGCGCAGGCCACGCGCGACGAGGTGCAGGGCGGCTCGTCGTTCGGCCGTACGCAGACCGAGACCCGCGACGTCGACGCTGGCACTGCGTCCGTGGGCGTGACCTACGACCTCGTGGGCGAGGTGGCGCAGGCCGCCGCCATCACGCGCAGGAGCGCCGCGGCGATCCTCGCCGGCATCGACGCCAACGTGTTCGGGCTCTACCGCGTGAACCCAGAGGAGTTCATCAAGAAGGCGGCGGCGCTCATCGTGTCGGAGAAGGCGACGATGGTGGTGGAGCACATCAGCTACCACGAGATCGACGACGTCTACGACGAGGCCATCTTCACCGAGCGCATGCCCGACAACGCGAGCAAGGCGTACGAGGCCAAGAAGAACATCCAGCGCTTCGTGTTCCCCGACTCCGACGGCGAGCGCAGGTTCGCCGAGGACATGGACGCCGCCGCCGAGGTGGCGGTCTACGCGAAGCTACCGCGCTCATTCCAGATTCCCACGCCGGTAGGCAACTATGCCCCCGACTGGGCCATCGCCTTCAAGGAGGGCAGCGTGCGCCACGTGTTCTTCATCGCGGAGACAAAGGGCACCATGGACACGCTGGAGCTCTCCGGTGTGGAGAACGCCAAGATCGCCTGCGCCAAGAAGCTCTTCAACGAGATGAGCACCGGCGACGTGCGCTACCACAACGTGGCGACGTACGAGGACCTGCTCGAGGTGATGGGCAGGATGAGCTAAGCCACGCTTATGAACCATAAGGAGAACCAGGAAAAGGCAGAGCTTTCGATTTATCAGCAGGCGTTGAAGGTCGCGAGGGCAAAAGGCGGAGAAGCGAGAAGGAACGTCGCCCGACTGTCGGGCGACGCCCGCCCATTCGATAGGCCCGATATTCTCATCACGGCCGAAGGCGGGAGAAGAATAGTCGGTTTAGAGCACTTCCGCGTTGACCACCATATCGGGAGGGGCAAGAAGGTTGAATCTAAGTCCGCGAGGTTCTCTTCGGATGCGGAGCGGTTTCGAAAGCAACACGAGGATGCAGCTCGCAGGGGCGCTCTGGCAGAAGAGGCTTACCGAGGGTTCGGCGATTTGATCAGCCGGGCGATACGGGAGCAATCGAACGCCTGCGTTGACGACATCAGGGCTTCGCTCGACGCGGGGCTGTTCGGCAAAGACGGTCGCGGGCATGCGTTCAAGCTCGATGCGTATCGCGAGAATATAGTGCAGATTGACGCCAATGCCGATATCCGCCTTGGATTCCTGATCGAGCTCCATGCGGATTTGCGCCAATGGTTCCTCAATGATGGCTTTAAGGAGACTAAGGTATCTCCAGGTCAGTTCCCAATAAGTTGCGAAGCCTATGGGCTTCTCAAGAAGGCATCGGCTCACGTTGACTGGATCGTGCTTGCGTTTTGCCCGCTTTACGGCGATGAGGTGAGAGACGCCGCGATTATCAGATGCTGCAACGGCATGTTCGAAACGAGCGCCGCTCGACAAGGCATAATCCAGACACCATATTTGGGCCTTGGAAAAGAAACGCCTTTCGGCAAACAGGATAGACAAGGAGAGGTTGAGTTCGGCGTCGGAAACGACGGCATTGATTATCTGGTCGAAAACACGTCCGAGCAGATGGACGCCATCGAGTTGTTCAACAACGCGATAAGCGGAGCCGCCGAAGCGCTCAATCTAGCGCGGAAAGGAAAACCCTTTGCCGCGACGACGTCAGTTCAGCTTGCCTACGACATAGCAAAAGACTCCTTGAAGCACAAAAACGGGAATGTTGAGCCGCAGGATGCCCTTAAGGCGATTGGCAGAATGGATCCATCAGGGATGAGCGCGCGGATGGAGAACTGGCGGAAGCAGTGGCTCATCGATAACGTATAGCTCAGTTTTCGATTGATGCGGACGAGGCGCTCTGCGCGCCAACGATTTGATAGGAATGCAATGAAATACAATCTCGACAAGCTGAAGAAAGTCGATCTGCGCGACGTATGGCCGCACGAGGCGCTTGACTTCACCAGATGGCTCTCCGAGGAGCCCAACCTTGCCATACTGAGCTCGGCAGTCGGCATCGAGCTCGAGCTTATAGAGACCGAGTCGTCAGTGGGCTCGTTCAACGTCGACATCTATGCGCAGGAAGCCGGCACCGGACGCAAGGTGATCATTGAGAACCAGCTCGAGGACACCAACCACGACCACCTAGGCAAAGTAATCACCTACGCCGCCGGCAAGGGTGCTGAGGTCGTCATATGGGTGGTGGCCCGCGCACGCGACGAGCACCGTCAGGCCATCGAGTGGCTCAACCAGCACACCGACAGCGACTTCGGGTTCTTCCTGGTCGAAATTGAGCTGTGGGCGATAGGCGACTCGCTCCCCGCGCCGCGGTTCAATGTCGTGGAGCAGCCCAACGAGTGGACGAAGGCTATCAAGCTCAGCGAGGGCCTCTCCGAGACCGAGCGCGTGAAGCTCTCGTACTGGACCAAGTACCGCGAGGTAGCTCAGGCGACTCCCGAGTTTTTGAAGGTTTTCAACCCACAGAAGCCCTCGAAAGACCACTGGACCACTTTGCGCTGCGGCACGTCCGCCTATCACATCGGCCTGCTTATAGACACGCAGCGCGGCCGCATTGGCATCGAGTTTTACGTGCCCGACGACAAGGAAATCGGCCACAAGGCCATCGACAACGCCGATTTGTTTGAAGAGCGTCTCGGTCTTGCGGCCACGCCCTTCGACGCCAAGAAGGCATCGGGGCTTCGCTTCTATAAAGACGGCTGCAAGATCAAGAACAACGAGACCGCCTGGCCGGGATTCATATCGGAGCAGCTCGAGTGGGCTCTCGCCATGAAGAAGCTAATCGCCGAACTGGGGCTTTAGGCGTCAACCGCGTCCCATTCCGAAGATGCTTGCGGTGTTGGATTCTGCATCCATGATGGTTGTCTCTGGCTCTTCTAAAGATGCGAGCTGCTGCCGCGGTTCAGAAGATATCGAATCGCCAACCCCCTCGCCGAGAGCCAGAAAGAACCTCATCACCAGCTCGATCCTCTGCTGCAGGGACTCGCTCAGCTCGCCGTAGGAGGCCGCCAGCCGGACCTCCTTGGCCAACGACGTCATCGAGCCCTTCAGCGCCTTCTGAACGCTCACGGAGGGCCTCACCTCAACTTGGGTATCGGTGAGCTTGGCGATGATGTAGTCCTGCCTGCTCATGCCGCTCCAGGCTGCCATCTCGCATATGATCTTGCGCTCCTCGGGCGTGCAGCGGAACGCCATCGTCTTGCTGCGCTTGCGGGCGCTGTTCTCGCACGGCATCCTTCTTACCCCCTCGCCCCGTCGAGCGCGGCGGCCATTTCGTCCTGCTTCGTGGGGAACAGGTGCGCGTAGCGGTAGGTGATGTCCACCGCCTCGTGGCCCATGCGCTCGGCGATGGCCAGCGCGGAGAAGCCCATCTCTATCAGCAGGCTCACATGGCTGTGGCGTATGTCGTGTATGCGGATGCGCTTCACGCCCGACGCCTTGCACCCGCGCTCCATCTCGTGGGCCAGGAAGTGCTTGGTCACGGCGAACAGGCGCTCGTCGGGGGCGACGTCGTCGCGCACCTCGATGAAGTCCGCCATCTCGTCGCGCAGGAAGGCGGGCATGACGATCGTGCGCACGGACTTGGGCGTCTTGGGGTCGGTAACGGTGTCCACGCCGTGGAGGCTCTGGTACGACTTGTTGATGCGCAGCCGCGAGCTATCCAGCATGAAGTCGGACGGCGTGAGCGCCAGGAGCTCGCCGCAGCGTATGCCCGTCCAGTACAGCAGCTCGAAGGCGTGGAACGACAGCGGCTTGTCCATGACTGCCTCGCTGAACCTCAGGTACTCGTCCTTGGTCCAGAACTGCATCTCGCCGCCCTTCTTCGAGCCGATCTTGTCGACCCTGCGCACCGGGTTGTCGGTGAGGCCGTAGTAGCGCTCGGCGTGGTTGAAGATGGCGTTCAGTTGGTTGTTCACCGTGCGCAGGTACGTCGGCGCCCAGGGCTTCCCGTCGGCGTCCCGGTGCTCGGTGAGCTCGTTTTGCCACCTGATGACGTCGATCGGCCTCACGTCGCACATGCGCATGTCCCCGAAGAACGGCACGAGCTTGTCGTTGATGATGTACTCCTTGGTGATCCACGTGTGCTCGCGTATGCGCGGCTTCACCTCTGAGGCGTACACCTCGACGAACTCGGAGAACGTCATGTCCATGGCCCCGCCGTTAAGGCTCTTGAACTGGCTTTCCCATACGGCGGCCTCCACCTCGGAGGAGAAGCCGCGCTTCGTCTTGTGGCGCTTCGAGCCGCGGGCGTCGCGGTAGTAGCACTGCACGAAGAACGTGCCGTTGCTGTCGTCCTTGTACACGGGCATGTCAGTCCACCTCCGGGAAGTACAGGGCATCGAAGACGTCGCTCCGGACGCGCCCGCGGATCACCACGCGCCCGCGCGCCTCCTGCTCGGCGTTTATCCTCCTGATCACCTCGTAGGCGCTGCCTTTCTTGATCCTCAGCAGCTCCGCGACCTCGTCGGCGTCCAGCATGTGCGGCCTCGGCGTCTTCGCCACCTTCTCGTCCATGGCTCCTCCTATCATTAGCGTACGGATACGTACGGTTTACAGATTCAGATTAAACGTACATATCTGTACTGTCAATAGAATTGCGTACATTTGCGTACGCTGGTAAGATGTGCGGGTACGTAATTCCAGGAGGAGGGCGCATGTCCGTAGGCGAGAACATAAGGCGGTACCGCAAGTCGCGCGGCATGACGCAGGCGCAGCTGGCCGAGGCCGTCGGGCTGACCGAGGGGGCCGTGCGCCACTACGAGAGCGGCATCCGCGCCGTCAAGCCCGAGCTGCTCGAGTCCATCGCCGCAGCGCTCAGCGTGTCCGTCAACGCCCTCAAGGATTACGGCGTCGAGACCGCGGGCGACCTCATGTCGCTGCTCGTGCGGCTCGAGGACTCCTTCGGCATCGTTCCCGCAGCCGACGGCTCGGGCCTCTCCCTGAACCCCAAGGCTCCACGCGCCCCCAAAGCCGCGATGGCGATTGAACTGTGGGCTGAGAAGCGCGTGCAGCTCGAGAACGGCGAGATCGACGCCGCCGAGTACGAGGACTGGAAAGCCTCGCTGTAGCTGCTCCCCGCATTTCGCAACCAGCGCAACCGAATCAGGGCGCCAGGCAAGGCGGTGAGCTCCGCTCGCACCTGAGTATGCTGAGTTTTTACTCCCCATTGCGTGCCAAGTCATTTCCGGCATGTCCGGGGAGTAAACGACGCGGTGGCTTACACGGCGGCACGCGGCGGTACGCCGCGGCATTTCCCCTGATTACTCCCGCTTTCCTTGAGACGGCGAGATTCTTTACTCCCCATTAACCACCTGGGGAAACGCCGTACGGAGACCGTAAAAATGCCCGTTGAGTTCGATTTGAGTTTCACGGGCCCCGAAACAACCCAGTTTCGCCCTCGGGGACAAAAACCGAGCGCCTACTCACTTGGGATAAATCCTTACTCCCATTCCCCCGAATACCGCCCCGTACTTTGCAATCTTGAAATATGGGGAGTAAATGGCGAAATCGCAGGTAAAAGGGAGTAAAAAGGCAAAGAAAAAGCCTCCGTTCCAACACGGGAACGGAGGCTCGATTACCGTATTTACTCACCAATGTCGCTGGCGGCTTTGCCGTGACTCTCGTACGAAACGAAACTCAGCGGCACAGTGCGGTACTCAAAAGTGCAGGTCAAAGCCCTATCGGCTTACTCCCACTCAATAGTCGCGGGCGGCTTGGACGTGATGTCATAGCACACGCGGTTGGCACCGGGAACCTCGGCGACAATGCGGCCGGAAATCTTGGCCAACACATCGTAAGGCAACTTGGCCCAGTCTGCGGTCATAGCATCGCTCGACTCGACAGCACGCAAAATAACGGGGCGCTGATACGTACGCTCGTCGCCCATAACGCCAACCGACTTAATGTCGGGCAGAACGGCGAAGTACTGCCAGCAGCTATGCTCGGAATTGCGGTCGCCCGTCTCTTCGAACAAACGCTGGTTGTATGCATCGAGCTCTTCGCGCACAATCGCGTCAGCATTCTTCAGAATCTCGAGCTTTTCCTTGTCAACGGCACCGATAATGCGAATCGCGAGACCCGGGCCCGGGAACGGCTGACGGAACACGATGTGCGCCGGCAAACCAAGCGCCAGGCCAAGCGCGCGAACCTCGTCCTTAAAGAAGTGGTCGAGCGGCTCGATCAAGTCGAAATGCACGCCATCGGGGAACGGAATCAGGTTGTGATGGCTCTTAATAGTAGCGGTCTTGCCGCCCGTCTTGCGAGCACCCGACTCGATAATGTCGGGATAAATGGTGCCCTGCGCCAGATACTTGACCGGCTTGCCATCGGTCTCGAGCTGCTGAGCCACAGCGAAGAATTCTTTCCAGAACTGCGTGCCAATAATGCGACGCTTCTCTTCAGGCTCAACCACGCCGGCCAAAAGCTCGGCATAACGGTCTTCGGCATGCACATGAATGAAATCGACATCGAGCTGTTTGGTGAAGACCTCTTCAACCTGCTCGGGCTCGCCCTTGCGCAGCAGGCCGTGATTAATAAACACGCAGGTCATCTGCTTACCGATGGCACGCGCGCCAAGAGCGGCAACCACAGAAGAATCAACGCCGCCGGAAAGCGCCAGAATAACGCGGTCCTCGCCCACCGTCTCGCGGAAATCGGCCGTCATGCTCTCGACCAGGTTATCCATAGTCCAGTTCTTCTCAAGGCCGCAGATATTAAACAGGAAGTTCGAAAGGATCCGCTGGCCATACTCGGTGTGCTTCACCTCGGGGTGGAACTGCGTGGTGAAAATCTTCTTCTCGGCGTTCTCCATCGCAGCCACGGGGCACACGTCGGTCGAGGCGACAACGGTAAAGCCCTCGGGCACATCGCTCACGGCATCGAAGTGGCTCATCCACACCGTTTGATCGGCGGGAGTGCCCTCGAAAAGCGCACCGCCATTAACATGCAGTTCAGCCGCGCCATACTCGCCCACCTCAGGATGGAAAACGCTGCCGCCAAGCGTGACAGCCGTAATCTGGTGGCCGTAGCAGAAACCGAGCACAGGCACGCCAAGCTCGTAAATCGCAGGATCGACACGCGGCGCATCCTCAGCGTTCACAGACGCGGGGCCGCCCGAGAGAATGATGGCGGAAGGCGCCATTTCGCGAACCTCATCGGCCGTGATATCGCACGGCACGATTTCGGAATACACGTTCAAATCGCGCACGCGGCGAGCGATAAGCTGCCCGTACTGTGCGCCGAAATCGAATACGAGTACTTTCTGGCTAGAAGACGTTGCCTGAGTCACGGCTTGCTCCTTCGTGTGATCTGTCAACCGCGCACGGCACAGGCTTACAACCTTTCCGCAACGCGTTTTTACATGTCTAACTGGCTATCTTACACGAAACATCGCGCGCACGCGCGAACGCATTTTCAAACGCGCAATGCCCACACGACGAAACGAGCGAACTCACCGCAGCGCACGCGGGAGGGGTATCGCCGAGCCAATCGCAGCCGCAGCGAGCATGCACACCACGCCAGATGGCGGGAAGCACATGAACAGCAGCAACACGACCATCACGGGTTGGCGCATGACCGCGCCCATGAGCGACGCGATGCATACCGCCGCGCAGAAAACCGCATCGACGCCCGCAATGAGCGAGAAACCATAGCCCAAGCACACCCCCGAAAAAATAACGGGAAAGAAATGTCCGCCGCGCCACCCGAAATGAATGCATGCTGGCGTGAGCGCCGCCTTCACAAACGCAGTTGCAATAAGCGTCGCAGCCCCGAGCGCCGCATAGGAATCCATAACCATCTGTGTCTGCGATTCGCCCGCAAACAGGGAAAACGGCAAAACCGTTCCGCATATAGAAAGCAAGAGCCCCGCAAGCAATGCCTTAATCACGGGGCGATCGCCCATCGCGCGAGACGCAGCAGCGCTTGCTTTGTCGCTTGCACAAAACGCCCATCCACACGCGACGCCCGCTGCCGCAAGCGGAATAAACCAAGCAAGCTCCGCCCCGCCAACAACGGCTGCTTCAAAACGAGGCATGCCCATACCCCCTCCAAAAAGCGAGCCCAAGCCAAGGAATGCACCGAGTGCGCCCACAATAGCGCACGCATACACAAACGCCTTCTGCGCTTTAGGAACCTCGATCGCCATCGTATCGGAGCTGCCATCGCCACGCTTCCCTTCGCTCGAAAGAGAAGCTGCAAAACCGTATAGAGGGGCCGTGAACAGCGCCGTGAGCGCCGCTTGACAGCCTAAAACCGTTAACTCGCGAAAATCTGAGCCAAAACGCCTCATACGGTCGCCAACCCAGGTGCACAAGCCCGCAATCACCCCGGTCAAGCCCGCTTCCGGGCCCACGCTGCCGCCGAAAAGCAGCGGCAATAGCGCGGCGATGGACAATTTGCCCAAATGGTCGTATTCATATCGGCCAGTGCTTTTCACCTTGCCCATAACGTCCGGAAGATCTTCGGCAGCAATGCCGGTCTTCTTCTCGTAAAGACCAATCACCACACCACCGAGCATGCAAATAAGGAAGGGGAACAAGGCCACGCCAAAGGGACCTCGAGAAAGCACCGGCGCGACGCTATTGAGCCAACTGGAAAGCGCGAGGCGGCCATCGTTCCACAAAAAGCCGAGCCCTGCATCCATCAAAAAGAAGAACGCCCAGACGAAAGCACCTGCAAGAGCGCCCGTCAACACCACGCACGCGACAAAGAGAGCGCGATTCGCAGGCTTTACCAGCTTTGTCATGTCGGCCCCTTTTCATTCACCCAGGACACATTGCCTGATTCAAACGTCAATACCCGAATATGCCTTCATATGCAGTGTAGCAACACGTCCAGCCAGAAACAGGAGTGGCACATTCCCCAAATGCGACCGCCATATAAAGCGATACGCGAAGAAAGCACTGGCATATCGTCGTGATACAACGTGCCCCGCCCGTTCGCCTGGGCGAAAACGGCGATTCTCGCAATCCGAAAACCGCGACGGCCCTAAGCCAAACTCGCCCAATCAATCGCCGCGCCGCCTGCCCCAAGAAGCAAGGCATTAGTTTTTGAGAACGGACGCGACCCCAAAAATGCCGGCATGCCGCCCGCGGCACGCGATGCGGAAAGGGGCGACGGATGGGTCGAGGCGAGCACGAACTTGTTGCTTCCATAAACAGACACGCCGCATAACGCTGAGTTACAACCTGCTTCAAAATCGTCAAACAAGCAAAGCTCGCCTGACGCAAGGTTGCCCAGAGGGCCATCCGCAGCGCACAGTGCGACTTCCGCAGCAAAATCTTGATTTACGCCCGCAGAAGCGGCGGCTTTTTCGATGAGTTGCTGGGCATGGCGGCCCCATGCAAGGAACACAACGGGCTGAGGCAACTCAAAGCATGCCTTCACCACATGGCTCGTAAGCACTTGCCAGCCGAGCTTCGCATGGCTGGCCGCCTCATGCTCGCGAACGGTGAGTGTAGTGTTCAGCAGCAGCACGCCCTGGTTCGCCCACGGCGTAAGGTCTCCCGATTTAGGCATTCCGCATCCCAAATCGGACACCATCTCCTTATATATGTTGCGCAAACTCGGCGGCAGCTTCTCCCCCGCAGGCACCGAAAACGACAAACCCATAGCTTGCCCGGGTCCATGGTAGGGGTCTTGCCCCAAAATCACCGCTCGAACCTCGCTTGGAGCACAAGACGCAAGTGCATTCAGAACGTCATCTTGTGGCGGGTAAATCACCTGGTTGATGCGCATTTCTTCAACGCTCGCAAGTAGCTCTTCCGACTTTTGCACAACATGGCTCGGCAGCACCGAGCGCCATTCGTCGATTCCATCCCCGCTTTTCACATGCAACCCTTCCGCTTATTCGCAAACGAAACGCATTGTATCGAAACCGCGTTCCAATAACGATGGCAAACCCGCGCGAAAGCCCAAAGCGCAAACGAACCCTCGCACGCCTACGCTGAGACATCCTGGCGTGCTACCACTTTAGCGCGTCTCTCGGCTCGCCGGCGCAGCTTCAGCGCTACATAAGCGACGCCAATCGCAGCATAGGCCAACGCGTTCACCATATAGCCCACAAATCCATCGCCACCAGGTTGCGCATATACGGCATGGCCAATCGAAAGCAAAATGCCCTGAAGCACCATAAGCGCCATAAACGGATAGGCGAGCCTTTGCACCTTTTTCCACGTCGAGTGCTCCATAATGCCACGCACCGTGCGAAACGAAGTAATCCACGGCACAAAGAAGCACACCGTAAGCGGCACCCCCACGACGCTCGCAGCAATGAACATGATGATTGACGTAAGACCACCACCCCACGCCTTATCCCAAATAGGAGTGAAAGAAAGCGGAACCATAATGAGCACTTGAATGACGTGCGCGAAAATAACGAAACCGCCAATAATAGACATCTCAGTGCGAACGGAAAGCAGCCGCTTAGTAAACCACCACTTTTTCGGAAATGCTCCGGCGAACATCACGAGCAAATAAAACGCCACGCCCGTATAACAACTCGCGAAAGCCTGCACAACATAATACAGCCACGGAATCCAGCGAACGATATCGACGAATGTGGCCATGCAAGCGGCGATCCACACTGCATAAAACGCGACAGGGCATTTGCGCAGCGCTGGCGCAAAAGCCATCACGAACGCAACGACAATCACGAGCGCAACAACGATATTGGGCACAACGTCTGGAATATACGGCAGCATAAGCTTCCTTTCTTCATGGATACGGCGATTCAGTATAGCCGCCCACAACGTAATTGCTACCATTTATGGCACATATAAGTCGTATTGCGTACACACCTTCGCACAAAACAAGGGGCGCCCGTATGGACACCCCTTGATACGCGACACCATGACGCGCCGATACGCAGCGTTATCGAGCATTGCCACCGTCTCGGCACCGCCCAATGAGGAAATAACGTTTAGACAGCCAGAATAAAGCCCGCGCCCAAGAACAGCACGCAGGTCACGCCGGCGACAATGCCAATGTATGGCAGCTGCGCCACAGCGTAATCGACGTTATTGATTTTGCACGCTGATGCGCTCATGAGCGTGACGTCGGAATAGAAGCATGCCTGCGCACCGAAGCACGCCGCCGAAATAATGGCGCCAAGCGTCAACGGAATGGAAGCGCCGCATGCCGCAGCAAGCGGCAAAATGATCGGCGTGCACACGGCGGGAATGCTCCAAATGTTCGCGGTGGCGAAGCACACCAAACCAACCAGCACGAACGTAATCACGGGCAACCACGCGGCACTCATGAACGGCGTAGCAACCGAAATAAGATAATCGGGCAGGCCAATCAGATTGATAGCATTGCGGAAGAACAGCGACGCAATGAGCACGGCGGCGATGAACAGCATGTCCTCAAGGCCCTTGTAGCACGCGTCACAGAACTTGCCCAGGCTCATAATCTTCGTTGGCACATACAGCACGAAACACACCACGATGGCGCAAATCACGCCATATAGAATGTCGTCCATCAAAATAGTCACCGCAATAACCACAGCCATCGGCACGAGGAATGCCCACAAATGCGGCGTTGCTTCCTTCTCATCTTTCGTGGAACCGTCGCTGATGGCGCCAAGCACCTCACCCATTTCGTCCTGGTTCATCACGTCGGAAGAATCGGGCCACAGCTTGCCGGTTTTCTCGACGCGCTCGTACGCCTTCTTGATGCCACCCATTTTCGGCACAATGCCAAAAATCACGAGCAGCACGAACAGCACGCACAAAAACGGGTAGAAGAAGTACGGCATGATGGAATAGTAAATACCCATGGCCGAGTCGCCCAACACGGCAGCTTCAGGCTGCTCAGCGAAGATGCCGCTGAAAAACACGACCCATGCGGAAATGGGGATGATCAGGCACACGGGCGCAGACGTGGTGTTGATGATGTAGCACAGCATCTCACGCGGCGTTTTCTTTTCATCGGCGATCGGCAAAATAGTGTTCGCCGTAACCAGAATGGACAGGTAATCGTCGATGAAGATGATCACGCCGCACAGCCACGTGAGGAACAGCACCTGGCGCTCGCTTTTGACGTATTTACGCGCCCAGTTCGCCATGGCCGTAGCGCCGTTGCTTTGACGCAACAACTGCACGAAGCACCCGAACAGCAAGCAGATGATTACGATGTAGTTGTTGTCGGCGTCGCACGCCGCATCGAGCAACGCCTGTATCGTAGGCTCGAAGAAGTCGGCCCCGTAGTAGAACAAGAAGCCCAAAATGCCCGAAAGCAGAATGCTGAAAACGCATCGGCGCGTGATGAACGCGAACACGAAGAAGCTCAGCATGGGAATCAACGTGATGATTCCTAGATTGCCACCATCCACTGTTTTCCTCCTAAGTATTGATGGTTGGTTCTATCATTCAAAGAAAACCTTAGAGTTTCCCGAGCACTTCCGTCCTCGCTCCGACGTCATCTTCGAAATACCGTTTGATTTCGGCGACCCTCTCGTCGCTCGGCGCAGTGAATTCTTGCTGCTGCGAACCAATATTGCGAGCTTTAGCGATGCCGAGCTCGTGGTAAGGCAAAAGTGTGATGCGACGAATGCCGCATTCGCGAACTATATCGCCCGCCGCTCGAATGGCAGCTTCACCGTCGTTCACTCCAGCGATAAGCGGCATGCGCACCGTAATCTTTGGAAGAATCGCCTCATCGGCCGAAAGCAACCGCACGTTCGCGAGAATCGGCTCAACCGAAACGCCCACGAATTCGCGATGAACCTCGTCATCGACGGCCTTGATGTCGAACAGCACATCGGTCACGCCAGGACGAGAGACAAGTTCGAGCAAAGCCCGCGACGAGCCAAAGCCCGACGTGTCCACGCAGCTTGAAATGCCTCGAGCCGCAGCGGCGTCAATGAGCGCGCCGGCGAATTCCGCATGAGCGAGCACTTCCCCACCGCTCACCGTGAGACCGCCGCCCGTATTGTCGTAGAATCCCTTGTCTTTCTCGACCTCGGCAAGCACCTCGCCAACCGTCATGAGCCGCGCAACGGGGCGCAGCGCATTTGCAAAACAGCCATCGGCACAAGCCAAACACACCGTGCATCGTGAGCGGTCGATTGAAACGCCGGCATCGCCGAAAGAAATGGCATGGGCCGAACACACTTCGACGCAATGTCCACAGCCGATGCAATTCGAGGGGCTCACGATGAGCTGCTGCTCATTCTTGATGAGCTCAGGATTGTGGCACCACGCGCACTTCAGCGGACAGCCCTTCAAAAACACCGTCGTGCGAATACCCGGCCCATCTTCGGTCGAAAACTTTTGAATGCTGCCGACAAGAGCCGAAGGCTCCCCTTCCGTATTCAATTCCACATCGAAATCGTCGAAACCCACGAGCCAGCCTTCGTCTTATGCTGACAGGTGTGCAGTGCGCGCGATAATCGCATCTTGCGCAGAGCGGTCGAGCTCAGTGAAATACGCCATGTATCCAGCGACGCGCACCATAAGGCCGCGATAGTGCTCCGGGTTTTCCTGAGCTGCGAGCAATGTTTTATTATCGACGACGTTGATTTGAATATGCTCGCCACCATGCTGGAAGAACGTACGAATCACGCCTTCGATAATGCGGCGGCCGCCTTCGCCCTGCACGCCCTTGGGGTCGAAGCGCAGGTTGAACAGCGCGCCTTCCTGCAAATCGGGCTGGTCAATCGCGGCAACCGACTTCACCGTGGCCGTAGGTCCGCAAATATCGCGGCCCATCATGGGGCTCGACGCATCGCAGAAAGCCTCACCCGCCAGGCGGCCATCGGGCAACGCGCCAGTCACTTCGCCATGTGGGATGTTCATCGTTTGCGAGTCAATGCCAAACGCATAATGGCCACCACGTGCATCGGGCCAGCTTTGAACCTCGTCGGCCACATAGTGCATCATTTCGCGATAAATGCCATCGACATGGGGCGAATCGTTGCCGTATTTCTCAGGCTTGTTGAGCAGCAGCTGGCGCAGGCGCTCGTAGCCTTCGAAATTCGCGTCGCAGGCGGCGATGAGCTCATCCATCGTCACGTCGCCGTCTTCAAAAACACACTTCTCAACGGCGGCAATGCAGTCGGCCAAATTCGCCGCGCCCGTCACATACATGCCGCAGGTCGAAACGCGTGCTCCGCCCTGCTGCACCGACTTGCCGCTTTCCACGCAGCCCGCCGTGACCATACTCGCAAAAATCACCGGGTAGCGATTCATATGGATAGATTGCATCAGGTTGTAGCCAATGCGAATTTGATCATACGCATGAATGATTTGCTTCTTCAGAGCGTCTTTAAACTGCTCGATATTGGTGAATTCGCGCGGATCGCCCGTGCGCAAGCCCATGAGCTTGCCCGTGCGCGGGTCGATGCCATTGTGCAGCACAAACTCGACCATCTTGCCCATGTTCACGTATCCCGCATCAGGGCTGCCATCGGTTCCGCCGCCGCCAGGGCCCGCCTGAATGCAGCCGACAATGGTCCAATCGCGCGCATCTTCGAGCGTACCGCCTTTGCCAAGCGCCATCTTCATAGCGGTTTCGTCGTTGAAGAAACCAGGGTTGGCCTGGCCTTCTTGAATCATTTTGCATCCGAAGTCGATGAGCTCGTGCGGCGTGGTGTCACATACGCGCAACGCCATGACGGGCTGCGTGGTTTGCAAATCGTCGGCTGCCTGCAGGCACAGAAGCGACAAATCGTTGCTCGCATCGCTTCCGTCGCGCTTCATGCCGCCCACCACAAGAATCTGCCACATGGGATAGCCCGCGAATGCCGTAGCGTACCACGTATCGCGCACCTCATACACCTCGCACGCCTTCAGATACAGGCATTCGACGAGCTCGAGCGCCTCATCGCGCGTAAGAATATCTTCATCGATGACGTCTTTTTTATAGAAAGGCCACATATACTGGTCGAAGCGGCCAAAACCGCATGCCGTCGTGCACACCTCAATATGGAACATCACGTGCACGAACCACACCATTTGCACCGCCTGGGCAAAGGTTTGCGGTGGGTTTTCAGGAACGACGCGGCAATTCTCGGCGATACGGCGCAGCTCGGCAGCGCGCACCTCGTTGGAGCATGCCGCAGCCTGACGCTCCGCCTCGTCGGCCATGCGATGAGCATACGTCACAAGGCCCTGCGCCTGAATAATGCATGCGCGCCAGAAATCGACCTTCGCAGCGTCTTCCTGGGTTTGCGGAACGCACGAATCAATGTTGCGCTGGCATTCCTCGATATATCCGCGCATACCCACACGCAGCACTTTTTCATGGTCGCACGTCGTCTCTCCCGACACGCCATTCTCCAAGCCAACGCACAAAATATCGTCGGCCTCGAGCTGCTGAATATATTCAGGCATCGCGGCATCGGAAATATCTTCCATCGATTTGCCCTGCCAATACGGCAGAGTTTCCAGAATGGTCGCCTTGTCTTCAGGCGAAATACGATAAGGGTCCTTTGGACGTGTGCTGAATTCATCGATATCGCGCACGTACCAGCTGCTGCTTTGGAAATCGGGATGCAGATTCGCACCGCGATAGGCATTCGTTGGCGTACCCACAATAAGCTCGTCATCGAAAATCATGCAGCTCATGTGTTCAAGAATATGATTGACGACCTTCGCGCGGAAAACGGGCACCGCATCGCCCGCAAACTGCTTGTAAGCCTGCGTTTGCAGTACCAAATGTTCGGCCGTAATACACGGCGTCGTGCTGAAATGGCGTTCCCTCATGCGATCGATACGTGGCGTACGCATTGCATTCCTCCATATAACGAAAAAGGCGGCCTCGGGCGAAATGCCGCAAGCCGCCGATCGCGCACGCGAAACGTCAGCTTCGATAGCACTCCGCGTTCCCGCGACAGTGCGACGGGTATTCCCCGCCGCCCCAAGGCGCCGCACACGAACCCATGCGGTCCCTTCGGCTTTCGGCCTTCACCATCACGGCAAGCTGGTTCGGCTTACCACCGTGACTGAATGCTCAAAAGCGGCCTCTATCAAAGCGATAAAATTGCAGATGTCAGGGTAACGCACTTGCTAAAGCTTTCGTTTCAAAAACGTTAACAAATTCGTTTTTTCATATTGAACGCCGGACAAGAGCCCCTGTAGCTGAAACTAGGCGAACATCATGAAGATTTTCGCAAGCAAAAATCCAATAAAGCCGCATGCCGGAAACGTGATGATCCACGCCATGAGCATGTTTTTTGCAATGGACCAATTCACGCGCTTGAGCGATTTCGCGGCGCCCACGCCCATAATGGCAGACGTGTTGCAGTGGCCCGTCGACACCGGCATGCCAGTAAGGCTCGCGACCAAAAGCGTAAACGTCGTGGAGAAGTTCGCCGCACAGCCCTGATATTTCTCGAGCTTCACCATATCCATGCCGACCGACTTGATGATGCGCTTGCCGCCCAAAATTGTGCCGAGCGAAATGGCGGCGGAACAAATAACCATAATCCACAGCGGAAAGCCGCTCGAATCGGGCGTGGAGCTGCCGAACGAAAGCGCGATGCCCAGCATGGCGATAGACATGAATTTCTGACCATCTTGAGCGCCGTGCAAGAAGGAAAGCGCCACCGCTGCAATGTCTTGAATGATGGTGAAAAGCTTATTGGCCGCCTGGCGTTGCACGAATTTGAAAATCCACTCGATGAGGCGCGTGAAAAGCCAGCCAAGCACGAAACCAGCGACCAAGGAGAAAACCATACCGTAAATGACCTTCGCCCATTCGGTGGGAACGACGCCTGCCCAGCCGTTCATGGCAATGGCGCCACCGGTAATGCCGGCGATCAACGAATGTGATTTCGAGCACGGAATGCCGAAATACCAACACGCGATGCCCCACAAAATGGCGCCTATCATAGCCGCAACCAGAGCGTATAACGCTGAATTAGTATCACCTGAAAAGTCGACCATGCCAAACATGGTTTTCGCCACAGCGGTAGAGATGTAGGTCATGCCCACAAGGCCCACGAAATTAAACACAGCGGCAAGCGCAATAGCGCCATTCGGGGAAAGACAACGAGTAGAAACGACCGTCGCGATAGCGTTTGGGGCATCAGTAGCGCCAGAAACTGCAGTTACGCCAATGACCAGAATCAAAATGACGAACAAAATGGGCTGAGCCATTGCGTGCGACAAAAAATCAAAAAACGTGAGAGCCACGAAGCACCTCGTATGTAAAAGCGGCCAAATGCATGACGCGGTTTATTGTACCGAAGTTTTACCTATGTTTTACGAACACGCACAATCTGGGGAAAAGTCACGAATGCGGCACAACTTCCATCTTGGCACGACTCACTAAAAAGTTGCTAGGCCTACATATGGCATTTCAGCGGTTCTGGGTCTCGCTTTTTGACACGAACGCATCGTTGCACGCCTGCGGCAACATTAATGCGATACGATGCAACCAAAACAAGAAACGAACCAAGGCTCGATCTTTGATACGACGAGATGGAAGGAATGGAATGGCATCTCAATCTACCATCGGCATTATTGGCGCAATGGATGTCGAGGTCGCACTCCTCAAGAAGCAAATGCAGAAATGCGGCGAAGTGCATACGACCGCGTTTTCCGGCATGGAATTCATCGAAGGCGTCATTGGCCAGACGAGCGTCGTCGTTGTGAAGTGCGGCGTGGGCATGGTTAACGCAGCCACCTGCACGCAAATCCTCATAGACCGTTTCGGCGTGGGAGCAGTGCTCAACACCGGCATCGCCGGCTCGCTCGACGCGGCCATTGAAATCGGCGATGTGGTTGTGGCGACCGATGCCGTGAACCACATCATGGACGTAAGCAACCTGGGTTACGCCGTGGGCCAAACGCCGGGCGCCGACACGCTCGCCTTCCCCATGGATGAAAAACTCAGCTGCGCCGTCGTCGACGCTGCAGCCAAAATTGGCGTGACGACGCATAGGGGCCGCGTCGCATCGGGCGACCGTTTCGTATGCAGCGATTCCGAAAAGCAGCGCATCACAAAAGCCTTCGACGCCAAATGCTGTGAGATGGAAGGCGCCGCCATCGCGAACGTGTGCCACCTTGCAAACACTCCCTGCGCAATCGTGCGCGCAATTTCCGACAAGGCCGACGGGTCATCGAGCGTCGACTATCCCACCTTCGAAGTCCAAGCAGCACATCATTGCGCCGAACTTGTGATCCACGCAATCTCGAGCCTCGCATAAAAAGGGTTCGCTATACCAAGAAGGCCGGACGAGCATTAAGCGCGTCCGGCCTTTTCGTTCGCAACCTGGGTTCCCTCACGCCCGCTGCATCAATAAAGGGCGAAGCCTGGATGGGAGAAAACGATTCTACGATTTTTTCCGCTCGGGAATATCGCCATGGCGATACGCTTCAAGCAAACGCTCCAAATCGGCAACGTGCGCCTTGAGCTTCGCGCCCGTATCGGTATCGGCAACAAGCGTGCGCACGCCTACGCGTTCCACTACACGACGCGAAGAATGAATATCAAGCTCACGCTCAACGGCGGCTTGGGCCGATTCGAGGGGCTCGTGCGCGGCGAGCACAAAACCGTGCGAATTCGAGATAAGCGTATAGCCCGCAATGCCCGTTGTAGGCTGATACGCTTTCGAGAAACCACCGTCGATCATGATGACCTTGCCATTGCATTTCACCGGGTCTTCGCCATCTTTCACTTTCACGGGTACATGGCCGCAAATGATATGAGACGTTTCAGGGTCAAGGCCAAAATCACGGAAGATACCCGCAAACACGTCCTCGTTGTCGAGAAGCGTATAGAAGGGGTTCTTCACCTCTTTGCGCGCTGCCTTATCGGCAATAAGATAGAGCTCGAAAGTTGCCATCTTGCTCTTCGCAAACAAGGGAGACCCCTCGCCCAGCCACAAATACCACAGCATATCGGCGCCGCGCTTGCGCATTTCAGCATCCTCGTCGAAAAACGCGATGCGCACCCATCGCTCCATTTCGTCATAGAGTGCGCGGCCTTTAAGCTTCTTACCGAAAACATCGACTTCTTTCAAACTGCCATCAGCATTCAAGGGAACGCATGCATGGAACAGCAGGTTACCGTTGTCGATTTTATAAAGGCTACCCGTTTTCAGGAAGAAACGCATATGGCGCTGCAGCTTTTCGCACCCCGTGAACGCAGAAACCAAGCGATCCATGACGTCCTGCTCGCCAGGCGTGAGCTTATATGGGTCGCAAGGATCGATGGTCGGGAACATCTTGTCGGTCAGTTCGTATTCCACGCCGTCGCACACCACAGTGCCGCGTTCGTAATCGATCTTATCGAGCAGCTTGCGACTCTGGAGGCCGAATGCCGGGTTCTCATCGATAAGCGCACCTTCGACCTTGAATTGAATGATGGCCATCGCCTTTTGGATTTTCACGTTCATCAGAATCTCGGCTTCTGACATGGTGTCAGGGTGGCCCTTCAGAGCGAAGCCGACGCAGGGGTCGTCTTTATACGCATCAAGCGCGAAACGAGCCAAAGGCAAAATATTGATTCCGTAGGCATCTTCGAGAATCGAAAGGTTTCCGTAACGCGCGCAGTTTCGCACGACATGAGCAATACAGCCGCGCTGGCCGAGCGAAGCGCCCATCCACACGATGTCATGATTGCCCCACTGAATATCGACCGAATGGTGATCGATAAGGGTCTCCATGATCGCATCAGGATGAGGGCCGCGATCGTAAATATCGCCAATAATATGCAATCGCTCAATGGCCAAACGTTGAATCAGCCCACACAACGCTTCAACAAATGCAGGCCCCCTGCCAGTTCTTACAACGGCATCGACGATGGCAGCGTAATACGCTTCTTTATCGAAGTTGCGCGTATCGGCATACATAAGCTCTTCGATGATGTAAGCGAAGTCTTCGGGCAAGGCTTTGCGAACACGAGAACGGGTGTATTTACGCGCGGCACGTTTGCATACGGCAATCAGACGCGGCAGCATTTTTCCGTACCACGCAGCCACATCCGAAACCTTCGAAAGCTCCAAACGAGATTTCTCCCGGGGGTAATAAATCAGCGTTGCGAGCGTGCGCTTTTCTTCCTTCGAGAGTTCGTCGCCAAACACATCATCGATCTTCAGGCGAATCGAGCCCGAGCCATTTCGAAGGATATGCGAGAACGCCTCGTATTCGCCATGAATATCGGAAGCGAAGAACTCCGTGCCCTTCGGCAAATTAAGAATCGCGCTCAGGTTTATAACTTCGGCGGACGCTTTTGCGACCGTAGGAAACGAGCGTGAAAGAAGTTCGAGATAGCGCTTTTCAGCAGCATCCATACACGGGCCTCCTTGACCAATCGCCTGCAACAGCAGCTCGATTTTCAAACAGTTGGATTTATGGTACCGCGAGAAAAGAAGTCGTGCCCCCAAGGAATATCAAACGGTGCATTTCATCGACGAAAAGGCGAAGGAACGCATGGGGCATATGGCCATACCTGTTCGGAATACATGCGAAAACCGTCATTCGGCGCATTAGTGTTACAAAGAATAGGTTTAGTATCATACCTAACGGCAGCGTAAAGTAGTTGATATGTTTACGCTTTATCATTATCAATTTACCTTGTAAAGCTCCCCTGTTTGCGCATTGTTCTTTTCCACAGGGGACAATTCAAAGCAAATACGCTTTTCCTAAACGAACCGCCTGGAATTGTCCGATTCAGGTACGCTGTCACTATGAAAGAAATCGGCAATCATGCATGAGGGAGAAGACATGGCACCGAAATCGGTCGAGCTACGCGAAACAGATGCGGGACTAACCCTCGTAGGCGACAACATGGAACTACGTTGCGATTTCGAAGAGATGCTTCCCCGTATAAAACCTGGACGGCTTCAGCAAGAGTTGCTTGTAAAGGCGGCGAAAGTCAAAGGGGCACAATCCCCTACCGCCATCGACTGCACTGCCGGCCTTGGCCAAGATTCCTTTTTGCTCGCCGCAGCAGGCTTCACGGTGCGCATGTTCGAGCGCGACGAAACCATCGCGGCGCTTCTGGAAGATGGCCTTTCGAGGGCTGGTAATAACCCGGTGGTATCTGGCATAGCGAAAAGAATGTCGCTCGAACGTGGCGACAGCCTTCGGTACCTCGCGGCACTCGTGAAATCGGACGATATACCTCCCGACGTGATTTACCTTGATCCAATGTTTCCCGCACGCCAAAAAAGCGCTGCGGTGAAGAAGAAGTTCCAGCTCCTGCATGTGCTCGAAAACCCCTGCGATGAAGCGGAAGAAGAAACGCTTATCCGCGCTGCGTTCGCAGCCGGTCCCCGCAAGGTCGTTATTAAACGCCCCGTGAAGGGGGGACACCTTGCCGGGATAAAGCCAAGTTATTCGATTACGGGCAAGGCGGTACGTTACGACGTGCTGGTTCCGCCAAGCACGAAGCTCCAATAAAAAAGCGATGCGCTCTATGTCGCGCATCGCTTTTCAAACGATATAAAACCAAAGCAATAAAGGACGCGTTATTCATCCCAGGGATGCGACGTGAGATGCCAACCATCGCAGTAGGGACACTGGTAAACAGACAAGCCGCGCTTGCCATTATGCTCACACCACGCAAGATTTTCTTCGGCCTCCGCACGCGAAGCATAACGGTTCTTCGACTCGCATGCCTTGCGACGACGCGCCGCCTCATGATCGGCGCTGGCCCTTTCCCGATGCGCCTCTTCGCGGGCGAATATATCATCCATGCCGGAAAAATCATCCAGTCCAGCAGCAAACTCCGCTTTCTGCTTCGACCATGACGAACGTTTTTTGCTGCCCATAGCGCCCTCCTCGAATGCGACCAATAATTCCTATCGACCATCTTCCATAACACGCGAAACGTTCTATATTTCCGACGCAATACCACGCACAGCGCTTTCCGCGATTCAACCTACCACTATAATAGCTAACCGCTCTGAAATAGCGACAGAAAGACTACCGTGCAAAGCATCGCCCCAAACCACAATAACCAAAAGAAGATTGCCCTCATCAACGACATCACCGGCTTCGGCAGGTGTTCCGTCGCTGTGCAATTGCCCATTATTTCCCAGCTGGGCGTGCAGTGCTGCGTGCTGCCGACGTCAATCCTGAGCAATCACACGGGCTTTCCGAGCTACAGTTTCCAAGATTTCACGCCCCATATGCACGAGCATATTGATGAGTGGCGCAAACTCAACCTGCAATTCCGTGGCATTTGCACCGGGTTTCTCGGTTCAGCCGAGCAAATTTCAATCGTGCGCGATTTCATCGACGAATTTGGTGGTGACGACTGCGTAACGCTCGTCGATCCGGTCATGGGCGACGAGGGAAAGGCCTACGGCACCTATACGCCTGAAATGTGCGGGCGCATGGCCGAACTCGTTGCCCATGCCGACATCATCACGCCCAACATCACCGAGGCATGCATCCTCGCAAACGTCGATTACGACCCACATATGAGCTTCGACGATGCCTTCTCGCTCGCCCAAAAGCTGTGCGATATGGGCCCGTCTAAAGTCGTTGTGACAGGTGTCGAACACGGTTCGACCATGTCGAATGCATGCCTTGAACGAGGGAGGGAGCCTTTCACCGTAACAGGCGAGAAGCTCGGCGAGCAGCGTTCGGGAACGGGCGACGTTTTCTCGGCAATCATCGCAGCCGATGCCGTAAACGAAGTTCCGTTCAGAAAGTCAATCGAAAAAGCAACGAGGTTTGCCCATGACTGCGTTCAGGCAAGCATCGATTTGGGCATTCCGCGCACCGATGGCCTCGCGTTCGAAGAGAAGCTGCACACGCTCACCCAATAGCGCTACGCAAGCATGGCCAAGGAAGCGTAGAGTAGTTTCCATTGGGGCGACCCGATGGAAACGGTCACCCCCGCGTTCTTCCAAAACGAGAACCGAAACGGCTGCATACCACGCGAAGCGAACGGCAACCTCGCGCACATCTCCATCAGGTCGCTCCAATAGAAACCCCACTAGGTTGAAAGAAGTTCAGAATGCAAAAAGCCGAAACCATCGTCTATCCCGTCCACAACGGACTCTACGTCAACCTCACGAATCGCTGCAGCTGCGCGTGCACGTTCTGCATTCGCCAAACTGCAACGGGCGTCGGCAAAAACGGCGAAGGCGCCGACAACGTGCTGTGGCTTGAGCATGAGCCTTCCTTCGAAGAAGTCATAGAAGCTTTCAACAAACAAGACATGAGCGCTTACGAAGAAGTCGTTTTCTGCGGATTCGGCGAGCCAACATGCGCGTTCGAAACCCTCAAACAGGTCGCAGCCGAAGTGAAACGCCGCTACGATAAGCCGGTTCGCGTAAACACCAACGGACAAGGCAGCCTCATCAACGGCCGTGATATCGCCCCTGAATTCAAAGGCATCGTCGATACCGTTTCCATTTCGCTCAACACGCCCAACGCTGACGAATACCACGAACTCGTTCGCAGCCAATTCGGCGACGCCGCATTCCAAGGCATGCTCGATTTCGCGCGCGAAGTTCGTAAATACGTGCCGAACGTAATCATGACGACCGTCGAAACCACCATTTCGCACGAGGACGAAGCGAAATGCCAGGCCATCTGCGATGAACTCGGCGTGCACTATCGCATTCGCGCCTGGGTCGATTAGCCCGAGCGTCGCTATGCCGCGACCGGCGCAACCCAATTCATCAAGTATGAAAGCATGTCGATGATTGCAGCTCGAAAAGAAGACAAACTCGTCAACTACCTTTGCATGACCGGGCACATTTGCGCCGATATCAACCAAGGCGCGCTTTCGGCAACGCTTCCGTTTTTGGTGATGTACGACGGATATTCCTATACTGCGGTCGCCGGGCTTGTATTCGCCGCGAATATCGCATCGGCGGTTATCCAGCCGCTCTTCGGCGCCATCGGCGACCACAGGGCATGCCCCTGGTTCATGGCGCTCGGCGTTTTCCTCGCAGGGCTCGGCATGTGCGGCATCGGTTTTTTCGATGCCTATTGGACGGTGCTTGCCTCAGCCATGGTATCGGGCATTGGCGTGGCGATGTTCCACCCTGAAGGCGGACGCCTGTCAAACCTCGCCGCGGGCGCGCGCAAAGCAAACGGCATGTCTATTTTCGCCGTTGGCGGCAACATCGGCTTTTTCGTAGGGCCGCTTATGGCTGCCGTCTTCCTTACCGCCTTTGGCATGCACGGAACGCTCGCTTTCCTCTTCCCCACGACCATCTGTGCAATTGTCCTGCTCGCATTCAATAAGCGCTTCCTTTCGCTGGGAATCGCCAAGAATTCAACTACGCAGAAAGACGCAAAACCCGAGCGCTGGGGAAATTTCGCCCTCGCAATGGGCGTGCTTTCATGCCGATCGATCGTCGAATACGGACTTATGGCATTTATTCCGTTGTTCTTCGTGAGCGTGCTCGGCCAAGGCGAAACGTTCGGCTCGCTCATGCTTTCGGTATTCGCTATTGCGGGAGCCGTTGCAACGGCGATATCGGGCCGCATCACCGAACGCGCGGGCGTGTTCAGAATCGCCTATCTCTGTTTCGGAATTCTCGCTTTATGCCTGGTCGCGTTCGCATTCAACCGCTCACTCGTCTCGGCCGTGGTACTCGTGTGCTTGCTCACCTGCGCGGCCAACCTGTTCTACCCTTCTTTCGTCGCCTTGGGCATGAGCTACGTGCCCCGTCATCTGGGAACCGCATCGGGTATATCGTACGGCGTCGTTATTTGTGTTGGCGGCATTGTGGAGCCGCTTTTAGGAATGGCGGGAGATGCCTACGGCCTTCCGCTGGTAATGCTCATTATCGCGGGCGTTACCGCGATCGGGCTTGGCATGGTTGCAACCGTGAAACGCCACAACTAGCAAAAGCGACAGGAAATACCACCCCAGATAAAGAAGGGGGCGCCCTTCAATCAGACGCCCCCTTCTCGCGCATCGCGACGCGGCCACATGCCACATCAACGGTTCTGCATTTTTGAGTCCAACCGTTGGCGCTATCGCTCACCGGCAGGCCGCGCAGGCGCGCACGCTTTCATTTCGTGCAGCTCCATCTCTGGAACAACGTCGGTCTTTTCCGCACGTTGCTTCAGCATGAGCGCCACGAGCAAACCACACACAGCCAAAACAAACGTGAACGCGAAGCCCCAATGCGATCCGGCCGTGAAGGCCTCTGCCGCAGATGTGCCGCCAGCAGCGTAATAACTCGCCTGGCCCAAGCCCAAAAGGCTCGTCGCAACTGCGGTCGCGATTGCACCAAGCACCTGCTGCATCGTATTCAACGCAGTGGAGCCATCGGCGGAAAGCTGCGGGGGCAACGAATTTAAGGCACTCGTCTGGCACGGAGACATAGCGAGCGGCACGCCGATCATGAGCACGATATGCGCGACAATCACGTACGCGATCGTGCTCGACTCCATCGCAAGCAGCAACATAATCGAACCCGCAATCGAAAGCGCGAAACCAATACGCGCGGGAATGCGAGCGCCCACGCGGTCGTACAAGCGACCAGCAAGCATTGATACAATGGCGTTCACGATGCCACCCGGAAGCATGATAATGCCCGTCATGGCAACAGCGACACCCATTGCATTCTGAATGAACTGCGGCAACAAGAACATCGCCGAAAGCGTGATGCCGAAGTTGATCATCATGGCAGCACTGCCTAAAACGAAACCGCGAATGCCAAAGATGCGCACATTGATAATGGGCACATCGATCATCAGCTGACGGCGCGCGTACCATACAAGCGCAACAATGCCGCACGCGAGAGGCACAAGAACCTGAGCGCTCGCCCAACCGTACGAGCTCGCGAGGCCGACGCCAAGAACAAGTCCGCCGAAGCCGATGCATGAAAGCACACACGAAAGAGCATCGACGCTCGGTCGCGTCAATTCATAGGGGTCCACGAGGAATTTCGAAGCAAAGGCGACACCAACCACAAGCACGACAACGAACGAGAAGAAAATCGCGCGCCAGGAAAAGATACCCAAAAGAATGCCCGAAAGCGTGGGACCAATGGCAGGAGCGAACATAATAATGAGTGCTGTCACGCCCATTGCCGCACCAATTTTGCAAGGAGGAAACACCTCGAGCACCATAGAGAACATCATGGGAAGAACCAGTCCCGTGCCGATGCCTTGCACCAGTCGCCCAAACAACAGCACCTCGAACGTGGGGGCACAGCCGCTCACGAGCGAACCGGCGATAAACGCGCCAAGCGAAAACAGCGTGAGCTTGCGCACGGAAAACCACTTCATAAGAATGCTCGCAAAAGGCATGACAAGGCCGATTACCAGCATGTATCCAATGACGAGCCATTGCGTGATGGCAGTATCGACGCCAAATGCCACGCCAAGCTGAGGCAAGGCGATATTCAAGCACGTCTCGCTGAACATGCCGGTAAAACCACCCAGATACAAGCCCATCATTGTGAGATAGGGGTGCGCAACCTTCACGCGCGCTTCATTAAAACCATGAGACATAAATGTGCGACCAATTCCTTTCAATAGAAGCCAATAAACATGGCGGTCGGGCGATAACGAAGCTCAGCAAAAGTCGTCGCATACCTTCCCGAGACAACAAAAAAAGAGCCCCGCAAGGACGATAAGCTTTCATCCTTGCGGGGCTCTTGAGCCCGTGACTACCACTAATTGATTCATTTATAACAGAAAAGCACGCCGTTTCGTAAGCGTTGAAATTGTGAATTTACATTTGTCTTGGCGCAGGAGCGAGATATGCGATTATGAACGAATTTCATTCGCTCATCTGGGATAATGTCGATTTCCTTCCCAAGAGAAAGCAGAATGCGTGCAGCTTAATACGCGTCGGCCACTTTCATGTTGGCAGAGACGGCCCGAATTCAAAAGGAAACCCCACGCATAACATCACAAGCACTCAGCACCATTCAACGAGCGCGTAACGGGCGCCGAACAATATCCCAATCACACTTGTGTAGACAAAAGGGCCGTCGCATGATGGACACAACGAAAAGAGCGGGAAAGGAGATTCACATGTGCACAGCAGTTCGTTTTTCAAATGAAGAAGGATCCGTCTTCCTTGGCCGCAACCTCGATTGGAGCTGCGGATACGGCGAGAACGTTCGCATTATGCCAAAAGGGTTCATGATTCCTTGGGCGTTTGACGAATCGACCCCGGCAAAACATGCCGTCATCGGCATGTGCGTCGAATTCCAGAACTATCCCCTGTTCTTCGACTGCGGAAGCGACGCGGGGCTTGCCGTGGCCGGCCTGAACCACCCGGGATGCGCTGAATACGCGCCGAATCCCATCGAGGGCAAAACCAACATCGCGGCATACGAATTCCCTACCTGGGTAGCAGCCAATTTCGAAACCGTCGATGAAGTCGAAGCTGCGCTCGCAAATTCGCTCATCATCGAAAAGCCCTTTAACGAGCACTTCCCCGTTTCATATCTTCATTGGATTATTGGCGACGCCACGCGCTCAATTGTTGTTGAGTCGCGTGCCGATGGCCTGCACGTGTTCGACAATCCCGTCGATGTGCTGGCGAATCATCCGAACTTCGAATGGCACCTCACGAACCTTCGCACATACATCACCGCAACGCCCGATATGCCCGCACCTGCCACATGGGGTCGCGCCGAGCTTGCACCCTTCGGCGCGGGCGCCGGAATGAGGGGCATCCCTGGCGACGTGTACTCTCCCTCGCGCTTCGTGAAAGTCGCCTACCTCAACGCCAACTACCCCACAAAATCGGGCGAGAGCGACAATGTGGTGCGAATGTTCCACACGCTGAGTAACGTTTCGATGCCCGAGGGAGCATCGGCGATGTCGAACGGCGAATTTGAGAAAACCGTCTACACCAGTTGCTTCTCTGGCGCAACGGGTCGGTACTATTTCAATACCTACGACGATTTTGCCATTCGCTACGCAAGTCTCGGAGATGCCATGCACGCCGATGGCAATACGCTTATCGAATGTGAGCTGAAGAGATTCGAGTAAATGCGCACTCACGATGGGCGTGTTCGCAACCAGCACGGAAACCGCACTCACGAATCGCATCGCAACCTGGTAGAATGCAAGGGTTGAAACCAATCCGAAAGGCATATCATGATTAAAGAGCTCGTTTTTGACGATGCCATTCTGAGCACGCCCTGCGAAGCAGCCACCGCCGAAGACGCCTCCGTGGCACAAGATCTCATCGATACGCTCGCATCTATCGAAGGCGCGGCCTGCCTAGCTGCGAACCAAATCGGCGTGACCAAAGCGCTGTGCGTTTACCTGGACGAATCCGACAAGCCCCATGCGATTTACAATCCCAAAATCATGCTTGGCCTTGCCGCGTTCAAAACCGAAGAAGGCTGCCTCACGCGCCCCGAAGACCAGCTGAGCAAGGTCACCCGCTACGACCACATGAAGCTCGCTTTTGATGAACTCGTCAATGGCGAACTCAAGCATCGCAAGCGCGACTTCGCAGGGTGGGAAGCACAAATGATCCAGCATATGGTCGATCACTGCAAGGGCAAGCTCGTATAAGCGGTCCAAACGGGTAATATGCATGAGTCGGTGCTTGAAGCGCCTGTCGTAATTCCCGTGCGCAAGCAAGCAGAAATCGGAACGCACCGTTCTCAAAAGAAAAGGCCCGTCGCATGACGGGCCTTTTTCTGTTAGAGGCGCCATTTCGCTAGTCTTGCGGAACAATCACGGTCGGAATCGTGAGGTTCAACAACGTCGAATGCGTTACCGACCCGAAGAGCGCACGGCCAAGCGCCGCACGCGAACGCGTCCCTAAGACAAGCACGCCGCGAGTTTTCGCATATCCCTGCAGAACACGCGTAGGAGACGAGCCTTCCACAGCATGTCCACGAACGTTAAGACCCTCATATTCCTCACGAAGAGCCGCCGCAAGCGAATCGAGGCGAACCTGATATTGTTCGCCAACCGGTCCAAGGCCGCCGCCCATCGCTTCTGCGGGCTTCGAAATCCAGGCAGGCAAGCCCCAGCCCGTTATTAAACGAAGCGGCTGCTCGGTGGCAATTGCTTCAGCGATCGAGAAATCAAGCGCCTGATTCGTTGATCCATCAGGGTCGATTCCGACTACGACGCCTTCACCGTCGTAGTCCTCCGCCCAGTCGGCCGGAATAACCGCCGTGGGAACAGCCGCTGAAACAGCAACACGCAAAGGCTTCGCACCGCCGATGGTGTCGCCAACGCTTATGCCATGGTGCGAACCAAGCACGATAAGGTCGCAGCCAACAGAGGCGTCGACAATATTCTCGACAACCTCGCCTTCCGCAATGCGCATCTCAACCTGCACGTTGGGATAACGCTTGGCAACGAAATTGCGCGCCTTATCCAAGTTCGCCTCAACCGCCTCTTGAACGTCTTCGATTGAAGCACCCGCTTCTTTCACTTTCCTCGAATCGACAACCGAGAGCAGCTCAAGGTTGGCGCCCTCGCGGCTCGCGCGACGCGCCGCCCAGTGGAGGGCTCTCGCGCCGCGCGCGCTTCCATCAATTCCGACAAGAATCTTTTTCATCATTTGGCCTCTCAAAAAGCGAATTACGCGAATTGTCTAGTGGAAAATTGGAATCATGAGCCACAGAGCGAACAGCACGATAAACACGCAGCCAGAGAAGCAAATCACCGACCCCACGCGCGGCATAATGCGCGCATAGCCTTCGCGGTCGAGGCCCCCAGCTGCCCATAGGCGCAGGCCCGATGCGTACAACGTCGATATCATGCCGGCCACGCACACGGCGACCACGAGCACGGTTGCGAAATTAATAAACTCTTGCATCTTCGCATCCTTTCTTTAAGCAGCGGTCGCGACTTTGGTCGAAGCGGAAGGCTTGATTTTTACTTCGGAGGCTTCATTGACATTACCTGAGTTCACAGGATTGCGCTTTGACAGGCGGAAGATGACCAATGCAGCGACCACCGCGATGAAGGCGACGGCAATCGTTCCGCCAAGGCCGGTTTTCGCGAGTGCGCACGCCGCAGCGCCCACAAGGCCGGCAGCCGGGAAGGTAACGAGCCATGCGACAAGCATACGAGCCGCAACGCCCCAGTTCACCTTGTTGCCAGGCTTGCCAAGACCGGTACCGATGATGGAGCCGGAGCACACCTGCGTGGTAGAAAGCGCGAAGCCCATGTGAGAAGAAACGAGGATCGTGGTTGCTGAAGCAGCCTCGGCGGCGAAGCCCTGCGGAGTGGAAATCTCGGTAAGGCCCTTGCCAAGAGTACGAATGACGCGCCAACCGCCCATGTACGTACCCGCCGCAATCGCCAAGCCGCATACGGCTACAACCCACAGCTGGGGACCAGTGCCTGCACCCTGCGCACCAACGGCGATAAGAGTCAGCGTGATAATACCCATGGTTTTCTGAGCATCGTTCGTACCGTGAGAAAGTGCCACCAAGCACGCCGTAACCGTCTGGCCATGACGGAAGCCATTGACGATTTGGTCTTCGCTCATCTTCTTCACAATAAAATATATGAGTTTTACCGCGACGAACGCCGCCAAACCGGCAACGATCGGCGAAACAAGCGCAGGAATGAGCACCTTGGCAAGCACCGCACCGAAGTTCACGCCTTCGATGCCCGCACCGATAATGACGGCGCCCACAAGGCCGCCGAACAACGCATGCGACGAGCTCGACGGAAGGCCGACGAGCCACGTGAGCAGGTTCCAAATGATTGCGCCAACGAGACCCGCGAAAATAAATTCAGGTCCGATTGTCACTGCCTGCTCATTGATGATGCCGCCAGAAATGGTTTTCGCCACCTCGGTCGAAAGAAATGCGCCAACCAGGTTCAACGTACCGGCAGCAATAACCGCAGTTTTCGGCTTAAGCGCTCCGGTTGCGATCGACGTAGCCATAGCGTTGGCCGTGTCGTGAAAGCCGTTCGTGAAGTCAAACGTGAGCGCCGTTATAATCACGAGCCCTACAACGACCAAAGTTGCGATGTCCATAGACAGCTGATTCCTCCTCAAAATCCTTCGCGAGCTTCGCTTACCACATAAACTCACATCCTGAAGAAACAAGATAGAAATCAGCTGCACAAACCATGTCAGGCGTATGTCAAATCAAAGTAAAGCTGGCACGGGCGAGGCGTGTCATAGGCCAGGTCGAAACGAGTTGTGTGCCAAGCGCAGCGTAGGCGCAGCGGGTCATCTTGCATGCACGCAAACGAAGGCAGAAAGTCCTCATCACGCACCTCAGTCGGCCAGAAACCCACTTCCGTAACCCTCCGATCATCAGTTCTGCTCAAAAACGACCTCGAATGTGGCGAAATAAAGCACGCGATCAGCCTTCATGTTCAAGCTGATTTTCAATCGACATTTTGACCTGGGGATATAAAACCTGAAGAAGCCAGGTCGTCTCAACGAGAGGGTGAATAGCGGTATTTTTGCCACATTCGAGGCCATTTTTGAACACGTCCGAGATTTGCCGTTGCGCCCGTCTTGAGTCGAGCTCTCCTTTTGTGAATGTCATATAAGAGATGCGCTTTCAGCATATGGCACGCTGTACGATTTCGGATCGATAAGGAAGCACACGCGCACTTTGTAAAGATTAGTAGAGGTTCATGCAGATTTTGACCAGACTTAAGAAAGCCCTGATCATGGTTCACGCAGAATCCAATCAAGACTCGTGCACATCTCAATCAAAACTCGATCGAAATTCGAAAAATGATCGATCGGAATTCGAACTGAGCTCTTGCAGAATTCGAGTGGCGTTACGCAAGATTTCGAAGGGATTCAAGCGGGTTTTAGACAAGGTTTGGGCAAGATTTTCACCGTAAAATGTCGCCCATGACCATATGTCTCTCACATATTTCTGCTTTACAAGCCCTTCGCGAAGCAAGGTCGAAGGGTTGTCGCCCCAAGGAAGCTGGAAAGCGCATCCCCAAGTCAACATCAATACGAGAAGTCGAGGCATTCGTAGCCAAGGCGGGTTTCCTTCGACCCCTGCCGCCAGAAGAAAAGGTATCCATACTGGTTTCATCACAATCGAGCCGAAGCAAATCAACGAAAACGATTACACATGTATGCGCGAATAGCGCAGTCGCAGCAATTGCCCTCGCGAAACCTCGTGGCGTCTTTATACCAAATCTAGGATTCCTTTTCGTTCAGCTTGCTCAATGCGCTCCTTTCCTCACGCTCATCGAAATTGGGTATGAATTATGCGGCAGCTACACCCTCCTGCCAGATGAGAGTACATTTGTTCAATGCGAGCCAGCCACCAACCACAACCATCTTGCGAAAGAAATCAGGGCTTTCCGAGGAATGCGAGGACGAGAAATCGCAACGAGAGCCTTGCAATTCGTTGCGGACAATTCCGCATCCCCCATGGAAACCAAACTCACCATGTTCCTTTGCCTTAAAAGAACAATGGGCGGGTACGGTCTACCGTTTCCTAAACTCAATTTTCCTATCGAGCCCACCTCTGCCGCGCGGAAGGCGGCCCACAAACAACGCTACGTCCTCGACCTTTACTGGCCAAAACGCAAAATCGATGTCGAATACGACAGCGACAGCTACCACGCCTCTTCCGAGGGAATCGCCTCAGACGCACAGCGTAGGAACGCTCTGCAACTCATGGGCGTAACAGTAATAACGGTAACGCGAGGACAACTCTACAATGCGGCTTCTTTCGACCGCACCGCAAGGATCATCGCAGCATCAATCGGAGTAAGATTGCCGAAAACAAGCCAACGCTGGATCAGCCAAAACCAGATGCTTCGTTACGTCCTATTGAAAAACGAAACAAAACCGAGCGAAAAGGGAATTCGACATAATGCGACCGACTAGCCGAAAAGCAAGGTCATGCAAATCGCAGAAAAGACAGCAGTTCTGCGTTGCAGAAAAAGGGAACTGGATGAAGCACCGACGCGAACACGAAACCGCCCACCATGTATGTGTTCGTTTGCTCAAAAAAGGTGTCGAATGTGGTAATTCCAAGGCACCTCAGCCGAAAGAAGCATCCGCAGCGAAAGAACCCTCACAAGAAACACCAGGTCATAACGCCCTCAGAAATATAAGGAATAGTTACTCGCTCGTCAAACACCACATTCGAGGCCCATTCTGAACAAAACCGTCCAGGTTCTCCTTGCCGCAATATGTTCCAGGTAGTTCGCCTTGCCGTAGCATGCATCAGCCAAATCACCTTACCGCAGCATACATCGGCTAGCCCGCCCAGCCATGGCATGCGCCATCCGGTTCACCTAGCCATCGTATACGCCAGTCAGTTCGCCCTAACGTCGCATGCGCCAATTAATGAGGGAGCCGACCACTACGGCGAAAGTGCCACACCAGAACAGCGGCGTGAGACTTACGCCGAGAATGATGGTGCTCGCCACAACCGAAAGCAAGGGAGCGGCATAGGACCCGATGCCCATTTTCGCCATGTCGCCCTTGAACATGCCATGCCCCCAGCAAGCATAGCCCGAAGCAATGCAGCCGGCAGCGCCCGCAAGGGCGAAAAACGCTTGCGAGCCTGGCGCCACCGCAGGAGCGGGCGCGCCCTCGAAGAGGAAGATTGTCCACAAGACCGCAGCAACACCCACCATGAAAAAGGCGGTCGCATCGCAGCCTTGCGAAAACCTGCTTGAATACACCGAATACACCGCCCAAGCAGCTGCGGCGGCAAAGGTAAGCGCAAAAGGAAGCGGGTTGGACGAAACGTCGGCAACAACCGCGCCCCAATCAAGATTATTGTTGCCACCAACCGCAAGCACAACGCCCGTAGTCGCGACCACAGCGCCGGGCAAGGCGCGAACGAGGGAGGCACGCGAACCCGAGTCGAAGGCAGAAAGCAGAACGAGCATCGTAGGCCAAAGGTAATTCACGAGGCTCAATTCGAGCGTTTGCGCGGAACTCGCCGCCAAACCGATCGAGATGGTGATCGCCGTTTCGTAGAACACGAATAAACCGCCCGAAAACAAAACGTATTTCAAGGGCAAACGACGCAATGGCGTAGGGCGATACCCAATATACGTAAACACGGCAGCGCATGAATAAATGAGCGCCGAACCCAAAGCGGGGCCAAAAGATTGCGTAGTCAAGCGGACGAAGCCGAACATCATCGACCACAGCACAACAGCGCACAAGCCAATCGCTGTTGCCCTCTTCGTTGAATCGCCCACAGTCTTCCTTTCATGCAAACCCATAATAACGATTATTCCGCTGTCGAAAATTTTCGCACAAGCATGCCTTCATGCAATAACAAGTTCCCAAAACGAAGCATGACCGAGCAACACCGGTCGCGGCGAAATGAGCGTTCGCGAGAAAACAAGTATTGCTATTCGCGCAATAGCATATACCCTATAACGATAAGGGAATAAGGGTTGAAATGAATCGGAGACATATGCTGCGCCCTTACGAAAAGAACGCTCCACGTGCCCCATTTCAACCGGAAAACAGACAAGGAGCGCACTATGAAAATCGCAGCCACCTACGCCAACGGAGAAATCTTCCAGCATTTCGGCCACACGCAACAATTCAAAGTCTACGAAGTCGAAGACGGAAAAATCGTCGCATCGAAAATCATCGACAGCAACGGCGCCGGCCACGGCGCACTTGCCGGACTGCTTTCGCAAGGCGGCATTGACGTGCTCATTTGTGGCGGCATCGGCGGGGGCGCAATCAACGCGCTCGGCCAAGCAGGCATCGAGGTGTATGCAGGCGCCGCAGGCTCTCCCGACGCTGCGGTTGAGGCCCTGCTTGCAGGAGCTCTTCCCAAGGTCGGCGAAGCAACCTGCCACAGCAATCACTCCCATTCGCACAGCTGCGCCAACCACGGCGGCACCTGCCATCAATAACGCGAACCCACCTGGCAAATGCTTCAACCAGTTGGATGCACCCGTTAAATGCTCGTAGCGTTTAACGGGTGTGATTTTTATTATGTATAATAAGTACTTAACTTAGTTTAACCATGTTAATGAACTGAGAGCTTATTATTCCGTTAGACTAAGCGTTGTCCGATGAATTGATGTTTGGTCAGGTGAGAAATGTTTGCCGTTGAGAGATGCCTCTACCCGAGAGCAGACGGGGACACGATGGACGGCTGGATCATCAACCATACGGACGCCTACCCCTTCTGGGCCAACAAGTTCCTACACAAGATGAGCATGGGCTCGCCCCAGACAGCGAGGCAGTACGCCTACAAGCTGTGCAAGTACCTCAACTACCTGCAGGACTGCTGGCACATCGGCTACGCCGACGCGACCGCCAAGCACCTCACCAGCTTCTTGCGCTTCCTGCAGTTCGGAAACGTCATCCCGTTCGTCGGCGCAGTGGAGGGAAAGAGGTCCGGCTTCACCGTCAGGGGCTACTACACGGTCGTGGCCAGCTTCTACACCTTCCTGCGCTCCCAGGGCAGGGAGGTCAAGATGGAGGTCGCAGAGGAGAAGAGCGGGGAGAACCCGCACTCCTTCCTCTACGGCCAGGGAATCGCGACCACGTCGCCGCGCTATGTCGCCGAGACGTCCTTTGTCAGCGGCAAGCCGCCTGTGGACTACGAGAAGTGGTACACGGACGAGCAGGTCGACGCCATCCTCAGCAACCTCCGCACCTACCGCGACAAGGCAGTCTTCTCCCTCTCGCTCGACGGCCTTCGCATCGACGAGATCCTCTCCGCCCAGATCGACCTCTACCGCGCAGACGAGGGCACATTGAAGCTGTTCCGCAGCAAGGGAAGGCGCGAGGGCGAGGGGCGCGTCTGCGTCTTGTCGGAGCGCTCGCGGCGCCTGCTGGAGGAGTACCTCTACAACGAGCGCAGCGCCGTCGAGGGGAAGCTGATCGATTCCGGGTCGCTCGTACCGACCGAGATCTTCCTCAACCTGCGCGAGCGCGAGGGCAGCTTCGGCAAGCCGATGGCCTACCACAACGCGCTCGAGATCATCAAGCGCGCCGCCAAGCACGCCGGCCTCGACCCCGCCAAGGTGCGCACCCACTCCGGCAGGAGCACGAAGATGGAGGAGCTTCTCAGGCAGCAGGCCCTAGACCCCGCCTCCCTTACCGACAACCAGATCCTGGACATCATGGGCTGGAAGAGCATGGGGTCTGCCGAGCCCTACAAGAACAGGCAGGACAGGGTGACCGCCGTCGAGAACTGGAAGAGGCTCGAGGCCGCCAAGGAGCAAAGGCACGCCGATGATCAGACAACCTGAGGAGGCGCTCGAGCACATCAGGGAAAGCGCCAGGAGCGGGAAGCGCAACAACCTTCGCACCCATGTCGCCAGAGCAGCCACGGCATGCGACCTCGCCTCCTTGGCCGCTTGCATCGAGTCGCGCTCGCTGCTGTCTCTCTGCAGCGACCTGAGGGAGTCGATGAGTCCGCAATCCTTTCCGACCTTTTGCGCGGTCGCGCTGACCGCCATGTTCTCGGAAGAGGAGCTGGGCGACTACTTCTTCGACGTGCTCGTCTCCATGCACGAGGACGAGGCGGCCTGGGTGAGGCGCGACATGAAGAGGCTCTACAGGGAGATAACGGGGTCGGTTTACTGTCTCAATCACATGACGACCAACCCCTTGCCCCGTATCTATCACGACGCGTACAGGAGGCGCTTCTACCTGCGCTATCGCTTCCCGGTTCAGATCAGGGACCGCGCCGTCGAGGCCATCGAGCGCCGGGAGCCCCTCGCAGCTGTCTGCAGGGAGTTCGAGGAGAAGTACCACGGGAGCTTCCATGACTCCTTTTTGATGTGGCTCGACAACGCGGTTGTCGAGGAGGTGGGCGAGGAGGCGTTCGCGGCGTACGTGCGCGACATGGTGGAGCAATACGCCTCGGGGTTGCCCGGGCGCTGCTATCTCCACTTCAGCTACGAGCGCCTGACCACGTACATCTTCGGGTACTCCAGGCTTCCTGTCTCGGAGTTCCGCAAGTACAAGGCGATAAGGCCCCACTCCGGCTGCGACAGCTACCGCAGGCTGCACGAGATACTCGCCAGGGAGATGCTGCCCTACACGTACGCCGTGACTCAGAACCGCACCGCCGTCTACGACTTCTTGGATCTCAGCGCTGAAGAGCGGGCCTGCTACGACGAGAAGGCTGTCAAGGTCGACAGGAGCTTCGTCCCCGCCGGCCTTCTTGCCGCAGGCGACTCCCAGTTGGCGGTGCCGGAGCTGCCGGGGGGCGTCAGCTTCGAGGAGCTCCTCGGCGCATGCGACGCCTTCTTTGCCGGCAAATACCTGGCACCAGACTCTCCGAGGGGGCCGATCTTGCCCCTCCACAGATTCCGTCGCGACTTCAAGGAGCACTTGGCAGCCGAGGACGCGAGGATGTGCGCGGCATTCAGGATGACGAGGCGGACCCCCGCCCTCGCCAGCGCCTTCGACGAGCATCTCGAGGGCAAGATCGCCGGCCTGCGCAGGCTAATGTTCGACGGCAACGCCGACGATGTGGCCAGCGACAAGGCGGAGGTGTGGATCTACATCCCCAAGGGGGAGACGTTCACAGGAAGGTCGGTCGACTTCTCCTCGCTGGGAAGCGCGGGCGCCTTCCAGCAAGACGCGAGGGAGTTCCTGAGGTCTCTCTACCGGAGGGCAGCCTCGGCTGACAACCCCCGCGCATTGGGGCGGATCCCGGAGGCGATGGGCGACCTGCTGCGCGTGCTCGCGATCCTCGGCGGCGAGTACGGCATCGCCCGCCCGGAGGACGTGGGTGAGCTGCATATCCTTGCCGTGCTCTCGCATCTGAGCAAGGAGGGCCTTGCACCGAGCACGCTCAGCGGGTACCTGTGCAGCTGCAGGGCCTTCTTCCAGCACCTCGTCGCCTGTGGGCGCCTGGTACTGGACCCGACCGCGAACCTTGCGGTCAAGAGAGGTTTCGACTGCTCCAAGTTGACCCCGGAGATCCCCGAGGACATCCTCGCCTTCCTTGAGGGGCACATCGACGAGCTGGGGTCGAGCGCCTGCAGGCTGATGTTCAAGCTCGCGATGGAGACCGGCTGGCGCATCTCCGACATCAGGTGCATCCGCGTCGAGGACATCACGGCCGAGGACCCCGCCAGCGGCATGCCGCAGGTGAGGGCGAGATCCCCCAAGACCGCGGCATCCAGGATAAAGCGGCGCCTCGGCGACAAGATCTTCGCCGTCATCTCGCCAGGGCTCCACAGCGAGATCGAGGCCTACATCGAGGAGACCTCCGCCCTCAGGGAGATGTATGGGGTCGAGACGCTCTTCTTCTCGATCGACAACGGGGTGAGGGGCGAGTTTTCCGCAACGACCTTCAACAACGCTGTCAACCGGCTCCTCGAGAGGTACGGCATGCAGTCGATCGTCGAGGGCTGGGAGGCGTTCACCTCCAGGCAGACCCGCAAGACGGTCGCCGTCGAGCTCGTCAGCTCCGGCGCGCCCCTCACTGCCGTCCAAAAGCAGCTCGGTCACGTTGGCCAGGGCACTACCGAGCGCATCTACGCCGAGGTGAGGATGAAGAGGATCGCAGAGCTGAACAGCGAGTTCTTCCAGCAGAGGTTCAACCTCCTGATCGAGAGCGGCAGGCTCGACCTGTACACGGAGGAGGAGCGCCGCTGGCTCTACGTCGACTTCTGCACCAACCGCCGCAACGTGGAGCTGGGCGTGTGCTCAAAGCACCCCTCGGAGGGCAGGTGCGCCGACCTCGGCAACATCAGCTGCGCGTCCTGCCCCAAGCTGTGCACGGGAAGGGCCTTCCAAGCACGCTGGCAGGAGCTCTACGAGGACTCGTCGAGGCTGCTGGCGCAGTTCGAGGCCAAGTACGCGGAGCTGGACATCCCGATGGACGAGTACGAGGGCTACACCGAGTACGCGCAGGAGAGAACCCTGAACGAGCGCTACAGGGCGGTGCTCGACGCCATAGAGGAGGGAGTCACCCATGCCTGACAGCCCTCTCTTCCCCACATCCGGGTCCGCGGCCCTCGAGCCAGTCGTCCTCTCCAACACCGTGTCCGTCACCGACGAGCAGGCAGCCAAGATGCTCGCAGACTACTGCTCTGCCTCGAGCTTCAGCGACGACGTCTGGCAAGCCGACAAGGTGAAGCCCGACAAGAACGTCAAACCGAGCTCGCGCAACATATATTTCACGGGTATCTCGAACGAACACCTCAAGAAGGAGGCCAAGAGATGGGCGCTGACGAGGCTTGTGAAGGGCCGGGCCCCCTCCACCATCGACAAAGACATCAACGGCGCCATCGGCCGCTACGCGGGCTTCATCCCGAGCAGCTGCGAGAGCTTCGCAGAGGCGCCGCCAGACGCGCTCGTCGCCTTCCACACCTGCCTCTTCTCGGGCGAGCAGAGCGTCTCCCTGGACAACCGCCTGCACCGCTGGAACACCCTCAAGGCATTCGCGAGGGAATCTGGCTTCACCGACATCAGCTCCGCCATGCAGAGGTTCGTGCTGGAGAGGGCCCCTGCCCACGTCAAGAAGGAGGACAAGTACATCCCCGACGAGGTGGCCGACCAGCTCGACGTCATCTTCATGCGAGACGGCATCCCGCTGGTCTACAGGTGCGTCTACTGGATGCTGCGCCTGATCCCCAACCGCATCACGGAGGTCCTCAGCATGACGGTCAGGTGCCTGAAGCAGCTCAGCGCAGACACCTACACCCTGACGATCCCGTCCTTCAAGCAGTCGGGGCCCTACGTGCCGAGCGACATCAAGCTGATCGAGGTCAGGTACGAGGGAATGGGGAAGCTCCTCGTCGACCTGGTGGCGGCCCAGAGGGACGAGGTGGTGTCGCATCTCGGCAGCGACGCCGAGCTCCTCTTCACCTCGAGGACCTACAGGCTCATGAGAGACCCGAAGACCGGTGGGAGGCGCTACAAGCCGCACGGGTCGGCGTTCAAGCCGAAGAAACAGGGAAGCTGCAACCGCTTCTTCGCCCGACTTTGCGAGTACAGGGGCCTTCTCGACGAGCACGGCGAGCCCTACTCACCGACAACGCATCAGTTCCGCCACAACGCCATCAGCGACCGCATGAACTCGGGCCTCTTCCGTGCCATCGACCTGCTGCCGCTCACCGCCCACCACAACACCAAGATGATCGAGCAGAGCTACACCCACACCTCCGTCAAGGACCTGCGCAAGGACGACCCCGTCGTGTTCAGGGGCAGGATCGTCAACACAGATGACCCCGCGCGCTTCGACAGGATCCTGTCGAAGCCCTTCGCCAAGAGGGTGCACAGGATCGGGCTGTGCTCGGACGCAAGGGGCTGCAGCGCCGACAGGTCGAGGTGCCTCCGCTGCAGCTACCTCGTCCCCGACGCCGACGACCTCGACTACTATCAAAGCGAGCTCGACGACTGGCGCAGCAAGCAGGAGAAGGCCCTGAGTTGCGGCAACGATGTCTTCGCGGAGCTCTGCGGTGCTTGGATAGACGCATACAAGACGCTGACCCAGCGCGTGCTGAGCGCTATCAGCGGCGAGGACCTGGAGGTCTCTGATGAAGCAGCCCAGTGAGAACATGCAGAGGATGTACGCGGCGAAGCGCGAGAAGACGCTGGCCCTCATCCAGGGGGCCATCGACGAGATCGAAGAGGACCACCGCATCGTCACCAAGAAGGAGCTCATGGCGCTAACGGGGCTGAGCTCGGGGACGTTCAGCCAGCAGCATGTCAAGGAGCTCCTGGCGAAGAACCGGGTCTGTCAGTTCAAGCCGACGGGCAAGGTGAGCCAAGAGGGCAGGCGCGAGCTGAACAAGGACGCCGAGATAACCAGGCTGTCAAGGGAGCTCCAGAGGGCGCAGTCGCGCCTGCAGGACCTCGACATCGCCCTCGACAAGAGCAGGAAGCAATCGAGGAAGCTGAAGGAGGAGAACGCGGAGCTCCAGCAACAGCTCCTGCTGCTCCGGGGCAAGTACCAGCAGCTGCTGGAGTACCTGGAGGTGCTGGGGAGCGACCTCTCGGGCATTCCCCTCGCATGACGCGGCCCCGGCCTCCTAGTCGTCGAGGAGGCCGTCGACAAAACGCTCCGGAGCTTGGCTCACGCGGTCGACGTTGTGGGCATAGACCATCGTGGTCGTCAGGTTCGTGTGCCTTGCGAGCGCCTGGGCCTGCTGCAGGCTGGCGCCCCCCAGCAACGCGAACGTCACCGCGCTGTGCCGGAAGCTGTGGGTCGTGAGCCTCTCGCTGTCGAGCCCCGCCGCGCGCAGGGCCTCCTTCGCAATCTGCCGTATGCTGCGCGTGGACAGCGGCTTCCCATATGTTTTGTTGGAGAGGCTGGCGAACAGCGGCGAGTCCCCCCCGACGACCTCGCGCCCCTCGCACCTGCGCGCTGCCAGGTAGTCGTAAATGGGTCCTAGAGTCGCATCGGTCAGCACCACGAGCGCGTCCTTCTCGACCCTGCCCTTGCCCTGGACGAGCAGAATCGTCTGATCGCCCCTGTTGCGCAAATCACCCAGACGGCCTCGCGTGACCTCCACCGAGCGTAAGCCGACTCTGATGAGCAGGTTCACCAGCGCGAAGTCGCGCTTGGCCTGCAGCGTGTCGCCCTTCAGCACCTGGAGCACGCGCTTGGCCTGCGCCGGCGTCAGCGCGTCCTTGCGGTGGATGTTGCCCACTAGCTTGACCGTCTTTATGTCCGCGGCCACGTTCGGGTAGGCTCTCACGGACTCGAGCCATTTGAACAGGCTCTTGACCGCGGTGAGGTACGTGCTCGCCGTCGAGGGCCGCACCCTCGCCAGCATGTCCTGCTTGTAGGCGAGGATGTGCGACCTGTCGAGGTCTGCGATTTCTCGCTCCTCCTTCCACGCGAAGAAGCCCCTCAGGGTCCTGCGGTAGGTCTCCTTCGTGGTCTCGGCCAGCTCGGCCTCGACTAAAAAGCGCTCGAGCAGCATCTCGACGTCTGCGCTCAGGGCCACGGGACTCGAGGGCTGCTGCGTCGCTGTTATGAGTTGGTTCTGTGTTTCGTTTCCGTTCCCGGGTATGTTCTGCACATCGTGCACCACCTTCTTAATTATCTTCAATAAAGATAACACGGGAGGAGGCTGCAGTGCCAACCGCCGCCTTCGGCCATGCTCTGGCGGGTTGCGGGAAGGGCAGGCGTTTCTGTGTGATGCTTTCCAGCATCAGGCGCCAGCTAGAGGGAGCAGTGCCACGCAGTCTCTCCGCTCTCAGCACCAATCAGCACTTGGGTGAAGCGACGAGCCAAGGGCGCGCCGGCGAGTTGCCACCTGATTACCATGCTATAATCCTAGATATCAATCATCCAGCGGGGCCTTTGGCAAGCGCCGCTTCGAGTTAGGTCAGGTTAGATGAAGAACTAGCGATGCCCGTTTCGGGTACCCCATACAACCATTCTGTACATCCGGTCGCGCTTCAGGGTGCCGCATCGCTTCAGTGCCTTCTCGTTCCAAATCCATACATCGCGTGCCTGACCCCTGCGCGACCTCCTCTCAAAGGAGCTCGCCATGCAACTGAATCTCACCCACATCAGCTATACCTACCCCGGTACGGCATCGCCTGCCATCGAAGACGTCAGCGCCACGTTCCCATCGGGATGGACGGGCATCATCGGCGACAACGGATGCGGGAAGACCACGCTCGCCCGTATCGCCGCCCGCGCTATTACGCCCGATTCCGGGGCGGTGAGCCCGAATCTGTTCGCGTCGTATTGCGAGCAAGACTCGACCCAAGAGCCAGACAAGCTCTTCGATCTCGCATCGGATTGGGGCAAGGAGGCGCAACGGGCAAGGGCGCTGCTCCGCATCGAAGACGACTGGTTCTGGCGCTACGACACGCTCTCGGGCGGTCAGCAGAAGCGGCTCCAGATCGCGTGCGCCCTCTATGCACAGCCAGATGTCCTCATCATGGACGAGCCGACCAACGACCTCGATGCCGCCACGCGCGACATCGTGAAGGAGGCGCTGGCCTCCTTCAGCGGCATCGGCATCCTCATCTCGCACGATAGAGACCTGCTCGATGGCCTTGTGGGCCAGAGCCTCATGTGCGAGGGCGCACGTTGGACCATGCGCCCCGGCGGGTACTCGAAGGCAAGCGACCAGGCGGCGAGCGAACGCGCCTCTGCGATGAGGGATCGCGAGCAAGCCTCTCGTGAAGCGAAGCGCCTGAAGGCAGAAGCCCAGCGCAGGAGCGAAGAGGCGGCACGTCAGAAGGGCAAGCGAAGCAAGCGCGGTTTGAGCAAAAAAGACAGCGACGCTCGCGAGAAGATCGGACGCGCCATAGTCTCTGGCAAGGACGGCGTTGCAGGGAGGCTCTCGTCCAAAATGAGCGGACGGCTCGCAAAGGCCGAGGCAGAGCTTTCCAAGAAAACCGTCTCGAAAAGATACGACCATCGTATCGGCGAGTTCGGCGTCACTGCACGCTCAAGTTGCGTGGCGCACTTGGAGGCATCGCGACTGTCTGCTGGCGAGTTCTCGATAGATGTGCCGGAGCTCTGGATCTCACCAACGGATCACGTGGTGCTGACCGGTGCGAACGGAACGGGAAAGAGCCTGGTGGTACGAAGCATCATCGAATCTGTTCCTGATAATGTCAAAGTTGCGTACGTTCCCCAGGACGTCGGGCCAGAGGAACGCGAGCGAGCCCTGAGGCATCTCCGAGACCAGGACCAGGAGACGAAAGGTCGCATCCTCTCCATCGTGGCGCGGTTGAACTCCGACCCTGACAGACTGCTCGATGGCGACGATTTGAGTCCTGGCGAACTCCGCAAACTCATGCTTGCTGAACAGCTTGTTACGAATCCCAACTTCCTCGTACTCGACGAGCCTACGAATCATCTTGATGTGGGCTCTATTGAGGCGCTGCAGGAAATGCTGAGCGGTTTCTCTGGCGCGTTACTGTTGGTTACGCATGATAGACAGCTGTCGGAGGCAGTCACGCAGATTGGCTGGGAAACTATTCAAGGTGAGAGCCTGATGAGATTGCTGGTCGTCTAAACAATGGGTTTTATAAAAGAGCCTTGTCGGGCGGATTTGCAGCTTCAGTTTGCAATTATTGTTTAACTCCGCGTGGGAAGTCGCAAGCGGCTTGCTCGTGACGACAGCGACTATTGCCAAAGGGTGGAACAAATAAGGACTCATAGAAATCCTTGGTCGGTGTGCTAACATGATTACAGTGAGTAAGTAAGTCTTCAATAACACTAAGCCATTACATAATAAAATGTCGGCGTTTACCATGCGTCGTTTGCAGGTTCAATTTTGTCGCATAAGTGAATCGCATAATTCTTCGGAATTCTTCGGAAGTTCAATTTCGAGCCATGATATAGTGTTCGAAATTGAACTTCTTCTTTTTTTGGACGCATTGAGTTCAATTTCGAATATCAAGGAGATGCGATGCCATCGAATGAATTCTCGACACGGCTCAAACAGGCCATGTCAGAAGCCGGAATGAACCAGGCCGATGTGATACACTCGGCGGCCCAGCACGACAAAAAGCTTGGCAAAAGCCAGGTAAGCCAGTATGTCAGCGGGAAAACCACGCCGCGCCGCGACGTCATGGAACTACTCGCGCGCATCCTGGACGTAGATGCCGCTTGGCTTTCCGGAAATACCCAAACTCGGCCAGCGCAGACGCACTCCCCTACGCGAGCTCCCGAGCGGCTTGAGACCGCATCTTCTACGAAATTGAACCAAAACAATTCAACAACCACGGGCCAGACACCAGTCTGCGAAACGCCAGCGCCCGAACAAACACCAAGGAGTGCCACCATGCGCGAATTCAAGAAATCATCTAAGCTCGACAACGTGCTCTACGACGTACGAGGCCCCGTCGTCGATGAAGCTGCTCGATTGGAAAAAGAAGGCCAACGAATCTTAAAGCTCAACATCGGAAATCCGGCTCCATTCGGTTTCCGCACCCCCGATGAGGTTATTCAAGACATGCGCCACCAGCTGCCTGAATGCGAAGGCTATTCCGATTCTCGCGGCCTATTTTCGGCACGCAAGGCAATCATGCAGTATGCCCAGCTCAAGCACATTCCCAACGTCGACATGGACGGTATTTACACCGGCAACGGCGTAAGCGAGCTCATCCAACTCTGCATGCAGGCGCTCCTCGACAACGGCGACGAGATTCTTATTCCAGCGCCCGATTATCCGCTGTGGACCGCATGCGCCACGCTCGCGGGCGGTACACCTGTTCATTATATTTGCGACGAGCAATCCGACTGGTTCCCTGACCTTGCCGACATGGAATCGAAAATCACGCCGCGAACCAAAGCGCTCGTCATCATCAACCCGAACAACCCCACAGGCGCGCTGTACCCACGCGAAGTGCTCGAGCAAATCGTCGAATTGGCCCGACGTCACGACCTGATGATTTTCAGCGACGAAATCTACGATCGCCTCGTCATGGACGGCCTGGAGCATATTTCCATCGCATCGCTCGCGCCTGATTTGCCCTGCGTAACATTCTCGGGCCTCTCAAAATCACATATGATCGCAGGCTATCGCATTGGCTGGATGATTTTCTCGGGCAACATGTCTTGCGCGAAAGACTTCCTGCTTGGCATCAATATGCTCTCAAACATGCGTTTGTGCTCGAACGTTCCCGCACAGTCCATCGTGCAAACGGCGCTCGGCGGACACCAGAGCGTGAATAATTACATCATCCCCGGCGGACGAATTTACGAACAACGCGAATACATCTACAACGCGCTGAACAGCATCGACGGCATTACCGCAGTGAAGCCGAAGGCCGCATTCTACATCTTCCCGAAGATTGACGTGAAGAAGTTCAACATCACCAACGACGAGCAGTTCGCTCTCGACCTGCTGCATCAAAAGAAGATTCTCATCACACGCGGCGGTGGCTTTAATTGGGGCGAGCCCGACCACTTCCGCATCGTGTACCTGCCGCGCATCGAAGTACTGAGCGAAGCTATGCGCGACCTGGAAGAATTCCTGTCAACGTATAGACAGTAACACGACCCGAAAGGCGAAGCGTCGATGCGACACCGGCGCTTCGCCCCCGACCGTCGGCGTTCAATTAAGGAACTTCAATTAAAAATGAAACGCCGCCAGGCGAGCGCATAGCGCCGGGACCGCCTCTGCGCCGCCCGTGCGCGCAAGATAAACGATCCTACAAGTCCACTGACTTCAAAATCGTCCAATCATAACCTTCGCCCGACACGATATCCATGGCAATCGAAGAATCAAGCGGCGTTGTGCATTCGACATCGAACTTCGCAATTGCATCCGCATCGTCGGCGGCCTCAATTTCCTTTTCCTCAAACACATATCGAACCGCCGTGACTTCCGACGTGGTGATATAGCGAACCTTATACATCGAACTCTCCCATCATCAAAGTGGGGCGGAAGCACGAACCTCCACCCCGCTTCATCTATTCCTTTGGAATTTCGCTTTGCTTCGTGCGCAGAATCGACGCAGCGCGAAGGCCCGAATCGGCAAGCATATGTTCGAGCAACACATCGGGGCGCAAACTGCCCGACGCCTTCGATTCAAGCGTGAAGCGGACAAGCGCACGGCTCTGCCCTTCTTCTCCAGGTTCCGCAGGTTCAACCTCAAGCTCGCCAACGACGAACTCGGAAGGAACAAGCACACGCTCCTTCTTCTTGCGAACCACCGTAATCTCGGAAGGAAGCGAAAGTTCGTGCGCTGCCGCGAGCACATCCATTTCGCAATCGCTCGAACGCGACGCCTCCAGGAGCGCCTCGTACGTCGAACGCGGATATGCCGCTGACGCCGCCGTCTCATCCTTGGTGATGTAACGCGCCGCGTGCGGCATAAGATCAGGCGCACTCGACGCCCGAAGACGGGCTAAGGCCTCCTCGGGCGGCACGTAGTCGGTGAGCGACACGTCGAAAATCTCTTCCAAACCACCCACGCCCACAGGCAGCGCAGAGCCGAAAGCCTGCTTCATATGCGGTGAAAACCCCTGACTTACGGCATAAGGCAACCCGGCGCGGCGCACCGCACGTTCCAAGGCGCGCGCAATCTCGAGATGCGAAAGCATGACCAAACGACCGGTTTCAGCGTAGGTCACGCGCAAACGGAAATCAGCCATGACGCTCCTCCTGGCATTGGATGTCGATATTGAGCTTCGGACACACGCCACACGCCGAGCAGCGTTCGTAGCTGCAGTCGGGCGTCGTGCGTTCCTCCTGCGCCAAGCGACGCTCACGACGGAAAAAGCGCGTGGTCACGCCAACTGAAAGGTGATCCCACGGTGTAACCCAGCTCGTTTCGTATTGGCCTTGGGCGATGCCTTCCATATCAACGCCGCATTCCGCACACGCCGCTCGCCACGTATCAAGCGAGAAAAACTCGGTCCACGCGTCAAAGCGCGCGCCGTGGCGCCAGGCGGTTTCGACGACATCGCACACCTCTCGCCCGCCACGGCTCATCATGGCCTCGACGAGCGAAACGTCGGGCTCATGCCAATGCACGTCGACCGCGCGATATTTCACACTCGATCGCAAGAGGTTGATGCGCCTATGGGCCTCTTCGGTCGTGATCTGGCCATCCCATTGGAAAGGCGTTTGGGCCTTCGGCACAAACAGCGCGCACGAGATGGAGACTTTCACGCTGCCGCGTGCCTCGGGCGGCGTAGCTTTCTTCGCACGGTCGTAAGCACGCTGAGCAAGGCTCGCGATGCCCTTGATATCGTCATCGGTCTCGGTAGGAAGGCCGATCATGAAGTAAAGCTTGCAGCGACGCCAGCCAGCAGCGAATGCCGCATCAATAGCGCCAAATAGGTCATCCTCGCACACGCCCTTGTTAATGACGTCGCGCAATCGCTGCGTGCCAGCTTCCGGCGCAAACGTCAGGCCGCCGCGCTTTCCGCCCGCGACCAACTCAGCCATTTCGACACCGAACGAATCCAAACGCTGGCTTGGAATCGATACCGAAATGCCCTTTCCATCGAGACCGCGATTCAAGCGACGCAGAATTTCCTCGATTTGGCTATGGTCAGTCGAAGAAAGCGACGTGAGGCTCACCTCATCGTAGCCAGTTTCAGCAAGTCCGCGTTGAACAGCGGAAACGATGTTGTCAGCGGAACGCTCGCGCACAGGACGATACATCATGCCCGCTTGGCAGAAACGGCATCCGCGCGTACAACCACGCAGAATTTCAACGTTCAGACGGTCATGCACGAGTTCCGCGAACGGCACCACAGTCGGCTCCCAGGCAGGAGAGGTCGCGAAATCTCTCCAAATGCGCTTCACGATATTCGCGGGCACATCCTCGTATTTCGGGCGCACCCATGCGCCTGTTTGCTGCGCCTCATCCTCATCAAGCACATCGTAGAGCGAGGGCACATAGCAGCCCTCCAAATGCGAAGCAGCGCGCAAAAACTCAGCGCGCGACGCGCCCGCTTGCTTCATTTTCCGATGCAAAACGAGCAGTTCAGGAAGCGACTCTTCACCTTCGCCCAACAAAAACACGTCGAAAAACGCTGAAAAAGGCTCGGCATTGAACGCGCAGGGGCCGCCCGCCACGATAAGCGGGTTCGACTCGTCTCGATCGGCGGCACGCAGCGGAATGCGTCCCAAATCGAGCATTTCAAGCACGTTGGTGGCGACGAGCTCGTGAGACAACGAGAAACCCACCGCGTCAAACTCATGCAGCGGCGCGCAGCTTTCCAGTGAAAACGCAGGAACGCCCTCGCGGCGCATGAGGTCAATCATGTCGGCCGCAGGAAGATAGCCGCGCTCGGCATACATACCGTCGACGGCGTTCACCACATTGCACAGAATGCGCACGGCCTGGTTCGGCTGCCCAAGCTCGTAGGTATCGGGGTAAATCATGCAGAAGTGATAGTCGGCATCGTCTTTATACGTGCAACCCCATTCGTGGTTCAAATAGCGTGCCGGACGGCTGATGTCGCGCCCCGCGTCGCGCAAAAGCCCCTCAATGCGAGGCCAAAGATTTTGCATATGAAATCCCTCATGTCGAAGAAGACGATTGCAGGTAGAGAAAGCTTGCGCGTCCGCCAACCAAGACGAACGCGCGTCATATTATTCGGAATCGTGCGCCGAAGCTTCAACGGCATCGGCAGCGGCGCCCGCTCGGGCCGCACCAGTGGCCGCAGCCTGCGCCGCAGACGCTGCGGCGTTCGCAACGGCACGCATGGCTCCCGCGGCCACTCCAGGCGCCTGCGCAACCGCGGCACGAACGCGGCCCGTGGCAGCATTTTTCGCCTGAAGTCCAAGCGATGCTACAAAGCCCTTTGCCGCTCGTCCGGCAGCCGTCTCGTCGGCAGCGCGAGACGCCGCAGCGCGCGCCTCGTCGACCACGGCGCCTACGCCGGCCATATTGCCGCCGTGCTCGAAATACTCGGCGGCAGCCATGCCCATGGCCCACGTGCCCGCATAGCCTACGCCGGCCTTCACCACCCAACCGACAGCAGGCACAAGACCCGCCACCTGACGCGCAACCGTGCGACACGCAAGTCCGCCGCCTACAACGGCTGCAAGCTCCTTCACTCGGTCGGCCGAAAGCGGCTGTCCGTACGCCGCGGCGATTTGGATGACCATCTTCGTCTGGTTCAGCGTCATAATGGGGAAATCGGCGCCGGGAATGAATATCACAAGGCCAATACCTGCATTCTGGAAAGCCGTCGAACGAACCGATTCCATCGAAAGGGGCTTACGCACGAAATCGAACGCCTGCGCGAACGCAAGACGCTTCTCGCGAAATGCCGCAACCACCCACTCGCCCATCTTTGTGCGAAGCTGTTCATGGTAAGCGGCGCACATCGGCAACGGTTCAAGCGAAAACGGGTCTTCGGGGTCGACCTCGCGGCCCGAAATCGCGCCTTCTTTCGTAACAACGAGCGGCTCATGGAGCGTAACCACACCGTCGATTTCAGGGTTGGGAGCAATCACATCGGCTGCATCGATGGGGTGGCCCGCCGCTTCAGCAGCGCCATTCACGCATTCAGGAAGCGTCGTGACGACCATAACGGGAATGCCTTCGCCATGAAGACGAGAGACGATTTCGCCGATTTCCGGCGTGAAACCGGCAGCAATAACTGCCATATCGCTGCGAGCATCAAACGCGATATGGGCGTCTTCGAAATAGTTCACCGAAACGCGCGCTTGCGGGCTCGCGCTCGCGAAACTCGAACGCACGAAAGCCGTAAGGTCGTCAGGCGCGGTATCGTCGAGCAAAACAGACACGCACAAAGGCACCGAACGAGCCGCCTCGACATCAGTGGCCTCTTGCAACACGGCCATCACATCAATAGGCATCTTGGGCATTTTCGGCATATCAATTGCCTCCTCGCATTTCGGCCTCAGGTCTCATGGTTCTCATTTCAAACCATTATAGCGGCACCTCGGCGCTCGATAGAGAAACCCACAACAAGCGACAAGGCGTTGCCTCGACGTTGACCACCCTTGGTCACACGTCCCACAGTCCTATCCCTTATGCGCATATACGCTGCCAATAAGGCCGAGCAGCGCGAAGTTCACCATCATAAACGACGATCCGTAGCTCATGAACGGCAACGGAATGCCCGTAATGGGCATAAGCCCAATGTCCATGCCGATATTCTCGAGAATCTGGAAGAGCCACATGCCCACAATGCCCATCACGATGAGCGTCCCGAACAAATCGCTCGACTCGCGCGCGATGCGAATCGACACCAGAACGAGCGCCAGATACAGAGCGAGAAGCACCAGGGCGCCCATAAAGCCGAACTGCTCGGCAAGCACGCAGAAAATGAAGTCAGTCGCCGATTCCGGAACGAAGCCCAGGCTCGATTGCGAACCATTGAGCAGGCCTTTTCCGAAAAGCCCGCCCGACCCGATAGCAATCATAGCCTGATTGAGGTTAAAACCCGTGCCCGTCACGTCGGCGCTCGGGTCCAAGAACACGAGCAAGCGGTTGCGCTGGTACTGCTTCAGCAAAACATAATCGCCCGTCGCATTCTTCAGCACCTCATCAATCGCGAACACCGCGACAATCAACCCCACGAACACGCCAAGTAGCACGATCAAATACTTCCAGCGCGCGCCGCCCATAATAAGTGCCACGGCGCCAATGACCAAGTAGACCAAACCCGTTCCCAAGTCGGGCTGCGTCATAATGCACAAAAACGGAATCGCGATATACGCGAGCGCCCTGATGAACTCACGCGGATCGTCGAGCCTGCCACCGAACTTCGACATAACGGCGGCATCGAGCAAAATCACGGTGATTTTCGCGAATTCGCCCGGCTGCAGCTGAATGCCGATTTTGACCCAGCTTTGCGCGCCTTTGCTCTCGACGCCAATGACGGGCAAATGCGGCGACAAAATGAGCACCACGTTCACGATAAGCAGGAACGTCGTGTAATTCGCAAGACGCCGATAATCGAAGGAATAACAGATGAGCATGGCGACAACACCCATTGCCACGCCCATGAGCTGACGCGAGAACGAATAGTTCTCGTTCGTTTGAATCGCCGACCATACCACGAGCAGACCGTAGCCCAAAAGCGCCACAACCACCAGCACCAAAGGAACGGGAACGGCATCGATGGCACGTTTCGGGCGGCCCGACCCGCCCAACGGCGATGCGCTGATATACTGCCCCTTCGGCGTGCGCACACGGTCAATTTCGTTGAAACCAGCCATTTAGTCCACCCGTCCAGCGCCCGTTCCGGCGTACTCGATAATCTCAGTCACTTCTTCGATGACAGCAGGATCGCCCGAAATTGTGCCGTCGCCAAGCTTGATGCAACCATCCATAACGGCGGCGGCAATAGGAGCCGCGGCATCGGCGCCCGCGCCGCCTTCGGTAATAACACATGTCACAACATACTTCGGATTGTCGTAAGGCGCATACATCGCAAACCACGCGTAACCATCGTGGTCGGCCCATTCGCCCGTACCCGTTTTGCAAGCGCATTGGTAATCGTATTGCTTGAGCATAGTGGGCAGGCCGCCATCTTCTTCAGCAACGCCGCGAAGCGCGTCTCGCATGATCTCGAGATGTGCTTTCTCGACATCGGGCATCGTGCCCTTCTTCGGCTCACGCGAAACCACTGTCTCACCTGAAGAATTGCGCACTTCCTTCAGAAGATTCGGCACAGGAAGCGTTCCCGTGGCGATACCTGCATAGCCCACGGCCATTTGCAGAGGCGTCACGAGCACGTTGCCTTGGCCAATCACCATGTTGGTCATATCGCCCGGCTGCCACTGGCCCTCTTCGGGTGCGTTACGGAAGTATTCCTTTTTCCATTCAGGCGTCGGTATAACGCCCTGCGCTTCATCGGGAAGCTCGATGCCCGTCTTCGAACCTAAGCCAAATTCCTTGATGTAGTTTTGCATGGCATCGTCGCCGATTTTAGAGCTCGCGTCATAAAAGTTCTTTGCGATTTCGTAGAACACGACGTCACACGACACCACAATACCGCGTCGAAGGTCAATTGCGCCATGGCCCGTTGTAAGCCAGCATTTCTGTGCATACGCTTCGCCGAAACCCGTCCATGTACCCGAGCAATTCCACGAAGTCGAAGAACTCGCGAACCCATAATTGAGCGCGGCAAGACCGGTAAATGCCTTGAATGTCGACGCGGCCGGATACTGGCCCGCAATACAGCGATTCATGAGCGGCGCGTATGAACTATCGGAATTGTTGTAGCGATCCCAATTTTCTTGAGACACACCGCCAACGAAATTCGTCGGATCAAACGTGGGGAAATTCGCCATGCAAACCACGTTGCCCGTATCGACCTCCATAGCCACAACAGCGCCAGCCGTACCTGTGCCGCCACCTATAACGCCATTGGGAGCAATGAGTTCTTTAAGCTTCTGCTCGGCAATCGATTGCACACGCGCAGAAATCGTGAGATACACGTCGTTGCCCTGACTGGCCGGCGTTTCGCTTTTCACCTCATGCACCACGCCATCGGCATCCGTCACGACCACGCGTTCGCCGTGCGCACCGGAAAGGTAGCCGTCGTATACCGACTCAACGCCAGACTGGCCGACCTCGTCACCGCTTTCATAATCCATTCCCGCAGGCGGATTTTTCAAAACGCTGTCGGAAACCGTGCCGACATAGCCAAGCACTTGGCTCGCGAGGGCTTTATACGGATATACGCGATGCGTGCGCTCCTGCACATCGACGCCCGGAAACGCATCGGGGTGCTCGGCAATAAAAGCAACGTCGCGGCTTCGCGGGGCCGACGACACCTCGCGCTGGGCCTGCGCGCCACCCGACGTGTCTTTGATGCGTTGGCGCACAACGGCATAAGGCAAACCGAGCAAAGCTGAAAGGCGCAGAAGTGTTGTGCGGTCGTCAGCTACATCGGCATCGGCCAGAACGGCGGGACGCGTTTTGTTGTCGACCATCACGATGCCCTGTGTATCGAAAATACGACCGCGTGCGGCAGGCGTCTTAATGGTTTTGTACTGATTCTCGTTGGCTTCTTCCACATACTGTTTGTTCGAGAGCACCTGCATGCTCCACAACTTCGCCGTCAAGCTGCCAAACACAGCCGCAATAAGCACGCCGATTGCCATGAAGCGCGATTTCAATCGCTCGCGCACTCCGCCAGTCGCAGCACCCATAGGAGAGCTCGTGCCCACCGAAGAAGAGCCCGTACGCGTCTGGAACGGGATGGCCGAGCCAATTGATGTCACCGATTTCGGCACGGAGCTGCCCGGTTTGATGTTTCGGGCCCTAAAGAAAACAAAAAGCGCCACGCCTGCAACGACGATAACGACAAGCGCGGCCATGATAGCGTAAACCATGCGACACCCTTAGCGAAGACGAACGGTCGAGGAAGTTGGCGCCTTGTGAGAAGGCGCTGCCGCCGCAAACATGTGCGTCGTAATAGGCAGCACGATAAGGGCCATCGCGCAATCGTAGAGCGCGCAAGGAAGCGCACGTTGGCCAAGCGCTTCTATAACCGACACATCAACCGACAAAATATAAAAACCTGCATAGAGCACTTCCACCAGAAGAAAGCACCCCATAGAAATAGCAAGCGAAGCGCCAAGCGTATCGTTGCCGAAGAAACCCGCCGCCCGGCTCGTAAGAAATGCGATAAGCGTATAGAGCCCAGCGCACACACCGACCGTCGATGTTCCCACAAGGTCCATGACAAGACCTGCAAAAAATGCCATCACAAGCACCGAATCACGTCGCAAAAGCATGGCGGCAATGCCTACGTAAACCAAAACTAAATCGGGCATTGACCCCAGGATGACAAGATTGGGCGCGAGTACGATTTGCAGCACGACAGCGACCACGGCACCCACCACAAGCAGCACCGACTCACGCATGCCTACGCACCGCCCTCGGAGGAACCGCCATCGGAAGACGAAGCATCGCTCGTACCCGAAAGGTCGCCTTCGGACCCCATGCGAAGAACGACCGTAAGTTCCTCCAGCGGATCGGCGGAGCTGAACGGTTCCACCACAATAGTTCGATCCGACGTTCCCGCCGCATTGATGACGTTCACGACTGTGCCAAGCGCAACGCCGCGGAAATACGAACCGCCCAGACCCGACGTGATAACGGTATCGCCCACATTGACTTCGGTCGAGGTATCGAGGTCTTCCAAATACAGAAGGCCCGCGATGGAGCCGCGCACCACGCCTTCGGCGCGATTCGACTGCAACACGACTGAAACGCCCGATTGGGGGTCAGAGATCAAACGAACTCGGCACGTGAGCGGCGAAACCTCGATAACCTGACCCACCAAGCCGCTGCCGCCAACAACGGGAAGGCCGCACTCAACGCCGGAGGCAGAGCCAACGTTGAGCGTAACCACGCGATTCCAGGCATCGGTCCCCTTGCCGATCACGCGACCCGTAACGCCTGAAAAATCGTATTTATCGGACAGGTCGAGCAAACCTTGCAGTCGCTGAGCCTCGCCGCGGTATTCCTGAAGCTCGGCAAGCTGAGCCTTGAGCTGAGCGTTCTCGTCGCGAAGCTGCGTGTATGAGGAATCGGAGGCCGTGGCGTTTTGAATCGCATCGCCCGCGGCGTCTTCGGCATAGGCAACGCCCACACCCACAAACTGAAGAGGCGCTGCAACCATGCCCACCCCCGCCTGCACGCTGTGCACGGGGCCGGAAGACTCCTCATTGGAATACACGCTCGAAAGCACGGCGGAAACGATGAGCAGCACAACAAGAAGTGCGGCGCCGCCAATCGTCTTCGATGAGTCATTGAGCATTTGTTGTTTTCGGGCCATAGATGTCTAAAGCTCGCTTCCTTCTATAAAACGATGCGCCGAGCCTGTTGCAGCCCGGCGCAAAGTGAATCCTATTTCTTGCGCCGCCGTGCGCGGACGCTCATTATTTCGAACGCATTAACGTTTGTTTGAGCGCCGTAGGGGTCTCAAGAACCTTAAGGCAGCCCATGGCGACGTTCGTAAGCGCCGTTTCGCTCGTCCAAACGGGAATCTCGAGGCGCGACGTAAGATAGCGATCGAGGCCAGAAAGCAGGCCGCCGCCGCCCGTGAGCAAAATGCCATTCGAGATGATGTCGCTCGCGAGGTCGGGGTTGGTTTTCTTGAACGTTTCTTTGATGTGCACAACCATTTCTTCAATGGGAGGCTGAAGCGCCGCACGAACGTCTTCCGACTGAATCGTAACTTCGCGAGGTTGCTCGGTAACGACGTCCTGGCCAGAAATAATCATGTCTTTCTCGCGGCCATCTTCAAAGGGAAGGATGGAGCCGATTTTGATTTTGATGATTTCGGCCGTGCGCTCGCCCACTTTGATGCCGAGCAGGTCGCGCAGATACATGGCGATTGCCTCGTCCATCTTGTTGCCTGCCAAGCGCAGCGACGAAGACGTCACGATGCCGCCAAGGGAAATAACAGCGACTTCGGTAGTACCGCCGCCGATATCGACCACCATGGAGCCAGTAGGTTCGGTCACGGGCAAGTCGGCGCCCATGGCGGCGGCCATGGGTTCCTCGATGAGATACGCCTGGCGAGCTCCCGACTGAATAGCGGCTTCGAACACGGCACGCTTTTCAACCGAAGTGGCGCCGCACGGAATGCAAATAACAATGCGGGGCTTCGCCTGCCACGGATAGCGGCGTTCAATGGCCTTGTTGATAAAGGCCGAAAGCATAGCCTCGGTCACGTCGTAATCGGCGATAACGCCATCGCGCAACGGATGCTCCGCCGAAAACGCGTCAGGCGTGTGGTTAATCATTTGCTTGGCTTCATGACCCACTGCGAGCACGCGATGCGTGCTGCGCTCAATGGCGACAACGCTGGGCTCGTTAAGCACAACGCCCTCGCCGGTTATAGCAACAAGCGTGTTCGCAGTGCCCAGATCGATTGCCAAATCGACCGAAGAAGCACCGCCGAAACCGCCGGTAAACTTGCTGAAGAAGTCCATAAACGACATAGAGAGTGTCCTTTTCCGCTTCGTTTTCTCTACGTGTGATAAGCGCGTCGACAATATCGAACATCGCGAATATACCAGCTTGGTATTCTATCACGCGAAAGAGCAGTGCTCGCCGCAGGAGAAAGATGCACATAATTCGATAATGCAGGGCACCCATTACATACCCCGCCGAAGCGCACGGCGAACAAAGCGATTGCGCCCCGAGATGCCGACGGCACCCCAAGGCGCAAACAAAACCATGGCGGGGCTTACAAACGAATCGCCCAGGAATTCGTTGCATCAATCGCCTGCGCGACTCGCTCAATAACCTCAGACGAAGGCTCGCTTTCAACGTTGAGGAACACGAGTACCTCGCGGCAATCGGCGCGCTTGCCAATAGCCATAGTCGAGATGTTGATGCCCTCTTCGCCCAAAATGGTGCCCATGCGGCCTACCTGGCCAGGCTCGTCGGCATACGTAAAAATCAGAGCATGGTCGCCCGGCACCACATCGAGTCGATAACCCAAAATCGAAACAACATGGACCTCTCGATGCGCTCCTGGCACGGTTGCGGAAATCTCCAAGCCATCGGCCTCCATGCTCACAATGGAATCATAGCCACGCGAATCGCTCGCCTGCTGGGCCTCCATCTTAATGCCGTGGCGACGCGCGGAAGCATCGGCGTTTTCGGTTGAGACGCTCGCCTGGCCTTCACGCGACAGCATGCCCGAAAGCGTTGCCGCCGAAAGCACCTGCATATCGCCCGCACATGAACCCGAGGCGACAATAGAAAGTGCCTTGGGAACTTCGCGCGCGAGCTGTGTGAGCACGCTTCCGCACATCTGACATGCGGGAATATAGGCGGCAGCGGCCTCGTCGACCTCCTTGGAAACCATGTTCACAACCGTCGGCACCACAAGGCCCTCAAGGCCGTTAGCGACGTAACGTGCGATATTCACGCCGGCGCGCATTTGCGCTTCAAGCGTATTGGCCCCCAAATGGGGAGTGAGCACCGCGCGGTCGAACTCGGCGAGCGGCGTTTCCGCGGAAGGCTCGGCCTCGAGCATATCGATGCCGCACGCAAAAACGCGGCCGGCCGCCATAAAATCGGAAAGGGCCTTTTCGTCAATGACGCCGCCTCGTGCCGTGTTCACGATGACAACGCCATCTTTCATCTGGGCAAACTGTTCAGCTGCAAACATATGGTACGTGCCATCGGTACGGGGAACGTGCACCGTGATGAAATCGGCGATAGGAAGCACTTCGTCCATGGAATCGAACAGCGTGACGCCGAGCTGGCTTGCGCGAGCCGCCGAGCAATACGGGTCGAAGCCCACAACGCGCATGCCGAACGCGTGGGCGCGCTCGGCAACGAGACCGCCAATGCGCCCAAGACCAAAAATGGCAAGCGTCTTTTCATAGAGTTCGTGGCCCATGAAGCGATCGCGGCTGAATTTACCCGCATGCATCGCAGCATCGGCGGCGGGAATTTCGCGAGCCGCCGAAAGCATGAGCGCCATAGTATGCTCGGCTGCCGAAACGATATTGCTCGTAGGAACGTTGCATACGAGAATGCCATGCTCGCTTGCGGCATCGACATCGATGTTGTCGCACGTCACGCCAGCGCGGCCGATAATCTTGCAATTCGTTGCCGCTTCAATCACCTCTCGCGTGACCTGGGTGGCAGAGCGAACGATAAGGGCGTCATAGGCCCCGACGCACTCGAGCAGCTCGTTCGGGGACAGGCCGAAGCGCTCATCGACTTCGTAGCCCTTCCCTTTCAAAATGTCGATGCCCTCGTCGACAATTTTATCGGTCACCAGAATCTTCATTGCGATTCGCCTTTCACCGCGACCACGCCCGCACTGCGCGGGTGCGCATTTCGTTATAAGAGATTCGTCGATTATACCCACGCTTCGTTTCGAATCGCGAAACCTTCGGCAAGCGAGCACAGAGCATCTCGCGGGCGGCAAATTGACGATTCGTGAACGTCGAACGCGTTCGCTTGCGCCGCGCCACAGCATTTTGCTAAGGTTGCCCGTCGCAATGTTTCAAGATTACGCCAACATATATCGGCACGTGCGCCGCATCGAATCCTTCCTCGCCGAAGAAGGAGCGCCTACGCACGCCCCCGCGGCCCCCTCGCTTTCCTCAATGCTGATCTGAGGCCATCCTCAAATCCCATAGATGCGCCGTTTCCGCATAACGCGGTTGTCGCATCGCGCTTATTTTCATCGCTTCACAGAGCGATATGCCCTTTTGCGCTCAAATCCCAAACGAAGGAGACCTTTTGACATCCAATCAAGCTTCCGGAAAAACAACCGCACGACAAATCCGTATCGTGGGAGTCGTGGTGTTCGGCGCGTTTTTAGCGCTGCTGAATCAAACCGTCATGTCGCCCGCGCTACCCGCAATCATGACCGACTTCGGCATCGATGCCTCGACGGCACAATGGATCATGTCGATTTATCCGCTCGTGAGCGGCATCATGGTGCCTGTTTCAGCATTTCTGATTGACAGGTTCTCGACCCGCGTGCTCTTCTTCGCCGCCACGGCAGCATTCGCCGCAGGAACCGCGCTTTGTGCAGCAGCGCCTACATTTTTCCTGCTCATTTGCGGTCGTGTGCTGCAAGCGGCCGCCTCGGGCGTGCTTTTGCCGCTTGTTTCCGTCGTCCCGATGCTCGTCTTCCCCGTTGAAAAACGCGGCACCGCCATGGGCGTTGCGGGCATCGTGATGTCGGCCGGCCCCGCCGTTGGCCCCGTGCTTGGCGGCGCGATCATCGACGCCTACGGCTGGCGCGTAACGCTCGGCTGCATTGTGCCGCTCGCCATTGTCGTGCTGCTCTGTGGCGTGTTTTTGCTCGAAAACGTTGGCGAAGCAAAGCGTCCCAAACTCGATGTCGCATCAATCGCGCTTTCCACCATCGCATTCGGCGGCCTGCTCTACGGATTCTCGAGCGCCTCGACGCTTGGCTGGACGAGCATCGCAGTGCTCGGCACTATTATTGCGGGCATCGTATGCCTTATCGCATTCGTCAAACGCCAGCTTACGCTCGAGGAGCCGCTGCTCGATTTGCGCTGCCTGAAATCGAGCGATTTTGCCGTTGCCGCCATCGTGGTGACGCTCATCAACGCGGCGTGCCTCGTCACCAACACCCTGCTCCCCATTCTGCTCCAAACGGCCATGGGCGCATCGGCGCTCGAAACGGGCATTGTCATGCTGCCCGCGGCTGCAGCCGGCATTCTCATCAGCCCTATTTCGGGTATCGTATTCGACAAGTTCGGCCCGCGCACGATTTCCGTGGGAGGCCTCGTGCTTATGACAGCAGCGCTCTTCGCCCTGTCTCGCATGAACGCGAACTCATCCATCGTGCTCGTAGCCGTGCTTTGCGCGGCTCAAGCCGTGGGGCAATCTCTCGCGAACATGCCCGTAAACACATGGGGCATCAATGCGCTTCCCAATGACAAAATCGCCCATGGCAACGCAATCGCCAACACCGGTCGCCAAGTTGCCGGCGGTTTGGGCACGGCGCTTGTCGTGACCCTTATGACGAGCATCACCGCAAGCTCTCTGGGACAAGGCATGGCAACCGAAGCCGCAACGGCAGCAGGAACAAGCGCCGCCTATATGGCGTGCGCAGCAATTGGCCTGGTCGCGCTTATCTTCGGCATACTGAAGATACGAAACCCGAAACGCCAAGAAAGCGTTCACGTTCTCGAAAAGAACGGCGTCGAGGTAAACGAATAGCCGCAAAGGCGCTTCGCCAGACGCCTGAAAAGCTCTCAAGAAAGGCATCTGGCACCAGTACCGACACCAGATGAGCCACCAAGAAGTCTTGCCCACCAGAAGCGTTTTCGCTCCGCTGGAAAAGACCCCTCTACAACGAAACGCCCAGGCGCAACAAGCGCCTGGGCGTTTACTTTTACAGTGTTTTTTCATTGGTGCTTCTACCCGTGAGGCATTTGCCCCACGAAACAACGTTCGTTTGAACACGGTCTTACAATCCTGAAAACCGAGAGGCGCGTTCCACCTTAGGCCACAACATTTGGCTTGCGCGCGGTAAGCACACGGGGCCGTCCAGCCAAGTCATCGACAATGCGAACGTCAGTAAAGCCACAACTCTCGGCAAAAGTCGCTGCCGCATCAAGGCAGGTCTCATGAAGCTCCACGGCAAAGCCGCCACCAGCCGCAAGGGCGCGAATCGCCCACATCGCCAAGGGCCTATACAAATCAAGGCCATCGCATCCGCCGTCGAGCGCGAGTTCGGGTTCGTGCTCGGTTACCTCAGTCGGCATGCTATCGAGCACCTGCGTAGGAATATAGGGCGGGTTGCTCACAACGAGAGAAAGCTTGCCCATAAAACGATCCCCCACAGGCGCGCCCAAATCGCCCTGAAGCACGGCAACGTGCTTTTCCAGGCCCAAAGCTGCCACGTTCTCTTTCGCAAGAGCGATTGCCTCGGGAGCAATATCGCAGGCCAGCACGCGCGTTTTCGGGTTTTCGAAAGCGATAGAGCACGCAATGCAGCCCGAGCCCGTGCAAATATCGGCGACATACAGCACGTCGTCGCACGAGCTATCGGCCTCTTCGCGAGAAGCCTCGATTGTGGCATCTGCGACGCGCTCGACCTCGCCCCCAACGCCCCTAGCCCCATCTTGGCCCGGCAGCACTCCATCGACCACACCCGACGTTTCAAGATCCGCTTTCGCTGCGGTTTCCGCCTGCAGCTCCTCAAATTCATCCACCGTGAGGGTTGAATCCAAAGCACGGCGACGTTCGGGGGCGGGCAAAAGAGCCAACGCCTCGCTCACGAGCACTTCCGTTTCGGGGCGCGGAATGAGCACGCCTTCGCGCACTTTCACGGCAATATGTCGGAAGGCCACCTCTCCTGTGATGTACTGAAGCGGCTCGCCCGCGCCCCTACGCGCTACCCAATCGCGCAACGTAGCGCGCTCATCAGGCGAAAGGGGGCGCTCGAAGTTAACATATAGCTCGACGCGACGCATATGGCACGCCTCGCACAAGAGCCACTCAGCCGAAAGGCGTGGGTTTTCATCGCCCTTGCGCTGAAGATAGCCGCGACACCAATCGAGCGCCGCCTGAATGGTCCACACCTCGTCGGACATTTCTCTCTTCTCTCTCTTCGCGGAAAGGCGCCGCGCTCTGCAACAAATAAAGAAGTACGAGCCCCGTCGTGCGTCATAAGGCACGCCTGGAACGTTGTGCCGTTGACGTATGACGGGGCTCGTCCGGCGGAATGCGACTCTTCCTTACTCGGTCGCCTGCTCGAGCTTCCTTGCACGATCGGCAGCCTGAAGCGCCGTAATCACGTCACCCAAGTCGCTGCCCATGAGCACGCCCTGGTAGGTGCCATTGTAGCCAATACGGTGATCGGTCACGCGATCTTGGGGAGCGTTGTACGTGCGAATCTTCTCGGAACGGTCTCCCGAACCAATCTGCGCCAGACGTTCAGCGCCCTCGGCCGCCTGCTGCTCGGCAAGCATTTTCTCGTAGAGGCGCGCACGCAGAACAGCCATTGCAGCAATCTTGTTTTGCAGCTGCGACTTCTGGTCCTGAGACTGAACGACAAGGCCGCTGGGAAGGTGCGTGATGCGCACAGCGGAGTCGGTCGTGTTAACGCACTGACCACCCGGACCGCCTGCGCGATACACATCGATGCGCAGATCGTTCTCATTGATGTCGACCTCGACCTCGTCGGCTTCAGGAAGCACGGCGACCGTAGCGGTCGACGTGTGAATGCGACCCTGGCTTTCCGTCTTCGGAACGCGCTGCACACGATGCACGCCGCTCTCGAATTTCATGACGGAATAGACCTTGTCGCCCTTCACCTTGAACTGAATTTCCTTATAGCCGCCAGCATCGGAGGGGCTCACATCCATAGTTTCGGTCTTCCAACGCTGCGAATCGCAGAAGCGCAGGTACATCTTGTACAAATCGCCTGCGAAAATGGCGGCCTCGTCGCCACCGGCGGCAGCGCGAATCTCGACGATGATGTCTTTCTCATCGGCGGGGTCGCTCGGGATGAGCATGTACTTGATTTCCTCTTCAAGCGAAGGAAGCTGCGCTTCGGCGGAAGCGATAGTTTCCTGGGCGAGCTCGCGCATGTCGGGATCGTCGAGCATTTCCTTCGCATCGTCGATGTCGTCGCACGCCTGAAGGTATTCACGAGCCTTGGCCACAAGCGGGCCCTGGTTGGAGTATTCCTTGGTGAGCTTGGTATATTCAGCGTGGTTGTTCAGAATCGCCGGGTCGGAAAGCTTGTTCTGGAGCTCCTCGTAGCCAGCGATGATCTTCTCGAGCCTGTCTCGCATGGTTCATCCAATCGATTGATATGCCGCATAGCGGCCGCATGATTTGCGTATAAGTTGCCAAACGAGAATACTATCACGTAAAACGCCCGCTCACGCGCTTTCCACAGCGAAAAAGGCTCCTATTTTCCGAAATTGAAAGGAGCAAAGAACCACACGACGCGGCCGAGAATATGCACGGAATCGTTGCCATCCTCGGCAGCCGAATATTTCTTCTTTTTGAAACGTGGGTCATAAGAGTTGGGAACGAGTTCCACGGAACTCTTATAGAAGTTCACGATTTTGACGGTCGCATCAGTTTCACCGACGCGCACAGCGTATATTTTCCCGCTGACCCATTCCGAATCGGGATCGATAAGCGCAATGCACCCATCCGGAATACAGCGATTCATCGACTCGCCCGATACGCGCAGCAAAAAAGAATCTGGATAGGCATTGTAAATGTGCCCCGGAATTGGCATGGTTTCATCAACATCAATCATCTCAATCGGCGTTCCCGCAGCAATCGCCCCATAAAAAGGGACTTGAACCACATCGAGACCCCTTGCTCGTTTGAGCGTTTTGCAGGCATATCCGCATTCTTCACTGAAAATGTCGTCGTGAGAGAGCTCGGGGAAGGCCTCGAAAAACTCGCTGGCATTTACTTTTCGGGGAAGGCTCTTGCCGTCTTCCCACGCAGATATCGACGTCTGGGAAACTCCAAGAATATTGCCCAGCCCTTCTTGCGAAAAGCCCTTGTGCGCGCGAAATGCCTGAATATTTCGCCCAATGAAATTTTCCATAGACTCCCCTTTTCAACTGCGAATAAAAGTCTAGCAGGTTGAATAATGGGCATAATTGACATGGAAGGATTACCAGTTAAACTGGTAACTACTTATGCTTTGAAACACGAATGGAGATGGGCATGAAAAGCTGGATGCAGCAAGCCCGCGAAGCGGCGGGGCTTACTACCATCGAATGTGCCAAGGCGCTTCTCCTATCAGAAAAAGAGTATCTCATAAGGGAAAACAACCCCGGTATGTTAACGATTGACGAGCTCGTGGCGCTCAGCTTCGAGCTTAACGACGAGAGCCGCCGCATCATCGTCGAGGGCGTTCGCAGCGCGATTCTGTAGGATCCTCCACCTTTTTCGACAAAACCAACCACCCCTTTCCGCGTCACGCACCACAAACGCACGAATCTGTCCGCCAAATTGAGTCAAAAAAGGCGTCTGAACAGCAGATTTATAGGAAGTAGAGTATACTTTTCCTCAGTTGGAGGGCTCGAAGCCCCATGGCCACAGAATGTGGAGGTGCGCAATGTCGAACAAGCACGAATTCAAAACGATCGTTGTCCCCTACGACGGTTCCGACCAAGCGAAACACGCCTTTTCGATGGCATGCGACCTTATCGGCGACGACCCCGATGCCAAGCTCATGCTGTTGCACGTCGTGCCTTCAGGCATGGTCGGCACAATGGACAATGCCGAAGGCAACACCATCGATGGAGTACCGTGGGGCTTGCTCGATTACGAGACGTACAAAGACGTGGTACATGCCGCCCTCGATCGCGTGAAAAAGGAAGTGCTCGACAGCCTTGGCGACAGCGTTCACGACGAGCGTATTACCGTTGAAGCCGTCGCCGATACCTCGCCTGCGGAAGCAATTGCGAAGTATGCCGCGACGCACGGTGCCGATCTTATTGTTATGGGGCGCCGCGGATTGGGCGCATTGCGCGGCATGCTCGGCTCGGTAAGCTACGGCGTGCTCCACAGCGCAGAAATGCCCGTGCTCACCGTGAAATAGCCCGACCTGCCTATACAAAGGCTGCAACACGCCCATAATGTAAGGCTGGACACCGTAGGATGCCCAGCCTTTTCATTGAGGAAAGCCCGAAACGAAAAGCGCCCGAAAGCACGTTTCCGCGCATTCGGGCGCCCGTTCTTCCAGCGTTGTGAAATCAAAATGGCTACGACGCGACGGCAGCATTCTTCGCAGCGACCTCGGCAGCGTTTTCGGCAATCGTGCCGTCGTTTACCTCCATGGCTTGAGCAACCTTGCTCGCCGCATCCGATACAGCTCCATTCGCTTCGCGAGCAGGCACGAACGCCATCTTTTTCGCAACCTCGGCGATGCCCGACGCCTTCACGACAGCCTTGAACGGTTCAGGAGCCTTGAACATAGATCCGTCGGCGTTAATGGGGGCAATGATTTCAACCTCATAGGCACCCGGGTCAATTTGCACGCGCGTCGATGCGTTCAATGTGAGTGCGGTGCAGAAATCCACGGCTTCGCCAGCGTCACTCGTGCCGGAGATATGAGCAATGGCAGGCGATGCCGTCTCGGCGTCATATCCCTCGGCAGAGATGCGCATACCAAGCGTTCCCTTTTCTGCCGCTGCCTGCTGCTCGGCAGTGGGCTGTTCGTTTTCGATGGCTTGCGCAGCATCGGCCATCGACGAATCGGAGCCCTTTTCCGCATCACGGGGCATAAGCACGAAAATAATCGCGGCAACGAGCACCACGACAATAAGACAGCCAACCACCACGGCGGCTTTTTTCTTTGCTGGAGTGTCCACGCGCTCGCGAGGCTCGACTGGAGCCTGGTTAGATTCGTTGTTGTTTTTGATTTGCCTATCTTCAGCCATTGCGCGCCCGCCTCTTCATTGCCCAGGCAGAAACGCATCGCGCTCACGCTTGCCGAGCCGATGCCTTCCTGCAAAACTTGGCTATTGTACGTCCACATCGCGAGGCACATTCCACGCTTAAAGATTTGCCACATGGTTCTCATCTATTACGCGTACTCCTACGTCACGTAACGCAGCGGCGGCAATGCCCCACCCCTCGCGAAGCGTTCCGGAAAAGGTGCCGTCAAACACCGTTCCGCATCCGCACGAGGGACTTTTCGATTTAAGAATCGCGACGCGAGCTCCGCTCGATTGGGCCTTTTCGACAGCGATGCGCGCGCCCGCCTCGTACTGCGCCGTGCAATCAACCCCATCAATGGAAATCGCACGCACGCCATCAGGCGTTTTACGCAGCTCGCACGGCGCATGAGGCACCGTCAAGCCGCCCTCGACTTCAGGGCACAAAGGAATCAGGGTGTGACCAACATCGGCAAGACGGCATACCGCCTCACAGCGCTTCGACCCACCATCGTAGCGGCACGAATGTCCAAGCAAACACGCACTCACGAGAATATCCACCGATTGCCAGCCTTTCATGGAATAAAGAGGACGTAATTCGGCTCATGCGTCACCGCAGCACCCGGTAAGCACCGCGCATGAAGAATATACGTCGCCATCTTAGCGCAGGAAAGAACGGCGGCATGGCGCCGCAGCACCTCAAGCGCCCCAGGCCAAAGCGCTGGTACCCGCCCCGCCTATTGCCATGCATGGCCGCGCACAGGGACCCCTTACGCGAAGCTGACAAGCGTTTCGCATTTCGGCAAAGACAGCCACATGCCGCCCATCGCAGGCCCCGAGTACGATACAATCTCAGCATCAGTCAACAAAGCGGCAGCAATCGCCAAATCGGCCTTGTTGATTCCCGCTGAAATGCCCTCCCTGAAAGGAAGCCATCATCATGAACTGCCCGAATTGCGGAAAAGAATCTGTCGAAGGCGCGAAATTCTGCGAATCCTGCGGCGCGCCGTTGGTTTCCGAGGTAAGTGAACCCGCCGCCCCCGTTCCCCCCGCTCCCGCATCGCCCTTCAATGCCCCAGAGCCGTCGATGCCCGTCGGCACCAACACGGCACAGCCGAGCGCGCCCCAGGCCCCCGTGCAAACGCAATCGGGCTATGCGCCTTACGAGCCGCCCGCGCAGCCATACGGCACCCAAAACGGCTATGCTGCACCCAATGCCAATACGCAGCAGGGTTACTACACCCAGCCCGGTCCCTCGCAACAAAATCCCTACCAGAATGCATACCAAGCACCGTATGGCCAGCCTGCGTATCAAGGCGCATACGATGGCGCGATTTACCCAATGTCCGATTCCGATCGCACATTGCGACTAATCAATTTCATCCTGTGCCTTGTTTCGACCATCACCTGCGCCCTTTTGATCATCCCTCTCGCATGGATGCTTCCCATGACGATCATCAGCTGGGGAATTTACAAGGGCAAGAAGCGCAACACCACCGCGTTTGGCGTGTGTACGCTCCTGTTCGTGAACCTTATTGGCGGCATCTTGCTTTTGTGCTCGCACAAAGACCAATAGCAACGGCACCGCAGCAAAGTTCGAACAACCCGAAGTTCAACCTCAAGAAAATGGCCCGCAATGGGCCATTTTTTCATATGCGGCTGTCGCGCCCACGCATTCGCTTGCCGTCGAAGCACGAAGACCGGCCGATACGCAAGAAACCTCAAAAGGGGAATTCGACAGCCAGCGTCCTAGCGTTTTTGCAGCACCACATAGCGATTCATCGCACCGCTCTTTCCGTCGGCGGAAAAACGCGCAACTTCTCGCGCCTTGCCCCCTTCACACGCAGCGGCAACAAGCGCATCGATTTCAAGCTCTTCGAAATCATGGCAATAGCGCCACAGGCCAGGTTCATTTTGCCACCCAAGGAAGTAATCGCCTGTTTCAAGCTGAGACGCATCGAGCCCAGCAGAAGCGAGCTCGCTCTTCGCCTTTGAATTCCACGCTTCGGCCTTTTTCACAAACTTCTCGTCGCCCATGAATTGCCAAAACGACGCGCATACAACACCACCCGACGCCGTCTTCTGAAGAAGTGCATCGATGAGCCGTACGCGAAGCTCGAACGAAGGAACGTGATGGAAGAACCCAAAGCATCCGACCAAATCGCAAGGTTCAGTATCGATTGCGGTCGCCAAACCCATGCCAGCCGCAAGCTCGCCAATGATATCGAGGTTTTGGAAGCAAGCAGAAAAGCCCTCGCCACCGGACAGGTGAGGAACCAGCCCCGCACAGTCGTCGACGGCGAAGTAGTCGATGTGGCGACCGCGAAGTTCTTCGCGAAGAAACGCGGCGAAACGCATATTACCGCACGCTACATCGAGTACGCGAGCGGAAACACCCCTTCGGATTGCCCCAGGCTGTGCAGTTACGCGGTCATATAAATGCACGTCCGGGCCGTCGCATAAACGCACGGCGCCACAGTCTTGCACCGCTTCCAAACACGAGCGCCAACCAACCCACGGGGCGTTGCGCGATGCAGAAAACGAGGGTGCGCAGCGCGCATAGAAGTCGTTGTTCACCTGTCGCAGAAAATCGATTGTCGTTGCATCCAATGCGGTTCCTCTGAAATAACGAGAGCTCACGCTCCCGTGTTCTTTGCCAAACAAAAGCGGCGCTTCTCGCAAAGCGCCGCTTCAAACAATATCTTACGAGCAATGCGAGAATCGCGCTTCGCGTGCACGAAGCGCCCTCGCCCGCCAAAAACTCAGCTCAGCCTACTCGACAGCGTTGGCCACGGCGGCAGCCACGACCTCGACCGCGCGCGGATCAAACGGCTCGGGCATGATGAAGTCTTCGCAAAGCTCTTCGTCGCTCACGAGCGCGGCGAGCGCCTCAGCGGCGGCAAGCTTCATTTCTTTGGTAATGCGCGTCGCGCGGGCCTCGAGGGCGCCCTTGAAAATGCCAGGAAACGCAACCACGTTGTTAATCTGGTTCGGGAAGTCGGAACGACCCGTGCCCACCACGCGGGCGCCGGCAGCACGCGCCACATCGGGGAAAATCTCGGGCGTGGGATTGGCCATTGCGAACAGAATCGCGTCCTCGTTCATCGACTGAACCATTTCGGCGCTCACAATGCCCGGAGCGGAAACTCCCACGAAAATATCGGCACCACGCATGGCATCGGCAAGGCCACCCTTTTCGTCATTAAGATTCGTCGTAGCAAGCATCGCACGCTGCGCGTCATTGATTCCTTCGCTCGTCGAGGAAATAATGCCGCACCTATCGCACAGAAGTAGATTCTTGAAGCCATAATCGAGCAGGAGCTTCGCAATAGCGATGCCAGCAGAGCCAGCACCGTTAACGACGACACGGCATGCTTCCTTCTTCTTGCCCGTCAGGCGCAGCGCATTAATTACGCCGGAAAGCACAACGATAGCCGTGCCATGCTGATCGTCATGGAATACGGGAATATCAAGCTCATCAATCAAGCGGCGCTCGATTTCGAAGCAGCGAGGCGCGGAGATATCTTCCAGGTTGATGCCGCCAAAGCTCGGGGCCAAACGCTTTACGGTTTCGGCGATCTCATCGACGTCCTGCGTGTCGAGGCACAAAGGCACAGCATTCACGCCACCAAACGCCTTGAACAGCGCGCACTTGCCCTCCATAACGGGCATCGCAGCCAAAGGACCAATGTTGCCCAGGCCAAGCACGGCCGAGCCATCGGAAACCACAGCAACGGTGTTCGCCTTCATGGTGTATTTATAAGCATCGGCGGGGTTGTCGGCGATTTTACGGCACGGCTCGGCAACGCCCGGCGTATACGCCAGCGCCAGATCTTCGCGCGTTTTGATGTCCATCTTCGGAACGGTGTTGAGCTTGCCCTGCCACTGCTCGTGCAAACGCAGCGATTCTGCAGCGATATCCATGAAGAATTTCCTTTCAACCCGCGGCTCCATGCCGCAAACGATGCCGACGGCCCTGGCCGCCAAAGCTAGCTTCGGCGATTATACCCGTTGCGACGCGCGCCCCACGCTCCATAACGACAAGCGGCGCAACATCTGCGAAAACGGCTCATACAAAAGGCCCCGCATAAAGCGAGGCCTCTATGAAAAAGAACGTACACTACCGCATAAGATGCTATTGCTGAACCTTGCTTACAAAAAGCGACGAAAGCACACTACGCATCTATTGCCACCAGCGTTGGAACAGCAGAGGAACGACGAGGTCTATCCGCGCCTAATTCGTTCCACGCATCGTCTGGCCGCCATTAGGGTGGCACTGGCCGCAGGTATCAACCTGCTGGGCATGGCCCTTATGGCATTCATTGCAATTCAGCTGGCCATGAGGGGAATCGTGCGGATTGTACGGCTTCAAATCGGCAGTCTGCTCAGCAAGCGCCTCATAGCTATCGCCGTGACACGACAGACACGTATCGTTGTCGACATAATAGCGATCGGCCAAGCCCAGATTGTCGGTATCGCCCGACAGCTGACTTCCAAGCTCAGCAACCTGCGTGTTAATGTCGGCTTTATGACAGTCAAGGCACGTCGTGCCCGCATTCACGCCATGCCAATGGGCAAGGCCCGCTCCATTCGTATCGTCGGCGCCATAGTAATTATCAACATGCTCGCTCATGGAACTGTGGCAAACCGTGCCGCAGAAGCTCGGCGTATTGTGCCACGCGAAACCGCCAATGCCAGCAACCACAAGCACGGCAACAATAACGCTCACAACGATCGGCCAACGTTTTTTGCCAACTTTTTCCGCCTTCACCGTTTCAGCCTGGGCGGACTCCTTCATTTCTTCAGTCATTTAGTTCACCCCCTGCGCAGCGGTCTGGCCCGAAACGTAACCAAAGGTCACGCAACGGCCAACCGACGGGCCGAAAATATGGCGCGGATAGTTACCCGAGAAAAAGCCGCCCGACGCACCGCCCGCAGCATACAAGCCCTCAATAGGCTCGTTGTCATAATCGAGCACGCGGCAGTGGTAGTCCACGACCAAGCCCGACACGGTCGCCAAGATGGACGACTGGTGCTTAATCGCGTAATACTTCTCGCCTTCGACCTTGGTGGCTTTCGCCATGGGACGGTTGAACATCTCATCTTTCTTGTTGTCGACAAACGTATTGAACTGCGCAACTTCAGCCTTCAAAGTAGCTGCAGGCACGTCCATCCATTTAGCCAGCTCGTCAAGGCTCGATGCCTCATGCGCCCAATCCTTTTCGATATAAGGCTGCAGTTTCTCCAGAATGGCATCAGCGTTTTTGCCGAGCTGCGTAGTGGAGGCCACGCGGAAGGTTTTCGTGCCGTAGTGAGCCTGGGCCGTAATAGCGTTGGATCGCGCCTGGAACGGCAGGCCCTCGCTGCAGAATCGACGGCCCTGCTCGTTAATCATAATGCCCTGCGAGACAAGCGCCGTAATACCCAGATTGCTCGCATAGAACGAATCTGGGCTGCCGAAGTCAAAATTCATAATGGCCGCGGGCAGCGGATCCATCTGACCGCCTACAGCCAATCCCATCAGCTGGCCATCGCCCGTCGTGCCCTCATTGGGGCACCAGCTCGCGCATGCGGCAATGTCTTCGGCGCGGCACCACGCCTTGAGCATGGCAGGGTTCGCGTCAAAACCACCCGTCGCCAGCACAACGCCCTTCGAAGCGTTCACGCGGAAGTAGCCATCTGCATCTTTGCAAATAGCGCCCGTCACGCGACCCTCATCGTTTCGTTCGAGCTGCACAGCCGCCGTGTTGTAGCGCAAATCGGCATTCTCACGCTTGCCAAGCGTATTTGCCAGGTCGGCAACAATATAAATACCAGCGCCACCGGCATTTTTCGTCGTCGTTTCGCTCCATTGGTCGCACTTGAATTCAATTTCCGTCTGGGGGACATCGAAATTATGCGCGTTCGGATTGTTGGCTTTGTAGAACTCGACGATGCCCGCTTCGCCCTCATCGAACTTCTCCTGCAGCCAATCGGCAGCCTCGCCCGAACGGTCCGCCCACAGTTTAATGGGGTCAATGGGAACGCGATAATAGGCAGCATGGCGCATGCGGTCCATCATCTCGGCTTTGTCAACCTCATTGCCAGCCGCCTCCATTACGCTGCCGCCAACGACGCCCATGCCCTCGAACATACCGCGGCCCTTCGACATCTTTTCAATGCAAAGCACGCGCGTCTCGCCATCATCGCTCGCCGCTAGCGCAGCAACCGATCCCGTAAGACCACAGCCGCATACCAATACGTCGGTTTCCTCGGTACGCACAATTTCGTTTTCCGCGATATTGCGCATCTCGAATGCGACGTTGCCCTGACGCACGATGCCGCTCTCGACATCGATCACAGGCACGTTGCGGGTTTTCACCGGAAATGCATCGGTATACAAGCTCTCGTTAAAATCGCCGCAACCGCCCTTGTTCTCAACGGCCACGCCGCCCTGGGCATTGTCGCTCGAGCAACCAGCAAGGCTCAACGCCCCACCAGCAGCCGCAGCGCCAATCAGGCTCAAGCCTGCCGCGCGCATAAAGCCGCGGCGGGAAAGCCCTTCAGTCCCTTCTGCCAATGTTCCTCCCTTGATCAACTCAGCGTCACGCGGCTCCATTCCGCAACGACGCCTCTTCCTTCGCATGCAAAGCGCACGCCGACGGCCTTGACGAATTCTCAATACAAGGCCGTACATAGTACGGCTTTACGACAAGACGTATCTTAGTACGCTGTACGGAGTATTTCAAGACTACTGTTTGAAGACGTTTCGAATGATTCGATGAGCGCACAATGCATTAACGCAACTTATGGGAAGAATGAGGACAATCGCTCCTTGGCCGTATAACAACGCGTTAGAATTCAATCAAAATGAAGCCCGCCATCAAAAGCGAGCGAAGCAAAGACCTCTACACCATCCAAGGAGCGTCTATGGCCGAGAAAACCACCAGCGAACAAGCCAAGAATTGTACGAGCAAATCAAAGCCCGGCATGGAACGATCACTTTCGCAAGGGCAGGTGGTCGATGCGGCATTTCGCATGATTGACGAGCACGGCTACGGAAAGTTTTCTATGCGTGCCTTGGCCGATAATCTTGGCATGGGAACCATGAGCATCTACACCTACGTTCCATCCAAGCAACAACTTCTCTTTCTTGTGATTCAGAAAATGATGGACGAATACGACAATGCCCCCGTTCCGGGAGAGTTCTGGGAAGACACATTGCATCGCACTTGCGAATCGATTCTCACGGTAAACCTTCGCCACCCTAACATTCGCATTATGCAGCTTCAAACGCAGCTCAACCCGCCGCAACAGCATCAACGAAGCGTCTATTACCTGCATGCCGATCAAGGCATGCCACTCAAGGTGTATGAGGTCATGTATGGCGTACTGCGCTCGTTCCTTACCGGCTTCATCGATGTCGCAGCGAAACGTCAACTCGAACTCGAGGAACAGGGCGACGATTCCAATATGGGCGGCGATTGGTCGCGCATCTCTGCAAACGACACCGAGCTCGAGCGCTTCCGCCAAGGTATCGACTTCATCATCGCCGGCACACGAACATTTGCCGCGCCCGACCCATGCGACTGGCGCACCCCAATCGACCCGTTAAGCTGGACATGGGGTCGAGGGGAGTAGCCGCCCATCTATCGGAACCGCTCGATGCAACAAAATGCTCGATTTTCGCAGGTTTTAGAGCCGCCAGCACAAGGCGAGCGAAAAGTTAGACGCGAATCTCAGTTCCAAGTCTTGAGCATTTATGAGCTCCGAGCGGCAATTTGAAAAACCTGCGCAAATCGCGGCTTTTTGAAAGCGACGTCGGCGTGAATCGGAATCGCATCGCACCTTCCGTTACAATTCGCGTATGGAAGATTTCATTTTGGACATACTCGCTCGCATTCGCGAGCTTGAGCGCGCGCTCGCAGCAAACGAGCTCGAAGATATCGTACGTGCCCACAACCAGGGAATTCGCGAAAATAAGTCACACATCTCAAAGCGACGCGCCCTGCCGTTTTTTCTGAAAGTGCGCGAGAGCGACCCGCAGCGCTGGAGCTCGTGGAATATTTCGCCCAACGAAGACGCGCTCCTGCTTCAAACATTGCGCATGAAACCCCGCCGCACCGCATCGGGCGTCGCCACCATTACCGTCATAACCAAGCCATGGCTCTGCTCGGGCGCGTGCATCTATTGTCCCAACGACGTGCGCATGCCGAAAAGCTATTTGCACAACGAACCCGCATGTCAGCGCGCAGAACGCAACTGCTTCGACCCCTACCTTCAGGTGTCATCGCGCCTTCGCGCGCTCGAGAGCATGGGGCACGTAACCGACAAAATCGAGCTCATCGTGTTGGGCGGCACATGGAACGATTACCCCGAAGGCTATCGCATCTGGTTCGTGCACGAACTGTTCCGTGCGCTCAACGATGCAGAGGAGCACGGCTCGGCGCACGACTGCGACGACAAAAACGACAATGGCAACGACGACAGCGCAGCCGCCGATACGGGCGGCCGATGCATGGCGTCGCTCGACTTCGCCCTACAAAACGAAGCCGAACGACGCGCGTTCTACGACGAGGCGGGCATTTCACATAGCCCCGAAACGCTTGCTCGGGCATGCGCAAAAGCTCAACAACGCGTATACGAAGGCAAAGAATCGCACGCCCAGGCGATTCGTGAACTCTACGGCGAAAATCACGCTTGGCAACACGTATCGACCATGCAAAACGCCACGCTCGACGACGTTTTCCGCGAACACGAGCGCAACGTGAATGCCGCGCACCGCAACGTGGGCCTCGTCATTGAAACGCGCCCCGACTCCATCAATTGCGAGTCGCTCACCCTTATGCGCGCGCTCGGCTGCACCAAAATCCAAATGGGCGTGCAAAGCCTCGACGAGCATGTGCTCGAGGCGAACAGGCGCCATACCTCGACCGAACAAATCGCGCAGGCATTCGCGCTCTGCCGCCTTTTCGGCTTCAAATCGCACGCTCATTTCATGGCGAATCTGCTTGGGGCCACGCCGGACGGCGATGCCTCCGATTTCCGCACGCTTGTAAGCGACAAGCGATTCTTGCCCGACGAGGTGAAAATGTACCCCTGCGCGCTCATCGATGGCACGGGGCTCATGGCGCACTATGCCGACGGCACGTGGCGGCCCTACAACGAACGCGAACTCGTGGGCGTGCTTGCCGACAACGTGCTCGCAACCCCGCCTTACACGCGCATCTCACGCATGATTCGCGATTTCTCATCGGGCGATATTGTCGACGGGAATAAGAAGGTCAACCTTCGCGAAGTCGTGGAAGCGGAAGCCGATCGCTTAGCCGCACAAAACGACGCACCAATCCAGGAGATTCATCATCGCGAACTCGCGGGAGCGCAGACGGAAATCGGCGAGCTATCGCTTGTCGATTTCGAATACGAAACCTCAAACACAAACGAGCATTTCCTGCAGTGGGTGACGCCCGAAAATCGCATCGCTGGCTTTTTACGCCTCTCGCTCCCCTGCCAGCACGAGGTCGAAAAGTTGCAAGAAACCGAAGGCGCCTTCCCTATCGAAGCTGGACAAGCCATGATTCGCGAAGTGCATGTATACGGAAAAGTCGCCCAACTTCACGGCGAGGGGCAAAATGCGCAGCATCGAGGCCTCGGAAAGGCGCTCGTCGAACGCGCATGCGAGATTGCGGTCGAAGCTGGATACCGAACCATCAATGTCATTAGTGCCATAGGCACGCGAGGCTACTACGCACGCCTCGGATTTGAACAAGCCGGGCTTTACCAAAAAAGATCTCTGGACAAATAACGTCTCGACACTTCGAGCGTCCTCACGCCAGGGCCATGCGCGCCAACTTCCTGCAAAACCGCGCATACCACTTCGCAACCCGCAAGGGCTTAGCAGAATTCCGATTAAATATAGAAAACGGGCCGTTCCATCTGGAACGGCCCGCATGGTATTCAGGCGACTTACCTCGTCTAGGCGAAGTAGTTCACGCCGCCCTCGAAGAGCGGTTGATACTTATCGCCCGGCACATTCTTGTACAAGCCAGCGCCACTGCGCTCAGAGTGACCCATCTTGCCGAAGATGCGGCCATCGGGGCTTGTGATGCCCTCGATGGCGAGCACCGAGCCATTCGGATTTGCACCGAGCGCCATGCTCGGCTCGCCCGCGGCGTCGACGTACTGCGTGGCGATTTGGCCGGCGGCCTTCATCTGGGCAATGACTTCATCGCTTGCAACAAAGCGGCCCTCGCCATGAGAAATCGCCACCGTGTGAATGTCGCCCACTTCGCAGCGAGAAAGCCACGGCGAAAGGTTCGAGGCGACGCGCGTGCGCACAAGCCCGCTCTGGTGACGGCCAATCTCGTTGAACGTCAGCGTCGGCGCTGCGGCGGTCGCGTCAACGATGTCGCCGTAAGGCACCAAGCCCAGCTTCACGAGCGCTTGGAAGCCGTTGCAAATGCCCAACATAAGGCCGTCACGATTCTGTAGCAAATCGCGCACGGCTTCGGTCACCTGCGGCGCGCGGAAGAATGCCGTGATGAACTTCGCGGATCCATCGGGTTCATCGCCGCCCGAGAAACCGCCCGGCAGCATCACAATCTGGCTGCGGCGAATAGCCTCGGCCAGCGCAGCCGTGCTTTCGGCAACCTTGGCGGGCGTGAGGTTGTTAATCACGAACACCTCGGCCTCGGCACCAGCGCGCTCGAAGGCATGCGCGGTGTCGTATTCGCAGTTCGTGCCCGGGAACACGGGAATCACGACATGCGGGCGCGCGATAGAGCCAGCGAACGTAAGCGGTTTGGCTTCAGTGAAGCTCACTTTTTCAACCTTGGCATGGGCGGCAGCGTCGTCGGCGGCGCTGCGATACGGGAATACGCCTTCGATGCCGTGCTCCCAAGCTTCCTGCAGTTCAGCCATATCGAGCGTCTCGTCAAGCGTGCCGAAGACATATGCCTCACTGGTTTCGCCCACATGCTCGATAAGCACGCCATCGGTTGCGGGAATCTCAACGCCATCGGCAAGCTCGATGAAGAAGCTGCCGTAAGCGAGCTTGAACAGCTCATCGGCGGAAAGCACGTCATTAAGCACCACGCCGATCTTGTTGCCCAGACACATTTTGAAGAGCGCCTCAGCGGAGCAACCATAGCCAGGCGTTGCCGCAGCGAACACCGAGCCGTCGCCGATGAGCTTCTCGACAAGCGCGAATGTGGCGTTGAGCGAATCGGCCGCAGGAACCAGGTCGGCCGCATCGTACGCGTTGGGAGCGATGCGAACCACCTTGTGACCTGCGCCCTTGAACTCAGGAGAAGTCACGCGATCAACCTTGCCGGTAGAAACCGCGAACGAGATGAGCGTCGGAGGCACATTGATTTCGGTGTCACCTTCCTCAAAAGAGCCCGACATGGAATCTTTGCCGCCGATAGCGCCAATGCCCAGGTCGATCTGCGCTTCCAAGGCACCGAGCACAGCCGCCATGGGCTTGCCCCAACGCTCGGGAACATCGCGCAGGCGCTCGAAGTATTCCTGGAAGGAAAGATATGCGGCATCACGCGTGAAGCCTGCGGCAACAAGGCGCGCAACGCTTTCCACGACCGAGATATACGCACCCTTGAACTGGTCTTTCTCCATGATGAAGGGATTGAAGCCCCACGCCATGGCGCTCGCGGTGTTCGTTTCGCCATCGACTGGGAACTTCGCGACCATAGCCTGCGCGGGCGTGAGCTGGCGCTCGCCGCCGAACGGCATGAGCACCGTGGCCGCACCGATGGTGGAGTCGAAACGCTCGCCCAAGCCCTTGTTCGAGCACACGTTCAAATCGGTCACGAGGCTCTTCATGCGCTCGGCAACCGTGTCACCCTCCCAATGCGGAGCGTAGGGCTCGGCGGCCACTACATGGGCAGCCTGGTGCTTCGGCGCGCCATTGGAATTCAAGAATTCGCGCGAAATATCGACGATAGCATCGCCGCGCCACGTCATGAGCAAGCGCGGGCTTTCGGTAACCGTGGCAACCACGACGGCTTCGAGATTTTCCTCATGCGCATAGCCGATGAATTCCTCGACGTCCTCGGCAGCCAAAGCCACCGACATGCGCTCCTGGCTCTCAGAAATAGCCAGCTCAGTGCCATCGAGACCATCATATTTCTTGGGAACCATATCCAAGTCAATGGACAAGCCGTCGCACAGCTCGCCGATGGAAACGGAAACGCCGCCAGCACCGAAGTCATTGCAGCGCTTAATCAGGCGGCACGCGTCGCCACGGCGGAACAGGCGCTGAATCTTACGCTCGACGGGGGCGTTGCCCTTCTGAACCTCGGCGCCCGAGGTCTCGATGCTGTCAACATTCTGCGTTTTCGAGGAGCCGGTCGCACCTCCAATGCCATCGCGGCCCGTGCGGCCACCAAGCAGCACGACCTTGTCACCAGGAGCCGGGCACTCGCGACGCACGTGGTTTGCGGGAGTCGCGCCCACAACGGCGCCGACTTCCATGCGCTTGGCCACATAACCGGGATGATAGAGCTCATGAACCTGGCCGGTCGCAAGACCAATTTGGTTGCCATAGCTCGAATAGCCCGCGGCAGCGGTGGTCACGAGCTTGCGCTGCGGAAGCTTGCCCGACAGCGTTTCGGAAACCGGGCGCGTGGGATCGGCCGCGCCGGTCACGCGCATGGCCTGGTACACGTAGCTGCGGCCCGAAAGGGGGTCGCGAATCGCGCCGCCCACGCACGTTGCCGCGCCGCCGAACGGCTCGATCTCGGTGGGATGGTTATGGGTTTCGTTCTTGAAGAGGAACAGCCAGTCCTCGTCTTTGCCATTCACGTCGACGGTCACCTTCACCGTGCAGGCGTTAATTTCCTCAGACTCATCGACATTCTTCATAATGCCCTTAGCCTTGAGGTACTTCGCGCCAATGGTGCCCATGTCCATGAGGCACACCGGCTTATGCTCGCGGCCAAGTTCGGCGCGCATAGCCAGGTATTTGTCAAACGCGGCCTGCACGCAGGCGTCATCGATGGCGATATCGGTAAGCTCGGTGCCGAACGTGGTATGGCGGCAGTGATCGGACCAATAAGTGTCGACAACCTTCACCTCGGTAATGGTGGGGTTGCGGCCCTCTTTTTGGAAATAGCTCTGGAAGAATGCGATATCGGCCAAATCCATCGCCAAGCCGCGCTCAGAAAGGAACGCCTCCAAGCCCGCTTCGTCGAGGTCGATAAATCCGTCAATGACTTCGACGGGATCGGGGTTCACGACCTGCATATGCAGAGTCTCGCGCGGCGCAAGAGATGCCTCGCGGGCTTCAATCGGGTTGATGACGTAATGTTTGATGGCATCAACATCGGCGGCGGAAAGCTCGCCCTCGAGCACGTACACCTTGGCGGAACGCACATCGGGACGCTCGCCTTGGCTAATGAGTTGCACGCATTCGCTTGCAGAATCGGCGCGCTGGTCGAACTGGCCAGGCAGGAATTCCACCGCGAACACCGCCACGCCCGCAGGAGCGCTCACGCTTCCGTCGTCGGCGATCGTCGCGCCCTCAACAGGCAATTCGGCCGTTGCGACATCGGCCTGCGGCTCGCTGAATACCGTAGGCACGCACTGGTCGAATAGTTCAGATGAAATGCCCTCAACGTCATAGCGATTGATCAAGCGTACGCGGGAAAGCCCGTCGATACCGAGAATCGTGCGCAGCTCGCCCGCGAGCTGGCGCGCCTCGACGTCAAAGCCGGGTCGTTTCTCAACGTAGATGCGTGAAACCATGGAGTTCCGCCCTTCCATTAAAACTTGCAAAGTTGGCTGTTCGCATAACCGTTTCATGATATCCCACTCTTGAGAGCTAAAGCGAGGGAACCCGCATTTCCTTGGGGCAAACGCACGAAACGCGCGAGATTCGGAAAGAGAATCGCGCCCCTCCTTCGCAATTGCCGCCATTCATTGCTCGATTTGTATCCCTTAATTAACTTTTTTCGCAAATGTACTTGGCGAAAGGCCGGTCATACGGTATAAGCACTATTTGTTAGCCGTTGGTAACTGTTTACAGAAAGCGGTTGCCTTTTGCATACGAATCATTTTGATAGGAGACACCATGAGCAAAATCGCAATTGTATATTGGAGCGGAACCGGAAACACCGAGGCCATGGCCGACCTCGTTGCACAGGGCGTTCGCGCGAAAGGCAGCGACGCCGACCTCATCAGCGCCACGGATTTCGGCCCCGAGTGCCTCGACGAATACGAGGCATACGCCTTCGGCTGCCCGGCAATGGGTGACGAAGAACTGGAAGATACCGAGTTCTTGCCGATGTACGATGCCGTCGAGCCGCTGCTCGAAGGCAAACGGGTCGCTTTGTTCGGGTCGTACGATTGGAATGACGGCGAATGGATGGAGCTGTGGGAGCAGCGCGCCGAAGAAGCGGGGCTCGTCGTAGTCGATTCGGTTATCGCGAAAGACTACCCTGACGATGACGCGAGCGCCGATTGCATGCGCCTTGGAAGCCTTATCGCGCAATAGACCCATGCGGCATGCCATGAGCAAATAGGATCTTTCTTTGTGCATAACGGTTTTCTATACATCGTATAGAAAACCGTTTATCATATGCCGAGCAGAGAAAGGAAACCCGTGGCGTACGCAAAGCAACAACGCAAAAAAGGAACGCTCACTAAAGACGAAATCGTGCAGTGCGCGTTCAATCTTATTGCCAACAAGGGCACCGAAGGGTGCTCAATGCGCGCGCTGGGCAACGAGCTTGGCGTAAGCGCCATGGCCCTGTACGGCTACATCCCCTCGCGCGAGAGCTTGCTCAATGAAGTGGTCGAACGTTTTCTGAAAACAGTCGACACTCGCGCGCTGCGAGGCGAGCGCTGGGAAGACACGCTCATTCGCACAACTCTCTCGCTGCGTCGAGCCTTCGTTTCTTCCCCGCATTTCGCCGAGCTCATGTGCGACCCGTGCGTCGGGCCCGGCATCGAACCCTACATGCTCGAGCTGCGCCTTATCTATCTTGGCCAAGGAATGCCAGAAGATATCGCCGTGCAGCTCATCGCCATCACCGACTCGTACCTTACGGGCTTCGCATTGCGCGCACGCCAAAACTTGCGCATTGAGCAAGCCGAAGCAGCGCGCAAGCAGGCAGAGGCCGATGCAGCGCGCTTTGCGACGACATCGCGCGTCCCCGGCATGCTCACAGGCAAAGCGAACCCCGCCGCCGAACAACCGCGCTTCAACGAGCGCTGGCGCCAAACCGTCGCCGAAGGCTATTCCGAGACCTCGTTCCAAAAGGGCCTACTCGTAATTATCGAAGGTATTCGCGCCGGCATGGCAGGACAGCCCGCGAACTGGCAAACGCCGCAATAACCTGTTAAATGCTCGTAGCGTTTAACAGGTTCCTGAACATATATCTCGACAGAAAAAATGGGTGGCTCCGTCGTGGAAGCCACCCATTTTGTTGAGAACATACGAGCGTTCAACTCATGCGGTTTCAGCCAACCCACAAGATAAACGCAAGCCAGCCGAAAAACCTTGCCGCGTCGTTCTAGAACAATCCGCCTAACCCAGAACCATTGCCCGAACCACCGTTGTAACCGTAGCCATAACCATAATCGTATCCATTGCCAGACCCATAACCGTTGCCTGAGCCGTAGCCGTTGCCTGAGCCGTAGCCGTTGCTCGAACCGCTATTCGAGCTCATCGAGTTCTCATCGCTGCCAAGCGTCACGGTAATAGTCTTTTCTTCGCCATCGCGATTCACAACGACATCAACCTTGTCACCGACATTTTTCGAACGAACGTCAATCGTGAGCTCGGAAGGCGACGTTACCTTCTGTCCGTCAAAAGACACGATGATGTCGCCTTTCTGAATGCCCGCATCGGCAGCAGCGGTTCCGTCATAAACATTAGCCACATACACGCCTTCGTCGGTAGCCAAATCGTAATACGTCGCCATTTGAGAATTAATTTGCGCCATAGAAACGCCAAGCTGGGCATGGGTGGGCGTTTTGCCTTCGATAATCTGCTGGGCAAGGTCAATCGCATAGTCGATGGGGATCGCAAAGCCGACGCCCGAGGAAGAACCAGAGTACGACGAGATCATCGAGTTAATGCCGATCAATTTGCCTTGGGAATCAACCAGCGCACCGCCCGAATTGCCCGGATTAATGGTCGCATCGGTCTGAATCATGTTCGGGTAGATCACTGTTTCGCCCGTGGTGGAGTCTTGCATGGTATTCGAACGCTGCAATGCGCTCACCACGCCGGTCGACACCGAGTTTTCTAAACCGAACGGGCTGCCAAGCGCCATGACCCACTCGCCCACCTGCAAATCGGACGAACTGCCGATTTCGACCGGCGTCAAATCGTCGGCATCGACCTTAATCACCGCGATGTCGCTCGAAGAGTCGCTGCCCACGACCTTCGCGTCGTATTCCACGCCATTCACGGTCGCCTTAATGGCGTCAGCGCCCTCGACCACGTGGTTGTTCGTGATGATATATCCATCTTTCGAAATCACGACGCCACTGCCGAGCGATGTATTGGTAAGCGTGGAATCGTCGTTAGTTCCAGGCATTTCGAAGCCATTCATCGAGCCCGAAGACGAGCTCTTGGTATAGATGTCGATGCTCACGATCGAGGGCAGGCATTTCTGCGCCACCTGCTCGGCAAGCGTCGAGGAATCGCCCGAATCATCGGGAGAAGCAGAAATCACCGTGCTTGTCGTGGAGCCAAGCGTGGTCGAACCCCCGTCACTACCCGTAAGCGCACTGTAGCCGGCAAACCCGCCAGCGCCAAGCACCAACGCAAGCGCGGCGCCGCCAAAGCCCGCCGCGAACGTTTTACCGAGGCCCGCCTTCATGTTGGAGTCGGCCTTGTGAGCCGCTTTGGCATTCGCTTTGCTTTGAGCCTCGCTCGCCTGCTGAGCGGCATATACGGAATACTGGTACGCCTGCTGCTGATAGGCCTGCTGGCCATAGGGTTGCTGATTCTGCGCAGGCGCGGTGTATGCGCCCTGCGGGTATTGCTGGGGCTGCGGAACCTGAGCGTTCCGGGGATCAACAGAACCAGCGAAGTTTTTATTCTCGTCGGTCATCTCAACCACTCGCTTTCGTGAGTTCGTCCTTTGCTGAATCGAACTCTAACACCGCGCGATGCCCTCGAAGAAGCGACACGCATTTTCGTAACAACCGCGTTGAATCGCGTACGTCAAACAGCGTACGCCAACCATATTTCGAACACAAAACTAAAAGACCCAGCCTAACGAGCTGGGTCTTCGTCGCAAAGTTGCTTGGAATTACAGGCTGTCCACGTATTCCACAAGGTCGCTCATGGTCTCGAGGCCTTCGGGTTCGCCGAAGTCAACGTCCAAGCGCTCTTCGAGCTCGCAAATGAGCTCGACCATATCGAGCGAATCGACGCCGAGCGATTCGAAGGTCGAATCCTCATCGACGTTTTCGGGCGCGATGTCGAGGTTTTCCTGAAGAATGTCTTTAATGGTGTCGAGCGTGGCCATGTTCGTCCTCTCGATGTCGTCCAATATCACAAAACATGTCATGCGTCGCTTATTGTAGCGCTCTTTCGCTTATTTTACGTGCAGGGCGATAATCGCGAAGCAGGCAAGGGAGAAAGCGGCGGAAAGCCCGAATGCAGCATGGAAGGCCGCCTCGCCCGCCAATGCGCCGCCACAAGCGAAGAACACCATGCCGGCGCAGCCAATCGAGGCGCATGCTTGACGTGCGGCCGTGCCAAAACCCGAGCCGTCGGAAATCTGGCGACCGCGAAGCCCCGACAAGCTCCACGCGATAAGCGGACCAATAAGACCCGAAACGCCCATTGCACGCACGCCTTGCATAACGCACACGGCCCACAAAGGCGTCGAGGCGCCGCATGCGACCATAAGACACGAACCCACAACAAGGCACACCCCGAAAAACAGCGTGACGGGTCGCGCTCCAATCTTGTCGACGAGCAGGCCCGCAAGCGGGTTCGCGATAAGCGCGGCAACCGTGCCTGGCAAAAGCACGAGACCAGCCTGCATGGCGCTGCCCCCGCACAGTCCTTCAATATAAAGCGGCACAAGCAGTGTAATGCCCATGAACGACGCGAACAAGCAATTGAGAGCCCAGAAGCCGTCGACGAATTCCCTGTTGTCGAAAATAGCCAAATCGACAAGCGGGTTTTCCAAAGAGCGCTGTCGCTTCGCAAACGCGAAGAGACACACAGCCCCCGCAATCAACGGAGCCCACACGAACGGATGGATAAAGGAATATGACGAAACCTCCGAGGCACCCATGAGCAAACCGCCAAATCCAAACGCGGAAAGCGCGAAAGAAAGCACATCGAAGCCCGCAGGATACGAAGCATCGTCACGGCGCTTCACGGCAAACTGGCAAGCGATTCCAACAACAACGGTCAGTGCGACAAGCAGCCAAAAGAAGCTTCGCCAGCCAAGGCCTTCCACCATCGCGCCGCCAATCGTGGGGCCGATATTCGGCGCAAACCCCATAGCAATGCCCGAAATGCCCATGGCGGTTGCTTTTCGCCCATCGGGAAAGCGTGTCATGGCGATAGTCTGCACAAGCGGCAAGAGCATACCCGCTGCAACGGCTTGCGCCAAACGGCCCAAAAACAGCACACCAAAACTCGGTGCAATCGCAGAGACAAGCGCGCCCACGGCAAACAACGCGATGGCAATAAGCGTGAGGTCTTTAAGACGGAATCGACCCATGAAGTACGAAGACAGAGGCACAACGACGCCCAACACGAGCATGTACGACGTCGTGAGCCACTGCCCCACCCCCTCAGCGATGCCGAACTCGACGCATACCGAAGAGAGCATCGCATTCAGGCCAGTCTGGGCCAAATTCCCCACCGATGATGCCAACACCACCAACGCGAACAATACGATAGTCTGTCGATGCTCGTTCTCTCGCACGGTATTCCTTCCACGCATGTAAAAAAAACCGCCCCGAAGGACGGTTCGTAAATGATACCTCATTTAAAACATTACGCGCACGCTCCGAACTACGAGGCGACGCACGCAATCGCCTCACGCGGATTCGCGCTGCGGCGATTTCGTGTCGGGCCGTCCGGAGCGACGGCGGAAGAAACGCATCATCCGCCGCTCGTGCGCTTCCCAACGGCAAAACCTCGGGCTACATAAGCGTCGTATCCCTTGAGATAGTGGCGCCTTGGCCCTTCTTCGCCGTGCGCATGAGGAACTCTTTATTGTCGTCGGTCTGCTTGAGCGACTTGATGAGCATATCCATGGCACGCTCGGTATTATTCATATTCGCGAGAATGCGACGAACCGCCCAAATGACCGGAGCCTCCTGGGGGTCAAGCAACAAATCTTCGCGACGCGTGCCGCTTGCAATCGGATCGATTGCCGGGAAAATGCGTCGATCGGCCAACGAGCGGTCAAGCTTGAGTTCCATATTGCCCGTGCCCTTGAACTCCTCGAAAATGACCTCGTCCATCTTCGAACCCGTCTCGATAAGAGCGGAAGCCAAAATGGTGAGGCTGCCGCCGCCTTCGATGTTGCGGGCCGCGCCAAGGAATCGCTTCGGCGGGTAAAGTGCCGTAGAGTCAACGCCACCCGACAGAATGCGGCCGCTCGCGGGCGTTGCCAAGTTGTAAGCACGTGCGAGACGCGTGAGGCTGTCAAGCAAAATAACGACGTCTTGCCCCATTTCCACCAGGCGTTTCGCACGCTCGATGACGAGCTCGGAAACTTGGATGTGGTCTTCGGTCGGCATATCGAACGTGGACGCGATAACCTCGCCAGCAATGGAACGCTGCATATCGGTTACTTCCTCGGGTCGCTCGTCGACGAGCAGGCACATCAGGTGCACGCTCGGGTTGTTCGCCGTAATAGCGGCGGCGATATCTTTGAGCACCGTGGTTTTACCGGCCTTCGGAGGCGACACGATAAGGCCGCGCTGACCCTTGCCGATAGGCGAAACCAAATCAATCACGCGGGCGGTAATCGTGGAATGACCATGCTCCATAGTAAGCGGCTCATCGGGGAAAATCGGCGTAAGGTCGGCGAATTTCACACGACGGCCCTGCTCTTCGGGAGCGATGCCGTTAACCGAGATGACCGTTTGGAGCGCGGCGTACTTCTCGTTTTCGCGGGCGGGGCGCGTTTGGCCCTTCACCATATCGCCCTTGCGCAAATTGTTGCGGCGAATAACCGACGTGCCAATATACACGTCCTGCTCGCTAGGCAAATACCCCTTCGTGCGCAAGAATCCGTAGCCGTCTTGCATGATGTCGAGAATGCCGGTGACTTCGATAAAGCCTTCAGCACGCACGCTTGCCTCGAACACCTTATCGACGAGCTCGGCCTTCTTCATGCCGGCCGTGATTTCGATTTCGAATTCAGCGGCCTTTTCACGCAGCTCCGCTACACGAAGGGCAGACAGGTCATCGATATTGGTTTTCGGAGCATATTGATCGCGGCGATTGTTGCGGTCGCGGCGATTGTGACGGTCGTTGCGGTCGTTGCGTCCGTTGCGCGAATCGCGATTGTCGCGCTGGTTTTTGCCATTGCGATCGCCGCGATTATCTCGACCGTTGCGCGAATCGCGTTCGCCCTTGTTTTGGCGATCATTACGCTCCGCACGCTGGCCGCGATCGCGCTTCTGATAGCGCTGAGCATTGCCGTCAGCCTTCGACTCGCCCTCGTTGGAGGATGCGTCGCCCTCGGCAGCGGAATCGTCATTTGAGGAGGTGTCGATTTGCACGGATTTGCGGGGGCGAGCTGCGCGACGACGCTCGGTGCGCTCTTCTGCGCCAGATTCGTTGGAAGCATCGCGCTCTGAAGCAGTATTCTCACGCTCATCATTACGGGAATCATCGCTGTGCGCAGCCTCTTTTTCAGAAGCCTCGACGACGGCGCGAAGCTTCGTTGAGCGGCCTGGACGCTTGCGCGTCTTGGGAGCCTCTTCGGCCTGATCTTTCTTATCGGATTGGACGCCCTCTTCGCCCTCGGAGGCAGAAACACTCGCTTTGCGACGCGTGCGGCGCGCGGGCTTTTCGGCCACGGCTTCGTCTACAGTCTTATCGGCAGAAGCAGCCGACTTCGTGCGGCGCGTCGTGCGCTTGGGCTTTGCGGTCGGCTTTTCGGCTGAAGTTTCGGTCGCAGCATCTACCGCAGGCGCGGCTGCGGCGGAAGAGGCCTCGGAATCGGCCTTGCGAGGACGGCCGCGACGCTTCTTGGAAGCTTCGGCGGCAGGTTCAACAGATTCGGAAGTCGCTTCATCAGCTTTTTTCGCGCGACGAGCGCTGGGCTTCTTCGGCGCAGCTTCGCTCGCGGCGCCATCGGACGCAGGCGCGGCCGCGGGGGCCGCCGCGGGTGCGGCGGCCGGCTCGGTGATCATCTCGTCAGCGATCATGCGTTAGCGACCTTCTCCCAGTCCTTCAAGAAGGACTCGAGACCGCGGTCGGTAAGCGGATGCTGAATCATTTTCTTCAGAACATTGAAGGGAACGGTAGCGATATCGGCGCCCATCAGGGCAGCCTGCGTCACGTGGTTCGCGCTGCGAATGGAAGCGGCGATAATCTCGACCTGCTCATGGTTGACGGTGTTCTCGCTGTAATCGTAGTTGTTGATAGCGGTCACGACGTTTTCCAGCTGGGAGAGGCCGTCTTCAGAGATATCGTCGAAACGGCCTACGAACGGTGAGATGTAGCGAGCGCCAGCGCGGGCGGCCAAAATGGCCTGAGGAACGGTGAAGCACAGCGTCATGTTCACGCGAATGCCCTCGTCGGCGAGCGTGCGGCATGCGGCCAGGCCCTCGACCATCGTGGGGATCTTCACCACGACGTTGGGAGCGATGGCGGCCAGCTCGCGGCCGTCGCGCACGATTTCGTCGCGCGTCATGGCAACGCTCTCGGCGCTCACGGGGCCGTCGACGATTTCGCAGATGCGCGCGATGTGGTTGTGGAAGTCGTCAAGCTTGCCACCGATGCGCGAGTACAGCGTAGGATTGGTAGTTACGCCAGCGAGGGCGCCCCAGCTCGCAGCTTCTTTGATCTCGTCGAGATCGGCGGTGTCGAGAAAGAACTTCACTTTTCCTCCTTTATATGCAGGAATGCCCGAACCTTTTGGCAGGGGCCTATACACGATTGATTGCGCGGAAAGGCACGCGAGAATTGAGTTCTATGGAAAATGGGATAGATTTCTGAGAACGGGCCGATAATACCACGTCGTACAGAAGAAGACGCTGAAAAGCAGTGAAAAAGAAACAACGCAGCAAAAAGGGCCGCAAGAGCGACCCTTTCAAACGCAATAAAACTATGCGCACCTGCTATTCGGCGACCTCGACGAGCTCAATCTCGAACGTGAGGTCTTTGCCAGCGAGCTCGTGGTTCATATCGAACACGCACTTCTCGCTGTCGACCGAAACGACCTTCGCCGGGAAGGGGCCCATGGGGCCCTGGAAGTACACCGTCTGGCCAACGGGCAGCTGATCGGCATTGGGGACCTGCGAAACAGGAACTTCCTGAACAGCCTGCGGGTTATATTCGCCATAGGCATCGGCAGCGGGGATTTTCACCGTTTTCTTCTCGCCAACGGCCATATCCTTCACGGCAGCGTCGAAGCCGGGAATCATCTGACCGGCCATGCAGGTGAACTCGATGGGTTCGTTGCGATCGTAGCTGCAGTCGAACTGCGTGCCGTCGTCGAGCGTGCCGCGGTAGTGGGCCTTGACCTTTTTGCCTTCGTTGCTCATGGGAGCACGTCCTCTCTTTGTATTGAAAGATGCATGCCGCTCACTATACCCGATTGGCTTCGTTATTTCGACGCAATATACCAGCCATCGCAAATCGATACAGAACCACGAAGGTGGACGACGGCGCGCACTGGGCAGCCTACGCCGCAATCGGCTGCGTATATTGCCATCCAACAAGCATGGTCACCACGATGGCAACAAGCGAGGCCACCGCAGCCGCGAGAATCGTTTGCCACCAGTTCAACCGCGCCATCACAGGGAACCGCACTTGCAATCTGCGGCGATCAAGAAGCGTATAGGCGGTCGCTGTGAGCATGGTGCCCAGCATAAACCAGTATTCAAGAAGGACGAACCACATCGGCAGCCCTTCGATTCCCTCAACACCCGGGTTGAACGGGCTCGTAAAGGCTATCGCCATGAAAAAGAGATACACAATTGTGAGCACCACGTTCCACGCGACGCCCAACCCTTGCGGAATGAACTGCGATGGCGTTCTTTTTGAATGCCCGTGCATTTCTGGCGCCCAGTTGGCGCCAAGCGCATCGGAACCACAAGCAACCCCGGTCGCATATCCCGAAGCAGATGCGCTCACCCCTGTCGCCATTTCGGCCGATGCGCAGCCGCCTTGCGGTCCGAAGTTCCGTCCCGCTCGGTCGTCCCAGCTGCCGTTTGCGCTCATGCAGCCCGTTTGCATGAAACTCACTTCATGCAAAGCGAGCTTGAATGCGGCTTTCAACTCGCGAACGCCCTTGTAGCGATTCTTCGGATCGAATGCCGCCGCTTTCGCAATCACACGCCTCATCGCCTCAGGGACGCCGTCTATCTTGAAATTACGTTCGCGCAACGTGGCATCGGGCACGTTGCCGACCAGGCAAAAATAGAGAAGCAGCCCAAGGGCATACACATCGGATCGCACCGTCGTTTGGGCAAAACCGAATTGCTCGGGCGGCGCATAGGCGCGCGTGCCGAAATGCGTCGTGTCGGTTTGCGCTCCCTGCATGCACGTGCGCGATATCCCGAAGTCGATAATCGTCAGAGATTCACTCGACAGCATGATGTTTCCTGGCTTCAAATCGCGATGCACGATGGGCGGGTCAAATCGTTCATGCAGCTCGCACACCGCATCGCACACACGAGGAAACACATCGGCCGCCAACGCCATCGAAGGCTCGCATCGGCGAACGACATCCTCGAGCGTTTCGCCGAACACGTACTCCATGACAACCACGATTTCGTCGCCGATAATCGCGCAATCGTATATGCGAGGAATGTATCGGAAGCGCCTTCCTGCCTGCTGAGCAGCGAAAATGCGTTCATACGCACCCCCGAGACCCGATGAGCGCTCAATGCGCTTTCGAACGAAAGGGCCTTGCGAGGCGCCATTCACGCCCTCGAAATGCACGCGCTCGGTAATTTCGGTCGAAGATTCCTTCAGGACCTCGTCGACGACATAGCAGTCTTGGCGGCGCATCGCCTCAAGCTGGGCAGCCAGCTCATGGGAGATTTCATCGCTCACAGCACATCCCCTTTCGCCGCAAGCGGTATCATCGCCGCCGGCGGCGCACCCACGGGCAGCAATTGCGAAACCACGGCATGCGCCACAAGAGCCCGACGCGCGGCGCGGGCTCTCGATCAACTCGCTTTCGCATGTGTTGTGAGACAGAAAAGCCATGCGGCAATACTAACAGACAATATCGCCTGCCGCATCGGCAGCATCGCGAGCGCGCCGCTATTGGCAAATGGTCTGCTCGCCGAAACGGTACAATTCCTCATCGGCGCGCCGCAGCGTGAGGCCCTTTTCTATGCAGAAAATGATAATCGCATCGCGTCGATCTTTGCAGTAGAGGGTACTTTGCCCCGCCGCTTGCAACAAGCGATTCGTCTCGCGCAAATCGAGATTCATGGCGAACGCGAGCGCAAGCGCCTTATCTCGTCCGCATCCACGCTCACCCTTGAAAATCTGCCAACCGAACGTTTCGTTAAGGCCAGCTTCGCGAATCACTTTCGAACGAACCAAACCGTGATTGGCGAGCAGCCATTGTAGATATTCGGACAATGTCGGTGCCTGCAAATTATGCGTGCTCGTAAACTGTTCCGGGCTGGGACTTTCGAGCAATTCGCACAGCAGCTCTTCGGTAAGCGGTTCCTTCACGCGATATTTCCTTCGTTTCCGTCGACGGGCGCGGGCCTGCGCGCGTGCGGCCGGTTCATCGTTCAGCCATTCGCGCGCTGGCTCCCCGTAGGTAAATGCAAAATTGCCCACAATTGTACCCTGCAAAAATGCGTCCGACTACATGTTCGCGATTGCGTAGTCGGCTTCTTCTTCGGTGAATTTCTCGCCATATTCGGAAGTGAGCTGGTCATGAATCGCGGCCGGCGACATGTTCATCATTTCCTCGTACGACTTCGCCTTTTCAAGAGCATTTGCGTTCCAGTCGGCAACCACGTTGTCAATCGCATATTGCGCCGCCTCGGCAGAGAACTGCTCACCGTATTCGCTCGTCAGTTGATCATAGATGCCCTGCTTCGACATATGCATCGTGTCGGAATAGCTCTTCGCCTTCGCCAAGGCAGATTCGTATTCCCGAGGAACCTCAGCTTCGGCGGACTGTTGCGGGGCCGCCTGCCGGCTCGATTCCGCCACCGAAGCATCGGACGCCGCCGAGCTCGTTTCGCTTGCAGACGGAACTCCACTTGACGCACTCGCGCTCGTCGCGGCAGAACCGTTCGTTGCGTCGTCAATCGCCGCCGAATACATGCTCTGCGTCGCCAAAACCACGACAAGCGCAACCACATTCAGAACAAGTCCGACAATGGCCAAGACCTTGCCCGATTTCTTGCCACGGATGACGGCAATAACGCCAACCACTCCGAAAATACCGCCCAGCAACGCAAGCAGCGCAGAAAGGTTATTCACGATAGGCATCCACGACGAGACAATCGCGATAACACCGAGCGCAAGAGACGTAATGCCCATCGCCGTCTTCGGCATTGCGGTTTCGGGCGCCGGCTGCGGAGCCTGGGGCTGGTACTGCGTGTTTTCCATTTCTGATTCCTTCCCATAAAAATGCATGGTTTATTTCGCGAACAAAACCAGGAATCATGCTAAGGGTTTCCGCATTCAAAAACATTTGCTGCCAGCTAATGAAAGTTGTGTTCTGGTATTGCAAAATTGTTGCGCAACAGATTTTCGAAAAACAGTGATACGGTTTGTTGCACGCCAAGTGCCCCGCCGCATTCCTCCACGCAAATTCGGAGTGCCCGGGCGCTTGGCCCCTTTCCAGTCGCTCTCGCGGCGCATTCCCCCTACGGAGCATGCCGACGCGCCGCATCCACCGCAAAACATCGCGGCGCTCGAGCCAAAACCGCGAAGGCGTGCGACGGGCCAGCGCATACAACAAACATTCTTCGCACCGCTCGCCCCTCACAAGAGCCGATTATCCGCGAAACGCCCTCCTGACCTCTTGAAATATGTACTTCCTTGATACCATTTCCCCTAACGGGAAAGGCGCATTTCAGCGCCCTAAATCATGGAGGGAATTATGAAAAAATTGAAGACTGGCGCACTCGCGACGCTTATTGCGTGCGCAATGGCCGCTTGCCTGGGCCTCGTTGCCTGCTCAAGCGGACCCACTGACGAGGAAGTCATCAAAGAAGGCATCGCAAGCGAACTCGACCCCATCAAGAACCTCGATGACGCCACCTTGGACGAAATTCTCTCCGAGGCCGGCAGCGAATTCGCCATGCTCGAGTCGATGGGCATCGACGGCAAGACGCTCGTGAAGTCGTACCTCGACGGCTTTGACTACACCATCGATTCGGTCGAGGTCGACGGCGACTCCGCAAAGGCGACCCTTACCGCAACCTGCAAATCGTTCACCGACGCAAGCACAAAGGCTGAAGAGCTTGCCGAAGCCTTTGGCGAGCAGATGACCGACGAGCAACTGGCAAGCATGACCCAAGACGACATTACCGCAAAAATCGGCGAAATCACCATGCAGGCCATCGACGAGACGCAAGCCATCGATATGCCCCTCGTGCTTACGTTCACCAAAAACGACAACGAGTGGACCCCCGACGCCGACGTGCTCGGATCGTTGCTGAATCTTTTCGAATAGGACCAGCGCCAATCGATGACGCATTTCGGGCAGCTTTCGGGCTGCCCGTTCTTTTTGCTTTGTTGCTCCCTTTTCGGCTTCTTTGCGCTACTATATTAGAACACTTGTTCGTTATTCATCGGCGAAAGGAAGCTGGCGCCTTGCAAAATCGGAGTGGCAAAACGTATGTATGCATTGACTTGAAAAGCTTCTACGCCTCGGTCGAATGCGCCGAGCGGGGGCTCGACCCCGATAAGGCGCTGCTCGTCGTAGCCGATCCCGCACGCTCCGAGAAAACCATCTGTCTTGCCATATCGCCCGCTATGAAGAAGCTCGGCGTGCGCAACCGATGCCGCGTTTTCGAGATTCCCGAGGGCATCAAATATTTCAAGGCGAAGCCGCGCATGCGACTCTACATGGAGCGCTCCGCCCAAATTTACGGCATCTATTTGCGGCATGTATCCCCCGCCGACATCTATCCCTATTCAATCGACGAGTGCTTCATCGACGCAACGCCCTATTTAGCGCTCGAAAAGAAAACCGCGCGCGAATGGGCAGCCGAGCTCATAGAGGCTGTGAAAGCGGAAACAGGCATAACGGCCACGGCGGGCATTGGGGAAAACCTCTTCCTAGCTAAGGTTGCGCTCGACGTGCTCGCAAAGAAGAGCCCCGATTTCATTGGGGAGCTCACCGAGGCGTCATTTCGCGAAACCATGTGGCACCACGAGCCCATCACCGATGTTTGGAACATCGGCCCCGGCATTGCGGCGAGGCTCGCCAAGCACGGCGCGCGCACGCTTTATGACGTAACGCAGCTGCCAGAAGATGTGCTCTATCGCGAATTCGGAGTAAACGCCGAATTCCTCATCGATCACGCCTGGGGCCAAGAGCCTTGTACTATCGAGGAAATCAAGGCATGGAAGCCCGTTGGAAAGTCCATAGCCAACGGGCAGGTGCTCGAACACGACTACTCGTTCGAAGACGCCCGCACCGTGCTGCGAGAGATGGTTGAATCGAGCGTGCTCGACATGATTGAAAAGGGCTTAGCGGCACGGCGCGTGTCGCTGCATGTGGGCTACGCGAAGGCCCATGGCGCCACCGCAACCGGAGGCTTCGCCCATCTCCAAACGCAAGCCGAACTGAAGCACGCTTACGACAATGCGAGATTCAACGAGGTCCAAAGCCATCGGCCGCATCGCAATGCGGACGATGAAACGCGCGTTTTCGTCGGCGAGCACGGCACACGAATCGTTGGGCCCGGCGCGCGCAACAGCGGCTACCACGAAGCCACAGGTGGAGCACGCACGCTCGATGCGCCCACGAACTCATTCCACCTCCTGTTCGGCGCCGCGGCGCAGCTCTTCGACGGCCACGTCGATCCCGAACGCCCAATACGACGCATTATGTTGGGTTTTTCCGAAATCGTCGAAGCGGAAGGTTGTCAAATGAGCCTTTTTTCCGCGCCCGAAGAAGAACAGCGCGAACGGGATATACAAAAAGCCATGCTTGCCGTGCAATCGAGGTTCGGCAAAAACTCCGTGCTCTTCGGCACGAGCTTTAAAAAGAACGCGACGATGCGCAAGCGAAACATGCAAATTGGAGGTCACAATGCCGGCTGAATGGGATACCTATCTTGAACGCATGGACGGCGAAGAAGCGAATGCGCCATGCGAGCACAAGGCGCGCGCCTATCCCGAGCGGGCACGCCAATTCATGCCATTTTCGGCGTTGAGGGGCTACGAGGAAATGCTCACCGAAGTAGAGCGAAACGCCATCGAGGAAGAAGGACGCTTTACGGAAGCGTACCGCGACGACGCTCCATAATAGAAGGTTCGTCCACCCCTCCCCGAAGGCGGCCAACAAAAAAGAGACCGAAAGAAATTTCGGTCTCTTTTCGTTTCAAGCGAAAGGGTTTTACGCGTTCAGCTTCTTGGCAAGCAGCTGGTTGATAACCTTCGGATTGCCCTGGCCGCGCATTTCCTTCATGCACTGGCCCACGAAGAAGCCGATGAGCTTCGTGTTGCCCTCTTTGTAACGAGCAACCTCATCGGGGTTCGCGGCAATCACGGCATCGACAACGGCCTCGATGGCGCTCGTGTCGCTTACCTGTTTCATGCCACGTTCGTCAACGATGGCCGAGGGATCCTTATCCTCGTCAATCACGGCAGCGAAAACTTCCTTGCCCTGCTTCGAGGAAATTGCATCGGTCGCAATAAGCTCAACGAGCTCAATTGCGCGCGCGGGCGTAAGCGGGCATTCCGCCAAGTTGAACGACTCGTCGGCGTTCATGCGCGCCGTGATGTCGTTAATCGCGAGGTTCGCGAGCGGCTTAGCCAGCTTGGAAGCTTTATCGCCGGCAAGCTCCATACCCTTCTCGAAGAAGTTCGAGGTGGCGCGGTGCTCAACCAAATGACGCGCGTCGTAGGCCGAAAGGCCGAAGCATTTCTGGTAGCGCGCGGCCTTCTGGTCGGGCAGTTCGGGAAGCTTGGCGCGAACGCCGTCGATCCACTCGTCGGTCAAATCGTACGGAGCGAGGTCGGGCTCGGGGAACAGGCGGTAGTCATCGGCGGTTTCCTTCACGCGCATCACGATGGTACGCTTCGCCGACGGATCCCAATGGCGCGTTTCCTGGTAGATTTGACCACCCTCTTCAAGCACCTGGGCCTGACGGCAAATCTCATAAGCCAAGCCGTCATGCAAATTCTTGAACGAGTTCATATTCTTGAGCTCGGTCTTCACGCCCAAGCCCGTAGAACCGCGGCGGCGCAGCGACACATTGCCGTCGCAACGCATGGAGCCTTCCTCCATGGAGCAGTCGGAAATGCCAATGGCCAAATAGATTTGGCGAAGCTTCTGCATGAACAGGCGGGCCTCTTCAGGCGTGCGCAAGTCAGGTTCGGTCACAAGCTCGATGAGCGGAGTACCCGCGCGGTTGTAGTCGACGAGTGAGTGCGTAGCACCAGCGATACGGCCTTCGTCGCCGCCGATATGCACCATCTTGCCCGCATCCTCTTCCATATGGATACGCGTGATGCCCACGTGCGCCACATAGCCGTCTTCGGTCGCGGTGACGTTGCCCTGGCTTTCGCCTGGCTTCAAGCCGTCAAGGTCGATGCGCTCTTTTGCGCCGGCACCGTCGACCTCAAGGTCGAGGTGGCCGCGCATGCAGAACGCCACGGGGCCCTGCGTAGTCTGGAAGTTTTTCGCCATATCGGGATACATATAGTTCTTGCGGTAGAACATCGAATGCTTCTCGATATCGCAATTGGTGGCCAAGCCGGCGAGCACAATGCTCTCGATGGCGGCCTTGTTGGGCACGGGGAGCGCGCCAGGCAGGCCCAGGCAAATGGGGCACGTGTGCGTATTGGGGTCGGCGCCGAATTCGAGCTTGCAACCGCAGAACATCTTCGTGTTCAACGTAGTAAGCTCGGCATGGATCTCCAAGCCGATGACGGCTTCCCAATCCTGCAAAACCTCTTCGAGCTTCTTCATTACCGAATCGCCCCCATTCCGCGTTCTGCGCCCAGCGCCTGCGCTCCGCTTCGCGGTGCTCGGCGTTCAACAGCCCAGTGGGCTGTTGAATCCTGCAAAACCTCTTCGAGCTTCTTCATGCTATTCACCGGCCTTTCCAGCAGCAAAATCGGGCGCGATGGGAGCTGCGCCATACACGGCCTCGAGCGCCGCTGCAGCGCGGAACATGTTCTCGTCTTTGAACTGGGGCGCGATAAGCTGCACGCCCACAGGCAGGCCCGTATCGCTGCCCAGGCCGCACGGCACGCTCATGCCGCCGTTGCCTGCGATATTGATCGACACCGTGAAAATGTCAGACAGATGCATCTCGACCGGATCGCCGATTTCGCCGAACTTGAATGCGGTACGCGGGCTCGTGGGGGCGAGAATGACGTCGCATTTCTCGTATGCAGCCTGGTAGTCCTGCGTAATGAGCGTGCGCACCTGCTGAGCCGGATAATAGTACTTCTCGTACACGCCACTCGAAAGCAGGTAGCTGCCCAGCATAATGCGGCGCTTGGCCTCCATGCCGAAGCCGGCAGCGCGGCTTGCCTCGTATTGGCTGCCGAGGTCTTTGTGGCCTTCGGCGCAATAGCCATAGCGAACCGAGTCGAAGCGCGCCAAATTCGAGAACGCCTCGCACGGGCCCAGCACGTAATATGCGGAAATGGCCGCATCGGCATGAGGAAGCTCGACTTCCACGATTTCGGCACCCGCCTCGCGAAGTGCCTCGGTGGCTTCAGAAACGCGAGCCTTCACCTCGTCAGTAAGGCCGGGCGCATTCATGAATCCGGGCACGACGCCAATGCGCATGCCTTCGACACCCTGCTCGCACGCAGCGCGGAAATCGGCCTTCACGTACTGCGAGGTGCAGTCCATGGGATCGTGGCCGCAAATGGCGTCCATCGCGGCGGCGGCATCGCGCACGCTGCGCGCGAACGGGCCAACCTGGTCAAGCGAGCTGCCGAACGCAACCACGCCATAACGCGAAACCATGCCATAGGTCGGCTTCACGCCAACAATGCCGCAGAACGCTGCAGGCTGGCGAATGGATCCACCCGTGTCGGAACCGAGCGTGACGCACGCAAGACCAGCCGCGACCGATGCCGCGGAGCCGCCGGAGCTGCCGCCCGGGACGCGCTCAAGATCCCACGGGTTTTTGGTGGGGCCGAACGCGGAGGTCTCGGTGGAGCTGCCGAATGCGAATTCGTCCATGTTGAGCTTGCCCAGCGGAATGCCGCCTGCCTCAATAGTTTTGGCAACGCACGTCGCGGTATAAGGCGAGACGTAGTTTTCAAGCATGAGGGATGAACACGTGGTGTGTGTGCCCTCGTAGTTCATGTTGTCTTTGAACGCCACAGGTACGCCAGCGAGCGGACCCATTTCATCGAAGGTGCCGTTTGCGAGCGCCTCATCGATTTTCGCGGCCTGCTCGAAGGCAGCATCTTTCGTGAGCTCCAAGAATGCATGCACTTCGCCATCGAGTTCCTCGATGCGCTTGAAGCTTGCCTCAGCGACTTCACGCGCCGTGAAATCACCTGCCAGAAGACCGGCACGAATGTCGGCCACGTTCATATTCGCGTTATACGCCATCACTGATCGCCTCCGCCCAAAATAGCCGGGATAAGGAAGCTACCGTCTTGCTGCTTAGGAGCATTGGAGAGCGCCTGCTCCTGCGTAAAACCAGGTACTTCCACGTCTTCGCGCATCACGTTGGAAAGGCCTCCGATGGGATGGAACGTAGGATCCACGCTCTCGAGGTCGAATTCGGTGATGGGCTTAAGCGTTTCGATGATGCTGTTCAAATCAACCGTCATCTGAGCGAGCTCTTCATCGGTGAGCCCGATGCGCGCATACGTGGCAATGTCACGCACGTCGCGTTCTGTGAGTTGCTGAGTCATGCGACTTCTCTTTCCTTCTCGATTCGCTTTTCCACAGGCGACCTGCCAGCAGTTTCCCAAAGCGAACTGCATGAGAACATAACGTTCGTATGATAGCAAACCCGCAGGCAACTACGCACGAGCCAACCAGATGCCCAGTAAAGTTCAACAGACCGAAATACGCAGGACGCGTATGCCCGGTTGGATCAACCTGTTTTCCGGTCACTCAAATCCCGCCGGATGGCCGCTCGGCGGGGCTTTCGCCTGGGCCACGACGGGCTACCGCTCGCCTTCGGCTCGCTATGCGCCCGTCTGGCGGCGTTTCATTTTGAAATTAAAGCGGAAATGAACGCCGACGACCCTTGCGAAAGCCTCGCCGAGCGCCCATCCTGTCCGAGCGAGCCACGAACCCTTCCAAGCAAGGACGCGCCCAAGCATTCCCGCCGCTGCAGCGCAACGCAGGGCGGGTGCTTGCCTCGGCCTTCTCGTAGGCCGTCGGCGTTCAAACTTGCTTTTAATCTTTACACGAAACGCCGCCAGGCGGGCGCATAGTGAGCGAAGCGAACGATAGCCCGCCGTGGCCAGCGAGAAGGCCGAGGCGAGCACCCGCCCGAGAGGGACTCAATCGTCCCCTACTCCCCCGCCTCGAATTTCGCAATGGCGTCGAGGAACGCTTCACCGTAGCGCTCAAGCTTGCGCGAGCCCACGCCGTTGACCTCAAGGAAATCGAGCGCGTCCTTCGGACGGCGCGCGCACATATCGCGCAGTGCTCGGTCGGAAAACACCATGTAAGGCGCGATATTTCCCGCATCGGCGAGCTGCTTGCGCAAAGCGCGCAGCTCTTCAAACAGCGCATCGTCGCCCACACTCGTCGCGCCCACACCAAACGTCGCGGAAGAAGCGGGCGAAGACGCCGCTTTTCCTTTCTTGGGAAGCGTCGACTTCTTCATCTGCTTGATCGAGAACGTAAAGTCTTCCATGAAGGCCTCATGCGAGCGCTCACCAAGCCCGACGGTCGGGAACTTTCCTTCGCTCACCTGCAGAAAGCCCTCGGATGCAAGCAGTTCGATGACCTCTTTGACCTGCGAGATCGAATCGCTCACTGTATCGTAGGAATCGAGCGTTTCGAAATTTCCTTCGAGCACGCGCTGCGATTTGGAACCGCGCACAATGTCGGCCACAAGGGTCTTGCCAAACGCGCCGCCCAATTCGCGCACGCATTTCACGCAGGCGCGAGCTGTATCGGTCACGTCGATCGATTCGAATTCCCCTAGGCAATTCGAACAGTTCCCGCACTCGGTCGAACCATTCCCAAACGGCGTTTGGTCGCCGAAATAATTGAGGATATAGCGGCGCAAGCAGCCTGTCGTGTGGCAATAGCCCACCATGGCCTCGAGCATGCGGCGCTGCGCGGCTCGCGCGATTTCAGCCTCCTCGGGCTGTTGAGTGGCATATTCGCTGTCGCCCTCTATAAAGAAGCGGCAGGTTGACACGTCGCCATCGCACCACAGAAGAAGGCACTCGCTCGGCTCGCCGTCGCGTCCCGCGCGGCCCGCCTCCTGGTAATACGCTTCAAGGCTTTTCGGCATGTTGTAATGCACGACCCAGCGCACGTTCGACTTGTCGATTCCCATGCCAAACGCGTTCGTCGCAACCATGATGGGAGCATCGTCATTGATGAACCGCTCTTGGGCATCGTCGCGTTCGGCCTTATTCATGCCGGCATGGTAGCGAGCCACAGGCAACCCTTCGGCGGCAAGCCAGCCCGAAAGGCCGTCGACATCTTTGCGCGTCGAGCAATACACGATGCCCGAATCGCCCGAATGCGCCGCAATGAACTGGGCGATTCGCGTGCGCTTTTGCTTCGGATTGAGCTTTTCGACGCCGAACTTCAAATTCGCGCGATCATATCCCGTAACGACGCATTCGGGGTTTCGCAGTCCAAGCAAAGCGGAAACATCGCGACGCACTTTATCGGTCGCCGTGGCAGTAAGCGCGATGACGGGCGGTCGCTTCGGCAGGCTTTCGATGAAATCGGCAATGCCGGTATAGGCGGGACGGAAATCTTGGCCCCATTGCGACACGCAATGGGCCTCGTCAACGGCGATAAGGGGAATTTCTACGCGGCTCGCAAACTCTCGAAATAGCGGATCGGCCAAGCGTTCAGGCGCCACGTACATGATTTTATACGTGCCCGCCTCGGCGCGCGCAAGCACGGTGCGCTGCTGGCCAGGCGTTAAGGTCGAATTCAAAAACGATCCGCGCACGCCTGCATCGATAAGAGCGTTCACCTGGTCTTTCATAAGGGAAACGAGCGGCGATACCACCAGCGCGAGCCCCGGCAGAACAATCCCCGGAATCTGATAGCACAACGACTTGCCAGCACCCGTGGGCATAATGCCGAGCGCGTCGCGGCCGGAAAGCACGGCGCCAATGAGCACCTCTTGACCTTGGCGAAACGCTTCGTAGCCAAAGTACGTTGAAAGAGCCTCTCGAGCAGCATCCATTGAAGGCGTGCACGGCGTCATGTTCGCCGCCGAAAGCCCCTGAATATTCGCCATCGATTCACCCTTTCCAAAACGCCCACGACAAAAAGATGGGCAACGCACGCAACGCGCGCATCGCCCATCTTCGAAACAGAATAGAAGCCCCTCGGGCGTATCTGCCCGTTACACGTTGAACTTGAAGTGCATGACGTCGCCGTCCTGCACCACGTACTCCTTGCCTTCCTGGCGAAGCTTGCCGGCGTCGCGGCAGCCCTTTTCGCCACCGAGAGACACATAATCTTCGAAGCTCGCGGTTTCAGCCTTAATGAAGCCGCGCTCGAAGTCGGAGTGAATGACGCCCGCAGCCTGCGGCGCTTTCGCGCCCACGGGAATGGTCCAAGCGCGCGTTTCGGTTTCGCCACTCGTGAAGTAGCTCTGCAGGCCAAGCAGGGCGTAGGCGCTGCGAATAAGGCGAGCGAGGCCGCTTTCGGAAAGACCTAGCTCCTCCATGAACATCTTGGCGTCTTCAGGATCAAGCTCAGCCAAATCGGCTTCCGTCTTAGCGCAAATAGGCACGGGAATCTGGCCATCGATTTCGGGAAGCTCGGCGTTGAGCTGGTCCTCATCGACGTTGGCGATGTAGAGCATAGGCTTGCACGTGAGCAGACACAGGTCTTTGATGGCAGCGAGCTCTTCATCGCTCAGCCCCAGCGTGAGCACGCGATGGCCCTCGTTCAGACCCGCGAGCACCTTCTTGGCGGTCTCGAACTTGAGCATGAGCAACTTATCGCGCTTCGCTTCCTTTTCAAGACGAGGCAGCGCCTTATCGACCGTGGCGATGTCGGCCAGCACAAGCTCGGTTTTAATGGTTTCGACGTCGCTTTGCGGGTCGACTTTCTTGGAAACGTGCTCGACGTTGGGGTCGCTGAAGAAACGAACGACCTCGCAAATCGCATCGGTCTCGCGAATGTTGGCCAAGAACTTATTGCCCAGGCCCTCGCCCTGGCTTGCACCGGCAACCAGGCCAGCAATGTCAACGAATTCGACCGTTGCCGGCACGATTTTAGCCGGATGGTCGATTTTCGCGAGTTCATCCAAACGATAATCGGGAACGGGAACCATGCCCGTATTGGGCTCGATGGTGGCAAACGGATAGTTCGCGGCGAACCCGGTTTTCTTGGTAAGGGCGGTGAAAAGCGAAGACTTGCCAACGTTGGGCAGGCCAACAATACCGATAGAAAGCGACATGCGCATCCCCTTCATACTTACTTGCGGCGATAAAACTCATCAATGATAGCAAAACGCCGCGCAACCTGCGTCGTTTTCGACAATTCCCCATTCGATATCGGCATACGGCGGCCGAACGGTTGATTTGTAAGTTCATCCGAACACTTAGGTTTCGTTCTCGAACTCATCCGGACATGTCCGGATGAGTTCGAGAATTCCTTTCCGGAGGCGAGGGCCGAGGGCCCTCCCGAGAGAAAGGAAGAAAGATGCAGGGAAAGAAGCAGCGGGAGCGCTACCGCAGGCTGGACAGGGCCGAGCGCGCCGCCATACAGAGCGGCCTGGACAAGGGCAGGTCGTGCAGGCAGATGGCCCTGTGTTTCGTCAAGAGGATTTGAGCAAAAAGAGCATCGGAAATTGAGCAGCCTGAGCATCGGAAGTGCGCACGCTTTCTGAGCGGCTAGCCCTCCTGCATGAGGGCATGGCGGACGCGGTAGGAC
>NZ_QIBZ01000004.1 GCF_003725955.1 Slackia isoflavoniconvertens | reverse complement strand
AGTCCTACCGCGTCCGCCATGCCCTCATGCAGGAGGGCTAGCCGCTCAGAAAGCGTGCGCACTTCCGATGCTCAGGCTGCTCAATTTCCGATGCTCTTTTTGCTCAAATCCTCTTGACGAAACACAGCGTCGACGACGGTGAGGTGCGACGACACGGCGACGAGGTGTCGGCGGGGACGCTGTTCACCCACCTCGACCCCGCCCTGGCCAAGGCCGGCCCGCTGCCGTCGACCAACAACATGATCGAGGGAGGGGTGAACTCGCAGCTGGGGGCCGTCCCGCGCAACCACCGGGGGCCGACGTCGGCCAAGCGCGTGAAGGCGGTGTTCCGGTGGTGCCACGCTCACTCGGGGGACGCAAGGACGGCGCGCAAGAAGCTCGCCGCGATGCCGACCGACGCGGACATCGACTTCCTGTTCAGCGCCTACCCCGCCTCGCCGTCGCGCGAGGACGGAGGGCTGGAGTGGGGCGACAGGGCCGTGTGGGGGACCTCCACCACAGGGACCCGTACCCGTTCTGGCTGGATTAATGGATGGAAACGGATGTCCTATCGGGACACACATTTTGCCCTATAAGCCTGATTCGGAGGCCTTCTCTTTGCATTGCTACCTAAAAACGGCTCGTCGCCAAAGCCCTTTGAGGCCGGGCGGCTTTATCGTGCGTGGGCGTTCTCGTAGACATCTTTAATCTCCTCCGGCAGATCGTCGGGAATCAGCGCCTCCAGCCTATCCTCGCTGCCATCTTGAATCGCCTGCTCGTAGTACCAGCATTTGAACCTCAGCATGTCCAGCGCGCGGTTCATCTTCGCGATCTCCGACTCCATGTGGGCCTTTCGCTCCTCGAACATGGCTTTGCGCTGGGGGTAAGTGGACGGGCCCTCTGCGCACCATTCCATGAACAGCCGGATATCCTTGATCTCCATTCCCGCCTTTTTCAGACATTCGATGACCCGAAGCGCTTCGAGTTCCGTATCGCCGAACCGGCGAATGCCGGATGCTCGCTCCAGGCCCGGGAACAATCCCTGCTTGTCGTAATACCGCAGCGTGGAAACGGGCAGACCGAACATCTCCGCCACCTGTCCGATTGTGTACATGGCTCCTCCGGATAAATCTCGAATTCACTTCTTGACCTAAAGCCAGGTTTAGGTATTACCTTCATTCTCGTCAATATAAATCGCGAGTTCAAGGGGTATTCCGTAATGGGCAAAACGGTTTTGATAGTCTCTTCAAGCCCTCGAAAGAATGGCAATTCCGAGACGCTGGCGGACGCCTTCGCCAAAGGAGCGCGGGAAGCGGGCCACAGCGTGGAGACCGTGCACCTGCGCGAAAAGCAGCTCGGCTTCTGCAAGGGCTGCCTTGCCTGCCTAAAGCTGGGGCGCTGCGTCATCCAGGACGATGCCGTGGAAATTGTCGCCAAAATGCGCGATGCGGATGTGTTGGTGTTCGCAACGCCCGTCTACTACTACAGCGTCTGCGGCCAGCTCAAGACCATGCTGGACCGCGCCAACCCGCTTTTCGGCTCCGATTACGCATTCACCGAGGCGTATCTATTGGCGACGGCGGCGGAGAGTGGGCGCTCGACCTTCGACGGCGCGAAGAAGGCCGTGCAGGGATGGGTCGACTGCTTCTCCCGCTGCACGCTTGCCGGAACGGTTTTCGCCGGCGGCGTGAACGGCGTGGGCGACATCGCCGGGCATCCTGCTCTGGAGCAGGCGCAACGAATGGGCATGGAAATTTAGGTGCGGCTTAGCTGTGCGGAAGCAGTTTTGCACTCAAAACCATCGACAGGAGGAATCAAACATGACGATTAAGCAGACGGCGGGCAGAGATGCCCTGGGGGATTTTGCCCCCAAATTTGCACAGCTCAATGACGATGTGCTGTTCGGTGAGGTGTGGAGTCGAGAAGACGGGCTTTCCCTTCGAGACCGCAGCGTGGTGACGGTTGTGGCCTTGATGGCACAGGGGCTGACGGACTCTTCGTTTCAATATCATCTGATGTCCGCAAAGAACAACGGCGTGACCAGGACGGAGATAGCGGAAATCCTTACACACGCGGCGTTTTACGCGGGATGGCCCAAGGCGTGGGCGGCCTTTCGCATGGCGAAGGAGGTCTGGGCGGATGAGCGCGACGATGTCGATGAAAAGGCCAAGCACCAAAACAAGATGGCCTTCCCCATCGGCGCGCCCAACGACGCATTCGCGAAGTACTTTATCGGGCAAAGCTACCTCGCGCCCCTTTCCACCGAGCAGGTCGGCATTTACAACGTTACGTTCGAGCCCGGCTGCCGCAACAACTGGCACATCCATCACGCCAAAAGCGGCGGCGGGCAGATTCTCGTCTGCGTGGCTGGTCGAGGGCTTTACCAGGAATGGGGCAAACCGGCACAGGAGCTGTGCCCTGGCGACGTGGTCAACATCGCCCCGGGTGTGAAACATTGGCACGGAGCCGCGCCCGACAGCTGGTTCTCCCATCTCGCGGTGGAGGTTCCGGGCGAGGAGACCTCCAACGAGTGGTTGGAGCCTGTGGATTACGAGCAATACCTTAAAGCGACAAACAAGCAGGCTTAGGCATGGAGCAGTTGAAACTGACGCAGGAATGGGACAAGGTGTTCCCTAAAAGCGAGATGGTGGGGCACGGCAAGGTGACATTCCACAACCGATACGGCATCACGCTGGCGGCCGACGTGTACGTGCCGAAGAACGCGGAAGGCAAACTGCCCGCCATCGCCGTCAGCGGCCCGTATGGCGCGGTGAAGGAGCAGTCCTCCGGCCTATATGCGCAGAAAATGGCGGAGCTGGGCTTTTTCACACTTGCCTTTGACCCGTCCTATACCGGCGAGAGCGGCGGCACGCCCCGCTATGTAGCATCCCCGGACATCAACACCGAGGACTTCTGCGCAGCGGTGGATTTCCTCTCTGTGCAGGAAAGTGTTGATCCGGAGCGTATCGGCATCATCGGTATCTGCGGTTGGGGCGGCATGGCAGTCAATGCAGCAGCCATCGACACCCGTATCAAAGCTACCGCGGCTATGACCATGTACGATATGACCCGCGTGACTGCAAACGGCTATTTTGACGCCGAGGATTCCGAGCAGGCACGCTTTGAAAAGCGGAAAGCGTTGAACGCGCAGCGCACCGAGGATTATAAAAACGTCAGCTATGCGCTGGCGGGCGGCGTGATCGACCCGCTACCGGAGGATGCGCCGCAGTTTGTAGCGGACTATTACGCCTACTACAAGACATCGCGAGGCTATCATCCCCGCAGCCTGAACTCCAACGGCGGCTGGAATGTGACGTCTTCGCTGTCCTTTTTGAATATGCCGATTTTGCAATATAGCAACGAAATCCGCTCCGCCGTGCTGCTGGTGCACGGCGAGAAGGCGCACTCCCGCTATTTCAGCGAAACCGCGTACAACAAGCTGACGGGGGACAACAAGGAATTGCTCATTATCCCCAGTGCCAGCCACACCGACCTTTACGATCAGATGGACGTCATTCCGTTTGAAAAGCTGAAAGCATTCTTTGAGGAATATCTGAAATAAGGCGTGTCTTGATTTAATGCCAAGTCCCCAGCAACGATTCTTCTAAAGAGTGGGAGTAGCCAAAACGGGGCGATTGAATAACTCCATCCGTTTTGGTTACAACATAATGTGTGCCGCGCGCCTGCGGCATGAAGGAGGGAGATTTCTATGAATATCGTTGTATTGAGTGGTAGCCCGCGCAAGGGCGCCAATACCGACACCATGGTCGAGGCGTTTGCCGAGACCGCGCGTGAGGGCGGCCATACGGTCGAGGTCATTCGCGTTGCCAGCAAGAAGATCGCCGGCTGCTTGGGATGCCAGTACTGCTTTGCCCATAAGGGCGTCTGCGTGCAGAAGGACGACATGGCCGACGTGATCGAGTCGCTGAAAGGCGCCGATATGGTCGTCTTTGCTTCGCCTATCTACTGGTTTGATATCACTGCGCAGGAGAAGGCCGCCATCGACCGCCTGTACGCCTTCGGTGCTACGGGCTTCCCGTTCACCAAGACGGCCCTTTTGCTCGATAGCCACAGCGAGGGCGTCCATGATGCGGCGATCGCTATGTACAAGTCAACCTGCGCGTACTGCAAGTGGGAGGACCAGGGCATTGTCACCATCAGCGGCATGACCGAGCGCGACAGCATGGCATCGTCGCCCAAGTTGGAAGAGGTGCGAGAGCTCGCTCGCAAGCTCGCCTAGGACAAGAAGAACGCATGGCAATCAGCACAAGCGGAAAAGCTTGCCGCCCTTACCAGAAGGATCGCTGATTGCCATGCATAGTTGCTGACATTTTCTTTTGTAACTTTGCTGGCTGCTCGGCGCTCGCTTCTATCGAATGCTCAAGCTGGGACACCTCGAGCGTGACCGGCATGGCGGGTATGTTCTTTTGTTGCCTGTTGCTGTCCGCCGCGGACGTTTCCTCCTGGGATGTCTCTCGCGTTACCAGCTGCGATTGCATGTTTGCTGGTTGCAGAGTTCTCAAGCCCACTGGTTCTTTCTGGTTTCATTTGGGCAATGATTGCGTCAATGGAAACCTCGCGCTCATCCCCGCGAGAGTGGCCATTCGTCTTACCGATGAAGTTGGGTTTACCCTGCACAACCAAATTGCGTGGAATAAACTCACGGCTGCTCCAGGGGCTGCCGAAGGTAAGCTGTGCTCCCTTTGGGAACCTATTTTCTTTTTCAGCAAAGAGCCCCAGGGTTACTTCTACGATGCTGGCGCCGCATTTGAGTTGCCACGTAAAGCCAGAAAAATAATACAGGGCGTAGCCGTTTCTGCTGCTGGCATGTCGGACGCTCGCTATCGCAGGAAAGTCGAGCGTTCAACCAAGCTGAGCGATTCCGAAAAATCAAATGCGTATGCTGCCCTTGATAAGATGCTGCACCTTGTCGAATGTGGCAAAGTGTCCGATTTCAGCATGGTCTTACGCAGGGGAATTCGTACTGCCCATAGAAACTCTACTGGGTTGTCGGCGGGTGAGAAGGAGCTTGCTGAAAATGGATTACACTTTATAAAGTTCAAGAGGAATAGCGCACTGGTATCCGATGTCTGGAATGTCTTCCCTGAAGATGAGCACAGCGGCGAATACCACTATGCTCCCTTTCCCGAGGATCTTGTGAAAAATCCTATTGCGCTCACTTGCCCTGAAGGTGGAATCGTTCTCGATCCTTTCGTTGGCACGGGCACGACGTGCAGGGTGGCTCAGGAAATGGGGTACAAGTCGGTTGGCATTGAATCGCCTGCCGTTTATATGAAACTGGCCAGGGAGGGGTGCAATGGGAATGCGTCGTTCTAATGAGTGAGGCCGTTTCATTCCTTGCGGTTGTATGCCCCGTTGGCACATTTCGGTTGGCCTTGCGCCGCTCTTGACAATTTGGGACATAAGGCAATTCCGCTAGCTTGGGTTGAACGGCACACTACGGCTTTAGGGGAGTGTGGATCTTATTCATGAGATTGATTTCTCTGCATCGTTCCTCTTGTAGCGAGAGGGTTCACTATATATCTGCGGAGCTTCTTATTGGGCTCTTACGAGGTCGATGAGTTCTTGCTTCGAATGAACCTCCAGTTTTTGGTATACATGACGAATGTGCATCTTCGCGGTGTTTCGCGATATGCACAGGTCGTTTTCTATAGTTGAGATATCCCTGCCGAGTGACAGGAGCCTAAACACTTCGATTTCGCGCGGGGTAAGTTGGCATGTGTGCGCGATAGCTTCGAGTGCGCGCTCCGTGCGGTCGTCGCATATGGCATCGAATTCCATATGCGAAGTTGTGCTCGTTTGTGCTTTGCTGGGCGCAAAAGGCTTCTGGCGAAGTTCTGCATGCGTATGGTCCAAGTGTTCTTGATCGGCCTCGTTCTCGTTGCGGCCGCATGTATCGTTTTCCATGCCAATGAGCGTTGCGGTTTCTTCGAGCGCGGAAACCCGACTGTCGGTTTCGCGTGCGGTTGATTCCTTTTCGATTTGGACAAATGCTTCCGTCGAACCGCGTCCCAAGAACAGCGCGACCATGAAATATACGAAGATGACGACGAGCGAGCCTGCCTGAATTGCGCTCGCGTCTGCATTGGAAAGGACGAGCATGCTTCGAGCGATTAATGCGCCCAGGAGATGACCGAACGCAACGCACAGGCGTGCAAACGCGGCTGCCACAAGCGTTTTTCGGCTTTGACGTGCGGCGCTCGCCGCCATTGCCCATGCTGCCGCTTCTAAAACGGTGGTGCCTAAGGTTGCTAAAATCGTTTGGCAATCTGGAACGGTAGAGTCGATGAGCGGAGCCACGAGGAAGGCTGCCGCGACGCATGCGAGACCGACGCTCAGAAGGTTTGAAAGGCTCACGTGCGCATCGGTCGGAATCAAAAGGGCGCAGAACGCGACAAGGGCGATGGCGATAAAAGGCGACGCGCTTAAAGCGTCGTTGGTTTGTAGCCCCGAGCGCATAAAACCAAGCATGAAGGACGTGCTTACAAGTATGGCGAGGAATGGTCCCGTGAATACGTTTCGAAGAGGGAGCTGGTTGCGCGATTCGTTTGGTTGGCTCTTTGTCAATTGGGTGCCCGAGGGCGCGTGCGCTGCTTCAGGCCCTTCTGTGCATAAAAGCGCTGCGATGCAGATGATTGCAACAGCGCAGAGGGCGAACCCTGCGCATATGCCAATGAGGGGATGCCAGAGCTGTTGGACATTAATCGAAGATAGTATCGACTGAGCAACGAACGCGCCTGAGATGCCTGTAAGCGAGGCTTTCGTCGAATCAGCCTTTTTAATGCGTGAATAGCAGCACACCAAGGCAATGGTGAGCGGGGCTCCAAAGAGCTTCATGGCGAAGCCGCATGCCAAGGCAAGCGCGCCTTTGGCTCCGTAGATAAATCCGAGCGAGCCCGCAAGCGATATGAAGAGGCATGCCGTGCTGCATGCAATCAGGTGCGCGGCTCGCTTTCTGGCGGTTTCGCCATTGCCATCGAAGATGCTCGGTTCTCTGATAGCGATGGCGCATGCAACGAGATAGACGCAGAGCGATACGATGCGCATCCAAAGCGTTGTGTAGGGCGTGCCCGAAAGCGCGGCGACATGCGCATCGATTGACCAAATCCCCCCGAATGCGCATGCAAGTCCGGCTGTTGCGCACGCTGCTTTCTGTCTTGAACTCATGTAATTCCCTCCAACGCCTTCGGCCTTTCGTGCTGAAGCGTGTTCAGCAGTATAGTCGTTTTGAAACCTTGGCGCTTTGGGTATGGGTGTTCATGTGGGTGTAAAAGATGTTATGCAAGCTATTGAACTGGGTAAACGTTAAAACACCCAAATTGGGCGTAGACGATAAACCTATGAAATATCTAGGATAATGCCCACTTAACGGGCGTGAAGGGCTCGCTAAGGAAGGTTCAAAGCGTAATGAACCAGAGGGAATCATTAGGAGGGATTTCTTATGGCAATGCAAATTTCACGTCGAAATTTTGTTGTAGGCGCGGCAACTGTTGGTGCGATGGCTGCTTTTGGCATGGCGGGCTGCTCCAGCAAAGGTAACGGCAAGGCAGAAAGTAAGGCCGAAGAATACGACATCGTTATCGTGGGTGCTGGTGGAGCGGGCATGTCTGCTGCCATCGCGGCGCATGATGCAGGCGTTGAGAAGGTCGTCGTTCTTGAGAAAGAAGGCAATGTCGGCGGCAACACGAATTTCTCGTCTTCGGGCATGAACGCTTCCGAAACGAAATTCCAGAAGGCTCAGGGCATCGAGGACTCCAATGAGCTTTTTGCCCAGGAAACCTTGGATGGCGGTCACGATACTGGCAATCCGGAGCTCGTCCACTTCATGTGCGATAACTCCGCCGGAGCTATTGATTGGCTTGATGGCTTGGGCATCACGCTTGACAATATTACGATGACGGGCGGCATGTCGGTGAAGCGCTGCCATCGCCCGACCGACGGCTCTGCTGTCGGCAAGACCATTGTTCCTGGTTTGCAAAAGGCCGTTGAGGATCGTGGCATCGAAATCAAGACAAATTGTAACGTCAAGGAGCTCGTGCAGGCCGACGATGGATCGATTACCGGCGTGAAAACCGACAAGGGCGACTACAGCGCCAAGGCTGTTATTCTCGCCGCAGGCGGTTTGGGTTCCAATCCCGACATGATTACGAAGTATCGCCCCGACCTTGAGGGGTATGTTTCTACCAACCAGCCTGGCGCTACAGGTGATGGCTACGCAATGGCCGAAGCGGTTGGCGCACAGCTGATTCAGATGGATCAGATTCAGATTCACCCGACTGTCGAACAGAGCTCTTCTATGCTGATAGCAGAGGGCCTGCGCGGTGGCGGCGCAATTCTGGTCAACTCCGAAGGCAAGCGCTTCTTCAATGAAATGAGCACGCGTGACAAGGTCTCTGCCGCAGAGCTTGAGCAGCCGGGTAAATTTGCGTGGGAGGTTTTCGATCAGACCGTTTACGACAAGAATAAAGCCGCTGCGAACTACGACAAGAGCGGCCTTGTGAAGAAGGGCGACTCGGTCGAGGCCTTGGCTAAAGAAATCGAGGTTGATGCAGCTACCTTGCAGGCGACCATCGATGCCTACAACAAGCTCACGACCGAGGGCGCAACCGATGAATTCGGTCGTACTCAGGGCATGATTGAATTCCAGCCTGGCAATATGTACGCCATTAAGGTTGCTCCTGGCATTCATCACGAGATGGGCGGCATTAAGATTAATGTCGACAATCAGGCTCTTGGTGAAGGCGACGAGCCGATTAAAGGCCTGTATGCTGCGGGCGAAGTAACGGGCGGCATTCATGGCAACAACCGTATTGGCGGCAACGCCGTTTGCGACATCACGGTGTTTGGCAAGAATGCCGGCGAGGTTGTCGCAAAGGCCATTCAAGGCTAACGATAAGACTCACTATTTCAATACACCCTCCCTTTGGCGGGGCTCGCATATGCGGGCCCCGTTTTTTTTGCTAGCGGTTGGGCCGTTGTGCCGTTGGCTGCTGTTTTGTGGGGGCGTTTTATCCGAAAATCATTCTTGCCAAATCGAAAAGCAGCTTTGCTCCGTAGCAAATGATCACAACGCCGCAAAGGCGATTGAGCCAGGTAAGGGTGCGCGTATTGATTTTGGCTCCGAGCAAATTCGACGCAATGGCAAGGCTGTTGAACCAAATGAAGCTTGCCGACGTGAAGCCGAGGATGAAGGGAAGGTCGCCGCCTGCTGGTAGCGTTGCCCTGAATGCCCCCAACATCATGGTGCCATCGATGAGGGCTTGTGGGTTGAGCCATGTCACAACGAATGCGGCAGCGATGATCTTCAAGAATGGCTGGTTGACGTCTTTGCCGCCATCCAAGCTCGCTTCCGTCCTAATAAGGCCTATGCCTATGTATATAACCAGTATGCCGCCAAGCCCCAGCATGATTTTCTTAAGCCACGGAAACGCGTCCATGAGCGCCCCAGCTCCCAAGAAACACGTAACTCCCAGGGAGATGTCCCAGAACACAACTACGAGAGACGTCGCCAGTGCTCGACCGAACGTATGACTTAACGCGCTGTTGATGACGAAGAGGTTCTGCATGCCGATAGGGGCAAGAAATGCCAGCCCCAACGATAATCCTTGAAGAAAAACAGGTAGCATGCTCAAACACTCCTTGCTGTTTGGGGCCGGTAGACACCGACCTGTTAAATGCTCGTAGCGTTTAACAGGTCGGCGGGAGAGTTGGGGTTTCGGGCAGGCGGCCTTGCAGGCAATGGAGGGGGCGTCGGTGCCTGATGCATCGGCGATGAGTCCATGCCGGTTGCCTGGTTGAGCAGCAAATAACGGGGGTTGTCGCTCTGGTCCATCCAGATTTTGCCGCTTTAAAACACGAGAACCTCCTTACAAATGACTGTAATATTAGTATTTTACAAGTGGACTATAGTTGAAATCCAACGTCGGCGTGCAAACGTGTCGCCGCTTTGCGAGGGCGTTTGAAGAAAGATGAGGAGCACCGCATGAGCTTTATAGACTTGATTACAGGAGCCACTATTAACAGGGGCGTTGACCGGTGGCGCGCGACCGATGGCGCGGTTTTGATTGATGTGCGTAGTGAAGAAGAATATGGACAGGGCCATATTCCTGGGAGCGTCAATATCCCCCTTAACGACATTAAGCGCGTGCTTCAGGAATATCCGGAAAAGGAGACCCCGATTTTCGTCCATTGCCTCACGGGGTCGAGAAGCGGTCAAGCGCTCTCGTTTTTGAAGCGTTCGGGTTACACCAAGGTTGAGAATATCGGCGGCATCACGGGCTATAAAGGGGAAGTGGTTCGCTAGCGTTCCTGTGCGAAAAGGGCGAGACGGATGTGTTAAATGCTACGAGCATTTAACACATCCTGCTGGTTTGCTAGTTCATGCAGCCTTCGCAGAATGCGCATGCGGAAGGCGTTGCGGCAAGGCCGCCGAGTGCGCTTTCTCGAAGCTCGAAGGGAAGGGAATTGCCCACGCGCCGCATGGCTTCAACGGTTTCGTCGAAGTTCGCGAGGTTGCCAATGCCCGCAAGCGCGATTTGCGCCGATACGATTGCGTTGGCGACGCCCGTGGCGTTGCGCTTCTGGCAGGGCGCTTCGACCAGGCCTGCGACGGGGTCGCACACAAGGCCCATGAGCCCGCAAAGCGCATTGCTCGCTGCGGCGAAGCATTGTGCGGGCGTTCCTCCGAAAAGCTCGCATGCCGCGCTTGCGGCCATGGCGCTCGCGGCGCCAACTTCGGCTTGACAGCCGCCTTCGGCTCCGGCAACCGTAGCATTCCTCGTGATCAAATACCCAATTGCGGCTGCGTTCGCTAAAGCGTTGATGAGCTCTTCATCGCTGGATCCATGTTTATCTTGCGCCGCTAAAAGCATTGCGGGCACGACACCTGAAGAACCGGCTGTGGGGGCCGCGACAATGCGCCCCATAGACGCGTTCGTTTCGAGCACCGCCATGGCATACGTGGTTGCGCGGGCGAGCATGGGGTCGGCGATGCATGCGTTGGCCGTGCCGCTATCCGTTTTGGCCTCGAGCTTCGAAAGCGCGGCTGCCTCTCCACCAATGAGGCCGCCCATCGAACGCACGGGCGATGCTATGGGCGCGGTTGCCGATTCGCGCATAACGGAAAGCACGCGTTCCAAATAGCGTCGCGTGTTGTCGACCGCGACGCCATCGGCTGCAAGCATGCACCGTTCGCGGCGGCACATTGCCTCAGAAATTGCGATGCCTTCATGTTCGCAATAGGCGAGCATTTCTGCCCCGCATGCAAAATCGAGTTCTTCAAAACGGGCGGCGGCTTCCTGCGGGGTGAATTCGGCGGCGAAACCGCCGGCGTTTTCCGCATTGCCTTTCACGGGGGCAACCGCTTCGCTCGCTCGGTCGCTTTTCACGATGCGCACGTCGAAGATGTCTGGATGCTTCGCGATGCTTGCGGCCACGCGCTCGTCGATTTCGTCATCGGTTTGCATAATGGTGTAGGCGAGCTCGCCTTTTCGTTCGCGGAACAGCTTTGTGGTGGCGATATTCACGTCGAATACCGAAAGGCATGTCGCGATGTGCGCGAGCACGCCTGCCACGTCGCGTTGCTTCACGACGATGCTGTGATATTCGCCCGTCAGGCGCACGTCGATGCCGTTGATGCGCGTGATGACCGCTGCGCCTCCGCCAATGCTTTCTCCACGCATGGAAACATGAGAACCCGTGGAATCGGTGACTTCGATGCATACGGTGTTGGGGTGGGGCATCGGTTCGTTCGGGCGCGGCTCGAATGTGAAACTCAAGTCTTGTTGTTTGGCGATTTCGAATGAATCGCGAATGCGTTCGTCGTCGGCCGCCATGCCGAGCAGGCCTGCGACAAGGGCTTTGTCGGTGCCGTGTCCGCGATAGGTGTGGGCAAAGCTGCCGTATAGATGAAAGGCCACCTGGCGAGGCTCGCCCGCGAGCAAACGGCGGCACATGCTCGCGATGCGAAGCGCGCCCGCGGTGTGGCTGCTCGATGGGCCAATCATAATGGGGCCGATGATATCTCGAATGCCAAGAATCCTCATGTTTGGCCTTTCTGCTGGGAATTCTATGGGTCATTGCACACGAACGGGCTCGCGTGATTCTGCCATGGTACACTGTTTCGCTGCGATTTGTATGAAGTGAAACAAGGAGGAAACCCTATGCCTTCGATTCTGGTGTTCGGTCACAAGAATCCCGATAACGACGCGATTTCGGCTGCGATTGGCTATGCCTATCTGAAGAACGAACTCGCCAAGAAGAACGGCGAAGATGTGACGTACGAAGCTGTTCGCCTCGGCGGTCTCCCGCCCGAGACCGAGTGGATTCTTTCCGAGAATGGCATCGAGACCCCGCGTCTCATCGAGGGTGTGGGCGAAGGCGATAAGGTGATTCTTGTCGACCACAGCGAGGCGCTGCAGTCTGCCGAGGGCCTCGAGAATGCCGAGATTGTCGAAATTATCGACCACCATCGTCTGGGCGGCCTTACCACCGCGCAGCCGCTGCGCTACAACGCCATGCCTGTTGGCTCGACCTGCGCGATTGTTGCTCGCGAGTTCGGCATCGAGGGCATCGAAATGCCTAAGGCTATCGCTGCCGTGCTGTTGGGCGCCATGCTCACCGACACGGTGATCATGAAGTCTCCTACCACCACGAATTTCGACCGCGACATCATCGCGAAAACGGCTGAATTCGTTGGCGTTGACCCGGTGGAGTACGGCATGAGCATCTTCAAGTGCCGCTCCAACCCGGCCGAGCTGCCTGTCGATAAAATCGTGAACGCCGATGCGAAGGAATTCGAGCTTTCGAACGGCAACAAGGTTTATATCGGCCAGTTCGAAACCGTCGACCTTCAGGCCGTGCTTGGTCGCGAGGCTGAGATTCGCGAGGCCATCAAGGCTCTCGTTGCCGAGAAGGGCTACCAATTCGTGCTCTTCTTCGCGACCGACATTCTGGCTGAGGGCAGCCAGTTCATTTGCGAAGGCGATACCGAATTCGTGAACAAGGTCTTCGGCATCGATGTCACTGGCAAGAGCGTATGGATGCCGGGCGTCCTTTCGCGCAAGAAGCAGGTTGCTGCGCCGATTCTCGCGGCTTAATTGAAAGGCCGGCCTTTCGGGGCCGGCCTCTTGCTTTCGCGCGGTATCGTCTGCGACGCGATATTGCGGGTTATTCCGCAACCCATTCCTGAAACGATGCGAAAGAACGTTTTGGGAATGGGTTGCAGCATTTGCGGATGAATCGCTTCCAGAGCGTTCTCCATGCGGCTTTGTGCTACGGTCTGATGTCTTCGACGCGGGCGGGAAGGCTCTGCGATGCGAGTTCGAACTTCCTCTTTTAAGGTGGGCCTCATGCATAAGATTGGTTTTGTTGGGTGCGGCAATATGGGCCGCGCTATGCTTTCTGGCGTGCTTTCTGCTGGCTTGTGCGAATCTGGCGATATCATCGTTTCCGCGCGTACGCAGAAAACGCTCGATGCCGTTCATGAGGAATTCGGTGTCAATGTGGCTTCGAACAATGGCGATGCGGCAAAAGCCGAGATGGTTATTTTGGCCGTCAAACCTCAAATGTACGAATCGGTTATTGCCGAAGTCGCGCCCTCGCTTTCGAGCGAGGCGATCGTAGTCTCCATTGCTCCTGGTAAAACGCTTTCATGGCTTGCCGAAAAAACGGGCGCGAAAAAAATCGTGCGATTGATGCCCAATACACCTGCTGCCATTGGCTGCGGTATGACGTCTGTTGCGTATGGCGACGGGCTTGACGAGGCCGACAAGGCTCGCGTCATGGCTTTCGTCCAATCGTTTGGCGAAGGCGAGGTGCTCTCTGAGCACCTTTTCGATGCCGCAACTGCCGTCGCTGGTTGTTCTCCAGCATATGTATATATGTTCATCGAGGCCATGGCCGATGCTGGCGTTGCCGAAGGGTTGCCCAGGGCATCGGCATATCGCATGGCCGCGGCTGCCGTTGCGGGCTCGGCTCGTATGGTGCTCGAAACGGGCCAGCATCCCGCCGCGCTGAAAGATGCTGTCTGCTCGCCTGCCGGCACGACCATCGAAGGCCTTCGCGTGCTCGAGGAGAAAGGCATGCGTTCGGCGGTCATCGAGAGCCTTTTGGCAACGATTGAAAAAGCCAAGCGCCTCTAGCTGGCTTATTGCTGATACGAATTGCTGTTATCTATATAAGAAGGATTCGAGCGTGCTGCCGAACGACGAAGACAAGAAAATATCAATCGAAAACGAAACGCGTGATGCTGCTCGCATCCGCCTTGAGCGTAGGCAGGCTTCGAAAAAAGACGTTTCCTTTGATGATGATATTTTCGATCTTTCGGGGCGCAGTGCTCATCGACCCAAGAATGCCCGAGATGCCGGTGGAGATCATGCCGGTAGTCATAATTCTCATTCACGGATGCATGGCAGGTCGTTTCGTTCCGATTATCGTGGTGTTCGTTATATCGCGGCTTCGCTGTCGTCTCTCTCGTCGATTCCGAGATCTGTCGTCATTTGTGTCGTTGCGGTTCTTGTTATCTTTTCGCTGATGGTTGTTGCTTCTCGTTTCGGGCATACTCCCGAAATTGCCTCGTTGGATACTTTTGAGGAAGTAGAAAGCGTTCCAGGCGAAGACGGGGATGCTTCTGGTGATGCGGAAATTGCGGATTTCTCTCTATTGCCCGCGGGTTTAGATGCAAAAACGCGCGAATCTCTCGAAGCTCAATCTGATGACCCGCGTATCGTGAGCATTGTGAATAATGTTGTCGCTCTTGGTAAAACGGGGGAGCACTACCAGCAGAAAATGCTGGAACTTGCCGCTAAAGACCCCGAGGCTCTTGATTATGTTGCCGATTTTCCCGATCGATATCCTGCAAGTTCGGGTGCGGCGTACTCTGATACCGTGGCGCGGGGATCGGTTCCCGACTTGAAACAATGGGATCAGCGTTGGGGCTATGTCGAGTATTGCGGCGCCGCTCTTGGTTCTACGGGATGCTGTCCCACGTCGCTTTCTATGGTCTATATGGCGCTCACGGGCAAAACCGACAAGTCGCCCGCCGACATGGCCGCTCTTGCGACCGCCGATGGGTATGCGGTCGATGGGGAAGGGACCATCGGCGAATTTCTTGTTAATGATGCCGGAAAGCTTGGCCTTGCGTGCGAGGAATTCTCTCCCTCCGCAGCAAGCCTCGTTCGCTATCTCAAAAACGGCTTCGTCGTGATCGTTAACGTAGGTCCTGGTGATTTCACCGATAGCGGTCACTTCTTCGTTGCGCGAGGCATTTCGAGTGACGGCACGATTCAAATCAACGACCCGTATTCCAGTGTGAATACCGTGAAAACTTGGGACGCGAATGCAATCGCGAATCAGTCGATTATGATGTACGCCTTTCACGTCGCTTAGGCGCTGTGCCGGCGTGCGTCGTCTTCTTCTGGCTGGCTTTCACGAACGTTTTCGTCCATTAATCCATGAGTCCTCATGCCTCGTCGTTGTGGGCCGCATAACATGGTATTGTTTGCGTTTTCGGGCTTGTGCCGCATATTAGCACGGAGGTTTTCATGAAGAAGTTTTTCACCAGTCTGCCGTTTATCTTGCTCGTAGCGGTGGTCGCGGGCATTCTCGTTGGCCTTGTTGCCAACGAGGCGGTTATGAACGTGGTTGTGACGGTCAAGTACGTGCTCGGCCAGGTCATTATGTTCTGTGTTCCGCTTATTATCATCGGCTTTATTGCGCCGTCCATCACGAAGCTCGGCTCGAACGTGTCGCGCATTCTGGGCGTGGCTGTGCTTATCGCGTATTGCTCGAGCATTGGCGCTGCGCTGTTCTCGATGCTCGCCGGCTATGCGATCATTCCCAACCTGTCTATCGCCACGTCGGTTGAAGGACTCAAAGAGCTGCCCGATATCGTATTCCAGCTCGATATTCCACAAATCATGCCTGTTATGAGTGCGCTAGTGCTTTCCATTCTGCTTGGCCTTGCCGCGGTATGGACGCATGCCGATCTCATGTGCAAGCTGCTCGACGAGTTCCAGCGCATCGTTTTGTCCATTGTGACGCGCGTGGTTATTCCGATTCTGCCGTTCTTTATCGCTACGACGTTTTGCGGTCTTGCATATGAGGGCACCATTACGCGTCAGCTGCCCGTGTTCCTTGCGGTGGTGCTTATCGTCATCGTCGGCCATTACATCTGGCTTGCTATTCTGTACGGAATCGCCGGTGCTTATTCGGGAAAGAATACGTTGAAGGTTCTTCGCCAATACGGCCCCGCGTATTTGACGGCTGTTGGCACCATGTCATCCGCTGCGACGCTCGCCGTTGCGCTTCAGGGCGCCAATCGCGCTGTGCCTCCGCTGCGTCGCGATATGGTGAGCTTCGGCATTCCGCTTTTCGCCAACATCCATTTGTGTGGCTCGGTGCTCACGGAAGTCTTCTTCGTTATGACCATTGGTCAAATGATCAATGGATCCATGCCCGAGCTTTCTACCATGATTTTGTTCTGCCTGCTGCTTGGCGTATTCGCCATTGGCGCTCCCGGCGTTCCCGGCGGCACCGTTATGGCATCGCTTGGCCTTATTACGGGCGTGCTCGGTTTCGGCGATACGGCCACGGCGCTCGTGCTCACCGTATTCGCCCTGCAAGATAGCTTCGGCACTGCGTGCAATATCACGGGCGACGGCGCCTTGACGCTCATGCTTACGGGCTATGCCGACCGTCATGGGATTGAAGAGTCTGACGAGCATCGCCAGCTTTTCAATACCGAAGACGAAAAGAAAATTGGTTTTGCGAAATAGCGAACTTGCGTAACGGGTTTACGCGTTCCTTGAAATTACATATTGTTCTGGAAGCTGCGTTTTGCGGCTTCCTTTCTTTATGAGGGCGATTTGGAAAAGCGACAATCATCGGTCGTGTTTCGGAAGAGCGACTATTGACGTGCGTGCTTTTTAAAACACGATGCTTTGTCCGCGGTTCATACAATGGTTGCCTCGAGACGGCATACTGTCGTAATTTTCGCGCTGGAAAACGTGCCTTTCGAGCGCGGCGTTTCCTTGTGAGGTGCATGGGGATAGGCTTCCGCTTCGTAATGCAATATACACATTGCATTTTTGCGTTTCCTTCCACAAACCGTTGATTGGTTCAAGATTTTTTTGCCGATTCGTTCACAATTCCTCGACTTAATTATGATTAAAAGAGCTGTGACCTGGGAAAACGATATTTAAGATGAATAGATACGCCCGGGTGCGTGGCGTTTGACACTCTATTTTGACGATGGTAAAGTTTCGCCTTGCGTTTCGCGAGGGACGTTTGTTTGCGCCGGCGTGCTGCCAGGCTGCAGGCAAGGCCGAACGGTTTTCGAGCTCCTGGGTTGAACATTGAGCTTGGGAAGCGCAAGGCCAGGGGAGGGGCTGACCCACTCAGCCCAGGCAAGAACGAGCTTGCGCAGGTCGCTGGAAAGTGCCGGCAAGCCGTAAGATTTGAAGGAGAAGCTTTGCCTACTATTAACCAGCTGGTCCGCAAGGGCCGCGCCAAGCAGGTCGACAAGAAGAAGACCCCGGCGCTCAAGGGCAACCCCCAGAAGCGTGGCGTGTGCACGCGTGTGTACACCACCACCCCGAAGAAGCCGAACTCTGCACTCCGTAAGGTTGCTCGTGTTCGTCTCGTCAACGGCATGGAGGTTACCGCCTACATTCCTGGCATCGGTCACAACCTGCAGGAGCACTCCATGGTGCTTATCCGCGGTGGCCGTGTTAAGGACCTCCCGGGCGTGCGTTACAAGATTATTCGCGCCGCCCTCGACTGCGCTGCTGTGAATAACCGCATGCAGGCTCGCAGCCGTTACGGTGCTAAGCGCCCGAAATAAGTATGAGTAAGTCGCGCGGGCCGATAAAGGCCTAATGGGGAAATCCCCGGAAGCGCGCACAATCACCAAGGAGCACATTTATGCCTCGTCGTGCAGCAGCAGTCCGCCGCGAAGTTCAGCCGGACGCCGTGTACAACAACCGTTTGGTCACTCAGCTGATCAACAAAGTCCTCCTCGACGGCAAGAAGTCCCTCGCCGAGCGTATCGTCTACGGTGCGTTCGACATCGTCGCCGAGAAGACCCAGCAGGACGCCCTCAGCGTCTTCAAGAAGGCTATGGACAACGTTCGCCCCACCCTTGAGGTCAAGCCCAAGCGTGTTGGCGGCGCAACCTACCAGGTGCCGATGGAAGTCAACCCCCGTCGCGCCACCACCCTCGCCATCCGTTGGATCGTCGACTTCTCCCGTAAGCGCAAGGAGCACACCATGTCTCAGCGTCTTGCTGCTGAAATCATGGACGCCGCCGAGAACACTGGCGCGTCTGTCAAGAAGCGCGAAGACCTCTACAAGATGGCTGAATCCAACCGTGCATTCTCGCACTATCGTTGGTAGGGCGTGAGAGATAATGGCAAAGGCAAACGACCTTAATCTCACCCGTAACTTTGGCATCATGGCTCACATTGATGCCGGCAAAACCACCACGACCGAGCGTATCCTGTACTACACGGGCAAGACGCACAAAATCGGCGAGGTCCACGATGGCGCTGCCACCATGGACTGGATGGTTCAGGAACAGGAGCGCGGCGTAACTATTACCGCTGCTGCTACCACCTGCTTCTGGAAGAAAGATGGCGAAACCTATCGCTTCCAGATCATCGACACCCCGGGCCACGTTGACTTCACCGCTGAGGTCGAGCGTTCCCTCCGTGTTCTCGACGGCACCGTTGCCGTTTTCGACGCCGTCGCTGGCGTTCAGCCTCAGTCTGAGACCGTTTGGCGTCAGGCCGAGCGCTATGGCGTTCCTCGCATCGCGTTCATCAACAAGTATGACCGCGTCGGCGCCGACTTCCTGCATGCGATTCAGACGATGAAGGATCGCCTGGGTGCGAATGCAGTTGCCGCTCAGCTGCCCATGGGCGCTGAGGACAACTTCTGGGGCGTTATCGACCTCGTTACCATGACCGCATGGGACTTCAAGGCCGATGACAAGGGCATGACCTACCCCGAGCCGATGGATGCCATCCCGGCCGAGTTTGCCGACGATGCTGCCATCTACCGCCAGGAGCTCGTGGACGCCGCAGCCGACTGCGACGACGAACTCATGGAGAAGGTTCTCATGGACGAAGAGTTCTCCGTTGAAGAGCTCAAGGCTGCTCTGCGCAAGGGTGTAATCGCTTGCAAGATCAACCCCGTCTTCGTGGGTTCCGCTTACAAGAACAAGGGCGTTCAGGAACTCCTCGACGCCGTTGTCGATTACCTGCCTGCTCCGGGCGACGTTCCTGCCATCAAGGGCACCAACCCCGAGACTGGCGAGGAAGACACCCGCGAAGCCGACCCGAAGGCTCCCTTCTCGGCTTTGGCCTTCAAGATTATGGCCGACCCCTTCGTTGGTAAGCTTACGTACCTGCGTGTGTACTCGGGCAAGCTTGATTCCGGTTCCTACGTGGTCAACGCTACCAAGGACAAGAACGAGCGTATCGGCCGCCTGCTGCAGATGCACTCCAACCAGCGAGTCGACATCGATACTTGCGCTGCTGGCGACATCGTTGCCGTTGTTGGCCTGAAGAGCACCACCACGGGCGACACCCTGTGCTCCGAGGATGCTCCTATCATCCTTGAGTCCATGGAGTTCGCTGATCCCGTTATCGACATTGCTGTCGAGCCTAAGACCAAGGCTGAGCAGGACAAGATGAGCCTCGCGCTGCAGAAGCTGGCTGAGGAGGACCCGACTTTCCGCGTGTCCACCAACCACGAGACCGGCCAGACCATCATCGCTGGCATGGGCGAGCTGCACCTCGAAATCATCATCGACCGTCTGCTCCGTGAGTTCAAGGTCGAAGCGAACGTCGGCAAGCCGCAGGTTGCTTACCGCGAGCGTCCGGGCCACGAAGTGCTCGGCGCCGAAGGCAAGTTCGTGCGTCAGTCCGGTGGTCGCGGCCAGTACGGCCATGCGGTCATCAACATGTACCCGCAGGAAGCTGGCAAGGGCTACCTGTTCGAGAACAAGATCGTCGGCGGCGTTGTTCCCAAGGAATACATCCCCGCTATCGACAAGGGCATCCAGGAAGCGCTGCATTCTGGCGTTCTGGCTGGCTACCCGGTCGAGGACGTTCGCGTCGAGCTCATCGACGGTTCTTACCATGAAGTCGACTCCTCTGAAGCCGCCTTCAAGGTTGCTGGCTCTATGGCCATCAAGGACGCTCTGCGCAAGTCTGACCCCGTCATCCTCGAGCCCGTCATGGCTGTCGAAGTCGAAACTCCCGATGAGTACACCGGCTTCGTTATGGGCGACATCCCGAGCCGCCGCGGCATGATTCAGGGCCAGGAGCAGCGCAGCGGCGCTGTGGTCATCTCTGCGAAGGTGCCTCTGGGTATGATGTTCGGCTACGCCACCGACCTGCGTTCTGGTACGCAGGGCCGTGCGACGTACACCATGCAGTTCGATTCCTACGAGCCCGTTCCCAAGAACGTGGCTGCGGATATTATCAGCAAGGCCGGCGGCAACGCCTAATCGGCGAACCGCTTAATTCATGGAGGAAATGAAAGTGGCTAATCAGAAGATTCGCATCCGCCTGAAGGGCTACGACCATGAGATCGTGGATCAGTCCACCAAGCTCATCGTCGACACCGCCCAGAAGACCGGTGCCAAGGTTTCCGGACCTATCCCTCTGCCCACCGAGCGCAACCTGTACTGCGTCGTCAAAGGCCCGCACAAGGATAAAGACTCTCGCGAGCAGTTTGAGATGCGCACGCACAAGCGCCTGATCGACATTCTCGAGCCCACCCCGAACACGGTTGATTCGCTGATGCGCCTCGACCTCCCGGCTGGTGTCGACATCGAGATCAAGCTGTAAGGAGTGCATGAGATGATCAACGCTATCTACGGCAAAAAGATCGGTATGACTCAGATCTTCAACGAGGACGACCAGGTTGTGCCCGTCACTATCATCGTGGCTGAGCCCAACAAGGTTTGCCAGGTGAAGACCGCTGCTACCGACGGTTACGAAGCTGTTCAGCTTGGTTTTGGCGCCATCAAGCCCAAGAAGATCACCAAGCCCATGGGCGGCCATTTCGCCAAGCTCGGCACCGAGCCTGTTCGCTACCTGCGTGAGGTTCGCGTCGAGAATGCTTCTGAGTACAAGACCGGCGACCTGCAGACCGTTGCAGCTTTCGCCGACGTGAAGAAGGTCGACGTTACCGGCACTTCCAAGGGTAAAGGCTTCGCTGGCGTTATCAAGCGCCATGGCTTCGCTGGCGGCCCTGGCGGACACGGTGCTCACTTCCATCGCGCTCCCGGCTCTATCGGCCAGTGCGCCACGCCTTCCCGCGTCTTCAAGGGCGTTCGCCTTCCGGGTCACATGGGCTGCGACACCGTTACCGTGAAGAACCTCGAGGTTGTTCGCGTTGACGCTGAGCAGAACCTGATCCTCGTGAAGGGCGCCGTCCCGGGCGGCAAGAACGGCATCGTTCGCGTCCGCATGGCCTAGTGCCCCGCTTTATTAGGAGAAACACCACAATGGCTACTATTGACATCAAAGACGTCGCGGGCAAGACGGTTAAATCCGTCGAGCTGAACGACGCCGTGTTCGGCATCGAGCCGAACATCCACGTGATGCACACGGTCGTGCGTGCCTATCGCGCCGGCCTGCGTCAGGGCACTGCTAACACCAAGACCCGTGGCGAAGTTCGCGGCGGCGGCAAGAAGCCGTGGCGCCAGAAGGGCACCGGTCGTGCCCGCCAGGGTTCCATCCGCTCCCCTCAGTGGGTTGGCGGCGGCACCGTGTTCGGTCCCCACACCCGTTCTTACGCGTTCCGCGTGAACCGCAAGGAAGTCAAGCTTGCTATGCGCTCTGCGCTTTCCGCTAAGCTGGCCGACGAGCAGCTCACCGTGGTTGACCAGTTCGCCTTCGAGGCTCCTCGCACCAAAGATGCGAAGGCTTCCATGGAGGCCCTGGGCTTCGACAAGGTTCGTGCTACCGTTGTTATCGCTGACGACGACGTGAACACCTTCCTTTCGTTCCGCAACCTCGAGAACGTCAACATCATTCCCGTCTCGGCCGCCAACACCTACGAGCTCGTCGACAACAAGCAGCTCGTTCTGACCGTGGCCGCCCTGGAACGCCTCGAGGAGGTGCTTGCATAATGAAGGATCCCCGCGAGGTCATCATTCGCCCGGTTATCACCGAGCACAGCTACGACATGATGAACAAGAACACCTACACCTTCGAAGTCGCCAAAGACTCCAACAAGGTTGAGATTCGCCAGGCCATCGAAGCTATCTTCAATGTGACCGTGACGAAGGTGAACACCCTGAACGTCAAGTCGAAGCCGAAACGCGTTCGTATGCAGCCGGGTCGCACCCGCACCTGGAAGAAGGCCATGGTTACGCTGAAAGACGGCGACACCATCGAGCTCTTCAACGCGTAAGCTCTTTTTTGAATCGCCCTTTGGGCTTTTCGACAAAACGAGCTCAGCACGCTTGATTGAAAAAAGGCTGGCCGAATGGCCGGCCTTTTTTTGTGCCGTTCGTGCGGTTAAAGATGCCGCTTACCGCCGAAAGCACCCTTAAATATTACAAGTCATTACCCCACGCCTGAAACGTTTCGAATTTGGGGTATTCTACTTGTCGGCTTGAAGAGGGAAGGGCATTGCGCACGGGGAGCGATGCATTCGTGCTGGGCTCGGGCAGGGTTCTTTTTTGAATTTTGCCCGCGCCTTACTTGCACGGCCTCCAATATGAGCCGTGGGCGCTTTGATGCTTTGCTTGGAAGGTTGGGCATCGACTGTACCTTTTTGAAAGGGAGGATCATGGAAAACTCGTTTAACCTCGATCGCCGCACGTTCGTTGCTGGCTCCGCTGTGGCTGCTGCCACTGTTGGCCTGGGCCTTGCTGGTTGCGGCGGCGGAAGCGACGCTGGCTCTGAAGGTGCTACCGGCTCCACCGCGACCGCGGCTGAGGGCGGCACGCTGACCGGCGCTTGCTCTTACACGTCCACCAACGTGAACCCCATTGGCAACAGCTCTGCTCTGATGCTTGCTGCTACCTGGCATGTTTTCGAGGGCCTGTACGACCTCGATCTGCACACCTACAAGACCTACAATGCCCTGGCTGCCGACAAGCCGGTCAAGGTTTCCGAAACCGAGTATGAAGTTGCTCTTCGCGACGGTGCTAAGTTCTCCGACGGCACCGCGGTTACTGCCGCTGACGTTGTGAACGCGTTCGAGCTCAACATGGCCGACGCCACCTACGGTGCATTCCTTTCCTTCATCGACGCCGTTGCCGAGAAGGACGACACCACCGTCACCTTCACGCTGAAGTACCCCTTCGAAAGCCTGCTCGAGGGTCGTCTGTCCGTCGTTAAGGTTTTCCCGAAGAGCCTCACCGAGGACGACCTGAAGACCAAGCCCATCGGCTCTGGTCCGTGGATGTACGACTCCATCAATGGCGACGACGGCGGCGAAATTGACTTTTTGCCCAACGCCAACTACAACGGCGAGCACAAGGCTACCGCCGACAAGATGCAGTGGTTCATCCAGCTCGACGAAACCGCCCGTACCACCTCTTTGCAGGAGGCCACGGTTCAGGTTATGGAGAACGTTCCCGACGCCAACGCCGACCAGCTTTCCGCTGCTGGCGCTACCGTTGAGTACGTTCAGGGCTTCAACCAGCCGTTCCTTATGTTCAACACGCTGAAGGCTCCTTTCGACGACTATCGCGTTCGTCAGGCATTCTTCTACGCTATCGACGTTGACAAGCTCATCAGCAACCAGATGGCTGGTCATGCAAGCAAGGTTACTGGTTTCCTGCCCAAGGACCACAAGAACTATCACGAGGCTAAAACGGTGTACACCTATGACACCGAGAAGGCCAAGAAGCTGCTCGAAGAGGCCGGCGTGAGCGACCTTTCCTTCAAGCTTCTCACCAACAACAACTGGGTCAAGGGCCTTGCTGCTCAGATCAAGAACGACCTCGAGGCTGCTGGCGTTAAGTGCGAGATTCAGGAAGAGAAGATCAACTGGTCTGCTCTCGCTGAGTCCGATTCCGTGCTTGACTACGACGTCATGCTCACCCCTGGCGACCCGACCTGCTTCGGCAACGACCCCGACCTGCTCATGAGCTGGTGGTACGGCGACAACACCTGGACCCGCGGTCGTTCTTGCTGGGCTAAGGCTGCCGACGGCAAGTGGAAGGAGCTCCAGGAGCTCATGCAGGAGGCTCGCGAAGAGGCCGACGAGAAGGCTCAGCAGGAGCTGTGGAACCAGTGCTTCGACATCATCGCCGAATACTGCCCGCTGTACCCGCTGTTCCATCGCGAGGTTGCAACCGGCTACTGGGCCGACAAGATCGCAGGCTTCAAGCCCATCGCGACCACGGGCCTGGTCTTCATCGACGCTTCCGCTGCTGCCAACTAACGCAGAGAAGTCACCTGATGTTTTAAGGAACGCGCTTCGGCGCGTTCCTTTTTTTGTTGTTGAAACGTTGATGTGCGGTTTCCATGGCGAAAACTTGAATTCGATGGAGAGTGAACTATCCGTTCGCGCTTGAATATTGCCGTTTGCCGTCGAATTTAATCCGTCTGCGGGGGAGGGGGTCTGCGTTCGAATTCATCTCGAGAAAACAGCGGTTCTTATTCATCGGTGAGCGGCCTTTTCTGTATAATCAATAAGTCTGTTCTCTTGCCTTTGACGGGGAAGCGCAGGCTTGTTTTTTAGGGAAGCGGGCAATGCCCGCACGATTGCGAAAGGGGGAACACGGTGAGCAACCTCCTCAGATTGATTGGCCGACGCTTGATCGCTCTGCCAATCATGATCATCGGCGTCACTATCCTCGTGTTTTTCCTCATGTCGCTTTCGCCGATCGACCAGGCATATTCGGTCCTTGGCGAAAACGCGTCAGAAGCTCAGGTCATTCAGTATCGTGAAGAGCATGGCTTGAATGATCCGGTGCTTGTGCAGTACGGCAACTTCATGGTCGGCCTTGTTCAGGGCGACCTTGGCACCTATGGCGCCAACAACGCATCGGTCGCCGATCGCGTTGCGCAGGCACTGCCGGTTACGCTGCAGCTTACGTTTATGGGCTTGATCATCGCGGTGGTTCTTGCGACCATCCTCGGCATTGTTTCCGCCGTGTATCGAGACAAATGGCCCGACCAAGTTATCCGCGTGTTCTCAATCGCGGCTATCGCTACGCCCTCTTTCTGGCTGGCGGTTCTCATGATCTTGCTGTTCTCGTCTATGATGCATGTGCTGCCCGCATCCGGTGCGCTGCCCAGCTTTGCGCAAGACCCGGCTGGCTGGCTCGCCCGCATGGCGATGCCCGCTATCGCACTGGCTATTCCCGTCACTGGCCAGCTCACTCGTGTTATTCGCACCTCTATGGTCGAAGAACTCGATAAAGACTACGTGCGCACCGCGCTTGGCGCCGGCATTCCGAAGGGTGTCGTTATTGGCCGCAACGTGCTGCGCAATGCCCTTATTACGCCCGTTACCGTTCTTGGCCTTCGCATTGGCTACCTTATCGGCGGCGCGGTCGTTATTGAGGTCATTTTCAACCTGCCCGGCATGGGCATGGCCATTCTGTCCGGCATTCAGTCCAACTACACCATGCTCGTTCAGGGTGTCGTGTTGGTTGTTGCCGTGACGTTCATCATCATCAATATCGTGGTGGATATGCTCTATATCCTGATCGATCCGCGAATCAGGACGGTGTAGCATGGCAGCTCAACTTCGAGGAAACCTTACTAAGAAAATGGAAGACGGCGCCGGCAAGGTGCACTTCCGTCGCTGGAAGGCAATGTCCATCGGCGCGCGTATTTCTCTTGTCGTGCTTGTCGCCGTCGTGCTCATCGCTTGTTTCGCGAACTTCATTGCGCCGCATGACCCGTTGGCGATTTACACCGCCCGTCAGGCTCCCGATGGGGAATTCCTCTTCGGTACCGACGATAAAGGCCGTGACGTTCTCTCGCGCATGATGTATGGCGCGCGTTACTCGCTGACCATCGGTCTTGGTGCTACCGCGTTTGCGCTTGTGTGCGGTTCTATCATCGGCTCGCTTGCCGCCGTTTCGCGCAAGTGGATCTCTGAAGTCATCATGCGTATCCTCGACATCATCATGTCATTCCCGGGTATCGCTTTGGCTGCTACGTTCGTCATCGTTTTCGGCAACAACCTGCCATCGTTGATTTTCGCCATTGGCTTTTTGTACATTCCTCAGATCGCCCGCATCGTTCGCGCGAACATCGTGAGCGAATACGGCAAAGATTACGTGCGTGCAGTTGTCGTTTCCGGCGCTCGTGCCCCGTGGATTCTGTGGAAGCATGTTGTGCGTAACTGCATCGCGCCGGTTTTGGTCTTTACCATCGTGCTCGTGGCAGACGCCATTGTTTTCGAGGCCTCGCTTTCGTTCATCTCTGCTGGCATTCCTGAGCCTACTCCCACGTGGGGCAATATTCTTGCCGACGCTCGTGCTGGCGTGCTTGCTGGCCGTTGGTGGCAGGCGTTGTTCCCGGGCTTGGCCATCATGATTACGGTTCTGTGCCTGAATATTCTTTCCGAAGGCATGACCGATGCTATGGCCGCCGCTCCGAAGGCTGCCATCAAGGCAAGCGACTCCGACCTGAACAGCGACCGCGAGGCTGACCGCCTTGTTGCCAACCCCGTGCTCGCGTACCAGGCCCAGGCTGCCTCTTTGGAGGAGCGTTTGGCCCAGCTTAAGATCGTCGAGAGCCAACGTACCGACCGTGCCGCATCGAACATTACCGCAGAACCTATTCTTGAGGTGAAGAACCTTTGCATCAAGTTCCCGCGCCATGGCGATGTGAACGTCGTTGACAACGTGAGCTTCAAGGTTCGCCCTCATCAGACCATGGGTCTGGTTGGCGAATCGGGCTGCGGCAAGTCGATCACGTCTCTCACCATCATGGGCCTGCTCGACCCCAAAGCGCAGGTATCTGGCGAGATTCTGTATCAGGGCAAGAACCTGCTTGCGATGACTGAGAAGGAAAAGAACCAGCTTCGCGGCCGCGAAATCGCCATGATTTATCAGGACGCGCTCTCTTCACTGAACCCTTCGATGCTCATCAAGACCCAAATGAAGCAGCTCACCAAGCGTGGTGGCACTCGCTCTGCCGAGGAGCTGCTCAAGCTCGTTGGCCTGGATCCGAAGCGTACGCTTGATTCCTATCCGCATGAGCTTTCTGGCGGCCAGCGTCAGCGCGTGCTTATCGCTATGGCGTTGACTCGCGACCCGAAGGTCGTTATCGCCGACGAGCCTACCACGGCTCTTGACGTTACGGTTCAGAAGCAGGTCGTTGACCTGCTGAAGCGCCTGCAGAAAGAACTCGGCTTCGCAATGGTCTTCGTGAGCCACGACTTGGCGCTCGTCGCTCAGGTTGCGAACTCTATTACCGTTATGTATGCGGGCCAGGTCGTCGAGCAGGGTTCGGTGAACGACATCCTCACCAACCCGATTCATGAGTACACCCGTGGCCTTCTGGGCTCCGTGCTTTCGATCGAAGCCGGTTCGGGTCGCCTGCATCAGGTTCCCGGCTCCGTTCCTTCGCCGAAAGACTTCCCGAAGGGCGACCGTTTCGCTCCTCGTTCGAGCCATCCCGACCTGCATTCGGACGTTCGACCGATTCTCAAGCACGATGGCACGTCGAACCATTGGTACGCCGAGCTGCCCGATGAAGAAATGAAGCGCCTTGGACTTACGCCGTACGGAGGTGAGCAGTAATGACCGAAACCTCGAATGCGAAAGAGCAGACGCCTATCATCTTCCTCGATGATATTCGTGTCGTGTTCAATACGCGCACGGGCTCCATTCTGCATCCCAATAAGGTGACCGCTGTTGATGGGCTCACGATTAAACTCATGCCTGGCGAAACCATCGGCATTGTTGGCGAGTCTGGCTGCGGCAAGTCCACTACGGCGAATGTTATGTGCGGTCTGCAGGCGCCTACGTCTGGCAAGGTGTACTTCAAGGGCGTTGACGTCACAAAGCGCACGGCCGATATGCGCAAGACCATCGGCCGCGTTATTTCGGTTGTCTTTCAAGATCCCGCCACGGCGCTAAACGCTCGCATGACTGTTCATGATCAGCTGCTCGACCCCATGATCGTTCACAACGTGGGTACGAAGGCTGAGCGTGAGAAGCGCATTAAAGAGCTTATTGAAATGGTCGGTCTGCCGAGCTCCGTTCTTGAGGCTTTGCCTGGCCAGATGTCCGGTGGTCAGCGTCAGCGCGTTGCTATTGCCCGCGCTCTGTCGTTGAAGCCCGATGCCATCATCGCCGACGAGCCCACTTCGGCTCTCGACGTTTCGGTTCGTGCGCAGATTCTGAATCTGCTTACCGACCTGAAGAAAGAACTGGGCCTTTCGATGGTATTCATCAGCCATGACATTCAGACGGTGCGCTATATTTCCGATAACATCATCGTCATGAACAAGGGTAAAGCAGTCGAGCGCGGCACCGCCGCCGAGGTGTTCAACAACCCGAAGGACGATTACACTCGTTTGCTTCTGGGTGCTGCCCCTTCTTTGCTCCATCCCGATTTGGGTCAATAACCCCCACACGGATATTTATGAAAAGCGTCGCTCGTAAGGGCGGCGCTTTTTCATGTTCTGCCCAGGTTCCCATGGCACCACGCCTCGCTACCGTTCGCATCGCTCACTATGCGCTCGGCTGACTGCGTTCAACTTATGAATAAAACCAGAATGAACGCAGACGATGCCATAGGAACCTGGGCAGAACATGCAGGGACGAGCTTTCTTTGTTCTTGGGCTGAATTTACCGCTTACCGCTTGACGCGTACCGACCAGGGCTTACAATTTTGATGTTTGCTGTATCCAATAGAAAAGGGTCTTCTCATGACTGAAAGCAAATTCCATGGCGTTATTCCTCCCGTGGTCATTCCTTTGACCGCCGAGCGTACGCTTGATCTTGAGGCTCTCGAGCGCTCGATCAACCGCATGATTGACGCAGGTGTTGATGGCCTGTTCTTCTTGGGCTCCTCGGGCGAGGTTGCCTTCCTTACCGACGCTCAGCGCTACCATGTGCTGCAGGAGGCCGTCGCCATGGTTCATGGCCGCGTTCCCGTTCTTGCCGGCATTATCGATATGGAGACCCTGCGTGTGGTCGATCAGGCCAAGCGTGCTACGGGCTATGGCGTCGACGGCCTTGTCGCGACCGCTCCGTTCTATGCCCTGGGCGGCCCCAAGGAAACAGAGCGTCATTTCCGCGCCATTCGCGAGCAGACCGATTTGCCGCTGTTCGCTTACGATCTTCCTGTCTGCGTTCACACGAAGCTCGACCCCACGATGCTCGTTCGCCTCGGCGAAGACGGTGTTATCCAGGGCGTTAAAGACTCCTCGGGCGACGACGTGAGCTTCCGTTGGCTGTGCCTCGAGAATGGAGATGCTGGCCATCCTCTGCAGGTCTTCACTGGCCACGAGGTGTGCGTCGATGGTGCTTACATGGCTGGCGCCGATGGCTCCGTTCCGGGCCTCGCCAATATCGACCCCTACAGCTATGTTGAGCAGTGGAAGGCCTTCCAGGCTGGTGATTGGGAGAAAGTCCGTCAGATTCAGGACCACCTCGCTCGCTTGATGTTCGTGACTCGCGTCGTGAAGGCGACCGTCGGCTTTGGTGCTGGTGTTGGTGCGTTCAAGACCGCTCTGTGGCAAATGGGCGTGTTCAACACGAACCAGATGCGCGAGCCCGTTCAGGCTCTCGAGGGCGAAGACGTTGCTGCCATTCGTGCGGTTCTCGAGCAGAACGGCATGATGTAGATTTGTTGCGCCGTCCTTACGGGCGGCGCTTCTTCGTTTGAGGCGTTATGGCGCCGTGCGGCCGCGAGGCGCATCAGCTTGCTCTTTGTGCAGGGCTTCCGCGTATGGAATACGAGTGGCTTCATGATGGGCAATCTGGCACGCTTCGTGGCCGTTTGCTGTTTTTGGCGCATAAGCGGTTGGCTCATAGCGTGTGGCCGTTTTTTTGCGGGAATTCCCGGTCGCGGCGTTGTGCGATCGGGATTGTTTTGGAGGTTTTCCTTTGGAATATCCATTCAGTGTTGTTGCTGTTGATGTGGGCGGAACGAAAATTGCGTGTGCCGTCGTGCGTTATGAAAACGTCGACGCTGCACCCATCATTCTTTCGAAGCGCTCGATTCCTACCGATGCGCAGCAGGGTGGGGAAGTCGTGCTTGCTCGCATTCTCGACCTTGTCGATGATGTGCGTGCCGAGGCTCTTTCTCATGGCGAAACCATCGTGGGCGTTGGCGTTGCGACGGCTGGTCGTGTTGACGTGGATACGGGCAATATCGCTTTTGCGAATGAAATCATGCCCGGATGGTCGGGGCAGCCGCTCGGCGATGCGCTGCGTGAGCGTTTCGAATGCCCGAGCGCTGTGCTCGGAGATGTGCAGTCGCATGCGCTCGGCGAGGCACGTTGGGGTGCGGCGCGTGGTGCGCAGACGGCCGTTGTCATGGCTCCAGGCACGGGCCTTGGCGGCGGTATTATTTGCCATGGCAAAATCGTTCGCGGCAAACATGGTTTCGCGGGTGAAATCGGATCGACGATGAATACCTTGGATGCCGGCGATGGCAATCTTGAGTCGGTGGCGGCAGGCAGCGGCATTGAGGCACGCTACTATGCTGCATGCGGTGTCCATCAAACCGGGGCCGAAATCTCCCATCGTGCGCAACTCGGTGAAGACATTGCACGTCAAACCATTGAAAATGCGGGCCGTGCTCTTGGTTTGGCGCTTGCTGGCTGGACGAATATCTTTGACCCCGATATCGCTGTAGTTTCTGGGTCCGTTACGAAGGCTGGCCCCATTTGGCGTGACGCGATGGTGTCGGCATTCAAGGAGCGCACTCCGGGCGTTCTCGCCGATTTGCCCATTGTCGATGCATCGCTCGGCGATAATGCGCCGCTCATTGGAGCTGCGGAAAATCTGCTGGATACTTTGAAGAACTAGGAGACGGGCAATGGATCCCATTATTGAACAACTCAAAGGCAAACTTATCGTGAGCTGCCAGGCGTATATGGGCGAGCCGCTTCGCCATCCCGAAACCATGGCGCAAATGGCTCGCGCGTGCGAGCTGGGCGGTGCGGGCGGCATTCGCTGCCAGGGCCTTTCCGACATTTCTGCCATTAAGGGCCGTACCGAGGTTCCCGTCATTGGCATTTGGAAAGAAGGCCATGAAGGCGTCTACATTACGCCGACCTTGCGTCATGCTCGTGCGTGCGTCGCGGCTGGCGCCGATATCGTTGCTATCGATGCTACCGATCGTCCTCGCACCGATGGCAAAACGCTGGAAGATACCGTGCGCCCGCTGAAAGAAGAGGGCGTGCTTGTTATGGCCGACTGCTCGACCATCGAAGACATTCGCCACGCTTTCGCCATCGGCTGCGATATCGCCTCTACAACGCTTTCTCATCCTGGCGCTGCCATCGATTGCGGCATGGCCGACGGCCCCGATGTGGCGCTGGTCGCCCAGGCTGTTGCGGAATTCCCCGACAAGCCTGTTATCTGCGAGGGCCGCGTGCATACGCCTGCCGATGCGAAGGCTGCAATGGATGCGGGCGCGTGGGCGGTTGTGGTTGGCACCGCCATCACGCACCCCACGAGCATTACTTCCTGGTTCGTCGAAGCGGTTGAGTAGCGCTTTTCGCGTCGCATAATTTCGTGCATCTTATATAGCCCGTATTCGTCGAAGCTTATTCGACGGGTGCGGGCTATACTTGTCTTTATGGATACTACGAAACTCATTACTAAACAGGCCGTGGCGAAAGCCGTGTATGAGGCCATCCCGAATGTCGCTTGCGTGCTTCCGTGCGACGTGAAACGCTCGCTTGCGGAAGCCCGAAAGGCCGAGGGCGAATCACGCGGCGCCCTCGTTCTTGACCAGCTTCTCGAAAATGCGGAAATCGCTGAGCGCGATTGCGTCCCCATTTGTCAAGATACGGGAACGTGCTGGGTTTGCCTTGAAGCAGGTCCCGATGTGCTCGTGCCGGGCGACGTGTTTGCGGAAACTGATGATGCGGTTGCTCGCGCATATAGCGAAGCGCTTCTTCGCAAGAGCGTTGTGCGTGATGCGTTTTTTGATCGTACGAACACCGGCGACAACACGCCCGCTTTCACCGATATTCATTTCAGCGAAAAAGCTGGATGCAGGTTGCATGTGCTGCTGAAAGGTGGCGGGTCCGACAACGCTTCGCGTGTGGTTATGCTGCCGCCAGGCGCAGGCAAGCAGGGCATTCTCAATGAAGTCATGGATTGCGTTCGACATAAGGCGGCAAATGCGTGCCCACCGCTCGTGATTGGCGTTGGCATCGGCGGCACGTTCGATAAGGTCGCTGGCATGGCGAAATCGGCGCTCTTGCGCCCCGTTGGCTCTTCAGCGAAGGACGAACGCACGGTGGAACTCGAAAACGAGCTGCTCGATATGGTGAACGTGACGGGTATGGGCCCTGGCGCTCTTGGAGGCAAAACGTTGGCGCTTGCTGTGCATGTGAACACGGCGCCGTGCCATATCGCGGCTTTGCCGCTCGCCATTAATATGGGCTGTTCTGCTATGCGTCGCGCTACGTTTGAATTTAACGCTCAGACAGGTGAATTCGAGCGCGTTGATACGGAAACGGGGGAGTAGGCATGGCCGATTCGATGAATTCTCCTCTCGCATTGGAGCTGCCCCTTTCCCGCGAGGCGCTTGCCTCTCTTCGCGCTGGCGATGCCTGCACGCTCTCGGGCGCTATGTACACGCTGCGAGACGCCGGCCACATGCGTTTGCTCGACGAGCTGCACGAGCGAGGATGCCTTCCGTATGATTTGGAGGGCGCCACGATTTTTTATGCGGGGCCGACACCTCCTGCGGCAGGTCGACCCTTTGGTGCGGTTGGTCCTACCACGGCATCGCGCATGGATTTCGCTGCTCCTGAGCTGCATCGGGCGGGCATTGCCGCCACAGTGGGCAAGGGAGTGCGCAACCAAGCTGTGATTGATGCGTGCGTTGAAACCAGTTCGGTCTATTTCGTTGCTACGGGCGGCGCTGCGGCGCTTTTGGCCCAGCGCGTTGAATCTGGCGAAGTCGTCGCATATGACGACTTGGGCACTGAAGCTTTGCGACGCATCGTTGTGCGAGATTTCCCCGTCTTCGTAGGCGTCGATGTGAAGGGAAGTTGTATTTATGACCTCGAATAAGGCCGGTCAACGCCGCGGCGTCTTCGTTTCGTTTGAAGGTGGCGAAGGTGCGGGCAAAACGACCCATATTCGCTTTTTGGCAGAAACGCTTGAAGCGCGCGGATTTGAAGTGGTGCGCTTGCGCGAGCCGGGTGGTACCGCTATAGGCGACAAGCTGCGCAGCATCGTGCTCGATCCGGGTAATGCCGCGATGTGCGATGCATGCGAGCTTCTTGTGTACGAAGCGGCACGTGCGCAAATCGTTGAAGAGGTCATTAAGCCGGCGCTCGATCGCGGGGCCGTGGTTTTGTGCGATCGTTTCTTCGATTCCACGACGGCGTATCAGGCGTACGGTCGTGGGATCGATGCCGATTTCGTGAGGCGCGCTAACCAATTTGCATGCCAGGGCGTTGTTCCCGACAGAACTATTCTGCTTGTTCCGCCTTCGACGAAAGACGGCTTGATTCGCGCGACGAAAAACGATGGCGCTGATCGCCTTGAATCTGCGGGGGTCGAGTTCCATGAGCGTGTGCGCAATGCGTTTGCCGAAATCGCCGCTGATGACCCGAAGCGCATTCGCACGGTGTATTCGGCAGACAAGAAGTCGAAAACGTCTCAGGCTGTTTTCGCCGAACTTGCTGACATTTTTCCGTTTATGGTAGAACTGCTTGCGGATGAATCGGGCGCGCATTTTGCACCGCTCGACACCAAGAAGCCTCATACCGGAAAAGCGACGTTTGCCGCTCCTGTTTCGCATTCGAAAAACGGGGCCGAATAATGTCTGACGTCTTCGACGGGATTTTCGGGCAACCCAAAGTTCGTGATTTCTTGCGTGCGTGCGTGCGCGGCGATCGCGTGAGTCATGCGTATTTGTTCACGGGGCCAGCGGGTTCGAATAAAACGGCGGCGGCGTTCGCGCTCGCGAAGGCCATCGTGTGCGAAGGCGACCCATGTTCCTCATGCGAGGCGTGTTCGGCAGACACGTGCCGCCTCATCGACCGCAAGTCCCATCCCGACGTGCATTACCTCGCTCCAGAAGGTGCCCAGGGCTATGTTGTCGAACAAATTCGCGAGCTTGTCGCCGATTCCCAGCTGGCTCCGCTTGCTGGCAGGCATAAGGTGTATATCCTCGATCGGGTCGACTCGCTTGGTACGTCGGCCGCGAACGCGTTTTTGAAAACGCTCGAAGAGCCGCCCGACGACGTCACGATCATCTTGCTTGGCCGCACCCGCGAAGCCGTGCTGCCGACTATCGTGTCGCGCTGTCAAGTTGTGCCGTTTCGTCATATTCCGGCGAGCGAGGCGTCGGGCATTCTGGCCCAGAATACGGGCTGCACTCTTCCCGAGGCAGCCATTGCTATTCAGGCGGTGGGCGGCTCCATCACGAAGGCGGCTCAGTTTTTACGCTCCAAGGAGCGAGGCGTGTTCCGCACGAAAATCATAGGTGCCATGGGCTCGCTTTTGCGCGCAGATGACCTCGATATTCTTGAGTATGCCCGCGATTTGGTTTTGGCGTCCAAAACGCCGCTCGATGAGGTGCGTCGTGAACAAGAGCGCAATTTGGAAGAAAAGGCTGAATTCCTGCAGGCTTCGGCTCTCAAGCAGCTTGAAGCCCGCCAGAAGCGCGCCATGAGCGCGGCGTCCATGGAATTGTTGCGCCAAATGTGCTCGATAGCTCGCGCTTGGCTTCGCGACGTGGGAGTATGCTGTGCAGGCGACGATTCTCTCGTCGTCAACGTCGATGTGGCTGCGTCTATTCACGACGCCGCCGCCCGCACCACGCTCGAGCGCGTTACGCGCGCACAGGAGTGTGTGAGCGCCTGCGAAGACGCCATTTCGTATAATGTTTCTCCGCAAGTGAGCATCGAATCGATGCTTTTCGAGATAAGAGAGGTTCTCTATGCCTAACGTCGCTGCCGTCAGGCTTACCTATAACCCTCGGGTGTTGTGGTTCGATCCCAATGGAGTCGAGTTCTCCGCGGGCGATGCGCTTATCGTGAAAACCGAGCGCGGCCTGGAATACGGCGTGGCCGATGAAAACCTGAAAGAGGTTTCCGAAGACGCCATCGCGAAACTTAAAAGCCCCTTGAAGCCCGTGATGCGCAAAGCCACGTCTGAAGATTCCGCGAAGTGGGCGAATCTTCAGGCTCAGGCCGAAGAGGCGCTTCCTGTTTTCAAGGAAATGGTCGAGCAATACAAGCTCGACATGCATCCCGTGACCGTCGAATTCCTTTTCGATGGCGACAAAGCGATTTTCTATTTTGAAGCAGACGAGCGTATCGATTTCCGCGAACTCGTGCGTGCGCTCGCCGCGAAATTCCACGTTCGAATCGATATGCGTCAAATCGGCGTGCGCGACGAAGCGCGCATCGTCGGCGGCTTCGGGCACTGCGGCCAGGAGTTGTGCTGTGCTCGCTTAGGCGGCCAGTTCAATCCAGTGTCAATTCGAATGGCGAAAGACCAGGATTTGTCGTTGAACCCGCAAAAAATCTCGGGTTTGTGCGGTCGCCTCATGTGTTGCCTTCGCTATGAATCAGATACCTATAAGGAATTCAAGTGCCATTGCCCCAAGCAAGGGTCCATGGTGAAGGTGCCGGGCGGCGAAGCGAAGGTCGTTGAAATCAACGTGCCCCGCGAAACCGTCACGCTGCAGGTCGAAGACAAGCGCGTGCGTGTTCCTGTTGCCGAGATGGGTGTCGACAAAAAGTCGGGTAAGCCGAATTCTGTTTCCGCCGACGTGCTCGAAGCTGCCATCAATGCCGCGAATCCGAATATGCAGGTTGCGGAAATCGTCGATCGCTCGATTTTCACAGGCACCGATAAGCTCGCCGAAGCGCCCGTGGCACGCCATAATGAGAGCTCCCGTAAATCACGCAAGGCCGAAGCCGACGAGGAGCAGGGCCGTTCTTCGCGCCGCCGTCGTCGTTCGCGTGGCGCTTCCTCGCAAGCTACGGTTGAAGAGAAGCGCGATTCGCAGCGCAAGCAGCGTTCTCGCGGCGAAACCGCAGGCGGCGAAGACCAACAGAAGCAGGGCCAGGGTCGTGTGAAACGCCGCAGTTCGCAAACCGCCCAGGGTTCGAAACGCCGCGATGGCCAGGCTTCTCAGAATGTGCAGCCTAAGCGTTCCTCCGATAAGCCGCAGCAGCAGAAAAACCGCGGCGCGGCACAAAAGCAAGATAAGCCCAAACAACAACGTCGCCCCGGGCAGCGTTCCTCGGGCCTGTCTCAGACGAAGGCTCAAGGCTCGCAGCAGACTCAGGCAAGCGAAACCTCGACGCATAGGCGTCCCCGTCGTCGCACACATAAAGCGCAGGGCGGCGAGAGTCAGAACCGCGAGCAATAACCCAAAATGGGACAGGAATAAGCTCCTGTTCCATTTTTTGAAAGGAGCATCAAGATGAAAACCCTCGACGAGCCAACCGTTGAAAACGGAACGCCGCGCTTGGCGTATGGGCTGCTTACCGACTTGTATCAGCTCACTATGGCGCAAGGGTATTGGGAAAATGACAAGCTTGACGAGCAGGCGTGCTTCACGGTTTTCTTCCGCGATGCTCCTTTCAAAGGCGGCTTTGCCATTGCGTGCGGTATGTCGCAGCTCGCGGAAATGATCGATGGGTTCGAATTCACCGAATCTGATATCGAATACCTGGCGGGGCTCAATGCTCCCGGCGGCGGAAAGCTCTTCAAGGCGAAGTTCCTTGAATACCTTCAGGCTCTGAAGCTTTCGGTGGACATCGACGCCGTGCGCGAGGGCGAGGTTATTTTCCCGATGGAACCCATCGTTCGCGTCATGGGCCCCATTCTTGAATGCCAGCTGCTTGAGACCGCGCTTTTGAATTGCGTGAATTTCCAAACGCTCATCGCGACGAAAGCGGCTCGTGTGTGCCTTGCTGCGAAAACGCCTGTTGCGGAATTCGGCCTGCGCCGCGCGCAAGGCGCAGGCGGTTCGCTGTGGGCGAGTCGCGCTGCGGTTGTCGGCGGATGCGCCTCGACTTCCAACGTGCTTGCGGGCAAGCTCTATGACATTCCTGTTTCAGGCACGCATTCCCATTCTTGGGTCATGTCGTTCGATAGCGAACTTGAAGCTTTCCGCGCGTATGCGAAATGCTTCCCCACGAACTGCGTTCTGCTCGTCGATACGTACAACGTGAAAAAAGGCATTGAAAATGCCATTACCGTGGGCCTCGAAATGCGCGAGCGCGGAGAAAAGCTTGCCGGCATTCGCATCGATTCGGGCGACCTTGCGTGGCTTTCGCGTTATGCGCGCGAGCGCCTCGATGCAGCGGGCCTTACCGATTGCGGCATCGTGCTCTCGAACGATTTGGATGAGTATACGATCGAATCTATTCGCGAGCAGGGCGCGAACGTTATGAGCTGGGGCGTTGGCACGAAGCTCGCAACCGCGTATGACCAGCCGGCGCTTGGCGGCGTGTATAAGCTGTCGGCTACGAAATCGCAGGGCGACTCGAAATGGAAGGCTCGCCTCAAGGTAACTGAGATGTCGAGCAAGCTCACGCTCCCAGGCGTTCTCGATGTGCGTCGCTTCTTCTTCGAAGACGGGCGCATCGCAGGCGATATGGTTTTCGACGTGAATGAACCGGTAAATGCCGAAGACAAGATCATCGATCCATCCGACTTGCTTCGCCAGAAATCGCTTGCGGGGCTTGCGAGCGAGACGCTGCTTCGTCCGCTTTCGCGTGATGGCAAATCGGTGCTCGCCGCCGAAGACCGTTGCGCTATGGCCGCGCAGGCGCGTGCGAAAGAAGCTCTTAGAAAGCTTGACGAATCTCAGAAACGCTTGCTGAACCCCCATACGTATCCCGTGGGTCTGGAAGAGGGCATGTGGCATCGCCGTGCGGCGCTCGTGGCGGAGCTTCGTGGCCAAAAAATCGGCTGGTAAGAATTCTTGTTTCAACTCGAGCGCGGAATAACAAGGCGGCATCGGGCCTTATGGTTCGATGCCGCCTTTTGCGTTGTGGGGATGTTTCGGTGCGCTCGGCATAAGTGACAATTTGATTCTATTTTGACAAAGCGACTCGAATGCTGCCGTGACCTGATATAGTTCGTCTGTCAAAGTATTGCGCGTAAGGAGCGCGGAATCGCTTTCAGAAAGGCCACGAATGACCGCGAAATGCAATCTTATTATCGACTCGTGTTGCGATTTGCCGCTGGAGATGGTGCAGCGCGAGGGCGTGTATCTCGTTGAATTCCCGTTCCTCTTCGACACCGAGCAGCATCTCGACGATTTCGGCGTGAGCATGCCCGCCAAGGAATTCTACGACCGCATGCGCAAGGGCAATTTCCCTACGACGTCTCAAATTTCCATTCCCGCTTACACCGAGGTGTTTGAGCGCGCTGCGCAATCGGGCATTCCTACGGTGTATTTGAGTTTCTCTTCGGCGCTTTCGGGCAGCTACAATGTGTCGTTGCTCGTGCGCGATCAGCTTCAGGAAAAGTACCCCGATATGCAGCTGCACATCGTCGATACCAAGCTTGCTTCTGTTGCGGAAGGGGCTTTGGTATATGAAGCCCTGCGCCAGCGCGATGCGGGCCTTACGGCTGAAGAGCTCGTCGAGTGGGCTGAAGAGGCGCGCTATTTCCTTAACATGATGTTTATGGTCGACGACCTTGAGTCGTTGCGTCGTGGCGGCCGCATTCCCGATGGCGTTGCTGCGGCGGGTGCGAAACTCGATGTGAAGCCTATGCTCACTATCGATTTGGAAGGCAAGCTCACCTTGAAGGGTGTGGCCCGCGGCCGCAAAAAGGGCATTCGCCAGCTCGCTCAGTTCTATCTCGATAAAGTTTCTCAGGACGGCCCTTCGGGCGCCATTGTGACGGGCAATGCCGATTGTCCTAAAGACCTTGAGCGCATGCATGAGCTTATCGCGAAGGAACAAGAAGATGCCATGTTCCTTGATTTGCATATTGGTCCCGTTATTGGAACCCATGTGGGCCCCGGTATGATTGCAATCGTATTTTGGGGACAAGACCGCCGAGAGGACCTTTCGGTAGCCGATCGCATCGCACGTAAAATCAAAGGCGGCGCTTAGGCGATCGATGGGTGTGCGCGATAACACGTCATGTATGGAAGAGGCCGCTCTTTCGACGGCCTCTTTTTCTGATGCCACGATTTCCTTGCTTGAACATTGCTCGCTCTGTCCTCGTGCGTGTGGTGCGAATCGCGTAGCGGGTGCGCGGGGCGTGTGTGGCGCGGCTGATGAGCTGCGCATCGCCCGGGCCGCCCTTCATTTCTGGGAGGAGCCGCCGATTTCGGGCAATATGGGCAGCGGGGCCGTTTTCTTCTCGAATTGCCCGCTGCATTGCGTGTATTGTCAAAACGAACCCATCGCGAACGGCAGCTGCGGCGTCGATGTGAGCGTGCGTCGTCTTGCTTGTATTTTTTTGGAATTGCAGGACCAAGGCGCTCTTAATGTGAACCTCGTAACGCCAACGCACTATGTGCCCCAAATTATCGAAGCGGCAAAGCTCGCGCGTGAAGCGGGGCTCACCATTCCGTTTGTGTACAACACTTCAGGCTACGAAACGCCAGAAACTATCGCTTTGCTCAAAGGGCTCGTCGATACCTATCTGGTCGATTTTCGCTATATCGATGCCCAGACGGCGCGCAGCTATTCGAAAGCGCCAACGTACCCCGAATTCGCTATGGCTTCGCTCGATGCGATGGTGGAACAGGGCGCGCACGTTATCGTTCGCGTGCTGCTGCTTCCGACGCACTTGGAGGAAACAAAGCGAATCGTGCGATATGTGCATGAAACCTATGCCGTGCAAGAAACGCTCGGCCAGCTTAAGCTTTCTCTCATGAGCCAATACACGCCTATGGGAGCGTTTCCGTTGCATCCTGAACTTGAGCAGAGAGTCGATCCTGAAGCGTTCGAGGAGCTTCTCGATTATGCCGACGATATCGGCTGCGATGATTATTTCTGGCAAGAGGGGGGAGCTGCCGAAGAAAGTTTCATTCCCGATTTCGCCTCGCATGAAGGAGTTGTGGGCCCCGAGCTCGCTTCGTGTGCCGAGTGATCTATCGCTTGTGGCTTTCGGCTGCCATGTCGGCCGTTTACCGCTGGTGAGCGGTGTATTTAACAAAGCTGTAATATTGCATTGCCCGCGCTTGGTATGCTAGAGCGAATTCAACCAAACGAAAGGGCGGCATATGACTTCGATGTACCACAGCACTCGAAACGCCGATGCATGCGTGTCCGCGAAACGCGCGGTGCTCAATGGCCTTGCTTCCGATGGCGGCCTCTACGTTACCGATGCGCTGGGCGAAACGAAAATCGATCTCGAACGCGTTGTGACGAACACGTATCGCGAAAATGCCGCGTATATTTTGGGTACGCTGCTCGATGATTATTCCGCTGAAGAAATTGAGTCGTGCGTTAAGGCTGCATACAAAGGCACCTTTGAAACCGATGACGTTGCGCCCGTGGTAAAGGTCGGCGATGCGTTCGTGCTCGAACTCTTCCGCGGCCCGACAAGTGCCTTCAAAGATGTTGCGCTGCAGATGCTTCCTCAGCTCATGAGCCGAGCTGCGCAAGGCGCGGGCGAAAAAATCATGATTCTTGCCGCAACGAGCGGCGATACCGGCAAGGCTGCTTTGGCTGGTTTCGCGAATACGCCCGGGCTGGGCATTACCGTGTTCTACCCGCATAACGGCACAAGCGAAATCCAGCGATTGCAAATGGTCACCCAGGCCGGCGACAACGTTGCCGTCGCTGCCGTCGAAGGCAATTTCGACGATACCCAAAGCGCCGTAAAGCGTATTTTTGGAGACGAGGCGCTGCGCGAGCGTCTTGCGGCGCAGGATACGGTGCTTTCAAGCGCGAACTCCATTAATATCGGCCGTTTGGCTCCGCAGGTCGTGTATTACTTCGATGCCTATGCCCAGCTCGTTCGCGCAGGCGAAATCGCATGCGGCGATGCCGTCGAATTCTGCGTTCCCACCGGAAACTTCGGCGATGTGCTTGCTGGGTATTTTGCGAAGCGCATGGGCCTTCCCGTTGGCAAGCTTATTGTCGCGAGCAACTGCAATAACGTGCTGTCCGATTTCCTTACCGAGGGCGTGTACGACCGCAATCGCGAGTTCTTTAAAACCATTTCTCCTTCGATGGATATCTTGATTTCGTCGAACCTTGAGCGCCTTCTGTACTACGCGAGCGATGGCGCTGCTGGGTTTGTTGCTGGCCTTATGGGCGACCTTGCGAAAACGGGTCGTTATCAGGTGCCCGACGAGGTGCTTGCGCGTATTCAGGAAACGTTCGCCTGCGGCTGGGCGAGCGACGAGCAGGCCGAGGCTGCCATGAAGGAATGCCACGATGCAACGGGCTATGTGCTCGATCCCCATACGGCGTGTGCGTGGCATGTTTCAAAGATGCATCCTCATTCCGAAGGCGTTCCCCGCGTGGTGCTTTCTACCGCGAGCCCGTATAAGTTCTGCCATGACGTGTGCGAGGCGCTGGGTCTGGCTGCGCCGCAGGACGATTTTGCTTGCATGCGCGAACTCGAAGGCGCGAGTGAAACGAAAGCTCCTGCCGCTTTGGCCGCCCTCGAAAACGCCGATGAGCGTTTCGGCGACGTGATCGCGGTTAGCGACATGTCTTCTTATGTTGAAACGAAATGCGGTGAGTTGTTGTGAGCGTAAAAATTACGGTGCCGGCTACGTCGGCGAATCTTGGCATTGGCTACGACTGCCTGGGTATGGCGGTTTCCCTGTATTCGGAATTCACGTTCGAACGTGCTGATGAGCTGCAGATTTCGGGTTGCTCCGAGAAGTATCGCAATGAAAATAATCTCGTGTATCGAAGCTTTGAGCTTGCGCTTGCGCACTGGGGCGAGGAGCCGTTTCCTATTAAGCTGCATATCGATGCAGCGATTCCCGTTTCACGTGGTTTGGGTTCCTCGTCGACGTGCACGGTTGCGGGCATCATGGGTGCCGCTGCGCTCACGGGCCGCATTGTGGGTCGCGCTGAGGCGGTGAGCATCGCGACCGAAATGGAAGGCCACCCCGATAACGTCGCTCCCGCCATTATGGGGTCGCTCGTGTGCTCGTTTACGCCGCAGGGCGAATTGCCGAATTGCATTCGCTATAACGTGAATCCGAACCTGCGCTTCGTCACGGTTATTCCGCCTTACGAGGTTAAAACCGAGGAGGCGCGCAAGATTGTGCCTCAGGAAGTGCCCCTGTCTACCGCTGTGTGGCAAATGGGACGCATCTCTGGCCTTACGCGCGGTTTGGAGTCGGGTGACGTTCGTCTTATCGCTGCCGCCTGCGACGACAAAATCCAAGAACCCTATCGCCGTGAACTTATTCCCGATTACGATGAGGTGCGGGAGGTTTGCCTGAATGGTGGTGCGGCTACGCTGTGGATTTCTGGTTCGGGTTCCACCCTTATGGCGGTAACCGATGATGGACTGGTCGCTGAAAGCCTGCGAGCGCGCCTGCAGAGTATGCATCCCGATTTCCAGGTGCATGTGCTTGAGTGCGACACTCAGGGAGTGCGCATTCAACTTGCATAACACTCAAACGCGCCAAGGGGTATGTCTCCTCGGCGCGTTTTCGTATTTTGACTGAGGCTCTCAAATAGGTACCACATATGGTGACTTCTGGCCATCTGCCGAAAGGGCTTGCGCTTTTGCATGCTAAAGTGGCATCATCGATTTTACGTGTACTGCGCATCGAAGGTAGTTCTATGATTAAGATTACGAAGTTCGGCGGCTCGAGTGTGAGTTCTGCCGGCCAATTCAAAAAAGTCAAGGCAATCGTCCAGGCCGACCCCTCTCGCCGTTTTGTCGTCGTGAGCGCCGCCGGCAAGCGTGATAAGTTCGACAGCAAAATTACCGACTTGCTGTATTTGGTGAACGCTCACTTGCAATACCACGTGACATGCGATGACCTTCTGGGCACTATCGGCCAGCGCTTCTGCGAAATTGCCAAAGAATTGAATCTGAGCTACCCCATTTCCCATGAATTCGGCATCTTCCGCGAGCTCGCGAAGCGTGGAGAATACACGCCTGAGTATATCGTGAGCCGCGGCGAATACTTCACGGGTCGCATGATGGCTGAATATTTGGGCTTCCCGTTCGTCGATGCTGCTGACGTTATTACGTTCCGCGCCGATAGCTCTATCGATATGGATAAGACTTCCGAAAAGCTCAAGGCTGCGATCGGCGAGGAAAAGTGCTTCGTGCTTCCTGGCTTCTATGGCGCGACGGAAGATGGCAAAATCAAGCTGCTCGACCGCGGCGGCGGAGACATCACGGGCGCGATTGTGGCTCAGTGCCTGGGCGCCGACTTGTATGAGAACTGGACCGACGTTTCCGGCTTCCTTACAGCCGACCCACGCATCGTCGATAATCCGAAGTCGATTTCGCGCATTACCTACGCCGAACTTCGCGAGCTTTCTTACATGGGCGCGAGCGTGCTGCATGAAGAGGCGATTTTCCCGGTGAAAGATGCCGGCATTCCGCTTGTGATTAAGAATACGAATGCGCCCGACGACCCCGGCACCGTGATTTCCGAGGAAACCGAGCCTGGCGTGGCCGAGCCGCTCATCACGGGTATTGCGGGCAAGAAAGATTTCGTCGCTATTCACGTGAAGACGAACCATATGTCGAGCAAGGTTGGCTACATTCGCAAAACTTTGTCGATTTTCGAGCGCTATCGCGTGAGCATCGAGCACATTCCCACGGGCATCGACTCGTTTGCCGTGGTGGTGCAGGGCAGCGATGTGAAAGATTGCCTGTATTCCATTGTTGCCGATATTAAAAGCGAGCTCGAGCCCGACGAAATCAAAATCGTCGATAGGCTTGCGCTTATTTCCACGGTCGGCCGCAACATGCCGAGTCGCCCGGGCACTTCGGGCCGCCTGTTCGGCGAACTGGGCCATGCGGGCATCAATATTCGCATGATCGCGCAGGGATCCGAAGAGCTTGACATTGTTGTTGGCGTCGATGTCGACGATTTTGAGCGTGCTATTCGCGTTATTTACGGCGCGTTTGTCGATAGTGACGATAACATCATTACTGTCGAGGAAGCCGAAGAGGAGGCGACCAATGAGTAGCTACAACGTCGGAATTCTGGGTGCGACGGGCGCTGTGGGCCAGCAGATGCTCGAGTGCCTTCAGGAGCGTGATTTCCCTGTCGCTGGTTTGAGGCTTTTCGCGAGTGCGCGCAGTGCTGGCAAAACGATCGAATTCAAGGGCGAAAAAGTCGTCATTGAAGAAGCCACCCCGCAGTGCTTCAAGGGTTGCGATATCGTCTTGGGCGCCGCTGGCGATGGCATCGCCAAGGAATTGCTTCCGCATGCCGTGGAAGCGGGCGCAACGGTCATCGACAATTCGCACGCCTTCCGCATGGATGAAGATGTGCCCCTGGTTGTGCCGGAAATCAATGGCGAAGATGTGAAATGGAATAAGGGCATTATTGCGAACCCGAATTGCGCCACCATTATCGGTCTTGTTCCTACGTGGCCGCTTCATCAGGCCGCGGGCGTGCAGCGTATGATTGTGAGCACCTATCAGGCCGCGAGTGGCGCAGGCGTGCCGGGCATGCGCGAGCTCGAGGCGCAAATTGCGGCGATGGGCAAGGGCGAACCTATGCCTGAGCCGAGCTCATTCGCTGCTCAGCTTGCGAGCAACCTCATTCCTCAGATTGGTGGCTTTAAATACGAGGGCTTCACTTCGGAAGAGATGAAGTTTCAGAACGAGGGCCGCAAAATCATGCATCTTCCCGAGTTGCGCGTGAATTGCACCTGTGTTCGCGTGCCCGTTCTTCGTTCGCATTCCGAAAGCATCACGCTTGAATTCGAACGCGACATCACGCTTGAGCAGGCTCGCGAGGTTCTCGCTTCGGCTCCTGGCGTGAAACTCGTTGACGATCGAGACGCCGCTGATGCGCACGACCGTTTCCCGATGCCTATCGATACGAGCGACCAAGACCTTATTTGGGTTGGCCGCATGCGTCGCGATATCTCGAACCCCAATGAATCGCGCGGAATCACGTTCTGGTGCTGCGGCGATCAGATTCGCAAGGGCGCCGCGACCAATGCTGTGCAAATTGCTCAGCTGCTTGTAAAGTAGTTGTGGTACACTAACCAAGCTCACTTGCCAGTGTGGCGCAACGGTAGCGCAACTGATTTGTAATCAGTCGGTTGCAGGTTCGATTCCTGTCACTGGCTCCATGAACGAACTAAGGCCGACATACCGTCGGCCTTTTTTATGGATGTCGCGCGGTGTTCTCAATGGTGCCTTGTCTTTCTGTTGTTGCTGTTCGGGCTGTGTTTAGCCCGCATTTGAGTCGATGCGCCTGATTAGGATGCTGCTTGCTCGCTATGAGCGCGGTTATAGTTCGTTTGCTTCATGCAATCGAGCCGATAGGGATGAAGGCATATGCGCAAACATTATTTCTTTTTCGATATTGATGGCACCTTGGCTGCGGGGCCGATTATGGGGCGGTATATCCCCGAATCGACGAAGCGAGCGCTCGAAATCTTGAAATCTGAAGGCCATTTCCTCGCGATATGCACGGGACGCCTGCATGCGATGGGTGAGGGCTTCATGCATGAGCTCGGGTTCCAGAATATGGTGGCCGACGGCGGCAATAGCCTTACGCTCGATGGCGAGTTTTTGGGAATCAAACCGCTCGATACGCAAGCATGTATCGACGTTATCGAGGAATGCGAGCGACTCGGCGTTGTATGGGCGATCTCTTTCGACGATTCGCGCCGCCGCTGGACTCGCTATGCCAACTACGATGCGCTTGTGCATGATTCGTATATGGAGACGGTTGTCGACCTGGAGCTCGATTATCGTTCGATTGAGTGCTTCTATAAGGTCTATGTGATTTGCTCGCCCGAAGAAGAGGGGCGCATTGCCTCTCTATCGAAAGTGCCTACGGCGCGTTTCAGCCCATATGCCGTATTCGTTGAGCCCGTTGATAAGGGCGAGGGAATCAAGCGCTGCATGGCGCACTTAGGGGCGTCGATCGAAGACGTCGTGGTATTTGGCGACGGCAGTAATGACGTGTGCATGTTTTTACCTGAATGGACGAGCGTTGCCATGGGGAACGCCATCGACGAGCTGAAGCAGCGTGCCGATTACGTGACGACCAATGTCGACGATGACGGCATTTGGAATGCGTGCGTTCACCTCGGGTTCATCGAAGCCTGACGAATCTGCTTAAAACCTGTTACATGCTCGTAGCGTTTAACGGGTTTTTCTATTTCCTGGGCGCTTTCTTTGCGCGGTCGGTAAGTCGCCAGCGGTAGTTGGGGTTGTGCTTGAGGAAATTCCTGCGGCAGATGAACGTAATGCCGAGCATGATGAGCGTGGTTGCCAAGCAGGTAATGAAGAAATCGGCCACGAACGCATTGCTTTCAATCCATGCGTAGAGCGTTGCGAGCGCAAAGAGAATCGACAGGCCGCCGTTTAGGGCGATGAAGATTTTTATGACTGCCTCTTTGGCGCGCGCCGGCGTGTATCGCCACGACATGAATATATAGACGACGATACCGATTATCGCGAGTATTGCGAGAAGGGGCAAAACGCGGTAAAGGCGCGCTGCGAGCATTGCGGGCATGAAGCCCTCCTATCATTAATATCGCGCTTTGCGCGGAGTGTTCATGTGCGCCCTCATGATATCGCATGTCGAACGGGCGAAAGAGTATACTACTGTAAGTTTGTTATGCGACGTTTCCGATTCGTTAAGGAGAAAACCGCATGTCTCAGTACGATTATCTTATTGTAGGCGCAGGCCTTACGGGCGCTGTTTTTGCACATGAGGCAAAAAAGCTTGGTAAGAAATGCCTCGTTATCGATCGCCGTAATCATATTGCTGGCAATATCTATACCGAAGAGGTCGAGGGCATTAATGTGCATCGTTATGGTGCGCACATCTTCCACACCTCTTTGCGCGGCGTATGGGATTACATGAACCAATTCTGCGAGTTCAATAACTACGTGAATTCTCCCGTTGCGTATATCAATGGTGAAACGTATAACATGCCGTTCAACATGAATACGTTCAGCAAGCTCTGGGGTGTTTTCACGCCTGCTGAAGCAAAAGCAAAGATTGCTGAGCAGGTTGCTGCCGAGAATATCGGCGAGCCTACGAATCTTGAGGAGCAGGCGCTTTCCCTCGTCGGACGCGACATCTTCGAAAAACTCGTGAAGGGCTACACCGAGAAGCAGTGGGGTCGAGATTGCAAAGATTTGCCCGCCAGCATCATCAAACGCCTGCCATGCCGCTTCACCTATGACAACAATTATTTCAACGACCGTTTCCAGGGCATTCCTATGGGCGGCTATACGAAGATGGTCGAGCGCATGCTTGAGGGCGTAGAGGTACGTTGCGGCGTCGAATACAAAGAACTCATTTCAGAACAGCCCGACATAGCCGATCGAACGATTTACTGTGGCCCGATTGATGCTTTTTATGACTTCAAATTGGGCACGCTGGAATATCGCAGCCTTCGTTTCGAGAGTGAGATTCTTGACGAAGAGAACCATCAGGGTGTTGCGGTCGTGAATTACACGGCTCGCGATGTTCCTTATACCCGTGTCATTGAACATAAGCATTTTGAATTCGGCACCCAGCCGAAAACCGTTGTGACGCGCGAGTATCCTGCCGACTGGAAACCTGGCGACGAGCCCTACTATCCCGTGAATGACGCACGCAATGAGGCGCTGTATGCTGAGTATGAAAAGCTTGCAGCAGAGGAAGGTGACGTGGTGTTTGCGGGTCGTCTGGGCGGCTATAAATATTACGATATGGATAAAGCTGTCGCAGCCGCGTTTGATTTGGTGAAAAACGAGCTTGGCGTCGAAATCGCAAAATAATTTTTCGAACCTTCGCTCCATAGAAAAAGAGATCCGCGTTCGCGGATCTCTTTTTCTATAGTTCTTGTTTTAACAAATGGGAACGGCTATTCGTTATCCTTCGACATGAACTTATAGACCTCGAGCTCCCATTGCTTGCGGTTGGCTTTCGCCACCGAATCGAGGATGAGGCCGGCTGTCATGGACAGACATCCGCAGAACACGAGCCCCACGGCGAGCACCGTCGAGGGAATGCGCAGCACCACGCCCGTGGCAACGAACGCCGTGATTACGGGGATGCCCACGATAAGGCCGAGCGCCACGAGGATGAGCGAGATCCAGCCGAAGAAGGCGAGCGGCTTGTATTCCTTGAACAGGCTTGCGATGGCCTTGAGTACCTTCGCGCCGTCGCCGAAAGTCGACAGTTTCGAGTAGCTGCCCTCGGGGCGGTCGCGGTACTCGATGGGCACGTCGATAATGCGCCAGCGCTTGTCGACCGCGTGGATGGAGAGCTCGGTCTCGATCTGGAAGCCCTCGGAGAGCACGGGCATTGTCTTGACGAAAGCGCGGTTGAAGGCGCGGTAGCCCGTCATGACGTCGTCGAAGGCGAAGCCGTAGATGGCCTTGATAAGCCAGCGCACGAGGTCGTTGCCGAAGCCGTGGAACGCGCGGTCGTTCTCCTCGCCGTAGCTGCCATTGGACAGGCGGTCGCCGACCGTCATGTCGGCCTCGCCCGCGGCGAGCGGCGCGATGAGGTCGCGGGCCGCCTCGGCGGGGTAGGTGTCGTCGCCGTCGACCATGATGTAGTAGTCGGCGTCGATGTCGCGGAACATCGAGCGCACGACGTTGCCCTTGCCCTGGCGCGGCTCGCGGCGCACAATGGCGCCGTGCTCGGCCGCTATCTTCGCGGTGTCGTCCTTCGAATTGTTGTCGTAGACGTAGATGGCCGCCTCGGGCAGCTCACGCCTGAAGTCGTCGACCACCTTCGCGATGGTCACGGCCTCGTTGTAGCACGGTATGAGAACCGCGATGCTTTCGCTCATCAAAGCCTCCGTTAGGGACTGCTCGTGTTTTTAAAACATAAACTAGAAAATTATATCCTCTAGAGAGTTGCGATTCACTGCCATTTTGGCATGCAAACAATCGGCAAAAATCTCAACCGCAGTTTTTCTATTGTTCGTTTACGAGATACACGAAGCTATCGATGGAGTATTCTCCCGAAATGCGCACTCGATTAAGGGCCGTTACGTCATCTCCGATGTAGCACCAATCGTTTTTCGTAGTGAAGGCGCAGTTTAGGCCCGCTTCAGAGACAGCCGTCTGTCCATCGGGGGTCGTATCGCCAAAGGGGTAGGCAAATGCTTGCCCACTTCCGACGATTGACGCGCTGTCGCGAAGGTCGTTTAGAATTTCGTCTTTCGTCATGGCCGAGATACGTCCTCCGTGGCCAATGGTTCCACCGGGTTGGTGCATAGAGACGGAATGGCTTTCGAATTGCACATAGGGACTGGCGTATTTCGCGACTTTATTTGCGGCGGCGGTTTGGTCGCTGCAAATCATGAAGGAAGTTACCGGGATGCGATGCTTGCTTGAAAGCGCGTCAAGGAAGCCAAGCGTTCCGTCTTCTCCGTCGTCGAAGGTGAGCACGACGCTTTTGGCAGGGAGACTGTGTTTGCCTTCAATGAATGCTTGCACTTCTGGGAAAGAGGGGTAATAGAACCCATTGTCGTTGAGGTATTGCATGTGCTCATCAACCTTGGTGTCAAGGATCCAGTTGCCATTGAGGTCGCTTGGCGGATTGCTCGCATCGTACACATAATGATACATGAGTACCGGGACACCTGTTTTCATCGTGTCCATGGTGTCAACGACATGCACGGTGCGTTCTGCCTTGGCTGCATGGCCCTCAGAATCGCTTGCCGTATAGGTGATGATGTAGTCGCCTGCCGTATTCGGGTCTACGCTGCCGCTCGTCTCGATTGCTGGCGTCAAAACTCCATGACTTGGCGACGCTGCATGCGCGCCGCCCTCTATGTATTCTTCTCCGCGGAGCATATAGGTATCAGCGTCGCCATTGACGCCGATAACGATATCGCCCGGGTCGTCGTTGGGTTGTGGGGTCGTTTGCTCCTCTTTGGCGTAGGCCGCTGATTGTTGAGTCTGTTGTACGTTGCCGAGGGGGCCTTGTGCGCTCGTGGCGGTGTTGAACGCTTTGACGGCGCCAAAGCACAGTGCGCAGAGGGCGATAATCGCGACGCACGATAGCGCTGCGACTCGTGCGCGTTTTTTATTCCTCAGCTCGCGTTCCCTTGCGGCATATCTGTGGGCATGGCGGCTGTATTGGAACGACTCGCCGGGTTGCGAAGTTGCTTGACGGCGTGTTCGGGTCGATTGCCCATCGGGCTTAGCTTTTGGCCTCGTGACCCTTGAGTGCGATTGATACTGTCTGTGCTCGTTGTGCGTCTCGTTGTTATACGGCATTGCATTCCTCCCCTCTGCAAATACGCCTTGTAGAACATCGTACGTGAGCAATTGGCGCTAAGGTTGTTCGTCTGAGCTTTCGTCGGTATGCGAAGATGACGAAGTATTGCCCGAAACTGCATTGAATTGCTCATTGATTCGTTTTTTGCCTGTAGACGGGCGCGGATTGTAATGATGCTGCAAAACAGGGCCCAATAGGTTTAGCTTAATAACGAAGAATGCCGAAACGCCAAGCGCAAGACAGACGAACGGCAGGCGGGCAAGCCCGTGCATTTCGGTGATGAAGAGGGCGGAAACGGACAAAATCGCTGTCCATCCCCACATGATGAGAACGGTTGATCGTTGGCTGTAGCCCTCTGAAAGCAACCGGTGGTGGATGTGCCCACGATCGGCTTGCATGACAGATTGGTGCTGACGCTTTCGGCGGATGATGGCGGCAGCCGTATCGATTACCGGCACGCCCGCGACGATGATGGGCATGAGCAGCGAAACGAAGAGCGTTGATTTCGTGGTGGCGAAAAGTGAGACAACGCCAAGCGACATGCCAAGCAAAATGGATCCTGAATCCCCCATAAAGATGCTTGCGGGGTGGAAGTTGTATCGAAGGAAGCCAGCGCATACGCCGACGAGCGCCAGTCCGAAGAAAGCTGCCTCCGGACGTACGGTGAGAATGGCGAATACGACCATGGCGGCCGAAGAGATTGCCGTAATGCCGGCCGCTAAGCCGTCAAGGCCATCAATGAGATTGATGACATTGCAAAAGGCGACCAAGTAAAACACCGTAATGGGGTATGAGAGCCAACCGAACATAAGCTGTTCGTGGCCAAATGGGTTCATCATATCGGTGAGTAAAAGGCCCGACGCCGCCACAATCGTCGCCGCAATGACCTGCCCCAGAAATTTATGCATGGGGCGTAAGTCGAATATGTCGTCGGCTACGCCAACGAGGAACGCGAGCGTTATACCCGCGAAAATTCCAGGGTAGGAAATTTCGCGGGTTACAAACGAATGTAGGGGGAAATGCCAATCAAAGAAAGTGACGCCGCCGATGATGACCGCGAGGCCGCATAAAAGACCGCCGAACATTGCCACGCCGCCAAAGCGCGCGGTGGGTTGTTTATTGACTCGTCGTTCACTGGGGTAGTCTACTGCATCAATCTTGAATGCGAGCCGTTTAACGGGCGGAACGAGCGCCATGGTGGTAATGCACGCAACCGCTGCCACGATGGCATATTGCAACCAGGTCATGCACGCTCCTCGCTCGATTGAATGTGTAGGAATACGAAGTCATCTTCGACGTCCTTCTTGGTACCAAACGGATATTCTATAATACATATTCACGTAACAGCGCATAATTATGCCGAAGAACATGCTCCTCAATCGTTCCTTCAATTTTCGAACTGGAGTGGTCGTGCTTCGAGAGGTGGAAATACATGGAAAACGTTGCCATTGTTGTGGTGACTTTCAAACGTCAGGAATTGCTCCGCAAGCTTTTTGATTCTTATTTGCAATCCACGGTGGCGCCATGGCGCATCGTAGTCGTCGATAATGAGAATTCCCAGGCAACCGCAGATGTTGTGCATGTTTTCGAGAGGGAAGCCAATGCGCTGTGGGGACTCACGGCCGCGGATGGACGTGGCGGGAAGAGTCGCGTTGTGTATTGTCCGCAGCAAGAAAACCTGGGCGGCTCCGGCGGCTTTTCTGCCGGCGTGAAAGCTGCTTATGAACTTGGAGCCCAATGGTTTTGGCTCATGGATGATGACGTTGCCATTGAGCCAGAAGGCCTTGCTCGTCTTTCGAAATGGACAGAGCGTTACAAAGTAGTTCAAGGGTCGAGATACGATTACGATGATGGCCCGTTTTATTGGCAATACCACTTCAGCATTGCTCTAGGCATCTATGACCCATTTGCTCCAGCGGCCTTTAATTTCGACGAAGAACGACCTATGAATGTTGCCTGCTTCGAGGGTGGGCTTTTCGCGCGTGAAGTTGTTGAAAAAATCGGTTTTCCCGATGATCGCTTCTTTCTGTACTGGGACGATGCGATGTATGGCTACCGCGCTTCGAAGGTGTGCCAGCCGGTTGTCGTTCCCGATTTCATCATGCGACGCACGCGTGAAATGAAGAACTGGGATATTGCCGGCGTGCGCCAGCTTAATTCCACGAGTGATAATACGCGTTATTACATCATGCGAAATCGCGGTTATATGGCTCGATATTTCAAATACTACGGCGATTATCGCCGCTTTGCATTTGGTCTGGGAACCTTGCTCACGTTTGCAAAGGAATTTGTGCGACTCGTTGTCGTCGACCGGGAGCATATTGCTTCGGGAACCAAGCGGCTCCTTTCTGGTTGGCGTGATTCCCGCAAAATCTTGCGCGACTCCGAGTGGCAGCCGATGCCGGCGCTTGTTGATGTGGCTAGCGCGCCGAAGGCCGAATGATGGCTTCCGATTTCCTAAGCGCTGCGGGGGGCGTGGTGCTCGATGCGCCGCCCGAACATGAATCATTCGACGAAAAAATCGCCCGTCTGAAAGAACAGCTGAAAAGCGTGCCTACGCTTCCTGGCGTCTATCTATGGAAAGATGCGTCAGGGCGGGTAATCTACGTCGGCAAAGCAAAGCAGCTTCGCGCCCGTATGAAGCAGTACGTTATGGGTCAAGACGAGCGCGCTAAAATCCCTATGATGCTTGAGCAGGTGTCGACGTTCGAGTACGTGGTGGTGAATAACGAGCATGAGTCGCTCGTGCTCGAAAAAAACCTTATCAACCAGTTCTCACCTTTTTTCAACGCCGACTTTAAAGACGATAAAAGCTATCCGTTCATCGCGATTACGAAAAGCGATGTTTTCCCCGCTATTAAATACACGCGTGAAAAGCACATAGAGGGTACGCGATATTTTGGCCCTTACACCGATAGCCGCGCGGCGCGCCAGTTGGTTGATATCGCGCGCAAAGTCGTGCCGATTTGTTCGTCGAAATGCAACGAATGGCGCCGCCTGAAGCGCAAGCTCGACGCGGGGTCGCTCGAGGCTTTTTTGTCGGAGTCGGGAACGCGGCCGTGCTTCGATGCGAACGTAGGCCTTGGGCCTGGTGCGTGCTGCGGCCGAATTACCCCCGAGGAATACCGGCATAATGTCGAACGGATCGAGCGTTTTCTCGCGGGCAATCGCCGTGAATTCGTTGACGAGCTCACGGGCGAAATGAGTGATGCCGCCTCTGAGCTCGACTTCGAGCGCGCCGGTCGCATCAAGGCGCGCATCGATACAATCAATTCGCTTTCCGACAAACAGCACGCGGTTTCGTCTCGCAACTTGAACGCTGACGTTGTGGGTATTTCGCGAGAGGAGACCATAGCGGGCGTTCATGTGTTCATGGTGCGGGAAGGCCGCGTTGTGAATGGCAACGAGTTCGTGCTCGACCGCGGCCGTGATGTGCCTGACGAGGATTTGCTCCATACCTTTCTGCTTCGTTATTACGACGCCACCACATCCATTCCGCACGAGGTCATCGTTGAGCGCGAATTGGAAGATGCATCGGCGATGGAGGCATGGCTTACCGACAAACTTGACTCCGCCCATGGTGCAAAGGTTCATTTCACCGTGCCCCAACGCGGCGAAAAACGAGACTTGCTCGACATGGCATGCAAGAATGCGCAGCATACGCTCATGCGCTACAAGGTGCGTACGAACTACGAGGATAAACGCATCAACGACGCCCTGCTGCAGCTCGAAAGCGCGCTCGCGATGGATGTTGCCCCTATGCGCATCGAGTGCTTCGATATCTCAACTATCCATGGCTCGTATACCGTTGCTTCCATGGTGGTGTTCACGGGCGGAAGGCCTGATAAAAACCAATACCGGCGCTTTAAAATCAAGACGGCGCTCGATGAGGCAAATGACTTCCTGTCGATGCAGGAGGTCATGCAGCGCCGATATTGCGCAGAGCGCATGGCCGACGAGCGTTTTGGTTCGAAGCCCGATTTGATTATTCTCGATGGCGGTTTGCCGCAGCTCAACGCCGTGCTTGAGATGTTTGACGAAATGGGCATCCACGATATTGCGCTTGCCGGCTTGGCCAAACGAGACGAGGAGCTTTTCGTTCCGTGGCAGGAGAGCGGTCCGGTGGTGCTGCCGAGCGGGTCGGCGTCGCTGTATCTGGTGAAGCAGGTTCGCGATGAGGCCCATAGGTTCGCCATTACGTTCCACCGAGAGCTCCGTGGCAAAGGCATGACGAAGTCGATTCTCGATGACGTCGTTGGCTTGGGCCCTGTCCGTAAAAAGGCGCTGCTTTCGGCGGCGGGCGGCTTTCGTAAACTGCGAGACATGAGTGTTGATGAGGTTATTGGCCTTGGCGCGGTGCCCGAAGAGGTTGCGCGTGAGGTGGTCACCGTGCTCGCGCAGTATAATGGAGAGCGTGATAGGGTCGAGGGGTTGGGCGAGGGCATTGCGCCTGACCAATCTGCTGAAAACGTGATTGATGAAAACATTAGCGTGCCCGAATGGGCCCGTGGTGAGTAGCTTGTCGATGGGGGAGCGTATCTATGGTTGAGCGCAAGATGGGCGAGAGCCCGAACGACTTGGTTATCATTACAGGTATGAGCGGTGCAGGCCGCACGGAAGCTATGCATGCTTTTGAAGACTTGGGCTATTTTTGCATCGATAATTTGCCCGCAAGCTTGTTGGGACAATTGCTTGTGGTGACCGCCGATGCCGGAAGCGGTCTTTCGCGCAAACTTGCCGTGGTTTGCGATGCTCGAAATAAAGATTATTTTGCCGATCTCGACGACGAGCTCGATGCTCTGAAAGGCAAGGGCATTCCGTTTCGTATTGTGTTCCTCGATGCCGATGACGATAAGCTCGTAGCTCGTTATAAGGCGAGTCGCCGACGCCATCCGCTGTGCGACGAGGGTATGACGATCGCACAGGGTATCACTGCCGAGCGCGCACTGCTCTATCAGCTTCGCGTTATGGCTCAAGACGTGGTGAACACTACCGATATGCTTCCCATGCAGCTGCGCGCGAAAATTCGCGAGCTGTTTGGCGAGGGAGATGAGCGGGAAGGCCTTGCCGTTACCGTGTATTCCTTCGGTTTCAAGCATGGCGCCGCGCTTGATGCCGATATCGTTATCGACGTGCGTTTCCTTCCGAACCCGTATTATGACCCTGCGCTTAAGTCTCTTACGGGTCTCGATGCTCCTGTTCGCGATTTCGTGATGTATCGCGACGAGACGGTTGAATTCATGTCTCATTGGAAGAGCCTGCTTGATTGTGTGATGCCTGGCTATGTGAAGGAAGGTAAGCAGCAGCTCGCTATTGCGGTCGGTTGCACAGGTGGCCAACACCGCAGCGTTGCGATTGCCGAGGCCACGGGCGATTATCTGCGCACGCGCGGATATCGCGTGAGCGTGACGCATCGCGATTTGCCCTTAGCGGAATCGGTGCAAAATGAACTTACGGGTGAGGCTAAGGTGCATGCGTAATGGGCGCTCCGTTTTCTCTCGATCCCTCGGCGACGGCGGCGTTTGCGAAACTTGAACAAGATGTAGGTGCTCAGGCGCTTCACGATACGGCAGCGCCGGTAAAGGCCGTGGTCATCGGTGGCGGCACGGGCGCGCCCGTATCTATTCGTACGCTACTCTCCCTTGAAGCTGATACATCTGCTGTCGTTGCCATGGCCGATGATGGTGGATCGACGGGCATTTTGCGCGAAGAGGCGGGCGTATTGCCGCCTGGCGATATTCGTAAGTGCCTTGTCGCGATGGCCGCTGACGAGGGCGACCCGCTCACCAAGGCGTTCAAATACCGCTTTTCGTTTGCGCGCAATCATACGCTGGGCAATCTCATGCTTTCGGCTCTTGAAGAGTCGACGGGTTCGTTTCCCGAGGCTATCGACATTTGCTCGCGATTATTGAACGCGAGGGGACGCGTTTTTCCTTCGACACTCGATGAGGTGCGCCTGTGCGCCGCGACATGGAACGGGTGCAAGCTTGATGGTCAGGCGAAGGCGAGCCATTCCGATTCAACGCTGTATCGTGTTTGGCTTGAATCGGCTGCGCCGGTTCGGGCCTATGAACCCGCGCTCGACGCGATTCGCGAAGCCGACTTCATCGTGCTTGGGCCTGGCTCGCTCTTCACGTCGATTCTGCCGAATTTGCTTGTGCCGGGCGTCATCGATGCGATTCGCGATTCGCATGCTGCGACTTTGTTCGTGTGCTCGCTTGCCGATCAGCAAGGCGAGACGCGTGGCATGACGGCGCTCGAGCATTACGAGGCGCTTTGTCGTCATGGCATGGAAGGGCTCGTCGATTACATGCTCGTTCATAGCGTTGACTCGCTCCATCCTGGTGATGGTGCTTGCGATCGGGTTGGCCTTGATGCCCGTTCTGGTCAAATTGGAGTGCATGGCGAGGAAATTCGTCCCGTGCGCATTTCCTGCGATGACGCCGATCGAATTCAATCACGCGGCACGGTCGTTATGGTTCGTGACCTCGTTGACCCTGATCGTCCTACCTGGCATGACCCTATTGCGCTGCGCAATGCGTTCCGCACGGTTTTGCGTCTTTCCCGCACACAGCCTCGTTTCGCAAGGGATCGCGAGGTAGAGCGTCGCGCTGCCGATATGGTGAAAGTGCGTACGAAAGAATAGCGATAATGCGCCATGCTGCCACGCTGCTGCACTGTGACGCCATGCTGTCTGTTGTTTCGTTGTAGCCGTGGCCCCATGCCGAATAGGTTGCATAGGGCCACTATGGCTGTTTTTCCGCATTGGCTTGTGTGATGGCCTTCTCGCGTACGTCCACCACAGCGTATACTTTGAACAAAACAAAGGTGTGCGAACATGACATGTTCGTTGCGCTCTTCGGCGCTATTCAATCATGTCGCGCTCATTCGAAAACTCTGGATAGCAGTTGCAATTCGGTCGAATGAGCAGGGAAATCACCCGATCGAGCTCCGCTATTGTCCCATTTTGCAAGTGATTTGCAGTATACTGAACTTTCGACTCGCTCCTGAAGCCTAGAAAGCCTTTATTCATGTCGTTTACCGCCGATGTCAAAGACGAACTCACGCGCGTGATTCCTACGTGTAGTCATTGCGATAAAGCTACGCTTGCCGCAATCGCTCGCATTGAAGGCACGTTGCTGTTTTCTGGCCCGGGGCGATACAAGCTCGAGATTGCTACGGAAATCAGCTCGGTTGCGCGTCTCGTCATTCGTTCTTTGCACACCCTCTATAAGCTGAAAACCGAGCTTACGGTACGACGCAGCGTGCTCCATAAAACCCCGAACTACCTCATTACCGTTCCTTCGCAGCCGAATCTCGAGCCAGCGCTGCACGATTTGGGAATTCTTGCAAAAACTGGTATTGAAATGGGAATTCTTCCTCATTTGGTCGAGAAGACGTGTTGCGCGGCTGCTTATTTGCGCGGAGCATTTCTGGGCAGCGGTTTCATCGCCGAGCCACGTGGCGATTTCCACTTCGAGATAACCGTGGAAAGCGAAGAATTGGCAGATGGTCTTGTACAGCTCATGGCCGACCGCGACATTAATGCGCGTGTGCTTCATCGCCGTAACTCGTACATTGTTTACCTCAAGAGCGGGGAAGCGATTTCAGAATTCTTGGCATTTGTTGGCGCACATCAGTGTGCGCTCGCAATGGAAAACGAGCGTGTGCGCAAGAGTGTGCGCAATGAAATCAACCGCAAGGTGAACGCAGAAGTCGCGAACCAGGCGAAAAGTGCTGAAGCCGCCATCGATCAGATCGTGAGCATTCGAAAGCTCGCCGAGAGCGGCAAAATGGCAGAGCTTTCGCCAGGCTTGCAGGAATTTGTAAAATTGCGCTTGCAAAACCCTGATGCAAGCCTTAAAGAGCTTGGTCAGCGCGCCAATCCTCCGTTGTCGAAAAGCGCGGTGTACCATCGCGTGCGTCGTTTGGAAGAGATGGCGAAAAGTCTCTAAGAAGCTTTCGTGCTTGAGCGTCTTTTATTCGCGGGCAATGTCGGCTTTTGCTCTATCGCATTGGAAATTGCTCAAATGAGATTCCCAATGTGGATATGCGTTTTATTTTGTCTAAAAAGGCCCCCGAATGTGGCTTTTTCAAGGCGGTAGAATCGAGCGATTGAGAAGTGCGCGCGCATATTTCAAGAATTTCCAGGTCAGAAACTCATGAACATATTAGCGCAATGCGGAGGTCGCTGCATCGTGCCACATTCGAAGGCCTTTTTGCGCAAATTGAAATGGACCCACATTTTATGAGTCCATTTCAATTGAAGCGATATGTCGCGATTGCTCTATTTCGCGTTGTCGTCAAGCCAGTTCATCGCGACGCTTGCGTAAAGCGCGCTCGACATAGGAAGTGCGTTTTCATCGAATCGAACATGCGGGTTGTGCTGCCCGTAGCATTCGTTGAGCGGACCAGCGGCTGCGCCGATCATCATGTAGTTTGCGGTGCAGGCTTGAGAGATGCTGCCGAAGTCTTCGGAGCCCATGCCGTGTGCGCCGCCGTAGAGTTGCGCTTGGGGAAGCGTCTGCTTGGCGTATTCGACGCATTGTTCCATGAATTCTTTGTCGTTGAACACCGCAGGGCTCGGGCGGCCGAAGGTCGTCGTGGCTGCGCAGCGGTAGGTTTGTGCGATTCCGCTTGCGATTTCGGTGATGCGTTTTTTGGCGAGCTCCTCGGTCTTCTTGTCGAATACGCGAATAGTTCCTTGCATCGTCGCCGACTGTGGAATCGCGTTGCCGGCGTCACCGGCGTTGAATGCGCCGCAGGTAATAACAAGCTCGCTCATGGGAGAAATCTCGCGGGCGAGAATTTCCTGAAGTCCGATATGGATATGGGCGGCGGCGGTGATGGGGTCGACGCACGAGTCGGGCATGGACCCGTGGCCCGCTACGCCTTCAACGACGATTTTCCAGTTGTATGCCGCGGCCATAGGGCGTTCGCCGTACACGATGACGCCCGTGGGCACCGTCGAGACCACATGCATCGCGAATGCGCGGTCGACGTGCGGGTTTTCGAGCACGCCTTCTGCAATTGCCTCGTCAGAGCCGTTGTAGCCTTCCTCGCCTGGCTGGAAGAACAGCTTCACCGTGCCTTTCAATTCGCTTTCGTGCGCTTTCAGAATATGGGCAGCACCAAGCAGGGTTGCTGCGTGCATGTCATGGCCGCAGGCATGCATGTTGCCGTTGATCGATGCGAACTCTTCGCCCGATTCTTCGGCCATTGGCAAGCCGTCAATGTCGCTTCGCAGCATAAGGCACGGTTCGCCTTCGCCAATGGTTCCCACGACGCCCGAACCGTTGATGATCGTGTGGAAGGGAATGCCGAGCTTGGTAAGCTCCGATTGAATGTAGGCGCTCGTATTGGGCGTTTCGAGTCCGATTTCCGGCATCTGGTGGATGTCACGGCGCCATGCAATGAGTTGCTCTTTAAGCGCGGTCGCCTCTTCGAAGAAATTAATGGATGTCGGCACTGGTGCCTCGCTTTCCGCCTGGGCCGTAGCCTCGGGCAAGCTGAAGTTCTGAAGAGTTCGGCGAGCAATTCTACGCGTTTCATGGCAAATGTCAAAAAAATCAGCTAAAAGGTAAATGAGTTGAAAACTTTAGTTGACTAAAGTGCCCATTCGTCGTACCTTTACACATTATATCTCCGGCTTTCTGTACAAGCGGGGGCCATATTGGAAGGAAGAACAATGGCGGAAGAACAAGTCGCGAATGGTGCGCAAGACGGCGCGCCGAAAACGGGCGGCAAAGAGAAAAAGGGATTCTTCTACGGCTGGTGGATCGTCATCGGCGGCTTTATGATCATGGCTACGTGCTACACGGCCTTCGTGAACTGCATATCGCTTTTTCAGGCGCAAATCGTGGGCGATTTGGGCATGACGATCGGCGAATACAACACGGGTACATCGCTCGCGTCGCTTATTTCGATTGTGGGCACGCTCATCATCGGCTTCTTGCTCGATAAAATCAATGCACGCGCTATCGCAGTGGGCATTACGGCCCTTGCGACGGTGATGCTCTTCGGGTATTCGGTCGCAAGCGCTCCCTGGCATATTTACTTGCTTGCTGCGCTTTCTGGCACCATTATCACTGCCGGTGCCCGCCTGTTCGTCTCGGTTATTATCACGAACTGGTTCAACTTGAAGCGCGGTTTCGCCGTGTCGTTGGCGCTGTGCGGTTCCGCGTTCGGCGGCGCAATTCTCTCGCCGATCGTCGGCAACATCATCGCCACCTCTGGTTGGCGCTTTGCTTTCGTGGTACTTGCGGTTATCTGCCTGGTCGGCTCACTTCCTATCGCCGTGATTTTCTTCCGTTCGCACCCTTCCGATAAAGGCCTGCAGCCTTATGGCGCTGAGCTTACCGAGGACGAAATTAAAGCGATCGAGAGCAAGGGCAAGAAAAAGGTTGTACAGGCTGACCCCGAGGTCACGGTTGCCATTGGTTGGAAGGTCATGAAGAAAAGCGCTGCGTTCTGGCTGCTTGCGCTGGGCTTCATGCTGGTTGGCGCAATTAATGCGATGATCGTCGTGAACACGATTTCGAACATGACTTCCGTTGTCATGAACGGTGAGACCATCGTGACGGGCGGCCATGATATCGCCTGGGCTTCTACGGTGCTTTCCGCCGAATTGGTGCTTGTTGTGTTCTGCAAGGTTGCGCTCGGCTCGATGTATGACCGTCTTGGACTCATTCCTTCGACCATTATCGGCACCTTTACGTGCTTCGCGGCCAATTTCTTCATGATTTTCAACACGACCGACTGGGGTCCGATTCTTGGTGCAGTGTTCTTTGCGTTCGGCACGTGCGTATGCACCGTTGGTCCTTCGGTTATGATGACGAAAGAATTCGGCCGTCTCGATATCAGCAGGGCCACGAGTATCATGGTCGCCGTGCAGAGCGTCGGCGGCATTATGGGCGCCATCGTTTCCGGCCAGGCGTTCGACGCGGCTTTGAGCTTTACTCCCGCCTGGATTTTCGGCATGGTGATCTCGGTCGTTATGGGTGTGTGCATGGTTGCCTCGGTGAAGCTCGCGCGTAAGCTCGTTGCGAAGCAAATCGCTGCTGGCGCGCCTCGCGTTGATGAGGAAGGCAAGATCGTCGAAGGGTCTGTAGCTACCGCTTAAGAGCCGCTGCTTCGATAGAGCGACGCGAGTCTCAACATGCTGGTGATGCGATGGTTCGAGCCATTTCTCAATGAGCGCCTTGAGTGGTAGGGTCGTTGTCATATTGCGTTTTCTGCTGCGTTTATCGAAAAGCCGCCCCTAGGGGCGGCTTTTTTCGCGCAGAGAGTTGGCTATTGGATATACTTTTAGAGTTTGCGTTCTGTGACGCAATCGTTGTTCTACCTATTTATATAGAGAGGTTTCCGATGGCTTCTAACGAGCAAGCCACACCTGCGCGCGAACATTTTGCGTCGCGTATCGGCTTTTTGCTTATCGCTGCAGGTTGCGCGATTGGCTTGGGCAATGTTTGGCGCTTCCCCTATATCGTCGGCGAATACGGCGGCGCCGCATTCGTGCTGTTATATCTCATCTTCCTCGTTATTCTTGGTTTGCCCGTTATGGTGATGGAATTCGCCGTGGGCCGTGCGAGCCAGAAGAGCGGTGCGCTTGCCTATGACGTTTTGGAGCCGAATCGCCGTTTCCATTGGTTTACGTGGTGGGGCCAAATCGGCTGCTACGTGCTGCTCATGTTTTATACGACGGTTGCAGGATGGATGCTTGCGTACATTCCCAAAATGGCTTCGGGTGAACTGTCCACGACCGACCCCGATGCGATCGCCGCGACGTTTTCAGGCATGCTGGCCGACCCTGCGCAGCTTATTGGATGGATGGTCGTCGTTGTGCTCATCGGCTTTCTTGTGTGCCGCCTAGGCCTGCAAAAAGGCGTCGAACGCATCACGAAAATCATGATGGCCGCCCTCTTTGTCATCATGATTGCACTGTGCATTCGCACGGTTACCTTGCCGGGAGCGGGCGAGGGCATTGCGTTTTATCTTATTCCCGATTTCGGTAAGCTGTTTGCCGGCAATACGCCTGCTGAGCAGTGGGCGACGTTTGGGCAGGCGGTCTACGCCGCAATGGGGCAGGCGTTCTTCTCGCTGTCGCTCGGCATTGCCGCAATGGAGATCTTCGGCAGCTACATTGGCCGCGAGCGCAGCCTGACGGGCGAAGCCATTTCGGTTACGGCGCTCAATACCGTCGTTGCCATTCTTGCGGGCCTCATCATTTTCCCCGCATGCTTCGCGTATGGCGTCACGCCCGATTCGGGCCCTTCGCTCGTATTCGTCACCCTTCCCGCCGTGTTCGCGGAAATGCCTCTGGGCAATGTATGGGGAGCGCTTTTCTTTGTGTTCATGAGCTTTGCGGCTCTTTCCACGGTTATTGCCGTGTTCGAGAATCTCGTAAGTTGGACGATGGACAAATTCGGCATGTGGCGCAGCCGTGCCGTTACCATAACCGCCATTTTGCTCGTGCTGCTGAGCTTGCCGTGCGCGCTCGGTTTCAATGTGCTTTCTGATATCTCGATTCCCTCAATCGGCGATATTCAGAGCATCGAGGACTTCGTCGTCTCGAACAATATGCTGCCGCTGGGCGCTCTTGTCTTCGTGCTGTTCTGCACGCAGAAATTCGGCTGGGGCTGGGATAACTTCCTTGCTGAAGCCGACCAGGGGAAAGGCGTGAAATTCCCCGCCTGGGCAAAACCGTGGATCAAATACGGCATCCCTGTGCTCATCGTGGCCATTTTCGTCATGGGCTACACGAGCATCTTTGCTTAAAGACTTCCGCATCTAACGACCCCGCTTATGCGGGGTCGTTTCGTATTTCGGCCCAATTGCCAGTTTTTGGTCTCGTGACGCTGCTTGCGACCACGGGTCGCTACCGTTTCGCGCCCTTCGAGCGCTGCCTCTATGCTCGCCCGGCTTCGTTTAGCTTTGAGATGAAGAATCTCGCTCACGTTCGCCCCGAGTCCTCAGCGGGCGGAGGGGCGTGTGAGACCCTCTGCGCTCATTTCGTGCACTTCATTTCAAAATGAAGCGCAGCGAGGACCGCGCGTAGCGAGCGAAGCGAGCGATAGCGGTCCGCGGTCGTGGCGCGCCTCTCCGCCCGCTGAGGGCTCGGGGCGAACCGACGATTCGTCTCAATTCACCATTTCTTCGCATCGTCATACCGCCGATTTGGCGGCAGTTATGCCTTTGGCGTACAATATTGCGTTGTTGATTTACGTCCGCTTTATTGGACGTCTGGCCAAACTGCCAATTATTCTGCGGCTCGCATTGTGCGATAGGTGGTTGGTCTTCGAGCGCATACCGCGTTCTTTTGTATGGATGTTGCATTGCGCTGGCGCGCGTTGGTGCTGCCGGGCAATGTGTTCATTGGAATACCGAAACGCCGTGCGACCTTTGGGCGCCTCTATGTGCGTTTCACTATGCTTAAGGAGCGAATGAAACTTGACTAACGAACAGAACTTGCCGGAGCTGTCTTCCGGCACGCTTGGCGGCGCTATTGCTGCTGCCAAGTCTTCTGCGGCAAAAAATGACGCTGAAGGCACCGATGGTACGAAAAATCGCAGCCGTTCTCGCGGCTCTCGCGGGGGCCGCGGCCGCGGTCCTAAGAAAGACGCCGCGCAAAACGGCAGCCAGCAAGACACCAAGGCTGTCTCTGCCAATCAGGCCGAGCAGTCATCGAGGGCTTCGAACGGAAATCGTCGTCGTTCCACGACGCGCACCAAGCACGTCTCGCTCGATCACAAGCGCCCGCAGCTTACGCCAGGCTCCGAACTCGAGCCCGAATCGTTCAATAAACCGCGCACGCGCAAGCCTCGCTCTGGCAGCAATTCTCGCCGTGCGGTGAAGAACAACCCCGATGTGACTCTGAAGGTCATTCCGCTTGGCGGTCTCGACGGCATTGGCAAGAACATGACCGTCATCGAGTGCGGCGACGACATGATTCTCGATGACGCTGGTCTCATGTTCCCCGATGACGACCATCCGGGCATCGACCTCATTCTTCCCGACTACACGTATGTGCTTGAGAATGAGCATAAGCTTCGCGGCATCATCATTACCCACGGCCACGAAGACCATACGGGTAGCTTGCCGTACCTCATGAAAGACCTTACCAAGAAGGTTCCGATTTACGGCACGAAGATGACGCTCGGCCTTATCGAGGGCAAGTTCAAGGAGCATCGCATCAAGGCGAAGCTGTGCGAAGTCAATCCCGGCGACGAGATGAAAATCGGCAATTTCGTGGTCGACTTTTTCGCAGTGAATCACTCTATTCCAGGTGCGCTCGGCGTGTTCTTCCAGTCTCCGGCCGGCAATGTGCTGCACACAGGCGACTTCAAACTCGACCAGAGCCCGATTGACGGTGTTCGCACCGACTTCGGAGCGCTCGCGCGTTTCTCGAAAATGGGCGTCGACCTCATGATGAGCGACTCGACGAATGCCACAAACCCGAACTTCACGCCTTCTGAGGCTGAAGTGGGCAAGACGTTGCGTCCCATTATTGAGAACGCCAAGGGTCGCGTCATTATCGCGAGCTTTGCAAGCCATATCCATCGCCTGCAGCAGATCGCCGATGCGGCTGTCGCGTGCGGCCGCAAAGTCGTGGTCACGGGCCGTTCGATGATTCAAAACACCGATATCGCACGTCGCTTGGGCTATCTTAAGATTCAAGACGTCGACCTTATCGACGCCTATGACCTGAAGGGTATTCCGCCCGAGAAGGTTGTCATTATGTGCACGGGCAGCCAGGGCGAGCCGCTTTCGGCGCTTGCCCGTATCGCGAACGGCGAGCATAAGACCATCCAGATTGACGAAGGCGACACGGTCATCATTTCCGCGACGCCCGTTCCTGGCAATGAGAAAGCTGTTACGCGCATCGTGAACCAGCTTTCCAAGATTGGTTGCGATGTGTGGGACAAGCACCGCGCCATGGTTCACGTGTCGGGCCACGCGAGTGCAGAAGAGCTCAAGCTCGTGCTTTCTATCGTGCAGCCGAAGTACTTCATGCCGGTGCATGGCGAGTCGATGCATCTTCGCGCTCATGCGAATCTCGCTCAGGCCACGGGTGTTGACCCGAGCCATATCTTTATGTGCGAAAACGGCGATACGCTCGAGATGACGAACGGCATCGTTAAATTCGGTGAGCCCGTCGAAAACGGCATCGTCTACGTTGACGGCCTTTCTGTGGGCGATACCTCGAAAGACGTGCTCGATGAGCGCACGACACTTTCCAATTGCGGCTTCGCTTGCATTTGCGCCGCTGTCGATCATAAGCGCCACCAGATTTTGGGCAATGTGCGCGTCGAGATGCACGGCATCACGGGCGGCGATGTTGCTGAGCTTCGTCGCGAGGCGACCGACGGCGTCAAATGCACCCTGCGTCGCAGCGTTGAGCGCGGCGTGAAGGGCAAAGACCTTGAGAAGGCGTGCCGCGATTCCTTGCATTCGCTTCTGTGGGACCGCACAAAGCAGCGTCCTATGGTCATCGCGACGATTATCGAGGTGTAAACGTTTCGCGGAATGAACATTCCGCTGCGCTATAATTCAGGTTTCGCACGTCAGTGCAAGCCGTATGAATATTTCGGCCGGGTTGCCTTTCAGGCGACTCGGCCGCTGCCGAATTTATATGCATCGTAAACGCAGTATTTGAAGGAGCACGCCATTGGCCCGCGGTTCAAAGAAGAACACCGCACAATCGAATAGCGCCAAAGGCGCTTCTGCCCAAAGGAAAAAGGGAAAGAACGACGCCGAAGATCGCGTCGCACTTAAAGATGCTCCGTCTCGCGGCAGGGCGCGGGCACGCGCCGTCGAAGAGGAAGCCCCCTTTGAGGAAATCGATCGCGAGCCGCGTATTTTCGACGATCGCACCAAGCGCGATATCGCCGGCGTCATTGTCGCCGTGCTTGCCGTCGTGCTCTTCTTGGCCGTTCTATTGCAGCCTTCTGGCTTTCTGACGAGCGCTCTTTCGAGTGCGCTGCATCTTTCGCTCGGAATTGGCGCGTATGTGCTGCCGTTCATTTTGGTTATCGTGGGCGCGAGCCTCATTGTTCGCGTCGATCGCGCCGATTTGCCTCTACGCTTGGGCGTGGGGCTTGCCATGCTCTTCTTTGCGTTCATGTCGGCCCTTTCGCTGCTTACGCCTGGTGCTTCAACCAATGGCGCTGTGCTTTTCGACGCGAATGTGCTTGCCTCGCGCGGTGGCTACGTTGGCTCTGGCATTGCATGGGCACTTCTGCAGCTGTTCGGCGAAGCCGTGAGCATCGTGCTCCTTCTCGGGGTCGCGCTTGCTGGAGCCGTCATCATCGGCTTTTCGCTTACGGGCGCATTCGAATCGCTTCGCGAGAAGGGTTCGCAATTCAATGCGCGCCTGCGTGCCGCACGCGATGCGGAAGACGACGAACTTCCTGGCATTCCTTACGAAGCTGCCGATGAGAACGATAATCCCTATGCTGCGTTTGACGAAAATCGTCCTCAGGCGCAGGTCGAGTCTCCCGAGGCTCGCGTCCCTCGTCGCGAAGAGCGCGGCTTGCTTGCCGGCTTCGGCATGACGAAAAAGGAACGCGAAGCTGCCGCTGCTGCGAAGGCTGCGCAAGAGGCCCAACGAGAGGTGCCGCCAGCACGCATTCGTCGTGCCGAGCCTGTGCATGTGCCTCGCGACCTTTCACGCCCTCGCCGCGCATCGGAGTCGCTTTCGACGCAATTGCTCGAAGGCCGTCGTCCTGGCCAGGCTCCTGTTCCCACGGTCGACACCTATTGGCCAGCTGAATACGCTTTCGGCGCTGCCGACGATGTCGTGAGCGCTGCTTCAAATGCTGCGGCGGGGGCTGCAGGTGTTGCCACTGGCATGGGCGTAGCGCATGCGGCCGAGGGTGGCCGTGCTGCTCTCGATGCCGCCGAAGATGAAGCCATCACTCAACTTCTTGGCGCGAAGCCCGCGCCTTCCCGGATAAAAAAGCAGGCAGGTTGCAGCTCTCCTGAGCCTTCTGCGAAAACGCGGGTGCTGAAAGCGAAGCGTGAGCCGCTTCCTTGGGAAGACGAAGCCGAGGCTGTCGACAACGCTTTGCAGCCCGATTCGAACGAGGGCGCTGCCGAAAAGCCGATGACGCGTCGTTTGAGCGATGTTTCCGCCGCGCCTGGAGCGTCGAAAACGCGTGCTGCGGGTTCGGCCAAAGCTAAGAAAATCGATAATTCTGCGTTTAATAAAGAAGGGGAGACGCGCGGCGATTTCACCTTGCCGGCGTTTGGCCTCATTCGCCATACCGAAGTTGCTACCGAAGCCGATGAGGCTGAGCTTCGCACGCTTGCCGCTGAGCTGCAAAACACCCTCGAAGATTTCAGCATCATGGCGCAGGTTGTCGGCTGGGTTGCCGGCCCCACGGTCACGCTGTTCAAGGTTGACTTGCCTTCTGGCGTGCGCGTAAGCCGCATTATGAGCTTGACCGACGATATCGCCTTGGCGCTCGCGGCGCCCGGTGTGCGCATTTTCGCGCCCATTCCTGGAACGAATCATGTCGGCATCGAGGTGCCGAATCGCACGCGACAGAACGTGCTATTGGGCGACGTGCTCAAAGACGCCCATGGCGCACCGCTTGAAATGGCTATCGGCAAAGATGTCGAAGGCCATTCGATTGTCGTCGACCTCGCGAAAATGCCGCACTTGCTTATCGGCGGCACCACGGGTTCGGGCAAGTCGGTCGCAATCAACGCGATGATCATGTCCATTCTCATGCGTGCCACGCCCGACGAGGTTCGCTTCATCATGATTGACCCGAAGCGCGTTGAATTCACCCCGTATAACGGCATCCCCCATTTGTACGTGCCCGTCGTTACCGAAAACAAGGAAGCGGCGAGCGCTCTGTCATGGGGCGTGGCTGAAATGGAGCGCCGTCTGAAAGTCATGTCGAAGGCCGGCGTGCGCAATATTTCGCAATACAATAAAAAAGTTGAAAGCGGACAGCTCGATGATGAGGAAAAACCCGAAGACGAGTGGCCGAAAAAGATGCCGTATATCGTCATCATCATCGACGAGCTCGCCGACCTCATGATGAACGTTGGAAAAGAGGTCGAACTCTCCATTAGCCGCATTGCGCAACTTGCTCGTGCGGCGGGCATCCACATGATCGTCGCTACGCAGCGCCCGTCGACCAATGTCGTAACAGGCCTTATCAAGGCGAACATCACGAACCGCATCGCCTTCAACGTTGCTTCGGGCATTGACTCTCGCGTTATTCTCGATACCCCCGGCGCTGAAAACCTCATTGGGTTGGGCGATATGCTGTTCAGCAAGCCTGAATGGCCGAAACCTCGGCGTTTGCAGGGTTGTTTTGTTTCCGAAGAGGAAATCGAAGCCGTCGTGAGCCATTTGAAGGCGCAGGGGGAGCCCGAATACCATAGCGAGATCCTCCAAACGAATGTGATCAGCCTTGGCTCGTCTATGCCCGACGGTTCCGGCGGCTCTTCGAGCGCCGACGATCCGCTTTTGTGGGATGCCGCAGACATCGTCGTGGCGAGTGGCCTCGGCTCTACTTCGAACATTCAGCGCAAATTGAGCGTTGGGTATTCCCGCGCAGGGCGCATCATGGATATGCTAGAAGAGAAGGGCGTTGTGGGCCCGCCGAACGGCAGCAAACCCCGAGACGTGCTTGTTGATGAAATGGAACTTGAATCTTTGAAGGCTTTTGAGGCGCGTGACGCCGCGGAAGATGGATTCTAGGAGTAAGAGTGAACGAATCGAATTTCGGCAATATTCTGCGTGAGGCGCGCGAGCGCTCGGGCGAGGATTTAATGTCCGTCGCCCGCAAGCTCCGCATCCGTCCTGATATTTTGGAGTCTATTGAGGCTGGGGATCTTTCAAATATGCCCCCGCGTGGCTATTCGCGCAATATGATCAACGCGTACGCGCGCTACCTTGGCCTTAATCCCACGAATCTCGTCGACGCCTATTTGTCGCAGCAATATCAAGACCAAGTTGAGCGAGCCCGCAAGAATATTCGCCCGACTGGTTTTGATATGCCTTCGGGCAGGCGCCACCATGGTTTGCGTGAGGAAATTCATGCCGACGAGCGTTCGCGGGCGCGTGCCGCTGCGGCAGACCGCGTGTCTCGCGATGACGCGCTCTCTAACGAATATGCGGCGATTGAAGCGGAAAGCTCCCGGAACCGTGCGCGACGCCTGGGACTCGATTCCCAGCGATCGAGCAGGACTTCTCGTTCGACTGACTCATCGTCGCGACCTTCTCAGTCGCGTTCGTTCGGCGGCTCGTCGTTTGATACGGGCCTGTTCGACGATATCGATCGCGGCGCAGCCGAATCCCGTGAATTGTCCTCGGCCGAACGTGCCATTGCGCAACGCCCGCCCTCGACTTCGCATAGCCGCCGCGCGGGAGCGGTGCATGTTGGTTCATATAATGCGTATGGCCAGGGCCTGTATAACCACACGCGTCAACAGGCGTCTGGCGATAGCCCTGAACGCACGCGTCGTTTGGACGATGCTCCTGCACGTCCTTCTTCTCGTCGTTCGAATCCGGCGGCTGCAGGCTCTACACGTAGACTGCGTCGTTCCGAGGATGAAGAAAAGGAAACCTACATGCCGCGCCAATCGAGGCGTTCGGCACTTCCTGAAGAGCACTCGATTAGCGTGTATGCCGCTCCAAGCAACCTCGGAAGAAATAAATCGGGCATCGGCGAAAAGCTCCCGTTCCTCATCGCTGGCATTATTATCTTGCTGCTCGTCGTCGTTATCGCTTTCTTGGCGAATGGCGTGGGCTCGAAAGCAACGTCGAGCGCCCAACAAAGCACGCCGATGAACATCACGGGGCTTCCCGAATCTTCACCTTCGGGCTCTTCGTCGAATACATCTTCCGATTCCGAAAGCTCCGATTCGCAATCGACCAAGGAGACGACGACTAAAAAGACTGAAACCGCTCCCACTAAGGCCGTTGTTGCGTACTCGGTCGCGAAGGGCGAAACGCCGTATGTCGAAATCTATGAAGGCAACACATGCTTGGTTGCCGAAAATCTGTCGGGGGGCGCGTCTGACAGCTACGACGTAACCGATTCGCTCACGATTGTCGCGAGCCCCTACGATGGGCTTACCGTGACGGTCGATGGGCAAGCAGTTGATTTGTCGCAGTATGTCACGAACGGCATTCTGCGCTACGAGGTGAACTTCAGCGACATTCTCGCGGCATGGAATGAGGCCCATCCCGATGCGGCCTCGTTTACGAGCAGCGCTTCTTCCTCGTCGAGCAGCGCATCTACAAGCTCTACTTCCAGCTCCACTGAAGGCTAGTACTTACCTCTTGTTTTAGAAAGGGATACCATGGCAAAAGAATCCAGTTTCGACGTTGTTTCCACCGTCGACATGCAAGAAGTCGATAATGCGTATGGCCAGGCGAAACGAGAAATCGCCCAGCGTTATGACCTCAAAGATTCCGGTGCGGAAATCACCCTTGATAAAGGTGGCCGCAAATTGACCGTCGCCGCCCCGGCAGAATTCGTCGCCAAACAGGTTATCGACGTCATCGGCAGCAAGCTCATCAAGCGCGGCGTCGACCTTTCCGCTGTGAAATGGGGCGACATCGTGCCTGCCGCTGGTCAGAGCGTTCGTCGCACTGCCGAGATTATCGAAGGCATCGACAAGGAAACCGCGAGCAAAATCTCGAAGGACATTCGTGGCACGAAGCTCAAGTGCAAAGTCACTATTGAGGGCGACAAGTTGCGCGTTTCTTCGGCTTCGCGCGACACGTTGCAAGAGGTTATTGCCTTTTTGAAGGGCCAAGATTATGGCCAGCCTCTGCAATACGTGAACTATCGATAACGCTAAAGGGTATTCGCATGTCTAACATTGACGTGAATGTTTTGGCTCAGAGCGCGCCGCGCGTTTGTTTCGTGACGCTTGGTTGCGCCAAAAATGAAGTTGACACCGCCGAGATGACGAAACGACTGACCGCGGCTGGCTACGAGGTGTGCGATGATGCACCAACGGCCGACGTCGTGGTCGTGAATACATGCTCGTTCATCCAGGCGGCAACCGAAGAGAGCCTCGAGGCTATTTTTGAGGTATGCGACCTGCCGAACTTCATCGAGGGGTCCGCAAAGCTCGTCGTGGCGGGCTGCATGCCTGCACGATACGGCGACGACTTGGCAAGCGAGCTTGGCGAGGCACAAGCATTTGTGCCGTGCAGCAAGGAAGACGACATCGTGGAGGTTCTTGCGGGCGTGTTGGGCGATGCGGCGCCTCAAGCGTCGATGTCCCCCGCTGCCCAATCGCCCTGGGCGGGTTCTCCCGCATCGTATGTGAAAATCTCAGATGGCTGCGATCGCTTCTGCTCGTTCTGCGCTATTCCGTACATTCGCGGTCGCTATCACAGCTTCCCGCTTGAAACGGTACGCGCTTCAGTCGCTGAACGCGTTGCGGCTGGTGTGCGCGAAGTTACGCTTATCGCTCAAGATACGGGCCGCTGGGGTGAAGATTTCGATGAGCCTTCCAATACCGCCACGCTTCTTGCAACGCTTGCCGACGAGTTCCCTCAAACATGGTTCCGTCTTATGTATATTGAGCCGCAGGGCGTAAGCGATGAGCTGCTCGATGTTATCGCTTCCAAGCCGAACGTCTGCAAGTATCTCGATATGCCGCTTCAGCATGCGAGTAAGCCTGTGCTTCGCGCGATGAACCGTCGTGGCGACGAAAACTCCCATCGCGAGCTCGTTGCGCGCATTCGTGAACGCGTTCCCGGCATTACGCTGCGCACCACGCTCATCGCCGGTTTCCCGGGTGAGACCGATATCGATTTCGACGTGCTGCAGAACTTCCTCGAAGAGGTCGAGTTCGATTACGTCGGCGTTTTCCCGTATTCGCAGGAAGAAGGCACCCGCGCCGCTGAGATGGATGGCCAAATCGATGAGGCCGTCAAAATTGAGCGTGCTCAAAGCCTGCGCGATATTTCAGACGCTATTGGCGAGGCCCACGTTTCGGCGCGCATCGGGCAGGAGATGGACGTGCTCGTGCTTGGGCGCGAGGAAGACGGCCAGCTCTACGGCCGTGCAATGTGCCAAGCGCCCGAGGTTGATGGTGTGGTGTATTTGGAAGAAGGCGAAGTTGGCGACATTGTGCGCGTTCGCATAACCGATACGCTTGTGTACGAGATGGAAGGCGATGTCGTTCATGGCTCCTGATTCGAAAGAATCCTACGCTTCTGGCAAGCCGACGCCCGCGGGCCAGGGCACGGTTGATAAGATTCTTACCCCCGCGAATGTTGTAACCATGATTCGCATCTGCTTGGTACCCGTCTTTGTCGTAGCGCTTATTAGCCCATGGCCCGACGCAATGGGACTTGCGTTCCTCAATCCCTGGAAGGCGTGGATTGCCGCGATTATCTTTGTCGTGATCTCGTGCACCGACTGGATTGATGGATACCTCGCTCGTTCTCGAGGCGAAGTTACTGACTTCGGCAAATTCATGGATCCTTTGGCCGATAAGGTTCTCGTCGTTGCAGCGCTTCTTGTGCTTATTGAACTGGGGTCGCTGCCAAGTTGGCCCGTGCTTATTATCGTTGCTCGCGAATTCATCGTGAGCGGCGTGCGCATGGTCGCCGCAAGCAAGGGGGAGGTTATCGCCGCCTCGTGGTACGGCAAGTTCAAAACGGTATTCCAAATGATCGCCATCGTTCTGTTCGTTGTGAAGGAGAGCCCCGCGATCACGGGCATGCTTTCGCATGAGCTCAACGTCGCGCTTTATATTTTGAGCTGGCTTGTCATGGCGGTCGCCCTCGTGCTCACGATCATCTCTATGGCCGATTACATTTGGAAAGCTCGCCACCTCATTGGTTTCAAGCCCAAGGGCGGTCGCGCTCGCGTCATTGACAATGACGACCTTGCCGCGCAGGCCGAAGATGGCTTCGAGAACGAGCTTCGCGTTGACGCGGCGTGCGCCGTTGTTCAGAAGGCGCTAGCGACGAAAGCGACAGTCGCAACGGCCGAAAGCTGTACAGGTGGTCTTATTGCCGCATCGCTCACCGAGGTGCCAGGGTCTTCGGCTGTGGTACGCGGCGGCGTGGTGAGCTATGTCAACGACGTGAAAATGAAGAGCCTTGATGTTCCTGAGACGGCGTTCGTTGATGGTAGCGCCGTGTGTGAAGACGTTGCCGTAGCCATGGCGCTCGGTGCCGCATCTGAACTTGGCGCCGATGTGGCATGCTCCGTTACGGGCATTGCGGGACCTGGTGGCGAAGAACCCGGAAAGCCGGTGGGCACAGTGTGGATTGGCATCTCTTCCAGTGGTAGCGCATTTGCGAAGGAATTCCACTTCAAAGGAAATCGCGAAAACGTACGCGCGCAAGCGACCCAGGCCGCACTTGAAATGATTCTCGAAGCGCTGTAGCGCCTTGCCGTCACGGGCAAAACGCGGTATTTCGGAAGGCATTTTGCGAGGAAACCGAGGGAAACGCAAAGGAACTTTCAAGGGAAACCGGTGGAAATAGGCGATATTTCGTTTTTAAAAATGCGGCATTCGGGCAAGATTCTGGCAAGGTTATCGTGCTTGAATGCATTCAACGGTTTCTTTCACGTTGATGCGAATTATTTTGACATCGTACTTGACGTAAGAACATCTGTTCGTAATAATGAGCGCGGTACATAAACCGGCTATGCCGGCGGCAAGGAGATGCAATGGCTCAGACTCAAAACAAAGATAAAATGCTCGAGCTCACGACTGAACAAATCGAGAAGAAGTTTGGCAAGGGCGCCATTATGAAGCTTGGAAGCAATGCCGAACACCTTGAGGTTGCTGCTATTCCCACGGGCGCTTTGCCGCTCGATGCGGCGCTCGGCATTGGCGGCGTTCCGCGTGGTCGCATTGTTGAGATTTACGGTCCTGAATCCAGCGGTAAAACGACGCTTGCGTTGCAAATCCTCGCCGAGGCGCAAGCGCTTGGTGGTGTTGTCGCCTTTATCGACGCCGAGCATGCCCTTGATCCAACGTATGCCGCGCGCCTGGGCGTCGATATCGACGAGGTGCTCATCTCTCAGCCCGACACGGGTGAGCAGGGCTTGGAAATCTGCGATATGCTCGTTCGCTCCAATGCTATCGACTGCATAGTCATCGACTCCGTAGCCGCTTTGGTTCCTAAAGCCGAAATCGAAGGTGAAATCGGCGACTCGAGCGTTGGCCTTCAGGCTCGTCTTATGTCTCAGGCACTTCGCAAACTCGCCGGTTCTCTTTCGAAGTCAAATACCACGTGCATCTTCATCAATCAGCTGCGTGAAAAAATCGGCGTGATGTTTGGCAATCCCGAAACCACGACGGGCGGCCGCGCCCTTAAGTTCTTCTCGAGCGTTCGCATCGACATTCGTCGAATCGAAACGCTCAAGAATAAGACTAACGATCCTGTGGGCAACCGCGTGCGCGCCAAGGTCGTGAAGAACAAGGTTGCGCCTCCGTTTAGGCAGGCCGAGTTCGACATCATGTATGGCCAGGGCATCTCTCGTGAGGGCTGCATTGTAGATATGGGCGTCGAGGCTGGCGTGGTGAAAAAGAGTGGTGCTTGGTATACCTATGGCGAAGATCGTCTGGGCCAGGGCCGTGAGGCTGCGAAGGAAATGCTGCGCACCCATCCCGATGTTCGCGACGAAATCGAGCAAAAGGTTCGAGACCATTTCGAGATTCCCACGGTCAAGCCTTTCAGCGAAACCGAGGAATAAGCCTTTTCGCGCCCGTTTTTTGCCCATGGCAAAGCGGGCGTTTTCTTTATCGTGGCGATTGGGGCCGATATGCCATATATCGATAAACAATATGCAGAAGAGCTTTTGAAGAAATCTCAAGCCAGCACCAATGGCGGGCCTTTCCGCGCTGCTGGCGGCACAGAGCAAGAGGCATGCACTGCTCGCAAGTCACGCAGCGCCTGCTTCGGTTCGTTCGAACAAAGTGGGCTCCAGCTGAAGTCTCGCGCTCGCTCGCGTTTGCAGAATGCATCGTTGAGCCTTGAGCCAATCATGGCTGAGCGCACCGAAGACGAAACGAGGGCTTTTGAAAAAGTCACTCGTCTTGCCTGTGCACGAGAGCGCGGTTCTCGCGAGCTCGCCGATCGGCTTGTGCGCGACGGGTTCTCGCGCGAAGTGGCGGAATCGGCTGTGCGGCGCGCTCTCGATTGCGGCCTTATTGACGATACGCGCTATGGAGCCGTGCTTATTCGTACGCGCGTCTCCCAAGGGCGTGGGCGCAAGGGTATAGAAGACGAGCTCGAAAGGGCAGGAATTGCCGCAAGCGACATTCCGGGGTGGCCAGAAGAATTCTTTTCCGTCGACGATTTTGATCCGTTCCGCGTTAACGCCAATGCTGAAGATGGTGTCGTTGGTTGTTCGTTTGGCAGCGAGTCGAGCGACGAACAAGAAATCGAGCGCGCTCTCGCGCTTTTGCGCCGAAAGCCGCCGCGGTCTAAAAATATTCAGGCCTCCGCATATCGCAAACTTGTAACGAAGGGCTACTCTACGTCGGTTGCGAGTGCGGCGACTCGTCGTTTTATGGAGGAGAATTAGGACCGTGAGCGATTTATTTCAAAACGGTGGAGGGAAAACGCTCGAGCACGGTGTATCATGAAAGGGCTTGAGTGCATTAGTGCCCATAAGGCACTTTCTCGATATATAACAATTGCATAGCCGATTCTTTTCTCGGCGTTAGCGCTACTGTTGTGTATTCACTCATGCCAGGCATATGCCCGGCATTTTCTTTGCCGGCAGCCTGTCTTCGTATATGAAATTAGAAGAAAGGGGAGGCCGATGGAAATCGCACTTTTGATCGTCGGCTTGGCCGTTGGCATCGCCGGTGGCTATTTTATTACCCGCTACGTCGCAAATTCGTCCACCAAGCGCGCCCATGAAGAGGCTGAACAGGTGGTATCTGAGGCGAAGCGCCAAGCGGAAACCATGCGTCGTGAGGCTGTGGTTGAAGCTAAAGACGAAGTATTCAAAATGAAACAGGAAGCTCAAGCTGAGCACAAAGAGCGCATGAAGGAAGTTCGTGCAGCTGAAAATCGCGTTTCTCAGCGTGAGGAGTCTGTCGACCGCCGCGTCGAGAGCCTCGATGCCCGCGAGCATCAGCTCTCTTCCATGCAAGGCCAGGTTGAGCGTCGCGAGCGCGATTTGAACAGCGCCATTCAGGAAGTGAATGTGCGCCTCGAGCATGTCGCCGGCATGACTCCTGAAGAAGCGAAGAAGGAGCTGCTCGACAACCTTCGCGACGAGGTTACGCATGAAAGCGCCGCCATTATTCGCGAGGCAGAGCAGCGCACCAAGGCCGAAGCCGATAAGAAGTCGCGTGAGATCTTGAGCCTCGCCATTCAGCGCGTCGCTGCCAATCACACGGCTGAAACTACGGTGAAAACCATTCACATTCCCTCCGATGATCTGAAGGGCCGCATCATTGGTCGCGAGGGCCGCAATATTCGCAGCTTCGAGCAGCTTACGGGCGTGAATTTGCTCATCGACGATACTCCTGAGTGCGTTACCATTTCGTGCTTCGATCCCGTTCGTCGCGAGATTGGCCGCGTTACCATGGAAAACCTCATCGCCGACGGCCGCATCCACCCTGCCCGCATCGAAGAGATGTACGCGAAGGCTGAAAAGCTCGTGAACCAGCAAATTCAAGAGGCTGGTGAGCAGGCGACGTTCGACGTTGGCATCCATGACTTGCACCCTGAACTTGTTCGCACGCTTGGTCGCCTTCGATTCCGCACCTCGTTTGGCCAAAGCGTCCTGAACCATTCGCTCGAGGTCGCGTACCTGTGCGGCGTTATGGCTTCTGAGCTCGGCCTTGATCCTGTTCCTGCTAAGCGCGCGGGTCTGCTTCATGACCTCGGCAAAGCTGTCGACCATGAAGTCGAGGGACCCCATGCCGTTATCGGTGCCGACCTTGCTCGTCGCTTCGGTGAAAGGCCCGAAATCGTTCACGCGATTGAGGCGCACCATGCCGATGTCGAGCCGAATAGCGTGCTCGATGTTTTGGTCCAAGCCGCCGATGCCGTTTCCGCCGCTCGTCCTGGCGCTCGCAAAGAAAGCCTCGAAAGTTACGTAAAACGTCTTGAGAAGTTCGAGGAAATCGCGAATGCCCATAAGGGCGTTGAGCGTACGTACGCCATGCAGGCGGGTCGCGAAATACGCGTTATGGTTGTTCCCGAGATGGTCGATGAAGCTGCTGCCGTTGTTTTGGCGCATGACATTGCCAAGCAAATCGAGGATGAAATGCAGTATCCCGGCCAGGTTAAAGTGGTTGTCATCCGCGAAAGCCGCGCCGTCGACTATGCAAAATAATCTTGAATGTAAAAGAGGCGCCGCATGGCGCCTCTTTTTTGTATTCCGTACGAGCGATGGAGCCGTGCGACTCTTGTACGAAGGGTGGAAGAATGTCCGATTCCGAAACGCTTGCTGCATTTCTTGATTCCACGCCTGCTGGCACGAGACTTCGCGTTGAGGACGACCTCGGAGATGGTTTCGTTCGACTCCGTGTGTCTGAAGCAGAGCGACGACAGGCTAAGCAAGACATTCGCTGCGTTGAAGACGCGGTGATTGAAATGCTTCGCAACGCGCGCGACGCCCATGCGCGCACCATTATTATGGGAACGTCCCGTTCGGGGAATGCTCGTCGCATTATCGTGGCCGACGACGGCGACGGCGTTCCCGAACGGTTGCGCGATCGAATATTCGAGCCGCGTGTTACCTCGAAGCTCAATTCAATGACCATGGACGAGTGGGGCGTGCACGGACGCGGCATGGCCCTTTATTCCGTTCGTGAAAACGCCGAGCGAGCTGAATGCATTGCCTCCGTTGAAGGCAAAGGCAGTATCTTCCTTGTTGAGTTCGATTGTTCGAAAACGCCTGAGAAAAGCGACCAAAGCACGCCGCCGTCGCTTGTGAAGCAGAGCGACGGAACATGGACCGTCAGCTCAGGTCCGCATAACATTCTAAAAACAGCATCGGAATTCGCGCTTGCGAATCGAGACGTATGCACGCTGTATCTTGGAAGCATCATTGACTCTGCGGCGACAATGTACGCATTCGGGCGGCAATTCCTTTGCCCGAACAACCTCGCGAGCACTGCTGCGCCCATAAAAAGACTTGGTCTGATGCGCGACGCAGCTTCATTGGTCAATGCCGCTCGCGATATTGGTATTGCCATGTCTACGCGCAGCGCACATCGTATTCTTGCGGGGGAGATAGCTCCGCTTGCCCCGTTTCTCGAAACGTTAGATCGCGTGCGCGAAGGTGACGAGGAATCACCGAAAAAGGGCGTCAAGTCGAATAATTCCACGAATCGCGACTTCAGGGGACTTAAAATCGCGCCAGATGACATGGATGCTTTCATCTCCTCCTTGAAGAAGGCGTATTGCGAGCTCGCCGAGTCATACTATCTTGAACCCAATGTTGAGCCTTCCATACGAATAACGGCCGACGGTGTGCATGTGGTATTTCCCCTTTCCAAGCTCTAGGGCGGCTTTGGGGAGTGCTGCCGTGCGAACTGCTTCTTCCTGCGTGTGAGTAATGTGGCTCGAACGTGCTCACGCGCAGTTCAGCAGCTCTATGAGGTACAATCACCCAGATAAAAAGATGCTTGAGCCCCTAAGGCATAGACACAACATAACGCACTCTAAACATCGTAGAAGGACGCACATGCCAGAGCATTTTGAAAACGGGCAGCATGCAGGCTGCTTGAAAGTATCGTCGAAATCGTCACCCGCATCGGTCGCTGGCGCTATTGCCGGCATGATTAAAGACGGTTCGTGCGTAGAAATTCAATCGGTCGGCGCGGGTGCTGTGAACCAGGCGGTAAAAGCCATTGCGATTTCTCGTGGTTTTCTGTCGCCTATTGGCATCGAAATCGTTTGCGCGCCATCGTTTGCCGACATCGTGATTGATGGCGAGTATCGCACCGCTATTCGTTTCAATGTCGAACGTCGCTCGTAATTTTCCGAACATCTGACCTCAGTAGAAAGTGGTAGCTCGCTGTATGCTGTCTCCAATTTCCGATAAAACCTTTTTCCTGCAAGTTTTTGGCTGTCAAATGAACGAACACGATTCCGAGCGAATCGCAGGCATGCTCGAATCGCTCGGCGCGATTCAGGTACCTGAGCTCGAAGAGTCTGAAATCGTCGTATTCGTGACGTGCTGCGTACGCGAAGCCGCCGATACGCGCCTTATGGGCCAGGTCGCTTCGATGAAGAACGTTCCGCTTCCACAGGGAAGCAAGCTCGATAAGCGCATCGTGTGCATTGGCGGATGCATCGGCCAGCGCGATGGCGCGAAGCTCATGGAAAAGCTTCCGCATGTCGACGTGGTGTTCGGCACGCAGAACATCGATCGCTTGCCGCGCCTCATTGAATCGGTGCTTGTCGGCAAAGGCCATCAGGCCGAAGTATATGAGGCGAGCGAAAAATTCGCTACCGACCTGCCGAGCAAACGCGTGCATACGTGGGCCGCATGGTTGCCTATTACCTCGGGTTGCAATAATTTCTGCACCTATTGCATCGTTCCTTACGTGCGCGGTCGCGAAAAGTCGCGCACCATCGAAGATGTCGCGGCGGAAGCGCAGGCCCTTGTCAACGACGGCGTGAAGGAAATTACGCTGCTAGGCCAGAACGTGAATTCCTATGGCCGCGATCTGTACGGCGAGCCTCGCTTCGCCGATGTGTTGCGAGCCGTGTCGGCGACGGGCGTGGGGCGCATTCGCTTCGCCACGTCGCACCCCAAAGACCTTACCGATGAGGTTATTGCGTTATTCGGCGAATTGCCCAACCTCATGCCCGCCCTGCACCTTCCCGTTCAATCGGGCAGCGATCGCGTGCTGAAGGCCATGAATCGTCGCTATACCGCTGAGCACTATCTTGATTTGGTGCGAAAAGTGCGCGAGGCGAACCCCGATGTCGCCCTCTCCACCGATATTATTGTCGGCTTCCCGGGCGAAACAGAAGAAGATTTCCAGGCGACCGCCAACCTCGTGCGAGAAGTCGGCTATGGACAGGTGTTCACTTTCATTTATTCGAAGCGCGAAGGCACGCCTGCTGCCAAAATGGAAGACCCCACGCCGCGTGAAGCCATTCAACGTCGTTTTGACGAGCTTGTTGATATCGTGCAAGAAGGCGCGCATGAGCAAAACCAGCGTTTCACAGGGCGCGTTCTTGACGTACTCGTGGAGGGTACATCAAAGCGCGATGAAGACGTGCTTGCAGGCCGCAGCCCGCACAATGTGACTGTGCACGCGCCCATTCCCGCCGGCAAAACCATCGACGAGCTCGAGGGCACCATCGTGAAGGTTCGCATCGATGAGTCTCTCACCTGGTATCTGTCGGGCGAGGTCGTCGATGCCGAATAGCACGGTCGAGCACCGTTTGGAGCTCTCGAACCCCGTAATCGTGATTGTTGGGCCCACTGCGTCGGGTAAAACCGATGTCGCCCAGGAAATCGCTCGTCGCGTGAATGGGGAAGTAATCTCGGCCGATTCCATGCAAATTTATAAAGGCATGGACATCGGAACAGGCAAGTTGCCTGATTCGGAACGACTCGTGCCGCACTGGGGGTTCGATATTCGCGAGCCAGGTGAGGCGTATTCCGCGTCGCTGTTTCAGGAATATGCGCGAAGCTGTTTCGCCGATATCGAAGTACGCGGAAAGCGCAGCGTGCTTGCGGGCGGCACGGGGTTCTATGTGCGGGCGGCGATCGATGACTATGATTTCGCGTCGGGCGAGCAGGTAGGCAATCCCGTGCGCGAGAAGTGGGCTGCGTTTCTGACGGAGCATGGCTCCCAGGCTCTTTGGGATGTGCTCGACGAACGTGATGCGGAAAGCGCCGCCATCATTCATCCTAATAACTCCAAACGCGTGTTGCGCGCTCTCGAGATGCTCGAGCTCGACGGCGTTTCATACGCCTCGCAACATGAAGGGCTTGCCACGCTTGGCCAGGCGGTGCCTGCGCTCTTTTTCGGGCTTTCGGTTAACCCCGAGCTTTTGAAAAAGCGCATCAACGCACGAGTCGACGGCATGTTCGAAGCGGGGCTCGTCGATGAGGTTCGCGCGCTTTGCGACCAAGGCTTCACCGAGGCGCTCACGGCGCGTGAGGCTATTGGATATAAAGAAGTGGTCGAGGCGCTCGAAGGTCGTTGTTCTATGGAGGAAGCTTCCGAGGCCATTAAGCTTGCTACGAGGCGCTATGCAAAACGTCAGCGTTCATGGTGGCGCCATGACGAGCGCGTTCATTGGGTTGCTGCGGATGATAGCGACGTCGCGCGCATAGCCGACGAAATTCAACAGATGCTCTAGGAGGTCAGTGTGTCTTTCACCGATTCACTTTCTACGATGGATGAGGGCTGCGAGCGCGCCATTCTCGTTGGTATTCAACTTAAAGGCGACGATGCTTCTACGCTTATGTCATCTCTTGAGGAACTCGCGCGTTTAACCGACACGGCGGGTGCTGAAGTGGTAGCGACCACCTACCAAAAGCTTGAGGCGCCGAACCCGCGCACGTTTGTCGGGTCGGGCAAGGCGGAAGAAATCGCCGAAATGTGCCATGCGTATGCGGCTGATATCGTGATTTTCGACGATGAGCTCACGCCGTCGCAGCAAAGCAATCTTGAAAAAGCGGTGCCGAAAGATGTGAAGGTCATTGACCGAACGGCGCTCATCCTCGACATTTTCGCGTTGCATGCCACCACGAAAGAAGGCCGTCTGCAGGTGCGGCTTGCCCAGAATCAATACCTGCTGCCACGTTTGCGCGGCATGTGGGCGCACTTGGCGAGCAACCGCATGGGCGGCGGCGTGGGTTCGCGTTTTGGCGAGGGTGAAAGCCAGCTTGAGGTCGACCGTCGCATGGTACGTAAGCGCATTACGTCAATTCGCCGCGAGCTCGAGCAGGTTTCGCGCATGCGCGAAACGCAGCGAAGCGCGCGCTATGCATCAGGTGTGTTCAAAATTGCCGAAGCGGGTTACACGAATGCAGGCAAATCGAGCCTTATAAACCGCCTTGCCGGCGCAGACGTGCTTTCATACGACAAGCTGTTTGCCACGCTCGATTCAACCACGCGCAAGCTCGTGTTGCCCGAAGGTCGCGAGGTCACGCTTACCGATACCGTCGGCTTCATCCAAAAGCTTCCGACGACGCTCGTCGAGGCGTTCAAGAGCACGCTCGATGAGATTCGCGGCGCCGATTTGGTGCTGCATGTGATCGACGCGTCGTCGCCCGAACGCGAAATGCAAATGAAAGCCGTCGAGGAAACCCTACAGCAAATCGATGCGCAAGCAATTCCGCGCATCACGGTGTTCAATAAAATCGATTTGGTCGATGACGCGCAGGCGGCGGCGCTTGCGCGATTGCATCCTGGTGCGGTGTTCGTGTCAGCGGCGACAGGGCAGGGGTGCGACGAGCTTATTGAGGCTATCGCACGCGCCGCCACGGCTTCGGAAGAAACTATGAATGTCGTTGTGCCGTTCTCACGCGGCGATTTGGTATCGCTCGCTCACTCGAAATGTACCATCATTGCTGAGGCGTTTGACGAAAATGGAGCGAATCTCACGGTTCGTGTTCCTCGCGATTTATTGAGGCAATTTGAGCCCTATAAAACCTTGTGAGAAATGTAAGGCCCCCGGTACTTCGTTGGACAAGGGAGCACCGGGGGCCTGCGTAGTTCTTGCTACGAATTAAGGCTGCTGCGATTTAGAGGCGGCGGAAAACCGCGACGACTTTACCGGCGATGGAGACGTTCTCGCGCACGATGATGGGCTCCATTGATGAGTTTTCGGGTTGCAAACGCACGTGGCCTTTTTCTTTATAGAAACGCTTCACTGTTGCGCCATCGTCGACGATGGCGACCACGATATCGCCGTTGTTGCAGGTGGGCTGTTCTTTCACGGCAACATAATCGCCATCATTGATGCCGATTTCGATCATGGAATCGCCGCGAACCTTCAAGAGGAACGAGCTCGAATCTCCCACAATTTCGACGGGCAGAGGAATGGTTTCCGTTACGTTCTGCTCGGCAAGAATGGGCAAACCCGCAGCGACATTGCCAACAACGGGAAGCGAAACCACATCGGAAAAGGCCCCAGCGCCAACCGGCTCAAGCTCGGGTTCTTTCGGCTTCTGATCACGGCCAACGATGGTAATGCATCGAGATTTCAAAGGGTCACGGTGGATATAGCCCTTTTCTTCAAGCGTTTTCAAATGCACATGAACGGTAGAAGGCGAGGAAAGGCCTAACCCGTCGCAAATATCGCGAACCGTAGGAGCAATGCCCGTTTCATCGATTTGCTGTTCGATGAAATCAAGCACGGCCTTTTGCTTCTTCGTTATTTTCTTGGTGTTCTTGACCTCTTCGGCGCCCATGCGAACTCCTATCGAACAAATGTTTGAAAAATCATTGACACGAACTTTTGTGCGATTTATTATAACCACGAACAAAGGTTCGTTGCAAGTGCTATTCGAAGGAGTTGCCATGAAAACGGTTGCCAACAGCACAAAATCCGCTTACCCCTCATATAATCAGGCCGATTTCTTTGATGGCACCGCTGCGCGCAAAATCGAACATGGGGCTCGCATCATTTCAATTGACCGTCGTTCCGTCCGCACGTCTGGCGCGATTGCGCAGGAGACGTCGCGTCTAAGTGAAAGGGACGCCCGCGCGTGCGCCTCTCATGTCCAAAGCGCTTCAACGGCAACGTTTCGCGACGATTTTGCATTTTCGGTACGCGCTCTTGGTGCGTTCGAGCTCCTTGACCCAAGCAGCGAAACCGTCGCTGACCATACGTTGATTAAGGCCGCGCCTTCGTTTTCGAAGCTTACCGCCGCTGGTTTTCTTGCTTTTCTTGCCACGCTTTTCATTATCGTGATTTAGCTTAATCTTTGCCCGCCGTCGCTTTTGCTGCATTAAGCGACGGCGCGGCGCTGCATACGCGATAAGCATTGCGACAATGCGTTTTCTCGTATGCTCAATTGCTAGGCGTCGTATGCGACTTTGCTGTGAGCCAATTAGGATTTTTCGGTTTGCCGAGCTCTCTTTCTTATCGTGTATATTCTTTTTCGTTTCGGCGGCATTCGCTTCAAGCGTGTATCATGAACCGCATATTGTCGACTCGTACGCTTGCTTCGCTCTGTGCGAGGTGGGTATGATTGGAGGGCATATGCGCTGCCCCGTTTGTGGCCACCCCGAATCCAAAGTCGTTGATTCTCGTCCTTCCGATGAGTTCAACTCTATTCGCCGTCGTCGCGAATGCCTGAAATGCGGAAACCGCTTTACGACCTATGAACGCCTCGGTGATAACCCGATTATCGTTGTGAAATCTGATGGTACGACGCAAGTTTTTGATCGCGAGAAGCTTTATCGCGGCATTAGCATCGCGTGCGCTAAACGTCCAAATATCCCGAACGAAAAGAAAGCGGAAATTATCGACGACATTGAAGCCGAGCTTCGTGCCGCAGGCCGCCTTGAGATCAAATCGAAAGATCTTGGCGATATCGTCCTTGAACATCTGCGCGGTCTTGATGACGTTGCCTATATCCGATTCGCGAGCGTCTACAAAGATTTTCAAACCGTTGAAGAGTTTCGCGAAGCACTCGAAGGCCTTCAGTAGGCGACTCCAGTTCGCTTCATATGCGCTGCATGAACAATAGGAAAGTTGGCAAAATGGCTTCTCTTGTTATTCCCATAACCAAACTTCGTGATGATGCGGTAGTTCCATCGTATGCGTATCCTAGTGACGCCGGTGTTGACTTGCGTGCCGTAGAATCTGTGTCACTTGCCCCATTTGAGCGCGCGCTTGTTCCCACGGGTCTTGCGATTGCGATTCCCGAAGGGTATGCGGGCTTCGTTCAGCCACGTAGCGGCCTTGCCATTAAGCAGGGCGTTACCGTGCTCAACACCCCGGGTCTTATCGATAGCCACTATCGCGGCGAACTCAAAGTTGCGCTTATCAATCTTGACGCCCATTCAGTTTTTGAAGTCGCACCGGGCGATCGAATCGCCCAACTTGTCATCCAGAAGGTTGAAAACATCGAATGGAGCGTTGTTGACGCGCTCGACGAAACCGAACGCGGTTGCGGCGGCTTCGGCAGCTCTGGCGTCCACTAAACGCTTGCTCTTTTTATGCCTTCGAAACGGCCAGAGTTCTTCGCGTCACGCAAGGCTCTGGCCGTTTTTCTTAAGCGGTATTGCTCACGGGGCAAACGGTAGAAATGTTCGATATTTTTACTGCGCTTGAAACTTTCTCGCAATGCGTAACATTCACGAAACACGCGCCACGTATGCTAACCTCATCAGAAGGGGAGACGCATTGGGCGTCCCGCGGCCTTGGCCGACCCGCATTAGTATTGCGTAAAGGAGAATTGCATGTCCTACGCCGAACGAATCCTTGAAGAGCTTAAGGCCAAGAATGCCGACCAGCCCGAATTCATCCAGGCAGCCACAGAAATCCTGAGCACGCTTGGTCCTGCGCTCGATGCTCATCCCGAATATGAAGAGAACGCTCTGCTCGAGCGTTTTGTCGAGCCTGAGCGCGTCGTCATGTTCCGAGTGCCTTGGGTCGATGATTCTGGAAAGGTCCAAGTCAATCGCGGCTATCGCGTTGAGTTCAACTCCGCCATTGGCCCCTACAAGGGCGGCCTTCGCTTCAACCCCACGGTTACGCTCGGCATGCTGAAGTTCCTGGGCCTGGAGCAGATTCTTAAAAACAGCCTTACCACGCTTCCCATGGGTGGTGGCAAAGGTGGTTCCGATTTCGACCCCAAGGGCAAGTCGAATAACGAAATCATGCATTTCTGCCAGTCGTTCATGACTGAGCTGTGCCGCCACATCGGACCTAACACCGACGTTCCTGCGGGTGACTTGGGCGTTGGCGGCCGCGAAGTTGCCTATATGTTTGGCCAGTATAAGCGCATTCGCAACGAATGGACCGGCGTTCTTACTGGCAAAGGCCTCTCGTTTGGCGGCTCGCTCGCTCGCACCGAGGCCACGGGCTATGGCCTGGTGTACTTCGTTGACGAATATCTGAAGTCGAACGGCGATTCGTTCGAGGGCAAGAATGTCGTCGTTCATGGTTCCGGCAACGTTGCGATTTACGCTGTTCAGAAGGTTTCCCAGCTCGGCGGCAAGGTGCTTGCGTGCTCCGATACTCATGGCTGGGTTGAAGACCCCGAGGGCATCAACTACAAGGTGCTCGAGAACGTTTACAACAAGAAGCGTTCTGGTCACGACAAGGGCGTTACGCTCGCCATGTATCTCGACGACCGTCCGAATGCTATTTGGCATGCCGAGGACGGCCGTGGCGTATGGCAACTTCCTTGCGACATCGCGCTTCCGTGCGCACGCGAGAATACCCTGCTCCTCGAAGATGCTCAGGCGCTTGTGGCCAATGGCTGCAAGGTCGTTGGCGAGGGCGCCAATATGCCGTCCACCATCGAGGCGACCAACTATTTCCTCGAGAACGGCGTTGCATTCATGCCTGGTAAGGCAGCGAATGCGGGCGGCGTGCTCGTTTCTGGTCTCGAGATGAGCCAGAATGCCGAACATCTCTCTTGGAGCTTCGAGGAAGTCGATGGCAAGCTCGAGCAGCTCATGCGCGGTATGTTCCATAATGTTGACGACACCGCCAAGAAGTATGGTCACGAAGGCAACTTCGTCATGGGTGCCAACATCGCTGGCTTTGAAAAAGTCGCCGACGCCATGATTGCCCAGGGCGTTTGCTAAAAAGCGGTCTCTTTGAATTAATCAAAAAACGCAGGTCATATGACCTGCGTTTTTGCTTCCTAAGCCAAGAGACCAAACGTCAGTGTTTCGGCATTCGGAATGGCGGATTCTGCAGAATGGCAAAACCTTGAGCGGCTCCTATTCGGCTTTGCACTTGCTCGCGGCATTGGCCTCGGCTTTTGGCGCATCGGAAGCCTCGCTTGAGGACGCACCCTCGGTTACCTCGACCTCACTTTGAGCTGCCTTTTCGGCAGCTGGCGCATTGCCGCTTTCTGCCTCAGTCGATACGGCCGCAGCAGGCTCGGGCTGGACGTCGATAGGCATCGGATAACCGCAATGCATGCAGAACTTCGCATCGATGCCGACTTCGCCTCCGCATTCAGGGCATGTTTTCACTCGTCCTGCACGACGGGCGGCTTCTGCTTCCGCTGCGATGCGCTGCAGTTCGTCGGCGACATCGGCTCGTTCTTTGGCGATCGCATCAAGGTCGGCCATCATTTGCTCGCGGCCCGACAAAAGGGCGGGGTCGGCTTTGACCGCTTCTATCACGCTTTCGCCCAAGGCGGCGCAGGCATCTTTCCAACGACGATCGATTTCGCCCTGCTTAAAACGCAGATTCGCGCTATCGGCCATGCGTCCCGCGGCGGAGGCGCCCTTATTGAGCATATCGCCAGCTGCAGCCGCACTCTTGTTGAACATATCGTTCAAATCATCCATAAAGCCCATGCTAGTCCTCCTTCGTAGGTGATGGCCCCATCATAGCAACGTAAGCAGAATAGGCCGCACTTCGTGTCGAAACCGTAATAGAGCGTTTTGCGCCATCTTCGAAGGTGCGCTCAAACGTTACCTTGCTCGGCAGCAGCGCAACACATGCACCAGAGCCAAGCAAGTAGCAAACGCATGTCACAATGCCGTAGACAAGCAAAGTCGATTCCTCGCTAAACGACATAGAAGCAGCTGCGGCAACAACTTCCCACACAACAAGGGCGCATATAACTCCTGCAACAAGGGCGTAGACATACGTCCAAAACGTACGAGCGGCCTCTGGCGCGCGCAATGTCGCTTCGGCTGCGATGATCAACGCAACGATGCCTGTCGAGGAAAGCGTGGCGAGGAGCTGCGAGCTCGAATGGCCCAATACCGTGAAATCGCACGCATACAGCACCACGCATACGGCAATAATGGCACCAGAAGAGATGATCGGCATCGAACGCTTAATGCGATTGGCGAGGGGAGCCTCTTCGGGGATGACCGTTGTCGCCTTTGCGCGAACGAGTTTACCGTGTGGGTGTCGTAGGGTTCCCGCTTTCACATTTCGTCCCAAACCGGACATTTCGTCGTTTTTCACGACGATCCACGCGATAAGCGCGACGAGCACAACAGCTACAACGATAATCTGCATAACATCCCTTTCGATACCTCGATGATTGTACCTTTACGAAGGCGCGGCATGCACTCTTGTTGCCTTTTCGATGGCATCGTTCGTCAAACGCGTATACGTGTTACCATCAGCTGGCCAAAATGCGAATTTGGGTTTAAGAAGAAAGGCTGCTCATGCATGTAACCATCTACTCCGACGGATCATCGCGCGGAAACCCGGGGCCGGGAGGATACGGTTCGGTTCTGCATTACACCGATCCCTCTGGGAAACTGCATGTGAAGGAGCTTTCGCAGGGTTTCGATTGCACAACCAACAATCGAATGGAGCTTTTGGGCGTTATCGCCGCTCTTGAAGTGCTTAAACGCCCTTGCGAGATTGACGTCATCTCGGACTCCCAATACGTGGTGAACGCCTTCAACCAGCATTGGGTTGAAGGATGGCTCAAGCGAGATTGGAAAAACGCAAAGAAGGAGCCTGTGAAAAACGCCGATCTTTGGAAGCGCCTCCTGAAGGCGAAAGAACCCCATAGCGTCACGTTTCATTGGGTAAAAGGCCATGCGGGACATCCGGAAAACGAACGCTGCGATAAGCTCGCGACAGCGGCGGCCGATGGCGAAGGAAGAATCAAGGACGAAGGCTTCCAGGCTTAATTGGGCAAATGCGACTCATGCACTATAGGCCTATTAAGCTTGCTGATTTCGGCATAAGAAAGAGGAGGCGTTTCGCCTCCTCTTTCTTATGCTTTATTCTTTTTCGACTGAGAATGCTTCTTGGATTTCGTTCCCTCATCGCCAACAACGACGAATTGCGGCGAATCAAGGAGGAATTCTTTCAAAAAGGCCGCTTCATCTGCCGTGAGCCTATGCCCGGTCTCATGCGAATGCATGCTTCGCGGCTCCTCTGCGGTTGTGCCCATGTTTGCTCCTTCTCCCCAGGGTGCGCTCAAACATTCCCCTTAATGCGCTCCCATCGCGTCACTACGCGTTTCATCTGCGAAATCGTCTTTTCTTCAATACCTACTATAGTTGTATCATTTCCAATCTTGACTCTGCGACGCTGGTTTCGCGGGAGACGGTTCTATTTAACGGGCAGCGGTCATGTGCGGCTTTGGCGCACCCGTAGATGCTTGGATGCGCGCAAAACGGCATATCGCAGTGAACAGCTTGCACTTTGCTCGAACGGTATAATGATTGAGACGAAACAACGGTCGAAATCTCGGCCCGCATCAAAGAGGTGCTCATCGATGGGATCTCCCGTAAAACTTGGCTTTTTTGCAAAACGCGATGCGCTTCGCGCCGTCCCCCTGATGCCTCTGGGCGCAACGTATGGTTATATCTCGAGCGGCCTCGTCATGCCGAAGGGCGGCGCGTGCTATGTTGCCGCTTTTGATAATCCAGCAAATACGAGCAAGGCGCACATCGTTGCATACATCGATTGGTTCGGGCGAGCGTATTCGTGCGACGAACCCCTCGCCCAAGAACCGCTACGCGATCCCGACTTAGTGGTGTATACCTGTGGCAACAACACCGAATCGATGGACGTGGGCAAGGAAAACGACGATGCCACGTCTTCGGCGCATTTGGATGTGTTTCTGTGCGACGGCTCGCGTCGAACCGTCGCAGAAGCCAGGGTCGTGAACGTCGATAACACCAGGAAAGCCGAGTTTAGCTATACGGCAATAGACGATTCGTTCCCTGGAAAATTTGAAGTCGCAAATCCAACGCGTTATCTTGAGTTTATGTCGACGGCCTATCTTGCATTCGTCGAGTTCGCACGCTGCACCGAATGGGAGCCCATATCCACATCGGACGATTCAGTCACCAATGGAACCGTTCCCAACGGCGCATTTGACTTGGCTGCCATATTTTCTCGATTCCAACAATCCGATTTCTTTGACGCAATTAATCGAGAGGTTTTGGAAGCGGAAACGTCATGGACCGAAAACCCCGAACGCGCGCGCGGAATTGAGCGATTTTTGGTGAACGGCCTGCGCGACAGCGGACTCGTCGGCATCTCCGCCGATACTTTAACGGTCGAGGGGGCGGCCGAGGGGCCAAATGCTCGCCTCATTCGCACGTCGCGATACTCGAACTTGTTCTTTCTCGACTTCGTGTACAACACGCAAACCGAATGTTTGGAGGATGGCGCATTTACCTCGTGCGATGCCACACGCGATATGCGTCACAAGCTGCTCCGCGCCGAAGGAGCCCTCAACAGATTCCTCATGGTATCCAACTTCCTTGAAAGCGAAGAGGACGACACGTTCGAGCAAACTGAAGAAGATATTTCAAAACTCGCCGATTCCTTCGTCGAATACCTCTGCGTGCAAGCGCCCGACCCAAATTCGCCGCTTGAAGCAAAAGGCCGTTGGGATACCCATGTCACAATTGCCCAGGCGGGGGAGCTGTGGCGCGCGCCCTATCGCATTCCTTATGAGTTTTGCCTGAATGAAGCCTGCACGGAAGTCGGCTTCAATCTTGCCGTACCCTGCAAATCTACCATGGCGCAAACTCATTGGGACGACGACGTCGACGACTATCTACCGTATACCCCAATTGAATCGAGCGCGATTGAGTCGCGTTATGCCGCCCATGCTGCGCTTTTAGCCGCATCAAGTGCATTTCATGCCTCGGCTTCAATCGAAAAGGTGTACGTGAATTGCTTGCGTGACGGCAACAAGGAAGACATCGTCATTTCGGTTGAATTCGACCGAAAAACGCTTTGCGATGCGTATTCGGCGAGCAAGGCGAATGCGTTCAGCGAACCTTTTGAAACGCTTTCTCGATTCAATGCTCATTTCAAGTTTGAAGGCGATGACGGCCTCTGCCGCATTGAAAAGCTCTTCTCGCTTGGCAAGGGTGATTTCAAATCGAGCTTCGAACGTTTGGTGGCGATCGACACCACGCCGTTCAATGAAAAGGCACGCGACATGCTTCACGTCGATTGCCCCATGCGTATGTCCATCTTTGAAGACGGCCAACGGCGTGCGTATGCCGATGAGGTCTCGGCTGCGCTTGATGCCGGCGTTGAAAACGCTGAGCTCACCTTGAAGCAGATTCACGATCGCACGGAAGATTTGCTCGTGCGTGATATTTGTACCAGGCTTTTGGCCGCGTTTTCCGAAGGGGCCTTGGAGGAAACCTCGTTTCTCGAGGTGAAAGAAGCATTTATGGATGCTTACGGCCTCAAGCCTGCCATGATGCGCGCTTCGTCTCTCATGCGCGACGACGATCCAGCTGCCATTGGGCTCCTTGAGGAATTGGCCGCGCAAGGCGATGCCATTGACGGTTTCAACGACACCTCGCGTGTATGTTATCGCTATTTTGATAGCTACGAAACGCGCGCGATTTATGCGAAACGCTGCCTTGACGATGCAAAAGGTCGTATCGTGAACCCACTTGCCGACGAAGTGTTTCTTGCGCACGATTCTCTTGCGCAAGAGCTTACAACGACAATCACGGGGGCCGACGAGGCGCTCAGGCATGCACAACGCTGTATAGAGCTGTCACCGGCACGCGCTTACTCATACTTGCGGGCAGCTCGAGCGTACTTTATGAAAGACGATTACGAAAACGAAGTGAAGATGTGCTGCAAGGCGCTCGAGGTTACTTGGAGAGCCGACGACGCGGGTCTTGCGTTCTATTGGCTTGCGTATTCGTTCTGGAAACTCGAGAAATACGATGCTGCGGTTGCATGCTATAAACGCTGCAGCATGCTCAACTCCTACATGGCCTCTGAGGCGAAAACCGAACTCGATGAGCTGCTCTCTTCGGTGAAGGGGCTTAAACGTCACAGTGTCGAGGAGGATGAAGCGATTCTTGAAGCGCACGGCGTTCCCTTGAATGCATTGTTCGAAAACGCCGAATTCCTCCTTGCCGCCGCGAAAGAAACGATTGATTCATCGGCGGTTTCCCTCGGCTGCATTTTTGCAGCAGCGGGTGTTCGCATCTTGCGAGACGATGCGATCGTTCCCGCGCTACGCGCCTTGAATGTAACGATGTAGCGCATAAAGCCATCGAGGTCCAAACGACAGGAAAGCCCCAGATGCCGCTGGCAACCGGGGCTTATTCTTTGTAAGGGGCTTATTGGCCAACGCGACGGCTACTGGAACTTCTTAACGTTCATACAGCGCATGGCGTTAAGAATGGCCAGAATCGCCACGCCGACATCAGCAAACACCGCCATCCACATGTTCGCGATGCCGACGGCGGCAAGCACGAGCATGGCAAGCTTCACGCCCAAGGCAAATACGATGTTCTGCCATACGATACCCATGGTTTTGCGCGACAGACGAATCGCCTTCGCGATATTCGACGGCTTGTCGTCCATGAGCACAATATCGGCCGCCTCGATGGCGGCATCGGAACCCATCGCGCCCATCGCGATACCGATATCGGCGCGGGTAAGCACGGGCGCATCGTTGATGCCGTCGCCCACGAAGGCAAGCCTGCCTTTTTTGCTTTCCTCATCAAGCAAGCGTTCGACTTCAGCGACCTTGTCTTGGGGCAGAAGTTTGGCATGGAATTCATCGAGACCAAGCTTCGAGGCAACGGAGCGGGCGACTTCTTCGGCATCGCCGGTCAACATCACCGTTTTGGTTACGCCTGTCGCGTGCAAATCGGCGATGGTTTTAGCTGCATCATCTTTCACCATGTCGGCGATAACAATATGACCCAGATATTTTCCGTTTTCGGCAACATGCAGCATCGTTCCGACAAGTTCGCAATTGTGAGCATCAATATCAAGGCTCGCCATGAGCTTGTCGTTGCCGACGCTCACACTCGCGCCGTCGATTTTAGCCTGCACGCCACGCCCGCTTACCTCGCTTGCGTTCGACACGCGCGTCTCGTCGATGCGGGCGCCATACGCTTGCTTTACCGACATTGCGATGGGATGGTCGGAATACGCTTCCGCATGAGCCGCCAGTTCAAGCAGGCGATCGCTTTTGACGCCTTCTGCGGGATGAACCGCGACAACGCCGAAGGTACCGCTCGTAAGCGTGCCGGTTTTATCAAACACAACCGTATCGACCGAGGCAAGCGACTCCAGGTAATTGCTGCCCTTGATTAAAATGCCAAGCTTGCTCGCGCCGCCGATGCCACCGAAAAACGAAAGCGGAACGCTAATGACGAGCGCACAAGGACAACTTACCACGAGGAACGTCAGTCCGCGGAAAACCCAATCGCTCAACGCACCAAAGCCGAGCAGGGGAGGAAGCAGCGCTAACACGAGCGCGACCCCGCATACTGCAGGCGTGTAATAACGAGCGAAGCGCGTGATGAAATTCTCGGTATGGGCCTTCTTTTCGGCGGCATTCTCGACCAACTCAAGTATGCGACTCACCGTCGACTCACCAAAAGGCTTCGTTGTTTTGATGACAAGCAATCCCGTGAGGTTCACGCAACCAGAAACCACTTCGCTGCCTGCTTCGATGGCGCGTGGCACGCTTTCGCCCGTCAATGCTGCCGTATCAAGCTGAGAAGAGCCTTCCACAACGACGCCGTCGATGGGCACACGCTCGCCGGGCTTTACGACAATCTCGCTGCCAACGGCAACGCTGTCGGGGTCGATCTGCTCCAAATCGCCGTTCGTGTTTCGAACGTTCGCAAAATCGGGGGCAATGTCCATCATCGCTGCAATCGATTTGCGGCTTTTGCCGACCGCATATTGTTGAAACAGCTCGCCTACCTGGTAAAACAGCATAACTGCCGCGCCTTCGGCCATATGAGGGCCGGAGTCGGGGAAAAATACGAGCGAAAATGCACCAATTGTCGCAACGGCCATAAGGAAATTCTCATCGAACAGCTGGCCGTTTTTGATATTGCGCGCGGCCTTGAGCAGAACGTCGTAGCCGGCAATCGCATACGGAATAAGATATAGCGCAAATTCCACATATACGGCATTGCGTTCGCCGCCAAGCCAATTAGAAAGGGGCAACAGCTCCGTAAGAGCGAATATCAGCGCAAACAAAACGAGCGCGATAACGATGCGCTTGCGCCAGCGTCTCAATTTCTTATTCATGGCAATCACCCTGCTTGGGATTTAACGCACGATTTCACAATCGGGTTCGATTTTTCTACAAATAGCCTGCGCTTCGTCTATAATTTCGTCGAAGCGCGCATCATCGGCCTCAACGACGAGTTTTTGAGTCATGAACGTCACTTTGGCATCAACAACGCCATCGATTTTCTTAATGGCGGCCTCCATTTTCGCTCCGCAGTTCGCGCATTCAAGTTCGTCGAGTTTAAACGTCTTACGCATGGTTTGATCCTTTCACTCATGCTGGTTGGTTGGCTTATTCGCAAATATGGGTCATGCCCTGAGCGATCATCGTGTATACGTGGTCGTCGGAAAGCGAGTAGATCACATTTTTGCCATCGCGCTGGAATTTCACCAGGTGGGCCTGCTTCAAAGTGCGAAGCTGATGCGAAACCGCGCTTTGCGTAGCACCGATAACCTCGGCCAAATCGCCCACGGAAAGCTCGCGCCCCATAAGGGCATAGAGAATTTTGATTCGGGTCGTATCGGCGAATACCTTGAAGAGGTCCGCCAAATCGTAAAGCAGCTCTTCGTCGGGCATTTCGGGGGCCGTTTCATGAACCTGCTCGCAGCCGCAGCTGCAAGAAGAGATCGATTCATGAATGGTTGGTTCTTCAACGACGGTCTGTGCCATGCTTGCTCCTTTATGAGACCAAACAAACATATGAACAACTGTTCATAAGTATAAATAAAAGGATGGCGCTGTCAACAAAGGCAGCGCCACGATTTCAAATATTTTACCTCGCTTGACGAGAAGGCACTGACAAGAAGAGCGTACGGGAGCGTACGGCTTCCTCGAGCAGAGAAGAACAACTTTCTTTTGAACCTGAAAGGAAGAACCCTATCCTCACGAGGGCTTGTTGAACGTCGCATTCCTGAATACGCGAAATAGGGCCGACGCTCATGACAGGACATCGCGGCCAGTATGCGCTATTCCTCAATTCCAGCCAGCGCATTGTTCATCGCATAGCGAATGACGTCAGATCGACTCAGGATTCCGATAATCGCACCGTTCTGCACAACGGGCACTTTCTTCAATTTATGCCGCGCCAAAAGCGTGCATGCCTCTTGGAGTGTTGCGTCTTGAGGAATGCTCACGACGCGCTCCGTAGCAATATGCGAAACGGGGAGCGCAACAAGCTCTTTGAGCTTCTCATCGAACGTTTGGCTATTTGCCGCTTCCATGAGCGAATACGAGCTCGTAATCGCTGGGTGGCATTCGGAGAGGTAGCGCATGATGTCGCCGTCGGAAATGAAGCCAATCGGGACTCCGCCGTCATTCACAACCGGCATACCGCTCACTTTGCGATTGACCAGCTCATGCATGACCTCCCCAACAGGCATGGTGCCCTTTACGACAAAGGGGGTCTTTTCCATAAGCAAAGCGATTCCCGTGGGTTGCTGGGCTTGTACGTGCTTGGAGGCGGCTTTGCTTCGCTTTAGCGCGGCTCGGCAGAAGACAATGGCGCCAATTGCTGACACGAGAGCCAAAGCGGCAGCGAAGCATACGGCAACGGCAAAACCCTGGGCAACGGCGGCGGTTTCCAGTGCGCCGGAGTTGAGCGCGGCGTTTTCCGACGAGGACATAAGTCCAATGTAGAGCGAAGGGCCTGCGCACGCAGCGATTTGGGTGAATGTCGTCATGAGGGCAACGCCGAAGGGGTTTTCGCGCGGCGGAAGCGTACGCAATCCAGCCGTCTGAGAAGGAGCAAGCGACATACCAACGCCGATGAACACCAGAGCCGACGCGAAAAACATCACGACAATGGAATACGTCGAAGCGAAGATTGCCATGAGCGTAAAACCCACGGCGATGCTCGCAAAGCCAAGGGGAATGAGGGGCCAACCTCCGCGCTTGTCCATAATTCGGCCGCTCATCAGGGTCGATGCCGCGTTGCAAAGCACAGGAATGAGCATGACAACGCCAGCCACGAATGCCGTTATGCCACATGCACCTTCAAGATAGAGGGGAAGCAAGACGCTCATCGAGAACGTTGACATAAGGGAGACCAGGGCAAAAATCGCAGCGGGCCAAAACGAAACGCGATGCATCGGGGAAAGCTCGATAAGCGGGTATTGGCAGGCGAGCTGACGGGCGACAAAAACCCCGACCGCAGCAACTGCGATAATGAGCGAGACGGCGCCGAGCACGGTGTCTATCGCGATTTCCGCCAATCCAAATGAAAGCGCGAACAACGTGACACCCGAAAGGGCCACCGAAGGCGCATCAAGATGCGCTTCGCTGTTTTCGAGGTCTTTTACATAGATGAAGCCCAAAACGCCAAGAAGCGTCATTCCCAGTATCGGCGCGAGGAATATCGAACGCCACCCCAAATTCGTGACCAATGCGCCACATACGACAGGTGCGAATGCAGGGCCGAAGGTAATGGTGCATCCACCAAGCGAGAGATACGTGCCGAGCTTGTTCTTTGGCGTCACGGCCAAAATTGTATTCATCATAAGGGGAATGAACACGCCCGAACCCACCGCCTGAATGATTCGCGCAATTAAGAGCATGCCGAAATTCGTTGAGAAAAGTCCTAAAACCGAGCCGACCAAAGTAAGGGCACTCGCGGCAAAGAATAGCGTTCGAAGCTTAATGCGACGATAGAGGAACGCCATACACATAACGATAATCGTCGAGGCGATCATGAATCCCGTTACAAGCCACTGTGCCGTAACTGAGCCAATCGCGAACTCGTCCATGATGGCGATAAGACCCATATTCATGAGGTTCTCATTAAACCCAACCAAAAAAGCCCCGCCGTACAAAACTCCTAAGAGCATGGTCAATTGTTTTCCCTGCATACCAGAAAACTCCTTTTTAGGCGCACGAAAGGCGCCGCGTTGCTGCGGATACGCGCGAGCCTAAAGGCCCAACAGCTGGACTTACGTTGTGAAATGCGGGGCGCGATGTACGCCAGAATGCATGGTGAACTGCTCACTGCGCGAGTGATTGTAGCGAATTTTAACGTGCAAAAAGGCGCTCATTCTTGAATCTCCACGCGAGGGGCGCGTTGGCGGCTCTCGAGAAGTTCAATCAACTCTGCACGGCTATGCACGTCGAGCTTCTCGTAGATATGCCGAATATGGGTTCGAACCGTAGCCGACGAGAGCACGAGCTTCTCTTCAATCGATTTTGCTCCGTGGCCCGTGGCCCACAGCGTGAAGACCTCGGTCTCGCGCGCGGTGAGACCGAACTTCTCGGCGACCGCGGCAATACGTTCATCCTTAGTTTGAGCAGGTTTTTCTGCATTGGGCTCGCAGGTTTCCACATCGAGCTCACCCTCTTCAACTGGCTCAAACACGAGCGCATTGTCGCGGTCGGAAAACATGAAGCCTGCGATAACGATAAGTATCACTATGGAGCTTACGCAGAACGCTACCATCATAGAAGGGAATGCAAGAGCGGCGATTTCGCCGAGCGCCATGCCCGTATGTATGGCGCACCTTCCAACGGCGAAAACCAAAAGCGCCGAAAGCCTCGAAGAGCGCGCAATTTCAATAAGCAAGACCCATGTAAGCATATCGATGAGCATCGAGCCGGCCGAAGCGGCGAAGTACGCCGTTGCCGAATCGGGCTCGTTGAATACCGTAAGCGCTGCTACGCCCAGCGCAAAAAGTGGCGCCGCCGTTCTATAAAGCGGCCCGAGCTTGAAGCTCGTGTGCGGCAAAAAGAGGCTATACACGAGGAAAATAGCCGCAATCGCGAAAGTGGATGCCGCGACGATAAAGGGGTCATGGTATACAGCCGGCGCTTCGGCGCCCGTATACGTGCGCAGGCCACCGCTCACTACCATGGTCAGAAGAATGCCCGCAAGCGCGCGAGATGAAAACGGGCCGCACAGCAAGTCTTTAATATCACGAAACGCATTGGCTCCCTCGAGGCTTTTTGCCGCATGCGAGCGAAGCGTGAATGGATGGGGCCCGCGATTGGGACACATCGCCATCATGCAAACCGAAAGCAGGGGCAAGAAAGCAACAATCACGCCCGAAAGGGGAGCCGGAATTAGCGAAATCAGGCCATAAAGCACGCCCGCAAGCATGAACGATCCGGCGGTGAGCCCCGCAGCCTCGCGCGCGTCGAGCGTGCAGAGCAAAACGCCCCACCCAAGTGCGAGCAGGGGAGTCGAAAACCCCGGCAAAAGAGCACCAAGCATGAGCGACGCAGTAGCGCTCTCGATAACCTCGGTCGCATAGAACATCGACCCGAATGCCGACACCATGGCCGCAGCCCAAAGGACATTGATCGAACGTCCGGCACGCTCAAGCCTGTCATGATTGAATATGGCTACCGCGAAGGTCGCGCACCCCGCGAGGCCCGAAATGATATGCAACCACGTAATGGCGGTTTCGTCTCCATTGGAAAAAGAGACCACGGTCGCAGAATTAAACGACAAATAAACCCATGTCCAATACAGGCCAAACCCCAGAAACCACGCTTTGCTCACGCGCGTATGATTCGATGAATGCGCCAAGACCGCCCTCCCAAGCGTCGGCTTTTCGTAAACGGTACTTTATCACGACAAAGCGCGCGTTTTTCCCACGTTGCTGCGCTATGTAACCATCCATGACTTCTACCAGGCCTTTTATGTATTCTGATGATAAAATCAACAGTAATTGATGATACGAAACGCTCCAATTCCCATGAGAAATGGACAATTCCCATCGATGGAACCCCCTTTCGAAGATGACAAGATGCATGCCAGACGACAGGCGAGGGGCCTGTCAATCACGTCATCAGGGAGGATGCATCATGGGTATCGAAACCAAGGGAATGTCGCGTCGTTCGTTCCTCGGCGCAGGCGCAGTCGTTGCCGCTGGCGCTGCTTTCGCGGGCCTTGCGGGCTGCTCGCCTTCGGGCGAAACGAAGGGCGCTGAAGCCACGAGCGCTGCTGCGGCCGGTGAAACCCGCGACCTCGGATCCGCTTCTTTTGAGCTTACCGCCGACACCAAGCAGGCCGACGAGACCAAAGAAGTCGACATCGTCGTTGTCGGCTCCGGCATGGGCGGTTTTTCTGCCGCGCTCACCGCAATCGAGGAGGGCGCGAAGAGCGTCGTGCTTCTCGAAAAGAATAATTCGCTCGGCGGCTCCACCAATATGGCTGAATGCCCGGCAGGCGCACGTCCGTTTGAATACACTGAAGAAGAAGCCCGTGCCGCAGCAGCTGGTGCGCAGGCCGACAGCTATGGCGTAAGCGACCCCATGCTTCTTTACAGCATGTTCCGCGATGCGAAGGAAAACTTCAGCTGGCTGTTCGACACCCACGGTGTTGGCTGGACGAAGCAGGGCCAGGCTCCCGCATTCTACGAGGGTGGCAATGGCAAAATCGCCATCGAGAAGCTTGCTGCTGCCGCTGAAAAGGAAGACGGCCTCGAAGTGCTCACCGAAACTCCGGCGACGCAGCTGTTGCTTTCCGATGAATACACGGTAGAAGGCGTGCGCGCCAAGACGAAGGACGGCAAATACGTCGATTACAAAGCCAAGGCTGTCGTGCTCGCAACGGGCGGCATGTCCACGAACAAGACCCTGCTTGCAGGCTACACGAGCCAGGACCTCGATAAGACGATTGGCTGGGGCCAGGGCCAAGACGGCGACGGCCACCTGATGGCAGAGCAGACCGCCCACGGCCGCGCGAATCACCTCACGGTCGACTCCCTGTTTAATAACGTGAAAGATTTCAGCTATGACAGCGCCCTTGGCGTATGCGTCGCCATGCAGCCAAGCAATTTCTGGGTGAACCAGGATGGCCTGCGTTTCATGAACGAGAACATTTCTTCGACCGCCGTTTCTGGCAAGGTCGTTGAAACTCAGGGTAGCGTATGGTCGATCGTCGACGCCGACGGCATTCAGAAATACGCCGAAGGCGGCTGCCAGCGTCATTACTCGGGCTTCGCCGACAAGCTCGTAGGCAACGCAATCGATGGCCTGCAGGACGAAGTCGACAAGGCGGTCTCTGGCAACGACGAGTGCTTCAAGGCCGATACCATCGCCGATCTCGCCAAGGAAATTGGTGTCGATGCCGATAACTTGGCCGACGAAATCGAGAAGTACAACACAGGCACCGATGCCGAATGGGGGAAAGAAGCAGAAAACATGTGGCCCATCGCGACCGCGCCGCTCTATGCCTTCCGCATTTCCTCGGGCATGTTGAACACCTCGGGCGGCATTCGCATCAATACCAACGCCCAGGTCGTTGACGATCGATATAAGCCCATCGCTGGCCTCTACGCTGCTGGCGTTTGCACGAGCGGCTGGGACGGCGAGGTCTATGGCAACGGTACTTGCCAGGCAAACGCGCTGTTCTGCGGCCGTACCGCGGCAAAGCACATCGTGAAGAACCTGCTCTAGCGTCGTGGCATCGCGGTGAACCTGCTTCGGCCTCGCGAAGAGTCCGCTTGAGTTTGTTAATCTGCAACGAACAGACTCCAGACAAGCGTAACCTAGCCTTCCATCATGGCCGTCCTTCGGGGCGGCCATGATTCGTTTATGCGCCGACTTCGATTCTGAGTTTTGTTCAAAAACGCCCTCGAATGCGGCATTCAGTTCGCTATAGTTTCATCATTCGAATGACGATCGGAAGAAGCCTAACGAAATGCCCAGGTCAGACGCGTGGGTGCTTTTCGGAAGGAAACAGAACGGTTGTAAAATGCCACATTCGACCCCGTTTTTCGACAAGAACTCCCCCACACGCAGCTGTCGCTTGCCTTAAAAGAACGCAACATACGAAGATAGGAGCCCTCATGTCCGCTTGGTCCCTTTACGATGAACTGATTGACGCCATGCCTTCGGGCATCACTGTGCACGATTACTGCCTTGGCGCGCATTGGACATACATCGTGGCCGATTGCGGCATGGGCATCGCCAAAACGGTGCGTGGAGGCGGCAAAAGCCGATTCAAGCAAAGTCCCGTTGACGTCGACCTTAAAACGCTTGCAGCATTGGCTAAATCATGGAGCTGGCTCGAAGCGAGCCTTGGGGTCGCGGCGATTAATGCCTATTATGCGACCCCCGATGTCATTGAGTCCCTTGGTGGCACAATCGACGAGGACGTTGTGGAAAGCGGCGATGTGAACAACCCCTTCCATCGGTTGAAGGGGCGCTATACAGGCCGCAAGGTTGCCGTCGTGGGTCATTTTCCGAACGTCGATGAAATGCGCAAAGTTGCCCAAGTAACAGTGCTTGAGCGCAATTGCACGTCGCCCACCGATACGCCCGACCCCGCATGCGAATACATCTTGCCCGAGCAAGACTACGTGTTCGTAACGGGAACAACGCTCACCAACAAGACGATGCCACGCCTGCTGGAACTCTCGCGCGAGTCGAAGCTGTACGTTCTGGGTCCGAGCGTCGTGCCCGCACAAGCCTTCTTCGAGCGCGGCGTGAACGGTTTGGCTGGGAGCGTTGTTGTAGACGCGAAAGCGGCTCGAGCGGCCGTCAAAGGCGGCAGCAAAGCGCAATGGCGCGCGGGAATTAAGAAATTCATGATTGAGGCCTAGATTTCCGAGCGTGGTAGAGACATAGAACTTCCTGCTAGAAAGGCTCGATCACGAAGCATGGTTAGAGCATAAAGCCCAAGCACTGTTTAAGCATGAAACGCCGAACGGCATCTGAACATGAAGCATGTATTGCGGTTGGAAGCCTCGGCCCATGCGCGATTGGAGGCGTCAGCCCCATGCGCGATTGAGCAAGAATTGCACATGTCGAGCCGCATGATGAATCGCAAGCTCGATTCCACACGCGGTTAGGAAGCGAACCCCAACCCCGGTTGTGAGTGGAGCCCGAATCACGGTGGGGCACAGAACCCAATCACGGTCGGAACGGAGATTGTTCATCGCAGCTGAAGCAGAAAGCCTTAACACCGCCGTCGGATGAAGCGCTCCAATACAACCCCATCGCGTTGCAAGGTTCTAAAACGCAGGAACGCCGCTCAATTGAGCGGCGTTCCTTGTCAGTGCTCCTTATTGCCCTAAGGAGAGTGGCGAAATGGCATGCCAAGGGGGTGGAGCAGAGGCCATTCGCCTTCCGGATAAACAAGTTAAGGGCAACATCCGGGGAATGGGCGGGGCGGCAGTGCGCCAAGGGGGTGGGGCGCGTGGCGCCGCCCGCCTCTCGAGTTAGCGAATCGTTGAAGAAGCGAAGGAAGAGAAGGCTTCTTCGAGTCCGATATGCTGAGCGGAAAGGGGGTGCCCGCCCAGCGTCTCGGTCGCTTTCAAGGTGGATGTTAACCACGGATAAGTTTATACAGGCTAAGTTAACCCGTGTCAACACTTTTTCGAAAGAAAGTTTCCCATGGTGAATAATTTCGTCGAAATACCCCGCAGCCCATATTTCATACACGATTGTTTCGACCATGTTAATTCGTCTAACGATTACATGGATTGAGCCGCCAATAGCCAAAAGACTTTAGCATGCGACAGTGCGCGGGTGTAAAGTAGAGGCATATTGAACGTACGTGTTGAAGGAGCAACCATGACAGTCGAGAAGAAAGACCTTGACTGGGGCAGCCTCGATTTCGGCTACCGCAAAACCGACTATAGCTATGTCGCCAATTGGAAAGACGGCGAATGGGACGAAGGCGGCCTTACCGCCGATCATGAAATCCACCTTTCCGAGTGCGCTGGCATTTTCCATTATTGCCAGGAGGTCTTCGAGGGCCTCAAGGCATACACCACCGAAGATGGCTCCATCGTATGTTTCCGCCCCGATATGAACGCTGAGCGCATGTACAACTCCGCCCAGCGTCTCGAGATGCCCGGCTTCCCGCAAGAGCGTTTCATTGAAGCCGTGAAGCAGGTTGTGAAGGCGAACGCCGCGTGGGTCCCGCCGTTTGGCTCTGGCGCCACGCTGTATGTTCGCCCGTTCATGATTGGCTCTGGTGAGGTTATCGGCGTTGCTCCCGCACCGGAATACCAGTTCCGCATCTTGGTAACTCCCGTCGGGCCTTACTTCAAGGGCGGCTTGAAGCCAATCACGATTCGCATTTCTGAATACGACCGCGCTGCCCCACACGGCACCGGTAACATCAAGGCTGGCCTGAACTACGCCATGTCGTTGCGCCCCATCATGGAAGCACATCGCCAGGGCTATGCCGAGAACCTGTACCTTGATTCCGAGACGCGCACCTATGTTGAGGAAACCGGCGGAGCAAACGTGCTGTTCGTCAAGGCCGATGGCACGCTCGTTGTGCCGAAGTCGCACACCGACTCGATTCTGCCATCCATCACGCGCCGCTCGCTCGTGCAGGTCGCCAAAGACCTCGGCATGAACGTCGAAGAGCGCTTCGTCGAGTGGGCTGAAGTCGCTTCTGGCGCCTTTGTTGAATGCGGCCTGTGCGGAACCGCCGCCGTTATTTCCCCTGTTGGCCAGATCGACAACAAGGTCTATGGCGCCAATGAGGAGGTCACCTTCCCGAATGGCAAAGACGAAATCGGTCCCGTGATGAAGAAGCTTCGCGAAACCCTCACGGGCATCCAAGATGGCGCCCTGGAAGACAAGCACGGCTGGGTTTGCAAGATCAACGTCGACTAGCTCGAATCGTAGACAAGCTTGCCTGAAAGCCGCCCTTCGGGGCGGCTTTCTCATATCACCGCCTCTTCCCACCCAGACGCGCGATATCGCCCGACACAGCTCGCTACCGCTTCGCCCTACGAGCTTCGCTATGCGCTCGCTTGGCAGTGTTCACTTTAAAAAGAAAAAAGCAAAACGAACACTGACGCCATGCAATATCGCGCGGTCTGGATGGAAAACGTTGCATCGCAAAGCTCACGCAAACACTAAACTGCCAAACGAAATCACGCCATCGCTCATGGTCTCGAAGCTTTATGTATTCCAGCAACGCGTCAAAAAGCAGGCGGCAGAGCGAAGACCGGGCAACAAGAAAAGAGCCACCCCGTAGGGTGGCTCTGTAATCGATTGCGCGTATGCGAATCTTATTTATCCCACGTTTTGGGGTCGACCGTCTGGCCAGCCTTAGCCATGTTGCGGAATTCCGAAGCAGCGGTAAACATAACGTCGGAAGCAGAATTCAAGGCAGTCTCGCAGGAGTCCTGAATAACACCGATGATGAAGCCAACGCCGACAACCTGCATCGCGATGTCGTTCGGAATGCCGAACAGCGAGCAAGCCAGGGGAATCAGCAGCAGAGAGCCGCCAGCGACGCCTGATGCGCCGCACGCAGACACAGCAGCGAGCACCGAGAGAATAACCGCAGTCGGAATGTCGACCGAAATGCCCAGCGTGTTAGCCGCGGCGAGCGCCATAACGGGAATAGTCACCGCAGCACCGCCCATGTTGATGGTCGCGCCCAGCGGAATGGAAACGCCGTAGGTGTCTTTGTTGAGGTGCAGCTTCTGGCACAGCGTCATGTTCACCGGAATATTCGCGGCGGAGCTGCGAGTAAAGAACGCGGTAAGGCCAGACTCACGCAGGCAACGAAGAACGAGCGGGTAGGGGTTCGTCTTAGCAATAACGCCAATCATGATGGGGTAGGCGACAAGCGCGACGAAGAACATGCAGCCCACGAGCACGGCCAAAAGCAAACCATATTCGGTGAAAATCTCGATGCCGTTGGTGGAAACCGCATCGTAGACCAAGCCGAAAATACCGAACGGAGCGAAGCTGATGATCCAACGCACGACCGTTGCAATTGCATCGGAGATGTTCGTGAAAACAGCCTTTGTGGCCTCGGTCGCTGCGCGCAACGCAACGCCAATCAAAATGCCCCATGCAAGAATGCCCAGGTAATTCGCGTTGGCGAGCGAATCGACAGGGTTCGCGACCACATTCATGAGCAGCGTCTCAAGAACCTCGGTAATGCCCGAAGGCGCCGCCTTCTCGGCAGCCTCAACGCCCGAAAGCGTGAGCTCGATGGGGAACAGCTGAGACGCGATAACCGCAACCAGCGCCGAGATGAACGTGCCGAACACATACATAATGATGATGGTCTTCATCGATCCATCGGCATGGGCATTCGCCAAGGCGGCAATAACCAGGAAGAAAACCAGAATAGGAGCCACAGCCTTCAACGCGCCAACGAACAGGCTGCCAAGAATGGCGATGCCCGCGATAGGCGAAGTACCATCCATGTTCGGGAAAATGACGCCAAGAATAGCGCCAATAATCAGGAATACGAGGATTCGCTTGATCAGGCTGATATCGTTCCACTTGTTCCACAGGGTTTTCAAGGGGAACTCCTTTCTTCTCGTGCGGTGCGCGTCGGGGCCGCTCCTGCTTCGCGTGTCGACCTTCTTTTGATGGAGGGGCTTCGACGAGCGCCTTTTATTGATTACGAAATGGTAATCGCTTCATCGCGCTAAAGCGCCAACTTTCTCACATTGCCAGAAATGCGGCGGAATGCGCGCTGCGAGCGGAAGCCAATAAGATGCGGCGTATGCATGCCGAAAATTTCACGCATGCAGAGATGACGCGGTACGTCCAGCTTCCTTCGCCAAAGGTGATTTTGAAAGAGCTCGGCGCATTAAATAAAATCGGTTCGCGATGTATGCGACAGTCTGACATAGCGGGCGGCGCAATCGCTCGTTCTCGCCGCCCGTGAAAAAGCTTACGCCGCGTCAGGTACATCGACGTCTTTGCCGGCGTCGGGGTCGTTATATACATCCATATTGATGCGACCAGCTTGTTTGGCGACAACGGTAGTACAAACGGCATCGCCCGTAATGTTCACAGCCGTGCGCGTCATATCGAGAATACGGTCGATGCCCATGATGAGCGCGATACCTTCGAGCGGCAGACCGACCGAGTTAAACACCATCGAAAGCGTGATGAGACCAACCGAAGGAACGCCCGCGGTTCCGATAGAGGCAAGCGTTGCGGTAGCAATAACCGTGGCGTATTCAACGGGGCCCAGTGGCACGCCGAACAACTGCGCGGTGAACACGATGGCGACGCCCTGCATGATAGACGTGCCGTCCATATTGATGGTCGCGCCCAAAGGAATGGTGAACGAAGAAATGCGGCGATCGACGCCCATTTTGCGCTCAAGCGTTTCCATATTGAGAGGGATGGTCGCGTTCGAGGTTGCCGTCGAGAACGCGAACGCCATAACGGGGAAGAACTTCTTCAGGAACATAATGGGGCTCACGCGCGCGAGCAGCCACAGCATGATCATATACACGACAAGGCACTGCACCGCAAGCGCGAGCAGCACGCCGAGCATGTATTTCACCATAGGCATGAACGCCTCAAAGCCAACGTTCGCAAACGTGCGGGAAAGCAGGCAGAACACGCCGATAGGGGCGACGTACATGACGATAGAGGTCATCTTCATCATGATGTCGTTGAACTGCTCAAAGAAGCGGTGCACCGTTTCAACCTTGCGGCCCATGATGGAGATGATAATGCCCACGAACAGCGCGAAGAAGATGACGGCGAGCATATCGCCCGAGGCCAACGCGTTAACGGGGTTCTTCGGAATAATCGAGAGCAACGTGTCGGCGACCGTCTGATTGTTGCTTTGCGCCTTATCGAGGCTCGAGGTGTCGCTCACCAGAATGGAGGACATATCGACGCCGAGCCCGGGATTGAGCAGGTTGCCCATGCATAAAGCGACAGTAATAGCGAGCGCAGTCGTGCACAGATAGAAGATGAGCGTTTTCACGCCAATCGTGCCGAGCGTCTTCGTGTCGCCGATAGATGCCGCGCCGCACACGATGGAGCAGAACACAAGCGGCACAACAAGCATTTGCATAAGACGAATGAAGCCCTGGCCCACGACATAGAAGATGCCGTTCACGAAAATGTCGTCACGCATGGTTCCCGCAGGAATGAGGTAATGGAAAATAACGCCGCACACGATGCCAAGCGCAAGCGCGATAAGAATGACTGACGTAAGGCCCAGCTTGCGCTGCTTCTTGCCGGCGGTTTGGTTTTCGTTGGTCATGGTCGACCTTTCTATGGGCTATTCGGCGAGCAGGCCGTGGGCGCCCAGGTAGTTTTTCACATCGTCTTGCCACGAAGGCATGGAATACACACCCGTAAGGCGCATCATGAGGTTATCGAGCTCAATGCGATAGGCCTCGGCGGGATCTTGGCGACCAACAAGCGTCGTGGTAGGAACGCCTGCCAAATCGCACACGTGCTTCGCGAATTCAAAACGGCTGCACAAGCCCTTGTCGGCCGCATGGAACGTGCCGAATTCGTCGCATTCAAGCGCAGCGACGATGAACTCGGCCAATGTGTCGACCGACGTGGGGCTTGCGTATTGATTCGTAGGCACTTCGACAGCTTGACCCTCACGGCACGCCTTCAGAAGACGCGCGATAAGATCGTCTTCATTGGCCGTATATACCCAGCTTGAGCGTACGATAATGTGACGAGAGCACAGCTCGCGAACCAAACGCTCGCCCGCTTCTTTCGACTTGCCGTAAATATGAGGAGGCAGGGTTTTGTCGAACTCGTTGATGGGGTGGGCGATAACGCCAGGGAACAGGTCATCGGTCGAAAGATGCACAAGCGTTGCGGCAGAACTCGTCGCGGCGATGGCCAAATTGCGCGCGCCGAGCGCATTGACCTTGTAGGCCAAATCGGGGTTCGCCTCGGCGTCTTCTTTACGCGCCATGGCAGCGCAGTTAATAATGATTTCAGGGCGATAGGTGTCGGCATGCTGCACGACCGTGGTGAGATCGGTAATGTCGACTTCGATGTCGGTTGGAATGATGGTGTAGCGCGAATGGTCGAGCTTATGCTCAATGGCGCGACCTAATCGCCCGCTTGCGCCGGCGATCCATACGACCGTTTTAGGTTCAATGAACATGGGAATCCTTCCAGAAGATTTGGAAACTGGAAAAGTATACGCCACTTTTGCATGCTAAAGCGCTTCGATGGCATTTTTCTGTACGGAATGCCGGCAACTTCACTCGCATTCATTCCCAGACAGCCCGACTTCACTCCGGCATAGGCGCACCTGACATTTGCCTTACTTTCCGCGCTCACGCGTCTCTCGCATTCGCCCCGAGTGCCATAATGTATGGCGAAAAGGAGGGCAATATGGTAGAGAACAGCCTGCGAGACAAGCGCATTCTGGTGGTTGACGACGAACCTCAACTTCGCCGCATGATTGTGGACGTGCTTCGCGCCGAGGGGTTTTGCGCAATTTCGCAAGCAGGATCAGTCATGGAGGCGCTTGCCGTATTCCGCGAAACAAACCCCCAGCTTGCGCTGCTCGATGTCATGCTGCCCGATGGCGACGGCTTTACGCTGTGCGAATACCTGCGGTCGCTTTCCGCAGGCGCGCCTTTGCCCGTGATGTTCCTTACGGCGAAAAACGAGACCGAAGATCGACTCGCGGGATTGCGCACGGGCGCCGACGACTACATTCCGAAGCCTTTTTCACCCCAGGAACTCGTGCTGCGTGTATGCGCCGTGCTTCGTCGCTGCTATCCCGCCCAACCCGACACGCTTCAGCTCGCAGCGTGCACGCTTGACCTGTCGAATGCAGAAGCGATTCGCCCAAACGGTGAGCGCGTATCGCTCACCGTGAAAGAGCGCGATATTCTCACGGCGCTCGCACGCAATGCGAACCGCATTGTCACGAGCGAGGCGCTATGCGACGCCGCCTGGGGCGACAGCTTCGGGTACGGGCAATCGCTCATGACGCACGTACGCCGCATTCGAGAGAAAATCGAGGCCGACCCCTCGCATCCCGCATCACTCGTAACGGCGAAGGGCCTTGGATATAAGCTCGTTGTTCAGGGGTAGCGAATGGGATTCTTCAAGAAAAAAGCCCCGGCGCCCACCCGAGATACAGCCGCCCAATGGCGCATCAATCGCACGCGCCGCCAAAGCTTCGCGCCTGCGTATTTTGCGAAACAGGCCTTCTTATTCATCGGTCTTACGATACTGGTGTTCTTCGTCGACATCGCTCTATATATCGTTTTCCAATTCGCGATTTACAACAACCACGATTACGACGGATCGCCCACCAGCACGACTTTTGAGGTCACCGACAACCTTTCGGCAACAGAGGACGAAAGCGGCGCGACGGTCTACAAGCTTCCCGACAATACCGCCTCGTGGCTCGACCAGCAAAATGCCTGGGCGATGCTCGTGGGAAATGACGGGGAAGTCCTCTGGAGCCACAATGCGCCCCCAGAAATCGCGAATCACATCTACACTCAAAACGACATCGCAAATGCCGCGCGCACGTTCTACCTCGAAAACTACCCAACATTCTTCGGGACGAACCGTGACGATGGCACCGTTATCGTAGGATACCCCATAGACGAGTATGTGGCGTTTCCCATCAATTACATGGGAAACCGCGAGCTCGTCGCGATGATTGTTCTGGGGGTAGTCCTTATCTACCTTGACGCTCTCATCTTCTTTATGGTGTATAGCTTATCCAGGCGTCGTATGCTCAAGGCAATCACACCCGCTGTAGAGGCTCTCGACGATTTGGCCCACGGAGTGCCAACGCATATGGAAATGAAAGGGCCCCTGGCCGATATTGCGGAAAGCGTCAACGCCGCGAGCGCGATCATCCAGCATAAAGACGAAGCTCGCAAGCGATGGGTTTCAGGCGTAAGCCACGACGTGCGCACGCCGCTCGCCATTTCGATGGGGCATGCGGAACGCATCGCGAACGCGACGAACGCGCCGGCTGAGGTGAGGAAATCGGGCGAGGTCATAGTTCGCCAGAACGAACGCATTCGCGACTTGGTTGAAGACCTCAATATCGTCTCGAAGCTCGAATACGATTCGCAGCCCATGAACATCGAGACCATCCAGGTGGTTCCTTTCGCCCGCGGCATTGTGGCCGATTACCTCAACACGGGCATCGATGTGCAATACGACCTTGAGTTCTTCGATACCCCCACCGTGCAAGAATGCGCCATACAGGGCGATGAGCGCCTACTGCGTCGAGCCGTACGAAACCTTATCGACAACTCGATGCGACACAATGGCGAAGGGTGCAAAATCGCCCTCTCGCTCGATGTCGAGCACTCAAGCATGCTCGCGCTTACCGTTGCCGACAACGGACGAGGCTGCGACACGTCGCGCATAGGAGCCCTTATGGCGCAGGCGTCAACGCCTGATGCGAGTTACGACGCCCATGGCTTGGGACTCACGCTCGTGAGCCGCATTTCAATCATGCACGGAGGCTACGTGTCGTTTGCAAGCGAACCTAAGCGAGGATTCACAGCGACAATGCGCATACCCATCGCAATGCGTCAGAACGACCCGCCGCAAGCCAAATAACGCGAAAGTCAGGCAAATGTAAGATAGGCGCAAGGGCGCCGAAAGAAGCGTTTCGTACCTTTGGATTATCAGATAAACCGAAGGAAGGAAACGCCATGGGCCATGTGCTTGAGGTCGACAACATCGTAAAGCAATACGGGAAATCGAAGAAGAATTCGGGGGCGGCAACCCTCGCACTCGCAGGAGTCAGCTTCTTCGTCGATGCGGGAGAGTTCGTTGCCATCATGGGCCCTTCGGGGTCGGGCAAATCGACGTTGCTCAATTGCATCTCGACGATCGACGCCCCGACCTCGGGGTCGATTCGCGTCGCTGGGCGCGACGTCACGAAAATACGCGGAGGCGAGCTCGCGAAATTCCGCCGCGACCAACTCGGCTTTGTGTTTCAAGACTCGAATCTGCTCGATACCCTCACCGTACGCGAGAATATCTCGCTCGCGCTCACGATTCAAAAGAAACCGACGAGCGAGATACCTCCCATGGTCGACGAAATCGCGACGAGGCTGGGCATTGCAGAGATTCTGGAGCAATATCCCTACCAAATCTCGGGCGGCCAAAAACAGCGCGCCGCCGCAGCGCGCGCGGTCATCACGAAGCCAAGCCTCGTTTTGGCCGATGAACCCACGGGCGCGCTCGACTCGAAGTCGTCCAAGCAACTGCTCGAAACGTTTTCAACGCTCAACCACATGGGCTCGACGCTCGTCATGGTGACCCACGACGCCTTCGCGGCAAGCTGGTGCTCGCGCATCATCTTTATTCGCGACGGAGCGCTCTACGGACAAATCCAACGAGGCGCACTCAACCGCACGCAATTCTTTGAGACCATCGTCGCAGCAACCACACAAATGGAGAGCGAGGCCGCCAATGCTCGTTAAGCTCGCTTTCGCGAATGTGCGCAAATCGGCGCGCGATTTCGCCGTCTACTTCTTCACGCTCGTGCTGGGCGTAGCGGTTTTCTACGCATTCAATTCCATTGCCGATTCCTCGGCGGTGCAAAGCTTGCCAACCGACGTCTCGGAAGTCGTTCAGCTCCTTTCTAACATCATTGCGGGCGTATCGGTTTTTATCGCGATTGTGCTTGGCTTTTTGGTGCTCTATGCCAACGCGTTCCTCATTCGACGCCGTAGAGTCGAATTCGGCATGTATTTGACGCTCGGCATGGGGAAGGGGGATTTGCTGAAAATCTCAGCGTGCGAAACGCTTATCGTTGGCGCCGCGTCACTTGCGGTTGGCCTGCTTGCAGGCGTTGCGCTTTCGCAAGCGCTCACATGCTTGTGCCTTTCCATGATGGCTCAGCCAGTCGAGGGCGTAACGCTGTCGTTTTCGACAAAAGCATTCACAATGACCGTCGCAACCTTCGCGGCCATCTTTGCCGTATCGATGTTTTGGAATTCTGCACACCTCGCGAAATCGAAGCTCATCGATCTGCTCGCGGGTTCGCGTAAAAACGATAAACCTCGCCTGCACAACCTGCCGCTTTCGTTTGCCCTGTTCATTGTCTCGCTGTGCATCATTGGCTATTCATACTCCATGCTGCTGCGAACAGGGCTTCTTGGCGACGATATGTCGAACCTGCTCATAGAAACGGTTCTCGTGAGCGCGGGAACGGTGCTGCTCTTCTTCTCGCTTTCGGGTTTTCTGCTTAAAGCTGCACAAATGGCAAAGCCACTCTACCTGCGCGGACTGAACATGTTCTTCCTTCGTCAGCTCGCATCGCGCATCAATTCCACGTTCGTCAGCATGTCGGTCATCGCTATGACGCTCTTCCTCGCGCTTACAAGCGTGTGCGGCGGCATTGGCATCGTCGACGCCATGCAGAAAAACGCCGAGAACGGAATGCGATGCGACGCGTCGTTCACGAGCTATTACGCCATGAATACCGATGACGAGAACGGAAACGTAAGCACGCGATCGCTCGTCAATGGCCTTGTAGAAGAATCGAATTTCGATGCAGCCGTCGGCCTTTCGAAGCTTACCGAGCAATATGGGGCCCCGTCTTGGGACAGCATGGTGGAAAATTCCGCGCAAATCAATTTCTATCCGAGCGACGTGTCGTTCGATACGCTGCACGACCTCACGGGCCTCAATCTGCTCGACTCGGTTGGCGCGGGTCTTATAACCCCCGACACGACGAAGCAGAAGGCTTCCCTCATCAAGGTTTCAGACTTCAATGCCGCCCGTGAGCTTTGCGGTCTTGAGCCGGTTACAGTCAACGATGGCGAATGCCTGCTGTGGTCCGACTACGCGACATCGCAGCCGTATCTGACGAGCGTTGCGGCACAGCAACCGGCAATCACCATTGGCGACATGCAGCTTAAGGCGCAGCGCGAAATCGCGACAGACACCATTGAATGCACGAGCGTGAGCACGAGGGCGTTTCAAATTGTCGTTCCCGATGATGCCGTAACAGGCGAGCCCACCATGGCGGTTTTCGACGCTCGCATTGCCGATGACATGCAAGAGGAATTTGCCGACTTCTGCCAAGCATTGTGCGACAGAAACAATGCGGAGGAGGATTCCTGGCCCATGTACATGTATCAAAATGTCGCGGGCGTGCAGGCCAACAGCCACAACCTCACCGCACTTGTGAGCTACCTCGCGATGTATATAGGTTTCATCATGGTCGTAGCATGTGCAGCAATTCTCGCCATACAGCAGCTCTCCGACGCAAGCGATAACGCACGTCGCTACGAACTGCTCGCAAAACTGGGCGCACCGCAACGCATGATATCAGGGGCGCTCTTCAAACAGGTGCTCGTTTGTTTCGCGTTTCCCCTGGTCGTAGCGATTGCACATACTATCTGCGCCATGCAGACGGTAAAAGACCTCGTTCTTGTATTCGGCAACTTCAATTTGAGCGCAACCGCGCTTATGACGGCCGCAATCTTCCTTGCGGTGTACGGTGTGTATTTCCTCGTAACGTATTTCAGCGCCCGCGCTATCGTTATGCCAAAGCGCTCGTAGCCATGCATGAAAGGCGGATGGGGAGAAATCCCCATCTGCAAATGCGCGCGAGTGCCGCTCGTTTCGAGCCCGCGTCAGTGAATCGACGCATACGCCCGAGCAATTGCGAGCGCCGCATTGCGCGCTTGGTCCTCCGACAATTGAAGGTATTGAACGACGTAACGACAATCGTTCGTTGCGTCGTTTTTCTTCATGCTGAATTCTCGAAGCGAGGGCATGCGCACCAAATTTTCAGCGAGGCTTTCGGCGAATCGAGCATCATCGATTTCGGGAAAGCCAAGAACGAAATGCAGGCCAGCATCGTGCCCCGCGACAGTAAAGCTTCCCTGCGGCAATGCGTCCTTAAGCGTGGCGAGGAAGGCATCGCGCACATCGCGGGCATGGGTACGCAAACGATTCACATGCCGCTCGAATTCGCCGCGCTGCATGAAGCGGGCGAGAGCAAGCTGATCAATCGCCGGAACTGTACATGAATAAAACGCCAGCTCGTCTCGATAACGGCGAGCCAAATGGTCGGGTAGCACCATGTAAGCGATGCGAAAAGCCGAGCCGAGGCTTTTTGAAAACGTGTTGGTATATATGACGCGCTCAGAAGCATCGATTCCCTGAAGCGTAGGAATCGGGCGCCCAGCCAGGCGAAACTCGCAGTCGTAATCATCTTCAATAATGTAGCGGCCAGGCACCTCGGTCGCCCAACCGAGCAATTCGTGACGTCGACTCACGCTTGTCACGATACCCGTGGGGAACTGGTGAGAAGGCGTGATATGCAGCCTATCGACGCCCGCCGCGCGAACCGAAGCCATCGACACACCCGATGCATCAAGCGGAATAGGGGAAAGGCGCACATTATTTGCGCCATACACCCTGCGAAGTCTTGGATAGCCGGGGTCTTCAACGCCGACGGTTCTGTTTCGGCCAATGAGCTGCACGATAAGGTTGTACAGAGTTTGCGCGCCCGAACCCACCACGATATTCTCGGGCGGAGCTACGAGCCCACGCGTCTGTCGGAGGTATCGCGATATCTCCTCGCGAAGCGCCATGCACCCCAAAGGGTCGCTCTCGCCAACGAGCGCAGATGCGGGCTCCTGCGTAAGCGTGTCGCGTAGCGCCTTCGACCACGAAGCTAACGGGAAAAGGCTTTCGGGAAGCTGGCCTTTCGACAAATCGAATGCGTATGAGGGCGAAAAGACCGGCTCATTTTCGCCTTTATGTTCAAATGCATCAGGCATGAAGGTGCCCGCGGGTGCGACGCCGCCCTCCTTCGTTAGGGCGCGAGTATTCGAGCTTGAGATATATGCAGCGAAATAACCGCGGCGTGCACGCGATTCGACATAGCCTTCCGCAATGAGCTGGCGATAGGCGCCTTCGACCGTGACGATGCTCACTCCCAAATGATCGGCAAGCTTACGCTTTGAGGGGAGTTTTTCGCCTGCCGCGATGGAGCCATTTTCAATGTCGGCGCGCATGCAATCGTACAGATACGCGTACAAAGATTCTTCCCCGCGTTGATCCATGTCATAGGTAAGCATGGCGCCTGCTTTCAAACTGGCCTTATCACTTTAGCTAACTAAAGCAATCTGGTATTAATCTGACCCTAGTAAAACAATGCAAAGTGGTGCTACGAATAATACCAGTAACTCGATAGGATTTCAGGCATTCCAAACAAAGCCCGAAAGGAAGGCCATCATGACTGAAGCTACCGAAAATCGCTCACAGCTCAACCGTAACCTCGCCCAAATGCTCAAGGGCGGCGTCATCATGGACGTCACCACACCCGAGCAAGCGCACATCGCCGAGGAAGCCGGCGCGTGTGCCGTTATGGCCCTGGAGCGCATTCCTGCAGACATTCGCGCAGCTGGCGGCGTGTCGCGCATGAGCGACCCGAAAATGATCAAGGGCATCCAGGAAGCCGTAAGCATCCCGGTTATGGCGAAATGCCGCATTGGACATTTCGTCGAAGCTCAAATTCTTGAAGCGATTGACATCGACTACATCGACGAGTCTGAGGTGCTTTCGCCCGCCGACGATGTGTACCACATCGACAAGACGAAGTTCGCCGTGCCGTTCGTCTGCGGCGCGCGCGATTTGGGTGAAGCCCTTCGCCGTATCGCCGAGGGCGCATCCATGATTCGCACTAAGGGCGAACCGGGCACGGGCGACGTCGTTCAGGCCGTGACTCACATGCGCGCTATGCAGAGCGAGATTCGCCGCGTGGCAGGCATGGCCGAAGATGAGCTCTTCGAGGCGGCCAAGCAGCTCGGTGTTCCGCATGCCCTGCTCAAGGAAGTGCACGACAACGGCAAACTCCCCGTTGTCAACTTCGCTGCAGGCGGTGTGGCGACCCCGGCCGACGCGGCACTCATGATGCAGCTCGGCGCCGAGGGCGTGTTCGTGGGCTCCGGCATTTTCAAGAGCGGCAACCCCGCAAAGCGCGCTGCCGCCATCGTGAAGGCCGTCGCGAACTACACCGATGCAAAACTCATCGCCGAGCTTTCCGAAGATTTGGGTGAAGCCATGGTGGGCATCAACGAAAGCGAAATCGCCCTGCTCATGGCCGAGCGCGGCAAATAATCAAGCTACCCACGGGGGTCTCATCCTTCATTCGGGCCACATGCCTGAGCTCGCACGAAAGCCACATTAAGTGGCTTTCGGCTCGTGCGGAAAGGCCCGACTAAAGGATGAGACCCCCGCTTCGCATAATGAAGGTAACGCGCGCCGTCTGCCGGTTGGCGTTTAGTCGGCAGCGTCCGCACGAGCCGAACAGCACATACGTGCTGTTCGTGCGAGCTCAGGTATCGCCTGACGAATAAACGCCAACCGGCAGACGAAGATTGGAATCAAATATGGCTAAACCTCTTATTGGCGTTCTGGCCGTTCAGGGCGCCTTCATTGAACACGAACATAAGCTTGAGCAGCTTGGCGCACAATGCGTCGAGCTCCGCCAAGCGAGCGACTTGAACCAGCAATTCGATGGCATCGTGCTTCCCGGCGGAGAATCGACCGTGCAAGGCAAGCTGCTTCGCGAACTTGGCATGTTCGACGACCTGAAGGCGCGAATCGCCAGCGGCATTCCGGTGCTTGCGACCTGCGCTGGCATGATTCTGCTTGCGAACGAAGTATCCCAGGGCAAGGGCACGGGCGCCAAATCCCTTTCTACGTTCGCAGAATCGGTCGCTGGCTCCACCCTACACGTGACCAGCAACACGCCCGATCCAGCTGCGCCGCCCTATTTCGCCACCATGAACATCAAGGTTCGTCGCAACGCATACGGTCGCCAGTTGGGCAGTTTCCGCGCTATCGAGGAATTCAAGGGGCTCGGCGCGGTTCCCATGACGTTTATTCGCGGCCCCCTGGTTGAAGAAGTGGGCGAGGGCGTCGAGGTGCTTGCTCGCGTGGACGGCGATATCGTCGCAGTTCGCCAGGACAACCAGCTTGCGCTTTCATTCCATCCAGAGCTCGATGCCGACAATTCCATTCACCAGCTGTTCTTGGATATGGTTAAGAACAAGTAGCCATATGCTCCGTGCGCTTTAAGTCTATATCGCTGGCACTTATATCTTAGAGTGGGGCAGGAGACGATCACCTGCCCCACGTTCGTTTAGGCAAGAGAAATTCTTACGGCGATATTCGGAATGTCATTTGCGCCAAACGCGATTGCAAGGTCGTTTCGGCTTAAAAGCGAATTGTTCACTTCGTAATAGCAATCGACCTTCATCGATTCGCCAGGCTCAAGCGTCGCCACGTCGTTATCGTACCAGCCGCACGTAGAACCGTCGTTCTTTGCGCCAACGAACATCAAGGGCGCTGCGGAGTTTCCTGCGCTATAGAAGGTCGCACTGCCATCAATTCGGCCAAGCGACTGCATAGAGGGCACCCTAAAGAGCTTGCGCTCGTCGGAGCCGTTGGTCAAGGAATAATTCACATGGATGATGCTTGCCCCATCGCTTGCTTTCCAATCCGAGTCGATAGTGAATCCGCAGCGCTGCTCAATAATCCTGTTCCAATAATCCAGGGGAGCCATGCGTGCAATCTCGGTTTTTTCGAACGGCGTGCCTTCCGGTAGGCAATCAACAAGCTCCGTTGAAATTCCGTTCACCGTCAAACTCGGAGTCTGTTCGCTCTTTGAGTCCAACATCGTTTCGGAAGATTCGTCTGTTGCAGCACTCGCGTAGGTACTCAGAACTTCGCCGTCTTTGCCGATTTCGACTTGCACGCCATTTTCCAGGAAGTCTCCCGTGCCATCATTGGGCAACTTCATAGGTTCGTCGGTGGTGTTTGCATATTCATTGATGGGCTCATTCGCATAGGGGAAGGCCTCACCGGTCGATGACGCCACCTCACCGTACACGGTTCGCAACACAAGAGCGCTATCGGGCACTTCTGCGCCATCTTCGAGAAGCGTGGGCTGTATCGCCAGAGCCCCCAAGTCTTCCTTGTTGCCATCGCCCCAATCGGCAAGGAAATTGCCAGCATGCAAATCGATGGTTTGAGTCGATGTGCGCCCGTCTTCGAAAGTGACCGTCACCGTAAGTTCGGCGCCTTCAAACGCATTCGCAATTGTTCCGAATTGGTCGCGCATCGAATCATCGGACGCATCAGAGTCGCCCACCTCATCGGTCCATAAGCCAAAATAGGTATTTTCATCGCCTTCGTCGTAGTTGAGCTCGGCGGTTTGCCCCAAGCGCTTGGACGTTTGAACCTGATAGGTTTTGTTCGGGTCGTCTTTGCTCAGCCCATCATTCGCAATACCAACCGCCACTTCGTCATACGCGCCCAAATGCTCGCCAAGCCCTCGCTTCAGCGGCTTCCATGTGGACGCTTCGTACAATAACTCAGAATTGCTCGCATAGCTCACATTCTGTGTATCGTAGCGATACAACATGCCTTTCGAAATATGCGCCTGTACGGTTTTTACGCCCTCGGCTTCCACCTTAAACAGGCATCCCGTATAGGTGCCGTTGTCGTCCCATTCTGGCGAGTTTTGCGACAGATCGCTCGTATGTCCAAACACGATCATCCCGTTATCGCCCGCAGCAAGCGGCGATTGCGTACCGGCAGCATAGGCTTTAACCGCGAAATCAAGGTTGGCCGTCTCGAGCGCACCCACATCGGCGGCGCCCTCATTCGTATGCATCATTGCCTGCGCTGCTCCAAAACCCAAAGCCGCAAGCGCCAGGCACGCGGCAATGCCGTAGAACGGCTTACGCCCAAGCCCCATGAAACGTTGTTTCCGAACGGACGCAGCAGGCTCAAGCGCGGCAGAGGCCAAGGTTGCATCGTTGCCGTCAAGCAGCTCAAGTGTGCGTTCCTTCAATTGTTCGGGGGCATGCACATCTTTCTGCGATGCGAGATAAAGAGCACGCAGGTCGTTATCATCGTTCATTGCTTCCTCCTTCTAGAATGGAGTCGGTGTTGAAATGAGCGGATTCGCGAAAAGAGTCAGAAGCCGTATTCGAAAAACGTCTTTCGGGTGATGAAACTTTCTGCGCTTTAACCGGAGCTCCTATTCGTCCGTTTGTCTGCGGAAAACCCGCATCCTCGAGGGCATTCCTCATGGCGATACGTGCTCTATGCAGATGGCTGCGCACCGTCGCCGAACGCATGCCGAGCATTTGCGCTATCTCCCCAGTCGAAAAGCCCTCGAAATAATGCAAATGAACAACTGTGCGCTGCTCAGGCGACAACCCTTGCATAGCTTCATCGAGCGCTTCTTCTTGCGGCGTTGTCTCTTTTCGCGCGCTCGTGTCAGGAACATCGAATTCATCGGGCATTGCAGATACTTTCGTGCGCCATGCGCTCTTTTGAAGATCTTTGCACGCATTGATGCATACGCGCAGCAGCCACGCTTTTTCGTGTTCGGGATTGCCAAACGGAATGGGTGAAGCATAGAACCTAAGGAACGTTGTCTGAAAGATATCCTCGGCGTCGGCCGTATTTCGACAGCGCGCGAAAGCCAAGCGATACACTGCATCGCCATGCACGCGCATCGCTTCAGCGCACCGTTTCTTTCTCTCTTCATTGTCGATACTCATTCGATTCCTTACCTGTCATGCGATCGCCGTGGTTATTCGTCGACGCCTCTAACACGAATAACAGGGTGTATATGTTGCAGGAGCTTCTATTTTTGGCACAGATTCGTCCTTTTTTGGCACAGATTTGCGGTTGTGAACGATATTTTTTCCAGAATCAAGTGGTGCTTAAGACAGTACTGAAAGAGATTAAGCGTTGACCTGGTATTTTACAGTTGACGTAAACTACGCCCCTTCACAAGGGGGTTCACAACCGCACATTTGTGCCACATCGAGCAAATTCGGCACCACACCAAACAAATGCGCGCCACATCGAGCTTCCATTCTGCTTTGTTATACTCAACCCATTCGGCCGCGCAATGCGGCTTTTGGTGTTTGGCAAGACGTATAGAACACAAACTATACTCATTAACGATAAGGCGGCAGCATGCTCATTGACGCGCTTACGAGAGCCCTCCGCGAAAGCGAAGCGCTTTCGGCGGTTTACAGCAAACTCGACGCAGGCTGCGACGCGGCGCTCGGCATCGCTTCATCAGCGCGCGCATTCGCCGTTGCGGCTCGTTTCGCCGACACGCCGCAACCCATGTTGGTCGTCGTGCCCGGCGAAGACGCCGCTTCAAACTTCGCGCGCTCGCTCGCGTCGTACGTAGGCGACGAAACCGTGCTGCATTTTCCCGCGCGGAGCGATTACCCCTTTGCGCCGAAGCGTCCCGACGCGCGTGAGGTCGCGCGCCGAACGGCAGCTGGCTGGGCCCTTCAACGCGGCGAGGAAAAAATCGTCGTCGCAAGCGGAGCTGCGCTCATTCGCGCATTGCCGCCCCATGAAGAACGTGTTTTCGCCCCCGTCATTTTCAATCGCGATACAGAACCCGTCGATGCCGCCACGGGCGAAGTGCTCACGTTCGAGGAAGTTGAGCGAGCGCTCGTCTCTCGTGGCTTCGAAAATACCGGCGACGCCATCGAAGGCCCCGGCACGTTTTGCGTGCGCGGCGGCGTCATCGACGTTTTTCCAGGCGATACGGGTTTTCCCGTACGTCTTGACTTTTTCGGCGACGAAATCGACGAGATTCGCCGAATCGTGCCCTCCACCGGCCAAACGATCACATCGCTTGACGAAGCGCGCGTTTTCCCCGTGCGCGAATACTGCTTGAGCGGAGCTGCGCTCTACAAGGCCTCGAAAGCTGCGGCTAAAAAAGCAGAAACCGACCCTGTATGGCGCGAGATTTTCGAATGGATTGACTCTGGCAACGACCACGACGGCGTCGACGCAGCCTTGCCGCTCATGTATGGCAACCTCGAAATTCTTGCCGACTACGCATCGAGCACCGTGCTTACCGTGCTCGATGAGCCGCGCAGCATTATCGACGACGCCCTGCGCGCTTTCGACGACGCCTCATCGCGCGCCGCAGGCAGCCATATTCCCGTTGACAGGCTCTATCTGCCAGCTCCCAAGCTCGATTTCGGAAGCAACCAGCGCTTCACGCTCGCGTCCATCATGCGCGTGGGTGGCGTGCTCGATGCCGAGCTCCCCGTAAAGCGCACCGAGGTGGCAGGCGATTCGGAAAAACTCCTCGCGCGCCTGCGAACGCTCGTAGAGCAGCATTACACGGTGGTTTTTTCGGTGCCGAATTTCCGCGCACGCGAGGACATGAAGCTCTTCTGCGTCGACAATTCACTGCCCATGCATGAAATCCTCGACTCGGCTCCCGACGAAAGCGACGACGCCGAGCCTGAGCACGCGCTCACGCCTGTGCAGGCAAAACGCGCGAAATCGCTTAGCGACCACCCCTGGTGGCATCGCAATGTTCGTGCCCTGAAAAAAGGCGTCGTGAACATCGTCGACGTGGATATCCCCTTGGGCATGGTCATTCCTGCGGCAAAAATCGGCATGATTTCAATCCACGACACGCAAGGTCGTGGCTCGAGCGTGCGCAATCGCCGCCATGTCGACATCACCGAAGTCACGTTCCCGTTCAAACCGGGCGACTACGTCGTTCATGCGGTGCACGGCGTGGCGCTGTTCAAAGAAATCGTGCGCCAAGAGGTATCGGGTGTCGTGCGCGACTATCTGCTTTTGCAGTACGCGGAAGGCGATGCCCTCTATGTGCCGGTCGAACAGCTCGACCGCGTGACGCGCTACGTAGGGCCCGAAGGCGCAAGCCCGCGTCTCACGCGCCTGAATACGAGCGACTGGTCGCGCCAACTAAACAAAGCAAAAAAAGCTGCAAAGAAACTCGCATTCGACCTCGTCGACGTATACACGCGCCGAGCAAGCGCGCAGGGCTTCCGCTATTCGCCCGACACGCCGTGGCAACGCGAGATGGAAGAGTCGTTCCCCTATACGGAAACCGCAGATCAGCTTTCCGCCATCGCCGAAGTGAAGGCCGATATGCAGTCACCCAAGCCCATGGATCGCCTTGTGTGCGGCGACGTTGGGTTTGGCAAAACCGAAGTCGCACTGCGAGCGGCCTTCAAGGCAACGCAAGACAACAAGCAAGTCATGGTACTGTGCCCAACGACCATTCTGGCGCAGCAACACTACCAAACGTTCAAAGACCGTTTCGACGAATTCGGCGTGACCGTTGAGGTGCTTTCGCGCTTCCGTTCGCCAGCAGAAATGAAGGCAGCGCTTGAAGGGTTCGAGAAGGGGACCGTGCAGGTGCTCGTCGGCACGCACCGACTGCTTTCACGCGACGTGAACCCACACGACCTGGGCCTTGTCATCATCGACGAAGAGCAGCGATTCGGCGTACAGCACAAAGAACAGCTCAAGAACCTGCGCGAACAAATCGACGTGCTCACGCTTTCGGCAACGCCCATTCCGCGCACCATGCAAATGAGTCTTTCGGGCGTGCGCGACATGAGCCTCATCCTTACGCCGCCGGGCAACAGACGCCCCGTCGAAGTGCACGTGGGCGAATGGGACGTCGATGTCGTAAGCGACGCCATTCGCCGTGAGCTGCATCGTGGGGGACAGGTGTATTACGTAAGCAATCGCGTGCGCACCATCGAAGAAGCCGTCCGTCGCGTGCAAGAAGCCGCTGGCGAAGCGCGCATCGGCGTGGCGCACGGCCAAATGGGCAAAGAAGAGCTTGAACGCGTGATGGAAGATTTCAGCGCGGGCGAGATCGATGTGCTCGTCGCCACCACGATTATCGAAAGCGGCATCGACAATCCCCACACCAACACACTCATCATCGAAGACTCGCAGCGCCTCGGCCTCGCGCAGATGTACCAGCTTAAAGGCCGTGTGGGACGTTCGAGCAAGCAGGCGTACGCCTACTTCATGTTCCCCGAGCATGTAAGCCTCACCGAAGAAGCGCAGCAACGCCTCGAAGCGATTAACGAGCATACCGACCTCGGCAGCGGCATGCGCGTTGCCATGAGGGACCTTGAGATTCGAGGGGCGGGCGACCTTCTTGGCGCAGAGCAAAGTGGAAATATGTCGGCCGTTGGCTTCGATTTGTTCGCACAAATGATTTCAAGCGCCGTCGATGCGGCGCGCGCGGGCGAAGGCGCGGCAGATTCCTTGCCTCCAGCCCTTTCCGACATCACGGTGAACATTCCCGTGCATGCCTACGTCGCGGAAGAATATATCCCCAATACCGACGAGCGCGTTTTGCTCTACAGGCGCTTGGCCTGCGCCGATACACTTGGCGCTGTCGACGACTTGCGCGAAGCCACGCGCGAAGCGCACCCCGATATGCCTGAAGCGTGCGAAAACATGTTCCTACGCTCAAAAATTCGTGCATGGGCCAACGAAGTCGGCGTGAAAGTCATCACGGTTGTCGGCGGCAAACTCGCTGTCGAGCCCATCTCTGTGCCTGACAGCACGATGACGCCGCTTCGACGCGAAGGCGCCCGCTATATCGCCCAAACAAAAAAGCTCCAGGTTCCCATGAAGCATTTCGAAATCGAGCAACCGGAAAATCTCATGGAAGCCATATGGGAATTCCTTTTCAGCCTCAAACCAATCGATTCGGCGGGACTGCCGCTTGACGCCTCCGACAACGCCACCAGGAAAAAGCCGGCAACCCCTGCGGCGACGCGTTCCGGCAAAGCGAGCGCATCGAACGAACGCGGAACAAACACCGTAGGCACACGTCCAAAACGAGGAACATCAGGCAAGGAGGCGCCGAGCGCTCCTACAAAGGGAAAGCCGAAAGCAACGAACACCTATGTCGGAGGCGCGCGCGTCACTCGCAAGCCAAAGGTAAAGCTCAATATTCCCACGCCGCCGAAAAACCCCTCGGCACCCGTTGCGGGCGACGGCCGCCCCGTGCCTTTCACGCCCGACCGGCCCGCAATTGCCCCTGACGGAAGACCTGCGTCAAACGGGACGCGCGCTCGGGGAAGCAAAACGAGAGGCACAAACCGCCGATGACGCAGCGAACAGCAACAAACAGGGCGAAAAAGAAGCCCGCGACGAAGGCGTCCTCTTCATCGCGGGCTCAGCGAAACGCGCGAAGCGCAACGCCAAAAGCACGCAACGCTCGAACATCGGCAGCCCAAGCCGCACCTCCATCGAAGAAAAAGCCATCGAGTACGCAAAACCAAGCGAAATCAAAGCCAGCGTCTGCCGCAAACAGGAAAAAGGCGGCAGCCAGCAGCACGGCCCGTACAAAATCGAAAACGATTTCGGCAAATCGAAGCGCACAAGGCAAAGCCTCGGCAAGAAAGCAAGCGGTCAAAAAACGAACAACCAAGCAAAAGCGCACCGTGCTCACTTCGGTACATGACGCAATAAGCGCCGTAGGAACGCTCGTCGGCCATTTCTCCAAGCGCGTCATGCTCGCCTTCGTGGCCGCCCTCGTGTTGGCCGTTGGCGCCATCGGAACCGCCGTAACCACCGAAACTCGAATTCAAGCCGATCTCGACGGCCTGCCAAGCTATATCACGGAAGACATGGTTTCAGAGGCACGGTCAATGCAGGCGCATTACGGCCACCCCGCCGGCTGCACGATCGCCCAAATCATCGCCGAAAGCTCCTATCAGGGAGATTTGTCACGGCTCGCCAAAGAAGACCACAATCTCTTCGGCATGAAATGGGCAAACTCCTTTGCAAAATGCAATGGGGTAGTGGGGCCCACGAATTGGGACACCAACGAGGAATACGACGGGCAATACGTTCAAATCAACGATGCGTTCATCGAATTCGAAAGCGACAAGGCTTGTATCAAGTTTCGTTCCGCCGTGTTCCTGCAAGCTTCGACGTACGCCGATAACGCTCTTATACAGCAAGCCATAGCAGAACGCTCGTCGACGCTCATGGCTCAGGGGCTCCAAGACGCGGGCTGGGCAACCGACAGCAGCTACGCCAACAAGCTCATCGCGATCATGGACCAATACGACTTATATCGTTTCGACATATAGATACGACGTTGAGTCCATTCCCGCAATATTTCAAATGAAAACGAAAGCGGCTCCCGCATCAGGGGAGCCGCTTTCTTCATGCAAGCCGTCAAGCGAAGGGAGGGAAGGTTGTGACAGCTGCTTCGTATTGGAAAGGGAGGGGTTATTAACTACTGGGCGTTTGCGGGTTCGGAAGCGACCGTCTCCGCGACATCAGTGGCAGGCTCTTCAGCCTTAGCTTCTTTCGCAGGAGCCTCATCCGCAGGAGCCTCGAGCTTCTTCGCGGCCGCCTTCTTCTTGCGCTTCGGAGGCTCTTCTTCCTCAGCTTCCTTCACAACATCCTTGTCGTTGCCAAGACCCTCACGGAAGTTGTGAATCGTGCGGCCGAGAGAACGACCGAGTTTCGGAAGGTGCTTCGGACCGAAGATCAAAAGGGCCACAGCAAGAATGATGAGCAGTTCGGGAACGCCAAGACCAAGAATTTTCATAACGCATATCTCCTTATAGGTGCGGTTGCATGTCTGCATTGCCTGTTGACGCTTTGCAGAATACTCCCGCACCCTGTAAGGCGGCTATCATGCAGCCTTAGGAAACCCCAGTTCACAACGTCATCATTTGTCATGCACGTTGAGTATTGGCCTATTTTTCGACCTTTTCGCCCTCGCTGTCGCCTGATTTGCGACCCTCGCTGGAAAGCAATTCCGCCTTAACGGCATCGCCGGTCATGTTCTGCCAGCGCTCGTGATTCCACGTCTCAAGATTGGTGGAATGACGCATCTGAATAAGCTCGAGCACAACGGCAAACACCATGGCGAAATACACCATGAGCTTCTCCATGTGCATATCGAGCACTTCGATGCCGGAGTTAATACCAAGGCTATCGAGCAAGAGCAAAACACCGATGACCGAGATGAAGACAAGCGCCAGAATCTTCATTTCCGTATGCTTGTTAATGAAGTCGGAAATAGGATCGATGAACACCATCATCACCACAATGGCGATCATAACGGCCATGATCATGATAATGAGATGGTCGGCAAGGCCTACCGCGGTAATAACAGAGTCGATGGAGAAAACGACGTCCATCACCATGATGGTTGCAATCGCTTGTACAAGACCAATCTGGCGAAGCGATTTATGCTCTTCAGAATGCTCGGCCTTCTCTTCGGTAAGCGCCAGCACATCACGAAGCTCGTCGATGCCCTTGTAGATAAGATAGGCGCCGCCGAGCAGCAACACGAAATCGCGCACGCAGAAGCCATGAGCCCAGAAACCGAGGTCGAGTGAGAACAGCGGCTTGGTCATATGCACGAGATAGCTTGCGAAACACAAGAAGATGCAGCGCGAAATCAGGGCGCCCAGAAGACCGAGCTTGCGACCGATGTGCTGTTTTTCAGCAGGAAGCCTGCTTGAGGTAATTGAGATGAAAACAATGTTGTCAACGCCGAGAACGATCTCCAAGAAAATGAGCGTGACCAGCGAAATCCATGCTTCCGGTGTGGTGAAAATCGATAAATCCATGGTGCTCCTTTCGGCTGGAACGCAAAAAGGAACACGACCCCTAAGCGCCCAAGCCATAACGTGCTTGCAGTAGCGCCAAGAGTCTTGTTATTTAAGACACGCCAGGTGAAATACCGGGTCTGTTGACGTGCCGCACCTCGCGAAGGATCGCGGGTGCCAACTACTCCCCCTTAGACAAACGAGACGGCTGGTTCGCCGCCTTCGCGTGAGTGATATAATGACGGAGTTTTTTGCAACCAAGAACAGGATTGCTATGAATTTCACGAAACTACCGTTCTCTAAACAAAATCAAATCGACGAGGGGCCCGTTCGCACCATCGATAGCTCGTCTCTCGCACGGCCGTTCGACCCACCAAAGCCCGTGCTTATCGTCTCGCTCGTTTTCGCCCTTATCGCGGCCATCATCGGCGGTCGTTATGCTTTCGGCGCAATCGACGGCATACTTCATGGCGCACAGCGCGACGCCGCCACTGTCGAAACGAATATCAACCGCGGAGTGTCGTACGATTTGCCCATCATGGAAAACTACATTTCCCTCGACGATGCCACTATTGTGCAAACTTTCGCCGACGCCGGATACCAGACGTACAACATGCTTGGCGAAGGCGAAGAGGGCGTTGATGTCATGAAGATCCCGAGCGATGTGACGCTCGCCGATGCCGCGCTCGTTTACGCTAAGGGTGTTTCAAGCATGGATGCGGTAACTGCGTCGAAATACTTGGTAGGTTCATGGCGGTTTACGGTTTCGCACACTAATGGCACCGAGATGAAAGTGCGCTATTGCGACCTTGCCGCCGAAAATGCGCAAGATGCGGTACAGCACGCATGGCAAAGTGAAGGCTGGGCCGACAACGGCAATGTAACCATTACTGCCGAAGGTGTTGACGAAATCGGCAACACCTACCGCGAAGGCACCATTGAAACCGAGAGCGGCACGCATAGCTGGCGCATTTCCGTATGCGACCTTGACGGCGTGTACAGCATTTCCGGCCTTCCGAGCACCGCTCAGTATGTCGGCATCCGCATGAATTAACCTGTCACTCAATCTGTTAAATGCTACGAGCATGTAACAGGTTCAAGCACGCAGGTTATTCAAACAAGGCTTTGCCCTCGTCGGAGATTACAACGCGAACCGCCTTCGGCAAAATGCGCGCGACAAAAGGCGTCTTGCTTTTCGGAACTTCGCCGTCGTATTGAATCTCGAACGCAGGGTCCGCCTCAACGCGAACCTCTTTGCCCTGGTAAATCTCAAGAGAGTCGCCACGCTCCGGGAAATCCCCGTCTCGATCGAGCATCGCAGCGAAGACGGCGGGCAAAAGCTCGAAAGCGTTTTTGGCCTTCATAACAATCACGTCAAGCATGCCGTCACGCGGCTGATTCGTATGCGTGAACGAGATATCGAACTGAATCTTCGAGAAATTAATGACGAGCACGCCCAAGCCTTCGGTTTCGTGGCGTTCGCCATCGATGGTTACCGCGATTTTCGATCGCTGAGGAACAATATTGCTACCCGCGGCCAAGAAATACGCGACGGTACCGAAGAATTTCTTGTTTGGAGCCGCGCTTTCCATAATCGTCGCATCGTAGCCCGCACCCGCCATGATCATGAAGCCGTGCTTTTCGCCTTCGGCTTCGATTTCGGCGACATCGAAGTCAAGCGTCTCGCAACGTCGAGCGAGCTTCGCCAACGCGTGCGGCTCGTTCGGCTGAGCCAAGTTGAGGGAAAGCAAATTCGCCGTACCAGCAGGGTAGGGCAAAAGCGGCACACCAGTATTCGCAAGCGCATACGCGACCGAAGTCACCGTTCCATCGCCGCCCGAAGCAACGACCACATCGAAATCGCTCGCATCGTCAAGCAAGCCGTCGATTGACGTGGTGCCATCGGTTGACCGCATACACACCTCGTCGCCATCCTCCGTAAATGAACGCACAAAATCGTAAATGGACCCATCTTGGTATCCAGATGCGAGATTATTGATGATAAGTGCTTTCATCGCGCATTCCCCCTCTCTACCGTTAAGATGGTACTACATACAAATCGGAACATACGCAACTAAAGGAAAACCGTTGTACATCACTACTCGCAAGCAGTTGGAACAATTCATCGACCGCGCCCGCGTCAGCGAAGTGCTCGCGGTCGACACCGAATTCCTCCGCGAGAAAACATACTGGCCCAAGCTCTGCCTCATTCAAATGGGTACCGAGAAGGAAAGCGTCGCCATTGACCCTTTCGCCTTTGACAACCTTGAGCCCCTCAAAGAGCTTTTCACGAACAAAAAAATCGTGAAGCTGTTCCATGCCGCATCACAAGACCTCGAAATCATCCACCACGAGCTCGGCGTGCTTCCCGAGCCAATTTTCGACACGCAAATCGCTGCGTCGCTGCTCGGCGGCACGCTGCAGGTTGGCTACGGAGCGCTCGTTATGAGCGAGTGTGGCGTAAAACTGAAGAAAGCCGATTCGTTCACCGATTGGAGCCGCCGTCCACTCGCCGATTCACAAATCGAATATGCGCTCGACGACGTCGTGTACCTGCCCAAGATGTATCGCTCCATGACCGCCGAACTCGAAAGGCTCGGCCGCCTCCATTGGCTCGACAACGATTTCGCCGAACTTTCCAATCCCGAGAAATACATTGAAGACCCCAACGAACGCTGGCGCCGCCTTAGACGTGTGAACCAGCTCTCCCGCAGACAGCTTTCCGCCGCGCGCGAAATCGCAGCTTGGCGCGAAACCACCGCGATGAAACGCGATATCCCGCGTAAATGGATCTGCTCCGATGAACAAATTGTCGAAGCATGCAAACGAGAACCGCGCACGCTCGACGACCTTTTCATGGTTCGAGGTATCCGAGGTGCCCTAAAGATGGACGACGCCCGCTCTGTATTGCGCGCATGCATCGCCGGCCTCGACGCGCCCAAGGAATCATGGCCCGAACTGCTGAAACCACCGAAGAGCGAAGCAAACGTCGACGCGCAAGTTGACCTGCTTTCGTCGCTCGTAAAGCTTCGCGCAAAGGAAAACGGCGTCGCATTCGGCGTGCTGGCATCCCATGACGATCTCACCAAAATCGCACGCGGCCACTATGACCAAACCGACGTGCTCAAGGGATGGAGGCGCACGCTCGTCGGCAACGATTTGCTCGCGCTCATGAATGGGGAGATGGCCCTCACAATTGAAGGCGGCGTGTTGAAAGTAACGAACGCTTCACAACAAGCTTAGGGCAAACTTCCGTTCGCTAAACTGTCCAATAACTCAATGCCGAGTCTCGGCATACGCAGCGCCCGTGAGGCGCATACCGCAAAGGATTGATGCATATGATTATGGTCGGAAACGATATGGGCCTGTATATCGCCGTTATGGTGCTCACGCTCGCCATTGGCGGCGGCGCCCAGTGGTACGTCACCACAATGCTGCACAAATACCAAAAGATTCCCTGCTCGTTCAACATCACGGGCGCTCAGATGGCACGCAAAATGAGCATAGATAAGGGCATCTCCAACGTTGGCGTGCTTTCCGGCGGTCCCAGCCAAGACTTCTTCGACCCGCGCAGCAACTCGGTCACGCTTGACCCCGATGCTTACCACACCACCTCCATCACTGCGGTTGCAACCGCCGTACATGAAATGGGCCATGCGACCCAGCATGCCGAAGGATACGGCATGATGAAGTTCCGCAGTGCGCTTGTTCCCGTCGTGAACCTGTGCTCAAACGCATGGATTATCATCTTTATGATTGGCCTGTTCGCAGGTGCCGCCGGCGGCGCATTCATCAAGCTTGCCATCATCATGTTCGCAGCAACGCTGCTGTTCCAGCTCGTCACTCTGCCTGTCGAGTTTGACGCATCGCGCCGTGGCCTCACGTATCTGAAAGCCTCTGGCATGAACGGTGCCGAACTCGCGGGCGCCTCCAACGTGCTTCGTGCCTGCGCGCTTACGTATGTTGCTGCCGCGCTCACCTCGCTTCTGCAGCTCATCTACATGGTGCTTTCGACGCGTTCGGAAGACTAATCGCCCATGCTCGCTTCGCAAGTCGAACAACAACAGGGCGATGACGAGAAGAAGCCCTTGAGCATCTCCGAGGCGCTTGATGTTGCCAAGGGCTCGCTTGAGAAGCTGAAGCTGCGCGTGCTCGGCGAAGTCTCGGAAGTCAATGTGAAACCGGGGTATGCCAACGCATACTTCACGTTGAAAGACGAGACCGGCACGCTGCCCTGCCAGATGTGGCACGATCGATTCGAGAAATGCGGCATCACGCTCGAAGTGGGCATGATGGTAGAACTCGTCGGTCGATTTTCGCTCTACCCGAAAAAAGGACGCATGCACTTCCAGGTGTTCGCCATCTCCGTGGCGGGCGAGGGCATGCTGCGCCAGCAGGTCGCCATACTCCAGCGCAAGCTTGAAGCAGAAGGTCTCATGGCACCCGAACGAAAAGTTCCCGTGCCCGCGTATCCCATGAAAATCGGCGTAGTGACCTCGCCACGCGGCGATGCCATCCATGACGTTTTGCGCACAACGCGCCGCAGGTTTCCCCTTGCGCATATCTATGTTGCAGGCGTTCCGGTCGAAGGCGCGCGTGCTCCTGAATACATCGTCGAAGGCATGCGCGCGTGCTTTCGAGCCCGCGTCGAAGTCATATTGCTCGTACGCGGTGGCGGCAGCTACGAAGATCTCATGCCCTTCAACGACGAGCAGCTCGCCCGCGCCATTGTGAAATGCCCCATTCCCGTCGTAACGGGCATCGGGCACGAACCCGACACCACGATCGCCGACTTAGTTGGAGACTTGCGCGCTTCTACGCCCACCGGAGCCGCCGAAGCGGTCACCGTGCAAACATCGCAGCTCGCAGCCCAGCTGCGATCGATGGGGGAGTATATCGCGCAGCGTCAGCAGCAGCGAATCCAGCATGCAACGCTTTCGCTCGACCGATACGCCACGCGACCCATATTCAAAGACCCTCGGTCGATGTTCGCAAGCGACCTTATCACGCTCGACATAGCGCACGACAGGCTCTCTCGAGCTCTTCCGGCCAATATCGAGCGAGACAAAACCCGCCTTGCGGCATATGCCTCGCGGCTTTCCGTAAAGCCAGCTATCTTCGATCGCGCTTCCGCAAAGCTCGAAAACTACTCTTCGAGGCTTCGCAGCTCCACCGCTTCGCTCGATCGCAATACACTGCGCCTTTCTGCGCAATGCGACAGGCTTCGTGAAGTTTCCTCGAAACTCCTCACCCCTGCGCAACACGAAGTAGCATTAAAGGCAGGGCGCCTCCACGATTTATCGCCACTTGCAACGCTTTCCCGCGGCTATGCAATAGCACGCGACGGGGAAGGCCGCATCGTGAAACACGCCTCGGCGCTTTCACCCGGCGATACCTTTGAAGTAACCGTTGCCGACGGAAGCATCTGCGCGACCGTAGATTCCATTCGCGCTTCTGAAAGGAGCGACTCATGACCGACACCACCACCGCAACCGAGCCGAAAAAGGTGAGCGACCTGACTTTTCGCGAAGCCATGGCGGAGCTCGATGCCACGGTCACCACGCTTGAGAGCAACTCTCTTGAACTCGAGGAGAGCCTAAGAGCCTACGAACGAGGCGTTGCGCTGCTTGCCGATCTGCAGGCCCGACTCGCGAACGCCCAACAAAAAGTCGATGTGCTTATGGGCCAGCTCGACGCTCCCGCCGACGATGCGACCACTGACAGCACTCTTTCGTAGTATTCTTGGCATTTGCATTACACTAAAGTGCATAAAACTCTCTCAAAGCGCGCATTGCGCGAGAAAGGCAGCATGGCATATGACCGACTGCGTATTCTGCAAAATTGCCGCTGGCGAAATTCCTGCCAGCGTAGTATACGAGGACGACAAGGTTATTGCGTTCGACGACCTTGAACCCCAAATGCCCGTGCATACGCTCATCATCCCTAAGCAGCACTTCGCCAACATTGGCGACGGTTTGCCAGACGACCTTATGGGCCATCTTTTCAATACCGTGAAAAAGATCGCGGAAATCAAGGGCATCAATAAAACCGGCTATCGCGTCATCGTCAACACCGGCGACGACGCCCAGCAAACGGTTCATCACATCCATGTGCACGTTTTGGGCGGCGCCCCGATGAACTCTGGATCGCCTGCTCTCTAAAATCGTTCGACACGGGGGAACTTCGTGAAAATTCTCGTCATCAATGCTGGCTCTTCTTCATTGAAATACCAGCTCATCGACACTGAAAATAACAAGATGCTCGCCAAGGGCCTGTGTGAGCGCGTCGGAAGCAAAGATTCCTATATCAAGCATGGCGCCGACAAAGACGAACGCATCTTTGCTCAGTACATGGCCGACCACGAAGAGGCCCTGGCCGTCGTGTTCGATGCGCTGTGCCACAGCGAGCGTTCGACCATTCACTCCATTAACGAAATCGACGCCATCGGGCATCGCATCGTGCATGGTGGCAATTATTTCGACTCCTCGGTGCTCATCACGCCCGATGTCATCAAGAAAATCGAAAGCCTCTGCACATTAGCGCCGCTCCATAACCCGCCCGCGCTCAAATGCATCAACGTGTGCCAGAGCATGGCTCCCGACATGCCGCAGGTGGCCGTTTTCGACACGTCGTTCTTCCAGTCGCTCCCGCCTTCGGCGTACATGTATCCGCTGCCATACGAACTGTGCGAGAAGCATCAGATTCGCAAATACGGCGCGCATGGAACGTCGCATCGCTATATCGCGCAACGCTGCGCAGCCCTCATGGAGCAGCCAATCGAAGATTTGAAGATCATCACATGCCACCTGGGCAACGGTTGCTCGATTTCCGCCGTCGACCACGGCATCGCCGTTGACACGTCTATGGGATTCACTCCGCTAGACGGCCTTATGATGGGCACGCGTTGCGGCGCAATCGACCCGGCCATCATTCCGTTTTTGGAAGAAGCCGAAGACCTTACGCCACCTCAAATCAATGAGCTCATGAATAAGAAATCGGGCCTGTTGGGCGTTTCTGGCATCAGCAACGATATGCGTGACGTGCGCAAGGGCGCCGAAGAAGGCAATGAGCGTGCGGTGCTCGCCTACGAGATGTACGCGCACTCCATTCGTAAATACCTCGGTCAATATCTCGTTGAAATGGCCGGCTGCGATGCTATCGTGCTTACCGCGGGCGTCGGCGAAAACTGCGACCGCATGCGACGCATCGTGTTCGCGGGTCTGCAGCCGCTGGGCATTATCCTTGACCAGGAGAAGAACCGCCGCGATTACCACGGCAAAGAGCGCTTCATTTCCCGTGACGATTCCCCGGTTAAAATCATCGTGATTCCAACCAACGAGGAATTCATGATTGCCCAAGATACGTTGAGCATCGTGTCGGATCTCAAGAAATAAAGAGCTCGACCCAAGCAAAGGCCCCATGCCCTGCGTCCAAGAATAAACGTTCAATTGGAGGCAGGGCATGGGGCCTTTCTCGTTCAAAATGCAAAAAACGGGCCGCATAAGGCGGCCCGAAATGTATTCCATAGAGAGGCAAAACTCGAAGAGCGATTAAGCCTCCTGTGCCTGAACGGCGGTAATGGCAATAACGCCCAACACGTCCTCGGCAGAGCAACCGCGAGACAAGTCGTTCATCGGAGCACCCAGGCCCTGAGTAATGGGACCGTACGCCTCGGCCTTTGCCAGGCGCTGCACAAGCTTGTAGCCAATGTTCGCAGCATCGAGGTCGGGGAAGACCAAAACGTTCGCCTTGCCGGCAACAGGGGAGTCGGGAGCCTTGCTTGCGGCAACGCTCGGAACGAGCGCGGCGTCGGCCTGAAGCTCGCCGTCAATAGCGAACTCAGGAGCCTTCTGCTTAGCAAGGGCAAGCGCCTCGACGACCTTTTGCGTATCGTCGTCTTTCACCGAACCGTAGCTCGAATGCGAAAGCATAGCAACACGAGCCTCGGCCCCAAGAAGCTTCTGGTAGCTTTTTGCCGTCGCAACGGCAATTTCAGAAAGGTCTTCCGCATTCGGCTGAATGCATACCGCGCAGTCGCTGAACATAAACGTGCCGGCATCGCCAAACTCGCAGTTCGGAACTTCCATAACAAAGAAGGAACTCACGAGCTTGCTGCCAGGCGCAGTTTTAATGATGCGCAGCGCGGGATGCAACACGTCTTTGGTTGCATGGCAAGCGCCACCAACCAAGCCATCTGCATGGCCAGTCTTCAGCAGCATGGTGCCAAAATACATGACATCATCCATTTGAGCTTCCGCTTCTTCGGGGGTAACGCCCTTGCTCTTGCGCAACTCGTAGAACGCCTCGGCCATTTCTTTGCGAAGGTCGCCTTTGGTGTTGTCGATAATGGTCGCGCCATCGAGATTGAAGCCCTTTTCAGCGACCTCTTCAGGTTTGCCGACAATCACGATGTTTGCAAGACCCTGCTCCAGCGCCTTCTCGGCAGCTTCTAGGATGCGCTCGTCATTGCCCTCGGGCAAAACGATGGTCTTCTTGTCGGCCTTAGCGCGGTCGATCATAGTGCTCAGAAACGTTGCCATGCAGCGTCCTTTCTCTTGAATCAGCATGCCCCCAATAATAACGCAGAGCCCAGTATCCGAGATTCATCAACACTCAATCTGGTGATTTCATAGGCTGAACGGCGGCAGGGAAGAGACGGCACGGCAAATCCCTATAATAAGGCGCGTTTGAGGTATCGCCGGTGCAAAAGGCGCATGTGATTCGCATTTCGCACGGTCGATATGAATTATTCTCAGGTCGCATGCGTTTCTATGCATGGCCTCGAAAGGGCTCGAAAATGAAAACCATTTCTTTCGCCGTTCCTTGTTACAACTCCGCCGCATATATGGACAAGTGCATTGAATCGCTGCTCGCATGCGACGAGGGTAAAAACGATATTGAGATTCTTATCGTTGATGACGGTTCTACGAAAGACAATACGGCAGAAATCGCCGATGCTTGGCAGGAAAAATATCCTGGCACCATTCGAGCGATCCATAAACCCAACGGCGGTCACGGTTCGGCCGTTAATACCGGCCTCGCCAATGCTGAGGGCCGCTATTTCAAGGTCGTCGACTCCGACGACTGGCTTGACAAAGACGCCATGCATGAAGTTATGGCATACCTACGCCGCCAAATGGAGCTCGCAGAGCCGACCGATATGGTAATTGGCAATTACGTCTATGAAAAAGTGCATGAAGGCACGCGCACCGTTATGGGATACAAGAACGTTTTCCCCGTAGGCGAGGAATTCGGCTGGGATGATACGAAGCATTTCCATCAGTCGCAGTACCTTCTCATGCATTCGGTGATTTATCGCACCGAGCTCCTGCAAGATTTAGGCTTGAAGCTTCCCGAGCACACGTTCTACGTTGACAACATTTTCGTGTTTAAGCCTCTTCCGAGTGTGCGCACCATGTACTACCTCGATGTAGACATGTATCGCTACTTCATCGGCCGCGAAGATCAGAGCGTAAACGAAAAGATCATGTATGCCCGCCGCGACCAGCAGCTTCGCGTGACGCGTATCATGATCGACGCGATGAACGATGCCGAAATCGAATCCAAGAAACTCGAACGCTACATGCTCAACTACCTTTCCATGATGATGTGCATCTGTTCGATTTTCCTGCGCATGGAAAAGACCGACGAAAACGAGGAGAATCGCGCTGCCATTTGGGAATACCTCAAGCAAAAGAACCCCGAGCTTTACAAGCGAGTCAAAAACACCGCGCTGAACTGGGGAACGAATATCCCCACCGAAGCTGGTCGACAGTTCGGCCTGGCGGCTTATCATATCGCGCAAAAGATTTTCAAATTCAACTAGCCGCAAGTCTATCAGTGCAGTATACGGCCCCATTGGGGCCGTTTTTTTCGACCGAATGCATGGCGGTGAGGAAGAAACGAACCGTAATGGTGTTTGACGCTCAATCCCTGGTTTGGCCGACACCGAAAGCAAGTCCCTTGAGGCAGCGCCGCACAGCGCAAAGCAGAATGCATGCTATCGAGAGTAATCGGCGGGGCTTTTCGCTGCAGTTCCTGTTGTCTTGTCTTTAAATCGCAGGTCACGGCCGAAAAAGACCGAGCCTTCACCAAAGCGGTCTTTAACTTTATCGGTCGCTTTCGAAAGGCTCCTACCAACCTCCGCGTCAATCGACGGCTTCTTAGCAGCACCTTGCTCATCTTGAGAACTCGCATCGAAAGGAGCCGTATCGAAGAGCGATTCTTGAACCACCTCGTCTTTTTCGAAATGAGACACAGCGACGCCGACCAAACGCACGCGCATCCCCGGCTTCCATATTTGAGAAATCATGCGCCGGATTTCAGGCATGAACACATGCTCGTTATCGTCTTGAGCGCGAAGTTGCGTTTGGCAGCTTTTCGATGTGCGGTCGGCAAAACGAAGCTTAAGGGCAAGCGTAGACCCCTTGAGTCCATTTTTACGAAGCCGACGCGCAACTTTGGCCGCGAGCATATTCGCCGCGTTTTCAATCGCGTCGAAGGTAACGAGGCCTTGAGAAAACGTCATCTCGTTCGAAACAGACTTCACGGTTTCATCTTGCTTCACGGCAGTTGCATCAACACCCAGGCATCGCATGCGCATCATTTCACCGTTCTTGCCGTATATTGAACGCAGCACATCTTCCGAAGCTTCGGCCATATCGCCAAGCGTACGAATGCCATGCCGCAAAAGTTCCTCTTCGGCACGCTTGCCAACACCCGACATGACGCGAATGGGCAAAGGGAAAAGGAAATCAAGCTCGGAACCTGGGTAAATTACGGTAAGACCACGTGGTTTATCCTGGTCAGAAGCAATTTTTGCAACCGTTTTGCTCGTTCCGACCCCAATTGAGCACGTAACGCCAAGATGAGCCACTCGCTTTTGGATTCTGGCGGCGATGGCGACAGGATGCTCAGAATTGACTTCGGTAGGGGAGACATCGACAAAAGCCTCATCGATGCTTACTTGCTGCACATGGGGGCTTTCATCATGCAGAATAGCCATGACTCGAGCCGACATTTCCTTATAGCGGTCAAAATGGCCATGCGTCCATATCGCCTGGGGACAGAGCTCGCGCGCAGCAGAGGCGGCCATTGCGGAATGAACCCCATAAGCACGAGCCTCATAACTCGCCGTTGAAACAACGCCGTGTTTATCGGCATCACCGCCAACGATTACTGGTTTGCCGCGCCACGCAGGATGATCAAGCTGTTCCACGGAAGCGAAAAACGCGTCAAGATCAACGAGCAAGATCGCAGATCCCGTCCATGGTTGCACGTATGTCGAATCAAATTCCGCCATTGAGCTTTCTCACAGTACATCAACGTCGCGCAAGGCGCGGCTTTCTTTATAGGCTCCATGGTATCATGAAATCAGCAACTCCCCTGTTGCTATGTACAAATGTTCGATTTTCAAAATCGAACGAAAGGAGCACGCATGAATTTGAGCAAGTCAACCTGCCGCAACTTTGCAATTGGCGGCATTGTATGCGCTGGCATCAGCATTGTGATTGGCGGTGCTTTGCTCGATATCGTCGGCTTCGTTATCGGATTCATCGCACTCACATCGGCTAAAAAATTGATTGCAGCGATGCCCGGCGATGCCTACGTCGAAAATGTCTTGAAACTTGCGAAGATCGCTGTCGTTGTATCGCTAGTCGCATTCATCGCGAACATTTTGACCGCCGTTTTCCTGACGCCCGTTCTGGTCGACCAAGCGAGCAGCATGGTAGCCAAGTCCGCATCCACGTTCTAGGAAATCGTTCAAAGGCATAAGGCAAAGCACTTCCAGCAACTTCAAACCAGACGAGTTTTGGTCACGCGACAACTTTTCCTAGCAAGCTAAGAGTGAGCTATCAAGTGACAATCATGCAAGTCTCTTTCAAAGCCTTCCTTCGACACAGCCTGAAGGAAGGCTTTTGTTTGCGATTTTTGTTATCTGTAATTCTGATAATACATGTTATGTAAACTAACATGAAAATGTACCATATTATCCCATGAATGAATAATGAGAAAACAGCAGGTCAAAACGATAATACGCCCCTGTATGCGCGCAGGGTAAAAGCGGCTTCTGATGCAAAAAAGCGAAATCCCATGGCATTTGCGGGCACGTTGAGGGCATTCTCATTCAGGCGCATGGTTCTGCTGTTTTCGCCTTCTGTATGCAATTATTGTCGCTGAAACAACACGAGCCACAGCGGCAGCCACAAACAAGCCGAATCCGATATACAGCCCCAGAGCGATAGACGGGTCGAATGTCGACACATCACGCCACGGCGTTCCCATGTTTCGAGGGAAGTCGATAGCCCAGATGAACACGCAGGCAAACAAGGCAATATCGGCGATTGCCGCAGCAAGCACGACTGTCTTTCCCATCTTCCGCACAAGCAATCGCGCAGCCCAGCACCACACAGGAACAAACAGCAACGGAAGTGCACATATCAACCAGAAATGCACCCATTCCGCATTTGCCTCAGCATGCGCCTCGTCGTATTCTGCTTCATCAAGATCGACGGCATTATTGCCCATGGCGACATCAAGAACGCCATTCGCCAAATTAAAGAACAGCGAGTTGCCCGCAACCGAGTCGTAACCATCACCAAGCACGACCACGCCAATGTCACGGTCCGGCAAAATCGCCATGCTCGCTACATTGGTCTCAACGTCTCCATCGTGACAAAATACGAGCTCTCCGTCGTTGTCATACGAGGTCCATCCCATTCCGTAATACGAATCGCCGCCCGAATCAGGCACACGGCTCATGAACATCTGCATGATGCTGTCGTAATCGAGCACATTCTTGCCGCCGGCCAAATACATTTGCAGGTAATTCGCCATGTCGCGAATGCTTGCGGAAACATACCCCGACGAGGGCCCTCCCCATGCATCATCGTTTTCGGCGTGCTGAAAATCATCCTGCACATAACGTCCGAAATAATTTCTGTGGCCAAGCACGTTTCTTGAATCAGAGTATGTTGAAGCAACATCGGGGTCGTCATCATTGATTCCACCAAAGGTGTTACTGTCGTATCCTCCAAGTACATCATTCGTACGCAAACCTTGGGCGGAAGAGTCGACCATATTGAGCGGAGCGAAAACATACTTCGCCATATATTCAGAATATGACACCCCTGATACATGTTCAACGATGCGCCCTAGCAAATCATAATTGGCATTTGCGTACGAAAACTCGCCGAAGCTATCCCCCACCGTTGCTTCGTTGAGCGATTCGTAATACCCGAACCCGCTTGTCTGATTGAGCAACATTCGAACGCTGACCTCGGGAGATATGAGATATTCGGGAGCATAATCGCTCGCAGGGGCATCAAGATCGATTTTTCCCTGCTCAACAAGCTGCATAATCGCAACCGCGCACATCGACTTGCTCAACGAGCCAATATAGAAAGCGTCACCGGCACTTTCGCACGTTCCAAACGTGCGCATATATGCAATCCCTTGGCTCGTGACAACGGCAACGGCCACTCCAGGCTCGTGAGTGCAACCAACGTTACGCGAAAGATACGAATCGAGCGCCGCCGAAAGCTCGTCGGAATCCAAATCGGTCGATGGATTGTCGATTGAGGGAGTCGCAGAAACAGCGTCCTGTTTCGCAAGCTCGCCGGCATACGCCATGTGCGTAGTCGATACCGCGATAAAGCAGAGAACGCCGATGAAAACCACCGTGACGAATCTTGCCCATATGAGGTATATGGAACGAAACGGGTGCACTACGCCACATCCTCTGCTAAAACGCAGCATAAATGAATTGAACAGGCTCTGCGAAACCCGAAAATACTTCGTACCAAAATACAAGGCAGCCCGCAATCAACAAGAACAGTCCGGCGCCAACAGTCAGAGCAATCGGGTGGCCGCAGGCGAACGCAATGACTTCACAAGAAATCGTATGCAGGCTTGGACGCTCTTTCATAAACTGGCGAAATGTCATTCTGCACCACCTAGGAATGCATTATCTTGGCCATTCACGAAATCATACACAGCATGCTCGATGCGCACCCAGCCAATCCAGCCCGGATGCACCGTATCACACAGGAAATATTTTTCATATTCGCAGCTTGAAAAGTCAGCATAGGCAACGCCCGCCTCGTCGCACAAAGAGCGCGCCTGGTCATAAAATTGGGCACGGATGTCAGAAGTCACACCCATCTCGTCATACCAGCCGCCATGCATGGGCAGAATCACAACAAGCGGCTCAAGACCCGCCTCCCTGCATACCTTCAAGAAGCATTGGAAATCAGCCCATTCGTCATCGGCATGCACGAAATCTTGATTTTGCTCGCTTTTGTACTGAGAGTTTTTATCCCAATAAGCGTCATGGATGCCGTAATCGTTATTGGTGCACGACTGCTCGCCTTGCGCCTGCGCATCGGAAAGTAGCGCATCCCAGTCGGGCTCCCCCGTCGGCTCGCCAGCCGATCGTACCAGAGAATTCTTAGGCGACCCTTTTACCAATGCGTCGATTTTACTGCGAATGCGCAGGTCATTTGAGAATTGATACGCAGCGTCATTAATCGCATCAACAAAAGTGTCGTCGTTGGCGGCAGCAATTTGCGTTCCGTCAACACCGAGCGTCTCAAGACGCTGGCGGACATACGCCTTCGTCTCATCGCTGATGGAGTCGTTTTCCAAAAAACCCTTGTACAGCTGATATGAAAACTTCGATGAGAGCTTCGACTGCTGACCGTTGCCTTTGAAGAACCACTGCGGCGAAAGCATGAGCACCACTTTGCGATTCTTCGATGCCGGCGCATATGCCCCGGCGGCAATCGCCTGCCAGAGGCTTTGGTCGAACGCCTCGCCCACGTACGTCATATCGACGCCGCTCACGCTTTCGCCAAACACTTTCTGAGGGCATTGATTCACCAGCGGCGATGAAATATAGAGCTCCGACGTGCCAAACGTCAGAATGCCGTCGTCGCTCATGTTCGTCGTCGTGAAGTCGACGCTTTCCGATTTCGTACCCGAATAGACATAATCGTAGAGGCGCGTTTGGTCGGCCACATCGCCCTGGCGTGGAAGCGCGCAGCAAACGCCGCCCATCACAAGGGCGATTGCGACAAGACCGGCCACAACGCCCTTAAGAAGAAGCATGCCCGAAACCTTCTCTTCAGGTGCCTTTTCGGCCAAAACGCACCTCCTTTCCTTCATCGTATTCGTGAGCCTTACAGGCGTTTCTCAACCTGTTCGATAATCAGGTTCACCGTATTCATCTCTTCACGCTCAACTTCGGTAGGAGCAATCGAAACGTCGAATTCATCCTCGATATCGACGAGCAGCTCAACCGCCGCCATAGAATCGAGGGAGCCGAGCTCGAAAAGGTCTTCATCGCGATGATCGCGAACCTCTTCGTCACCGCATACCTCCTCGAGCATGTCGAGCATCTTCTCTTCGACTTCCTCGTGAGTCATCGTTGCCATTGCCGTCTCCTTTCTAACAACGCCTCGCGGCGTTTTCACTCTTCAATTCGCTTCGCACTCAACGTCACGCATCACGCACCACATGCGAGACGCGTGATTTGTCCCGAAAACAATGCAAAGCCGAAAAATACCGCTTGCATCGTCACGAACCACGATACGCCCCGAAACCACAGTTCCTTCTTATGCGCTTTATAGAATTTCGTTTTCTGAAACGCTTCCGTCGCCGCGAGCAACACGCCGTGGAACAGGCCATATAGCAAATAATTGGCAGATAGACCATGCCATGCGCCCATAAGAAGCATGTTCACCATGAAACCGCATTGGGCAACGCGCAAACGTTTTTTAAACAGCTTATGCTTCAACGCGAAACGCGAGAAACGCATGAACACGAAGTCACGCAGCCAAAAGGAAAGCGTGATGTGCCAACGATTCCAGAAATCTTTAATATCGACCGCCAAAAACGGGGCGCGGAAGTTACGCGGCGTGCGAATACCGAAGCAATAGCTCGCGCCCATCGCCATAAGACTGTAGCCCGCGAAATCGAAGAACAAATACAGGCCATATTGATAGGCGATGATGACCTGCTGCCACAGCTCATCGCCAAGCCCCGCATTTCCCCACCCATGAGGGTCATAGAGGCGGAAGATATAGGCGGCAATAACCATTTTGTAGACCATACCAGCCGCAATGAGCACTATGCCTCGAGCGAGAAGCCCAGCATATTCGTCGCGCGAACGCGTCGCATGAAGGTCCTCGACAAAACGACGGCTGCGGTCAATCGGTCCCGAGGTAAAAACGGGGAAGAACACGATGAAGCACAGCCAATCGCTTGGGCTCATGCGTTCAATGATGCCATCGTGCACTTCAATAACAACCTGAGTTGCTTTGAACGTCAAATATGAAATGCCCGCAAAGCCAAGCAGGCTCGCATCAAACGCACCGCTCACCTTGCATACGACAAGCGGGTACAGCGTAAACGCAAGCGCTATGCGAAAGCTCCATTTCGATTTCGGTGTGCGCATGATTAGGGCACATCCCGCGACAGATGACGCCAAAAACAGCACGAAGCAGGCAAATTGCGCAGCATCGTTCATGAAAAGCAGGGCCACAAAGAACAATGACGCAACGAGGCCATACCACTTCAGGGGTTTTTCGAGCAAGCCAAGCACCGCCGCGCCCACGACAGCAACGAAAAGCAAGACGAAAAAACTGGGATCAGCGTAAAACGACATAACGACCAGCTTACGCGCGCTTGCAGCGCGAAGATGCCGCAAGCGCTTTGCGGTCGATTTTCCCGTTAGGAGTCAAGGGCATTTCGTCAATAAGGGCGAAGCGACGAGGAACCATATATTCGGGAATGCGCGCAGCAAGCGACGCCTTAAGCGAGCGCTCCAGATCGAGTTTTGAGGGAACTTCGACCTTTCCCTCCCCGTTGTCGCAACAAGCAGCGCAATCCGCCGCATCGGACTCGAACTCCTCATACGCCGGCGTTCCGTCGGGGTGCTTTTGCAGAACGATGAACGCCTTTAAATACGCGATGCTTTCCTTATGAACCACCGGCACGACGCACGCTTGCTTCACGCCCCTGAGCGCGCGAATGTTTTCTTCGACATCTTCGAGCTCAATACGGAAGCCGTGGAGCTTGATGAGGGAGTCGAAGCGACCTTCGCAATGCAAAACTCCCTGTTCATCCACATGCCCCGCATCGCCCGTGCGATACGCGCGCACCTGCGTTCCATCACAGAGCGACGATTGAGAAAACGCCTTTTGAGTTTTCTCGGGGTTGCGATAATAGCCCTTTGCCACCGTGTCGCCCACGATAACGATTTCGCCCGAATCGCCTGTCGCACACGGCTCTCCCGTCTCCGGGTCGCAAATGCGAATCTCGGTACCAGGTCGCGGCGCACCCGCCGGCAGAGGCGCGTCGCTCGCAAGTTCTGCTTCCCCGATCTCGCAATACGTCACGGCCACGGTCGATTCCGTTGGGCCATACGTGTTCGCCACAATGGCATGCGGAAAACGCTCACGGAGCGCGGCGGCCGTCGCATGGCGCAACGCCTCGCCGCAGAAAAGAAAGAGCTTCACGCTTGGAAGCATGCTTTCGGAAAACGAAGGGTCGACCAGGCACAAATCAGCGAACGAGGGGGTCGAAACCCATACCGACACGTCAGATTTCGCCAAATCGGCGAACAACGAGCGCGTGTCAGCCGTGAGCTCATGGGAAACGGCATGCAGGCGGCCGCCCGTCGAGAGCGCTCCGACCAACTCATATTCGGAAAGGTCGAACGAATACGGCGGCTGATCGAGAAACACCTGGCCGCCCTCGCGAACTGCAGGAAACGTGCGCACCCATTGCATGAAATTGCACACATTGTTCGCCGAAATCTCGATACCTTTCGGCTTGCCTGTAGAGCCCGACGTGAAGATGATATATTGCGTTTCCTCACCGCTCACCCATGTATCGCTCGCAGGCACGCCGCAGCCAGAAAACGCGTCGATAAGCGCGGCGGGGTCAGAAAAGCCGGATATATCGAGCACGCGATCGGTGGCGACATAAGGAGCCAACGCCCCAGACAAAGGCGCAGCGCACACGACGAAGGGAGAATCAAGCTGGGATAAGATATCGCCAATACGCGATGCGGGAAGCTCCACGTCGACGGGTACAAAGGCATGGCCACTTTTCAAGCAACCAAGGAAGCTCGCAACCATGCGAAAATCCTTATGGCCGAAAACCACGACCGGGAAGCGATCAGACGTCATTTCGCGAAGCTTTGCGGCAATGGCGTTCGACGCCGACGAGAGTTCGCCATACGTCATGCAGCAGGAATCGGCCTCGAAAGCAATCGCCCAGGGCGCTATGGCCGCCTGCGTTTCAACCGATTCGACGAAAGCGTTCAACACCATGCATTCCCCCAACAAACGAGACCTGTAATAGAGCCACTTTAATTCTGTTGCAAGAATGTTTCTATGCCCGTTATCGTTTCGACGCATGACGCACAAAGCGCCACCACACCGGCACCGCATAAAATCAATGCTCTATGCATGAAGAATTCAATCGAAAAAAGCAAAGGTACGCTCGTCGACGCACATGGGAAAAATTGCCAAGTGTTATTCAAGGCTTCCAAACGAATCGAAGTGCCAGCGCGCCCGTGCGCTTAACAAAGTGAAATGACGAATTAATCGATAAACTTCGGCGGCATGGCTCCAATTCCGAGATATTCCGCAGCGAGCGACATGGGCTGGATTGTGGGCGAAGCAAACAATTTCGACGTGCCATATGCGATAAGGGTTCCCTTTTCGTCGGTGATACGCCCCTCGGTAAGACTTATAGTTCGGCCGTGCTTGATAACTTCACCCTCGGCATAAATGATTCCGCTGTGGGCGGAGTGCATGTCGTTCACCGTAAGGTCAATGGTGGTGTAGCCCACGTCTTCAGGCATGCAGCACAACAGGCACCAATACGTCACAGAATCGAGCAGCCCAGCATTCACTCCCCCATTAATGCCACCGAACATGTTCGTATGCTTTCGGTCAAGCTCCATGCGACAACGATAATGGCCGGCATCAAGCAGCTCAGTCGTGGTGCCAAGCAGCTTGAGATAGGGGCTTTCATCAATCATCTTCGATGCGACTTTGACATATTCAGGATTAAGTTTCATGATTTCCCTCTCATCTTCCCTTGACCTATGGTACACGAGGCATCAGCTAGCCCATATTCGAAAAATCTTTGATCCCCTGCAAAAGCAGGTCAACCTCTTCAACCGTGGTATCGAAGCCAAAGCTTACGCGAATCGTCGATTTACCGAGCTTCAAGGGAATTCCGGCCGCCTGAAGGCTCAAGGGGTGCTTCGGACGCCATGTGCCTTTAGGAACGGTCGTATGGTTTTCGGTACATGCGGAAGCTTTAGATATGAAAATGCCCCGCTCGCCCAAGAAGTCAAGCAAATCTTGGCTGAAGAGGCTCGGCAGCGACACGTTCACGATATACGGCGAGCCATCGTCGCGGGAGTTTACGATGGCATCAGGGGCGGCATCGTGCAGTCCTTCGACAAAACGCGCTTTCAATCCATAGGCGTGAGCGAGATTCGCCTCGCGATTCTCACAAGCCTTTTTTGCAGCAACGGCAAATCCCGCAGCCAAAAACACCGGCTCGGTGCCCGACCGCAGGCCCCGCTCCTGGCCCCCGCCAAATGCATTGGTGAACATCTGCGTGCCGCGCTTCACATAGAGCGCGCCAATACCGCGCGGCCCGCCGATTTTATGGCCGGCAATGGTGAGCAGATCGACCCCCCAATCGCGGGGAAGCGTTTGCAGCTTTCCAAATGATTGCGTCGCATCGCAATGAACAAGAGCGCTCGGGGCGAGTTCGTCGCGAGCAGCGACGATTTCGGGAACGGGAAGCAGCCAGCCGAGCTCGTTTTGAACGCGCATCACAGAAATAAGCGTCGTGGGCTTGAGCAAAGCGCGATGCAGCTGCTCCATGTCAAAATTGCCCGCGACGTCTTCAATATGCTCAACATCCCAGCCCTCGCGCCGCATGCCACGAACCGACCTTGTAACAGAAGCATGTTCGAGGGAAGACGTCACAATGCGGCGCGATTCGCCCTTACGCGCCATGCAAGCCCCGCGCACGGCGAGGTTATTGGCCTCGGTCGCACCGGAGGTAAAGAAGATCTCGTCGGCGTCGACGCCAAGGCATTCGGCAATCGTGGCACGCGATTGTTCGAGCGCCTCTTTCGCGGCATAGCCCACCCTATGAGACGAAGATGGATTGCCCCATGCATGGCGCAACACGTCATTCATCGCTTCAATCGCCTCATCGATAACGGGTGTGGTTGCAGCATTATTCAAATAAGCATTGCAAGCAGGCTCTTGCATGGTGATCCTTAATCGAATGCGCAAAGCAAAGCATCGCGCCACGGTGTCGAATTTCAGCAGCAAGCATAATTCATTTCGACAAACAAAAAGCCGCGATAGGCAATCGCGGCTTTCATTTCATTTCAACGGCAGCTATTCAGTAAACAGCGGAGTAGAAAGGTAACGCTCACCCGTGTCTGCAAGAAGAGCAACGATGGTTTTGCCCTCGTTTTCGGGGCGCTTGGCAAGCTCAATCGCAGCCCAGACGGCGGCGCCAGACGAAATGCCCACGAGAACGCCTTCGGAATGGCCAACCAGACGGCCCGTCTCGAACGCATCGTCGTTTTCAACGGCAATAACCTCATCGTAGACGCTCGTGTCAAGCGTGTCGGGCACAAAGCCTGCGCCAATGCCCTGAATCTTGTGGGCGCCAGCAGTGCCCTTCGAAAGCACGGGAGAGCTCGCAGGCTCAACGGCGACAACCTTCACATCGGGGTTCTGGGATTTCAGATATTTGCCAACGCCGGTCACCGTGCCGCCCGTTCCAACGCCCGCAACAAAGACATCAACCTTGCCCTCGGTATCATTCCAAATCTCGGGACCCGTGGTTTTGATATGGGCCTGAGGGTTTGCAGGATTGGTGAACTGGCCCGCGATGAAGCTGTTCGGAATCTCGGCGGTAAGTTCTTCCGCTTTCGCAATAGCGCCCTTCATGCCCTTGGCACCATCGGTAAGCACCAGTTCGGCACCGTAAGCTTTCATGAGCAAACGACGCTCGACAGACATGGTCTCGGGCATCGTGATGATGAGTCGATAGCCGCGAGCCGCAGCAACCGAAGCCAAGCCGACGCCCGTATTGCCGCTCGTAGGCTCAATGATCACAGAATCTTTGTTCAGCTTGCCCGCAGCTTCGGCATCGTCAAGCATCGCCTTCGCGATACGATCTTTCACAGAACCCGCGGGGTTGAAATACTCGAGCTTTACGAGCACCTTCGCTTTCAGGTCGAGGTTCTTCTCGATATTGCTGAGCTCCAGAAGCGGCGTGTTGCCAATAAGCTGGTCAATGGAAGTGTATACAGCCATGGGAATCTCCTTTTATAAAATGGGGTGAAAACAAAACGAGCGCGAACTTACCGTTCGCTGGCACGCAAACATCGACATCGTTCGCCGGCGCACGACGCCACGCCATCCCTCTTCCAATGCCTCATTTCCATATTCCCACCTTTCCTGTAGGTATAACGGTATTTTATGATTTGGAGAACACGTGTCAAGCACCCACCCGAATTTTTTCTATCGGCTAAAAGCATCTCGACATTTTTCATATAATCCTATCAACCCTGTATATAATAGGAGTAATACATGAAACGCCACATTCACTCTACGCCCGTAAGGAGGGCTTGCCATGATGGTTTCAACCAAGGGCCGCTACGCCCTGCGCGTTATGATTGACCTCGCGGAGCACCAGACCGACGGATACATTCCACTGAAAGAAATTGCGTCACGTCAAAACATTTCCGAGAAATATCTGGAAAGCATTATCAAGTCGCTCGTGAAGAGCAATATGCTCGTTGGTCTGCGCGGCAAAGGCGGCGGGTACCGTCTCACCCGCGAACCCGACCAATACACCATAGGCGAAGTGCTTCGTTTGACCGAAGGTTCGCTCGCACCCGTCGCCTGCCTCGAGGCGAACGCCGAATCATGCCCCCGTATGTTTGATTGCCGCACGATTTCGTTATGGAGAGGGCTCGATGAGGTCGTGAATGAATACCTTGACGGAATCACCGTGGCCGATTTGATTGCGCCGTACCAATCGGGCGACAATTACGTTATTTAGGGCGCTTTACGCAAAACCAGTCTCTCACGATGCTCAAAGCCAAACCATGCTGCCACCCCGTCTCTCGCATGACACGGGGTGGCAGCTTTCCTTTTATGAGGAAAACCAACGATATGGCATAATGTCTCGTTGGGTATTGGAGGGAACATGGAACACAACGAGATGATGGCGAACCCAATTCGCCACATTCGATTCATTGGATACGGCCTCACGAACGCATGGTCGTTCATGCTGCTGTTCGTGCCGCTTTTTGGCGCGCATGATTCAACGATCGTCGTAAGCGGCTCAATGCTTTCGGGGGCCCTTTGCGGCCTTATACTGCTGCTCGTTTCGCCCAAACTGCAAACAATCGCGGGCCGCAAGGTGCTTTCGTTCCTCTTTGCCCTGGGCGCCTCAATCGGAACGCTTCTCTACGCGTATCCCATGTTCCCATCGTCGCCCGTTGCCCTGCTCGGCCTGTTGCTTTCGGGCTTTTGCTTTATCGGCATCGTCGCTTCGTGGTTCGAGAATTACGCTTGCTTAAGCACACGCGATGTGGTGCTTCTTGCGGGATGTTCGTTTCTTTTCGCAGCGATTTTATGCCTCGTAATCGCAGCGGTTCCGATCGACATCTCTGCATTGCTGCTCGCAGCGCTTCCGATCGCGTCGTTCGCGCTTATGCCCCATTCCCTCGTTGAAAAGCCGCACGCCACAACAGGCGAACAAGAAACCGCGGCACAAACAGCCCATTCGCTCATCGACAATATCAAAGCATCCGTAAAATGGCGCACGCTCGCAGGGCTTTTCGTCACCTTTTTCGCACTGGGGTCCATCGGAGCCCTGATGCCGGCAAGCGAGCCACCGTTCGATTTCGGAATCAAATTCCTCATTATTCCCGTTATCATCTTCGTCTTCTTCGCCGTGAGCGCGCTCACGCTGCGCAGCAAGGTCGATATGACGATTCTCTACAAGGTGATGCTCGCGAGTTTCGCGGCGCTCGTCTTTTTGTTCTCCAATTCCGAAAACGTGCCACTGTCGATGGTATTCTCGGGCTTCATCACGGCAGACGTGCTTATGTGGATCATGCTCCTGCTTATCGCGAAGAAAAGCCCGGCGAAACCTATGGTCGTGTTCATCATTGGCTGGTTCGCGGAATGCGCCGGCAACGTTTCGGGACATATCGTGGCACCGCTTTGCGCAGGCCAGTCGACCATTTTTGTCGCCGCTGTGCTCATGTTCATCGTTCTGACTGTAGGGCTTATGTTCTCGGATGGACAGTTCGTGCTCGACTTCGACATCGAGGCAGACGAAAGCAGCGTGCACGTTGAGGAAACCCCCGTTGAAGATTCGCGCGACGCCATTCGCGAATTCTGCGAGCACTACGGGCTGTCGCCCCGAGAATCGGAAGTGTGCGAAATGTGGCTCACGGGCCATGGGCTGAAATACATTCAAGAGAATCTCTTCATTTCGGAAGCGACCGTGAAAACGCACGTGCGCAATATCTACCGCAAATGCGACACGCATAATCGTGCTGAAATCCTCGCCCTCTACGAAGCGGGATTGGAAGAATAAAAGCCTGGAAAGTGCCTGCATGTTTGAGCTTGGGCGTTGGCGCGAGCCAACGCCTATTTTTAATGGAAGCGGCCATTCGGCTCGAAAAAAGAAGTCCGCAGGCATTCCCATTAGCGGGCACGCCTGCGGACTATTATCCGAATCTGAAATCCGATTGACGAGTTGCTTTTTACTGGAGCTTTTCCAGAACAGACTCGGTTGTTGTCACACGCGAGTCGTAACAACGCGTAAAGTACTCAAGGCCGCCTTCCTGGGTTCCCACGAGGAACGTCGCGGTGGCGTCGGAGGGGACGATGGTCTTATACCCGCGAAAATACGCGCCGGCAAGCGTCTGCAGCACGCAGATATTCGTGTCGCAGCCAACGGCGATAAGCGTGTCGACGCCCAGCTCACGCAGCGTCAAATCAAGATCAGTCTGGTAGAAGCCATCGTAGCGGCGCTTCGAAATTACGAAATCGCTTTCCTGCACGTCAAAATCAGCCAAAGGCTGCGCCGCGTCGCTGCCAACAATGCCATGCTCACCCCAAAGCTCCAATTCCTTATCAAGGCCAGGAATATGGGCATCGCACGAGAACACGACCGGCAACCCTTTTGCGCGAGCAGCCTTCACGATTTTCACGCTGTTCGACGCCATGTCCTCAAGACCTGGAGTCGCTCCCCCTTCGCCACCCAAAACATCGATGACGAGCACAGCCGTTTTCAACATATCGAATTCATCGGTTTGCTGCCAGGGAGTGTTTTGCGCTACGGGAATATAAGCCATCATATGTTCCTTCCTGCGAGGCTTACGCATTTAACGCTGATGCTTGCCGCGCGTATCGCGACCGCGGCTCGATGCGTTCTTCGAGGGCCGCGTATGCACAACTCGATGGCGCGATGCGTGCCTGCCGGCGAGCGCCTGCGTGTCGTCTTCATATTCTCTCACTTCGGAAGCGCGTTGCTTCTCTTTCGCGGCCTGTTCCATAAGCTGGGCACGAATGCGCGCCTTTCGCTCGCGCTCGCGCGCCTCGGCATCGGAAGAAACTCTCGTCGAAGCGACGGTAGCTCCCGAAACGCGCACGCGCTGCGAAGCTTGCCCGTTATTGCCGTGCACACGAGTCGTTCGAGCTGGCCCATCGGTCGATTCCGCATGCGACCCATGCGAGCGAACCACGTTAGTTTTGCCCGTTTTAACCTGCTCGCGAGCGCTGTGCATGGCCTTCTTCGTTTTCTGGCGAATTCGCAGTGCGTCCGCCTGGGAGATATCAATGCGCCCCGACATAGCAGGGTTCACAGGCAACGTCGGCGTACGACCCGAAGCCTCGTCGTCTTCTTGCCACACCGCACCATGGCTGAATTGCACGCGAATCGTTATGTATTCCATGGCGAGCAGCGAGAACAGGATCGCCATAACGATGAGGTAGCCAATTACGGCACCCGGCAAGCCCGTGAAATTGATGAGCAAAATGGGCACGAAAACCGAGAAGCCGAACGTGATGAAATAAAGCTTCGTAACGTCGCCCTGACGGCGCAACACGGTTATGACCTGATACAAGAAATCGACCGCCGCAGTCACGCCGCCAGCAGCGACCATGACATAGGCCAATCCTCGATAGGGCTCAAAATCCAAACCGTAAATCCAGCTCATAAGAGGTATGCCGATCCAGCCCATAAGAACGGCCGTCACGCCCGTAAATGCGAGCACAACGCCCATCATGGCCAAGAATGCCAAATCGAAGCGTTTGCGTCGGCTCGGGTCAGCCCATTCCTTCGTAAGACGCACGAGCAGCGGCTTATACACAAGCTGAATCGCAAGCATAATGCCTTGCGCTGGGAAATACAGTGCGTTGAAGTACAGCTGGCTATCGTAAGGGAGCACGCCTTCCATAACGAACTTCGGCATGCTCTCGATGAGGTTGAACAGGAACACCGCCAAGAACAGCGGGAAGCACTGCTTGAAAATCACCACAACGCTCTCAAAGGTGCAGCGGGGCGATTTCGGCGTTTCGATAAGCCCCAAAGGGAAAGTGAGGAAAACGAACGTCAGCGCCGCAACCACTGCCATGACGATGCTCGCAACACCCACATTACGCGTAATGAGCAAAGCGAGCGAGAAAAATAGCACGACAAGCACGGAGCGCACGGCCTGCGAGATGCCCGCAAGATAGAACTTGTCTTGCTGTTGCAAACGACCTTCGTATACATCGGCGAGAGCATCGATCATGCGATAGAAATACACGCCGATTGAAATGGTGAGCATGTCTCCGCCATAACCGCGCACCATGCAGTACCCCACGCCAACGACCATCATAAGCGCGCAGGTAATGAAACGGTTCACCTCATAATCGGCAAACGAATGGCGCTCATCGATATCGGAAACCTGATAGGTGCGCACGCCGTAATTGCCGATCATCATGAGCAGCGTGGCGGTGATGAACGCGAGCGAAAACATGCCTGCAAGCTCGGCATTCGTGAGCTGGGTGATAACGACGGTGAGCACAGGGAAAACCATGCCCCATGTGGCAATGCCGAACATATTGCAAATGTAGTCGCGCGATGTGCGATGCGATGCATACATCTCGTCCTGATCGGAAAAGGAGCCCTCTTTCGCGGCACCGAGCAAGCGGTTCCACCATTGGCCAATAATCCTGGTGAGCGCGTTATTCACAAATACGTTCGACATGACGAAGTGTAAATCCCCTTTCAACGCCCCCATGGAGCGAAAAGCATAAACACATGGAATTATAAAGCCCCGCCCAGAAAACTCCGGACGGGGCGAAGCGGCGTCAACAAACGTTCACCTAACGAAATAAAGAATGAATTTACGCCTCGATATCTCCCGCTGCACTCACTTGAGCTTCGGGATCATTGAATACCTCGCGATTGAATCCGCCATTGACATGCGACGAAGTGATGCCCGCGACCATGGAATCGCTCACATTGAGCGCCGTGCGGCCCATGTCGATGAGCGGCTCGACGGAAGCGAGAATGCCCACAATCTCGATAGGCAGGCCAAGCGTGCCCAGCACGATGAGCGATGCGAACGTCGCGCCGCCGCCAACGCCGGCGATGCCGAATGAGCTCACAACGATGACCGCGACGAGCATAACCACGAATTCCGGCGAGAACACGTTGATGCCAACCGTCGGGGCGATGATCGTGGCAAGCATGGCGGGATAAATGCCCGCGCAGCCATTCTGGCCGATAGACATGCCGAAGCTTGCCGCGAAATTCGCCGTAGCGGAATCAACGCCGAGCGCATGGCGCTGCGTTTCGATATTCATGGGCAACGCACCGGCGCTCGTACGAGAAACGAATGCGAAGCTCAAAACGGGGAATGCCTTCTTCACGTACGTAATCGGGCTCACGCGATTTGCCCCCACGATAATAAGGTGCACGATGAACACCGTGATTAGGGCAACATAGGAAACGATCACGAACTTACCCAGGTCAAGTACGGCCGCGAAATCGCTCTTCGCCATGAAGTTCGCGATAAGGGCGAGCACGCCGTAAGGAGTGAGCGAAAGAACCATATTCACGATGCGCATGACGATGCCGTAAAGAGCGTCGATGAACTTCTTGAAGAACTCCGCCTGCTCGGAATCTTTATCGCGCAACTTCAAATACGCAACGCCCACGATTGCCGAGAAAATGACGACCGCGATGGTGGACGTAGAGCGGCTTCCGGTGAAATCGGCGAATACGTTCGTCGGGATGAAGCTGAGCAGCTCCTGCGGAATGGTGAGCGCGGCAACGGTTTCCTGCTTGTCCTGAAGCGTTGCAAGCTTGGTCGGGTCCACCGTGCCATCGGCAAAACTTGCGCCCGCCAGGCCGGAAAACGCGATAACCGCCCAGCCAACGATTGCCGCAATGGCGACCGTCGCGAGCAGCACGACGAGCGCGACCGCGCCAATCTTGCCAAGGTTATCGGTCACTTCAGCACGCGTAAAAGCGCCGACAATGGCCACGAACACTAAAGGCATAACGAGCATCTTCAGCAAGTTAATGTAGCCCTGGCCCACGATGCTCATCCAATCGAGCGCAGTCTTGGTCGCATCGGTACCAAGCCCGAACACAATCTGAATGCCCGCACCGAACACCACGCCCAAACCAAGCGCCGTGAACACGCGGAACGTGAAGCTCTTGCCCTTCTTCTTCAAAAATGCGAGGAAGGCAATGAGGCCGACGAGAATCGCAAGCACCACCACCGTCGACGCGACAGTTTCGAACGACATAGCGTCCCCCTTTGAAACATGGAGCCGAAGCCCCTTTGATTAGGATGGTTCTGCATTATTATTCTATTTACCTATTTATGCAATAGGTTTATAGGTATTTATTTGGAGAAGCGTAACGAAAAGGCAAAAACAATAGTTCAGCACCGCAACAATATGCCGCAGGGGATACAATCCGAGTAACGCGATTCAAGGAGGATAGCTTATGTCTTATGCATTCATCCACGCCACGGTGCTCGACGGCACGGAAAAAATGAAGCCCGCGCCCGACACAACGGTTCTCGTCGATGACGAAGGCAAAATCGTCGAAGTCGGCCCCACCGCAAAAGTAAAAATGCGCGGCGGCGAACAGATCATCGATCTGCAAGGCAAGTACCTCATGCCTGGACTCATCAACATGCACGTGCATCTGGTTGGCGACGGCACGCCCCGCAGTTCAAGCAACGCCGAAGGAGAGGTTCAAAAAGTCACGGGCAACCCCGTTGGCATGGCGATTTTGCGTCACATGCTGAAAGCCTCGCTGAAAAACCAGCTTGCAAGCGGCGTAACCACTGTGCGCAGCGTTGGCGACCCTGGGTATGCCGATATCCAAGTGCGCAATCAAATTAAATCGGGCAAGTTCCAAGGCCCACGCCTTATCGCATCGGGCTGCGGCATCACTGTTCCCGAGGGCCATGCGCGCTTGTTTGCGAAGAAGGCGACAACTCCCGAAGAGGGTCGCGCGCTCGTTCATGAGCACTTCAGCAATGGCGCCGATCAAATCAAGCTCTTCATCACGGGCGGCGTTTTTGATGCCGAGGTTGAAGGCGAGCCGGGAGTCTTGCGCATGCCTCTCAATATCGCGCAAGCGGTGTGCGACGAAGCGCATAAACTCGGGCTTCGCACCTCGGCCCATATCGAAAGCACCGAAGGCGTCGAGGTCGGCTTGAAAGCGGGCGTCGATACCATCGAGCATGGCGCACCTCTTACCGACGAGCTTTTGAAACTGTTCAAGAAAAATGGACTCGGCAACGCCTCGTCGCTTACCTGCACGCTCTCACCGGCACTCCCCTTCGCGGTGCTTTCGCCCGAGAAAACGCACTCTACCCATGTGCAGAAAGTCAACGGCCGCGTCGTCTACGAAGGCGTCGCCACCGCGACGCGCCAGGCGCTTGCCAACGGCATTCCCGTAGGCCTGGGCACCGATTCCGCCTGCCCGTTCGTCACTCACTACGACATGTGGCGCGAAGTGGTGTATTTCCAGCGCCATACCGGCGTGACGCCCGAATTCGCGCTGCATACCGCAACGCTCAAGAACGCGCAACTGCTTGGCGTGGCCAACGAAACCGGCTCCATCGAAACGGGCAAGAGCGCCGATTTAATCGTGCTCGACGCAAACCCGCTCGAGGACCTCTGCGCGCTGCGCAACGTTGAACAGGTCTACATGGCCGGCAAGCCGGTGAAATACAAGGTGAAGCACCTGCCCAAGATCGACGCTGAGCTCGATGGCATTATGAATGGCCTTGACAACGACCCGTTCGTGAGCGAATGGAATATCGCGGAGGAAAAGAAGTCGCTCAACCCCTTCGCGAAACGAGGCGCGAAGGAATAAAAGCCAATCGCAAACGCGGAAAGGCCGCTTGGCTTTTTCGCGAAACGCGACACAAGGGAATAGAGCGGAAACGCCACCCTTCGGCAGTACGCCCGAACGTCACCGAAAAACACGCGCGCCAGCCGCCTCTTCGGAATTACGAGCCCGAAGAGGCGGCTCAATACGCATAATGAAAGCGTAACTCGCCTCTCGACAACGAAAGGGAACATTCATGAGGTTCGCAATCGCTTCAGACATTCACGGCTCGGCGAAATGGTGCGAAAAGTTTTTGAAAGCGGCCGATGAGGAGCGAGCCGACGAGATTATTTTGCTCGGCGACATTTTGTATCACGGACCACGAAACGAAGAGCCCGAGGGCTACGACCCCAAAAGCGTTGCCGCCATGCTCAATGAGCGCGCAGGTTCCATTGTGGCCGCACGCGGCAATTGCGATGCGGAAGTCGACCAAATGATGCTCGAATTCCCCTGTATGGGCGATTACGCGCTCGTATTAGCCGACGGCATGCGCTTGTTCTGCACGCACGGCCATGTTTTCGGAAGCGGGCTGCACAACAGCGTCAACAATATGCCGAAATTGCCGAAGGGAAGCGCATTCCTGTTCGGACACACGCATATCAAAGTAAACGAGCGCGACGCGCATCACTCCGGCGTATGGCTCTTCAACCCGGGCAGCGTTGCCATTCCCAAAGATGGGTCCCACAGCTTCGGCATTTTCGACGGCAAAACCTTTACGCACCGCATTCTGCTCTAAACAATGCACAGCACAACACAATTACGGCCCGTTAGCCTCTCAAAGGATGGTGGGCCGCCCCTTTGGCATCATGACAGGCCAAAGCGCCGCGCACTCCGTACACAAAGTTGCAGCAAGCGGAAACCCACCACGAGCTTTCGCTGACGAAAAACCTGTTAAATGCTCGTAGCATTTAACAGGTTCGTTCTAAGGAATGAGCATTCGCACGCCGTCTCAAAATCCAACCCGCTAATGATCGCCGCATTGAACAATCTCACCCAATGAAGGCAAAGCGTTCTGGACTACTACAAAGCTGGTAAATGCTCAGGGCATTTAGCAGCTTTGTAGTATTGCACCCCCGCAGCACAAATCAATAACGTATTAAGGCTCAACGAATCAGAAAACACGACCGCAATTGCATTTGCGGTGTTAAACCCGCTAAACGCTCAGGACATGAACAGGTTAAACGCGGTATTCATCCCAGCAAAAAACGGCCCCCGTAGAGGGAGCCGTTTTCATCATGGACAAATCGAATTTACGCCAAAATGAACATGAGCAAGAACGCGAGCGAGGCAACCCACATGAGCGGCTTGACTTCCTTCACCCTGCCAGTCACGAGCATAATGACCACGTAGGAGATAAAGCCGAAACCAATGCCATTCGTGATGGAATACGTCATGGGAATGCCCATGATGCATGCAAACGCCGGGAACGCATGCTCAATGTTCTCCCAATCGATATGCGCCACATCGGAAAGCATGAGGTAGCCCACAACGACAAGCGCACCGCAGGTAGCCGAAGATGACACCATGCCAATCACGGGCGCAAAGAACGCGAACACAACGAACAGCAGGCCCACGACGATGTTGGACAGACCCGTACGAGCACCAGCTGCAGCGCCCGAAGCCGATTCGACGAACGTGGTGATAGAGCTCGCGCCGCAGAAACCACCTACCGCAGCGGCAGCGGAGTCGACCATGAGGATGGGCTGAATATCTTCAACGTTGCCATCTTTATCGGCGAACTCGCCACGCTGGCCAACGGCAACAACCGTGCCCATCGTGTCGAAGAAGTCACTCATAAGCAACGAGAACACGAAGAGCAGCAAGGCAGGCTGCAGGAACACCTGGACGATTGCCATGGTGTCGGTGCCCGGAATGGTTTGGAACGGGGCCGCTAAGGCCGAGAAGTCCAAACCGAAGTTCCACGACGTCGGCAGCGGCGTTACGCCCAGCGGAATGCCGACAATCGTCGCCGCAATGATGGAGATGAGCAATCCGCCTTTCACGTTGAGCACCTGCAGAATAACCGCGATCGCAATAGCGACAAGAGAAACGATAGCAACAGGCGAAGACAAATCGCCAAGCGTAAGAAGGGTCGATTCGCTCGAGACGATAACGCCGCCACCCTTCAGACCGATAAATGCGATGAAAAGACCAATGCCGATGCCAATAGCGTGACGCAGGCTAGCAGGAATAGCGTCCATAACCGCCTTACGAAGTCCGCACGCAACCAAGATGAAGATGACCACGCCTTCTAGCATAACAATGGCCATGGCAACGCGCCAGTCGACGTTCACGCCGCCCAGGCACAGGGTATAGGCGACGATGGCGTTAATGCCCATGCCAGACGCCAAAGCAACAGGACGGTTGGCGATAAGGCCCATAGCAATCGTCATGATGGCTGCGCCGATGCACGTTGCGGTAAGCGCCGCTTCAAACGGCATGCCCGCCGCAACAAGCATCTGCGGGTTAACGGCGATGATGTATGACATCGCAAGGAATGTCGTGAGGCCGCCGATGACCTCATTTCCGACCGAAGAATTGCGCTCGGAAATCTTGAAAAACGTATCCACTCTCAACCTTTCTGCTCGAGAAGCTTCGCCGCACCGTCTATGCGGCAAATGAGCATATTATCACGACACAGAAAAGAAAGCAGAGCAACCCGCAATACGACGCGTAGAAAGACTCGCGGCAAAGGTGAATGGATGCGAGGAGACTGGCTCGAACCCCGCTCGCTCTATGCTCAAAAGACGGGAAAAAAGATTGGGCCTCTTAAGCCCCATTCGCCCCAAAGTCAGCGAGCGGAAGCCGGGTGCCCCAGATTGCCCCGCCGCATGGCCAAGCGTACTTCGGTACGCGCCGAGCCATGCACAAGGGGCAAGATGGGGCGACAGGCTTCCGCGCAGCGTCAGGTCGCCCCAAACGAAAAAGCGCCGTTCGTCAGAACGGCGCAATAAAGACTGGAGCGGACAACGGGGCTCATGGACGCGCTTCGCGCGCCCCTACCCCTCAGGCTAAAGCCTTCGGGCGAATTCCTAAAAACCGCCCACTGGGCGGTTTTCTTGACGGAATTCCACCTCATCGGTTCGAGCCCCGATTCGTGCTCGAAAACGCAAACAGCCGGGGCATTTGCCTCGGCTGTAAGATTTCTGGAGCGGACAACGGGGCTCGAACCCGCGACCCCCACCTTGGCAAGGTGGTGCTCTACCAACTGAGCCATGTCCGCAAATATGGAGGCGAGAACCGGATTCGAACCGGTGGTGAGGGCTTTGCAGGCCCCTGCCTTACCACTTGGCCATCTCGCCATTATCAAAAGAAGCCCGCCCGAAAACGGGCTTCGAATGAGCTGGAGCGGACAACGGGGCTCGAACCCGCGACCCCCACCTTGGCAAGGTGGTGCTCTACCAACTGAGCCATGTCCGCGAAGTGGTGGGCGATACAAGATTTGAACTTGTGACCCCTACCGTGTCAAGGTAGTGCTCTCCCCCTGAGCTAACCGCCCACTTCGTTTGGTTGTTCGAATCGTTTCCGTTCCGCTCAACCGCGCGAGTTGATATATTACAGACTTCCCCAGGCGAATGCAAGAACTTTTTTCGAATTTTTTGCCTCTATGCCTACTATAACCGAATTAACGCAGGTCAGAGGCTAATGGTATTCCGAATATATCCAGCTACGATATTTCCTCTCTTCCCTAGCCTTTGATTATGGCCCATAGAAGATGGCAGAAATCGCCGCAATGGGGCCCGAGTGCACAGAATCGAGCTTGTTTTGTCAGAAAATACGACAATGGGGCCTCGACGCTCGAGTTGAAATGACGCATTGAGCCTGAAATCGTGACTCGAAGTGCGATCCGAGCCTCAATTCAGGGCTCAAAGAAGGCTCGACGAGCCGCAGAGAGGCCCCATTGCGCCGTTTTCTGCCATAACAGGCCTTCCATGCCACAACGGGCTTTCCGGAATGCTGCAACAAGTCAAAAGGGGGCCGTTTGTCTCGCAGGCCCATGGTCCATGGCCCATAGATCACGGGTCATGACCCTACGATCCAACAGCCCCATGGTCCCATTGGCTACCATAGTCCTACGGTCCTACAGCCCAAGTGCCCAAGTCTAATCTTCCCCACAAGCTTAGGCATAAGCCCAAGTCCGACCCTACACATCAACCTGGCTTTGTCTGGGACAAAAAACAGCCAGATATAAAAAAGCCACCCGCTTGGGTGGCTATCAAGTTTCGATGGTGTCGGAGGCGGGATTTGAACCCGCACGCCCGGTATGTGGGCACTAGCACCTCAAGCTAGCGTGTCTGCCGTTCCACCACTCCGACGTGGTTCCTTGTTTGGGTTTCCCCTCGCAAGCGACAAGAAAGTATTTTACAGAAACGTCTATTGAATGCAAGAACTATTTTTAGAAATTTTTCCCGCGCGAGCAATGCCATAAACGCGCACGTCTTTGGCCTTCAAGCCCGTGCTCGTAAAACAATCCATGGATTCAAATCAACCTTCGCGAAGGCTCATAAGGGCTCGTCTCCGACTCTCCTATAAGCCTCCTACAAACACGATTGGAGCCACTCGGCCAAACCGCCTCTTCCGGCTAAGGCCCCAACCCAAATGCCTGCGGAGCTTCCACATACAAAAAAGCCACCCGATTGGGTGGCTTTCAAGTTTCGATGGTGTCGGAGGCGGGATTTGAACCCGCACGCCCGGTATGTGGGCACTAGCACCTCAAGCTAGCGTGTCTGCCGTTCCACCACTCCGACGTGGTTCCTTGCACATTGCAAGCAGCGAATTGGTATTATACGGAACTCTCCGAATTGAGCAAGACCCAATTTGGAGAAATTTCGAAACCTAGCGAGAAATCGTGCCCTGAGGGTACAGAAGCATGAGCGCGAGCAGCGACAACATGAAAACAATCGCAAAAATAATCGTGATGCGGTCAAGATTCTTTTCGATGATGTTCGTACCGGTCTGAGTGGAATACAGGGAGCTGGCGATCATGTCGGAAACGCCGGTGCCCTTGCCGGAATGCAGCAGCACGAACACGATAAGGCCAACACCAGAAACAGCCCAGACGATAAGGACCAAAATAAGCAACGGATTCACGTTGACGTTCTCCTTTATAGGGGTCAGAAAATTGCAACCTGAATATTTTAGCCAGCAATACGTTATTTCGCAAGATGGTCGTGCAAAAACAGCATCGCCTGCCGATAACCTTCAATACCCTGCCCCATTATGGTCTTAAGCGCAGCCTGACGCACGAAGGAAACCTGGCGGAAATCCTCTCGCTTAGTCACGTCAGAAATATGAACCTCAACATACGGAATGCCGACGGCTTTCAATGCGTCGAGCAAAGCCACCGAAGTATGCGTATATGCCGCGGGGTTGATGACGATGGCATCGGTCTTTCCGAACGCCTCCTGAATGCGGTCAACCAGCGCACCCTCGTGGTTGCTCTGGAAAAGCTCGACCTCGTCGCCCAGCTCGGCCGCAGTATCGCGCACGAGCTGGCAGAGCGCCTTGTAATCTTGCTTTCCGTAGATATCGGGCTCGCGAACGCCAAGCATATTGATGTTCGGCCCATTCATAACAAGAAATTTCATGAGTTTGCCTCTGCTCACCGCTCCTGCACGGTACGGAACCATAGCGGAAAATAAGTGCCGGCTCGCACGAAAGCCACGTGAGGTTGCTTTCGGCTCGCGCGGAAGTTCCCTCCGTGGCTCCATGCCACAGGAGCTCCATCTCTAATAATGTCGATTTTCTCCGCCGAAATGAATTACTTCTGCAGCTTTTCGAGCGCGTGCCCCACGACGATCATCGGGTCGGCGTCGTTGGAAACCACGATATCGCCCCAGGCGTCATATTTCGGGCCACGGTCTCGCGCAAGACCAGGAATGCCCTTTGTGATGGACATGGGCCGTCCGTCGGACACGAGCAGTTCTAGCGGGCGCTTCAGCAGCAAGACGATGCCGTTCTGATGCAGCAAGTCGTAATTGCGCGCCTCGGTAACGACCCCGCCACCGCACGCGATAACCAAACCGCTGCGCTTGCATACTTCACCTGTAACCTGCGTCTCGATGGCGCGAAACGCCTCCTCGCCATCTTCCGCAAAAATGTCAGCAATAGATTTACCGGCCGCTTCGGGAATATGGTCGTCGATATCAACGAATTCGCGGCCGAGCTGCTTGGCAAGCAGCGAGCCAATAGTGCTCTTGCCGCCCGAAGGCATTCCGATGATCACGATATTGCCCTCTTCGAACGTGATTTTCTCGACAATCTCGTTCACGATTTCGTTACTGATTTGCTTGTGCTGCCATAGCTCGCTTGCTGCCTTCGCCTGAGCGACGAGCATGGGCAGGCCGCTTATATGAGGAACGCCGAGCTTTTCGGCCTGAAGCATGAGGCCCGTTCGAGCCGGGTTATACACCACATCGACAACGCCAAACAAGCCATCGGCACGACCCTCACGCAGCTCGCCCGTACGCGCGAACGGTTCGAGGTCAATGGGGGAATCGGGGCAGTTGGGAAACATGCCCACGGGCGTTGTGTTCACGATGAAACGCGCATCGTAGTGCTGTGCGATGTTTTCGTAGTTGTTCTCGCCCGTGCGCGAGATCATGACAATCTCCGACGCGCCGCGGTCGGTAAGCACGGCATGCACCGTTTTCGCTGCACCGCCCGTGCCAAGCACAACGACTTTGCGGTCGGTCACGCTCATGTGGCCGACATTAAGCAAATGAGAGAACCCATAATAGTCGGTGTTGTCGCCAAGCAACGTGCCATCTTCGCGACGGACGATGGTGTTCACGTTTCCGATTTTCTTAGCAGCATCGGTAAGCTTGTCGCACAAGTCCATCACGGTCTCTTTGTACGGCATCGTCACGTTCAGCCCTGCAAAATCGCCTTCGCGAATGAAAGCGGCAACGTCGTCGGGCTCAACTTCGTGCAAACGGTATTCATAGTCGCCCAGCATCGCATGAATGCGCGGCGAGTAGCTGTGGCCGAGCTTTCGACCAAGCAATCCGTATACGGGTTTCGTTTGAGAGACAGCCATTTGTACTCCTTTACAGAACGCGCCGCAACAAGGCGCGAATTTCACCATTGGTCGGCGGCGTTATGTTGCGCCACGTGCCCGCGCGGGAGCCGAAAGAATCCGCGCGGGCGTCAAAACACGTATCGACCCAGCGCCATAGAAAGAATATCGCCAACCATTTACGCCGACACCTCTGCATAGCTGCCAAGATAGGCGAGAGAATCGCAAAGCGGCTCGATTTGGGCAATTACTTCGTCGAACGCGGCATCGTTCGGCGTGCATTCGATATCGACATAGAACATAAACTCGAATTCGCTGCCGGGAATGGGACGGCTTTCGAGTTTCAGCATATTCACTCCAAGCGCCGCGATGCGGGAAAGCACGCGGAAAAGAGCGCCCGCCTCGTGCGGCGTGATAAGCAGAAGCGAGCTTCGCTCCGGCACGCCCACGAGCTGCGGCTTTTTCGCCACGCAAATGAAGCGCGTGAAATTATCGGCTTCGTCTTGGATGGCATGCTGAAGAACATTGAGCCCGTAAAGCTCGGCGCAGGCAGTCGAAGAAATCGCCGCGACATCGCGTCGCTCGCTGTTCGCCACAGAACTCGCCGCCATCGCCGTGTTGCGGCAGGCGGTCGAGGTTACCTCATTGGGCATTTGCGCGATGAAGTCGGTGCACTGGCGCAATGCCTGCTCGTGGGAAAATACCTCGACGATATCTGACTCCTCAACGCCAGGCTTCGCGAGCAAATCGTGGTTGATGCGCAGCGTAATGGCGCGCGCTATGTACAAACCGCGCTTGTAAAGCAGGTCATATACGCGATCGACCGTACCCGCCGTTGAATTCTCGAGCGGCAGAATGCCATATTCGACGCGCCCCTCTTCCACAGCGTCGGCCACGGCGTCGAACGTGGGCACGAAAACGATATCGGGGTCAACAAAAAGCTCGCGGCATGCAATGTGTTGATAGGCGCCCTCGACGCCCTGCACCGCCACATGCGCGGCAGCGGGAAGTTCGGCGACCTCGTCGATAGCGGCAGGCACCACGCCTTCCGAGCCATCATCAAGCAGTGAGTGCTGATAGGCGCGGCTCATTTCCATCATCATGCTGAACAGGGGCGGAATGAATTTCTTGAACTCATCGCTCGCAAGCTCGGTTGCCTTGTCGATTTTCGCCGCCTCGCGCGCTTTATCGAGCACAGGCTTGCCCGTCGCGCGCTTGTAAGCCGCCACATCGGCGGCGATATGCATGCGGCGTTCGAACAGCTCAATAATCTGCGCGTCAATCTCGTCGATACGCGCACGCGAAATCGAAAGATCAATGACGGGCGTCGTGTTCGTTTCCTGCGAGGTCATTAGTCCATCCTCGATTCCAAAAGCAAATCATACAAAGCAAGCGCGACCGCGGCCTCAACGACCGGCACCGCGCGCACAACGACACACGGATCGTGGCGGCCATGTACAGAAAGGCCCTCGTTCGTGCCCGCCTGCATATCAATGCTGTGCTGAGCACGCGAAATTGACGGCGTGGGCTTAAACGCGCAGCGCACAACCACAGGTTCGCCCGTCGTAATGCCACCATTCGCGCCGCCGGCATTGTTCGACTCGAACACGACGCGTCCATCTACAATGCGCATGCCATCGTTGTTCTCGCTGCCACGCATATCAGCCACATCAAAGCCGCGGCCAAATTCAACGCCCTTCACAGCAGGAATGCCGAACAGCATGCGGGCGACGGCATTCTCGACCCCGTCGAACATTGGCTCGCCCACGCCGACGGGCATCCCTGTGGCAGCGCATTCGACAACGCCGCCAACGCTATCGCCCGCCTCACGCGCTTCGGCGATGGCGGCAATCATGCGCTCGCCTTGTGCGTCGTTGAGAACAGGGAACGTCTTCGCATGCGCCACGTGAACGTCGGTGGACGAGAGACCATGAAGCGCGAACGCATCATCGGCAATGCCCGCAATGCGCGCGATGTGGGCACCGACTTCGACCCCTTCATCGCGCAGCAACTGAATCGCAATGCCGCCAGCGATGCACAAAGGAGCGGTAAGGCGACCAGAAAAATGGCCGCCGCCCGAAACGTCTTGCGCGCCGTGGAATTTCATATTCGCCACGTAGTCGGCATGGCCCGGTCGCGGCACGCGGCGCAGCTCGTCGTAATCGGAGCTTTTTGTATTCGTATTGCGAATAAGGGCCGCAAGCGGCGCGCCGCACGTGACGCCATTGACCAAGCCGCCCAAAAATTCAGGAAGATCGGCTTCTTTGCGGGGGGTCGACCACGGCATGCCACCTGGCGCTCGACGCGAAAGAAACGCCTGCAGCTCATCGAGATCAATCTTCTTTCCAGCAGGTATGCCCTCAACCACGCAGCCGATGCCGGCGGAGTGGCTTTGCCCGAAAATTGACACGCTGATATTTTTTCCAATGCGCGAAGCCATGCGCCCCGCCTTTCCATCGTTGGTGCCGTCTGGCACGTTGTTCCATTTCGCCCTGTACCGATCAGGCTTGTTAGGACCTGCGACCTGTTAAATGCTCGTAGCGTTTAGCAGGTTTAGCGAGAGAGGCTCTAGGCCAAACGCAGCGAACGCCGTCGACCTTGCTCTCGCATATCCCTCTTCAACCTGTTAAACGCTGCGAGCATTTAACAGGTTTGAATCGCTATACACATGCATCATGAACGAATGCGCGGAAATCGTCGAGCGTCAAGGTCTCGATGCGCGACGTTCCGATTTCGCTCGCCACGACAACGTTCATCGTGGAGCCATGGCGTTTCTTATCGGCAAGAGCCGCCTCGTATATTGCGCTCGCGGGCTCTTCAGTTTCAGCAAGAAGCCCCCACGCGCGCACGGTCGATTCGATTCGCATGGCATCGGCGGCGGAAAGCCACCCGCGCGCAACGCTCGCCTTCGCCACGAGCACCATGCCGCACGCGACGGCGAACCCGTGTGTCACCGTGAAGTTCGACAGCTTCTCGACCGCATGGCCCAATGTGTGCCCAAAGTTGAGCAGCTGGCGAGCGCCCGCTTCCTTTTCATCGGCAACCACCACGTCGCGTTTCAACTCAACGCAGCGCCCAATCACCTCGGGCAGGCGCATATCGCTCGCAGCACACGCTTCAAGCTGCGCAAACAATTCCTTATCGAAAACCACGCCGTATTTCAAAACCTCGCCGCAGCCGTCAATGAGGAAATGTTCGGGAAGCGTTGCAAGAAGCGACGTATCGATAAGCACGGCATCGGGCTGGAAGAACGCGCCCACGAGATTTTTGCCTTCGGGCAAGTCAACCGCCGTTTTGCCACCGACCGACGAATCGACGCAAGCCAGAAGCGAGGTGGGCACCTGAACGCACCGAATACCGCGCATGTAGGTGGCAGCCGCGAATCCCGCCAAATCGCCCACAACGCCGCCGCCTAAAGCGACGACGAGCGACGAGCGCGTAAGGCCCGCATGCGCAAAAGTCTGCTGGGCCTGAGCATAGGTCTGAATCGTTTTCGACTGCTCGCCCGCCTCGAACACGAAGCTCGATACAGTATAGCCCGCCGCCTCGAGGCTCGCTTTCGCGCGAGGGAGGTAGAGCGGGGCGACATTGCTGTCACTCACAATGCAGCAGGCGTCTCCCCCACTCACGTCTCGGCACACCTCGCCAAGTTGATCGAGCGTGAATTCATCGACGAAAACATCGTAGCTATGCGACGCGGCATCGACTTTGATCGCACTCATCGCACGCCGCCTTCGCGCGCGTCAGAATACCGGCCATCGGCCTTGCGTTTAGCAATCGACCCCTGCTCGAGCAAGGCGTGCAGTTCGGCTTCATCTCCGCGCGATAGCGCGTCGCGATAGCGCCCAAGCTCCGTTATGACAACGCCGATTTCCTCGGTGAGATTGTCGGCGTTATCCATGAACAGCTCGGTCCACATATCGGCATTGAGCTCGGCGACGCGAGTGAGATCCTTATAGCTGCCAGCGGAAAAACCGCGATGCTTTTGTGCGGTGGGGCTTTTGATGAACGCGGAGCTCACCACATGGGCGAGCTGCGAGGTGTACGCGATAATTTGATCATGCTTTGCCGCGGTGGTAATCGAGAACGACCCGAACGCCGCAGGCGACAAGGCTTCCTCAGCCCACAGAATAATATCGGGGTCATAAATCTCGGGCGGCACGAGCACCATAGGCTGGCCGGCATACAAATCGGCACGTGCATGACGATAGCCCGAGTATTGCAGACCCGCCATGGGGTGGCCGCCAATGAACGTAAAGCCACGACGCTCCGCGATAGAGAAGCACACCGGGCACACGCTGCGCTTCACGCTTCCGCAGTCGATAACGAGCGTTGAAGGCGAGATGAATTGCTCATGCGAGCGCACCCATTCGATAATCGCCTGAGGATACACCGCAAGAATCAGCAGCTCACACGTTGGAATTGTCGCTTCATCCAACGGACCTGCGACCGTCTCTTCCGCCATAGCGGCGTTCATGGCGCGTTCGTCGATATCGGCAGCAAAAACTTCAATACCAGCATCGGCATATGCTTTAGCGAACGAGCCGCCAATAAGGCCCAGGCCGACAACGCCAACTCGTTTGGGGGTTCGATCAGTTTCAAACATCGCGGCCTACCATTCCGCGGTAACAGCAGAGCGAATGATGCCAACGCGACGCATCATATCTTCAAACTGCTCGGGCAAAAGCGCCTGAGCACCATCGGAGGCAGCATGGGCGGGGTCGTGGTGCACCTCAACCTCGAGGCCATCGGCCTGAGCGGCGGTCGCGGCGCATGCCACGGGCGTCACGAAGCGGGTATAACCCGTCGCATGGCTCGGGTCGGCAATAATGGGCAAATGGGTAAGCTCGCGAAGCACGGGAATGGCGCTCACGTCAAAGGTGTTGCGCGTACGCGTTTCGAACGTGCGAATGCCCCGCTCGCAGAGCATGACCTGGTCGTTTCCTTCGCTCATGATATATTCGGCACTCATAAGCAGCTCGTCGATCGTAGCCGACATGCCACGCTTGAGCAATACGGGCTTGCCGTAACGGCCGAGTTCCTTGAGCAGCGAGAAATTCTGCATGTTTCGCGCGCCCACCTGAAGAATGTCGACATCATCAAAAAGATCAAGGTCGCGAGCGTCCATGATTTCGGTAATGATAGGCATGTCGAACTCGCGCTTTACCTTCGAGAGAATGTCGAGGCCCTCTTTGCCCAGGCCCTGAAAGGAATAGGGGCTCGTGCGGGGCTTGAACGCGCCACCGCGGAAAATAGCGGCACCGTGCTTTTTGACCTGCTCGGCAATGATCATGCACTGCTCTTCGCTTTCGACCGAGCAAGGGCCAGCCATAACGGCGAAATTGCCCTTGCCGCCGATTTTCACACCGCCAACCTCGACGACCGTATCGTCGGGATGGAACTTGCGATTCGCCTTCTTGAAAGGCTCGGACACGCGGCGAACCGCTTCGACCATGCTGTTCGATTCAAGCAAATACGGGTCGATGCGAGTCGTATCGCCAACCAAACCGATGATGGTCTGATTTGCGCCTTCGATAACCGACGTCGAGACGCCTTTGCTCTCGATGATTTCACAGAGTTGCGCCACACCTTCTTTTGGCGTTCCAGGTTTGACAATTGCGATCATGCGCGGAATCCTTCCATAATACAAAGATGCCGAAGCGGGCAGCCTCGGCATCAAAGGTGTTGCAAGCGGGTTACACCACTATAGCACTATCGCACGATAGAGTGAAAGAGGAATTGCGAATCCACGCGCGGAATTCGACAGCTGGAATTCGACAAGAGCCATAAAAGATCGAGCAGCGCAGACGCCCCGGCATGTGACTCTGCGCCTGGGCGTCTGCTCTGAAACTTGTTCTTTTTATTTAGCTAAGCGCAGCCAAGCGAGCGTATAGCGAACGAAGTGAGCGGTAGCGAGCTGTGTCCTTGCGCAGAGTCGCATGCCAGGGCGGCAGCGCTCAGGGCGTTACGCCAGCAAACTACGACCCGTGAATTCCTTCGGCGATTCCATACCCAGAGCAGCTAAAAGCGTCGGCGCAATATCGCACAGTGCGCCTTGCTCTCCATTAAGCTTGAGGCCAGCACCTGTGCCATCGGCCAGAGCGAACGGAACGAGTGCCGTCGTATGGGCCGTATGCGGCGTGCCATCGTCGGCGATCATTTTGTCTGCGTTGCCGTGATCGGCGGTAACGAGCGCGAAACCGCCCTTGGCCTTCACCGCTTCAACAACCTTCGCAACACCCGCATCGACCGCCTCGATAGCGGTAACCGCAGCGGGAATAACGCCCGTATGTCCAACCATGTCGGGATTAGCAAAATTCACGATATATACGTCGGCCTCATCGTTTTCAATCGCCGCGGCAAGCGTGTCGGCAACAGCGGGTTCGCTCATCTCGGGCTGCAAATCGTAGGTCGCAACCTTCGGGCTCGCGATAATCGTACGCTGTTCCCCCTCCTTTTCAGCCTCAATGCCACCATTCAAGAAGAACGTGACATGCGCATACTTCTCGGTTTCGGCGATATGGTACTGGCGCAAACCAGCGGCAGAAAGCACATCGGCGAGCACGTTTTCAGGGAATGTTTTCGGGAATGCGATGGGGGCGTTGATCGAAGGGTCGTATTCCGTCATGCACACGAAGCTCACCTTGGGTGCGCGTGCACGCACAAACCCGTCAAAATCGACATCGACAATCGCACGCGTGATTTCACGGGCACGATCGGGACGGAAATTGAAGAACACAACCGCATCGCCATCGAGCACGCCACGCGCATCGAGGGCGCCCGGCACCACGAACTCGTCGGTCACGTCGCTATCGTAGGAAGCTTGCATGAATGCATCGGCGGAAATATCGCTGCACGGTTCGGCGCACACGATGGCATCGAAGGCCTTTCGCACGCGCTCCCAGCGCTTGTCGCGGTCCATCGCGTAATAGCGCCCTGAAATCGAAGCGATTTTTGCCACGCTCGCAAGACCTTTTTCAGCGATGAACTGTTCAAGCTCCTCGATATAGCCCTTGCCACTCGCAGGCGGCACATCGCGACCATCCATGAAGCAATGGATGCGAATATCGCTCACGCCATAAGCGGCCGCGTGCTCAATGAGCGCATACAGGTGCTCGTTGGAGGAATGCACGCCACCATCGGAAAGCAAGCCCATGAGATGCAGTGCAGCGCCAGGAGCCTTCGCCGCATCGAGCGCCGCATTAATCACGGCATTTTCGCGAATGGAGCCCTCGCGGCATGCCATATTGATTCGAGAGAGCTCCTGGTGCACCACGCGACCAGCACCAATATTTAAATGGCCTACTTCGGAATTTCCCATTTGGCCTGCAGGAAGGCCCACAGCCTCACCCGATGCTTCAAGCTTGCACATGGGGGCTTCGCTCAAAAGCGCATCCAAATACGGAGTGTTCGCGAGGGAAATCGCATTGCCCGGACCAGGCTCCGCCAAACCGAAGCCGTCCATAATCACAAGCAGGGCTGGCGTATGCAGCGTTTGCATAGTTCCTCTTTCCCGCGCAAAAGCGCGTATCACATTGCGGCCAAAGGGCCGCGACTGCCTTATTCCCCTTGAAAAAATCCCGGCAACCGCAAAGGCGCCGGGATTTCTACTCGTTTTTCAAAGAGTGGTATCAAATTATTCGGCGTAGCCAGAGGCGATTTCGACGAGCTCGCAGAAATCCTCAACTTTTAGCGACGCGCCGCCAATAAGGCCGCCATCAATATTCGGGCACGCCATGAAACCGTCGGCGTTTTCGGGCTTCATGGAGCCACCGTAGAGCACGCGCATATTCGCTGCGGCCTGCTCGCCTACCAAATCGACAACGGTAGCGCGAATTGCCGCAGCAATTTCTTCAGCCTGCTCGGGAGTCGCCGTGCGGCCCGTGCCAATAGCCCATATGGGTTCGTAAGCGATGGTGCAATACTCAGCTTCGTGAGCGTCAAGGCCAGCAAGCGCGGCGCGTACCTGGTCGCACACAAAACGAACGGCGTCGCCGGCATCGCGCACGGCAAGGCTCTCACCGACGCACACAATGGCGTTGAAGCTCGATTCGGCGAGCGCGCGAACCTTCTTGTTCACCATAGAATCGGTTTCACCGAAATAGTCGCGACGCTCCGAATGGCCCACGATGCACCAAGCGGCTCCCACATCCTTGAGCATGGGAATGCTCGTCTCGCCCGTGAAAGCGCCCGAAGGCTCCCAATGGCAGTTTTGAGCACCAACATCAATGTTCGACTTGTCGAAATCGAGCACCGTGAACACCGAGCGCAAATCAATTGTCGGCGGGCACAGCACCACGTCAACCTTGTTCCACTTGCGAGAATAGCGGTTGGAAATGCCCTGGGAAAGCACCACGCTCTCGGCAGGCGTCTTATTCATTTTCCAGTTGCCGGCAATTAAAGGCTTGCGAGACATAGGGTTCCTTTCGTTGAATCGCAGACGCTTTTGGGCATGCCTTGCTTTCCGACACGATACCTGAGCTCGCGCGGAAGCCACATTATGTGGCTTCCGGCTCGTGCGGACGGTCGAAAAGCAAGGCATGCCCAAAAGGAGCGATGCAATGCAACACATTGCGACAAAAAATGACATGCGTTGGGTCTCGGCGTGCGGCTGGTGACGGCCGTCCTCACGAGCTGAACAGCCCAGTGGGCTGTTCGCGCGAGCTCAGGTATCGCGCCGCCACCAGGTGCACACCGAGACCCTCGGTAGGGTTATCGTAACGCTTCGACACCGGGAAGGGGCTTGCCTTCAACGAGCTCCATGGATGCGCCACCGCCCGTGGAGATAAACGTCATCTCGCTGGCGAGGTCGAACTTATTCACAGCAGCCACGGAATCGCCACCACCGATGATGGTCGCGGCTTCTTTGTTGGCGGCAACCGCTTCGGCCACAGCCTTCGTGCCATGCTCGAACGCCTTCATCTCGAACACGCCCATAGGGCCGTTCCAAAACACCGTTTTGCCTTCAGCGATAGCGGCGGCATAGGCGGCTTCGGTTTCGGGGCCAATGTCGAGGCCCATCATATCGGATGGCATCGAATCTGCCGCGCAGGTCGCCGTATTCGCGTCTTCGGCAAATTTATCGGCAACAACCACATCGGTCGGAAGCAGCATCTTCACACCGCGCTCTTCAGCCTTCTTGAGCATCTCGCCAGCGCGCTCGACCCAATCTTCTTCTTTGAGAGACGTGCCAACCTCATAACCCTGAGCAAGCAGGAAGGTAAAGCACATGCCGCCACCGATGATGATGGTGTCGGCTTTGTCGATAAGAGCGTCGATAACGCCGACCTTATCGGATACCTTCGAGCCACCAAGGATTGCAACGAACGGACGCTTGGGGTCGTCGAGCATGCCGCCAAGCGTCTTCACTTCACCAGCCAGCAGGAAGCCCGCGTATGCAGGAAGCAATGCAGCAACGCCGGCCGTGGAAGCATGAGCGCGGTGGGCGGTGCCGAACGCGTCATTCACATACACATCGCCCAGCTCGGCAAGCATCTTGCAGAACTCGGGATCGTTTTTCTTCTCGCGCTTGTCGAAGCGGAGGTTTTCAAGCACAACAATTTCGCCGTCGGAAAGCGCTGCAATCTTCGCCTTTGCGTCATCGCCCACGGTATCGGCGGCGAAAGCGACAGGGGCATCGACAAGCTCTCCCAAACGAGCAGCGGCAGGCGCAAGCGTGAACTTTTCCTCAAAGCCCTCGCCCGCCGGACGGCCCAAGTGGCTCATGAGCACGACTTTCGCGCCGCCCTTTACGAGGTATTCGATAGTCGGCAGCGCCGCGCGAATGCGCGTGTCGTCGGTCACGACGCCGTCTTTGATGGGCACGTTGAAATCGACGCGCACGAGCACGCGCTTGCCAGCGACGTCAACGCCCTCGATAGTCTTGATGTCGGCCATAAGGAAACTCCTCATCAGTCAGTTTCAATAAACGGAACCTGTTAAATGCTCCGAGCATTCAACAGGTTAATAAACGGAGGTTTCGCTCGGGCGGAGGCTTCTGCGGAAGACCTCTGAGCTTCAAACGAGTTCTTCATATTAAAACGAAGCGAAGGAGTGAGGCGAGCGGTAGCCGAACGCGTCTTCCGCGGAAGCCTCCGCCCGAGCGAAACCGGGCAGGTCATACAAACAAAAAAGGCCGGAAACAAGTCCGGCCTTTTCCCAATAGCCTAAAGAAGAATCTTGGCCAGGTCTTTCACGCGGTTGGAGTAACCCCACTCGTTGTCGTACCAGGAAACAATCTTGACCAGGTCGGAATCGTCGCCCATGACCATAGTGAGGCCCGAATCGAAGATGGAAGAATGGTCGTCGCCCACGATGTCGACCGAAACGATGGGGTCTTCGGTGTAGGCGAGAATGCCCTTGAGCGGGCCTTCGGCGGCAGCCTTCATGGCGGCGTTGATTTCTTCCTTGGTCACCTTGCGGGAAAGCTGCACGGTGAGGTCGACCATGGATCCGTCAGGGGTGGGAACGCGGGTCGCGAAGCCGTCGAGCTTGCCCTTGAGCTCAGGGAGAACCAGAGCGACGGCACGAGCGGCGCCCGTGGTGGTCGGAATCATGGACAGCTGGGCAGCGCGGGCACGACGAAGGTCCTTATGCGGAAGGTCGAGAATCTTCTGGTCGTTGGTGTAGCTGTGAATGGTATTCATGTAGCCGCGCTCAATGCCGAAGTTCTCGAGCAGCACCTTGGCAACAGGAGCCAAACAGTTCGTGGTGCACGAAGCGTTCGAAATGATGTTGTGAGCTTCCTTGTCGTAATCGCCGTCGTTCACGCCCATGACGATGGTGATGTCTTCGCCCTTAGCCGGGCACGTGATGACGACCTTCTTGGCACCAGCGTTGATATGCTTGGAAGCAAGTTCACCCGTCTTGAAGATGCCGGTGGATTCAATAACGACGTCGACGCCGAGCTCGCCCCAGGGCAGGTTCTCGGGATCGCGCTCGCAGAGCACCTTGGTGGCATGGCCGTCGGCCACAAAGCCGTCTTCGGTAACCTCGCCCGTGTCAAATGCGCGGCCGTGGACGGAATCGTATTTCAGCAAATGGGCCATCGTGGGAATGTCGCCCAGGTCGTTAACCGCAACGACGTCGAGCTCGGGATCGTTCGCCATCGCGCGATAGACGAGACGACCGATACGGCCAAAGCCGTTGATGCCAACCTTGATTGCCATGTGCAAACCCCTTTCTTAGGTGCATTACTGCCTCGAATTATAGGTGAGAGCGATGAAAGGACAACAAAAAGCGGCCCAAAAGCACGGCGAGCGGCCCAAAAGCACCGCTCGCGGACATGGGAATGACAAGCTCGCCCCAAAGTCAGCGAAAACGGCCCTGGCGAGTGCAGTTCGAGTGAAGCCAAGGCGACGCGTACTTCGGTACGCGAGCCGAAGGCTGAACCCGAAATGCGCCGCCGGGGCCGTTTGCAGCGTCGAGCGGTTGCGTCGTTCGCCAGAACGACGCAACTACTTCATATCCATATTCTGCATCATTTCCTGCAGCTGCTTCATATCGGACATCTTCATGCCACCCATGCCCGGCAAACCAGGCATGCCGAAACGGGACTTCTTGCCCTTCTTGCCTTTCTTGCCCTTCTTCGTGGGACGACCCGCATTCGCGGCCGCAGGCATCATCTTCTTCATCATCTTGCGCGTTTCGTTGAACTGCTTCATGACCTGGTTCACTTCCTGAACCGAAGTGCCAGAGCCGGCCGCGATGCGCTGGCGGCGGCTGCCATTGAGCAGTTCGGGCTTTTCGCGCTCAGCCTTCGTCATAGAGAAGATGATGGTCTCCATGCGGTCGAGCGCGCCGGTATCGACCTGGCCCTGCGCCATGGCCTTATCACCACCAGGCAGCGCACTGATGAGCTTCGAGATGCCGCCCATCTTGGAAACCTGCTTCTTGATTTCGAGGAAGTCGTTCAGGTTAATGTTGGCCCTTTGAACGCGCTCGGCGGTCTCGGCCTCAATCTCTTCGGCCTGAATTTTCGACGCATGCTCGATGAGCGAAACCACGTCGCCCATGCCCAAAATGCGCTTTGCCATGCGGTCGGGATGGAACGGCTCGAGCGAGTCGGGCTTCTCGCCCGCGCTGATGAATTTAATCGGCTTGCCGGTGACCTGCTTGAGCGACAGCGCGCCGCCGCCACGGGCGTCGCCGTCCATCTTCGACATGATCACGCCGTCAAAATCGACCTTCTCGGCGAAGGCCTGGGCCACGTTCACGGCATCTTGGCCGGTCATGGCGTCGACGACCATGAGAATCTGGTCGGGCTTCACGGCGGCCTTGATGTTGGCGGCCTCTTCCATCATCTCTTCGTCGACATGCAAACGACCCGCCGTGTCGACGATGACCACGTCGCGCAAGTTATCGATGGCGAAGCGAACGCCCTCGCTCGCGATTTTCACCGGGTCTTGGCCGTCGCCGCGATAGACTTTCACGCCCATCTCGTCGCCGAGCGTTTGCAGCTGATCGGCCGCAGCGGGACGATACACGTCGCAAGCCACGAGCAAGGGGCTGTGGCCTTTGCCCTTCAGCAGATACGCAAGCTTGGCGGCGGCGGTAGTTTTACCCGAGCCCTGCAAGCCGACGAGCATAATCACGTTGGGAATGCGGCTCGAGAGTACGAGTCCCGAATCGGTTTGGCCGAGCAGCACCGTGAGCTCGTCGAGCACGATTTTCACGACGTTTTGCGCCGGCGTAAGCGAATCGAGCACCTCGGCAGTCAGGCAGCGCTCCTTCGCATTCGCGATGAAGCTCTTAACGACCTTGAAGTTCACGTCGGCCTCGAGCAACGCCATGCGAATTTCCCGCATGGCCGCATTGATGTCGTCTTCAGTAAGGCGGCCCTTCGATTTCAGGCCGCTGAAAATGCCTTGCAGGCGATCGGAGAGGTTCTCAAACATACAAGCTCCTTGCTATCGCGCTTCGCGTTCGTCGAATTCGCCCACGAGCGCTCGCGCGAAATCGTGCGCGTCGAAATCTTTCAAATCGCCCAGGCCCTCGCCCACGCCGATTTTATAAATGGGCAGGCCGAGCTCGTGGCTCACGGCCAATGCAATGCCGCCCTTCGCGGTACCATCGAGCTTGGTCACGATCACGCCGTCCAAATCGAGCGCTTTATCGAACACGCGCGCCTGAGACAGGCCATTCTGGCCGGTAGTCGCGTCAATCACGAGTACGGTGTACACGGGCGCTTTCGAGCGCTTGCGCACCACATTCACGACCTTTTGCAGCTCGCGCATAAGGTCGTCAGACGTATGCAGGCGTCCTGCCGTGTCGATGAGCACCAAATCGCAGCCATCGGCCTCGGCGCGTTCGATGGTGTCGTAGCACACGCTTGCCGGGTCGCTTCCGCGCTTGCGCTCCACGATGGGAACGTTCGCGCGACGAGACCATTCTTCAAGCTGCTCGATAGCAGCAGCGCGGAACGTGTCGGCGGAACCCAGAATAACCTTGCGACCAGCATCGGCACCTTCCTTGGCGAGTTTGCCGACTGTGGTGGTTTTGCCAGCGCCGTTGATGCCGACGAACAGAACACATGCGGCATCGCCGCCAAACGGATCGGCCTCGGTGGTGGCAAACGTGCTTGCAAGCTCGTCATTCAGGCGATCGAGCACGGCATAGGCATCGGGCAGCGCCTTGCGCGTGGCCTCGTCGCGCAAGTTTTCGACGACCTGCGACGCGGCCGAACCGCCCATGTCGGCCAGAATGAGCGTTTCTTCCAAATCGTCCCAAAAATCGTCGTCCAAATTAGGACCACGATCGAGCAGGACGTTCATTTGCTCGGTGAATTTTTGGCGCGAGCGCGAAAGGCCCTCGCTGATTCGATCAAAGAATCCCATGAAAATGCCCTTTCATGCGAATGGAAAAGTCAACCTTGTTAGCCTACCACAGCAAAAAGCCCGCCAACGCGCAAGCTGACGGGCTTTATTTAATCAGCGTTCGGAAGCGCATCCTTCAGACGCTGCGAGAAGACCTTCGTCACGCCATCGGCTTGCATCGACACGCCATAAAGCACGTCGGACATCTCCATGGTGCGGCGCTGATGCGTGATCATAATGAGCTGCGTCTCATTGCGCAGCGTGGCCAGATACGCGATAAGGCGCCTGAGGTTGCTGTCGTCGAGCGCCGCTTCCACCTCGTCGAGAATGTAAAACGGGGCGTGCCGAATGCGATACACCGCGAACAGCAACGCGATAGCCGTGAGCGACTTCTCGCCGCCCGACATGAGCGTCATCTTCGAGATTTTCTTGCCGCGCGGCTGAGCCTCGACCTCGACGCCAAGCGAGCTTTGGCCCTCTTCCCCACCGACAAGCGAAAGCGAAGCGGAGCCACCCGGGAACAACTGGGCGAAAATAGTCTTGAAATTCTCGTTCACCTGCTCAAACGTTACATCGAACTGCTGCTGCATGCGCTCGTCGATTGCGGCGACGATGCGCTTGAGCGAGCGACGCGCGGCTTCCATGTCTTCCACCTGAGCGGCCATGAAGTCGTAGCGCTCCTTCATGGCCTCGTATTCCTCGGCGGCCGAAGAATCGATGGTGCCCATGGAATTCAGGCGACGGCGCATTTTGAACGCCTCGCCCTCAGCGGCGGCACGATCTTGCGGCGCAGGAATCTCGAGCGCAGTTTCAAGCGGCGTGCCGCATTCGTCGACGATGGTCGAAATCGCGGCTTCTACCTGCACTTCGAGCTTGCCCTTCTCAATGCGGATTTCATTGAGTTTCGCCTGCGTCGCCTCAAGTTCGTCATGGGCGGCACGCGAAGCCGCGCGCGCCTCGTTGATGGAAGCATTGAGCGAGGCGGAATTGCTCTGCTCGAGCGCCGCCTTCCCCGCAAGATCGTTCACCCATGCGGTGGCCGATTCTTTCAGGTTTTGCAGCACGTCGTGCAACGGCTCGATGCGCTTGCTCGCGACATCGAGCACCACGAGGTCGCGCTCTGCTCGCTCTTTCGCGTGTTGGGCACGCTCCAAATCGCGCACGCGTTCGCGATGCTCGCGCGTGAGCGAAAGCGAGCGTTCCTTTGCCGTGGCGAATTCGAGCTTGCTTTCGGAAAGCTTGCTCGAAAGAGCCTGTTCGCGTTCGTATGCAATGGCGCGAGCGCCCGAAATGTCGCTCATGCGTTCTTCAGCATCGGTGCGCGAAACGCGCAAGGCTTCGATGGCTTGGCCAAGTTCCACGACTTCAGGCTCGGTTTTAGCGAGCTCGACATTCACGCGGGCCAAGTCTTCCGCAACGCTTTTCTGCGACGCCTGAAGGGTTCCCACGCGTTTCGCGAGGCGCTCGCGCTCGGCCTGAGCACTTGCTTGAGCACCCGCACGCTGTGCATGAGTTCGAGAAAGGTCCAAGCTCATGGCGCGCTTGCGTTCCAAATCGCCCTGAAAGCGCTCGAGCTCTATTTGCGCCGTAGCCTGCTCCTCATTGGAAGCCTCAAGCTGCGCCCGCAAATCGTCGAGTTCTCTCTCGCGGGCAAGCATGCCCTCTTCGCCGGCGGTACCCATGCGTACCGTGATTTTCGCGCCCGGCCACACGACGATCCCATCTTTGGTCGCGAAACGAGCGCGAGCGCTTTCCGCTCGGGCCCCAAGGCCCTCTTCGAGCGAGTCGACCAAGAACACGTCACCCAAAAGCGACTCCAGAAGCCCCCGCACGTGCTCGGGGTATTCAAGCGAATCGAGCAGACGCGGCTTGTCGCACGAAATGGGCTCGGGCGCGCTACCGGCGACAAGCACCGATGCGGTGCCGGTTGCACCTGTTTGGGAAAGAGCGTCCACAATGCTTTGCGCAGAAGCAGCCTCGCGCACATACATGCTCGCGATGTCTTCGCCAAGAAGCTGCTCGACAAGAGCCTCAAGGTCTTGAGGGGCGCGAACCTCTGCGGCGAGTGGCGCGATAGCCGCGTCAAATGCCTCGCCATGCTCGGCAACCCATGCCGACGCATCGTTTTTCGAGAGCATGCCGCGGTTGATTTCCTCAAGAGCGGCGATTTTGCCTTCGAGGCGCTGGGCAGCTTTGCGCTTGTCGTCGAGCGCGGAAGTTGCCATGGCCACAGCACGCTCAGCGGCTGTCACATCTTCGGTAGCCGCACGGCTCTTCTCGAGCAGCTCGGCCAGCGCGGCGGTCTCCTCATCGAGACCCTTGCATTTCTCATCGAGCTCAACCGTTGCGCTCTCGAGCTCGGCATCGATCTCGTCGCGTTTCGATTCGAGCAGCTGCTTGGTTGACACGCGCCCAGAAAGGGCGTCTTGCAAACGCGCGCGCTTCGCCGTTTTCTCATCGATTTCGCGCTCGCGCTGACGCAGGGAGCGCTGCACTTCAGCCAGCTCAACGTCGCGCGACTGGCGTTCGGCCTTCGCTTCATCGAATTGCGCCTTCAGCTCTTCAACCTGCGTGGCCAGCGCATCGCGGCGAGCTGTGCGTTCCTCGAGCTGCTCTTGCAGCGCAGCCACTTCCTCTTCGTAATTCGAGATGCGGCGAGCACTGCCCATCGCGGTGTTTTCGGCCTGCTCGCGACGGGACCGAATCGAACGAGCCTTTTCGGAAAGCAGCATATCGGCTGACTCAAAACGTTCGACCACCATATGGAAGCGCCCGCGCTGCGCGGTGAGGTCGCCCACATACAGGCCTTTTTCCTGAAGCGCCAGTTGCAGCGCTTCGAGTTCTTCCTCAGCTTTCTGAGCTTTGATTTTCTGCACATCGATGCCTGCGGCGGCTTCGTTCTCGCTTTTCAGCGTTGCGTTCCACTTGCCCTGCAACGTGCGCAAGTCATCGACTGCAAGCACCAGGTCAAGTCGAGCGAGCTCGTCGGCCAAGCCTTGGTATTGTTTGGCTCGCTGCGCCTTGCGAGCAAGCGGCTTCAGCTGGCGCTCAACCTCGGCTGTAACGTCTTTCACGCGCGCGAGGCTCGCGTCCATATTCGCAAGTTTGCGCTCGGAGCGCTCTTTGCGCTGCTTATGTTTCAGAACGCCCGCAGCTTCTTCAATAAGCGTGCGGCGGTCTTCGGGCTTGCTTGCGAGAATAGCATCGAGCTTGCCTTGGCTGATGATGGAATGCGCGCCCGTGCCAAGACCGGTGTCGTGCAGGATGTCCATGAAGTCCATGCGGCGGGCGGGCGCGCCATTGATGAGATATTCGCTTTCGCCGGAACGATACATGCGGCGAGTAAGCGATACCTCGTTGAAATCGACGGGCAACGTGCCGTCGGAGTTGTCGAGCACGAGTTCGACTTCGGCGACGCCAACGCTTTTGCGGGCCGAAGAGCCCGCAAAAATAACGTCTTCCATGGCCTGGCCACGCAAATTCTTTGCATTCCGCTCGCCAAGCACCCACAGCACGGAGTCAGAGATATTCGATTTTCCCGAACCGTTCGGACCGACGATTGCCGTGATGCCCGGTTCGAGCGAAATCACGGAACGGTCGGCGAACGACTTAAACCCTTTCAGGATCAGGGATTTCAGATGCATGTATGCCTACTCCTGGCTATGCTTCGCAGCTGCCTTCGCACGCTTTTCCTGCTCGCGCTTCTCGCGCTTCGCACGCTTTTCCTGCTCGCGCTTCTCGCGCTTCGCACGCTTTTCCTGCTCGCGCGCCGCCTTGGCTTCCGCCTTCGCGGCTTGTTTGGAGTTCATTTCGTCAAGCGCGGTTTTCGCCGCCTGGCTCTCGGCTTCCTTCTTCGTGCGGCCCATGCCCGAAGCAAGCGCCTTCATGCCCGCGAATACCTGCGACACGAAGGTGCGATCGTGCGGCGGGCCCTGAGTCTCGATAAGCTTGTAGGTCGGCGTGATGCCCTCTTCCTGCAGCTTTTCCTGCAAGGCGCTCTTCGGGTTTTCGGGCTCCTTCGCCATATCGATGCTCATGCGCGGAATAAGCGTGCGTTCGATGAAGAGCTGCGCGCCTTCGATGCCGGCATCGAGGTACAGAGCCGCGACAACGGCTTCGTACACGTTTTCAAGCGCCGAGTGCAAGCCGCGACGGCCCGTGCCACGTTCGGAAGAGCCGAATACGATGATATCGGCGAAGCCAAGCTTTTCAGCGACGTCAGAAAGGCTCGCGCCAGAAACGAGCGCCACCTTGATGCGCGTAAGGCCGCCTTCATCGATTTCGTGATAGGTGTGGAACGCCTCGCTCGCCACCACGGCGCCCAAAATGGAATCGCCAAGGAATTCAAGGCGCTCATACGAGAACTTGACCGGCTTGCCCTCGGTTGCGGAAGGATGCGTGATTGCCGCAAGCAGAATTTCGGGGTTTTTGAACTCGTAGCCCAAAATCTTCTGGGCGAGCTCAACCTTCCGTTTCTGCTCTTCGGTATGGTTTTCGGTAAATGTCATCGGGACACCGCCTGGGAAATAAGCCCGCACACATCTTCGCGCACGACCTTGCTGGATGCATGGATGCCGTTCTTAATAGCATCGGCATTGCTTGAGCCATGGCCCACAATGCAGGCTCCCTTGACGCCGAGCAGCGGCGCACCGCCGAATTTGTCAGGGTTGATGCTATTAGCGAGCTTGGAAAGCTTGCCCTTGATGGCAAGCGCGCCAAGCTTCGTGGCGAGGTTCGAAAGGAAGACCTTCTTCACCGACTTGAACAGGGTTTTCGAAGTGCCTTCGATGGTCTTGAGCACGACATTGCCCGTGAAGCCGTCAGTGATGACGACGTCGTAATTCGCGGCGATAATATCGCGGCCCTCGCAGTTGCCCACGAAGTTCGGCACCTTTTCCTTAAGCTGCGCAAATGCGGCCTGCGCGAATTGGGAGCCCTTCGTGTCTTCTTCGCCAATGTTGAGCAATGCGCACTTCGGGCTTTTAATGCCAACGATTTTCTCGGCATAAATGGAGGCCATCTGGGCGAATTGAGCAAGATATTCGGGCTTGCAATCAGCATTCGCTCCGATATCCGCCATAACGACCGGCGCCACAGGAGACGGGATTACGCTGCACAAGCAGGGGCGAGAAACGCCTTTGATGCGACCAATGCCGAGCGTGGCACCCGCCAAGCATGCGCCTGTAGAACCAGCGGAAAAGAAGCCTTGCGCCTTCCCTTCTTTCACCAGCTTGCAGCCGATCACGATGGAGGAATCTTTCTTTTTGCGCACCGCTTCGGCAGGATGTTCGGCCATGCCAATGACCTCGGTCGCGACTGCGGCGGTGCAGCGGTTGTGCGTGCTTGCGAACGGCTCCACGACATCGGCGGGACCAACGAGCACGACCTGCAGGTTCTCGTCTTCGGCGAGAGCGGCGACAACACCATCGAGCACAACGGAAGGCGCATTATCGCCACCCATGGCATCGACTGCGATGGTAACGTTTTCGGTTAAGGGCATCGATGAACCCCTTTCGTCATTGTGGTAACAAACGCGAAAATACGACAGCCCTGTTTCGAAAACGACTTACAATAAAAGGCTGCGCTTCGCATTGAAAAAGTCCTAGAAACACGAATGCCGACCCAAAACTGAGTCGGCATATTGACCGTGCATGTACTATCGAGCGAGATTACTCGGTCTCGACAACCTCGCGACCCTTGTAGTAGCCGCAGTTGCCGCACACGCGGTGGGGCAACTTGACCTCGCCGCACTGCGGGCACACAGAGCGAGAGGGCATAGCGCAAACGTCATTGGCGCTGCGGCGGGAGTGGGTACGAGCACGACCGGTTTTTTGCTTAGGCACTGCCATGGTTGTCACTTCTCCTTATCGATCTCGGCCGACCTTCAGCCGAAACGCTTCAAATGTTTGAATTCAGACGAAAGCAGATGATAGCAAAGCATCACGGTGCATGCAAGCATAAAACACCACTTAGCATGGAATTTTGATGCGGCAAGCCCAGATGGACCCAACTGCTTTCTGCACGGCAGTAAAGTATACGTCAGAAACTAAAGGCGCAAGGGCACACACGAGCATTCCACACCTAAGGCGCATATCGAAAGGGGTGGTTGATTTGTAAGTTCATCCGAACACTTAGGTTTCGTTCTCGAACTCATCCGGACATGTCCGGATGAGTTCGAGAATTCCTTTCCGGAGGCGAGGGCCGAGGGCCCTCCCGAGAGAAAGGAAGAAA
>NZ_QIBZ01000003.1 GCF_003725955.1 Slackia isoflavoniconvertens | reverse complement strand
GAGTCCTACCGCGTCCGCCATGCCCTCATGCAGGAGGGCTAGCCGCTCAGAAAGCGTGCGCACTTCCGATGCTCAGGCTGCTCAATTTCCGATGCTCTTTTTGCTCAAATCCTCTTGACGAAACACAGGTGGTGGTTGTCGTCGCGATCGCCGACGGGTTCACGCGCCGTGCGCTCTCTGCGACCCCCATGGTCTTTTTGGGAAAGGTGTCGTACAGCCTCTACCTCACCCACGCCATGGTCATCGGTGCGCTCGTTGCCCTGCTGCCCAGGCTCGGGATTGTCGACCCGCTTGCGATTGCCGCGGTCTCGCTGCCCGCAAGCATGCTCGTCTCCGTTGTGTTCTGGCGCATAATCGAGGTTCCCAGCATGAATCTGTCGCGCTCGCTGGCATCGTCAGGGCCTAGGGACGTCGTTCGATAATGCGTCGTACTTGGCTTCGTTTGAAGGAGAGTTGGTCATGAATAGCTCAAAGTCCGTCCACCGCATTATGTTTGTGTGTCACGGCAACATCTGCAAATAACAGGATTTTGCCTGATGAAAGGCATGTAACTATTTGAAGTTTACGGATTTACGACGAATTTACGACTTTAGCCCCGATGCGAACAGAACTAAAGTGGGCCCCGGCTTGATACTGGATTATCTTGCCGGGGCCCATGGGCTTGATTAGTCTTGATCGACTTCCAAGAGATTGGAAAACGATCTATCCGCTTCGCCTTCTTCTTGCATAGGTCGTTCGAGTGTTTCAATTGCGGAAATGACTTTTAAGCCGATCAAAAGAGAGAAAATGGTAGTGCCAGCTGGAAATGGAAGGTAGGAGTTTTCTAATGAGATTCTATGAATCGAAAGCTATTGCTTGTGCTCTGTCACTCGCGATGGCAACGTCGATGGCGCTTCCCATTGGCGCCTTCGCTGCTGTTGATGATTCCGGTCAGACGCAGCACGAGCAAAAAGCCGATGGCATCGACAACGGCGTCGACGTCAACGCCGACAGAACCGAAAACGCAGACAAGGACGCCAGTCAAGATATCGACTCTGGTTTCGTCGGCGATGCTAACGAAGGGAGGCAGCCGGAGGGTCCTTCCGAGGAGGGCGGCGAGCCTGGCGAGCAGCAGCCTGGAGAGAATCTCGGTGGCGAAGAATCCGGCAAGAGCAAAGCAGATAGCATCTATATGGTGTCCACGAGCGAGGAGCTTGTGTCTGCCCAGGAGGCTATTGCCGCTGCCGAGGGTACGGAAGCCACTATTGTCCTGAAGGCTGACGTAACCGTGTCGGCGGGGGGGGGTTCATATCTAAGCAGCTTTGGCGTTAACGGAAAGCGCATCACAATCAAGAGCGACGAGGGCAAGCTTCATAAGCTGTCCTTCGATGGCCGTGCCGTCTTGAATGGCGATTGCACGTTTGACGACGTTGATGTCCGAAGCTCCTGGATGTACTGCAACGGCCACGACACTGAGTTCACAGAAAACGGCCAGATTCATCTAAGCTATACACTTTATGGCGGCGGATACATGACCACGGTCAGTAGCACTCACGTGGTAATTGCCGCATCCGGCTACATCAATCCAAGCAGTAGCAGCGGCCTGCACGATGTGATTGGCGGCTCCTACAAGGGCTCCGTCGAGGGCGACACGTACCTCGAGATCACTGGTGACATAAAGATGCAGGGCGGCAACCACATCAACCCTGGATGCATGAAGGGCGACGGCAGCAGCGGCGACGGATCAGGCGTTCCTAATGTTTACGTTGGCGGCAACGCCACGCTTGTCTACGACAACAAGAACGCAGATACCTATCCCGCTATCGAAGGTACTTACGGCTGCGAGATGAGGGGCAACGTCACGCTCGATGTCCGCGCTGGTGGGGTATCGGGTATCGTCGGTGCCGAAGAACCGGTAGAGGACTCGGTCATCCGTGGCGACCTGCACATCATCGCAGGCTCGCAGGCTTACGAGAACACGGACCGCATCCTGCGCCTTGGCGGGAACTGGCCCATTGTCGGCGCAGGCAACAGCTTTGCAACTATGCCCGGTGTCTCAGGTAACTACGTCATCGGCGGCAATATCACCATCGATTCTTACGAGAACGTTTGGGGCTGGGATAAGGGAACCACCCCCGACTCATATGACCTCCCCGAGATTTACGGCGCGATTCGAGGCACGGTCGGCGGTAGCATCGCCATCAACGCCCATGGCTCTCATGTACAAAACATCTTTGGCGCGAGCGATTCTAATGTGAGCGGCGCAGTCACCGTCACCGCAACTAACGTCGAGCTCAGGAACAGCGAATACGGGACCGACTATGACGAGGGTTACGTTTTCGGCTTGTGGGAAAAAGGCACTCCCGCAACCGCAAACGGCCCTGTAACCATCAACATCAACGGCGGCGACGTTGGCCTCGTTATGGCAACGGACCAGACCACAGTTCCTGCAGGCTCCTCCATCAATGTAACGGGAAAACCCAATATCCGCACAGGCATACGCGGAACGCAGGCAAGCAGCTATTCCACGGCATTCCCCGTGGCCAACATCTCTGCATGCGAGGCGACAATCCCCTTTATCAAGATGATGTCGCAGGTCAACGTTGCCGACGATTCCAACGTTATCGCACATATTATGAGCAGCGATGCAGGCTTGAACATTGAAGAGAACAGTGTTCTCACCACCGACGAAGGTCAGGTCTGGATTTGGGGCGATGCAGTCGTCGATGGCACGTGGGAGCAGCAGTATCGTCAGGTTGCGAACTACAACGATATCTTCGTTTCCGGCAAGACGACGGTCGGCCCCAAGGGCCGTCTGATTAACCAGGGGCTGAGCAATCTGAAGGGCAATGTATCGAACGATGGCATGATGGCCCTGATGGGTCCGGCTCTGCTGCAAGGTGACTACGTTTCCGGCAACGCCGAGCTCCGACTCCCAGCTGTTGCTGATAACTACGATGGCACAGACGATGGCGGCCTTATCCCCGTTACCATCAAGGGCATTTCCAGCGGAACCACTATCGTCAACACCGTCAATCCAAGCAACTGGGAAGAGCTCCAGTGCCCCAAGCTCGGCGATAACTACATCTTGTCCAAAAAAATCGATGCAGCCGAAACCGCCTCTGAGGCCGCCGAGGGTCCCGATCAAGGGGTATTCGTCCTTGGCAACTCGGATGCCACGTCAAAAGGTTGGTACCTCAAGCGTCTGGAGGATGCAGCTGGCGATACTGGGAAGTTCATGTGGCAGGTCGCTAAGGGTACGCCCCTGACTCCTGAGCCGCCAGTCACGCCTGAGCCTTCCGTCCCTCCCGTTCCTGAGCCGCCTGCGACTCCCGAACCCCCGGCGACTCCTGAGCCGCCGGAGTCAACCGCGACAGCCACCAGCTCCGAGCTTCCGCAAACAGGCGACGCAACCAACACCCTCCCATGGTCGGCAGCCGCACTGATCAGCGCTCTTGTTGGTGCAGCTTTGCTGATTATCGGCAGGAAGAAGAAGTACAGCGAGTAGGGTTAGGGAATTCACAAGGCAGCAGTCTGGGCGGTGTCGTTCTCGCGCGACACCGCCCTTCCTTATCTGCGATGGCGCGTGTCCATCCTCACAACACGGAGGATGTGTCAAAGTCGCCCTTTTTTAAGGACACGGCGGTATCCAAGGAGGTATCGCCGTGTCCATTTTTCTTTGGGTATGTAAAGATGCTTCAAGAAATGCGTGCTGTTGCTATTGGGAGATAACAATTGCAAGCTGTGTGCCCGATGACGTGATTTCCTCGGTAGGGGAGAATACGTCAAGGTATCTATCCCTTACGTCATCAAAAAGCTTTCTTACTCTATTGCACGCGACTTTCCGCGCTGCTTTGTCAGCGTATTCTTCCGGTGTGATGTGGAACTCGCATTCCTCTTTTGATGAAGATTCGTCTTCGATTTTTGCCAGTATCACTCTGGTCATATCCAACGCAACATCTTCCGAGTCGATGCCTTGCCGGTACATGGCGTTATGGCATCGACGGAAGGTGAGCTTGAGATCAACCGGCGGGATCAATTCGGATTTAATGCGCGTGATTCCTGTCATAAACGAGGATTTAGATAGAGGGTATCAAGAACTCTACCAACATGTAGAAATCGCTTTGATCATATACGGCATCTATCGGCTAGGCCTTCAGAGCTTTCTTGTCTATGGATATCGTGTGAAGTGCTGAAATTCTCGTTTTTTCTTCGTCGGATTATATAGCTAAAAAACGTTCATAAATGAATCTATATGAGGAAAACCCCAGGTCAGGGGCTTATGAAATAATGCAATTACCGGGTGCACCGGGATGATATGCATATCGAATAGTAAACATATTTGAACAAGAAAGCAGGTTGTGATGAATATCGGATTTGACCATTCGCCCCATGGGACTTCTGCTTGTCCTATTGAGCCTATCGACGCTCGTTCCTTGGCGCGCTGCGATAGACCTATTGAGCATGTTCCTACTTATGGCGAGCGCATCGCTAATCGTGCGCTGAAGGCCGAGACGATGGTTGCGCGCATTATGTATCGCCAGATGGCGAAAGCCGACGTGAAGATTCAGGGTGCGGTGTGCCGCAGCGAGATCGATTCGGACACGAAGGCTTCTTTAGGAGAGGCATCCGCGATTTTGAAGGATGCCATGAGCTTTTATCTTGCGGTGCACGACGATCAGGCGAGCGATAGCGGGCGCCTGTAGGTTTGAAAGGGGTTTTTCTACTATGAAGAAGCTTAATCAGTTTATGTCCTTTGACTGGACCGCCTTCGCGAAGGACAAGCGTTTTCTCTGCATCGGCGGCGGCGAGTGGGTCGACTACGCGACCAAGGAGCACCGCGGCACAAAGATCGAGGTGGTGATCGCTGCAGATAACACGGAGTATCGACATGCCGAAGGCGAAGTTGTGAGCAATCGTTTCGAGAAGCTCGCCATCAAGGTTTCGGATGATATCGACATTCCGGTCGATCAGCACGTGATCCCCACCGGGGTGGTCGCCAAGGTGTACGGAGATTATCGTAATCAACTCTCCGTTACGGCGACCGGGCTCACCGTCATACCCAAGAAGGGTTAGGTGAGCAGCCGTGCGTTACAGCAGTAACGCACCGGCTATCGTATATGCGGCCCCCGGCACGAAGCTTTCCGTGCTGGGGGCCGTGCTGTTATTGATTGCCGGTTGCTTGCTCGGTATCGGGCACCTGATCATTGAATTGTTCTCGCCTATCGCCACCGAACCGTCAGGCGTTCTGACGGTGCATGGGAACTACGTCGCCGCTGCAATTGCGCTCGGCGCTATCGGGGGCATTGCCGTAATAGCTGGGATTGCGATCAACTCCAAGCTGCCCGCTTCGAAGAAGCTTCGCGCTCGCGTGCGCGCCGGGATATTCGATCCGCGATTCGGCAACCCCTTGCATCTTCGCGATGGGGAGGTTGTCCCTCGCGTGGTATGCAAGGAAACGGAGGCGGGGAGATTCGAGATCTCAATCTCCACCCTGTCTTCTTCCGTTGACGAGGTGGCGAAGCTCGCGGAGTGCATCAGCGCACGACTTTGCGGTCGGTTCTCGCGCTATGCGGTCGTTCTCACGGAAGCCGACGTGGCGAGCAACCACGTGACGTTCTTTGTCCAGGATGTGACGCTTCACCATGAGATTGAGGCGAGCAGCGTCGAAGAGATGTCGCCTCCAAGCGCCTACGAGCTTCGAGTCCAGGACGGCACCAATATAGACCTTCGCACCTCCGGCTCCATGCTGGTGGCCGGAAAGACCCGAAGCGGGAAGACGACGGGCGTCATCGCCCTGCTGATCCAGGCTCTCCTTTCCGGGCCGGACGAATACGGTTCTCAAGTGCTCATCATCGACCCGAAGCAGGCCGAGCTTTCCCGCCTGCCGCATGTCGTTTCCTTGAGGCCGGATGGGGACGCCCATGCGATTCTCGAGGCGCTCGCCCTTTTCGCCGAGAGCATCAAGAAGCGGCAGAGCGTCCTCAACGACCGCTCTGCCGAAACGGGGGACGCGGTTCATTGGTGGGATGCGGGATTCCATGTCTCTGTGCTCTTCCTGGACGAGTACGTGGCGCTGCGCACCATGTTCCCCAAGCGCGCCAGCAAGGAGGACCCCGATTACTGCCTCGCCACGTTCGACGGGCTTGTCAAGCGCATCGTGACGATGGGCGCGAGCGCCGGGTGCTACGCCATCATCTCGATCGCGGAGGCGTCGGTCGAGGAGGGCGGGCTTCCGTCGATGGTGCGGTCCGCTTGCAGCACCCGCATACTGTTTCGCCCGACTCTGCCCGAGGCGCGCCTCATATGGGACGCGGACAGGCTGGCCGACCTCGCGGCTCCCCGCACTTACGGTCCGGGCGATGCATGGTTCAGCAGCACGGACGGCGTGCACGACCGTATCAGCTTCGTGCATTTTCCCGTGATGAGGTTCCGCGTGTATCGCGAGCTTGGGCGTCTTCTCGACCTGTACTTCATCAAGTAACTAACGTGGTGCCCGCCGAGCGCAGCAAAGGCGGGCACCACCGCATTGTTCCATTTTTTTGAAATTTCGCCTAGACATGCGCCTTGGGGGGCTTGTTATCCCAAGGCGCACCTGGGTGCGCGTTCCAGAAAACAGGCAAAAAGCCTCGTATTTGAGAAAGGGAGTGGAACCATGAGTGGCTCTTCACCTATTAAGACCCGTGCGATGATGTACGAGCAGCAGCTCTCCCATCTGCCGGCTTCCGTCGATGACATGTATGGCAAGATCGCGGCCCTTTCGCCGAAGCGCTATGCGGGGATCGTGCACGACTGCGACCAGACCGACGCAGGCCGACCCGCCGCCGCGCATCTGCATGTGATGATGGAGTTCGCGAACCCGCGCTCCGTCCGAAGCATCGCGAAGGCGCTTGGTGACAAGCCCGAGCGCATAGAGGCGTGGAAGGCCGGGGTAGAGAACGGCTTCTCGTATCTATGCCATAAGACCGACGGCGCGAGATCGAAGCACCAGTATGACCCGGGCCTCGTTCGCGCCAACTTCGATTATCCCGCCCTGCTCGCCTCCATCGAATCCCGCGTGACCCGGGCGCGATCGCATAGCAACATCAAGATTCTGCTCGACGACCTCCTTGAAGGGCGGATCGACAAGGAAGCGCTGGTTTCGCAGCTTTCCGGCTCTGAATATGCCCGTGCGAAGCGCCAGGTCGAAGACGTTTACGCACGACGCTTGCAGGTCCAGGCCGTCGAATGGCGCGCGAAGATGGTCGAGGAGGGCCGCAGGGTCCAGACGGTGTGGATTTTCGGCCCCGCGGGGACCGGCAAGTCGACCCTTGCCGAGCAGTACGCGCGTCGCAAGGGAGGTCGCTGCTTCGTATCGGGATCTACCCGCGACATTTTTCAAGGCTATGCGGGCGAGCACTCCGTCATCCTCGACGAGCTCCGCCCCAAATCCATCCCCTACGCCGACCTGCTCCGCCTCACGGACCCCTTCGCCATAGGGCACGAGGTGATGGCACCGTCCCGCTACTCGGACAAACCCGTGGCGGCGGATCTCATCGTCATCACGTCCCCCTATAGCCCTTACGAGTTCTTCTATGAACAGGGCAACAACGCCGATACCGACGGCTTCGATCAGCTGGAGAGACGCCTCGCCGCGGTGATCGAGATGCAGCAGCGAGAGATATGCCTCTGCCAGTATGCGGGAAACGGCTGGTATTTGCCCATGCCCGATTACACCCGCCCGAACCCGTATTCGAGATTCGCACGCGGTGACGATTCCTCCGCTGACCCCACGAAGGTTTACGAGTCGGTCCTCGGAACCAGTGCCGACTCGCCAGACTAACAATTCTGGCCCCATGCGATAGAATCGGACTATCGCATCGGGGCTCTTTTCAATACCGAAAGGAGCCGAAAATGGCTATCAGAAAGGACAGCAAGGGCCGCTTCCTCCGACGCGGGGAGACGCAGAGGAAAGACGGGCGTTACTGCTACAAGTACGTCGATGCAAAGGGGCGGACGCGCTGCGTCTACTCATGGACCTTGACAACTCGCGACCTTACACCGAAGGGGAAGAAGGCCGGCCCCTGCCTGCGGGAGCTTGAGAAGGGGGTACAGCGCGACCTGTTCGATAAAGTCGCGCCGGATGACATGACGGTCTACGAGCTCGCATTGCACTACACCGAGACGAAAACCGCCGTCAAGCAAACCACCCGCGCGGGCTACAAGACGGTTCTCAACTACCTTGCAAAGGACGAATTCGGCTCGCGCCGTATCAGAGACGTCACGTCTTTCGAGGCCAAGAGATGGCTCATCGACCTCCAAAACGTCCATGGGAAACGCTACAGCTCCATTCACACAATACGCGGGGTCTTGAAGCCCGCGTTTCAGATGGCGGAGGAGAACGACCTCATCCGCCGGAACCCCTTCAACTTCGAGCTTGCCACCGTGTTGGTGAACGACATGGTCGCACGCGAGGCCCTTACCCCCAAGCAGGAGCGCAGGTTCCTAGAGTTCGTAGCGAACGACAAGCACTACCAGCACTATTACGACGCCTTCTTCATCCTCTTGAATACCGGGCTCCGCATTTCCGAGTTCTGCGGTCTTACGGTGGATGATCTTGACTTCGAAGAGGGCAGCATACGGGTGAACAAGCAGCTCCAGCGATCCAGCGATATGCGCTATTACATTGAGCGTCCTAAGACAGAGAGCGGTGTCCGTTACGTTCCCATGACGAACGCCGTCTCCGCGAGCTTCAAGCGTGTCCTTGCGAGTCGCCCGCGCCCCGCGTGCGAACCCGTGGTCGACGGGGTAAGCGGCTTCCTGTTCCTCGATAAGAACGAGATGCCCCGCGTCGCCCTGCACTGGCAGAAGTATTTTCAGTACGCGGTGGCGAAGCACAACCGAATCTACAAGGAGGAGCTTCCGAAGATCACGCCCCATGTCTGCCGCCATACCTTCTGCTCGAAGATGGCGCGCAAGGGCATGAACCCGGCGAAGCTGAAATACATCATGGGCCATTCCGACATAGAGGTGACGTTCAACACGTATACCCACCTCGGTTTCGATGACGTGAAAGCGGATATGCTCGGTTATGAATCCGGGGCGGCGTAGGAAATCGTAAAACGTCTCTGTTTACGACGTTTCTTACGACGTTGGCGGCAGAAAAAACCCGCTCATTTATGAATTGATTTGATACTCTGCATTTGATCGAAGAATCAACAATACGCCGTTTAACTGCGGATATCCTGATATATGAGAGGTTTCAGAGAATGATTAAAATCATGTTTGTGTGCCACGGCAATATTTGCAGGTCAACCATGGCCGAGTTCGTGATGCGCGACATGGTTGCGCGCGCGGGTTTGGGCGACCGCATCGCCATTGCGTCTTGCGCGACAACCAACGATGAAATCGGCAATGACACGCATCCGGGTACGCAGCGGGTGCTCGACGCGCACGGCATTGCCCACCCACGTCGAGCCGCCGTGAAGTTGCGCACGGCCGATTATGCTGAATACGACCTGTTCATTGGCATGGATGACGAGAACATTCGCGATATGCGCCGCATCCTGAAAGGCGATCCGCAGGGCAAAGTGCACAAGCTGCTCGAGTATTCCGACGGTGGAGACGCCGATTCGGCGAACAGCGTGGCCGACCCGTGGTTCACGGGCGATTTCGAAACGACGTACGAAGACGTGGTTCGCGGCTGCGAGGCGTTGTTGGCGTATATGCGCTAAGCGTTGCGCTCGGTTTTTCCAAATTGCGTCGAATATCTTTATGACATTTAGTAAACAGCACTGAGATTTTCTCAAAAGGTGCTTGCATCATTTTATGAGGGTGTTAGAGTACCAACTTGTTAGCACTCGGGCATACGGAGTGCTAGCACTCTTCCCAATCTTTGGTTATAACAGGCAGTGGAGAAAGGACATTCCATGAATCTCAAGCCTTTGGGTGATCGCGTTATCGTTAAGCGCGACGAAGCTGAAACCAAGACCGCATCGGGCCTCTACATCGCTTCGAGCGCCCAGGAAAAGCCTCAGACCGGCATCGTTCTGGCCGTTGGCGAGGGCAAGCGCGATAAGGACGGCAACCTCATTCCGGTTCCCGTCAAGGAAGGCGACCGTGTGCTGTACGGCAAGTTCGGCGGAACCGAAGTAAACATCGAGGGCGAGGACGTGCTTATCATGCGCGCCGATGACCTTTATGGTGTTTACACCGCGTAAAGCAAACGATAGAAACCAAAGCGAATTCGGTAATTAAGTTTCGAAAAGAAACTACCCATTGAAGGAGCAATCACAATGGCTAAAGACATTAAATTCCAGGCTGAGGCCCGCAGCGGCCTTGCTGCTGGCGTCACCAAGCTGGCCGATGCCGTTAAAGTTACCCTTGGCCCCAAGGGTCGCTACGTCGCCCTTGAGCGCACCTATGGCGCCCCCACCATCACCAATGACGGCGTGACGGTTGCTAAGGAAGTCGAGCTCGAGGATCCCGTGGAGAACATGGGCGCCCAGCTCGTGAAGGAAGCCGCCACCAAGACCAACGATGGTGCGGGCGACGGTACCACCACCGCTACCTTGCTCACTGACGTTATTGTGACCGAGGGTCTGCGCAACGTCACCGCTGGTGCGAACCCGCTGGCCGTTCGCCGCGGCATCGAGAAGGCCACCGAGGCCATCGTCGACGCCATCAAGACCGACGCCATTCCGGTTGAGGGCAAAGAGCAAATCGCCAACGTTGGCACCATTTCCGCTGGCGACGAGGTTATCGGCACCAAGATCGCTGAGGCCATGGAGATTGTCGGCAAGGAAGGCGTCATTTCCGTTGAGGAATCCCAGACCTTCGGCATCGACATCGAAACGGTCGAAGGCATGCAGTTCGACAAGGGTTACATCTCCCCGTACATGGCTACCGACATGGAGCGCATGGAAGCCGTTCTGAAAGATCCGTTCATCCTGCTTACCGACCAGAAGATTTCCTCCATCCAGGATTTGCTGCCGGTGCTCGAGGAAGTTTCCAAGTCTGGTCGCCCGCTGCTCATCATCGCTGAGGACCTTGAGGGCGAGGCTCTGGCTACCATCCTGCTGAACAAGCTGCGCGGCACCTTCACCTGCGTTGCCGTGAAGGCTCCTGGCTTCGGCGACCGCCGCAAGCGCATGCTGGAAGACATCGCTATTGTCACCGGCGGTCAGGTTATTACCCCCGACTTCGGCATGACGCTCGCCGACGCGAACGTGAGCATGCTCGGCCATGCGAAGACTGTCAAGGTCTCCAAGGACGCCACCACCATCGTCGATGGCGACGGCGACAAGGCTGCCATCAAGGACCGCATCGACCAGATCAAGGCCGAAATGGAGCACACTGACTCCGACTTCGACCGCGAGAAGCTGCATGAGCGCCTGGCCAAGCTTTCCGGTGGCGTTGCCGTGCTGCGTGTTGGCGCTGCTACCGAGGCCGAGCTCAAAGAGAAGAAGAGCCGCATCGAGGACGCCCTGCAGGCAACCCGCGCGGCTGTCGAAGAGGGCATCGTTGCTGGCGGCGGCGTAGCGCTGCTCCATGCTCTGCCCGCTCTTGACGCTGTTGATTGCGCGAACCACGACGAGGAAGTTGGCGTCGCCATCATCCGCAAGGCTCTTGAGGCTCCTATGCGCACTATCGCCCAGAACGCTGGCTTTGAAGGCTCCGTTGTGGTCGAGAAGGTTAAGGGCATGAAGAAGGGCGAAGGCCTGAACTGCGCTAATGGCGAATATGGCGACATGATTGCCATGGGCGTTTCCGACCCCGTGAAGGTTACCCGCACCGCTCTGCAGTCCGCGGTTTCCGTTGCTGGCCTCATCCTCATCACCGAGTGCTCCATCAACGAGATTCCCAAGGAAGGCCCCGATTTGAGCGCTCTTGCTGGCTCTGGCGCAGGTATGGGCGGCATGATGTAAGAAGGAGTTACGCCGTTCTGTCGAACGGCGTAATCTCTCGACGCTGCGCGGGAGCCGGGCGCCCCATCTTGGCGTTCAGCTTCGGGCTCACGTACCTTGCAGGTACGCTTCGCCCTTGCTTCGCGCCAACCTGGGACACCGGGCTCCCGCTCGCTGCCTTTAGGCGCGGGAGCGGCTCCTCTTTTGGTTGTCGCTGCTTCAAATTAACTTAGGAGCGTATTCTCGCTCCGTTTTGGCCCCGCAGGTTTTCCTGCGGGGCTTTTCGTTTCTGAGGCCTGTTAAATGCTCGTAGCGTTTCGCAGGTGGGGAGCGTTTAGCAGGTCGCCCGTTCCATATCGCGGAACAGCTGGTTCGCACGGTGAACTGGGTGTGTTGCGGGCGCGCTTCGGGCGGCGCATACTGCAACCATCACGTATCCAAGAGATGCGCTGTGAATATAATCGCAGGTCGTTTAAGGGAAACGGCCGAGTGCTCGCAGCGTATTAACCAGGCGGAGGGGCCTGGTGAGGGATGAGGAGGACGTCATGAACGCAATCACCGAACAAGGCATGTCTCGCCGTAATTTCCTGGCCGGTATGGCTGGCGTTGCCGGCTTGGCTGCAGCCGGTTTGGCCGGGTGCTCGTCAGCGGGCGGCAGCAAGGAGGCTTCGGGTTCCGATGCTTCTGGTTTGCCCGAGAAGTGGGACGGCGAATACGACGTAATCGTATGCGGTGGCGGCGGATCGGGTCTCACGGCTGCGTATTCCGCACTTGAAAACGGCGCCGAAAAGGTGCTCGTTCTTGAGAAGGCTGCAGCGTGCGGCGGTACCACAGCGCTTGCCGAAGGCGCGGTGCAGGCGAGCGGAACGCAGTGGCAAAAGGAAATCGCCGGTGTAACCGACGATTCGGCCGAGCTGCATAAGAAGTTCTGGCTCACCGACGCCGAGGGCATCGTGAAGGAAGACCTCGTCGAGTGCATGGCGAAAAACGCGCCCGATAATTTGAAGTGGATGGCCGATAACTTCAACATCACGTTCAGCAACGTGTTCGGCTGCTATCCCACGCCGTACATGAAAGACGAGTACATGCGCGACCGCATCCACTTGATTACCGATGCGTCTGACGAAACCAAGACCGGCGGCGTGGTGTGGACCACGAACGCGCAGAAGGCCGTTGAGGAAAAGGGTGGCGAGATTCAGACGAACACCGAAGTGACCGACATCTATCAGGATGAAACGGGCACCGTGGTGGGTGTTGCCGCTGGCAAGAAGAATTACAAGGCCAATAAGGGCGTTGTGTTCGCGATGGCGTCTATCGACCATAACGAAGAGATGGCCTTCCGCTACGACCAGCAGCAATACTGGGATCTGAAGACCCAGTTCGTGGCAACGGCCGAAACCAACACGGGCGACGGCATTCGTATCGGCATGGCCCATGGCGCCGATTCCGCCTTCCATGGCGCGGTCGACCTTATTCTGCAAACCTGGAGCTACACAAACAACCAGAACCCTGAGATTCCGTATATCCTCATCGATCAGCGTGGCAACCGCTTCGTACGCGAAGATACCACGTATGCGTTCCATTGCCGTGCAATGTTCAATGCGGCCATGGCTCAGGGTGGCATTGATGGCTGCACCTATATGCTTATGGATTCTAAGATGACCACCGCAGATGCGAAATGCGCATGGAGCGATAATGCGAAAGACGGTGCGAAAACTCGCGAGGCTGCGCTTGCCGATGGCTCTATGGTGCAGGCCGACACGCTCGAAGGTTTGGCCGAGAAGCTCGGCATGTCTGGCGCAAATCTCAAGGCGACCGTTGATGCGTGGAATGCTGCGTGCGCTGCGGGCGAGGACGCAGCATATGGCCGCAAGGTTCAGCTTACCGCCCTCGATACCGCGCCGTATTACGCCTGGAAGACGCAGAACACCAACATCGGTTCCATTGGTGGCCTGATCATCGATACCGATGCTCGAATCCTCGATGTTGACGGCAATCCGATTCCTCATCTGTATGGCGGCGGCGTGAATACTGCCGGTTGGCTTGGCCCCTACTATCCTGGTTCGGGCACGTGCCTGCAGGGTGCCCTGAATTGGGGCCGCATCGCAGGCGCAAGCGCAGCCGCGTCGAAGTAGGACAGGGACCTGTTAAATGCTCGTAGCGTTTAACAGGTTTGAGACACAACCCCGCCGACCCATCCTTCCCGGTCGGCGGGGTTGCGATTAATGGCAGAAAGAAATCCATCTGCATCAAATGTAGCGAGCGGCAAGCTGGTGAGTGCAGTTCAGGCGTTGAAAATGCCTGTGGCATTTTCAATTCCTGCCTATGCGCCCGAGCGGGCGCGCCCAGCTCAGCTGGGCTCAGCGTACTTCGGTACGCGAGCCGCAGATTGAACCCGAAATGCGCCGCCGGCTTGCCGCGTGGCATCGAGCGTTTTCGCCGTTCGGAAGAACGGCGAAACTAATCTACATCACGTAGCCCATGGAAAGCGAGATATTGCGGGCGGCTTTCACGACGGAATGCGCCATGGTTTCGAATTCGCTTTCAGGCATGTCGGCGTTCGAGCCGCTCACGCCTACGGCGGCAATGGCGTCGCCTGAGAAATCGAAGATGGGCGCCGCGAGGCAGCGGTGGTTCGCCTCGGACTCCTCGCAATCGACGGCCCATCCGCGACGACGCACGCCATGCAGATATTTCAAGAACTCCTGTTTGTTCGTGATGGTGTTGGCCGTGTGCGCCTCGAACGTGAATCCATAGAGTGTTTCTTCCAGCTCGTCGGCGGAAAGGCATGCGAGCAGGCATTTCCCCATAGAGGAACAGTGCGCGGGATAGCGTTTGCCTACGCGTGTGAATAGTTCGTCGGCTCTGTTGGTGGCTTCTTTCGAAATGATAGAGACGAACGGTCCGTCGAGCACGCCTAAATATGCGGGCAGTTTCAGCTCTCGCTCAAGCGCGGCAAGATGTGGCTTGGCTTCGACCTGCAGTTCGAGCGAATTGATGTGGTAACTCAGCATGCTGAAAAGTTTTGGCCCAATCGCGTAGGCTCCATTGAGCGTTTTCGTGACGTAGTCGCGTTCGAGCATGGTGGCCAAAATGCGGTGCACGGTCGACTTGCTCATGCAGGTTTGCGTTGCGAGCGCCGAAAGACCTAGAGGCTCGCGCGATTGGGCGAGCGCTTCGAGCAAATCGAATGCCCTTTCGAGCACCTGCACGTTTCCTGTTTTCGGTTTCTCTGGCGAATCTCCCATAATCCCCTCCTCGTCAAAGAGACAACAACACTATACGCCCGCGCGGCGCTATGAGCTGCGGAAACCTAGGTGAAAAAAATAGGCCCTCGTGATAAAACGAGAGCCCATCATCAAAATTTATCGTTGCATGCGTTTGAGCGGCTTACCTGCCGAAAAGGCGGGCAAAGAAGCCCTTTTTCTTCGGTGTAGGGGCAGGCTGCGGCTTTTTTGTTTGGGTGGCGGCAGGCGCGGCGCAAGCGGTAGGCGTCGTGGCCTCGATGGAAGCCTTCGCGTCTTCCTTCTTGGGCTCATCGTCGATGGTAATTTCGAGAGGTGCTTTTTCCAAGGAAGCGGGATTCGCCTCGACGGCAGCATGTTTTCCCTTGGTCTCGGTTTCGGCCTGGGGATCGGTTTTGGCTTCGCTCTCGCTTGCGGTCTCAGCCTCGGTTTCGACGGTGGCTTCGCTTTCAGCGGTGGTTTCGCTTTCGCTCCCCTCGCTCTGTTCAACCTCCTCAGCGGTCACGAAATCTTCCTTGGCGTCTTCTGCCATATCGGCCATGGTGGAAGAAAGCGTGGGCGCGGTTGCAGGGGTGCCGCTCACCGCTGCGTCGACGAACTGGGGAGACGTCAGGCCGGTAGCGCGGGCGCGTTCGGCGGCGATATAGGCCTCTTTGATGAGGTGGTCTTGCGCGTCGAACGGGTTGCGGCCCTCGGGAACGAAGGCACACAGGTCGGTAAACGTGCCGTCGCTTTGCAGCTCGCGCAGCTTCGCGGTGTCAGAGAGCATGGTCGTGAAGTAGTCGAGCACGCGGGCGCGCAGTGTGGGATCGTTTACTGGCCAGGCGATTTCCACGCGTTTGTCCAGGTTGCGCGTCATAAGGTCGGCGCTCGAAAGGAATACCGTGGTTTCGTCGCCCACGCCGAATGCGTAGATGCGCGAGTGCTCGAGCAGGCGGCCAACCACGCTTACGATGCGAATGTTCTCGGTTTTGCCGGGAATGCCGGGAACCAGGCACGAAATGCCGCGTACCAGCATGGTGATTTTCACGCCCGCGCGGCTTGCTTCGGTAAGCTTTTCAATCATATCGCGGTCGGTGATCGCGTTGCTCTTCATAAGGATGCGAGCGGGCTTGCCGGCTTTCGCCTTCGCGATTTCGCCGTCGATGGCCTCGCACATGCGCGGCTTGATCATGAGCGGCGCCACACGCAGCTCCTTGTAGTCGCTCGACGCGCTTTCAAGCTGCATGCTGCGGAAGAAGCGCGCGGCATCCTGGCCAACTACGGGGTCGGCGGTAATCATGGAAAGGTCGGTGTAGAGCTTGGCGGTTTTCTCGTTGTAATTGCCCGTGCCGAGCTGCGTGATGAACTGCAGGCCGCCTTCGCTGCGGCGCGTGATGGCGCAGATCTTCGAGTGCACCTTGTAGTCGTGGAAGCCGTAGATGATGTTGCATCCGGCCTGCTCAAAGCGTTGGGACCACTCGATGTTGTTGCTCTCGTCGAAACGCGCACGCAGCTCGAACAGTGCGGTCACGTCTTTGCCGTTTTCAGCTGCGGTAATAAGGGCCTCGGCCAGGCGCGATTGGCTTGCCAAGCGGTACAGCGTGATTTTGATGCTCACGACGTCGGGGTCGACCGCGGCTTCCTGGAGCAGCTTCACGAACGCGTCCATGGTTTCATACGGGTAAGAGAGCAGCACGTCGTGGCGAAGCACCTGGTCGGTGATGCGCTCTTTGCGCGAAAGCGATGCGGGCCATTGCGGGCTTGCCGGTTCGTCCATGAGCGGCTCGGCGATTGCTTTGGGGGCCTTGCCCATGAGGGCAAACGCGTAGCCCATGTCGAGCGGCATGCCAACGGTGTAGGCCTGCTGCTTCTTCAGGCCGAGCTTTTCGCGCAGGAATTTATCGGTTGTGTATGACAGCGGGCGCTCGCTTTCGAGGCGAACGGGAGCCAGGCGGCCGCGCTTCTTCAAGATGCGCTGCATATGGCTGCGGAAGTCCTCATCGTATTCGTCGGATTCTTCGGCCGTATCGAGATCGGCGTTGCGCGTGACCTGAATCACGTTGGCGTATTTCACCGGATACATCTCGAAAATCTTGTCGGCGACCATCTCGAGCGCGTGTTCGAGCAGAATAAACGAGTATTTGCCGTTTTCACCCGTGAGCTCGATCATGCGCGGGCAGTTGCGAGGCATGGGGATGATGCCCATGAGTACGTTTTCGGCCGCTTTGGCGCGCGCGGCTTTGCGCTCGGCTTTGGTAGCGTTTTCGGGCAGCGCTTCGGCTTCGGCTTCCTCATCGAGGCGCACGGCGATATAGAGCGCGCCGTTTTCCAAGTGAGGGAACGGGTGCGTTGCGTTAATGATCTGGGGCGACACGAGCGGCAGCACGTTGCAGTCCAGATAATCCATGAGCTCTCTGTGCTGGGCGGGCGTGAGCTCGTCGGGGTAGAGCTGGTGGATGCCTGCATCATCGAGCAGGTGGCGCGTTTGGCGGAAATCTTCGGCTGCGATGGGCGTGAGTTCGCGCACGCGCGCATACACGGCATCGAGCTGTTCGCGTGGCGTCATGCCGGTCTTCGAGTCGAACACCATTTCTTTCGCGAGCTCAAGATCGGTAAGGCTGCCGACGCGCACCATGAAGAATTCCTGTAAGTTGCTGCGCCAGATAGAGATGAATTTCAGGCGCTCAAGCAAGGGAACGTGCGGGTCGATGGATTGGTCGAGCACGCGCTTGTTGAACTCGAGCCATGAAAGCTCACGGTTCTGCATATAGGACTTGTGCGCCGGGCGTACGATTTTTTTCTCGAGACGATCGGCCTTCGGCTTCTTGGCCTTTTTCGTGTCGTCTACCTCTGCGACAGTGGCCTTTGCTTCGTTTTCCTCACCCATGATATTCCTCCCTCATGTGCATCGAGAACAGGGGAAATGCACCAAATCGCATAGATATGGGGCGTATTCTCCTGAAAAAGCGCATCAGCTACTAACCATTATACCGATAAGCAGATGCTATGAATTTGCACAAACCCAAGGCTTTGCACCGATTTAGCGAAAGGCGCCTTGCGGGGTGCGAGTGGGAGAATGCTGGGGAGCGGACGAATGCCGAGGGCGGCTGCGAGGCGAATGCATGCTGCAGAAAGGTGCCGATGTGCTAAACGCTACGAGCATTCGACATGTGCTAAATGCTCGTAGCGTTGAGCACATCGGTGTATGTTCGGCACGTTTAAGGGCGAAATGGGTGCGGAATGGGCGCGGGGGAAACTGAATTCGGCGTGCGTGCGACGCGAAGATTCGTTTTGGCGCACGGGCGACAGGCAAGCTTGCCTCAAATGCCTGCGCCAAGCCCGCAACGACGTGTAAACAGTTGCACGAAATGTCCGTTGCCGCCTCGCTCGTGGGCGACGTTGACGCATAATTGGGCCAACGCACAATGTGAAAGGGGATTCATATGCTGGAACAAGTTGATCTTTCGGCGAAAATGTCGAAGGAAGAATACAAGCCCCTGCACGACGAACTTATTGCGAAACTCGTAGTGCTGCAGCAAGAGGCCCGCAAGAAGGGCGTGGGCGTCGTTGCATTGTTCGAAGGCTGGAACGGCGCAGGCAAGGGGAGCCGCATTGGCGATTTGGTCTACGAGCTCGACGCGCGCGCGACGCACATGCATGTGCTATCGAATTTCGACGAGGAAGGCGCGGCTCGTTTTCGCGATATGGGCTCGGGCGTTACCGGCTTCGAGCCGCTCATGCAGGAATTCTGGCAGGCGCTTGGCCCCCGCGGCGACATGACGCTGTACGAACGCGGGTGGTACACGGCGGCCGCACGTCGTTTGGTGTACACCGATTCCGAGGCGAATCATGCGGCCCACCTGCAGGCTTACAGGCGCGCTGTGAGCGAGTTCGAGCGGCAGCTTTCCGCCGATGGCTACGTGGTGCTGAAGTTCTTTGTCCACATTTCGAAGGACGTACAGAAGAAGCGCCTGAAGGGCCTTCACGACAATCCCGATACCGCGTGGCGCGTGAGCGACGAAGAGCTCGCCACCGTGAAGGACTACGACGAGATTTACGCGCGCTATGATGAGCTTTTGCGCAATACTGATTTCGATTTCGCGCGTTGGACCATGGTCAACGGCGAGGACAAGCGTTCCGCGAACATCGCAATTGCCAAGGCGCTCGTGCGTGCCCTGGAGCGCGCGCTTGCGAGTGGTCCCGATGCTGCCGCCGAAGCCGCCGCTGCGAAGGCTGCCGCCAACAGTGCCGGCGCTCTTGATCAGGCCGATCCGCGCGACCGCACGCCCGAAGAGACCGAGCGCGTGATGGCTGCTGCTCGCGCACAGGCTGCCGAGCAGGCCGAAGAGGCGCCGCTGCATTCGCGCTTCACCATCGTGAAGAACCCGCCGCGTTTGGCCGATATCGACCATACGCTCGCGCTGACCAGGGAAGAATATCAGGAAGCGCTTAAGCGCGAACAGAAGCGTTTCGCCGAGCTTGAGCTGAAAATGTACCTGGCCCGCGTTCCGCTCATGGTTCTGTATGAAGGTGACGACGCGGCTGGCAAGGGCGGCAACATCAAGCGCGTGGCGCAGGCTATCGACCCGCGCGCGTACACTATTTTCCCCAGCCCAGCGCCCACGAAAGTCGAGCTTGCGCATCCGCACCTGTGGCGCTACTGGACGCGCCTGCCGCGTGCTGGCCATGTGGGGATTTACGACCGCAGCTGGTATGGCCGCGTGCTTGTTGAGCGTGTTGAAGGTTTCGCGAGCCCCGCGGAATGGAGCCGCGCCTACGACGAGATCAACGAATTCGAGGGCGAGCTTGAGGCATGGGGCGCGCTGTTGTTGAAATTCTGGGTTGCGGTAAGCCCCGAGGAGCAGCTCAACCGCTTCAACGATCGTCAGAACAATCCCGACAAGCAATGGAAAATCACGCCGGAAGATTGGCGCAATCGCGACAAGCATCCGCAATACGATGCTGCCGTCGATGATATGTTCCGCCTTACGAGCACGCCGTATGCTCCGTGGCGCATTCTTGAGTCCACGAACAAATACTACGCGCGCGTGAAGGCGTTGAAAATCATCAACGACGAGCTCGAAAAACGCTTGGGGTTGTAGCTGCGTTCGCGTTTTTGTTCACAATGGGCCTCGAATGTGGCATTTACGTGCTTTCGAAAGGGTATTCGGAAAGGAAACCCCAGGTCGCATACTTTGTGACCTGGGATTTTGCATGCAAGGTTAGGCGTAATGCGTCCTGACCGCTTAGGAACGGGTCGCGCATGCCACATTCGACACGCTTTTTGAACAGAATTCTGGTTGCGCGATTCCGCGCCTTTGTACCGCCCTCGGGAAGATGCGCGGTGAGGCACGCGGAAACCCGCAACGAAAAGGCGATGAGCGCATGTGACGAAAACATGCGATATGTGTGGCGGGCGCGGCGACGAGAGTCGCATTCGGCCCAAACGATGCCCGCGTGCCGCCTTCGCGAAAAATAGGCGCACTGGGCAGGAGTTCCTTTGTGCTGCTGCGCCCTTTCTTCTATAGTGGGCAGCATGAATACGAACAAACAAAACCCTTATCGTGCGAATTCGGCGCAGGGGCCCGCCCAGCAGGGTGGGTTCGTTTCTGCGCGCCCTGCGCAACCTCGCCATGCGGCAAATCCCTATTCCGCCAACGCTTGTGGTGCGGCGCGGCCGTCGACGCAAAACGCCGTCGATTATTCCCGTGCCAACTACGGTTCGAATATGGGCGGGGGCAAGCACGGCCGCGGCGGCAAACATGGCGGTTCGGGAAAGAGCCGCGTGTGGACGATCGTCCTCATTGTCGCCGCGATTGTGCTTGCGGTTTCGCTCGGCGTGCTTGGCGTTATTGGCTATGGCTATTGGCATGGCACGAAGGTCTACGACGACATTTCCGCGACATCGGGCTTGGCGAAAGAGGAAACAGCGCTCGCCGATATGACGGTGAACTGGGATGCGCTGCGCGAGCAGAACGAAGACATCGTCGGATGGGTGTACATGCCGGGCACGAGCATCGACTATCCTATTGTGCAGGGCGAAAACGACGAGGAATACCTGCAGAAAGACTTCACGGGTAGCACGAGCGGCCTGGTGCACAAGGGCACTATTTTCCTTTCCGCCGATAATGCGGGCGATTTCTCCGATTCGAACAGCTTCATCTATGGCCACAACATGAATGACGAAACTATGTTTGCGCACATTCTGGCCATGACCGATCAGGCGACGTTTGATGCAGCGCGCACGTTCTATATTTTGACGCCCACGCAGAATTATCGTTGCCGTACCTATGCGCTCGATGTTGTGAAGAATACGGAAACGAACATCTTGCAGCCGAACTTCGCCGATGAAGCGGCCATGCGCTCATATATGACGGCACGCATCAACGATTCCGCGGTAGGCGCACCGACCGATGTCGATTTGGCGTCGGTAACGAAGCTGTTCACCCTCATCACGTGTGGCGACGACTACGCGAACACGCGCGCCGTGCTCTGTGGCGGCTGCGTTGAGCAGGCGGCGCCCGCGAACGCGGAATAAAGTCCTCGTCGCGCACGACTGAATACTGGAGGTAACCGGAGTAGTTCCTCATTGAAAAGGCGTGCATTAGCCAAAACAAGCCCGCCTTTTGTATATCTATTGACTGCCCCTCGACCACTCACCCGTTGGTTTCGTTTGTGTATACGTGCTTTTCAGTCCCACGGCGTGCGCGCGATGGTACCATGCGAGTATCTGGCCAATTTTGGCCAAGCATCGAGCGTGTTCGAACGTTTTCCGACAAGGGGGAATACCGGGTGGCAACGTCAATCTTTCCCGGCGAGAAGCCAGATCGGCTTGAAGAAGAGTGCGCGGTGTTTGGAGTGTACTCCACCACCGACGATGTCGCGAGGCTAACCTGCTTTGGCTTGCAGGCCCTGCAGCATCGCGGCCAAGAAAGCGCCGGCATTGCGGTGGGCGATGGCGACACCGTGACGGTTACGAAAGACTTGGGCTTGGTTACCCAGGTGTTCAATGAAAGCGCGCTCGCTGCATTGCGCGGCGAAGTTGCTGTGGGCCATTGCCGTTACTCCACGAGTGGCGGCATGGGCAACTGGACAAGTGCCCAGCCCCACATGTCGGCCATCGACGAGGTGCTCATCGCGCTTGCACACAATGGCACGCTTGTGAACACGAACCGCATTCGCGCTGACCTTATTAGCAAGGGCGTCGAATTCCGCAGCAACACCGACTCGGAAGTCGCGTGCCAGGTCATTGGCTATTACACGCGCGAAACCCATCATCTTACCGAGGGCATCAAAACTGCCATGGAGATGATTGACGGCGCCTACGCCATGGTGCTCGCGAGCCCCACGGCGCTCTATGCGTTCCGCGACCCGCACGGCATTCGTCCGCTGTGTCTGGGCAAGCTTCCCGACGATCGCGGCTGGGTCGTTTCCAGCGAAACTTGCGGCCTCGATATCGTGGGCGCGGAATTTGTGCGCGATGTGCGCCCGGGCGAAATCATCCGCATCAACGATACGGGCATCTCGACGCTGCAGGCCATCGAGCCTCAAGAGCCGCGCGGCTGCATTTTCGAATACGTCTATTTCGCGCGCCCCGACTCGGTTATCGATGGGCAAAGCGTCTACCAGGCTCGTCGCAACATGGGTCGCATTCTTGCGCGTGAAGCTCCGGTCGAGGCCGATCTGGTGCTCGGCGTGCCCGACTCGGGCGTGCCCGGTGCGCTTGGCTACTCTGAGGCGAGCGGCATCGAATTCACCGACGGCATCGTGAAGAACCGCTACGTCGGCCGCACGTTCATTCAGCCCACGCAGGAAATGCGCCAAATGGGCATTCGCATCAAGCTCAACCCGCTGCCGAGCGTCATCGCGGGCAAGCGTCTGGTGGTCATCGACGACTCCATCGTGCGCGGCAACACGTCGAAGAAGCTCGTCGACATGCTTCGTTCGGCCGGTGCGGCGGAAATCCATTTCCGCATCGTGAGCCCCGAGGTTATGTGGCCATGCTTCTATGGCATCGACACCGCCAACCAAGACCAGCTCATCGCCGCAAACATGACCAACGAGGAAATGTGCGAGTTCATCGGCTGCGATTCGCTCGAGTTCATTTCGCTCGACGGCCTGCGCGAAGCCGTGGGCGATGCGCACAGCAAAACGTTCTGCGAGGCATGCTTCACGGGCGAATATCCCGTTGCGCTGCCCGATTCCATCACGAAGAACGCGTTTTTGAAGAAGAGCTAATCTGTTGCGCCCGCGCTCCTATCCAGGTGCGGGCGCTTCCGGTTTTCGATGGGGCAAGGGGCTTTCCCTTTGTCCCGCTTTTGTTTCAGATGCAAGAGACATTGCATGAGGTTGAAAATGGGGAGGGGGATTGCCCCTTCGCCCGTCAATGAATAGACAGGAGTCTTACCCATGGCAGAAATCACTTACGCCGACGCGGGCGTCGACATCGAAGAGGGCGCGGCCGCGGTCGACGCCATTAAAGACGCCGTGCATTCCACGTATCGTCCCGAGGTCGTGGGCGATATCGGAGGCTTCGGCGGCTTGTTCTCTGCGGCGGCATTCAAGGGTATGGAAGAGCCACTTATGGTTTCGGGCACCGACGGCGTGGGCACGAAGCTCAAAGTCGCCCAGCTCATCGGCAAGCATGACACCGTGGGCATCGACCTGGTCGCTATGTGCGTGAATGACATTCTGGCGTGCGGCGCCGAGCCCCTGTTCTTCCTGGACTATATCGCCATTGGCAAGCTGAAGAAGGAACATGTCGCCAAGGTTGTGGGCGGCATCGCGGAAGGCTGCCGTCAGGCGGGCTGCGCGCTTATCGGCGGCGAGATGGCCGAGCATCCCGGCGTTATGGATCCCGACGATTACGATTTGTCGGGCTTTACCGTGGGCGTTGTCGATCGTCCGAAGATGATCGGCCCCGACGGTGTCGTAGAAGGCGACGTGCTCGTGGGCTTGCGTTCGAGCGGCTTCCATTCCAACGGCTACTCGCTTGTGCGCAAGGTGCTCGTAGAGGGCAAAACCGCCGAAGAGCTTGCGGCTCCCGTGGCCGAGCTCAATGGCGAAACGCTTGGCGACGCCCTTATTGCCCCCACCCGTATTTACGTGAAGCCCGTGCTCAATTGCCTGCGCAACTTGCCGGGCGACGTGCATGCCCTGGCGCACATCACGGGCGGCGGCATTACCGAAAACCTCAACCGCGCGCTTCCTGAAACCATGGATGCCCTGGTCAATAAAGGCGCATGGGAAGTTCCCCCCATCATCAAGATGGGCATCGAGGCTGCTGGCCTTACCGAGGAGCAGGCGCTCAAGACCTTCAACATGGGCATTGGCATGGTGCTCATCGTTGACGCGGCGCGTGTCGACGCCGTGATGGACGAGCTGGCGAAGTCGGGCGAAGAGCCGGTCGTCATCGGCAAAATCGTCGAAGGCACTGGTGTGGTTCGTTACGCCGAATAAAGCAAAGGAGCGGGTCGGGAAAAGCCTGGCCCGCTTTCTGTTTTCGGTCTGCTTGCTCGGTCCGACGAGGCGCCTGGAAGGGGCCGCTCGGGCCGCAGCGGGCTGTCGTTCGCGTCTGGCGTCCGGGGTTTCTCGGAAAACCTTGCTGCGGCTACCGCTTCGCTCCTTTGGGGTTTCGCCATGTGCTCGCCTGGTTGCGTTTCATTTTGAAAAGAAGAACGAACATGAGCGCAGGTGGTCTCGCGCAAGCCTGCTCGAGCGCGGCGGAAGCGAAGCGTTGCGGGCGCCGAGCAGCGTGGCTTTTATTTGCACCTGGAAAGGATTTGAATATGACTCAACCTTTGAAAATCGGCGTTTTGCTTTCTGGTTCGGGCACGAATCTGCAGGCGCTCATTGACGACATCGCTGCGGGCACGCTGAATGCGGAAATCGTTCAGGTGGTTTCTTCGCGCCCCGACGCGTATGGAATTGAACGCGCGCAGGCTGCGGGCATTCCGGTGCTTGTCATGAACAAAACGCTGTACGCTGACGCGGAAGCCGCCGATGCCCAAATTGTCGAAGCGCTGCAGGCTGCTGGCGCCGAATACATCGTTATGGCTGGTTACATGCGCAAGGTGACGCCGGTCATGCTGCGCGCATTTCCGAATCGCGTGTTGAATTTGCATCCTGCGCTGCTGCCTTCGTTCAAGGGTGCGCATGCTATTCGGGACGCTTTCGAGGCGGGCGTGAAGGTAACGGGCGTGACCGTGCATTTCGCCAATGAAGATTACGACAAGGGCCCCATCGTCGCGCAACGTGCAGTTGAGATCGCGGAAAACGACACGCTCGACACGCTCGAGGCGAAGATCCACGAGGTCGAACACGTGCTGTATCCGCAGGCCGTGCAGCTGATTGCTGAAGGCCGCGTGTCGGTCGACGAAGAATCGGGCCGCGTGCACATCAAGTAAATTCGATGCAGGGTCACCTGTTAAATGCTCGTAGCGTTTAACAGGTTTAAGGGTTTTCTGCCTTGTCTCGTTTGCGAGCGGGGCGCGGCAGAAGAATGTGGTCAGCAGCGAAAGGGTAGTGAGCGGCGAACGGCGGCGACAAGGCTTGTTGGTGAGACCTGCTAAATGCTACGAGCATTTAGCAGGTGCTTGCTTAGTGCGCCGCCGCGCATCGTGTCCGCTTGCGGGTGGAATGCGATGTGGGGTAGGTGGCGGCAGTTTTAATGAGAGGTTTGTGGTGCGTATGGTAACGGCAGAATTTCTGCGCTCGCTCGCGGCGGATGTTGCTGCAGGCAGGCCGGTTGAGCTTTCTTTTGACGACTTTCCGTGTTTCGCGGCTAAGGCGCTCGAGGGCCGCGCGCATGTGACGCCTGCAGCGCTCGCGGAAATTTCGGCTGGTCTTACGCCTGCCGATGCGTGCGTGTTCGAACGCGCGGCAAAGGCAATCGACGAGGGCGACCTTGCCTGGATTGGCTTCAAATATGTGTATGACGCGTCCGCTGCCTGCGAAAACGTCGACAATGAAGTCACGAAGAAATACGGTGACGTGGGTTCGGGCTGCGGCGATTCGTTCGTGTTCTTTTGCAACGACGCCAAGGAAATCGTGTGCGGCCGCGAGCATTCCCCGCGCGATATCTTCCAAATGAAAGACGCCACGCGCGGCCCTGCCATGCATGCCGAGCAGTTCGATGGCCTTACATGGCTCGCTGTTGCGCTTTTCGACAAGGTACGCGTGTGGCTTTTGGGCGCTTCCGACGCGTCGGCGGAGGTCGCCGCGCTTGCGCACCATGTGGGCTTCGACGTTGTGGCGGTCGACTACGACCCTGCATACATTTCGGAAGAGCGTTTTCCGAACGCTCGTCGCGTGCTGCTCGGCGGCGGAAACTTCGATGAGCTTTCACGCATCGCCGCGAACCCCTCCGATTACGCATGCGTGCTTACGCGCGGCCACATGTTCGACCCAGAGGCGTGCGTATGGTCTATTAGGAACAATTTGCACTATATAGGCATGATGGGATGTAAGGGTAAAAACGATACCGTGCATGACCTGGTGTTATCAAAGGGCGGCACTGAAGAAGGGTGGGAGCGCATCAAACGCCCCATTGGTTTGAAGTTTGGCGCAAAAACGCCTGCCGAGCTCGCCATCGCCATTGTTGCCGAGCTTGTCGATGAGCGTTATAAGCAGAATTATTCGGAAGCCGCGCGCGCGAAACACGACTCGAATTTGGGTCGATAGTGTACATTTCGGCTTCGCTGCATGACGCGGCGGTCCGATGCGTGTCTTTTTCGCCCACTCGCGTTGATGTCGCGGCGTATGGGCGATTCGGCTGATAAGGTAAACAAAAGTCAACGGAAGGAAAACGGAGGAGGAAACGTGACTAACCCCCAGGTTAAACGCGTTCTGGTTTCTGTGACCGACAAAACGGGCGTGGTTGAGTTCGCGCGCGCTTTGCACGAGGAATTCGGAGCTGAGATTATTTCGACCGGCGGCACCGCGAAGGTGATTGCCGAAGCGGGCGTTGATGTGACGCCCATCGATGCGGTGACGAATTTCCCTGAAATGATGGACGGCCGCGTGAAGACGCTGCATCCCATGGTGCACGGCGGCCTGCTCGCGAAGCGCGACAATGCCAAGCACATGGCCGAGGCCGAAGAGCACGGCATCAAGATGATCGACATGGTGGTCGTGAATCTGTATGCCTTCGAAAAGACGGTTGCCTCGGGCGCTGACTTCGGCACCTGCATTGAGAATATCGACATCGGTGGCCCGTCGATGCTGCGCAGCGCCGCGAAGAATTTCGAGAGCGTTGCCGTGGTTACCGAGCCTTCCACCTACGATGCCATTCTTGAGGAAATGCGCGCCAACGACGGCGCCACCACGCGCGAGACGCGTGCGAAGCTCGCGCTGAAGGTGTTCGAAACTACGAATGCCTACGACGGCGCGATTGCTGCTTGGATGGACGAGCAGCTCAACGGCAAGGCCGATTTCAGCGAGAAGACTCCCGACGTTATCGACCTTCACCTCGAGAAGCAGCAGGACCTGCGCTATGGCGAAAACCCGCATCAGAGCGCTGCGTTTTACCGCCTGCCCAATGCCGACGCGCATAGCCTCGTGAATGCCGAGCAGCTCAACGGCAAGGAGCTTTCCTACAACAACATTCTCGATACCGATGCGTGCTGGACGCTCGCTCGCGAGTTCGACGAGCCTGCCGTGGTTATTCTGAAGCACCAGAACCCCTGCGGTTCGGCTACGGCCGCTACGGTCGCCGAGGCTTACGACAAGGCGTTCGCGTGTGATCCGAAGAGCGCTTTTGGTGGCATTATCGCAGCAAACGTCGAAGTTTCGCTCGAAATGATCGAGCATATGAACGCGAACAAGCAGTTCGTTGAGGTCATTATTGCTCCGAGCTTCGAGCCCGCTGCGCTTGAGCTTCTGCAGGTGAAGAAGAACCTGCGTGTTCTGCGTACTGGTGGCGTGGATGCCCCGGTTCGCGTTGAATATCGCTCGGTCGACGGCGGCATTTTGGCCCAAACCGCCGATGCCGTGACCGAAACGCCTGATGAATTCACCGTTCCCACCAAGCGTAAGCCCACCGACGAGGAAATGGACGAGCTGCTGTTCGCGTGGAAGGTGTGCAAGGGCGTGAAGTCCAACGCCATCCTCATTTCCAAGAACCATGCGGGCATTGGCATGGGCCCTGGTCAGCCGAACCGCGTCGACTCGGGCCGCTTGGCGGGCGAGCGCGCGCTTGAGGCGTGCGAGCGCATGGGTCTTGAGCCGAAGAACCTTGTTGCCGCGTCTGACGCGTTCTTCCCGTTCCGCGACAACATCGATGCGCTGGCAAGCTTTGGCGTCACCGCCATCATCCAGCCCGGCGGCTCCATCCGCGACGAGGAAAGCATCGAGGCGTGCGACGAGCACGGCATTGCCATGGTGTTCACGGGGCATCGCCACTTCCGTCATTAGTTGGTTGGCGCCGTTCTGCCGAACGGCGCCAACTGCCGACGCTGCGCTGGGTTCTGGCGGGCATCTTGCCATTCAGCCCTCGCGCATGGCCGCAAGGCCAATGCGTTCGGGCCTCAAGGCAATCTGCTCCGCCAGAACCCATGCTCGCTGACGTTGCTTGCGGAAGCGATTTTTGTTTTGCTGCGGCAATTCGCGCGCGACTCTCAATCGTCGCTCGCGTAGCGCCGCTATGCGTCGCTTCTCTTTCGAACCAATTCGACTCGCCAGCTTGCCGCTCGCTGACCTGGGCTGCGAAAGTGGCATTTGTCGAGTACTGCTCAATCGCGATCAGCGTGAAACGGATTTTGCATGGACCAGGGAATCTTCCTGGCCCATTTTGTTTGCCAGGGCGGCAATTGCGCCTGCTCAAAGACGCGTCGAAACCGGTTGCGCAGCCGTGCGGCCGGTTTTTTGCTATCATGGGGCAGTTTTCTGGGGAGAAGATATAAGGGAGGCGCGCATGTCTGTTGCGCAGGCGAGGGGTATCGTCAAAGGCTTGAAGTGGCACCACTTGGGCTTCTGCTTCTTTTGGGCCGTCACGTTCGTCGCGCTCATGGCTCCTGCCGATGAGTTCGCGTTTGCAAGCACGGGCTTTTCCGTGGGAAAGCAACTTTCGACCATCGTTGCCGTCGTGGCGGCGGCGACGCTTTCGGTCCGTCGCGGCAGCAAGGCGTTTTCTCCCGAGTCGGCGTATATCGCGGGCATCGCCCTGTCGGCGGGGTCTCTTTTGTACTATCTTGCATTCTTTTTGGCCGATTTCTCGGTTGCCTCGGTCGCAATCGCATCGGCGCTGGTAGGAGCTTCGCAGGGCGCGTTTTTCGTGATGTGGCAAAGCTTTTATGCGTCAGAAGGCACCTCGCGCACCACGGTTTATATCCCTCTTTCTGCGCTGTGCTCGGTTGTGCTGTGCATCGCCATTGGCTTCTTGCCGACGGAATGGCTTGTGGTTTGCGGCGTCATCGTCTTGCCCGCGCTTGGCGCTTGGACGCTGCGCAAAAGCCTTGCTGAAGTCGTTCCCTATGAAGCGGAGCCTCTCACTCGCGAGCGTCGCCGCATGTTGCTGCGCGATATGGGACGTCCGGTGTTTTGCGTGTGCGCCATCGGTTTTGTGTGGAAGATGATTGGCTATGTGGTTCCGCAGGGCAACCTCGGCTCTTTCGAGGGCATCATGCTCGGCATGAGCTGTGCCACACTTGTGGTTGCGGCCATCGAGCTATTCACCGAGCGTGGCTTTGACATGCTGCGCGTGTATCAGGTCCTCTTTCCGCTCATCACTGGCGTGTTCCTGTTGCCCACGTTCTTTGGCATTGAATGGCTTGGCGCGGTTTCGGTATTTACCATGTTCGGCTTCGAGGTGGTGAATCTGTTGCTGCTCATTACGTGCGCGGCGTATGCAAGCCGCAAGGCCATCGACTCGTCGCTTGTGTATGCGCTGTGCGTGGCCCCCACGCTCGTGAGTTTGCTTTTGGGCGATTCGGTGGGGCAGGTTGCCGCTGCGCATACAGTGCTCGATTTCACGCTCGTGGTCGACGTGCTGTTCGTGTGCGTGTATGTGCTTACGGCGGCGCTCTTTTTGGCATCGCTTGGCCGCAATAGAAGCGATGTGCGCCGGTCGATAACCGCGGCTCCCCAGTCTGGTTCAGGTGAACGCGACTCTGGGGAATCCATTGCGGAAAACGTCGTTCGGGCAAAATCTGAGGAATTCCCGGTTCAAGGTGCGAGCGTGGTTGAAGGGGGCCAATGCGTTCAGAAGGAGCCGTCGAGCAAAGAGGCATCGCGTGATGTTCAACAGTGTGAAGAAAAGCCCTCGGCCGCTTTTCGCCGCTCAAATGGCGCCGCCCCCATGACGCCAACCGATGAGTCGCCGACTTCCCTTGAAGAGCGTCTTTCTTCGCTTGATCTTGCCGACCCGCTTTCTGCTCGTGAGTGCGAGGTCGCCGATTTGATGCGGCATGGGAACACCGTTGCGACTATTGCTCGCCGTCTCTACATTTCGGAAAACACAGTGCGCGGGCATACGAAAAGCATCTATCGCAAACTCGGAATCCACTCGAAGCAAGAGCTCATCGATCTTTTAAATTAGCCCGCCTTTAGTCTTTCCGCCATCCTTCATATCCAAGAAAACCCAACCCATCTTGCCGAAGCGAGGTGGGTTGTCTTGTTTTTCAGCCTTTGATTCCATGGGTTACTACCCCGATAATACGAAGTTAAACAAGCTCTCTACCAGGTAAAACAATAAAACAACCCATAATATGTGGTGCGCCGCGCCCCGTCTCGCCTCTATAGTGACCGCATCGCATCCAGGGAGGGTGCAGATGCAAGCGCCAGGGAGGGCGCGTCTTCGCAAAGCCATGAAATACGCCTGCGCGGTCTTGGGCCTGCGCGGCTTGCCGTGGCGTTTGGAGCGGTATTCTCGGGCGCGGCATTCCAAGAAATTCCATTAGGAGGGAACTATGGAAGAATTGAAGAAGGGCATTTCTCGCCGCAATCTGCTCAAGGGCGCAACGCTTTCTGCCGCTGGCGTGGCGGCGCTCGGCATGTTTGGCTGCAGCCCGGCGGGCGGCTCGTCGAGCTCGAGCAGCAAGTCTGACGCTGCTGCTGGCGAGAAGAAGCACACGTGGGAGGTAGCCCCCGAGGCCATCACCGATATCGCCGAAACCGTCGAGACCGAAGTGCTCGTTATCGGCGCCGGCTATTCGGGAACCTGCTGCGCTCTGAACGCTGCGCAGAACGGCGTCAAGGTCACCTTGGTTGAGAAAGACGGCGTGCCCAACGGCCACGGCGTTGGCGGTACGGGCGCTATCGCATCGAAGGCGCTCGATGCGCTCGACATCCATTTTGACAAGTCCATCGAAATGGAGCGCTGGGTTTCCACGTGTGGCAACCGCTGCCGTGAGTCCCTCGTTGCCAAGTGGTTCCGTGAGAGTGAACGCTGCATGAACTGGCTGCTCGACCTTGCTGAGTCCGATGGCGCGAAATGCATGGTCACCGTTGGTTCCAATTCAACGGTGCACCCCGAGATCGATTGCTATCACATGATCTTCGGCGGCAACCTCGCCAAGGAAAACGAGGCAATCTCCATCGCGACCTACATTGAGTACCTGTTCATCGCCAAGGCTGAAGAGACGGGCAATTTCGAGCTCGTGTACAACATGCCTGCTCAGCAGCTCGTTACCAACGATAAGGGCGAAGTCACCGGCGCTATTTGCAAGAATGAAGAGGGCAAGTACGTGCAGTACAACGCCTCCAAGGGCGTCGTGCTCGCCACCGGCGACGTGAGCTACAACGATGAGTACATCAACGAGTTCGCTCCCATCGCGAACAAGGTTATGACCCGCCTGTGTTCCGACCAGGGCAACACCGGCGACGGCCACAACATGGCCGCATGGGTCGGCGGCGCCTTCCAGGACGGCCCGTGGCCCACGATGATGCACCCGCAGGCTGCGGCTATGTACCATGGTCCCTTCCTGTTCGTGAACCCCAAGGGCAAGCGCTTTATGAATGAGGCAACCTGGGTTCAGGGCAAGTGCGTTGGCACTATGGTCAACGGCGGCGACGACCACTGCTGGTCGATCTTCGACTCCAACTTCGAGGCCGACAACACCGCGTCGCTCGAGTTCGGCGGCGGCATGTTCTGGGATTCGTTCCGCGCTGTGGGCACCACGGCGGCCGATGCGTCCGCTTCCCATGCCAAGACGGTGAAGGAAGGCGTCGAGAAGACCCCCGACAACTACAAGGTTGCCGACACCATCGACGAACTGCTCAAGCAGCTCGACGTCGACGTTGACGAGGCCAAGAAGACCATCGAGCGCTACAACGAGATTTGCAAGAAGGGCGAAGACACTGACTTCTTCAAGGAATCTCACTTCCTGTTCCCCATCGAGCAGGGCCCCTTCTACGCGACCAAGGTTGCCCCTGGTCTGCTCGCCGTTGTCGGCGGCATCGCGATTTCCGACAACTTCGAGGTTGTCAACGCCGAGGGTGAGCCCATCAAGGGCCTGTACGCCATTGGCAACTGCTCGGGCAACATGTACGCGTACGACTACCCGATCAACGTTCAGGGCAACAGCCATGGCCGCTGCCTCGTCGAGGGCAAGTGCCTCGGCGAACAACTCGCGGGCGTCTACGAGGAGCAGTAGGAACGCAACGAGCCGTCGGCTGGCCATGTGGGCGAGATGCAGCTTGGCATCGCGAATTGCTTTGAAGGCAGGAGCGAAGCGTGGCGGCGCTACGCAAGCGACAAGCGCAAGGCGCGATGCGGTGCTCGGCTGCGCCCGACGGCAACTTGAAGCGCTGTTCAGCGGAACGGTGCAGAAATACACCCCTCCCCGGGCCCGCCGCTTGGCGGGCCCTTTTTGTTAGACTTACGTGCGATGAAAGGAATCGCATGACTATGAACGACGAGGAATTGTTCGAGCATTTGCAGGAACTTGTTGCCGAGTTGCCCGCAATGCAGGAAAAAGGCGCCGTGCTTGCGAGGGCCCGTGCCGCAGCTGAAGTTGCTAAGCGCGCGCATTACTACGAAGGCCAGCAAAATGAGCTGAATGGCATTTTGTCCGAGATGGCCGAGCATGAACGACAGAGGGCGATAGCCATCGAGCAAGGCGACTGTGACCGTGAAGAAGCGCAGCGCGCCCTTATCCTGATGTGCGGCACGCAGCGCGGCATTCGCAAAGGCGCTGCCGATGCGGCGAAACGCGAGCTTGACCAGGCTCTTTCCGATGGCGGGTTCGCGTCTTGCGAAGAAGCGCGTGCTGCAGAGCTTTCCGAACTTGACCTCGCGAGCCTTTCTGCGGAAATCGAAGCCTATCAGGCCGATTACGCTGAAACGCTCGCCGCATGTGAGCGAATCGAGACAGCGGAGGCGGCTTCGACCGATGCAGAAGGTGTCGAAGAAGCGTAAATTGCGCCGCGACCTTTCGCCGCATGGGCTTCGTGCGCTACAATAGCCCAGTTTGAGCGATTAGTTTCACTTCGCAAGGAGCTATAAACCGATGACCGAATTCATCAACGAGTATTGCATGCACGACCACACGTGCGGCGAGCTGCGTGCCTCCGATGTCGACGCGCAGGTCACCCTCACTGGCTGGGTGTGGCACAACCGCGACCATGGCGGCCTGATTTTCGTGGACCTTCGCGACCGCGAGGGCTACACGCAAATCGTGATCGACCCCGATTGCGTTTCCGAAGAGGAATTCCACGTTGCCGAGCATCTCGGCCGCGAGTTCGTGCTGAAAATCACGGGCAAAGTGCGCGCTCGCGCTGAAGGCACCGTGAATCCGAACATGGCGACGGGCGAGATTGAAGTGCTCGCCAGCGGCATCGAGGTGCTGAACACCTCGGTCACGCCTCCGTTCTCTATCGAGGATGGCATCGAGACCGACGAAACCACGCGCATGAAGTGGCGCTACATGGACCTTCGCCGTCCCGAGATGTACAAGAATCTCAAGCTTCGCCATACCGTGGCCCAGGCTATGCGCAAGGCCCTCAACGAGCGTGGCTTCCTCGAGGTCGAAACGCCGATCCTGGCGAACTCCACGCCCGAAGGCGCTCGCGACTACCTGGTTCCGTCTCGCCCCAACCCGGGCAAGTTCTACGCGCTTCCGCAAAGCCCGCAGCAGTTCAAGCAGATGCTCATGGTGGGCGGCATCGAGCGCTACTACCAGATCGCTCGCTGCTTCCGCGACGAGGACCTGCGTGCCGACCGCCAGCCTGAGTTCACTCAGGTCGACATCGAGATGTCGTTCGTTCAGGAGAATGACGTCATCGACATGATGGAAGGTGTGTTCAAGGAAGTTCTCGAGGCCGCTGGCGTCGAGCACGAATTCCCGCTGCAGCGCATGCCGTGGAAAGAGGCCATGGACCGCTTTGGTTGCGACCGCCCCGACATCCGCTTTGGCATGGAGCTCGTTGAGCTTACCGAGATTGTGCGTGGCTGCGGCTTCGGCGTATTCGCCAAGGCTGTCGAGGCCGGCAATATCGTGAAGGCCATCAACGCGAAGGGCGCTGGCGACTGGAGCCGTGGCGACATCGACAAGCTGGCCGACATCGCTTCCGCCAATGGCGCGAAGGGCATGGCTTGGATTGCCTACACCACTGACGGCAAAGAGAAGAGCCCCATCATCAAGTTCCTGGGCGACGAGGTTCACGCGAAGATCAAGGAAGCTATGAACGTCGAGCCGGGCGACCTGGTTCTGTTCGCGGCCGATACGTTCGACATCGCGAACGCCGTGCTTTCTGCCCTGCGCCTGCACATGGCCGAGGCACTGAACATTCCGCGCGATGGCCACAAGCTGCTGTGGGTCGTCGATTTCCCCATGTTCAAGTACGACGAGGAAACCAAGAAGTACGCGGCTGAGCATCATCCGTTCACGATGATCCCGAAGTCCGATTGGGATAAAATCGAGACCGACCCCATGGCGTGCGGCAGCTACAGCTACGACATCGTCATGGACGGCTTCGAGGCTGGTGGCGGCTCCATTCGTATTCACAACGCCGAGCTGCAGAAGCGCGTTTTGAAGCGCTGCGGCGTCGACGATGAAGATATGGAAGTGAAGTTTGGCCACCTGATTCATGCGCTCGAGCTTGGCGCGCCCCCGCATGGCGGCATCGCTATTGGTCTCGACCGCCTGGTCATGCTGCTGGCTGGCAAAGATTCCATCCGCGACGTCATCGCTTTCCCGAAGACGAGCTCGGCGGCCGATCCCATGACCGGCGCTCCGAACGAGGTTACGACCCGTCAGCTCAAAGAGGTCAACCTGCGCACGCTGTAAGCGCTGGCTGCGAACGTAGTTGCATTCCGAAAGCCGCTGCCCGGTATGGGCGGCGGCTTTTTCGTGTGTAACGCCGCCTTTGCATCAAAACTCGCAATGCCATTGCAGAAAAATGCACGAAGTGCGTACCCTCTTTCAAAAAAGCGTGTGCCACTTTAGAATTGATGATACGCGACCTGGGGTTTTATGGGGCGAATGCCTTCTACAACTTGAGTTTGGCGCAAAGGGTACGCACTTCGTGCGTTTTCATGTGACGTGGGTTGCCGCGCGGTGGAATATGGCGGTTTCGTCGCATGCGGCGCGCGCCGGTGACGGCTTTTCAACAGCCTGCGATCACCGGCGCGTAAATACCTATGCTCTTACTTGTTCAAATATCTGCATATGAGGAAAGACGCTCATGAAAAACTTCTTCGCGCAATTGCCGTATAAAATCGGCGCTTTCATGGTCGGCCGTCGCGGCATGGATAATTTCAATGTCGCGTTGCTCGTGACATCCGTGATTTGCATGGTGCTTGAAATCCTGTTTGGATGGCGCGTGCTTTCGTGGATATCGTTTGTCCTGCTCATCGTATGTTGCGTGCGCTGCTATTCCAAAAACATCGCGGCGCGAGAAAAAGAGAACCAGAAGTGGCTGGCGGCATCGGCGAAGCCAAAGCGTTGGTGGAATATGCTCGACACCATGTACGTGAATCGCAAGACCACGAAATACTTCCGGTGCAAAGGGTGCGGGCAAATTCTCTCCATCCCGCGTGGCAAAGGTACGATGCGTATCGTGTGCCCGAAATGCAAAACCGAGGTCATGAAGAAGTCGTAAGGCAGTGTCGAGGCGAATTGAAACGGACGAGTCTTCGTTCGGTTGCTTTCCCCGTGCCCTCGCGCAATCGAGGCGTGTGCGCCTCGATTGCTATTTGCGCCATGCCCCAATTGCGTCAATGGTGCTTGTGGCTCCAATGTAGGCGAGCTGGCGTTGGGTAGATTTCGTCTGTTCAAGAGCTTCTTGCGTTGCGTAGAGAAGGGCGCGTTCCTGAAAAAGGGAATAAATCGGGTAAAAAATCGTAAAGGCATACGCGCATAGGTGGCCGTTGGCATGTGCCTGATGCATCAGGGCTTACAATACCGAGCGAAAAGAAGCGAATCAGGCAAAGGATGACAGGCATGTATTGCACGAAATGCGGCGCGAAACTTCCCCGTGATGCAAGGTTCTGCATGAACTGCGGAAAGCCGGTAGCGGCAATTGCGCCCGCGAAGGTTGTTGAGCCAACGGGAGCGCCCGTGAAGGCAGTCAACCCCGCAGCTGCGTCCAGGGAGGCCGCTGCACCTGCAGCTGCGCCTGCGAAGACCGTCGTGCCGGCGTTTGTGTCGGAAGCGGCGGACGCGGGAAGGCATGATGCCTCGCCAAGCGGCCATCCCTCAAACGTTTCTTCACAAAATGGTTCTGCAAGCTTTGACTCCTTGCAAAGTGATTCCTCATTCAGCGATTCCTCGCTCGAAAGCGCCGCTTTTGTGGACGAGCCTGAAAAATCATGCGAGGCCGGCACATGCGATGCGTCTTCGGCGCCTCAAAGCAGCGCCTCGCCAAAGCGTCCCGAAACGTTGCGTGGTGCGGTGAATGCCACGAAACATCGCTCGCGTCGCCGCGTGCCTATGGTCGTGCTGGTCGCGCTGGCCATGGCTCTTGCTGCGGGCACGGCATATGCCGCTTACCGCGTCTACACCGACATGTGGCTCCCCGCGCAGCAGGCCCAAAACGAGCAAACCGTCGAAGCGCCCGAGGAAATCACATATTCGGTTGAAACTCGCTCGATGGATGTGAGCGTGCCGGTCGATCCATATGATGCGCCAGGCAAACGCGAGGCACAGAAGTGGTACTATCCGCACATCGAGGCCTCAACGCAAAGCGACGCGGTCGATAAAATCAACGCCGCCCTCGAGGAATCCATGCGCACCGATGTCGAGAAGACGAATGCGGCTCCCGATACCGCGAAAGACATGGGAGGCGCCATCGTGTTCATATGCCAGTATCGCTCTATCACGCTGACCTATATCGATAACGACATCGTATGCGTGCGCGACCAGCGCTACGATACGGGATGGGGTCCGCATGGCTCGACGACGGTAACGGGGTGCGCTTACAGTTTGGAAACGGGTGATCCCATCGACCCGGTATCGGCGTTTGGCCTCACTCCCGAACAGGCAAAATCGGCCGTTGCCGATGCAGTCACTGCGTATCTCGCCACCGATCCGAGCGATGTTCTGAGCACGAACGCAGTCGTGAGGGATATCACGAACATGTGCTTGATGAACCCTGCGCTGGGAAGTGGCGTTGATGTCGAAAACCCGCTTGACGGATGCTCCCATTTCTATATCGCAAGCGAAGGCCTGGTGTTTGCGACGGAGGATCACCAAATGGGCAGCTATGCATACGGAAGGCGTGAGATTCTGGTCGCTCCGAGTGACGGCAGCCTTGCGAAAGCCGGCGATACGGTTGCCATCGAAGCACCCATGGACTTCTCTGGTTCGGGTCAAGCATCTTCGCAGTAGCGGGACCTTATCGCGTTGCGGAGCGAGTGAACGAAGGGCCGCTGCGGCGAAAGCATGGGCGCGCCTTGCAGCCAAGGCTCTATGCACTGCAGGCAAAGCGCCCTTTCCAGGGTTGGTCTGCGAAGCGTTGCTCGGCTTCGCGGGCAGCCTCCCGTAGTTCGTGTTTTAGGCTTTACCGAAGGCGCGTCTCGAGCGGGCTGCAGCTAGGTTGTTCCCCGAAAATAACGCTTAAACGGGGTAAAATAATTGCATGATACCGTCGACCGTTGGATTTCGATATGAACGTAATTGACCAACTGAAAACTCCGCAAGGCCGAATTCCCGTGCACAATGTTCGTTTGACGCAAGGCGATTCGCCGTATCTTGAATTCGTGCCGGCGAATGCAGCCGAACGCTTCACGACCCCTGATCAGGCCATGCCGCGCCCTGCGTCGCAAACTGGCATAGAAGACCTCGCTTTTGTCGATAAAAATGGGCTGTTGCCGCTGGCTCTGCAAACGGGCCCTTTGTTCGGAACGGATGTGCGCGAGTCGCTTGTCGATTGGCAAAGCGCCGCGAATGTGGCCCGTGCGGTTGTCACGGTGCAGGAAGTGGTGAATGGCGGCAAGCCGCTCGCGGTGTTGCAGGCCGATGAAGAATCGCAATCGGAAGCGCTCGTCGCGAAAACCCTGGTGAAGAATGTTGAAACGGGAAATGACTTCTCGATTTTCGCCATTTCGTTCGCCGTTGATGCTTCCATAGAAAATGGCTACGTGGCGCATATGCCAAACATGCCGTGGCTGAAGAAATTCGTGGGTGACGAATTCGACTATGTGATAGGCGACATCGAACACGACCCAGACGGTGCCGATTATCTTACGGTTACGCTCTTTTCGTTCGAGTGCGAAATTGCGCCGCTCGACTTTGCCCTGGTGCTTTCGTGCTTCTATGATGGCGCCCATGCGGTTGCGCTTATCGACCAGGCGAAAAAGACTATTGCAGGTTTTGGCGAGGCCGAGGGAGAAGCTGAAAAGGCTTCGTTGATTCGGCTCGACGCGGCAACCGTCGAAGGCAAACTTGATGTTTGGGAATCGGAACTCTGCGAAGATGACATGGTCTCGCTTCGCCATTTGGTTCAGGCGCTCATATCGCTGCATTTGGAAGGCGTGCGCGTCGACTTGTTCCGCTCCACCGAAGACGATGATTTCTTGAGCTTCGACACCTATCTTGCGTACCTTTGGTTTTTGTTCTCGAAAAAGCTCGGCGACGTGAAAATCGGCTATTGCGCCCGGTGCGGCAAGGCATTTTCGCTCGCTCGTCGCCGCGGCGTGCCGAAAAAGTACTGCAGCGAAGAATGCAAGACGGCCGCGAAAAATGATAAAACCCGTCAATTGCAGATCGATATTCGTCAGGCGTATGCGGAAGGCGATGGCGTGAGCGAAATCGCAGCCGCGTTTTTCCCAAAGCAGGCGAGCGGCGTTGCGTGCGATAAAGTTCGCCATATGCTCTCAACGTGGGTTGAGCTCAAGCATGACGTCGACGCCGATATCGCCCAGGGCTCGGGTGATATCGTGAAACGTTGCGTCGCTGAAGGCGTGTTTGATCAAAAATACGTAGAGAGGCGAATGAAGGCCTTGAAGAAGGTAAGGTAGCGGGCGAAACGACGCCTGCGATGCGCCTCATATAAAGCAATGCCGGGTGGCTCGATTGGCCGATCCTCGATTGAGACAATCGACATATAACGCGATAGGGCCGATTCGGGCCGTCCGGCGTCGGAGCGGTTTGGGTCGCTCGTCCTTACGCCTTTTCCACGTAGGTGCCCATGCTCATGCGGTACGTTGAGGTTTGGAAGGGGCTTTCGAAATACTTTGTGTTCGTTGAGGCCGAAAGCGACATGGTGTTCGACTCGCCGTCGCCCGCCGAAATCGTCGCATACGATTCGCCGCCCGTGAACGTCACCTGGTTTTCGGCGTCGTTGAGCTCGATGCTGAAATTGTCTTTGCCGAATTCGTGCTCAATTGCGCCAGTGAGGTTGCCCGAAAGGTTGACGGGCAGGTAGTACTGGCCCGATGAGTTCTTGGATGTGTCGCCCGAGTACTTCCAATCGAGCGAATACGTGGCTGCGACCTGGCCATTTTCACCATCGCTTGTGAACTCGATCGTCGAATTGGTCGTGCCCGTTTTGAACAGTCCGCTTCCTGTATCGGTGTATTCGAACTTCTTGCCCGCGAAGTTCGTTTTTGTCTGCATGTTGGAAACCGCTGTATCGCCCGTGGGCTTCCAGCAATTGCCGTCGAAAACGAACGTGCGGGTATTGGTTGCGGTGTCGGTCGCGAACCAGAACGTATACGAAACCTCCTGCGTGGCGGTAGAGGTGTAGGCGCTGTTGCTGGAATCGAGCGTCGAAGAGAAATTCGATATTTCGTAGTCGTCACTTTCCGAGGCTTCACTTATGCGCCCGACGCCTTGCAGCGGCGTGGTGGTGTTGCCGGTGATGGAAGGCCCAAGAAGGCTGACCCATGTGTCGCCCTGTTTGACGAAGTAGGCCTCGCCTGTGAAATCGGTTTTGAAGAAGTCGTTTTCCATCGATCCCGAAAAATATACATGGCGCGCTTTGTTGCTGCCCGTAATTGCCGCACCGATTTCACCCGTCGATTCGTCTTCCTGCTTGTCGATCTTGAGGTTTTTCAAATCGTAAGGCTGGGCGGTAACGTAGTCGTTTGCCACGATGCCATCAGCTACGGTCGAGCTGTTTTGGAGCGCTTGGCGCACGGTGTCTTCGGGCACGTTGTTTGCCATGTTGAAGCCAACGACGGCCGCTACGATGATGGCCGCCACGGCAGCGATTGCGCCCGCGACAATGCCTTTGCTTTTTTTGGTTGTGAGGAATTGTCCAACGTGCGATGCCGCGTTACTTCCTTGATGCACGCTGAAGGAATTACCGATTGAGCTGCCGAAATGAGCTGGTTCACCGCATGCGTTCGTCGAGTCGGGCGCTTCAGGCGCGCCGCTTTCCGCATTGTTGGGCACCGCATGCGGCGCGGTCGTGGACTGCGCAACATCCCCGCTGCCCTCGGTGCTTGTTGTGGTGGCCGCGGTGGCCGACGAAGCGGCACTCACGTTCGTTCCGCATGACGCGCAAAAATTCGCATCGTCTGGCAGGTTGTATCCGCAACAGGGACATTTCATGATGGTTCCTTTCGTCGCCGTGTTTCGATGACCCCATAGTAGAAATAAAGACACCTATGAAAAATGGGTATAAACCGGGTAAAAAAATTCGTGAGGAATCGAGACGCTACGCGGGCTTGCGGGGCGGAATTGCTCCATGGCTTGCGCTGCTGTGTTCTGGCGATTTGACATACGCTTTACGTGCGTCTCTCGTCAATCGGTATACTTAAATGTTGCATCACGAAATTCTGAAAGGCGGAATTGCTCCATGAAGTATGCGGTCATCGATGTTGGGTCGAACACGGTGCGCTTGTGCGTCTACGACGTGTTGTGTCCCGAGAAACGCAAGTTCAAAACCATCATGAACCGCAAAATCATGGCGGGTTTGGCGGCATATATCGTCGATGGGGCGTTTTCCGACGAAGGTATAGCCGAGGCGATTCTGGCGGTAAAAAAATGCATAAAGCGTGCGAGCTATTTGTCGCCCGACCGCATTGACGTGTTCGCGACTGCCGTGCTGCGCAATATCTCAAACAGCGCGCAGGCGATCGCGGCAATCGAGCAGGGCGCGGGTTGCACGATTTCGCTGCTCTCGAATGCCGATGAGGCGCATTTGGGATTTGTAGGCGCGTCATCGCGCGGTACGTTGGATGATGGCGCCCTTATCGATATTGGCGGTGGTTCGACCGAGATTACCGTTATTGAAAATGGTATCGACGTTGCGCGTACGAGTTTGCCGCAGGGGTCGCTTTCTTCATACAAGCGTTTTGTGGGCGACATTCTGCCTACCCAAAACGAGATTTCGGCCATTCGCGCGAGCGTTCGCAGACTTATTGCCGCCGACAAAACGGGCGCCTGTACTGGCTCGGCCCAAGAACTCTACGGTGTCGGTGGCTCCATTCGCGCGCTTTCGGAAGTGAACGCATGGGTTGTGCCTGGCGCTTCGAGCGAAGAAATTATGCGCAACGATGTGAATCGCATGTTGCGCGACGTCGTTGGGCATCGCCGCGCGTTCATCGACGCGGTTCTGCACGTCTCTCCTGAGCGAATTCATACCATCGTGTGCGGGTTGGCGATTCTTGTCGAGGTCTTCGAGGAACTCGACGGGGAACGCTTGCGCATTTGCGATCGCGGCGTGCGCGAGGGGTATTTGATTGAGCGCATGCTTGAAGAGCCGAAGTCGAAATAGCGAAAGAGCTTGCTTATTGTTCACGCATCGCTCCCATGGGCAGCAAAAAAAAGCCGACCCGCATTGCGCGGGCCGGCTTTTTTATAGAAAGGGGAGACTCGGGAAAATCAATTACTCGATGCCGATGACCTTTTTGGTCTCTTCGGGTGCGGGGAGCTGCTTCTTGGGCACGGTAACCTTCAAGATGCCGTTTTCGAATTTCGCGGAAATGTCGTCTTCGGAAATGTCATCACCAACATAGAAGCTGCGGCTGCAGCTGCCAGTGAAGCGCTCCTTGCGAAGATAGGTACCCTGTTCGTCCTTGTCTTCGGTCTCGGTTTCGGTGTTCGCGCTCACGGTAAGGTAGCCGTCTTGCAACTCGGCGTGAACGTTTTCCTTCTTGAAGCCCGGCAAATCGATGTCAAGCTCGAAAGCCTTCTCGGTTTCCTTGATGTCGGTCTTCATCATGGCCGGTGCGGGCTTTTGGCCTTGCGGACGGTTCCCAAAGAATCCCATGTCCCAAGGGTCGCTCAAAAAGTCGCTCAAGAAATCGTTCCTACGTGCAGGTACCAACATCATGACTCACTGCCTTTCTCGTACGGGGCCATCGCCTCGCTCTTTCTTTTGACAATTTGCAGTATAGGAGCTTTTTAGCACTCTGCAAGTGAGAGTGCTAAATGCCGCCGTTTCGTTACCTTGGTAACATTTTGCGGTTGCGGGAGTGTGCGTTTCGGCCTAGGCGAGGGAAGTCAAAGATTGCGCTCGCGCGCTCGCGCCGATGAAGGCGGGCTGGCTTATGCAGATGGGGGCTTGTTTTGCACGCCTCGGCTTTGATTGGCCAGTACCGACCTGGCCCACTGTGCCCTTTCGTGCGCTTATTGGCCAGCGAAATGTTCGTTTGGCATGCGGCTTGAACACGAAGTCTGCTATCGTGAGCGGGTTGCAATTCAGAAAGGGGCCCTTATGGCCGAAAACACTACATCGCGAGACTCGTTCAGCGGCAAAACCGCATTCATCATTTCCTGCATTGGCTCGGCGGTGGGCCTTTCGGGCATTTGGCTGTTCCCGTATCGCGTATCCCAATACGGCGGCGCGGCGTTCCTGATTCCCTATTTGTTCTTCGTCGTGGTGCTGGGCATTACGGGCGTCATTGGCGAAATGGCGTTTGGCCGCGCCGTGGGCACGGGCCCTATGGGCGCGTTTTCGAAGGCGCTTGAAATGCGCGGCGTGAAAAACGGTGACAAAATCGGCCGCGTTATTGGCATTATTCCCGTGCTGGGCGCGCTCGGCATTGCCATTGGCTATGCCGTGGTCATCGGCTGGTTCATCAAATACCTCATCGAGGCGGCATGCGGAACGCTGGTGACGCAGCCCGATATGGCGGCGTTCTTCGGTTCGATCGCCGGGCCATTTGGCAGCGTTGGATACCATGTGGCAGCGCTTGCCATTACGCTGGCCGTTATGGCGTTCGGCGTATCGCGCGGCATTGAGCGACTGAATAAAATCATGATGCCCATTTTCTTTATTTTGTTCTGCGTGCTGCTCGTGCGCGTGGCCATGCTGCCGGGCGCACTCGATGGCTATACGTATTTGTTTGTGCCCCATTGGGAGGCGCTCGCGAATCCGCAAACGTGGGTTTTGGCTCTTGGCCAGGCATTTTTTGGGTTGTCGCTCGCAGGAGGCGGCACGCTGGTGTATGGCAGCTACTTGAAGAACGACATCGATGTTGTGTCGTCGGCCAAAAACGTGGTGCTGTTTTCGACGCTCGCCGCGGTGCTTTCCGCCATGGTGGTTATTCCTGCGGTGTTCGCGCTTGGCGTCGACCCGCTTTCGGGCCCGCCGTTGCTCTTCATCACGCTGCCCCAGGTGTTTGCCGATATGCCGTTCGGCGGCCTGTTCTGCTTCTTGTTCTTCTTGGCGGTGGCGTGCGCTGCGCTTACGAGCTTGTTGAATTTGTTCGAGCCGCCCATCGAAGCGTTGCAGAGCCAGCTGAATATGCCGCGTTGGGCTGCGGTTCTCGTCGTGTTCGTCGTGGCGCTTGGCGTAGGCGTGTTTATCGAAGACGGCAACGCCGTGGGGGCGTGGATGGATTTCGTTTCGATTTACGCGATTCCGCTGGGCGCGCTGTGTGCGGCGATTATGTTCTTCTGGGTGTGCCCGAAGGGTTTCGCAAAGGCTCAAGCGCAGCTCGGTCGCAAAAAGCCTTTGGGAGCATGGTTTGAGCCCATGGCGCGCTATGTATTCGTGGGACTTACGGCACTCGTGATTGTGCTCGGTATCGCGCTCGGTGGCATTGGATAATAGTCTCTTTTAGAAACTATATATCGTAAATAAAGTTTTATGAAGTGTGTACCCTGTTCCAGTTTTGTCGCATGAAAGGCATCGAATCAAAAGTCGCGACCAGGCGTTTTCGTGCGAATCTGGATGCGTCTTTTCGCGAATCGCAATCTAGGATACGCACTTCGTCAATAGTTACTTTGAGAAACCTAATTTTTATAAATCCAACTAAAATTGTTGGTTGCTATCGCGCTTTCGGTCGAAGCGGTTATGACGGATATGCCTTCGCTGCCCGCGATTACGCTGGCGTGGCGGTAAGCGTAGCTCTGCTTACGGTAGCGATTGCGGTGACGTTCTTCATCTTGTAGTATCGATAAGAAACTAATAGAGAATGTGATGCGCCGTGACGAATCCAAGCGCTGCGGCGCCCAGTGTGCACGCATAGGTCGCGGCCACATACGCAACACCCAAAGCGCGCTCTCCGCCAAGTATCAGGTCGACAGCTTCGCAATTCATGGTCGAAAGCGTGGAGAAGCCGCCAAGAAAGCCCATGGTCAGTGCCGTATAAAAGGTTTGATTCGTGGCCGTGGAGCTTGCAAGGGCAGCACCCGCAATGGTACAGGCGCACAGGTTGATGAAGAAAGTGGGCCAGGAGAACGCGCTTTTGAAAATCAGCTTCATGAAGGTTGAGGCTTTATGGCGGCACAGCGCACCGAGTGCGCCGCCGAGGCCTACCGCCAAAAACGAGAGTACGCTCATCGCGCAGCACCTACTTCCGTCTTACGGGCACGATGCGCTTCGAGCGCGCGCGACGCGCGGTGCCCGGCGAGTGCCGCAATGAACGTTGTCGCGATGGTCGCGGCCATGTATGCTGCGAAAATCTCGTAGCGCCCTGCTTGCAAAAATGCGAGGCATTCGGTCGAGAACGCGGAAATGGTGGTAAATGCGCCCACAAGTCCAATGCCCATCGATTTTACAAGGGGCGCGGGCAGCTGCGTGCGCCGACCAACATATTGGTTGATGATTTCTAAAGTAAAGCAGCCGAAGATATTCACGATGAGCGTGGCTGCGGGAAAGCCCCCTTGCGCAGGCAGGGCAACTTCAAGGGCATAGCGAAGGGAAGCGCCCAGAAAGCCCATGAGCAGAACGAGCGGTGTGAGTGCGTGGGGGTCGGAAAGCGCATGCCTCGCTGCAAGCGCGAAATGCGAATTGTGTTCATGCGTATTCATGTGGCCCCTTTCAACGGCGAGAGTATAGCGCAACGGCAAAGCGCGGGCGTCGATTGAACGACCAATCTTTTCGCCCTTCGGTCTTTCCGAGGTTCTATGATTCGCCTTTGCTGGGCGCGGAGAGTCCGTGGGTTTTTTGTTGCGCAGAAGGTGAAGGGCTCGTCCCTTTGTTGGCTCGGGTATACTGGGCACGTTCCAAATGCCTTGGATGGGCTTGGGCGGCGCCATGTTCCGAACCTGGTCAGGTCGGGGACGAAGCAGCCATAAGGGGCCTCTGGCGAGCGCCCACGCCTATCCAATGCATTGGCATGTTCTGAGGGGCCATATGGCCCCTCTTTTTGCAAAATCGGGGTAACGTTTCTCGGAAACGAAGCGGCTTCAAGCTATCGTTCTTTGGAGTTATTCCAGATGAAAGGTCATTCGTGAACGTCATTCAATTCTTTTTGAACTTGCTTTCCGACCCGCGAGGCGCCATTGCTGGCTGGATTATTTCGCTCGGTGCGGTATGGGTCTATACGCCGCTGTTCTTTATCGTGTTCATTGAAACGGGCTTGGTATTCTTCCCGTTTTTGCCGGGCGACTCGCTTCTGTTCGCGGCAGGCGTGTTTTCTGCCGACGGCGGCGGCTTGAATATTTGGGCCACGCTCATCGTGTTCTATGTGGCTGCCATTCTCGGCAACACGTCGAACTACTGGATTGCCCGCTTCTTCGGCGCGCGCATTATCGATTCTGGCAAAATCAAGGCGCTCACGCCCGAGCGCATGGCCAAGCTCGATCACTTTTTCGCGAAATACGGCGGCCTTACCATCGTCATTACGCGTTTCATGCCATTCTTTCGCACGTTTGCGCCGTTCATCGCGGGCACGGGCCACATGAATTTCGGCAAGTTCACCCTGTTCAACGCCATTGGCGGCATTTCATGGGTAAGCCTGTTCGTGCTCGTGGGCTATTTCTTCGGCGGCATCCCATTTGTGCAGGACCACTTCGAGGTCATCGTTTTGGGCATTGTCGCGGTGTCGGTGGCGCCTGCGTTTATCGGCGCGGTGAAAGCGGCGATGAGTTCGAAGAAGGGCGACAAAACGAAGAACGCCAAGCACGCGAAGTAATGCTGCCCTGCCGCAGCGCATTCCAAGCATGCGAAATAACGCGACTTGGTCGTACCGTACCTATATACACATTCAAAGGCGTGCTCCTCGGGACACGCCTTTTCTGTATTGGCGCGGGCGGGGGCGCACGTTCTTTGCCACGGAGCCTCTTTTCTGGGCGTGTCGCTCGCGAAAGCGCGTTCCGAAGTTTTGGGCTAAGGTAAAAATAAATTTACCCGCTTAAAACCTCCTAACACCGCTGCCTGTAATTTCTATAATGCAGATAAAGGAAACAGCGAAGGAAAGGTGGGAACGCATATGGGCGTTGCAAAAAATGTGCTGCGCATACGCGGTTTTGCAGCTGCTGGCATTTCTGTTGCATGCATGCTCGCTGCAGCCTGCTTGGCTGCGGGAGTACCGTGCAATCAGGTAGCATATGCTTCTGAAACGGAATCCCAATCGCAGACGGCAAACGCGCAGAATGTACAAAGCAGCAGCTATTTATATGCGGTGCGAGATTCCGAAACGAATTTATGGGGCTTTGTCGATGCGGCGGGGACGCAAGTGATTCCGTGCCAGTTCGAGTCACTTGGAAGTTTGCCGGGGCAATCGCCCAGTCTTGTGACGACGTATTCGCCGAACAACGGGACAAAGTCCTATTTCCCCGATTTTGGATGCGCCTATGATTTGCCGGGCGGCGTGATGAACGATGATCCGTTCCCTGCACAAGATCCCGATACCGAAAAATGGGGCTATATTGACAAGTCGGGCGAATGGGCTATCGAGCCCGAATACGAGCAAGCGCGCATGTTCAGCGATGGGCTTGGCCTGGTGTACTCTGAAGACAAGGGTGCAGGTTTCGTAAATGCCCAAGGCGAACTCGTGGCGAGCGGTTACATTGCCGCCACGTCGTTCAGTGACGGCGTGGCGTTCGTTTCGGGCAAGCTCGACGACGAGAAAAACGGCATCAAGCACAATAATCACTATGCTGCGATTGATAAGAACGGTGCGTGGGCGCTCGACTCAGCGAAAAGCTCTACCGAAACCGATCGCTATTGTTATAAGCAGCCCATCTTCTTCCACGATGGCGTGGGCTTCGAAGGCATCAAAGATGGCAAGGCTATCTACATCGACAGCAAAGGCAACGAAGCGCTCAGCGCGAGTTCTGGCCACGATGGCGTGAGCATTGTTGACGCGGGACCGTTTTACGACGGATATGCCACTATAGAGTTGCAGGGCGTCGATATGTGGGCCAAAGCAGGTTACACTGGCATGGGTGGCACCACGGCATATGGTCTTATCGATAAAACGGGCGCCCTCGTGAAAGACCCGACAGCGAAGTCTACGCAATGGGCAACGCTTGTCGACTTGTGGGGCGGCATTAACCACGCGGGCGGCGGAATGGTTGCTGCGCAGGATTCGGTTTCGGGCCTGTGGGGTTACCTCGATGCGAAATCGGGCGAATGGAAGATTCAGCCGCTCTTCTCGGAAGCCAAGCCGTTTGCCGATGGCATGGCGTATGCAAAAGATTTCGCGACAGACGATTGGGGCATCATCGACGATTCCGGCGCATGGACGGCTGTTCCTCGTTTGGATAACTTCAATTCCGACGATCAATCCCTTGTTGCCGCAGGTGGCCTTGTGTACGGTACCGCCGAGGCGGTGGGCGGTGCCGCGCCTGTTACTTCAGAAGGCTGGATGAATGCCCAAGGTATTTGGGTTGCGTCGTGGAAGTTGTGATGCAAATGAAGCGTTTGAAAATGAACCATGCCTCATGGCTGCGTGCCACTGTTGCGATTGCGTTTGCGGCCTGCGCGCTTGCTGCCCTTGCCGGCTGCGCTTCTCCGAAGGTGGAAGTTGAGCAGTCGCAGGTGCAAAGCGATTTTGAGGCGACCGAGCAATCCCTGATAGCCGATGGCGTTTTGGTGCAAAGCCCTTACGTTGACAACAACAATTACGCGCTTACTGCGTTCGATGTTTCCGATTCCCACGTGGCTGACGACGGCGCGAATGTGTTCAATGCCAAGGCGACGTTTGAGAACAGCGCCTTCCGCACCACGATGGACGTTGTGGCAACCTATGCGAAAGACGGCGATTCCTATATGCCGAACTTTGAGACATCGAACGCTTCGACGAAGGCCGTTTCGGGTATCGTATATGACCCCCAGGGCACGTTGAGCTCGTCTGATTTGAAAAATATTCAAGACGTCGATTTTGACGAAGAAGCTCAAACGTGCACCGTTTCGGTGGCGTACGAGCCCGAATGGTTTGAAAGTGTGCAGGGCGATGTAAAGTACGTCTATCGCTTCGATGGCACGTCGTGGGCGCCCGATGCCAGCGCAAACAGCTCTGCCGCCGTGAGCTACAGCCCGCTCGTGGCGACGTATGATCAGTTCGATGCCGATACCGACAAGGGAGGCTGCCTTACTAAGATCGACATCGTGAGCCTCGATGAGAAAACGGGCGAAGTAACCGCGAACGTTACTTGGACGCGCGGCAAGCATTCTAACCATGCCGCCGCTGCCGCTCTGCGAAGCGTTACCGACGATACCGATGTCACGATCGATGCCACAGTGGAAGGCACACTGTATTCTGCACCCACCGAAGAGGGTAAGCATCGCGTGACGGCAACGCTTACGGGCACGGCCTCAAACGGCAAACCGATGGTCGTAGGCATATTTGCTGGCGGCGATGGGTACACCGAGAATGGGATGATTGTCTACAACGCATCGGTGCAAACCGACGATGCGTCCTATACCTGCGGCAGCACTATCTCGAAGAAAATCTAGCGAGCGAGCTTCTATCAATACGGCGAACTCTTTCAGAAGCGTCCGGCAACCCCGGGCGCTTCTTCTATAATAGGGCGGAATGCACAAGGCGCCGCGAGCGCCGCACACGAATGCGAAGGACCTACGCGATGTCGGAAGCCTTATACCGCAAGTACCGCCCGCAAACGTTTGAAGACGTGGTGGGCCAAACCCATATCGAGCGCACGCTCAAAAACGCCATCGAGCAAGACAAAGTAGGCCACGCCTACATGTTCTGCGGCCCCCGCGGCACGGGCAAAACCACGACGGCGCGTCTGCTCGCCAAGGCGCTTTTGTGCGAGAAGGGGCCCACGCCCGCTCCTGATGGCACGTGCGAACAGTGCCTCGCCATTGCCGAGGGCAACCATCCCGATGTCTACGAGCTTGACGCGGCAAGCCGCACGGGCGTCGATAATGTGCGCGAGGAAATTATCGGTCGCGTTCAATATGCTCCCACGCGCGGGCGCTACAAGGTCTATATCATCGACGAGGTTCACATGCTCTCGATCGCGGCGTTTAACGCGCTGCTGAAAACGCTCGAAGAACCCCCGAGCCACGTGGTGTTCATCATGTGCACCACCGATCCTCAAAAAGTTCCCGAAACCATTCAATCGCGCTGTCAGCGCTTTGATTTCCACCGTCTGAGCAACGAGGAAATCATCGCCCGCCTTGGTGCTGTGTGCACGGCGGAAGACGTGCAGTTCGAAGGCGACGCCCTTGATTTGGTGGCGCATCGCGCCCAGGGCGGAATGCGCGATGCGCTTACCATGCTCGAACAGCTTATCGCGTTCGGCGACGGCAACGTGACCATGGAAGTTGCCAACGATGTTCTGGGCTCGCTCGACGTCGACGATATGAGCGGCATTGTTCGATCGATTGCCACGCGCGATGCGGCGGCGTGCTTCACCTGGGTTTCCGAATATGTGGAAACGGGCGCCGACTTGGCTCGATTCGTGCGCGACTTGGCCGCGTACGTGCGCGATTTGTATGTGCTGTCGCTCACTGATGGGGCGGTTGCCGTGAACGCGCCGCAAAGCTCGCTGCCGCGCATGTCGGGCGAGGCTCAAATGTTTGGAATCGATCGCCTCGCGTATATCTTGCGCGTGCTGGGCGATTTGAATACGGAATTGCGCACGTCGACCAATCCGCGCCTGTCGTTTGAGATTGGCCTCACGCGCATGGTGCGCCCGCAAAGCGACCTTACGCTTGAATCGCTTGCTGCGCGCGTCGAAGTACTCGAGCGCGCGCTGGCGCAGGGCGCGGCTGCAGCACCTGCTGCAGCTCAGCCTGCCGCCATGGCGCAGCAGCCGGCGAGCGTTCCTCCTGCAGCGAATGCAGGGTATAGACAGCCCACTGCGGCTCCCGCTGCAACCGCCCAGCCCGCAGTGGTCCCGTCGCCCGCCCAAGTTCAACCTACGGCAGCCCAGCCTGCCGCGCCGTCGTCGCCCGTCCAAGCTAGCCAATTCCAGCGTTCCATGCCGCGACCTGCGCAAACGCAGTCGGCGGCGCAGCCTGCTTCGCAGGGTACTGCCATGGTTGACAAGGCAGCGGAATTTCGCGCCCAGCTCGAGCGTCGCCGCGCCCAACGTACGGCTGTTCCTCAAGATCGGCCGCAGTCGCAAGGCTTTGCTCCGCAGGCTCAAGCTGCGGCACCAGCGCGCGCTGCGGCGCCTGCCGCTGCTCCTGTTGCCGCCGCTTCCGCCACGGCGGCCCCCGCTGCGCCCGCCGCTGTTTCTGCTGCTCCCGCTGTTGTGTCGAGCGACGTGAAGGCGAAACTTTCCAACCCGGCCGCCCTGCAGCGCGGATGGCAAACCGCGCTTGCCGATTTGAAGCGCCAGCGAGCCGCTTATGGCGCGTTGCTGCTTTCGGCGCGTATCGTGGCTGAGCCTGATGCGTCGGGAATTGCCATCGAATTCTCGCCCGAGAATTCGTTCGCGTTTTCTGCCGCCCAGAAACCCGACATTACCGCCGCAATCGAGTCGGCGCTTTCCGCATCATTCGGCGGCCCCGTTCCGTTCCGCGTGACTCAGGGTTCTGCGGCCGGTGGCGCTGCTCCCGTCGCATCTGCGTCCGCGCCGACGCCCACTGCTCCGGCTGTTCCGGCTGCTTCGGCTGCTTCGACTGCTGTGCACCGCGCTCAGCAATCGGTTCGAGCCCAGGTGCATTCGGCCGGTCCTTCGCGCCAAGCGCCGCAGGCCGTCGCCGCACCGCCGTGGGAAGATGACGTGGTGCCGTACACCGATGCCGATATCGCTGCCTACATGCCGGAAGAGGAGCAGTCCCCTTTTACTGAGCCTGATGCGAGCCTAATCGTTGGGGCGCCGTCGCATCGGGAAGCCGCGTCCCAGCCTAGCGAGCCTGCCGTCTTCGCGAAACCTGCGAAAAACAATCCCTTCGCAGGAAGGAAAATGCCTGAAGGCATCGGAAGGGGAGTGCCAGCGCAGCCCGAGGCGACGGCTCGGGCAACCGAGCCAACCGTTTCTTCGAGCGCTGGCCAGGCGCCGAAGACCGCGCCTGAAAGCGCGCCCGCGAAGAAGCGCAAAACTGCTGTCGACAAGCTCGCCGAGGCGGTTGCGGAATTCGGCGATGCGATGCTCGTGGTGGGCCCCGATCCGGTTGACCCGTTCCCTGTGGCGCTGGAGCTTGGCTTCGATTCTGCCCCCGACCCGAAGAAAAAGGCCAAGGGCATGGTGAAGCCCAAAGGCTGGCCAATGCCTCAAGATGCGAAGCTGCTTGAGGGCCGCGACCTTGATGCATTGCGCGAGGGCTGTGGCGGTGGACAAGAAGGGGAGGGAGAGTCTTCTTCCGACAGCTTGTCTTTGGCCCAATCCGTTCAGCCCGCGCCCGTTGCAGCAGCGGAGGCTGAGTCGCAGCTTGCGCCAGTCGCGGAACCTGAGTTTCCCGCTGAACCGCCCGCGCCCATTCCCGCGCCGCCTTCGCGTCCGAACCCGTTTGCGAATCGCGCGATGCCGCAGGGCATCGGTGGCGGGCAGGGCTCCCGCGAGCCCGCCGAATACGCGGGTGCATCCGCTGGAGCTTCGGGCGAAATGTCGGTCGAGGAGATTTTCGCGTCATTCGGCGTGAATATGGACAAGGTTACAGAAGAGCGATGACCTTGCGCGAAACCTTTCCCAAGCGAATGCGTTCGCGCGGAATATGGTAGGCTTTCAAGCCAGTGTGAAATCGCCGCGGCAGCGTGGCGTGTATCAAAAGGAGAAACGTTCATGGATATGAAGCAAATGATGCGCCAGGCGCAGAAGATGCAGGCCGAGCTTGCGAAGGCCCAGGAAGAAATCAAAACGATGACCGCCGAGGCCACCGCCGGCGGCGGCATGGTGAAGGTTGTCGCCCAGGGCGATATGACGGTGCAGTCCATCACCATCGATCCCGCCGCGATCGACCCCGAAGATGCCGACATGCTGCAGGACATGGTGTGCGCCGCCGTGAACGAGGCTCTGCGCGCTGTTTCCGCCCAGGGTTCCGCCCGCATTGGCCAGGCCACGGGCGGCATGAATATCCCCGGCTTGATGTAAGCGGGCGTTATTCGTGGAATCGGCTCCGGCCATCCAAAAGCTGCTCGACGAGCTTGAGCGCATGCCGGGCGTAGGCCCAAAAAGTGCCCAGCGTATCGCGTACTGGCTGCTCAATTCTCCGCGCGACTCCGCGTTGCGCCTCGCTGACGCGATCGTCGAAGTGAAAGATGCGGTGCATTTTTGCTCTCGGTGCTTCAATTACGCGGAAGGCGATGTGTGCGAGGTGTGCGCCTCGGCGAGCCGCGATGCCTCTACGATATGCGTCGTGAGCGAGCCTCGCGACGTGTCGGCGATTGAGCGAACTGCAGCGTATTCGGGCCTCTACCACGTGCTTGGCGGCGCTCTTTCCCCCATGGACGGTGTTGGTCCCGATGATTTGCACATAACCGAGCTTATGGCGCGGTTGTCTGACGAGAGCGTGGCCGAGGTGGTGTTCGCCACCAATCCCAATGTGGAGGGCGAGACGACCGCGGCGTATTTGGCGCGCCTTATCAAGCCGCTCGGCATTAAAGTCACGCGCCTTGCAAGCGGCCTGCCCGTTGGCGGCGATCTTGAATTTGCCGACGAGGTGACGCTCGGCCGGGCCATTGAAAGCCGCCGCGCGCTGTAGCGCGGCATCGAAGCAGCGCATTTATAGACTCACGAACAGAAAGCCTTCGCGGTGTGAAACCGCGAAGGCTTTCTTGCATTCTGCGATTCTTTTGCCAAAACTCCGCGTGCTCTGGGGAATCTTGTACGCTTGTGGGCTCTTGCGGTTTGCGGCGATTGATTGTCGACGCAGAGGAAGCTTGCCGAGGCGGCGCCGTTGGGCTTCGAGGCTCCTATTTGATACTGCTTTTACCCCAATTATTCGCGATTGGGGTAGGGACCGGCGATATTTCGGGGCAATCTCGCCCCTTCAGCAACCGAGGCGTTGTAGAATGCACTCATACACGGAGCCTTTTAAAGCTTCGGTGAACTAAGAGCCCTGCTTATAGGAGGGGAAGCGGGCTCTAGGCAAAGGCCATTCCCTGCGAATGGCCTTTTTTTAAACGTCTTTATGCGCGCATGACATATTAGTTTTCATATCATTCAGCAATTAATGCCCTTCATATACATCGTAATGCATATAATGACTTATGCTATACAAAACAGCCAATTCTGGGCGATATTCGGTATGCATATATGCAAACAATTTGCATATAATACGGTAAATCCTTGTCTATAAGCGATAGATTTGCAGGAATAGATAGGTACTGCAATATAAATCTTCAAAAAAGATATACAAAAAAGCGCGTTTTTATCCAAACCCTACGTGTGACAGGGTTTTGAAATGCATAAAAGAAGCCAAGAATACAACTAAGTGTGTTACACCAGGTCAGGAGCTTAAAAAAAGTCCTTGCGCTTTCCAAATTTGGGTGTCATTATGCAGATGTCGGCTTTGGGAAGACCGACAAGAGAGAGGAAAAAGGAGGCTCGTATGAATGGTATTCATGTAACGAGCGAAATCGGTAAGCTGAAGAAGGTGTGTCTGCATCGCCCCGGCGACGAGTTGCTCAATCTTCCGCCCGATGAGCTTGAGCGTCTGCTCTTTGACGACGTTCCGTACCTGGAAGTCGCCCAGCAAGAGCATGACCGCTTTGCTGAGATTCTTCGCGAGCAGGGCGTCGAGGTTCTGTATCTCGAGAAGCTCGTCGCAGAAGCTTTCGCAGCGAACCCCGGTGCTCGTGACGAGTTCCTCGACCAGTACTTGGCCGAGGCTGGCATTCATGGCCAGAAGATGCCCGCGATCGTTCGCGAGTATCTGAACACCTTCACGGACGACCTGGAATTCGTGAAGAAGACGATGGCTGGCGTTGCCAAGAGCGAAATCGACATGCCGCTCGCATCGTCCGCCACCCTTGACGATCTGGTCAGCGATCACAGTGACAAGCAGAGCGACCTGATCATCGACCCCATGCCGAACCTGTACTTCACCCGCGACCCGTTCGCGTGCGTGGGCAACGGCGTGAACTTGAACCGCATGTACTCCGTCACCCGTAATCGTGAGACGCTCTACGGCAAGTACATCTTCAAGTACCATCCCGATTACAAGGGCACCCCGTTGTGGTTCCGCCGCGACGCTCCGTTCCACACCGAGGGCGGCGACGTGCTCAACCTCACTCGCACCGATCTGGCTGTTGGCATCTCCCAGCGTACCCAGGCTGCGGCTATCGACCTCATGGCCCAGAACATCTTCTGGAAGACCGAGGGCTGCGAGATTGAGAAGATTTTCGCGTTCGACATTCCGGCGAGCCGTGCATTCATGCACCTCGACACGGTCTTCACGCAGATCGACGTCGACAAGTTCACCATTCACCCGGCCATCATGGGCACCCTGCGTGTCTACGAGATGACCAAGGGCGCAGTCGAGGGCGAAGTCGACATCAAGGAGCATACTGACTCCCTTGAGAAGATTCTCGAGTACGCCACCGGCGTCGACGGCATCAAGCTCATCCCCTGCGGCGGCGGCGATCCCATTGCGGCAGCCCGCGAGCAGTGGAACGATGGTTCGAACACCCTGTGCGTCGAGCCTGGCACCATTTGCGTGTATCAGCGCAACAACGTCACCAACGAGGTGCTCTACAAGGAAGGTCTCAACCTGCTGGTTGTTCCTTCGGCAGAGCTGTCCCGTGGTCGTGGCGGCCCGCGTTGCATGAGCATGCCGTTCCAGCGCGAAGATCTCTAGTTTCTAGCGCGCATCAAACTCTGTCATTAAGCGGCTTAGCTGCTTAAGAGCAGGCCCTGCGATACGAGTGTCGCAGGGCCTGCATGAGGCTCAAGGAAGGGATTTTCCCTTCAACCCAAGAAAGGAATCAAAATGGGTGTTAATCTTTCTGGTCGTCCGTTCCTCCGTCTGCTCGACTTCTCCACCGAGGAGATCGAATACCTGCTGAAGCTCTCCAAGAACTTCAAAGATATGAAGCGCGCGGGCGTTCCGCATCGTTACCTCGAGGGCAAGAACATCGTTCTGCTCTTCCAGAAGACCTCCACCCGTACCCGTTGCGCATTCGAAGTTGGCGCAATGGATTTGGGCATGGGCGTCACCTATCTTGATCCCAACAGCTCTCAGATGGGCAAGAAGGAGTCCATTGAGGACACCGCTCGCGTTCTCGGCCGTATGTATGACGGCATCGAGTTCCGCGGCTTTGCCCAGACTGACGTTGAAGATTTGGCCGCCAACGCTGGCGTGCCCGTATGGAACGGCCTGACCACTGAGTGGCATCCCACCCAGATGCTCGCCGACATCCTCACCGTCCAGGAGAACTTCAACTACGACATCAAAGGCCGCACTCTCGTCTTCATGGGCGACTGCAAGAACAACGTTGCTCGCTCCCTGATGGTCGTGTGCTCCAAGCTCGGCATGAACTTCGTGGCTTGCGGCCCGAAGCACTGCATGCCTGGCGACGACGTGGTCGAGGCTTGCAAGCCGATCGCTGCTGAGAACGGTTGCACCATCCTTCTCACCGACGATCCCAAGGAAGCCTGCACCAACGCCGACGTTATCTACACCGACGTTTGGGTCTCCATGGGCGAGCCCGACGAGGTTTGGGCTGAGCGCATCAAGGAGCTCGAGCCTTATCGCGTGACCGCCGAGCTCATGGCTCTCGCCAAGCCGGAAGCCATCTTCCTGCACTGCCTGCCTGCTTTCCACGACACCAACACCACGATTGGTGCTCAGAAGGCCGAGCAGTTCGGCATCACCGAGATGGAAGTTACCGACGAGGTCTTCGAGTCGAAGCAGTCCAAGGTCTTCGACGAGGCTGAGAACCGTATGCACACCATCAAGGCTGTCATGTACGCCACCCTGAAGTAGTAGCAGGAGATTCGCAATGCCTTACATTAAGTCAGATGGAAAGCGTATTGTCATCGCGCTGGGCGGCAATGCCCTGGGCAATACGCCCCAAGAGCAGCTTGAGCTCGTAAAGCACACTGCAGCCTGCATCGTTGACATGGTTGCTGAAGGCAACAACGTCATCGTCACTCACGGTAACGGCCCTCAGGTCGGCATGATCAACAACGCGTTTGCTTTCGCATCTCAGCATGACGAAAAAACGCCTGAAATGCCCTTCCCTGAGGCTGGCGCTATGAGCCAGGGCTACATTGGCTACCAGCTTTCGCAGGCTATTCTGAACGAGCTTCGTCGTCGCGGCATCATGCGCTCCACCGCTAACGTGGTTACGCAGACCGTTGTGTATCCCGACGATCCGGCTTTCCAGAATCCCACCAAGCCTGTTGGTGCCTTCCTGACTGAGGAAGAGGCCAAGGCTAAGGCTGCCGAGACCGGCTACACCTTCAAGGAAGATGCCGGCCGTGGTTGGCGTCAGGTGGTTGCTTCTCCGAAGCCCCGCCGCATCGTTGAGAGCGACGCAATTCAGGACCTCTTCGACGACGGCTACATCGTTGTTTGCACGGGCGGCGGCGGCGTGCCGGTGTTCGAGCGCAACGATACTTACGAAGGCGTTCCTGCCGTTATCGACAAGGACCGCTCCGCTGCCATGATGGCTGCCACCTTCAAGGCCGACATGCTGGTGATTCTCACCGCTGTCGAGAAGGTCGCCATCAACTTCAACACTCCCGAGCAGGCCGATATCGACACGATGGATACCGCCAAGGCTCAGGAATACATCGAGCAGGGCCAGTTTGCGCCGGGCTCCATGTTGCCGAAGGTTGAGGCATGCCTTGAGTATGTCGGGGAATACCCGCAGGGTAAAGCCCTCATCACGTCTTTGGACAAGGCCAAAGATGCAATTAATGGCTTGACCGGTACTACCATTACCGCCTAAGCCGATCAATCCCCCTCCTCCGGGCTGGTCGCTCGGGGGAGGGAGCATTCGCGCAGGGGAAACCGAAAAGGTTGCGCGGGTGCTCTCCCAGGAAAGGGGACTCCCATGGCTGAGAAGACTAAGAAAAAAAAGGAACCCATTAGCTCCTTTAGTATTTTGCTCATCCTTTTGGTCGTTCTGGCCGTTATTTCGTGGATTGCCGCGGCAGCCACGGGCGGTACTGTTACGGCTGCATCTCTGTCAAACATTTTGACATCTCCGATTTATGGCTTCACTGGTGCTCCTACCGATATTGTTGAAGGTGCTGCGAACCCCGACACCTTCCCGGGCGGCGCACTTGAGGTCTGCTTCTTCGTTATGATCCTGGGCGGCTTCTTGGGCGTTATGACCAAGACGGGCGCTCTCGACAACGGCATTGCCGTGCTCGTGAAGAAGCTCAAGGGCAATGAGCTCGTTCTCATTCCCATTCTTATGATTCTGTTCTCCATCGGCGGTACCACCTACGGCATGTGCGAAGAAACCGTGCCGTTCTACGTTCTGCTTGCAGCAACCATGTATGCTGCTGGCTTCGATGCGATGGTTGGCTCGGCAGTTGTTCTGTTGGGTGCTGGCTGCGGTGTTTTGGGCTCTACGGTTAACCCGTTCGCCGTTGGCGCTGCGGTATCTTCGCTCGTTGACGCTGGCATTCAGGTGAACCAGGGTATCATCATCGCTCTGGGCGCCATCCTCTGGATTTCCACCACGGCTGTGTCTATCATCTACGTCATGAAGTATGCCGCCAAGGTGAAGAAGGACAGGGGTTCGACGATTCTGTCTCTGCAGGAGCAGGAAGCTGAGAAAGAGAACTTCGGCAAGGACAACGCTCTCGAGGACGTCAAGCTTACCGGTCGTCAGAAGGGTGCCCTGATCGTGTTCGCCATCGCATTCATCGTGATGGTCATCAGCTTCATTCCTTGGGAAGACTTCGGTGTTGAAATCTTCCTCGGCTGGTCTGCCGTTATCACCGGCCTTCCGCTCGGTGAATGGTACTTCGTTGAGGCTGCGTGCTGGTTCTTCATCCTGGCCCTCATTATCGCCGTGGTTGGCGGTCTTACCGAGGCTGAAACGGTGAAGGCGTTTATCGACGGCACCGCAGACATGATGAGCGTTGTTATGATTATCGCTCTCGCTCGTGGTATCTCCATCCTGATGGCTGAAACCGGTATGTCTGACTGGATTCTGTTGAATGCTTCCAACGCTTTGCAGGGTGTCTCCGCGTTCATCTTCGCGCCGGCATCGTGGCTGCTCTACGTTGTGCTTTCGTTCTTGATTCCGTCGAGCTCCGGCATGGCAACCGTGTCCATGCCCATCATGGGCCCCTTGGCTGCGAACCTCGGTTTCTCGGTCGAGACCATGGTCATGATCTTCAGCTCCGCAAATGGCTTCGTGAACCTGTTCACTCCTACCTGCGGCGCGATTATGGGTGGCTTGGCAGTTGCTCATGTGCAGTATGGCACGTGGCTTAAGTGGGTAGGAAAACTGCTCGCGATATTGGCGGTCATCTGCTTGGTGATTGTCACAGTCGCAATGTGCATACTCTAGCGAGGTTTCTCCGGCTCTTTGCCTGGCGATAACCAAGGATACGATTCCTCCACGCGGGGTTGAGCCTCCGTCGTGTGGTGGAAAAAAGGAACGGTCCCGTAAGGGGCCGTTCCTTTTGTTTTGCTTGAAGGAATGACTGTATTTGTCCCTTCTTGTTATATCTGTTATAGTACAGGTATAACAAGAAGGGACATTGATATGTACATTGTTGTTAACGACATGGTTGATGAGCCGCTGTATATGCAGATTCGCTCGCAAATAATTGCCGGCATCGCACGAGGCGACCTAACGGCGGGCGATGCATTGCCAAGCGTGCGACGTTTGGCAAGCGATTTGGGTATTAACCTGCACACGGTCAATAAGGCATATGCCGTGTTGCGCGACGAAGGCTACATCGTGGTTAGGGGTCGTGCAGGCGCTTTCATAGCGGGGGCACAGGGCGCGAACTCGTCGAATGAAGCCGCAGATAGCCAAATGGACGATGTGCTGCGCGACTTGGCCACGGCCTGGCGCGCCCGGGGCGGCACGCTCGATGGATTTCTCGAACGCGCTGCAGCTCAAGCGAAATGCGCGTATGGGGCAAAAAGCGCCGAGGCAAAAGACGCCAGGGCGAAGACCCATTCTTCTTGTGGCGATTAGGGGGCAGCAATGACTACAACGACAATTATTATGTGTGCGGTATGCATGACGATTCCTCTTTGCGGAATACTGGCTGCCATAGTCCCCTATCTTCAACGTCGCACCGAGGTGTTTGCGGTAACGGTTCCCTCTGTCGCTCAAGATGATGTGTATGTAAAGGGCCTCAAACGGAAATATGCCGTCATAATGCTTACGGTTACGGTGGTGCTAACACTCGCATGCGCAATGGCGGCGTATGCTCAGCGCCCTTTGGTCCTCTTCGTTTTGCTTATTGGCGGTACCTTCGCGCTCATGTTTGTGTCGTATGGCCTCATGCTTTTCTACCGTCGCCGCATGGTTTTGTATAAGAAAGAGCGCGGTTGGGTTGCGCAATCGCAGCAATCTGTCGCTTCCCTTGGGGCAGAGCCTGAAGGCTTTCCGCGGGGGCTGTCGCTGAAATGGAATTTGCTCTATATTCCCGTGATTGTCGTTACGGTGGCAATTGCCGCTGTCGGGTATTCTTCCATGCCCGAATTAGTGTCAATGCATATAGGCTTTGATGGAGCGGTTGACGGGTGGGCTCAAAAAAGTGTGGGCGTCGTGCTGTTTCCCGTGCTGCTTGAGGCGTTTGTTGCCATTATTTTGACGTTTTGCCATTGGCAGATGTTTGCATCGAAGGCTTGGAAAGAGCCTGGTGCGCCTGCCTCTTCGGCCTGGGCCTATGGCATGTTTGTTCGGGCGAATTCAATTGTGCTGGTAGGCGGCGGAGTGCTGTTGACTATGGCCATGGGAATTGCTTTCGAGTTGTATATCGTAGGCGTTATCGGAATCGGCGCTGCGGTAATCGCGACGCTTGTCGCGTGTGCCCCGATGGTGGTTGCATCTATTGCGGTAAGCGTGGTGTATGGCCAATGCGGATCGCGCGTATTCCTTAGAATGCAAACGAGCGATGCCATGCTTGTCGACGATGACGATCATTGGAAGTTGGGCATTTTTTACTGGGCGCCCGAAGATGCGAGCCTGTTCGTGCCCGAGCGATTCGGCGTGGGTTGGACCATTAATTGTGCCCGCCCTGCAGCATGGGCGATTTTTGGAGGAGTCGTCGTGCTTACCGTCGCTTTTGTCGCAGTATCGATTCTGATGGTGGGTTAGGCGTTTCGCTGTGAAGCGCTCCACCGCAAGGGTCCTTCCCGTTCTGACTCGATGAGCGGGATGAGGCATGCGTTTCCTCGAGACACGTTTTTGTCCTATAAGCCGACTTTTAAGGCTTATGCAATGGGCGCCGGATTCGATCCGACGCCCATTTTCATTCAAAGGAATGCGCTAGGGTAAACCACCCGATATGCGGGTGGTTTCGACTAAGACGTTAGTCTGGTGCGAGCGCAGCCACGCCAAGAAACCGCTCGCCATACGGATGGTTTCGATATGGGGTGTTGTTGCTAGGGGCGCGAGATGGTCTTTTCCATCCAAATGTGCGGTTGGCCTTCGTCTTCGTAGTCGACTTCGCCGAACCGCGTGTATCCCATGAGTTCATACCAGCCCTCGAGTCGAGCTTGGGCATGCAGGCACATTTCGGTCGCCCCCGCTTCGATGGCGGCGCGTTCGCATTCTTCGACGAGCATGCGCCCAAAACCGCCTTCGCGCTTCTCTGGGAGCACCGCTACGCGGCCGACAGCCCAGCGCGTTGATCCTGCGGGTTCGGGGAAGGTGCGAGCGCAGCCCGCAGGCTCGCCGTCTTTGTAAAGCACGATGTGAATGCAGGTGTCATCGATGTCGTCAAATTCATCGGTGTAGCCCTGTTCCTCCATAAATACGCGACGGCGAATCTCGAATGCGTCTTCTTTAACTTCTTGTCCGCGCTTTAGTTCGACATTTGGCATGGCTTGCCTCCTTCGGTGTGAGCTTGGGGCAATGATAACGAAAAAACGGAAGAAGAAAAGTAGTGCTTGTGTGCGGCATGGCGCGATTTGTAGTGCAAATTGTGGTGCATAGCGATGCGAGCGAATGCGTTGAAGTTGAATTGATATCGCAGTTTGAATAAAGGGGAAAAAGAAAATGGCTGCTCAAACGAGCAGCCATTGTGCGTTCAAATGGTGGGCGGTGAGGGATTTGAACCCCCGACCCGATGCTTGTAAGGCACCTGCGCTCCCGCTGCGCCAACCGCCCGCGAAAATTAATTCTGCCATAACGAGCGTTTTTTGTCATTGGGAAAAGGGAAATGAGTCGAATTGTGCAGGAATGTACACGACTTAGGAAAAGGTAAAAAGGTCGTTTGAGCGCTCTAAGCTGCGCCGCCTTGCGTGGAGTAGTTGCGCGATTGGGGCAAGGGGCGGTTTTGCGTCGGTTTCGCGAAGCTGGGCATACGCGAAACCGACGGAATTTGACGCCTGTTCATACCGAAATTGCGTGCGAAATATAGGGAAAGCGAGGGATGCGCACGGCAAAACGCAGCGAAAACAAAGGGGAAATCGCATGTAAAGCGCATGCGCGCGGGCAAGGTTTGGGCAAGGCTTCGCTGCCATGATGTCGCAAGGCCGCATAAGCGGAAGACGAATCAAAAGGGGGAGCCAATGAGAAAAGGGCGAAACCTTGTTGTTGGTGTGGTGTGTGGAGTTGTTTGCGTGGCGGGCATGATGCTTTATGCGCATGAAATCGAACTGAATGTCGAGCAAGAACGCGCCGAGGTGCTTGCTCGTTACGGCTCTACGCAGGTGGAGGCCTATGTTGCCACGTGCGATATCGCTGAAGGATCGAAAGTCGATTCGACCAATGTGGAGCGGAGGCTCATGCCGGGCGAATTATTGCCCGAAGGAGCCGTCACCGACCTATCGCAGGTCAAGGCTCAACCAGCTCAGACGCGAATCTATTCAGGCGAGGTTTTGCTTACGCAGCGATTTGAGCAGGCAGATGGTTCGGTGCTGCAGGTGCCCGATGGCCTCTGCGCAGTGAGCGTACCCGCGAAAGCGGTTTCTGCGGTCGGCGGATCGGTACGGGCGGGCGACAAGGTGAATGTGTATTCCACTTCGGCGAAGTCGACCGATCTGCTTGTGGCCAATGTCGAGGTGCTTGCAACGAGCGCATCAACGGGCGCGAAAAAAGACGAAACAAGCGATGTTTCGTGGATAACGCTTGCGGCAAAGCCATCTGAGGTGAACGAGCTTATCGCGGCGGCGGGTGTGAGCGACCTGTATTTCACATTGCCTTCAGAGAAATTCGTGGCAAGCGATATGCGTTCGAGCGCGAAGGCTCAGGGTGGCGAGATGGCGGCTGACCCAGAAAACGCGGTCGAAGGCAACGAAGCCGGAAGCGAAACAAGCGCCTCGAAAAAGATGGGTGCTTTAAGCGAGTCATCCCTTTCGACGGAAAGCTCGACAGGGGAGGCAAATGGCGAAGAGGCATCGGGAGTCGAAGGGTCCTCTAAAACTCGGGTCGATGGAAAGAAAGAAGCGTGATTTCCGTGGCAAAACGTGTGGTGCTGTGTGCCGATGAAGAATCGCTGCGAAACCCCCAGCTGCTTGGTTTGGAAGAATCGAATCTGCAGGCGGTTTCTTGGATTGAATGCTGTGCGACCGCGGAGGAATGCCGTCGTGCGGCGCGGCGAGACGGTATCGAGGAGGCGTGGGTCGTTTCCTGTGACGACATGGAGCCGCTCAATGTTGCGGCGGCGCTGAAATACGACGATCCGTGCAAAAAGGTGTATTTGGCTTGCGCGGTGAACAATGGGTCGCTTGCAAGCAGGGCATCTCTTGCGAAGGTTGATGGAGTGCTTTCTCAAGCGTGCTTCGCCGATCGTTTTGTGTTTGCGAAAAGCCTTTGGGGCGAGCGAAGCCAGAAGGTCGGCCATGAGGAAGAGGGCTCATCGTTCGATTGCGGCGAAGGGTGCGGAAAAGAGCCAGGTGCGCAAGCTGCCAACGGCGCAACGGCTCGCGTCGAAGCGGATGAATGCGAATCGCAGACATTCTTAGGTTTGGACGCGTCGGCGCAATCGCGCAAAGAAAGGCGCCGCGTTTCCAAGGAGGGGGCCGGAACGGTTGTGGCGGTTGTCGGAGCGAGCGGGGGATGCGGAAAGAGCACTATCGCTTCATTGCTAGCTTCATTGTGCGCAAGGGCGGGGCTCGTGACGCTTGCGATTGATGCTGATTTGCAGTTTGGCGACATGCATCGCATGTTGGGCGTGCACGAGCCGGTTCGAATGGATGAGGTCGTTGCGAACCCGTCGCTCATGACGCGTTTGAACGAAGACGCGAAATCAACGGGGAAGCCATCCCTCATCGCGGCGCCCGCGCGTTTGGAATCTTCCGAAGAAATTGCTGGTGAGCTGCCTGATATCATCGATGCCGCACGGGGTGATTACGACGTTGTCGTGGCGTGCGCTGGTGCATTTTGGAGCGAAATCCATGCACGTCTTATCGAGTCGGCCGATTCAGTTGTCTTCCTTATGGACGCTCGTCCCACATCGCTCGAAGCCACGGTACATGCCGTTGAACTATGTGCACGCATGGGGCTTGCGACGAGCGGTTTCGTTTACGCGGTTAACAAGCACGAGCGTGAGAGCCTACTTTCTGCCGTTGACGCATCGTGCGCCCTGAAGGGTTCAACGGCGATTGAACTTTCGAACGGTCGACGCGACGTGGAAGAGCTTTTGGGTGCGGGCTTCGTGCAAGAATTCATCGAATCGAAAAATCCGCTTACAGACGAGACCGTAGCGCTTCTTGAGAGAATTCTTTCAGATGAGCAGGTAAAACGCGTATCTCAATCCCTTTCGTCAAAAAGTAGGCGTGGGCGCCTTTTCGGCAGAAAGGCAAAGCGATGACGCTCTCTTCGCGCGTTCGTCTTGCCGAGGCGGAAGGAACCGCGATTCGGGCGCGCGATGACGGATGGATGCTCGACGAATTGAAGGAAGATGTTGGCCGCATAATTCCGGGGGATGTGCTCGCGCGGCTTGCGGATGAGAATCCTCGCCGTGCGCGCAGCGAATTGCAAAGCGCGTGTAAGCAGGCATTTGCTTCGCCGCGATGGGCGGGTAGGTCGAATGAATTGAAAGCGCGGCTTTCTCGCGATTTGGAAGATATCGTATTCGGCATGGGCCCATTGCAGTCGCTCGTTGAAGATCCGACTATTACCGAGGTCATGGTGAACGGAACGTCGTCGTTGTTCATCGAACGGTCGGGCCTGTTGGAGCGCGAGACGGCGGTATTCACCGATGAAGCGCAGGTTCGCGCGCTTATCGATCGCATTTTGGCTCCGCTAGGTCGTCGCGTTGATGAAAGTTCCCCAATGGTCGATGCGCGCTTGCCTGGCGGACATCGCGTGAACGTCGTGATTCCTCCTATAGCCCTTGATGGGCCGACTATCACCATTCGTAAGTTCGCCAATACAACGATGACGCTTGGTGATATGCAGCGTGCGGGCTCGCTTGACGGCCGGGTTTCGCGACTTCTTGCTTGGGCTGTTCGAACGCGTAAAAACATCGCGGTGCTTGGCGGTACGGGGTCGGGCAAAACTACGCTGCTCAATGCTCTTTCGTGCGAGATTCCAGCAACCGAACGCATTGTGACCATCGAAGATTCAGCGGAATTGCGTTTTACGGAGCATCCGCATGTGGTGCGTATGGAAGCGCGCAAAACCAACGCCGAAGGCGTAGGCGAGGTCACGATTCGTGATTTGGTGCGTAACGCATTGCGTATGCGTCCCGACCGAATAATCGTTGGCGAGTGCCGTGGCGCTGAAACGCTGGAAATGCTTCAGGCCATGAATACAGGTCACGACGGGTCGCTCACCACGCTGCATGCCAATTCGCCCGAGGATATGATTATCCGTTTAGTCACCATGGTGCGCTATGGCTTCGATTTGCCTGTCGAGGTGATCGAGGAGAACATTGCATCGGCGATTGACATCGCGGTGCAAACGTCGCGTTCGCGCGACGGCAGGCGTTTCGTAAGCGCGATTGCCGAAATGCATCGTGGTGAAAATACGGCGTGCGTGGCCGACCCCGTGTTTACTCGGCGATCTCTTGAAAGCGAGGGAGTGTGGGCGAGGGCGCCCTCGTGGCTCGACGATGCGATAGATATGGGGCTTATTGAGAGCGGGGAGGTGGCGTCATGGAAGCGGGCGTGTTCGCTTTCGTAGCGTTTGCTGCGGCGTTTGGATGCGCGTTTGTCGTGGGCAGGTCGGTATTTCTTGGCCTCGAGCGCGCTATGGCTGCGACTCGCGGGGTCGCTTATGTCTCGCAGAAGGCTTGCGTGCGGGGCGCGGTGAATGACCGAGGTGCTGGACGCTTCGCGGCTTCGCGCGCCCGCGTTCGCGATGCGGTTTGCCGAATGTCGCTGTATTACATGAGAAATGGCGTTGCGTCGTTTCTTCCCCTTGGCAGGAGAATTGTCTCGACGCCCGCTGGGCAATCGTTTCGCGATGCCGCGAGGCTGGCGACGCGAAAAGGAGTCGACACAACGCCCGAAGGGCTTGCCTCTCTTTTTGTCGCTTCGGTGCTCATTTTCGCGGCTTTGCTGCTTGCAGTGTTTCGGTCGCTTGTGGTGGCGCTTTGTGCGCTGGTTCTTCTTGTCGTCGTGCTGCGAGTTTTATTGGCTCGCGCTATTGAAAAGGAACGCGCCCAATTGCGCGAACAAGTTCCCGATGCGTTGCGATGCATGGAGGCGTGCATGCATGCGGGCTTGTCGCTTCCGCAAACGTTTTCCGAGGTAGCTCAGCAAATCGACCAGCCAGCGCGTGGCCTTTTTGCCCGCGTGTCGCGCGATTTGGACCTGGGCTATTCGATGAATGAGGCCCTCGAACATTTTAAGCAAGTTGCCGAGTTGCCGGAGCTTTCTTTCGTTGCTATGGCGCTTGATGTGCAGTACGCGTGCGGCGGCAGCGCCACTCCAGTTTTGCGTTCGGCGGAAGAGTCGATTTCTCGAGATCTGGATTTACGTCGTTCCCTGCGGGTGCAAACGGCGCAAGCGAAGCTTTCGGCCCAGATTGTAAGCGTTATGCCATTCGCGCTCGTATTTGTTATTTCCGCGGTTGACCCGGCGTTTTTGCACCCGTTTTTTTCGAGCGCGCAGGGAGTTGTGCTGCTTTTGCTGGCGATTGCGATGCTTGGGGGAGGCGTGCTTTTGGTCCGGCAAATGCTCGCGGTTGAAATCTAGAGCGAGCTTGGCTGTTGTTCGGTGGATTGGTTGGGGGTGTGCCATGGAAGCGATTTTAGTCGTCGCGGTTGGTCTGTTCGCCGTGATTGCATTCGCGAATTTGTTTTCCTGGGGAGTCGATTGTCGACGTGAGATTCGCCGCAGGAAGCGTGCAAGAAGCGCTTCTGGCGTTTTGCCTTGGGAAAGCGAGGGGCGACGTGTGCTGTCGCATCGCCAAAAGGAGGCATACGAGCTGGCGCTTGAGCGCCACGCCCCAGAGATGATCGATGCGCTTGCTCTCGGCATGCGCGCTGGAATGTCGTTCGAGCGGGCTTTTCGATCGTATTGCTTTCGATTTGATGATGAACTGGCTCTTTTGTGTCGACAAGCGTGCTTGAAGTGGGAAAGCGGCTTGGTTTCTCGTGACGATGCGCTGCTCGAGCTTGGGATGCGCAGCGGTGTGGCGTCGCTCGAGCGATTCGCGAGCAACGTGGTTCGTTGCTTGCGCTTCGGGAGCCCGATGAATCGCATGCTCGAGGCGTTGGCGAGTGAAGCGCGCGGGTGTTACCGGGCGAAGATGGAAGAGAAAGTGGCCAAAGCTCCCGTAAAGATGCTTGTGCCAACCGCGGTGCTCATATTGCCAGCCATGTTGATCGTCGTAATGGCCCCGGTGTTTTTGGGGTTCGTGCAATGAAAAGGGGGAGTTATGGAATCGAGAATTGTGAAGAATGTAAACGCGCGTTGCGGTGCTGCGCTGCGACGCGTGGAGGAGATATGGGAGCGTCTGGGCGGTTGTGTGCGTCATCGCATGGCGCAGGCGCATATGCGCCTTATGAACGAAAAAGGGCAAGGCACCACGGAATATGCGATTTTGGTCGGAGTGCTTGTCGTGATAGCGATTGTGGCAATCACGATGTTTCGCCCAAAAATCGAGGAACTGTGGAATGCGATCGCCAACGGCATAAACGGGCTTTAGCGAGTGACCGAAATAGGTTGCCCAGCGCGGAAAATGGCCAGTCAACCGTTGAATATGCTCTGGTAGTTACGGCTTTTATCGCAGTTGCGATAGGGTTTTCCGCTTTCATCCATGCGATAGATTCCGGGGCTTTTGCCGACATTGTGCTGCAGCCTATGACCCATCGTCTTGCGAAAGGGGTCCTTGATGTGCTGGCGTTTTGAGGCTTCCGCATGTTTTCGCGGCACGCGTGGGCAGGCGACGGTTGAGACGGCGCTGCTCATTCCCGCGTTGCTTTTGGGCCTGGTTATTGCAGCGCAGCCTGGCATCGTGCTGTTCGATCGCGTAGTAATGGAGGCGGCTGCGGCCGAGGGTTGCCGGGCTCTCGAGACGGCTTCGGCCGCGGATGAAGGCGAGGTTGTTGAATACGTGCAGCGTCGACTCGGCGCGGTGCCCGCTGTTTCCGCTTTTCATGAGGGCTTGTGGGATGTTGAGGTACAGGGTGCGGGGCAGAGCGGCCAATGCGTTTCGGTGCACATTTCCCATGGGTACAGGCCCTTGCCGCTCGTGGGGCAAGGGATGGGTCTTTTGGGCCTTGTGGACGGCAACGGCCTCGTTCGCCAAGAGGTTTTTCGCGAGATGAGCGTTCATGACGAGTGGGCGTTGGAATCGGAATTCGGCCTTTCGTGCGAATCGTGGATTGACCGATGGGAGGAAAAAGCGTGATGCGTGCTGGAAGATCCAAGTCAGATTCTCGTTGCGACTCGTGCGTCGTTGCTGACTTGTTTCGCAATGAAAGCGGCTTTACCACTCTTGGCGCCGCTCTGGCCATACTGCTCTCGTGCTCGCTGCTCTTTTTCGGGCTCTGGACGTCGCGATCGCTTTCACGTGCGGCGGGTGTACAGGCAGTGGCCGATTCTTGTGCACTCGCCGCGGAAAACGAAGTATCTGAATTTGTGCTGGCAGTACGCGCGGCCGACGCCACGTTGCTCACTCTATCGCTTACGGGAATTTCCCTTCTAGGGGTTGGCACGGTGTGCTGTTGCGTTCCTGGCGCGCAGGCGGCAGGGTTGAAATTCCTTGATGCCGGGCGGGCGGTTTTGGGTAAGCGTGAAGATGTGGCTCGCGCAGAAGAAGCCGCGCTTAACGCAGCTCAGAAAGGCCTGGTGGTCGCGGCGCAGGCACAAGCCCAAATGGTCGCTTCTGAAAATGCCGAGACTATCGGGTTTGATGCGATTGCCTATGTGGAACTCGTGCCGTTCGACGCGCCCGATATATCGTGCGGCGCAGGGCGTTCTGCGGCGCATGCCGTCCAGGTCGCGCTTGATGAAAGCGCATCCATTTCCGAAGGCGCTCAGGCGGCCGAAGAGGCGGCCATGCAGGCAAATGACGCCTTGCGCGAAGGGTGGCTTGCCGATTGCGGGGCATACCCCGAGCCGTGCATGCGCGAGCGCGCCGAGTCGCTTGCGGGTATGGGCCTTGCTGAAAACCCCATGGCGAGCAGTGTGAACACCTGGTCGTATTCCATGGCGATTAAAAGGGCCCAAACGTATTACCGCCTGCGTGCGGAATTCGAGGCACCTGGGAATTCCAGCGTAGAGGAACGCGCGCGAAGTGCTCTGCGAGTGCGTTTTTACGAATACGCCCAAAAAGAGGTAGACGCGGCTTATGAGGTCGAAATGCCTGATGGCACGATCGAAGTGAGCATCCCGATTCTGCCGCGCAACACCAACGAGATGAAAGCGACAGATTTATACACCGATTCGGTCTATCCCGTTTCTGGTGGTGCTTTGCACGCTTGGGAGGGATGCCCGGCGGTAGCGGAAATCGAAGGGCTCAGCTCGATTTCCGCGCTCGATTCGGGGGTGTATTCCACATGCGAGACATGTGGCTTCGACGCGGCGTCCATGGGGTCGGTTGCTGCGGCGTCGACTTCTGTCGAAAACGGTTTTGAGCACCATTTCAGAAAAGTTGCTGAATCGGCACGTGATTACGAGCGTGCGAAAAATGAAACCGTGCGGGCGTCGGGCGAGGTTCGCGGTTCTGTGGGCGAAGTGCTCGATGCTATCGACGAGGCGATAAGGGAAGCTGCGGGCAATAGGGTGGAGGCGTATCCGCCAGGAAGATATGGTGCGCTTGCGGCGTTGGCGGGCGACTTGGGGAGTGAGCGGGGCGGTTCGTTTTTTGCGGGGCCTGATTTGGGGCAGTTTGCGGCAATATCCGCCTCCATTCTTATCGAAGATGAAAACGAAGATGTGCTCGCTCATCTCCTCGATGGCGTGTCGGAAGGCATAGGTCCGCCGCTTTCTGACGGGGGTGAAGTCGTGCTTGCGCTGTGGTCTGGTTTGCTTTCGGCATATGGCAAGGGTGCCGAAGGTATGTGCGATTGCGTATCTGGTGTGCTTGGTTCGCTTCCTTTGGTGAGTGCTGCCGGTTTGGGCGATTGGGCATCAGACCAGCTGATGGAGCTTCTTAATGCTGCGGGTCTTGAACCTGCGAATACGGCTGCTGCAAAAAGCGTGACGTCGAATACGTTGCCCGTTGCCGAGCGCGGGACGGGACCTGTCGCCGAAGCGATATGCGCGCTGAAAGGGGGCGGCTCATGAAGCGGACGGTCGCAAGCGGTGGTTCTTGCTCCTCGGGTGGGCGTGGTTGGCGTAGGTACTTGAACCCTTGGCGGGAAATATCGGGTTCGTGCTTGCGGGGCATGCACATAGGAAGGCGTCGTTCGAGCGGGCAAATGACGGTCGAGTTCGCGGTTGTGTTCCCGGTTTTGCTCATGGTGGGGTTTATCTCGGTGAACGCGTTCGTTTTTCTTGGCGATTGTGCCGCATTCGACATTGTGGCGAGGGATGCCATTCGGCTTCAGGCCGACGATGGCCAACACGAAGCGCAGGGCTGCGTGGAGATATGCGCGCGAATAGAGAAAGGTCTTTCCATGGAACACGAAGCCGTAAGCGTGACCAGCGAAAGAACGGCGGCGGGCCATATTCGCTATGTCGCAAGAACTGCGTTCTCTCCGCCTTTTCTTAAAGGCGCGCAGGTGTTTGGTGTCGCGGTTCCGCCGCTTGAGCACGAAGTGGTGTTTGTGGTGAGCCCCTACCGAGCGGGGGTGATCGCGTGAAAGCGGCAATCCTCTCGTCGTTTTCCAAGCGCTTTCGCGGGCTTTTGCCTGGGTCGCCTGCCCGCGATTCGTCGTTTGCGGTATTCGTGCCATGCCGCGACATTCACACTTTCGGCATGGACGCCCCCATAGACGTGGCGTTTGCCGACCATATGGGCAGAGTGCTCGTGTCGAGGCGCGCGGTAGGTCCGCGCGAGCGCGTGCGTTGCGTTTCGGCGAAAGTGGCAATTGAGCGGCTCGCCTCGACCGAGCCGTGGTTTGAGGTGGGCGATAACGTGTTCGCCGATATAGAAAGGAAGATCTAGCATGAAGGAATGTCCCGTGTGTGGAGCGCGCTGCTTTGATGACATGGAGGTATGCTACGGGTGTTTGCATGACTTCTCGCGCGAAGATGCCTCTCCAATTGGGCAAGTGGTCCCTTCCTCGTGTGACCAGGAGATTGAGGAAGCAGTAATGCCCTCGGGCGATCGACGAAGTGTGGTGCCTCGTTTTGCGGAATTGCCCACGCAGGTTTCGGGGCGCGCGCGGCAATCAGGCGGAAGCGTTGCTCGGGCCGAGCAGGCACGTTCGCCGCAAAGGCAGACTCACATCGTGGTGCCATTGGAGGGAAGCGGCGAGCCGCCCGTGATCTCTCAGGGGTTTCGATTGGTCATAAGTTTGGAGGCAGTGCCTCAAGTGTGAAGGCCGCCGTGTCGTTCCACCCGTCCTCTTGTTTCGTTTTGATCGGGCCGTTTATTCCTGCCGATTGATGCTGACATGCTCATGTTTTTGATAGCCATTAGAAACTTTTATGAAAAAGATAGCCAAAGTTTTCATTTTTATTTCCTGTGGGAAACTTTCGTGATATGGTGAGACGTCGTGATTACCTAAGGCTTACTTTTGGAGGCTCAACATGGACGGAGCAGTTATGGACTTGAGCGTTGAGGGTGCTGAAACTTCGCGCGGAGTATCAGCGCAGCAATTGCCTCTTACGTTTGTGTCGGCTGGCGAAACGGTCAAAGTCATTAAGGTTCGTGGCAAAAACGATCTCACCCACCATTTGGGAAACCTCGGTTTTGTTGAGGGGGCAGAGGTCAAGGTAATCGCGGGCGTTCAGGGCGATTTGGTTGTGCAGGTAAAGGGCGCTCAGGTGGCAATAAGCCGCCAGGCCGCAAACCATATCGTCACAACCGCTGGATGCTAGTTTTTCGGTATCGTCCGGCGCGATTTTCGCGCCGGATTTAGCTTTGGGCGAGTTGTCGCCTGTGCGGATACATATAAGGCAAAAGCTATACAGCCAAGAAGGAAGGAGCAGATATGGCTGAGGATCAGGCGAAAACGCTTCGCGACGTCAAGATTGGTGACACTGCGACCGTACGACGCCTTACGGGCGAGGGCGCGTTGAAGCGTCACATTATGGACATGGGCATCACCAAGGGCGTGGAAGTGTATGTGCGTAAAGTGGCACCGCTCGGCGACCCGATTGAGGTGACCGTTCGTGGCTACGAGCTGTCGCTGCGCAAGAGTGAGGCTGAGAGCATTCTCGTCAACTAACGCTGACGGGGCTATGGGGCCCACGCGTCAGTTGGCGAGGATTGGGCGCAAAGGCGCCATTTTTTAGGAACACGAATTTGCGATAGCTAACAAATCGCTCGTCACCTGGGGATTCTTATGGAATGAAATCTCAGTCTGACAGATTCGCAAACGACTGAAAGGCAGACAATGGGAATTCGCATTGCGCTTGCCGGCAACCCGAACTGCGGCAAGACGACGATGTTCAACGACCTGACAGGCGCCAACCAATATGTTGGCAACTGGCCGGGCGTTACCGTCGAGAAAAAAGAGGGTAAGTACACCAAAGACAAAGAGGTCGTTATCACCGACCTTCCGGGCATCTATTCGCTCTCGCCTTATTCGCCCGAAGAAATCGTTGCGCGCGATTACCTGCTTGATGGCGGCCCCGACGCTGTTATCAATCTGGTTGACGCGACCAACCTTGAGCGCAACCTGTACCTCACGAGTCAGATTTTGAACCTGGGCGTGCCTGTGGTTTTGGCTCTGAACATGATGGACTTGGTCGAGAAAAACGGGGACAAGATTGATGTCGACGGTCTGTCCAAGCAGCTCGGCTGCCCGGTTGTTCCTACTTCGGCGCTTCGTGGCCGCGGCATGGAAGATGTGGTGAATGCTGCCATCGAGGCCGCAAAGGCAAAAAAGGTGCCCGAATCTCAGATGAAGTTCGATGCCGTCGTTGAGGAGGCTATTGCCAAAATCGAGGGCATTTTGGGCTCGAAGGTTTCTTCTTCCACCTCGCGCTGGTACGCCATCAAGCTTTTCGAGGGCGAGCAGAAAACCATCGACGACCTGAAGCTTTCGGCGAGCGAGCTTAAAGCCATCGATGAAGTTCGCGACGCAATCGAGAACAAGCTCGATGACGACGCCGAATCGATTGTAACGAGCGAGCGCTATAACGCCATTTCGCACGTTATCGACAAGACGGTGAAGCGCTCCCGCACGGGCCTGACCACTTCTCAGAAGATCGACCGCGTGGTCACCAACCGTTGGCTGGGCCTGCCCATTTTCATCGCCATCATGTTCTTCGTGTACTGGCTTGCGGTTACGGTGGGCACGGGCCCTGTGACCGACTGGGCTAACGACGGCATCTCCGGCGATGGCTATCTCTATACTGGACAGGCTGCCTACGAAGAGGCCGAGGGCGAATATGAGGACGCCCAGGGAGTCGTCGAGGCGTACGTCACCAGTATCTACGGCATGGACGAGGCCCGCGACGTTCCGAGCGACGAAAGCCAGGAAGTGCTTGACGCGCTTGCCGTGGCCGAGCCCGAAGATGATGCCGACGAAGACGCTGTCGCTGAATACGAAGATGCTCAAGCGACGGTGAAGGACTTCGAGGAAAAGGCCGAGGCTGAAAAAGCCGTTGCCGCCATCGAGGTCGAGGACGAGGACGGCGTGACCGCCGAAGAGGAAGTCGACTTCGACGCCTACAAGGAGGCCGTTGAGGTCGCCGAGCCCGATCCAGCCGATTACGGTCTGTGGATTCCTGGCCTTGGCGCGATTATCGCCGATGCTATGGAATCGGCCGACGTTGCTCCGTGGCTGCAGTCGCTCGTTAACGACGGCATCGTCGCCGGCGTTGGCGCGGTTATCGGCTTCATCCCGCAGATGATTATTCTGTTCTTGCTGCTGGGCATTCTGGAGCTGTGCGGCTATATGTCGCGCGTCGCCTTCATCATGGACCGCGTGTTCCGCAAGTTCGGCCTTTCCGGCAAGTCGTTCATTCCTATGCTTATCGCATCTGGCTGCGGTGTGCCTGCTGTTATGGCGACCAAGACCATCGAAAATGAGATGGATCGCCGCATGACCATCATGACCACCACCATGATTCCGTGCGGTGCGAAGATGCCTATTATCGCGCTTGTGTTCGGCGCGCTGGCAACGGGCAATTCCGACGATACCTGGTGGGTTGCTCCGCTGTTCTACTTCATGGGCGTTGTGGCGATTATCATCTCTGGCATCATGCTGAAGAAAACCAAGCTTTTCGCCGGCGAGGCCACGCCGTTCGTTATGGAGCTGCCTGAATATCACATGCCGACTGTGAAGAGCGTACTGCTTTCCATGTGGGAGCGCGTGAAGGGCTATATCATCAAGGCTGGTACGATTATCTTTCTGTCCACTATCGTTATTTGGTTCCTCATGAACTTTGGCGATGCGGGCGACGGTTTCGGTTTGCTTGATGCCGATGCGCCTGACTACATGGACTACAGCCTTATGGCCGGCCTCGGCAATCTGCTCGCCTGGATTTTCGCGCCTCTTGGATTTGACAATTGGCAGGCTGCGGCAACTACGATTACCGGTTTGGTTGCTAAGGAGAATGTCGTCGCTACCGTTGGCATTATCACGCAGCTTTCCAGCTACGGCGAGTCCGACCCCGCTCTGTGGCTCGGCTTTGGCCAGATGATTGGCGGCGGCGCGGCTGCAATCTCGGCTTTCTGCGCATTCAACCTTCTGTGCGCTCCGTGTTTTGCAGCTATGGGCACCATTCGTCAGCAGCAAGCCTCTGCGAAATGGTTCTGGATCACCATCGGCTATCTGTGCGGCTTCGCATGGTGCGTTGGCCTGATGATTTATCAGTTCGTGGGTCTCGCGACGGGCGAGGTCGGCTTCAGCTTCTGGACCATCATCGCTATTGCCGTTGCTGCGGCCATGCTGTTCCAGATTTTCCGTCCCATGCCCAAACATAAGGACGAGCAGACGAAATAATCTGCGAAACTGAACGTTTAGAGCTCCCAGCCTTAGCTCAGGGTTATAGCGCCCCGCATTCGCGGGGCGCTATTTAATATGGGCAGAACATAGTCGACAGGCGATGCGGGCCAAGGGCCAAGTATGGGCGGTTTCGGGTGGATGCGCCCCGCATTTGCGTGATGTTTTCTTGCCTAGCGTAAAGCAACAAGTCGAAAAGTGACAAAAGTTGCGAATCTGGGGGGAGTGCAAGCCCACATCTCGCTCGTAGATGGGCGAGTTTTGCTGCTTTTGGTGGTTTTAAAGCCTCGTTTTCATGGGATGGGGCCCCTGACGCAAGCTTCGCTCGCCGGTTTGCGGTGTTGTTGCGCGCTTAGTGACCTATAAACGCCCCCAGATTCGCAACTTTTGTCACTTTTTAGCGATTTCATTTACGCTGGGCTCTCATTGCGCCTCGAAAATGTCAAATATGTGACCCTTGGGAAACATTTATTCAATTAAGAGAGCGTGTGTGGCAAAAAGCGGTAAAGTACCTGATGAATGAAAGTATGGCGCGCATGCGCGCCCAATTGAAACGAGGCCGTTATGGTTATGAATATGGCAACAGCAGTTGTGCTGGCGATTTTGATCGTCTGCGTGTGTCTATCGGTTCGCCTAATGATGAAAAAAGGCATGTGCGGCGAAAAAGAGATGTGTGGCTCGTGCTCGGGGCACTGCGGTGGAGGCTGCTCGGCGACGGCGCGCATTGACAAGATGGTCGCCGACGCTGACGCGGCGGTTGCTTCGGCGAAATAGCAAGGCGCCTTTCCGTTTAAAGCCATGCCTCCGTCTTTGGCGGTATAGCGTTTTGCGAGCTGTGTGAGAAATTTGTCAATCGATATTGATATTGCGGCGCCTTTCCGTAGGGGCGGTTTGTTCTATTGAGACAACAGCATCGGCAGGCGTGGCAGCAGCAACAGTGAGCATCGACGCTAGGTGGCGGTGGACATCGGCGCCCGCGGGCGTTGGTGTTATGGAGTATCGGCGCAGACGGGCTTCGTGAGCCTCGCTATATGCTTTGAACGTTGTTCGCCGAGGCTCTCGCCTTATGACCTGAGTCCTTTCGGATAAAACTACGGCATGTGTGGTATTGTACTCTGGAGGAAGGTAACGCGCGCTTGCGCTATTCAAGGAGGCATGTATGTCGGAATCCCAAATGGGTACCATGCTCGAATCCCGCGATAGGGAGCCTCTGAGCCATTCGCTCGAGGATTACCTGGAAGCAATTGTCGATCTTGCAGGCGGCCCCAACGAGCCTATTCGTGCGGTTGATGTTGCGACAAAGCTTAACGTTTCGAAAGCGTCGGTTTCGAAAGCGGTGACGAACTTAAAAGAAAAAGGCTACGCTGTTCAGCCTTATTACGGTGACATCACGCTTACTGAAGAGGGCTACGAATACGGTTCCACGATTTGGCGTCGCCACAATTTGTTGTTCCGCTTCATGACTGAGGCAATTGGCATCGACTCTGAAACTGCCAATTATGAGGCCTGCCAAATTGAACACGGTATTTCCGCTGAATCGTTCAAGAAGTGGGAAGAGTATTTGACCAAACAGGGCATAACTCTTGAGTTGTAAAACGCCATTCCCTTGTTTTCTTTATGCCCTGCGCGTTGGCGCGGGGCATATTTTTTACCGATAGATTAAAGTTGAATCGCTTACCAGAAGGGGGACGATTATGCACGTTGAACTGTTGTACCACACGCCCGATCCCGAGCGCGCTATCGCGACGGCTGCACGTTTGTGCTATGCGCCTGTTGGCGCAGCCGAGCTCATGGAGGCGATGTCGGAAGAGCGTATGCACAGCGTGCTTTCCACCATTATGGCCAGCGGGCATTTTTCGACGCTTGAGCACGTGAGCTATACGTTTGCCATCGATGGCGTTTCGCGCGCACTTACTCACCAGCTGGTTCGTCATCGCCTGGCGAGCTTTAACCAGCAGTCGCAGCGTTACGTGAAATTCAAAGAAGGCGTTTCTGTGGTAAAACCCGAAAGCGTGCTTGCCAACGAGGAAGCGAATGCTGTTTTCGATGAGGCCATCGAAGCGGCTACGTCGGCCTATAAGAAGCTGCTCGATGCCGGCGTGCCCGCTGAAGACGCGCGTTACCTTTTGCCGAACGCCGCTGAAAGCAAAATCGTGGTTACCATGAATGTTCGTGAGCTGCTGCATTTCTTCAGCTTGCGCTGCTGCAACCGCGCGCAGTGGGAGATTCGCGAGCTGGCGCATCGCATGCTGGAGCTTGCGCGTCCCACGGCTCCGTTCGTTTTTGCCGACGCGGGGGCGCCGTGCGTGCGCGGCGCATGTCCCGAAGGTAAAATGACCTGCGGAAATCCGTACCCCAAAGTAGTACGCGAATAGTACGCTGCTTCGATGTGAAATAGGGCAAAGGGTTATTCCTTTGCCCTATTTTTGTTCGAGGTTGGTCGTAAAATTGTGCGTTACGATGAGGCGGGCGATTTGGACAATCCGGGCGAGCCGGAGGGAGGCCGTCGTTCGCTTGTGCCATTAGTCAAGAAGAAAGCTCCAAGCGTGTCTAACGAAACTGAATGTATGCCGAAAGAAAATGAAGTCGACCAGGAAATGCTCGGCGCGGCCGCGGAAAACGAAAGCGGTCAGGCTCCCAGCAAACGCAGCGCCGTGAAGCGCGCGTTTGCTGAAGACGGCGCGAACAAAACGCACGTGGGCGGGCAGGCGCTTATCGAGGGCGTTATGATGCGCGGCCGATACAATTGGGCTGCTGCCGTGCGTGAGCCATCGGGCAATATTTATATTGAAGAGCACGATTTGGCCAGCGGCAAAGCGAAGAACAAATGGCTCTATTGGCCCGTTGTGCGCGGCTGCCGCGCGTTTGTGGAAAGCTTGATTTTGGGCTATAAAGCGCTCGAGATTGCCGCGATGCACGTCTATGGCGATGAGGAAGAGCCCGGAGCGAAAGCTGAAGAAGTGAGTGCAAACGGGGCCATTTCGAAAGAAGGCGCTTCGGTCGACGAAAGCGTTGCAGGCGAGACCAGCGACTTCTCGTGGAAAAATGATTTCGGCAACCCCGACGAAGCGATTGACGCCTTGGGCGCGCAGCGTTCCTTGGATATCGTTGTCGAGACCAATACGGCCGAGTCTGGCGTGGTTGAGCCTAACGTGGTCGAACCCGGCGCGGCTGCGTTAGAGTCGGACGAGACTCGTGACGGGGACGATGGCGGTTTCGGCAAGCGCGAAATGGCTATCTCGATGGTGCTTGGTCTGCTTTTGGGCGTCGGTTTGTTCATTGTCGCGCCCGCGTTCATCGCCAATGTGCTCGTGGGCGAATACGATGACAAAACGCTTCTTTGGAACGTCGTCGACGGCATTGTGCGTATCGTCGTTTTCGTGTTCTACATTTGGCTTATTGGTCGCATGCAGGACATCAAACGCATGTTCAGCTATCACGGCGCCGAGCATAAAACCATCCATTGCTACGAGCACGGGTTGCCGCTCACGCCCGAAAATGCGCGCAGTTTCCCGCGTTTGCACGTGCGCTGCGGCACGGCGTTTTTGATAATGGTCATGATCATCGCGATTTTCGTATACACCATTACGCCGCTTAACGGTCTCATCGCCGCGTGGGGCGTGCCCGATGGTCCTGCAAAACTGGCGCTCGTTATTGTGGCGCGCATTCTGCTCATGCCCGTAATTGCTGGCATCAGCTATGAAATCACGGTGAAGTGGGCGGGCAGCCACCCAGAAAACCCGCTGGTGAAAGTGGTGCTGTGGCCGGGCATGCAAATGCAGCGACTTACGACCAATGAGCCTGACGATGAAATGCTCGAATGTGCTATTGCCGCTATGCAGCGCGTGCTCGAGCGAGAAGAACGCGAGGAAGCGGCGCGGGCTTAGGCGTTTTTTTGGAAACCGCAGGCGGCAAGGTGGTCGGCTGGCCTTCGATGAAAGGTATTGGTCGGACGCACAAAGCCCGGCTTGAACGCACAAAGCCTGGCTCGAACGTGCGTTTTGCCCGAGCCGCTTTTGCGCTTTTGCTGCGCCGTTCGCGCGGGCCGAGTCGGGCGGTATAATTGCGCCCATGAATACTTCAACTGGAAAACTTGTTTTATGTCCTACGCCCATCGGCAATTTGGGCGATATCACGTTGCGCACGCTCGATGAGTTGCGCGCGGCCGATGTGGTATGTGCGGAAGATACGCGCGTCACGGGCAAGCTGCTCGCGCACTTCGATATCGAAAAGCGGCTTGAGCGACTTGATGAAGCGACCATCTCCAAGCAGGCCGACCGCATTATCCAGCGCGTGTTGGCTGGCGAGCGCATCGCATTTTGCAGCGATGCCGGCATGCCCGGCGTGTCCGATCCCGGGTCGCGCCTTGTTGCGTCGGCGCAGGCAGCGGGTGCGCCTTATGAGGTGCTGCCAGGTGCATCGGCAGCCGCGACGGCTTATGTCGCCAGTGGCTTTTCCGATCCGCGCTACTATTTTGGCGGTTTTTTCCCGCGCAAGGCTGGCGAGCGCAAGGCGGTGCTCGAAGCTCTTTCGGGCCTCGACGCCTCGCTCGTGTTCTATGAAAGCCCGCGCCGCATAGCCGATGCGCTTGCGGTTGTCGCGGAGGCGTTCCCCGCGCGAGAGGTTGCAGTGTGCCGCGAGCTCACGAAGCGCCATGAAGAGGTATTTCGCGCTATGGCCCCCATTGCTGCGGAAGAATTCGCCCGCCGCGATGCGAAAGAGGGCGTAAAGGGTGAAATCGCGTTGGTTATTTGCCCTCCGACGGCTGCTGAAGTCGAGGACAACGCCGCCGCTCAAGCTGCTTCTGCCGCCGAACGCGCGACTGAGCTTCTTGCCTCTGGCGAAATGTCGCATAAAGATATCGTTGCTGCCCTGCGCCGCGAATTTGGCATTTCGCGCAACGAGGCGTATGCGCTCGTGCACGAACGTTAGAGAGCTTGGCGAGGGGCTGTTGTGAATCTGCAGCGCTCACCCGAAGGTGAAGAAGGCCCTGTTTTGGCGGCTTCCCATGCTATGGTCTGTAATCGTTTCGAAAGGATGATCAATGAACGATTTCGTGTTCTATTCTCCGACGGAATTCATTTTCGGAAAAGGCGTTACCGACCAGGTGGGTGAGCATATTGCCAAGCGCGGCTATAAACGCGCACTGCTCGTATACGGCAAGGGTTCCGTGGTGCGCACGGGAACGCTCGACCGCGTGAAGAAGTCGCTCGCGGCGTCGGGCGTCGAGGCTGTTGAGCTCGCGGGCGTGCGTCCGAATCCTGAAGTGGGATTGGTGCGCGAGGGCATTGAGCTTGCGCGTAAAGAAAACGTCGACGTTATTTTCCCCGTTGGCGGCGGCAGCGCGATTGACTGCGCCAAAGCGATTGCGTTTGGTGTGCCTTACGAAGGCGATGTGTGGGACTTCTTCAGCAAGAAGGCGACGATTGCGGAATGTCTGCCTATCGCCTGCGTGCTTACTATTCCTGCGGCGGGTTCCGAAGGGTCGAGCTCGTGTGTTATTTCCAACGATGAACTGGGGCTGAAGCGCGGTACGAATTCGAACTTGTTCCGCCCGAAGGTGGCGTTCCTCGATCCCGAGCTCACGTTCACGCTGCCGCCGTATCAAACGGCCGCTGGCGTGACCGACATGATTGCGCATGTGTGCGAGCGCTATTTCAGCGGCACGGGTTCGTCGAGCCTCACCGACAACATTGCCACGGGCATTATTCGCGCTCTTATCGACGAGGCCCCGGTGGCTCTTGCCGAGCCTGAGAATTACGAGGCCCGCGCGAACATTATGTGGGCGGGCACGCTCGCCCATAACGACATCGCGGGATGCGGCCTCTCGGCGACGCCGACGAGCCGCGCTGGCGGTTGGGAAAGCCATGCACTTGAGCATGAGCTTTCTGCGTTCGACGCTTCTATTACGCACGGTGCTGGTTTGGCGGGGGTCATGCCTGCGTGGATGCGCTTTGTATGGCGAGAAAACCCAGCTCGCTTCCTGAAGTTCGCGCTGCAGGTATTCGACATTGAGCCCATCGATGAAACCGATGAAGCAATTGAAGATGCCGTGACGGCTGCGATCGACGAGCTGCAGGCGTTCTTCGTTGATTTGGGCATGCCGCGCACGCTCGGCGAGTTCGGCATCGCCCCCGAAGATGTGGACAAACTGCTGCCGACGCTCAAGGCCAACAAGGGCGAAGTGTTCGGTGGCTTTAAGAAGCTTACGCTGGAAGACGCGAAGGCGATTTATCTTTCGGCGTTCTAGAGGATAAAAAATCGTACAGAAGTTCGAAACCGCCCGTCTATGCAGTACAATAGGCGGGCGGTGCTTCACTTGCCGGGCGGCGCCTCTGAAAGGAGGTGGTCCCGATGGATACTCAAACGGTTATCGCCATTTGCGCAGTAATGTCAGCTGTTATCGGAGTCGTCGACCTCGTCACCCGCGACAAGTGATCTTCATTGGAAAGGAATAAGCCGGGTGCCCTGAACAAGTAACCCGGCTTAGAACTCAAACGATGTCGCCCGGCTTCGCGGGGCACCGTGCTTGCATCTTAGCATGATTCTTGTTTCGAAGGAATGTTCGCTGTGTCTTCTGTGCGAAAAACCATGCTGCGCGCTGCGGGGTTCAACGTCGAAGTCACGCGCAAGCAGCAGAAGCATATGTATGTGCGCCTCAAGCCTTGCGCTGGGGGTGCCGATGCGACGGGCGGCTCGCCTGACGCTCGCTTTCGCGTATGCGTGAGTGCGCCGCTGCGTTATTCCGACGCTCGAATTATGCGCTTTATCGAAGAACGCGCATCGTGGATTCGTGAGCATGCGGCAAAAATGCAGGTGAGGGAACGCGATCGTGAAATCAACGGAGCGTCGGCTTCACCAACGAAGGAGGAACTTGCCCAGTGGTGTGCCGTGGTGGCTGCGTTCGTGCCGGCGCTCATAGAGAAATGGGCGCCGATTATTGGCGTTTCGCCTGGTAAATTAGCATATCGAAACATGGTGAGCCGCTGGGGCAGCTGCAATGTGAAAACGGGGCGCATCTGTATAAACGTGCAGCTCGCCGCCCAGCCTCCCGAGTGTTTGGAATACGTTGTGGTGCATGAGCTGTGCCACCTGAGGGAAGCAAACCACGGCCCGCGTTTTCATGCGCTGCTTGATGCGTATTTGCCTCATTGGCGCGATGCCGAGCGAAAGCTGCGCGGCGCGATTCGGCGATAGGGAAGGCACCTCGCACAAAAACGCGCGAAGTGCGTAGCTTAAATTCGAAAGCGCAGCAGCATCGACGTTTTCTCGAATGCGCGACCAGGCATTACGCAAGTGACGCAGCGGCAATTTCCTTCAAGGGTACGCACTTCGCGCACCTTCGCGCACGAGGGGCTTTCGCGCGGGCCGAGCATGCCTCCCCGCAGGCTGGCGAAGTCCCTCGGTGCCTCCTCGAAGTCGTCGCATGAATGTTTCGGCTCTTCTTTTGGCCTGCGCATGGGTGCGCTACAATACAAAAGTTTGAAAAACCCCAAGGCTCGGCGGCGTCATTGGCCGCGCGGGCGAGAAGGAGCATGCATGTCCAAGCCGTCATTCTTTATTACCACGCCCATTTATTACGTAAACGCGGCGCCTCATTTGGGAACCGCATATTCGACCATCTTGGCTGATGTTCAGGCGCGCTATCGTCGCGCGATGGGCTACGATGTCAAATTCCTTACTGGCATGGATGAGCATGGCGAAAAGGTTGCCGAGGCTGCCGAGCAGCACGGCTTCGATTCGCCCCAGGCATGGTGCGACAGCCAGGCGCCCCTGTTCCAGGACCTGTGGAAGACGCTCGAGATTTCCAATGACGACTTCATTCGCACGACCGAGCCGCGCCAGCACCATGCGGTTCAGTATCTTTGGGAGCGCATGCAGGAATCGGGCTACCTGTACAAGGGCAGCTACGATGGCTGGTATTGCGTGCCCGACGAGACCTACTACACCGACAACCAGGTGAAGAAGGGCGACGAGGAGTATGGCTCGGTGGGCCAGCATCTGTGCCCCGATTGCCATCGTCCGCTCGAGCGCGTGCAGGAAGAGTCGTACTTCTTCAAGCTTTCTGCGTTCCAAGATAAGCTGCTTGCGCTCTACGACGAACATCCTGAATTCGTGCAGCCCGATTTCCGCATGAACGAGGTGCGCAGCTTCGTCGAAGGCGGCCTGAACGACCTTTCCGTGAGCCGCACGAGCTTCGATTGGGGCGTTCCCGTGCCGTTCGATGACGGCCACGTGACCTATGTGTGGTTCGACGCGCTGCTGAACTACATGACGGCTGTGGGCTACGGCCTCGACGACGACGCTTCTAAGGCTGAGTTTGCTTTCCGTTGGCCCGCGCAGTACCACATTGTGGGCAAGGACATCATCCGCTTCCATTGCGTTATTTGGCCGGCCATGCTCATGGCCATTGGCGAGTCGCTGCCCGAGCACGTGTTCGCGCACGGCTTCCTTACGGTGCGCAATTCCGAGACCGGCAAGGCCGAAAAGATGTCGAAGAGCCGCGGCAACGCCATTGCTCCGCAAGACGTCATCGACCTTTTGGGCGTTGAGGGCTATCGCTACTACTTCATGACCGACGTGGTTCCTGGTACCGACGGCGCTATTTCGTTTGAGCGCATGGAGCAGGTATACAACGCCGATTTGGCTAACAGCTGGGGCAACCTGATTTCCCGCTCTCTGAACATGAGCGCGAAGTACTTCGACGGTTGCGCTCCCGCGAAGCCTGCCAGCGCCGATGCGTTCGACAATCCGCTCGCGAAAATCGCCGACGGCCTGGTCGATCGTTATGCCGCCGCGATGGATGCGCTCGACTATGGTGCGGGCAAAGATGTCGCCATGGAACTTATTCATGCCGCGAACCACTACATCGAAGACTCCGAGCCGTGGGCGCTTGCCAAGGACGAGGCAAAGGCCGACCAGCTCGCGTTCGTGATTTACAACCTGCTCGAGGCTATTCGCATTTCCGCGCACCTGCTCGAGCCGTTCATGCCCACCACGAGCGCCGAGGCGCTGCGTCGCATTTCGTGTGAGGCCGAGGCTGGCAGCGACAACCTGGCTGAAGCTTGCGTATGGGGCGGCTTGGCCGGCGGCGTGCCGGTTGAGAAGGGCGATGCCCTGTTCCCGCGCCTGCAGAAGAACGACTAATCGTTTCTGAGAATCGCAGAAAGCCCGGTATCGCATGGCGCGTGCCGGGCTTTTTTGAAAAAGAAGGAAGTTCGGTTATTAAGGCTCGTATCGTGGAATCAGAAATGCCAATGAACGCGGGAATCGATCCCGAAGGGGACGCCGGTTATTTGTTGTATGGCGATGCGCTGTTTCGCAAGCATCGCAAAAAGGGGTGGGCCTATGTGGGTTCGCCGGTGCCTGCGCTCGAGGCGCCCGTGGCCGATACGCATGCGCACCTTGCTATGCTGTCGCATCCGGCGCTCTCGCTTGCGCGTTGCGCTGTGGTGGGCGTCGATTTCGTATGTGCGATGTGCGACCCGGCCGAGGGCGATGAATGCGAACGCACATATCGCGACCTGGACATATGGCGTGCCGAGGCGTTGCGCTTACTGCCCGAGGTATTCGAGGCCACGCGTCGCAATGTGACGGCCGAGCGCGAGTCGCTCGAAGCGCAGGCTCATGCCGCTGGCAAGAAGCATGCGGGCCAAGCGGCCGAGGCGGCGGTGTTGCTGGAGTCGGTGGCTGTTGATGAGCGCGCATGCAATTTGTGCTGGGGCGCAGAGCCGGCTATACCGCACATGCGCATCGCGTGCGGAGTTCACCCGCATGTCGCAAGCCAGTGGGATGCCGATATGGAAGCGGCCTTGCTTGAGCGCTTGGCCGATCCACGTACCGCTGCCTTGGGCGAGGTTGGGCTCGACTACCACTATGATTTGTCTCCACGCGATGTTCAGCAGAACGTATTTCGTCGCCAGGTGCAGCTGGCCCATGTTACGGGCTTGCCGCTCGTGCTTCACGTGAGGGATGCGCACGAAGACGCATTCCGCATTCTTGAAGAAGAAGGCTGGCCTGAAGCTGGCACGTTGCTGCATTGCTGCAGCGTGGGCCCCGATGAGCTTGCGCGCTGGGTCGAGCGTGGGGCGCATGTGGCATTCGGCGGCGCGGTCACCTTCCAGCGAAGCGACGATTTGCGTGCGTCGTCTGCGATGGTTCCGGCCGAACGCCTGCTTACCGAAACCGATGCGCCCTATATGGCCCCCGTGCCGTTTCGCGGCATCGAGTGCGGGCCTGAATTCACGATTTTCACCGCAGGGCGCATCGCCGAAGTTCGGGGAGTCGCCCCAGGCGAGGCTCGCCGCGCATTGCTGCAGCAGATGCACGATGCGGGTGTGGCGTTTTTGAATCGTGAGCCCACGGAATGGCAGCGTGCGCATGCCGATATAGCGAGGGACGCACGATGAGCGCCGCGCAGGGTTCTTATGAGCTGGTACTCTGTGGTTCGCCGCGCAAAAACGGCGTGTCGTCGCGTTATGCTGCGCAGCTGACCGCTGAACTCGAAGCGAAGGGCGTCGTTATTGAGCATTGGAATGTGGCCGACCATGCTGTGAGCGGTTGTATCGGTTGCGAAGGGTGCCGCCGCGCGCTGCAATGTGTCGAATGCTCAGGGCATTTGACACATTGCGTGATTCGTGACGACATGGATGGGCTGTATGCGTTGCTCGATGGCGCGGCGGCGGTTCATGTGGTGGCACCTGTGTATTTCTCGGGGCCAACGGCGCAGTTCAAGGCCGTTTTGGACCGACTTCAGCCATACTGGGAGAAACGGCGTGGGCCGAATAGGCAGCCGGGTGCTGCCGATGCGCCAAAGCGCCCCGTTACGTTGTACGTGATCGGTTCGGGCGGCGATCCCTATGGGTTTGCCGCTCTGGAAAGTTGCGTGCGCTCGTCATTCGGGGCCGCAGGTTGGCGCGTTGGAGAAGTGGTCGACCGCATTGGCTGGGGCCAGCCAGAGGCGGAATCGCAGAAAGAAACGTTTGGTTCGTAGCCCATGGGCATGATTTGTGGGGCTCGCCCGCCTTCGGGAGTTCAAAGCCCGTGGGAGCGCATGGCTCGGTGAGCCGTGAGGCGCAAACGTGCCAATTAAAAGCAATGGGGACAAAGAAAAGGAAACTCTATGGCAATCGCATCGCATTTGGCATCGGTTGGAGCGACGCGCGACGTGCTTTCGCGCCACGGTTTGGCCACGAAACATTCGCTCGGCCAGAACTTTCTGGTGAACGATGCTGTTATCGCGAACATTTGCAAGCTTTCCGAGGTGTGTGAAGAAGACAACGTGCTCGAGGTGGGCCCGGGCATTGGCACGCTGACCGTGGCGCTTTTGCCTCGCGCGAAGCACGTGCTCTCCATTGAGCGCGACCCCGATTTGCCTGCCGTACTTGACGAGACGTGCGACGATTTCGACAATTTCACGCTCATCAGCAAAGACGCCTTGCGTCTGAACGACGACGATTTGATTGCTGCATTTGGCAAGCAGGCAGTCGAAGCGGGCGAGGCTCCCAACAAGTTCATTTCGAATTTGCCCTATGCTGTCGCGGCGACGCTCGTGCTCGATTATTTCCAGCGAATCCCCAGCCTGCAGAGCGCCACGGTTATGGTGCAAAGCGAGGTTGCCGACCGCATGGAGGCCGTTGTGGGCACGAAAGATTACGCTGCGTATTCGGTGAAGCTGCAGCTTATCGCAAAGGCTACGGGCCGCTTCCAAGTTTCGCCGGGCAATTTCTTCCCGCCGCCGCGCGTGACGAGCTCGGTTATTCGTCTTGACCGCCGCAACGACTTGGGCCTGTCTGCCGAGGAAATCGCGAATGCGAGCATGGCGGCCGACGCGGCGTTTTTCACGCGTCGAAAGACTATCTCGAACTCGATGAAGGGCTATTTCTCGAGCCGTGGCGAGCAGGGCAAGGCCATCGCTGCGAAGCTTCCTGAAATTCTTGCCGAAGCCGGCATCGACGCGAAGCGACGCGGCGAAACGCTCGAGCTGTCGGAATTCGTGGAACTTGGCCGCGTGCTTGCGAAGGCGAAGACCGAAGAATAAAACGATACGTGCCGCCGCCCGGCGCAAAAGCAACGGCACCTCAACGATAAATAGGCATCTACCTGCAGATTCTATGAATTCTTCCATTCCGTGGTATTATGCTCCCCTGCGTGTAATAAGTGCGCTGTATGTCGGCGCCGTACTATATATGAAAAGGAATCCACCGAATGGAACTTGAAAAGCAGGCAAATCTTGTCGGCGATATTCGTGCTGAGCTTATGGATCGCATCAATACCCGCCTGAAGGTTCGCGCGAATATGGGTCGCTCGAAAATCGTCGAATGCGAAGGTACGCTCATGCAGGCGCACCCCGCTTTGTTCGTCGTCGAGGTCGACCGCAAGCGTGGCCGCAAGGCTCGCCAGTCGTATCAGTACGTCGACATTCTTACCGGCATGGTCGAATTGTTCGACGCCGAAACGAAAGAGCCCATTTTCGGCAAGTTCATGGACGATGAAACCGAAGAGAACGCCGCGGCTTCGGCCCTTGAGGTGCTTCTGAGCGACGACCTTGAGGACGATGGCGACGACGATCTGTAAGCGGTTTCGTCGTCGATGCCGCCTAGGCCAGCACGTAATTTTCCCAAAGATGAAATTAAGTGTTGACACCTGAGCGACAAACGTGCAAAATACTTGCTTGCGCACAAGCGCGTCTTACGTGGGGATGTAGCTCAGCTGGGAGAGCATCACGTTCGCAACGTGGGGGTCGTGGGTTCGAATCCCATCATCTCCACCACGTCGTTTCAAAGGCCGTTCTTACGAACGGCCTTTTTATTTGCCGCTGCGCGGAAGCCCAACACTCCAGCTTAGCCTTCAATCGTCGCTCGCGTACAGGTAGTACGCGTCGCTCCTCTTTCAGGCCAATCTGAAGCGCTGGGCTTTCGCTCGCTGTCCTTGCCTGACCAACGATTCTTTTGTGGCAGAGATATGCCTTGAATCAGGCGATTGCCTGGCCTGTTTTGTTTTGCACGATAAAATGCCCTTTTATGCAGGGCTGGTGCAAATCGGGCGCAAATCTTTTTGCGATGCACCCTTCCCTGCGTGTTCCCCGTGTTTTGGCGTCGTGTGTGACAGTCGCGTGACAACGCTTTTTACATCTGGAAAACATTAGCACCTGCTGGGCAAAATCCTGCCTGCTTCGTCGATTGCATGTCCTCGACAGGCGTCGAGCAGTTCGTTGGCCCAGAAGGGGGCCTCGACGAGTGGTTCGTCATCGAGGGCGATAACCTGCAGCGTGTATTTGTGGTCGCGGTCGGGCGGGCAGGGGCCAACATACCCCACGCCTCGCTCGGGCTCGCTTTTCGCGGCGGAGTTATATCCCTGCACAAGGCGAGAGTGCTCGTTGCGGCTCAAATCGTCGGGAAACTCGATATCTCCCTCGAAGTCGCCATTTACGTAGGCGCACCAGTGAATCCATGGGAAGCCACATACGGGCACACTGTCCCAGTCGATGAAAAAAACGGCGAGTGCGCGCGTGCCATAAGGAACGCCCTCGACGGTAAAGGGAAACGAGCGGCGGCAGCTCCAGTCATAGCAGTCTTCGGGCGCTGCGTATTTTCCGTAAGCGTCGGGCAAATATCCTCGGTCGAGTTCCATTTGGATTCTCATGGCGACTCCTTCCGCTCGACAACGCGCTGTGCGCGCTGCGTATCGCTCGGTCTATGGCTCAATCATACCTTGCATGGCGCTTGCGTGCGGACAAATCTTTGTGAACCTTTGGGCTTTCGGCTTTTCGCGGGCTTGCCTGTGCGATTCGCGGTCTGCTTGCGCAGCTTCCCTTTGCGCCACGGTATGATGATTCGAATTCGAAGGAAAGGTGGCGCGTATGCGCATCCTGAATATCTCGGCGCAAAAGCCTGATTCGACGGGAAGCGGCGTGTATTTGGCGGAAATGGTGCGTTGCGAGCTTTCGGCCGGCCATGCAGCCGCCGTGGTCGCCGGCCTCGATGCGTCCGATGAACCAACGCTGCCTGAGGGCGCCGAGCCGTATTTCATGCGCTTCAACACCGAGGCACTGCCGTTCAATGTGTGCGGCATGTCCGATGTGATGCCGTATTTCGGGGCGAAATCGATCGGACCGACCCCCTCGGCCAGTGTCAATCACGCAGTCGTACTGCAGGAGCTCCTATGTGATTTCGGGCCATCGCGTATGCGGTGGCCCTTTTCGCATCGGCAAAGCGCTCCCGCATAAAATCTCCGCTTGCAGGGTTATAGCTTCCGTTTGCATCCCGCGCGCGCTACACTGACTCCATACACAGCAACGCCTCGTTCGACGACGAATTCTGCCCCCGTCGTCATTCTGCACGCGAAGCGTATGCCCCATATGCCTCGAAGGCGAGGCAACGCTCGCGCATCTGCAGCGCGTCCGCCATTCTGCACCGTCGCTCGACGTTTCTTTTTTGCGCCCTTATTCCTTATGGGCTGGTGATTCGTCGCGTGATAGTTATTGGAAACCGAGCGCGAAGGGCGCATGTGCGTATGGCCCCAGGGGTGGGATGCCGCCTTCGCACGAAGGGGGAATCGAACATGGCAGACAATCGTGAAATGTGGCAAAGCCTCGGCATGGACCTGGAAACCCATGACCAGCTGTGCGTCGTGCGCTCGCCCGCGTCTTCGATGCCACGAAAGCCGAAAACTGCATTCCCATTTCTGGCAAAGATCGCCTGCTCATGACCCAGATCGCCTTCTTCGACGACCCCGCCCGCTGCGCGCAGAAGGCCAACGAGCTCGCCGACGAGCTCGAGCAGCGCATCGCCGACGGCGTGAGCGTATTCCCCGAGGGCACGAAGCGCATCCTTATTACTGGCACGCCCATGGCCATTCCGTACATGAAGCTCGAGACCGATTATTCGCAAAGCGATGCGGGACAGCTTGAAACGCGCATTGCCGCGTTCATCGAAATGCTGTAAATCCCAACCGAGGAAACGAGGGAGCGCCCGTGATTTACTTGGACAATGCGGCCACGACGATGATGAAGCCTGAATGCGTGGTGCGCGCCGTGGCTGATGCCATGACGTCGTTCGGAGGCGTGGGCCGCGGCGTGCATTTGGCGTCAATCGCGGCGGGTATGGCGGTATACCGCGCCCGCGCGGCGGTGGCGAATTTGCTCGGTGCGCCGGGCGCTTCGAGCGTGGCGTTCACGAACAATGCCACCATGGCGCTCAATATCGCCATCGATGGCCTGCTCGCTCCGGGCCAGAGGGCGCTCACCACGGCCGCATCGCACAATTCGGTGCTGCGCCCGTTGTTCCGCCTGCGCGATACGGCTGACTGCTCGGTTGACATCGCGCCTATCGCCGCCGATGGCTCGCTTGATTTCGAGGTGTATGCCGAACTGCTCAAACACAAGCCTGCGCTGGTCGCGGTTACGCATGCGTCGAACCTCACGGGCGATGTGTACGATGTGGCGCGCATGTGCGCCATGGCCCATGAGGCGGGCGCGAAATTCGTGCTCGATGCCGCACAAACAGCTGGATCGTATCCGCTGAACATGGCTGAAATCGGCGCCGACGTGGTGTGCTTTACGGGCCATAAAAGCCTGTTGGGCCCGCAAGGGACCGGTGGCTTGTGCGTGGCCTGCGGAACCGAAATCGCCCCGCTTCTTGAAGGAGGCTCGGGCACGCACAGCTATGACGAACGCCACCCGCTTTTCATGCCCGAGCGCCTCGAAGCGGGCACGCTGAACGCGCATGGCGTGGCGGGCTTGGCCGCGGGTATTGGCTACATCGAGGGAACGCTTGGCGGGCCCTCCGGCGTGCACGAGCATGCGGGCGCGCTTGCGCAGCATTTCGCCGACGCCGTGTCGGGCGTTTCCGGCGTGAAGGTGTATGGCCGAAGCGATGCGTGCGATCGCGGCTCCATCGTGGCATTGAATATCGCCGATGTCGATTCGGCCGAGGTGGCCGACCGGCTGGCGAGCGATTACGACATCTGCGTGCGTGCGGGCGCCCATTGCGCCCCGCTTATGCATAAAGCGCTTGGAACTCAGAGCCAAGGCGCGGTTCGCTTCAGCTTCGCGGCAGCGAATACCGTAGCCGACGCCGATGCGGCAGCCAAGGCCGTGCGCGAAATCGCCCACGCCGTTGGCCAGGGGTGTTAGCGGTGCTTCAGGCGAAAGACGCATGCTACGTGCTCGTTCGCACGAGCACCGAAGGCTTTGATTTGTATCAGCGCCTCGTTGATGCTGGCGTTCCGGCGCGCGTGGCGCCTGCCCCGCACGGCATGCAGGCGTGTTGCGGCACTTCGGTGCTTCTTGACCCCGAAGTGGTCGATGCGGCGCGACCGGTTATCGAGGCCGCGCCGTACCCCATTGAGCGCATTGTGCGCGTCGCGGGCGCCATCAACCCTGCGCGCGACACGTATTGCTAGCGTTTGGCGGCCTTGCGACCTGCGACGTTGAACGCAAGGCCGCCCATTGTGCGCGAGTTTGGCCTTGTGCACTCCAAATTCGCGCGAATGCGCAAGGCCAAACTCGCGAATGGAAAATTGAGGTATATGCTGGCGTAAGCCAGAACAACGAAGGAGGCATCCCATGGAAACTGTCAATGCATTCGGTCTTGCGTGCCCCAAGCCGCTCATGATGGCGAAGGCGAAGATCGACGAAGGCGCGCGCGAGCTTTCCGTGCACGTTGACAACGAAATCGCAGTGAAGAACGTTTCGCGCTTGGCTGAAAAATATGGCCTCAACGTTGCCGTCGAGACCATCGAGGGCGGCTGGAGCGTGAACTTCTCGGAAGGCGACAGGAGCGTTGCGGCCGCAGCCGCTCCTGCTGCTGCGCCTGCCTGCACGCCGGCAGGCTGCGGATATGCCGTGTTCATTGGCAAAGACCACGTGGGCGAAGGCGATCCCCAGCTTGGCTATAACCTCATGAAAATGGCCATTTACACGCTTTCGGAAAGCGAAGACGTGCCGTCGAGCGTGCTGTTCATGAACAGTGGCGTGAAGCTCGTGGCTGGCGATGAGCAGCAGATCATCGATTCGGTGAACAAACTTATCGAGAAGGGCACCGAAGTGCTCGTATGCGGTACGTGCCTCGACTTCTATGGCTTAAAAGAGCAGCTCAAGGTTGGCGAGGTGTCGAATATGTATGACATCCTGGGCCGTATGCAAGAAGCCGCCAAGACCATTACGCTGTAAGGGCGCGCCGTGTCACATACCTACGTTATGGCGTTTGAGTCGACGCATGCGGCTATGGCATCGGAGGCAGCCCTTGGAGCCGCGCATGCGCACGCGGCCATGATTCCGACCCCGCGCGCGATATCGGCGGGTTGCGGCATGTCGATGCGCTTCGATGCGGAAGACGATGCCGCAGCGGGCATGCTCGCACGGGTGTGCGTCGATGCCCGAGGCCTCTCGGCGCTGTATCGCGAGATGTCGAAAACGGAATTCGAGCTTCTCGAGAAGCTGTAAAACCCGCAAAGCAAAACGAGGAAGGGTGTGCCCTTCCTCGCTTTTTTGTATATGGCGGTCGTTTTTTCGGTCAGCCAACAAAAAGCGCCGTTCATAAGAACGGCGCAGTAAAGCTGGCGGAGATGCGTGTGAATCGAACACACCCGAGACGTTCTGCGCGCCCCGCAACGGCTTTGAAGGCCGCGAGGTCCACCAGGAACCTATTCATCTCCATATGTCGGTTGCTTCAAAGGTCAAACCAGGCAAACATTCTACGCAATTTTCGCGGGGGCCGACGAGAAAAGTTATGCGGTCGTGAAAAGCGCGTAAGAGGGGGCCAAGAATCGATGGCGCTAAAGCGTTCGTAGGTCGCCATCGCGCTTCGTGATGCCCCTATCGTCGAGAGCTTCAAGCACGGGAATGGCGTTCTTGCGCGAAACGCCCATGGCGTCTTTCAAATCAGTGGCCAGCGAGGGCCCCTTCGCTTCGATATGGGCTCGCACGGCTTCGACAAGCTTGTTGAATACGGCGGCGTCGTAGTAGAGGTCGCGGTCGATTTTCACGGCGTGCCCCTGTTCTTCGAGGTCGCCGAGCGCGGCATAGGCTTCGCTCTTCGTGCAGTTGAGCGACGAGGCCACGCCATCGGCGAAGGGAGGCGTAAGCGTGCCTTCGAGAAGCGCGAATGCGGCATCGGCTCGCTCTTGGGCGCGCGCATGCGCGGCGGCCCCCGCGGTGGCATGGCTCAAAACGCCGTCCATGGATACGACGTCGCCTTTTTCAAGGGCGACAGCAAGAGCGGCGTCAAAGCGGGTGCCGTTGAGCGAAGGTAACGCTGCGTGGTTGAGCGCGGCTTTCGGCATGCCCAGCTCATTGGGCGATGTCGCGTGGAATTTCAGCAGCGTGCTCGCGATTTTCGAGGCGGCGCGCTGCAGAGTTTGTTTTGTAGCGAACAGGAGGTCGGCGTCGCTTCCCGCGGCGACGATATTTTTGCCGACAATGGTTTTCGCGATGCGTGCGGCTTCGGCTTCGCTCACGTCGAGGGCGCCTGCAATGTCGGCCACGGTGCGAATGGCATTGGGCTCTTCGATATATGCTTGAGCGGCGGCGGCCACATCGTCGCAAGCGAGGGCGGAAAGCACCGCCTTGTCGCTTTCGGAAAGAATGGAACGCCTACGCGGATGGCCGGCGAGCACGCGTCCGCCGCCGATGACGCGCACAGGCGTTGTGGCGCGAATGACGAATCGGTCGCCGCGAAGCACGCACAAAGGCTCGTCGAGGCGTATCTGCGCTGTGGCCTGCTCGTTTTGCTTGAGTTTGGCGTGGCCATCCATGAACAGCACGCGCCCGAACACCTCTTTGGTGCCGTGGGCGACGCGCACCGTGGAGCCCGATTCGAGCGCGCTGCTTGCGTTCTCGCAGTCGAAATACGTGAGTTCGCAATCGAAGCGGTCGCTGGCGTCGGGGACATCGAGCGCCGTGATGAAATCGCCGGGGCGCACGTCGTTGCGGCTCGCATCGGCGAGATTCATGGCTACGCGATGGCCTGAAAACGCGGCATCGACGCCTTCACCATGAATTTGCACCGAGCGCACGCGCGTTTTTTTGCCGCTTGGCAGCACGCGCACGGTGTCTCCGGATGCGACGGTGCCGCTCCACAGGCTGCCCGTAACAACGGTGCCCGCACCCTTCACGGTAAACGAGCGGTCGATGGGCATGCGCAAAAATCCCCCGTGGTGGGCGTGCTGCTGCTTCGATACGATATTCGCGAGCGCGGCTTTCAACTCGTCGAGGCCGCGGCCTTCGCGCGCGGCAACGGGAATGATTTCCGCTTCGGCATAGGGGCCGCAGGCGAGCGCTGCATGAATTTCCCCGCTCATGAATTCGACCCATTCCTCGTCAACCATGTCGCATTTGGTGAGCGCGACGACGATTTGTGGTACCGAGAGCAGGCGCAGCACGGCGAGGTGCTCGCGCGTTTGGGGCATGATGCCATCGTCGGCCGCCACGACTAAAATGGCGGCATCGATGCCCGTGGCTCCGGCGATCATCTGGCGCACGAACTTCTCGTGGCCGGGCACGTCGACGATGCCGACGGAAGCGCCGCCTGGCAAGTCGAGTCGAGCAAATCCCAGCTCAATGGTGATGCCGCGACGCTTTTCTTCGACCAAGCGGTCGGGGTCGGTGCCGGTGAGCGCTTGCACAAGCGTCGATTTGCCGTGGTCGATGTGGCCCGCGGTGCCAATGACGATAGAGGGTTCGTTGTATTCGTGGGTAGACATGGATGCCTTCTTTCAATTGTGAAGGGCTCGGCATTGGTGACGGGAAGGGGCTCCGGCGCAGTTCCGCACGAGTCGAACGCCTCGGTGGGGCGTTTGTGCGAGCTCAGGACTGTTTGAGCACGGGTGTCCCTTCCCGCTACCGATGCGTAGGTTGAAGACGCCCCTCGCTTGTCTCGGCGAGGGGCGTTGGAAGAGTGGCCTAATCCAGTGTTTTGAAGTATTCCGCAAGCGCGTCGGCGATGATTTGCTCGTCGCCGGGCAGCAGGCATCGCACGTCGAACAGGGTGCCTTCGTGTTTGGTGCGCGCCAGTACCGGTGAGCCCGCGCGGTTGCCCATGGCGCGTTCACAGTCGTTCGCGTTGCCGCGCAGGTAATCGATGCGCACGGCGGCGCCGGGAATATCGAGGGTGGGAAGCGACCCGCCGCCGGCCTTCTCGAATTCCTCCACGACCGAGACGCTTGCGCAACCGCTCGGAAGGCGCTCTTCGATAGCGGCGGCCAGAGCGTCGGCGGCTTCGCGCATTTCTCCCAGCGTCGCATTGAGCATGCGCAGCGTGGGAATGCGTTCGTAGGCGGTGCCGTCGAGATAGAGGCGCAGCGTGGCCTCGAGCGCAGCGAGCGTCATCTTGTCCAGGCGCATGGCGCGTGCGAGCGGATTTTTCTTCAGACGGTCGATATAGGCTTTCTTGCCCACGATGATACCCGCCTGCGGACCGCCGAGCAGCTTGTCGCCCGAGAATGACACCAAATCGCAGCCGCCCGAAAGCGACTGGCCTACGGTAGGTTCGGCGTCGGGCGCGTTCAAGATGGGCGGCAAAAGGGACCCGGAGCCCAAATCTTCATACACCACCACACGGTTGTGCGTGTCGGCGGCAGCGCGGCGCGCGTTCTCGGCGCGGGCGACGCCCACCAAATCGCGGGTGGTCACGCTTTCCGAAAAGCCTACGATGCAGTAATTCGAGGTGTGCACCTTTAAAAGCATCGCGGTGTCGCTCGTGATTGCGCGCTCGTAATCGAATACGTGAGTCTTGTTGGTGGTGCCGACTTCAACCATCTTGGCGCCTGAGGTTGCCATAATTTCAGGAATGCGGAACGATCCGCCGATTTCAACGAGTTCGCCGCGCGAAACCACCGCCTCGTGGCCTTTCGCGAATTCGGAAAGCACCATGAGGGTTGCGGCTGCGTTGTTGTTGACGGCCATGGCCGCCTCGGCGCCGGTGAGTGCGCATACAAGCGACTCGATGTGGTCGTGGCGGCTGCCGCGCGCCATGTTCTCGATGCTGTATTCGAGCGTGCAATAGCCGCGCGACACGTCGACAACGGCGTCGAGGGCCTCTTGCGCCAAGGGGCTGCGGCCGATGTTGGTGTGCAGAATGACGCCCGTGGCGTTTACCGCGGCGCGAAGCGAGGGGCGGGCGAGCGCGCGCACGCGGCATTCGGCTTCGCGTGCGGCGGCGTGCGAAGTGATGTCGACGTCTTCGCCTCGCAGCAAGCGTTCGCGCATGGCTTGGATGCTCGCGCGCACTGCATCGGTTATGGCGGCTTCGGGAATGCATGCGCGAATGGCGTCGCTCAATTCGACGAGTCCTACGACTTCGTCGACCTTGGGAAGCGCGCGCATGCGCTCATTGAGGCTCTTTTCGGTTGCCATAATTCTCCTTTGCGGCATATATGACAAAGTTCTTATAGGCGAACATTATTCCACTACGTGAATGTGCCCCGATTCGCCCTCTATCACGCGGCCAATTTTTGCGGGCGTGCGGCCGCAGCGTGCCGCGAACTCCTCTTCGAAAGTTGCGGCCGCTTCGGACGGTATGGCGCAGAGCATGCCGCCCGACGTTTGCGGGTCGCATAGCACGGCAGTGGCGTCTTCGCCCATTTGATTGTCGGGCACGTGCAAAAACGGCTGCGCAAAGTCTTCCACGGAAAACGAACGCGCCGGGCGGCACCATTGGCGCGCAAGATCGACGGTTTCCGCAAATGTTGGCACGTCGCTCCAGTTGATGCTCGCGGCGCACGTGCTTGCAGAGAGCATTTCGTGCAGGTGGCCCGCAAGGCCGAAGCCGGTTACGTCGGTCGCGGCATGCACGCCGGCGGCGACCATCGCCTCGCCCGCAGCGCGGTTGAGCTCGGCCATCGATTCGACGACTGGCGAGAACGCGGCATCGTCCAGAATGCCGACCTTGCGCCCCGCGCTCGCGATGCCCGTGCCGAGCGGCTTGGTGAGGTACAGGGTATCGCCCGGCTTTGCGCCTTCGTTTCGCACGAGCGCGTCGGGGGCGACGGTGCCGAAAACGCACAGGCCGTATTTCGGCTCCTCGTCGTCGATGGAATGGCCGCCCATAATAACGGCGCCCGCCTCGATGACTTTTTCGAGGCCTCCGCGCAGCATATCGCGCGGCACGTATTCAGGCAGGGTCGAATCCATGGCGACCACGTTGAGCGCCACATTGGGCACGCCGCCCATGGCAAAAACGTCGGAAAGCGCGTTGGCGGCGGCGATTCGCCCGAAGTCGTAGGGCTCATCGACGATAGGCGTAAGGAAATCAATCGTCAAAATGCCCGCGATGTTCGGCGCGATTCGCCATACGGCAGCGTCGTCGGCCGTGTCGAAGCCGAGCATGGCTTCGGGCGGCATCGTCTGCGCAATGGAGATGTCTTTCAAAATGCGTTCGAGGTCTCCCGGACCCCACTTCGCCGCTCAACCGCCACGTGAGGTGAGCTCGGTCAAACGAATGCGTTCTTTGTCGTTCACGATGCCTCCCGTCGCGTGGTTTCAATGGCTCCATCATAGCGCACTCGCGTGTGGGCGGAGCCTTTTGGACGTAGTAGAGACCGTCGACTTGGCGTTTGAGGGAAGAGTTTCAGCGGCATGATTTCCCTTTAGGAAGGGTGGGGATGCATCGGGAATGGGCGGCATCGAGAAGCGCAAGAAAACAGCTAAGCTCAGCGCGGCGGTCGCTCTTTGAGTGCTGACGGTTTTGCTCAAGGCCTCCTTCATTGAAGGGGCCTTTTGCATGTGGTCGTGCGGTTGTCGTTTGCATATTCGTCCGTAAAGCGTCTTTCGCCGTCCTTTTGCTATGCTGTGGCCATGATTACTTCACTGAAACACACCTGCGCCGGTATGGCGCGACCTATGGAGCTGCTGGCGCCCGCGGGCGGCATGGAACAGTTGGAATGCGCCGTCCATTTCGGCGCCGACGCCGTATATTTGGCGGGTAAACGTTTTGGAATGCGCCGCCGCGCTTCGAACTTCGATGATGCGGGCATCGCCTCTGCCGTGAAATTCGCTCACGAGCATGGGGTGAAGGTTTTTGTGACGGCGAATACGCTTATGAAAGATGGCGACGTGGCGGCTTTGCCAGATTTCTTCGCCATGCTGCAAAATGCCGGCGTGGATGCGGCCATCGTGAGCGACATGGGCGCGCTTTCCATATGCAAGCGTACGGCGCCAAAGCTCGAGCTGCATCTTTCAACCCAGGCATCGTGCATGAACGCCGAAGCTGCGAAGGCGTATTACGATTTAGGCGTGAGCCGCGTTGTTGTGGCGCGTGAAATGAGCCTTTCCGATATCGCTCGTATGCGCGAAAGCATTCCCGACGATTTGGAAATCGAAGCGTTCGTGCATGGCGCCATGTGCATGGCCTATTCGGGTCGATGCCTTATGAGCGACTACATGGTGAGCCCCTCGCGTGGTGCGAACAATGGACACTGCGCGCAGCCGTGTCGCTGGAAGTACACGGTTGTGGAAGAAACGCGTCCGGGCGAGCCTTTCTCGGTTATCGAGGAAGACGGCGGCAGCTTCATCATGAGCTCTACGGACATGAACATGCTTTCCCATGTGCGCGAGCTTTCCGAAGCGGGCGTCGACAGCATTAAGATCGAGGGTCGCGCGAAAGGCGCCTACTATGTGGCATCGGCCGTGAACGCGTATCGCCATGTGCTCGATGGCGAGCCTGCCGATGCGTGGCAGGCCGAGCTCGAAACTACGAGCCACCGTCCGTATTCGACGGGCTTTTACTTTGGCGCCCCTGGTCAAAACCAGGGCGTGAAGGAATATGCGCGCGATTACCAAATGGTCGCTCGCGTAGTTTCGTGCGGGAAGAACGCGCCCTCGTTGGCAGCGGGTGGACAGGTGGATGCGTCATCGCCAGCGACGGGCGAGGCCGCGGGCAATGTCTCGCGCCCGTTCCCGCAGGCCGTTGTTGCCAACCAGGCGGATGCGCCCGGTTGCAACGCTGCCGAGATTCAGTCGTGGCCCGAAGCCGGAATCGCTGCGCGTCGCCAGGCAATCGCGTCGGACCCCTATGCGGAAAAGAAGGGGTGCGTGAGCCTCTCGTTTATCGATGAGCTGGCCGCATCGCCTGCGCAGGCATATCGGGCAGTCGTGATGTGCCGCAACCGTTTCTTCGAAGGCGAAACCCTTGAGGTGCTCTCGCCTGGGCGCGGCGTGTTCACGATTCAGCCTACGCGTTTGGTATGGCACGCCGCCGACGACGCGAGCCCCGACGATGTGGAGCGCCGCCGCGAGGGCGTTCTTGCCGGCGCCGATCCGCGCGTTGCGGGCGGCACGCTGTGCGCTGTTAATGTGGCAAATCGCACGATGGAGACGTATTCGTTCGATTGCGGGGAAGAGCTGCACGCGGGCGATATTCTTCGCGTGTTTCGAACCGACCAGTGTGAAGGCCGAACCATCGAATAATGTATGAAAAGAAGGCGAACCCGGCATGGAGACGGTCCATGCCGGGTTCGCTGCATTTTGGGCGCAAGGCTGGCGCTCGATTTCTCGTGCATTTCTTGCCGCTGCAAATTACTCCATCGCGATAAAGCGCTATTATCCATATCGCTTAAGTTGGTAGTTTTTTTGCATCGACCCCTCGATTTTGCTCGATTTCGAAAGCAAGCGGTGCGCTTTGCCTGCGTTGATTTCGCGTCAAGCGCCCAATGGCGATGCTTTCGCTTGGGATGTCGAACCCACGAGGCGATTCGCGATAAGCCATAAAGAATGAATCGCCAAGCGGCAAAGCAGAAGCGGTGGGTCGAAGCAAAAACGATGGGCTGTTTTGCGCAAAGGAGTTCGCATGCACATCATCGATGTTTTTGGTGGCGAGAAGCTGCCCGTTTCGTTTGAAATTTTCCCCCCGAAAGGCGATCTTCCCGTGGAAGAAGCCCGCGAGGTTATCGGAGGCCTGGCGCCGCTTTCGCCGTCGTTTGTCTCCGTCACGTATTCAGCGGGAGGGTCGGGCAATTCCTCGCGCACGATCGACGTGGCGAAAATGGCGCAAGACGAATATGGCTTGAACATGATGGCCCACCTTACGTGTATGAACGCCGATCGCGCGGGCATCGATTCCGTGCTTGCATCGATGAAGGCGGCGGGTATTGAAAATGTGCTCGCCCTGCGCGGCGACGCGGTGCCGGGAGCGACCCCGAAAGATTTCAAATTCGCCAAAGACCTGATTCCCGTTGCGCGCGAGGCTGGTTTTTGCGTAGGCGCGGCGGCGTATCCGGAAGGACATATCGATTGCCTCGATTTCGACGAGAGCATTCGCCATTTGAAGGAAAAGCAGGACGCGGGCGCACAATTCTTTGTCACGCAGCTGTTCTTCGATAACGATGTTGCGCTGCAATTCCTCGATGCCGCGCGCAAGGCGGGCATTACCGTGCCTATCACGTTTGGCATCATGCCGTTTCTTTCGAAGGCACAAATCCAGCGCATGGTATTCATGTGCGGCGCGAGCTTGCCGTCGCCCATCATCAAGCTGCTCGCGCGCTACGAAGACGACCCGAAGGCGCTGCGCCAGGCGGGCATCGATTATGCGTGCCAGCAGTTCGTGGGCCTTTCGAAAGAAGGTGTCGACGGCTTGCATGTCTACACCATGAATCGCCCCGATATCGCACAAGCCGCCGTTCAGGCGCTGCGTGACGCGGGTGCGATTGCGTAATGCTTGGCTGCAAATTGCCCGACTACAGGGTTAATAGGGCAGAGGCGCTGCGCTATTTGGGCTACGCGGGGCAAACGCTCGATGCCGAGATGGAGGCGCGCATCGACAAAAACATCGCGGCGTGCGAGCGCGAGGCTCGACCGGGGTTCGTGTTTCGCTCGTTTCCTATCGAGGCGTGCGAGCGGGGCGTGCGGCTTGTGGGCAGCTCGCTTGTGCTCGAGGGCGCCGACATCGCGCGCCATCTGAAAGGTGCGGCGGAGTGCGCCGTTCTGGCTTGCACACTTGGCATGGCGAACGAAGCGGCCATGGCGCGGCGGAAAGCGCAGAGCGCGCTCGACGCGGCCATTTACGGTGCGGCGGGAAGTTCGCTCGTGGAAAGTGTGGCCGATGCGTGTGAAGCGACCGTGGTTGCCGATGCCGCGAAGCGAGGCATGCGCACGAACTGGCGCTATAGCCCCGGCTATGGCGATTTGCCGCTTGCGCTTCAGCCGGAAATCGTGCGCGTGCTCGCAGCCGACAAGCGCCTTGGCATGGTGGCGACGGAATCGAATTTGCTCATTCCCGCAAAGAGCGTCACGGCGTTCGTGGGCCTGTTCGATGCCGATGCGAAGCTCGACGAGGCTTCGGGCGTGAAGGCGAGCTGCGAGGGGTGCGCCTGCAGGCAGAACTGTACGCTGCGCGCCGCCGGCACGCCTTGTTGGAAGCGGTAGCGTACAGGTCCTTGCCTCCTTCTCGCAATTGGGAGCATATGCCTGATGCGCCCATTCCCCCGCATGTTAATAGTGGGGGAATCCTTTTATTGGGCGGCCAATCTTTGCATCCCAGTTTGAGTGGGAACGCCTTGTGGGTTCAGCGAATTCATAGGCGTTTTCGCGTTTTCATGGCCAAGCCGCCGTTATTGCCCTGGGGCGGCAATCGCGCGCATTCCGTCGCCGCTCGTAACGAAATTGTAAAAGCTCACCCGGTCGCTCATTCCTTTGTATGCTCCAATGGGGTAGAGTGCTCGTATGTGTATTGTGGCGAAAAGCCTACCTGGCAACGCCGTTTCAGGGAAAGGGGAACATCGTGCGCACTATTGGCAAGCGCGAAGTCGAGGATATGGCGGTTGGTGCCGCGGTTCTCGCATCAGGCGGCGGCGGCGACCCGTATATCGGCAAGCTCATGGCCCTTCAGGCCATTGATGAATATGGTCCGTTCCAAATGATATCGCTCGACGAGTTGCCCGATGACGCGTTCGTCTGCGCATCGCATATGTTGGGTGCGCCCACGGTACTCGTGGAGAAGGTTCCCAACGGCATGGAAGGCGTAGGCGCGGTTGATGCGCTGGAGAAGCGTCTGGGCCGTAAATTCGACGCGATTATGCCGCTCGAAGCGGGCGGCCTGAACTCCCTTCTGCCGTTTCAGGTGGCCGCGGCCAAGGGCGTGCCCATCGTCGACTGTGACGGTATGGGCCGCGCGTTTCCCGAGCTGCGCCATGTGACGTGGACGCTGTTTGACATTCCCGCGTGCCCGGCTGTGGTGTGCGACGAAAAGGGCGACGTGGTTACCGTCGAGGCTGTCGACAACGCATGGGCCGAGCGCCTTTCGCGCAACGCCGCCATTACTACGGGCGGCAGCGTGTTCATGGCCGACTACGCCATGACGGGCGCCCAGGCCAAGAAGGCCTCTATTCCCGGCACGTCGACCTATTGCGAGCAAATCGGCCGTGCCATTCGCGAGGCCCACGAACAAAACGTCGATCCGCTGCCGGTGATTCTCGATTTGCTCGGTGCATTCGAGCTGTTCCGAGGCAAGCTTGACGATGTGGCGCGTCGTACCGAGGGCGGTTTCGTGCGTGGCTACGCGCATTTCGCGGGCATCGACGATTATGCGGGCCGCGAATGCGAGCTGCGCTTCCAAAACGAGCATCTGCTCGCCAAATCGGGCGACGAGGTGTTGTGCTCGGCCCCCGACCTCATCGCCGTGCTCGATATTGAAACCGCGCTGCCCATTACCACTGAAGGCATGAAGTATGGTGCGCGTGGCGTAGTCATTGGCATTCCCGTGCATGAGCATTGGCGCAGCGAGCGCGGCCTCGAAATCGCTGGCCCGCGCTATTTCGGCTACGACATCGATTTCGTTCCCGTTGAGGAACGCGTTGTCGAAAGCGCGAACGAGCAGTAGGTTTTTTTGGATGAGCCAGCGGGGTTCTGGCGCGTTGAAGGTGCCGGGGTTTGACGTTTCTCGAAGCGGTTTAGCGGCCGTTTTCGGAAATGGCAAGCCCATAGGTTCCAACGCGCTACGCAAGCTCGCATCGGCATAGATATATGAAGGGATAGAAACGATGTCCAACAAAGACTGGCGCATTGGCATCGACGTCGGAGGCACCAACACTGACGCCGTTGTTCTTGACGAGAACCTGAATCTTATCTCGGCCGTGAAAAGCCCCACGACCGAAGACGTTATGAGCGGCATCGAAAACGCCATGGAGGCCGTGCTTGCCGGTGAGGGCGTTGATCGTTCCCGTATCGGCTACGCGATGCTTGGCACGACGCACTGCACGAACGCCATCGTCGAGCGCAAGCGTCTTGATCGCGTTGCCGTGATTCGCATCGGTGCGCCCGCGACGCGCGCCATCAAGCCTATGATCGATTGGCCGGCAGAGCTGCGCACGGCTATCAGCGATCAGTGGTTCCTTGTGGGCGGCGGGCACGAGTTCGACGGTCGCGAAATCGCCCCACTCGATGAGGACGAGCTGCGCCGCATTGCGAACCAGGTGAAGGGCGAATGCGACAGCGTTGCCATCACGAGCGTGTTTTCGCCGGTTGACGCAAGCCACGAGACGCGCGCCGCGGCCATCATGCGCGAGGCGCTCGGCGACGATTTCCCCATTTCCATTTCGAGCGAAATCGGCAGCGTGAGTCTGCTTGAACGCGAAAACGCCACCATTTTGAATGCGGCGCTCGTCGACGTTGCGAAAACCACATCGGAAAGCTTCATCGCGGCTCTTGCGGGTGAAGACATCACCGACGCTGAAGTGTACCTGTGCCAAAACGACGGCACGCTCATGAGCGCCGAATACGCCATGCGCTATCCGATTCTCACCATTGCGTGTGGTCCCACAAACTCCATTCGCGGCGCATCGTTTTTGACGGGCTTGAAAGACGCCGTGGTCGTCGACGTGGGTGGTACCACCACCGACCTGGGCGTTTTGACGCATGGCTTCCCGCGCGAGAGCATGCTTGCCGTGGAAATCGGCGGCGTTCGCACGAACTTCCGCATGCCTGACATTATTTCGATCGGCCTTGGCGGCGGTTCGATTGTGCGCCAGCACGAAGACGGCACCGTGACCGTCGGTCCCGATTCGGTGGGCTATCGCGTGACGAAAGAGGCGTTGTGTTTCGGCGGTCACACGCTCACCGCGACCGACATCGTGGTTGCGGCGGGCGCTGCTGAAGGCGTGGGCGACCCAGCGCTTGTGGCCGATTTGGATCCGGAACTCGTGAAGAAGGCTCGGGCCGTCATGACCGAAATGGTCGAAAACTGCGTTGACCGCATGAAGACGAGCGCGGGCGATATCGATGTCATTCTCGTTGGCGGCGGCTCCATTCTGGTTCCTAGCGAACTCGAGGGCGTAGCTCGCGTGCTCAAGCCGAACAATTTCGGCGAAGCCAACGCTGTGGGCAGTGCGATTTCTCAGGTGTCGGGCCAGATCGAGCGCGTATTCTCGCTCGACAAGCTCGGCCGCGCCGAAACACTCGAGGTCGCGAAGGGTCTGGCTACCGAAGAAGCTATCAAGGCCGGAGCCGATCCCGATTCGATTCAAATTGTCGAAGTGGAAGACGTGCCCTTGGCCTACCTGCCCGGCAATGCGACCCGCGTGCGCGTGAAGGCTGTGGGTGACCTGAAGATTTAATTGTTTTCGTCGTTCTGGCGAACGACGAAAGTTGTCGGCGCTGCGCTGGGTTCTGGCGGCGCATTTCGGGTTTGAGGTTGCGCCGTTCTACCGAACGGCGCACGAAGCCGGCGCTGCGCTGGGCTCTGGCGGCGCATTTCGGGTTCAAGCTGCGGCTCGCGTACCGAAGTACGCTTCGCCCAGCTGAGCTGGGCGCGCCCGCTCGGGCGCATAGGCAGGAATTGAAAATGCCACAGGCATTTTCAACGCCCGAAGTGCACTCGCCAGGGCCCATGCTCGCTGGCTTTTGGTGCGAATGCGCCTTTTGGAAGCAAGACGGACGAGTTGAGTTGGGCTTTGCCCAACTCTTATTCTTTATCAAAATACTTTAGCACTACAGCGCATTGGAGTGAAAGGAACGCCCCGTGAGATATTTGGGCGAACAAGAAGTTGAAGACATCGCGATGGGCGCGGCCGTTATGGCGTCGGGCGGCGGTGGCAATCCCTATGTGGGCATTCTCATCGCGAAGCAGTGCGTGGCCGACAATGGCCCTATTCCGCTGCTTATGCTCGATGAATTGCCTGATGATGCTCGCGTTGCGGTGTCTATGGGCCTTGGAGCGCCTACGGTGCTCGTCGAAAAGGTGCCCGCAGGCCCCGAGCCGGTCTATGCGCTCGAGGCGCTTGAACGCGAAGTGGGGCATACCTTCGATGCGCTTATTCCGTCTGAAGCGGGCGGCTGGAACTCGCTGCATCCTATGCTTCCTGCGGCGCAGCGCCACATTCCGCTGCTCGATGCCGACGGCATGGGCCGCGCGTTCCCTGAGTTGCAAATGGTGACGTGGTCGATGTACGGCCAATCGGCAAGTCCCATTGGTGTGGCCGATGAGCGTGGCAATACGCTGCTCATGCATGCGGCCACGAATAAGTGCGGCGAAGATTTGTGCCGCGGCGCTACGGTGGAAATGGGCGGCAATATTTCGCTCGCGTGCTACGGCATGATGGGCGCCGAGGCCAAGGCGCACAGCGTGGCCGGCACGTATACGCTGTGCGAAAACGTCGGCCGCATCCTGCGCCGTGCCCGCGAAGAGCGCTCCAATGACATTTCCGAGCTTCGCGAGACGCTTGGCGCGGTGGAGCTGTTCCGCGGCAAGGTCGAAGACGTGGAACGCCGCACCGTCGGTGGTTTCGCGCGTGGCTTGGTGCATTTGGAGGGCATGGATGCCTATAAGGGCGGCGTGCTCGATGTGCGTTTCCAGAACGAATTCCTCATCGCCGAGTGCAATGGGGAAGTGGTGTGCACGGCACCCGATCTTATCGCCATGTTCGATAGCGAAACGCTCACTCCCATCACGGGTGAGGCCCTGAAGTACGGTTGCCGCGCGATTGTGCTGGGCATTCCTTGCGCGCCGCAGTGGCGCACGCCTGAGGGTCTGGCCACGGTTGGTCCTGCCGTCTTTGGCTACGAGGGCGTGGAGTTCGTTCCTGTCGAAGAGCGCTGCAAGCAATAACGTGCTGCAACTGATGCGGCACCGCGCGGTCTGTGGCGATTTTTCGCCGCAAATGCGTTAAGGGAAGAAGGTTCGAAAAGACGGAAACACTTTCGATAATGATTCTCCGAAAGCGTTTCGCTGTTATACGAGACGAGCCCAATCAGGCCAATGGCCTGGCGGGGCTCGTTCTCTGTTTATGGCGAGGGTATTCGTTGCGCATGTGGGCCATGGTCGTTCTCTTGTTTGATATCGATTGCATTTGCGAGATGGGCTCTTGTCCATGGAACGATTTTTGGTCCGAGGCATGACCCTGCCCATGGCGGGAAATGCGCGAAGGGGGCCTCATTGCATAGGAATTGTATTTCTATGCCAGAAATGGCGGCTATGGGGCCTGTTTTTCGCGGGGCGGGACTTCGCTATGAAATCGATGTTGCCTCCCATCAGGCACAACGTATTCCTTATTGCGGGCCACTCGCTTTTTCTTGAATTATTGACCTTGCAGAAGGGCCCCATTGCGCCATTTTCTGCCACGACGCCCTTGTTTGGACGCAATGGACGATTCGGAGGAACGCGGCGTCGTTGCGCATGCTCGTCGCCTGCCGTCTGCCGTTCGCTGCCGATCTCCCGGTTCTGTCAATCGTTGTCTGCCGTTTGCCGCTTGGCGCCTGGTGCCTGGTGCTTGCCATTCTGTTTGGCCGCTGCTGTCTGCCCCTGGCCTCTCGGCTCTGTCGCTCGCCGCTCGCCGCTTCCCCCCGGCGCTTGCTCCTTTCCGTCCGCGTAGCGCTTTCCGCCGCCTTCTGCGAGCGTTCGCTATTCCTCCTATCGCCGTATGTCGAACCTCCGTGCTCCTCCTGCGGCGTTAACGCCTTTGAAACACACATTACACTTCGCTGTAACACGCGTGTCACGCTCGTGAAACGCTGCACCCATACCCTAAAAACACTACATTCGCTACCCAGCCCTTGCGGCGCGGCGCATCGCCACGCGCCCGTCGCGACGAGGCCGCCACGTCTCGAATTGCCCGGGTTGGGCCAATGGGGGAAATGAGGTGCAGCATGCACTATGCTGAAACGCCGCAGCAGGCGGCAGCCCGCGCACGCGCGCTTGACAGCCGCGGCCTGCGTGAAGGCGACGTGCGCATTCCCGCCGGATGCGCCATTGCCGGCATCATGGACAAGTCTGGCGCGCGCCATGACGGCCGCGACATTCTGAAGGCCATCGCGCTCATGCACGATCGCAGCAATGGCTTGGGCGGAGGCTTCGCCGCGTATGGCATCTATCCGGAATATGCCGACTTCTATGCGTTCCACGTGCTTTATGAAAGCCATGAAGCACGCATGAATACGGAAGCGTATCTCAACGAGCATTTTCTTTCCGAAAAGCAGGAGCGCATTCCCACCGCCACGGTGAAGGCGATCAAGAATCCGCCCGACACCTGGCGCTACTTCCTCACCCCGCACCCGTCTCACCATGAGCTTGAACTGGGCGAATTCGACGAGCAGGAATACGTCATGCAGTGCGTGTTCTACATTAATGCCCACATCGATGGAGCGTTTGTCGCAAGCTCTGGCAAGAACATGGGTGCGTTCAAGGGCGTGGGCTACCCTGAAGAAATCGGCGAGTACTACCGTATCGACGAATACAAGGCCTGGCTGTGGACTGCGCACGGACGTTTTCCCACCAATACGCCTGGCTGGTGGGGCGGTGCTCACCCGTTCACGCTTTTGAACTGGTCGATCGTGCACAATGGCGAGATTTCCAGCTATGACACCAACCGTCGCTACGTCGAGCAATTCGGTTACGACTGCGCGCTGCAGACCGATACCGAAGTCATCACCTATCTATTCGATCTGCTCGTTCGCCGCCACGGTTTCTCTCAGGAAATGGCCGCGCATATCATGGCCGCTCCTTCGTGGGATGCCATCGACCGCATGCCGCCCGAGCAAGCCGAATTCGAAACGGCGCTGCGTTGCGTGTATTCCGACGCGCTCGTGAATGGCCCGTTCTCGGTGATTTTGGGTTCGGAAGAGGGCCTGCTGGCCCTGAACGACCGCCTGAAGCTGCGCGCGTTGATGGTTGGCGAGAAAGACTCCATGGTGTATTTGGCCAGTGAGCAGGCGTCCATCGAGCTTGTGTGCCCCGATGTCGAGAATGTGCGCTCTATCGAAGGCGGCGTGCCGTTTGTGGTGCAGCTCGACGAGGTCGCGCGCGCCAAGCAGAACGCCGCTGCGGAAAACGAGCCCGACATCCACCAGCAAACGCGCATCACTCGGAAGGAGGCCTAAGCCATGCTCGATTTCACGTATCCGCGCTATAAGGTCGAGCGCGATCCCAACCAATGCATTCAATGCGGCGTGTGCGCGCGTCAGTGCGCTAACGAGGTGCATATGGTCGATACCGACTTGGGCCGTGTGGTCGCCGATCACAAGAAGTGCGTGAACTGCCAGCGTTGCGTGGTCATGTGTCCCACGAACGCACTTGCCATTACGAATTGGCCCCAGGTCGGCAACGGCTCGAACAACTGGAACCTTGCCGCCATGCAAGATATCGCCAAGCAGGCGCAAACCGGCGCTGTGCTGCTTTCTTCCATGGGCAATCCCCAGCATTATCCGATTTACTGGGATCATCTGCTGCTCAACGCGAGCCAGGTTACCAATCCTTCCATCGACCCGCTGCGCGAGCCTATGGAGACCCGTGTGTTTTTGGGCAGCCGTCCCGAGGCGCTGCGCATCAATGAGCGCGAGCGCAAGGTGGTCTCGCCGATGCCGCCCCGCATCAAGCTCGATGTGCCCATTATGTTCTCGGCCATGAGCTTTGGTTCTATTTCGCTGAATGCCCAAAAGTCGCTCGCCATGGCGGCCGAGGAGCTGGGCACCTATTTCAACTGCGGCGAAGGTGGCCTGCATAAAGATCTCGAGAAATATGGCAATCACGCTATCGTGCAGGTAGCGTCGGGCCGTTTCGGCGTGGATATGCACTACCTCGAAACCGCGGCGATGATCGAAATTAAAATCGGCCAGGGCGCAAAGCCCGGCATCGGCGGACACCTTCCTGGCGAGAAGATCAATGATGAAGTGTCCCGCACCCGCATGATTCCAAAGGGCACTGATGCTATTAGCCCTGCACCGCACCATGACATCTACTCCATCGAAGACTTGCGCCAGCTCATTTTCAGCTTGAAGGAAGCGACGCACTACACAAAGCCCATTTCGGTGAAAGTGGCTGCCGTCCACAACGTGGCCGCTATCGCGAGCGGCATGGCACGCGCGGGCGCCGACGTGATCGTCGTCGACGGCTTCCGCGGCGGCACGGGTGCAGCGCCGGCTCGCACGCGCGACAACGTGGGCATTCCCATTGAGCTCGCGCTTGCGAGCGTTGACCAGCGCCTTCGCGACGAGGGCATTCGTAGCCGCGTGAGTCTGGTGGCCGCCGGCTCCATTCGCAATTCGGCCGACATCGTGCGTGCCGTCGCTTTAGGCGCCGACGCTGTGTACTGCGCAAGCTCCGCGCTTATCGCTCTGGGCTGCCATCAGTGCCAGGCGTGTGCAGGCGGCAAGTGCAATTGGGGCATCGCCACGCAGCGCGCCGACCTCACGAAGCGTCTCAATCCCGAAATCGGTGCCGAGCGCGTGGTGAATTTGGTCCGCGCGTGGAACCACGAGGTTCAGGAGCTCATGGGCGGCATGGGCATCAATGCCATCGACAGTTTGCGCGGCAATCGGCTTATGCTGCGCGGCGTGGGGCTGAACGAGAAAGAACTCGAGATTCTGGGCGTGAAATACGCAGGGGAGCAGTGATCGGCATGAAGAGGATTTACGCGATTCCCGAATGGTGCGTGAATTGCCGCCGTTGCGAGGTGGCTTGCAAGGCTCAGCATTCGCCGTGGCCAGGAAACATCGTGAAGGCGTTTACGCTTGCGGGCGATGAAATCTACAACCGCGTGCGCGTCGAGGGCGACAACATCGTGAGCTTCGCGGCGAATTGCCGCCATTGCGCCAAGCCAAAGTGCGTGGAAGGCTGCATCTCGGGCGCCATGCAGCGCGACCCTGAAACCGGCGTGGTCACGAGCGACCCGTCGCGTTGCGTGGGCTGCCGCACGTGCGTGAGCATGTGCCCGTTCGGCGCCATTTCGGTTGTTCCGGCTCCTTCGGGCGTGAAGTCCATTGCGCTGAAGTGCGATTTGTGCGGTGACGGCGCGGGCGCGCCGGGCGAGCCGAGCTGCGTTGCGGCCTGCCCGAATCGCGCACTCATGTACGTGGAAAGCGAGGCGATGTAGCATGGCGCACCATACGTGTGATTACTTGATTATTGGCAATTCTGCGGCGGGCGTGACTGCGGCGGAATTCCTCTCTGCGGCTGCGCCGGATAAGAGCATCATCATGGTTTCCCACGAGCCGTATCGCTGCTATGGCCGACCGCTTATCTCGTATTTACTCGAAGGCAAAACCGACCGTGAACATCTCGATTACAAATCGGCCGATTTCTACGAGAAGCGTGGCATCGAAACGCTGTTTGGCGCTGAGTTTGAAGCCGTGGCGCTCGATGTTTCCGCCCATGAAGTGAAGCTTGCGGGCGGAGAAGAGATTTCCTACGGGAAGTGCCTGCTCGCTACGGGCTCCGTCCCCTTCATTCCTCCTATTGCCGGCATGGAGGGCCGCACGAACGTGCATACGTTCATTACGCTCGATGATGCGTTGGCGGCCTGGGACGATGTGCTCGCAGCAACCGAGCGTGCGCATGCGGAAGGTCGTGAAAGCCGTGTCGTGGTGATTGGCGGCGGCCTTATTGGCATGAAGGCGGCCGAAGCGCTGAGCCACCATGCCGACCGCATCGATGTGTTCGATCGCAGCCCGCGCATTTTGCCTGCCGTGCTCGACGCAGATGGTGCCGCGGTTGTCTCGCGTCTTATGGAGCCGCACGGCATTTTCTGCCATCCCAGCATGTCGGTTGACGAGATGCTTGGCGAAGGCGAGCGCGTGACGCATGTGCGCCTGACCGATGGTTCCGACGAAGCGTGCGATATGGTTATCGTCGCGGTCGGCGTGCGCCCGGCGAGCAAGCTTGCCGTCGAGGCGGGCGCCGAGCAGGGTCGAGGCCTTATATGCGGGCCCGATTTGCAAACGAGCCTGCCCGATGTGTACGCTGCAGGCGATGTGACCCAGGTGACCGATGCGCTTGACGGCAGCGAGCGTCCCTTGGCGTTGTGGCCCAATGCCGTTCGTCAGGGTCGCATTGCCGCCATGCACATGGCGGGCGTGCCCGGCGCCCTTCCCGATGAGGGCAGCTTTGCGGTGAATGCGGTCGATTTCTTCGATATCACACTTTTAACCTCGGGAATCATCAATCCGCCAGTCGATGGCGATTTCGATGTTCGCGTAGAAGTCGAAGGCGACGAATATGTGAAATTCGTCATGCGCGACGGCAAGCTCGTGGGCTACGTGCTGCTGAATCGACCCGACAATGCGGGCATGTATACGGCGATGATCGAGCACGGAGTGCCTGTGGCATCGCTTGCCGCCGATACGTTCGATCGCGTTCCCCTCAACATCGATTTCCCGCAAGGGGCCGCACGCATGCATCGCGGTTACCCGTCGACGCTCAATGAGCTTGGCTGGCCCAAGGCAGAAGGCGAGGAGTAACATGGCAGAATTCGGAAACCTTCCCACGATTGAGCCCGTCGTTGAAAAGCTCGACGGCAAAACGGTGGTCACGCTCGGCACGGTGCATTTCACCGAGGGCAACGCCGCGGTGCGCGCGGCTCTTGAAGATGCCGACGTGGTGGAGCTGCGTGAAACGTTCGCCCAGCGCTATCTGGGATGCGGCATGCCCGCGGGCAAGCGCCTCGAGATTCATGGCGTGCCCGGCAACGACATGGCGTGCTACATGGATGGCGGTGAAATCGAGGTCTTCGGCAATGCTCAAGACCAGGTTGCCAACACCATGAACGATGGCGACATCGTAATTCACGGGCGCGTGGGCGATGCTGCGGGCTACGGCATGCGCGGCGGCCGCATTTTGGTGCGCGACGGCTGCGGTTGGCGCGTCGGCATTCACATGAAGCAGTATGGCGACAAGGCGCCGGCTATCGTGATTGGCGGAGACGCCGGCAGCTTTCTGGGCGAATACATGGCCGGTGGAGTAATCGTGCTCATGGGCACGGCGGGTCCGTATTTGGCAACGGGCATGCATGGCGGCGTGATTTACCTGAAGCATGTGCTCGACGAGCGCGATATTCCCGCTGGCCTGGTGCAAGAGCCGGTCGATGAGCACGATTGCCGCGTGCTTGCGCGCCTGCTTGGCGAATATAACGAGAAATTCGCCGGAGAAATTGGCGGTCCGGTCGATGCTACGGGCGAGGGGTTCTTCCGTCTGCGCCCCGCAAACAGCCGCCCCTACGCCAGCATGTACGCGAACTGATGCTAATGAACGGCGCACTTGCTTGACGCCGCACGGGATTCTGACGGTGTATTTCGTAGCCAGCTGAGCTGGCTACGCCCGCTCGTGCGCGGAAGTTTGGGATTGAATATGCCGTTTGGGTATATTCAATGGCTCGCGTGCCGAAGTATGCGTCGCCTCTGCCTCGCTCGAACTACACTCGCCAGAATCCCGCTCGCTGACTTTGTTCGTCCAGCGGCGGCTCGTTTTGACCATCCTATCGGCCCGCGACAACGTGGCGACCGCGTGGCCGTTTTTTGGCCGGGAGAGCCTTGCGCCTCCCGGCCCTTCTTGTATCCAATCGGCCTCTTGGGAAACTCGCACGTTTCGTGAAGGTGTGCTGAAATTCGCGAATTGCCCGCATTTCAGCGAGATACTCCTTGTCCACGTGCGGAAGTCGCGCACGAAGAACTACCCAAGGAGTCCAAGTCTATGCCTCAGGCATCTGCAAAATCGAACACCGTCAAGCCCAATGAGCCCATTTTCACGCCGCGCTTCATCGCCGGCTTTGCGGTGAACTTTATTCTGTATATGCAGTATTACGCGCTTATGGTCGCCATGGCGGGTTATTCTGCCATGCAATTCGCGGCAGGAGCAACCGAGGGTGGCTTTACGGCGAGCGTCTTCATTTTGGGCGCGTTGTGCTCGCGCTTGTTCTTCGGCGGCGCGATTGACAAGGTCGGTCGCGGCCGCGTGCTTGTGGCGTGCATGACGGGCGAGGTTGCGTGCACGCTTCTCTATTTGGCTTTTGAGCACGTGCCGGCCATTGGCGTATTCATCGTGTTGCGCTTCTTGCACGGCGCGTTTTACGGTCTGTCACAAACAACGGTCACGTCTATCGTGAGCAGCGCTGTTCCGTTTTCCCGCAAAGGCGAGGGCGTGGGCTATTACATGCTTTCGGTCACGCTCGGCGCGGCGCTTGGTCCTCTGATGGGTTCGGCGTTCTCGAACGCGGGCGACTTCGATATGCTTTTCTTCTCGTGCCTCGGCATGATCGCTGTGGGTTACGTTGCCGCGCTCGGAGTTGTTTTGCCCGGTCGTAGGCAAAGTTCGGAAGTGTCTAAGGCAACTGGGGCGACCGAGGTGGCGCATAGCGTGAATACAGAGGAAGCGCCTATCGCTGCGGAAAAGGCCGGGGTATCCGAACAATCTGGTGATGCCGGCAAGCCCGCGAAAAAGCACAAGCTCAGCCTGGCGAATTTCATCGAAGTGCGTGCGTTGCCCGTGTCGGTGGCCATCACGGTGGGCTATCTTGCGTATGGCGCCCTTATCACCTATATCAATCCGTACGCGGCCGAAGTGGGGCTTACAGGCGCCGCGAGCTTCTTCTTCGTGTCGTATTCCATTGCCATGTTCGTGACGCGTCCGTTTACGGGACGATGGTTCGATTCGGCTGGCGATAAAGGCATCATGACCTTGGGATTTGCCTGCCTGGGCGCAAGCATGCTCATCATGGGCTTCGCGCAAAACGGCGCCATGCTCCTTGTGTCGGCGGCGCTTGCTGGCGTAGGTGTTGGCTCGGTGCAGCCCAATGGCCTCGTGCTTGCCATGCGTCGTTGTCCCGACGATCGTCTCACCGCCGCGAATTCCACCTATTTCGTGTTGCTCGACGTGGCTATTGGGCTGTGCCCCTTCTTGGTTGGCTGGATTGCGCCTGCATTCGGCTATCGCGTGCTATTCCTCGTCATGGTGCCTGTGGTGGCGGCGAGCTACGTCGTGTACATGGCGTTCCGTCGAGCTGGCCTTATTGCGGGGAAGAAGAAATAGCGCGCTTTTTGGCGGTTGCTATCGCATGGAGCGAAGTGGGGTGCGTCTGTTAGCCGTGCGGTAGGTCGTATCGGGGCGGATGGGCGCTCTGCCAAGAGGCGATAACTGAGCTCGCGCGAACGGTCCACTGGACTGTTCGGCTCGTGCGTACGCTCTTGGCAGAGCGCCCATCCGCCCCGATACTCAGGCATGAGATGCTCTTCGTCTGCATATCTCCACTTCCTTGTGGATTTCTCTTGCATTGCGCCTGCAAGGTCGTATAATGCCATGGTTTCTATATTTCACATGTCCGAGCGACCTAGCACCGCGAGTGGCCACCGAAAAAGGCTGCGGTGTCGGGGATGACCTCGGGCAGACGCTTAACGAATGGAGAATGACATGGCGAAAATCAGCGTCAAGTCCCTGCTCGAAGCAGGCGCTCACTTCGGTCACCAGACCCGTCGTTGGAACCCCAAGATGAAGCCGTACATCTTCGGCAACCGTGGTGACATCTACATCCTCGACCTCAAGCAGACCCTCGTTGGTCTCGACCAGGCTTACACCTTCGTCGAGAACACTGCTGCCAAGGGCGGCACGGTTCTGTTCGTCGGCACCAAGAAGCAGGCCCAGGAAGCCATCGCCACTCAGGCTGACCGCTGCGGCATGCCTTACATCAACGCACGCTGGCTCGGCGGCATGCTCACCAACTTCGTGACCATTCGCTCCCGCGTTCAGCGCATGGAAGAGCTCGAGGCCATGGAATCCGACGGCCGCATGGAGGTTCTGCCCAAGAAGGAGCAGATCCTGCTCAAGAAGGAACTCGCCAAGCTGCAGACCAACCTCAACGGCATCCGCAACATGAAGAAGCTCCCCGACGCCATCTTTGTCGTTGACACCAACCGCGAGCAGCTCGCCATCCACGAAGCCAAGCGTCTTGGCATTCCCGTGGTGGGCACCCTCGACACCAACTGCGACCCCGACGACGTCGAGTTCGGCATTCCCGCCAACGACGACGCCATCCGTTCGGTCAACCTGCTCTGCACCTTCGTTGCCGACGCCGTGATCGCCGCTACGGGCGCTCCCGTCATCGAAGAGCAGATGGCCGCCGAGGCCGAGGCTGCTGAAGCCGCTGCCGAAGTTGCTGCTGAGTAATTAATTTACGCATACGTCGAAAGTCCAGTGCTTTCTACCAATACGTAGAGGTCGGGCCCTGTTTCTGAAGAGCGAAGCGGGGCCCGTTTTTCCAAGAGAGAACTTGAGAAAGGAACCGCAAAGATGGCAAACATCACCGCTTCCATGGTCAAGGAACTGCGCGAAATGACCGGTGCAGGCATGATGGAGTGCAAGAAGGCCCTCGCCGAGGCCGACGGCGACATGGACGGCGCCGTTGACGTCCTGCGTACCCGTGGCCTTGCCGCTGTCGCCAAGAAGGCCGGCCGCGCCACCAACGAGGGCACCGTTATGGCTCTGGTTTCCGAGGACGGCAAGACGGGCGCTCTCGTCGAGCTCAACTGCGAGACCGACTTCGTGGGCATGAACGAGAAGTTCAAGGCTTACGCTGAGAAAATCGCTCGCGCCGCTGTTGCCAACAAGCCTGCCGATCTCGACGCCCTGAAGGCTTCCGAGATTGACGGCGAGACCGTCGAGGCCGTTGTCGCCGACTGCATCCATGTGATGGGCGAGAACACCCAGCTCGCTCGCTTCGCCACGCTCGAGGCCGACGCTGTGTGCTCCTACATCCACATGGGCGGCAAGATTGGCGTTCTGGTTTCCTTCGCCACCGAGGGCGTTGACACCACCGCTGCTGAGTTTGCTCAGTGCGGCCGCGACGTTGCCATGCAGGTCGCCGCTGTCGACCCCATCGCGACCTCTCGCGAAGATGTCGATCCTGCTGTTGTTGAGCATGAGATGGGCATCTACAAGGCTCAGGCTGCCGAATCTGGCAAGCCCGAGGCTATCCAGGAAAAGATGGCTACCGGCCGTCTGCAGAAGTTCTACAAGGAGCAGTGCCTTGTTGAGCAGGCGTTCGTGAAGAACCCTGACCAGACTGTTGCCGAGTACGTCGACTCCGTTGCCAAGCAGCTCGGTGGCTCCATCAAGGTCACCGGTTTCAAGCGCTTCGCGCTTGGCGAGGCTGCCGAATAAACCGACGCCTTTACCATGCCGGCCTTCGGGCCGGCTTTTTTGCGCAGATTATGGCCATGTGCGAGACTTGAAGGACAAGGTGCCCGTGAGGGTTTCGCGCGGCGTCGACTGCGACAAACCCCTGCTGCGTGTGCAGTGGGGGTTTTCTTGTTTCGGCCTTCGTCTCTTTAATGCTGCTTCTGTTCGTGCGACAATAATAGCTTGCATATACGCCGCCGATGCGTCGGGGGCGCAAACGATTGCGGAGGTAATCTTATGGCAAAAGAGAAAATCGTCGTCGAAGGCGGAACGCCGCTTGCGGGCGAGGTGCATATTTCGGGCGCGAAGAATTCGGCCCTCAAGCTTATCGCGGCTGCCCTTTTAGGCCAGGGCGAGAGCGCCATTCATAACGTGCCTCTTATTTCCGACATTGTGGTTATGTCGAAGGTCATCGAGACCCTTGGCGGCAGCGTTCGCCGCGATGGCCACACGCTGCATGTTGACACTGCTGGCGTTGATACATGGGAAACGCCGTATGAGCTCGTGTCGAAGATGCGCGCATCCATTTCGGTTCTTGGCCCCTTGGTGGCTCGTTTCGGCAAGGCTCGCGTTGCCATGCCGGGCGGTTGCAACTTGGGCGCTCGTAAAATCGATATGCATATGGTAGGCATGGAGGCGCTCGGCGTTCATTTCCATACCGATCACGGCTATATCGAAGCAAGCACGCCCAATGGGTTGCACGGCGCGTATGTTGCGCTCGATTTCCCCAGCGTGGGCGCCACGGAAAATACTATGATGTGCGCCGTGACGGCGAAGGGCCAAACCGTTATCGAAAACGCTGCTCGTGAGCCCGAAATCGAAGACCTTGCGAACATGCTCAATTCCATGGGCGCTCGCATTTCGGGCGCTGGCACGGCCGAAATCATCATCGACGGCGTGGAGCTTTCCAGCTTGCATCCGTGCGAGCATTCCACGGTCGGCGACCGCATTGAAGCGGGCACCTTCCTCGTGGGCGGTGCGCTTACGGGCGGCCCCGTTACCGTTCGTGGCATCGATCCGAGCTTCTTGCGCATGGCATTGATGAAGCTGTCCGCCATGGGCTGTTCGGTCGATGTGGGCGATGATTCCATCACGGTTTCGCGCAAAGGCCCTCTTCTGCCTACCGATATTCAAACGCTGCCACATCCTGGGTTTCCCACCGATTTGCAGGCGCAGTTCATGCTGCTCGCCTCTGTTGCAAACGGCAATTCCGTGATTACCGAGAATGTTTTCGAAAACCGCTTCATGTTCGCCGCTGAAATTGGCCGCATGGGCGCCGAGATCACCATTGAGGACCATCACGCGGTTGTCGAAGGCGTGCCTAGCTTGCAGGGCGCAAGCGTGAAGGCGACCGATTTGCGTTGCGGCGCTGCCTTGGTGCTTGCCGGCATTTTTGCTGAAGGCGAAACGCAGGTGCACAACATTTATCACATCGATCGCGGCTACGAAGACTACGTGGGCAAGCTCACGGGCCTGGGCGCGAACGTTCGTCGCGTTCCCGACGAAGACGATATCGACTGGTAGCGCAGGTGTTGCATGTCGCGTAAACCATCGAGTTACAACTACAAGCGACTGTCGAGCCGCGTGCGCGAATCGACGATCGAGACGCACGTGTCGGCGCCCCGCCCTTCAGTGGGGCATCGCAAGGGCGCGAATCAGCGCTATGCTCGCTCAGCGGTGCGCGGCGAAATCCATCAAGTGCTGCCGAACACCACGACGCGCGAGGACCGCTTTGCCTACGAGGCGCGCATGAACCGACGCTCGTATGTCGAGCGAAATGTTGCTGCGGGCCGAAGGCGCAAGATCGCGCTCGTGGCTGCGCTTGCGGTGCTTATCGTGATCGTCGCGTGCGTCGTCGCGTCGTTTGTCTTCGCGAACGGCATCAACTCGCGCCTCGTGCTCGACGATTCTTCGCTGAAATCGGCCCTCGTTGCCGATTCGGGTGAGGGGAAAGCGACCTATTCGCTGCTCTGCGCCGATTTTGATGATGGAGAAGATGGCGCATCGCCCGATTCGATTGTCGTTATGCGCACCGACCCTGAAGCGAATACCGCCTATGCGATTTCGCTTCCCTCGAACACCCGTGTGTCAACCGATGGCTCTTCGCGCACTTCGCTCGGCGAAATTCGCGCTTCCGAGGGCAGCGCGGGCCTGATTAGCGCGGTGAACAGCCTCTTGGGCATCAAGCTGTCCCATTATGCAACGATTGATGCGCAGAATTTCGCTCAGCTCGTTGACGAACTTGGCGGCATTGATGTCAATCTTCCCGAAGATATCGTCGATGCCCAGGCGGGCGATATGAGGCTTTCTGCAGGCGAGCAGACTCTCGGTGGCGAGCAAGCGGTTTTCGCATGCCGAGCAGATGATTACGCCGTGAACGCTGAAGAGACGCGTGGCAAGGTACAGGCGCTCGTGGCAGTGGCCCTTATGCAGAAGGCGACCTCGGTAGAGGGTGGGTTTGGCTACTATATGCGCATGGACGGACTTGCGAACCTCGTGCAAACCGACATGGATGTAAAGGCAATCGGAGCATTCCTCGAGAGCATTCGCTCCATTTCGGCCGAGAATATGCAGGTTGCGGCTTTGCCTACGTATTCTGCGCAGTCGAGCGGTAAAACGTATCAAGTTCCTGCCGACGATGCGATTACGGAAATGATGAATCGCATTCGCGCTGGCGAGACGCCGCAGGCCAATGCTGCCGATGTGTTGGGCTCTATCGATGCGGGCAGCTATACGGTTTCGGTTTACAACGGCGGCGACGTTGTGGGTGCTGCTTCTGAGGCGGCCGACATGCTGCGCCAGGTAGGTTTCAACGTGACCGATACGGGCAATACCTCCATGCAGGTGTATGACGAAACGCTCGTCGTGTACGGCGATGCCGATAAGGAAAACGCCGCCAATGCCGTGGTGGCCGCCCTTGGCATTGGCCGCACGCTGCAAGATACCGTGCATTACTCGTTCGACACGAATGTGTATGTGGTCATCGGCAAGGACTGGCGCACGGTGCTCGCCGCGCGCAACGAAACGGTCGACGAGGACGGCAACATCGTGCCTCTTTCGCAAAAGGACGCATCGGCAACCTCGAGCGACGAATCGAATTCAAGCGCGTCGAGCGATTCTGATGTCGATGCGGAAGGTTCGTTCGCTGCTGCCGCGAATAGCGCGGCGTAGTCGATAGACGAAACGCAAGCACGCCCCGCCTTCGTGCGGGGCGAGTTTTTAGAAGGAGAGCCTCTATGACGCTCAACGACATTTACCACGCAATTGACCCCGTGGCGCTTTCTTTGGGGCCGCTGCAAATTCGTTGGTACGGACTGGCCTATGTCGCCGGCTTCATTTGCGCCTTTCTCGTTATTGCCAAACTCTCCCAGCGCTGGAAGATTCGCATTGACGACGACGCTTTTTTCACGGTGGTCTTCTGCGTGATTTTCGGCGTGATTCTTGGTGGTCGTTTGGGCTATGTGCTCGTATATGGCGACGGATACTACCTTCAGCACCCCGAGAAAATTCTTGCGTTCAACGAGGGCGGCATGAGTTTCCACGGGGGGCTTGTGGGCGTGATCATTGGCGGCGTTATCGCGGCGAAAATCACGAAGATCCCGTTTCTCACGTTGGCCGATATGGGCGTTGTCGGCGTGCCCATCGGCCTGTTCTTCGGCCGTTGCGCGAACTTCATCAACGGTGAGCTGTGGGGCGCTCCCACCGATATGCCATGGGGCGTGGTGTTTGGAGGCGCTGCGGGCACGATGCCGCGCCATCCCTCGCAGTTGTACGAAGCGCTGCTTGAGGGCGTAGTGCTCTTCATTATTCTGTTCGCGCTCTCGCGTAAAACTCCGGCGCGTCCGCGTGGAACCTTCTTCGGAACGTTTTTACTGTTCTATGGCTTGTTCCGCTTCACGATTGAGTTCATTCGCCAGCCCGATGCCCAAATTGGCTATCTTTTGGGAACCCATTGGTTCACTATGGGGCAAGCGCTTTCCATTCCGCTTATGGTTGCGGGTGTTGTTTTCCTTATATATGCATGGAAAACGAAAAAGCCGCAGATGGGCCTTCCTGATTCTGAGATAAGCCAGCCTTAGGGCGTTTCCTGTTTTTCGGCTACGACAAGGCGTCAAAAACAGCGGTGCGAAACCAGGTTGGCAACGGTTTGCTCCAGCCATGCCCCAAGGATGCATAATGGAGATGTTGAAGCTGCCTTTGCGGTAGCGCGACGCGGAATCCGTTTACGGGAAAAGGGGGAGTCATGGACATCAAACTGTACAAATGCGCTCACTGCGGAAACATCGCGATTAAGGTCGTCGATTCCGGCGTTCCCCTGGTGTGCTGCGGCGAGCCGATGGAAGAGCTCGTTGCAGGCGCTGTCGACGGCGCATTCGAGAAGCACGTGCCTGCCGTCGCGATCGATGGGTCGACCGTCAAGGTGCAGGTGGGCGAAGTCGAGCACCCGATGATGGATGCTCATTACATTCAGCTCATTGTGCTCGTGACCGAAAAAGGGTACCAGGTCGCGCCTCTCACGCCGGCCGATAAGCCCGTGGCAACGTTTGCGCTTGCCGAAGGGGATGCGCCCGTCAAGGTCTATGAACATTGCAACCTCCATGGCCTTTGGGTGAAAGAGCTTTAGCGGGCCGAACGCCCATGGCGCCACGGGAAGAAAAGCGAATGAAAAGAGGTTTCGTCGCAAGGCCCTTGACGTCTTACGATACAATGGCGCAGACAAGAACATCCGATGTGAGGAGCTTACTATGGCTATCGATAAAGACCAAGTCAGCCGCGTGCTCGATCTTATTCGCCCGGCGCTTCAGGCCGACGGCGGCGACGTTCAGCTGGTCGACGTTGACGAAGAGGGCGTTGTCACCGTTCAGCTGCATGGCGCATGCAACGGTTGCCCCATGAGCCAGATGACACTTGCCAATGGCGTTGAGCGCATTCTGAAAGAGCACATCCCGGGCATCACCAAGGTTGTGTCTGCCTAGTTTGGTTTCGCCGTTCTGTCGAACGGCGAAAGTCGCCGACGCTGCAAACGGCCCTGACGGCTGGCTTGACTTTCAATCGTCGCTCGCGTACCGAAGTACGCGTCGCTCCTTTTTCAAGCCAATCCGACTCGCCAGGGCCGTTCTCGCTGACATTTATTGGGAATGTGCCGCTTTGTAAGAAGATAAGGTCACCGTATGGTGGCCTTCCGCTGTTTTTAGGGGCTTGTGGGCATCTGCGCGGGCGGCATCTGGGAAAATGGCTGCAGAAGACGTGGTGGCGTGTGCCGCCGGCTTGAAGAAGGGGGCCGAAATGGCGTTGCATTGTTGGGAAACGCGCGGTTGCGACGAGGAAATGGCAAGCCGCTGCCCGCATAATATCCCAGGCGAGCGTTGCCCGGGCGACTGCAAGTTCGCGGTGTGCGATCGTCCCACCCATGAAACCGCGTGGGGGCTCGATATGCTCGAAAATCCCGATGTCGACCGCGAAGTCGTGGTGAAGGAATTCTGCCTGACGTGCAAGTTCTTCATCGCGCATGGCCCAAAGGTCGGCTCTCCCGAATCAATCAAGGCGCGCGAGATTGTCGATGCGCGCCCCTATGCCGTGAAGCGAGGTTAGTGTATGCCAAAAGTGGCAATTATCGGCGGTGGCGCGGCGGGCATGGCGTGTGCTATCGCGGCGGCTCGAGAAGGGGCTGAAGCCCATGTGTATGAGCGAGCCGATCGCGTTGGCAAGAAGCTGCTCGTGACAGGCAACGGCCGTTGCAACATGAGCAACACTGACATCATGAGCTCCGATTACAACGATCCCGAATTCGTGCAGGAAGCAATGAATGTGTTGCCGCCCGAATCGGTTATGGCTTTCTTCGAAGATTTGGGCGTGCTCGCGTTCGAGGAAGACGAAGGCCGCATTTACCCTTACAGCAACAAGGCCGCGACGGTTCTTGATATGCTGCGTTTGGGCATGAAGGAAGCTGGCGTTGTCGAGCATTGCGATCGCGAGGTTCGCGCGGTAGCGCCTCTTTCGCGCGGCGGTTGGGCGGTTGCTTTTGCCGACGATGCCGTTGAGGGCTTTGATGCGGTTGTGTGCGCTGTGGGCGGCAACCCCTCGCGCGCGCTTCTGCCGAGCGATATTGCGTTCCACGCATGCACGCCTGTGCTTGCGGCGCTGAAGACCGACACGACGAATATCAAGGCGCTTTCCGGCATTCGCGTTCGCGCGCGCGTGTATCTCGATGAAGAGCCCGAAGATTTGCGCGACGCCTGGCTCGATGTGGTCGATCCTGAATTCGAGGCGAGCTATCAGGGCCCCGAAGAGCGCGGCGAAGTGCTGTTCCGCGATTGGGGCATCTCTGGCATTGCCGTGTTCGATATGTCTCGTTATGTCGAACCCGGTCAAATGGTATTTCTCGACCTTCTGCCCGATATGGAGCCGCAAGACAAGGTCGATTTCATTTGGGAGCAGTCCATGGCGCATCCGAGCCGTACCGCTGCCGAAGTGATGAGCGGCCTTTTGCCCTCTCGCGTGGCGCGCGCCGTGGTGGTTGGGGGCGGCTTGAACCCCGACGAGCCTATTATCGCCGAGCAGGAGGCCGTGGTTTTGGCCATGGTTTCTGAGTCGTTCGGGCTTTCCGTGCGCGGCATCGCCGACCCGAAGCAGGCGCAGGTTACGCGCGGCGGTTTCGCGACGGAATGCTTCGACGCGCATACCTTTGAATGTCGCGAGCACGCCGGCCTTTTCGCGTGCGGCGAGGCGCTTGACGTTGATGGTCGCTGCGGCGGCTACAACCTGCATTGGGCTTGGACGAGCGGCCTGCTTGCGGGCGCCTCCGCGGCCCATGTCGAAGATGCCCCCGAGGGTTCTTTCGAGGGGCTTTCGCTGAGCTCGATCGAAGGTTTGGCGCAACGCGCTCGTCGCTCAACGCTTTCGGGGCATGAAGGCGGTCGCGACCAGCGTTCGGGCGGCCAGCGCTCGTGCGGCAAAGGCGGCTTTCGTGTTGCCGGCAAACGCGGCGACGGCGCGCGCGGCGGCGAAAAGGGGCGCGATGGGGCATCCCGCGGCCAGGCGAGCGGTCGAGGCGCCGATGCGCGCGACCAGCGCGGCAAGGGCCAGAACAGTGGCCAGCGCGGCAAGGGTGGCCAGCGAAGCAATGCTGGCGCCACTCGTTCCAATGGCGGCAACAATGGCGGGAAAAGGCCCAACGGGCGCCCGAAGCTGAATCTAGGAAGGTAATCGATGCTCGAAGCAAGCAATGTGTACCTGCCGCTCGACGCGGCGCTTCCAAGCTGTGCCGGCATGGCTCAGGCGGAGCTTGCCCATGCGTTGGGCATTCGCTATGCAGATATCACTTCGTGGAAGTTCTCGAAACTTTCGGTTGATGCGCGTCGTAAAAACGATGTCCATTTCACGGCGTCGTTTGTTTTTGAAGTGGCCGACCAGGAAATCGAAGAAGCCTTGGCAGGCAAGCGAACAAAAACGAAAATCCAGGTCAAGCGCCATGTTCCCTATGAGGGCTATCGCGTTGGCGAATGGCTTGGGGGTGACGCTCATCCCATCGTGGTGGGCATGGGCCCTGCGGGCTTGTTCGCGGCATGGGCTCTTGCGAAGTCGGGCGCGGCGCCCATCGTGCTCGAGCGCGGTGAAGACGTCGATGCGCGCATGGCTTCCGTCAATTCCTTCAAAGAAGGCGGCGCTTTGAACCCTGAATCGAACGTGCAGTTCGGCGAGGGTGGCGCGGGCACGTTTTCCGACGGCAAGCTCACCACGAACATCAAGAATCCTCGTTGCCGCGACGTGCTGCATATTTTCGCGCAGGCGGGCGCCCCTGAAGAGATTCTTTGGGAAGGCAAGCCGCACATTGGTACCGACAAGCTCGTGAATGTCGTGAAAACCATGCGCGAGCAAATTATCGCGTGGGGTGGCGAGGTGCGTTTCGGCGCACGTTTTGAAGGCATGGAATTCGAAGACGGCCGCATTGTGGCGGTGCGGGGCTCCCAGCGCCAAGAAGACGGAACGCGTGAGAAATTCGTTCTGCCGGCAAGCGATGTAGTTCTCGCGTGCGGCCATTCGGCGCGCGACGTGTTCGACCGCGTACGCAATGCGGGCTTGCTCATGGAACGCAAGCCGTTTGCGGTGGGCGTGCGAATCGAGCATCCCCAGAAGCTCATCGATAAGGCGCAATATGGCAATGCGGCGGGCCATCCGGCGCTTGGCGCGGCCGACTACAAAATGGCGGTGCATTTGCGCAACGACCGCAGCGTGTACACGTTCTGCATGTGCCCGGGCGGCGAGGTAATGTGCTCGGCGTCTGAGCTGGGTGGCGTTGTAGTGAACGGTGCGAGCCGCCATGCTCGCAACGGGCGCAACGCGAATGCGGCATTGCTTGTGAACGTCGAAGACCGCGACTTGCGTGGCGATGACGTGTTGGCAGGTGTGAAGCTTCAGCGTCGCATGGAAACGGCAGCATATCGAGCGGCCGGCGAAAGCTACAAGGCGCCGGCTCAGCGCGTGGGCGATTTCATGGCTTCGGCAGGGAAGTTCAACCGCAGCCAGAGCGAGCATCGCTCGAGGCTCGAGGTTGAACCTACGTATGCTCGAGGTGTTGAGTGGGTCGATTTGAATCAGGTGCTGCCGCCCTTCGTGGCGCGCTCGCTGCATGCGGCGATTCCCTTGTTCAATGGGCGTATTCGCGGCTTCAGCGACCCGAATGCCGTGCTTACGGGCGTCGAAACGCGCAGCTCGAGCCCCGTTCGCATCGTGCGCGACAAGGCGACGTGCCAGGCGCTGTTCTCGCAAACGACCGACTGCGGCTTGAAGATCGCCGACGAGTTGGCTGGAGCTGCGGCGGCTTCTCGCACGGCGGAAGGCGAGCCCATCGCGGGCGGCTTTTACCCGTGCGGCGAGGGCGCGGGCTATGCAGGCGGCATTATGAGTGCCGCGGTCGATGGTCTTCGCGTGGCGGAAGCGATTATCGCTTCGTACGAATAAAGAAACGAAACGGACGGCTCGCAAAGGCCGTCCGTTCTCTTTCTACGCCAAATCGTTCGCGTCTCCCCGCCCGCCCTGAGAGGCCTTTCGGGGGCACGCTCGGCTACCGCTCGCGATGCTCGCTATGCGCCTCGCTGGCGGTGTTTCATATTGAAATGAAGATCATATTTGAACACCGACGCCCCCCAAAGGCCTCTCAGGGCGGGCGGGGAGACGGCGGAAAACGCGCTTCCGATTCTCGGGAATTGTGCTGGACGCTCGGCTGGCCGTTTTACGCCATTTCGCGAAGCAGGTTCACCATTTCGATGGCGCCCTGCGCGCACTCGGCTCCCTTGTTGCCCGCTTTCGTGCCAGCACGCTCAATCGCCTGCTCGATGGTGTCGGTGGTGAGCACGCCGAACATCACGGGGATGTCAGCGCCAAGGGCGACGTTCGCCACGCCCTTGGAAACCTCGGAGCATACGAAGTCGTAGTGGCTCGTGGCTCCGCGAATCACAGCGCCCAGGGTGATGACGGCGTCGTATTTGCCGCTTTCCGCCATGCGCTTTGCTGCCAAGGGAATCTCAAAAGCACCTGGCACCCATGCTAGGGCGATGTCCTCATCGGCAACGCCATGGCGCACGAGCGCATCCTGCGCTCCCGAGACGAGCTTCGAGACGATGAATTCGTTGAAGCGGGCGGCGACGATGCCGATTTTGATGTCTTCCGATACGACTTTTCCTTCGTAGAGTTTCATGATGCGGTGCCTTTCTTTGCGGTTGCTTGCTTGTGGGTTCTTCGGCAATTACACAGTGAGCATGTGGCCCATGCGGTCGCGTTTCGTCTCCAAATAACGTTTGTCGCACTCCGTGGGGGCGATTTCGATGGGTACGCGCTCGGCGATGGTGAGGCCGTAGCCTGAAAGCTGGTAGAGCTTGTCGGGGTTATTGGTGAGCAGTCGCATGCTCTTCACGCCGAGGTCGCGCAAGATTTGGGCGCCGATGTAGTACTCGCGCGCATCGGCGGGGAATCCAAGCGCGAGATTCGCGTCGAGCGTGTCCATGCCCTGGTCCTGCAGCTCGTAGGCGCGCAGCTTGTTCAGGAGGCCAATGCCGCGGCCTTCCTGGCGCATGTACAAAACAATGCCACGTCCCTCTTGCTCGATCTGGCGCATGCTCGCGGCGAGCTGCTCGCCGCAGTCGCAGCGCAGTGAGCCGAATGCATCGCCCGTGAGGCATTCCGAATGCACGCGCACGAGCACGTTTTCCCCGTCGCCGATATCGCCTTTCACAAGCGCCACATGGTGTTCGCCGTTGAGCGTGTTGCGGAAGCCGTGTGCGACGAACGTGCCGTATGCGGTCGGCATTTTGGCCGCCGCGACGGGCTCGACCAGGTGGTCGTGCGTTTTGCGGTATTCTTGCAGGTCTTTGATCGTGATGAACGCCAAGCCCCATTCTTTGGCTTTTTCAGCGAGCTCGCTTGCGCGCATCATGGTGCCGTCGTCGCGCATGATTTCGCAGCACAGGCCGCACTGCTCAAGGCCGGCGAGGCGGCACAGATCGACGGTCGCTTCGGTGTGTCCATTGCGCTCGAGCACGCCGCCCGCTTTGGCGAGCAGGGGGAACATGTGTCCCGGACGGCGGAAATCTTGCGGCTGGGCGTCGGGGTCGACGCACTTCATGGCCGTAATCGATCGCTCGGCGGCGGAAATGCCCGTGGTCGTGTCGACGTGGTCGATTGATACGGTGAAGGCCGTTTCGTGGTTGTCGGTATTGCGGGCGACCATCTGCGGCAGGGCGAGCTTGGCGATGTACTCGTCGTTCATGGGCATGCAAATGAGGCCTTTGGCGTGGGTTGCCATGAAGTTGATGTTCTCGGTGGTGGCGAATTGCGCCGCGCAAATGAGGTCGCCTTCGTTTTCGCGCTCGGGGTCGTCGGTACACATGATGAGGCGGCCGGCGCGCAGCTCATCGAGCGCGTGTTCGATGGTGGAGTATTCGATCATGGAAGGTTCCTTTCGGTATGCCGAAGCGGTGTGACGGGTTTAGAAGAAGCCGTTGCTTGCAAGGAATTCGGTGGTGAGCATCGATTGCGCTTTGCTCGCGCAATCGGACGTGTGCGGTTTAGTGACGGGGCTTGCGCGGCCCGAGGAAAGAAGCCTTTCGACATATTTGCCGATGATGTCGCATTCCAAATTCACGATGTCTCCCGCCCGCTTGCGTCCAAGCGCGGTTACGTCGGCGGTGTGAGGAATCATCGAAATCGAGAAGCCGTTTTCGGAAACGCGCGCCACGGTGAGGCTGACGCCGTCAATGGCGATGGAGCCTTTTTCAACGACGTAGCGGGTGATGGCTTCGGGCGCCTCGATGTCGTACCACACGGCAACGTCGTCGCGCCGCGTGGAGGTGATGCGCCCCGTGCCGTCGATGTGCCCCGACACGATGTGTCCGCCGAAGCGGCCATTGGCCGGCATGGCGCGCTCGAGGTTCACGGTACTGCCAGCGCTCAGTGCTCCGAGCGACGATCGCTGCAGCGTTTCGTGCATCACATCGGCGCAAAAACCCGCATCGTCTACGCGCGTTGCGGTGAGGCATACGCCATTGGTGGCGATGCTGTCGCCGATGCGCACGCCTTGCATAATCGCTGGCGCTTCAATGGAGAGCACCGAGCTTGCCGCGCCGCGTTTGATGGAACGCACGCGGCCCACGGTTTCGACTAGTCCTGTGAACATGCGTCCTCCTTTGGCGCGGCGTTTGCGATTTCGCCGTCATGTGCGGTTGTCGCATGCTCAGGCGTGGCGTTTTCGGCGGCTACGATGTCACCTTCGATGAGCACGTCATCGCCAAGCCTCTCGACGGTGGTTGCGGAAAGCATCCATGCTTGATCGGGCGATTCGACTCCCGTGCCGCCAAGCGGGGAAGGCGCGCCGACGCCTGCGAAAATTTTCGGCGCAATGAACGCCTGCACGTGGTTTACAATGCCGGCCTCGAGGGCGCATGCGGCGAGCGTGGCGCCGCCTTCGATGAATACGCTGTCGATGCCGCGTTTTCCAAGGGCGACCATAAGCTGCCGCAAATCGATGCGTCTGTCGTGCTCGGGAACGCGCATGATTTCGCAGCCTGTCTCCTCGAGCTTTGAGGCGCGCTCGCCTGATGCGTTGGGAGCGCACGCGATAATCGTCGGCACGTTGTGGGCAGATTGGGCGATTGCGGAAGTTATGGGAGTGCGAAGGCGCGAGTCGCATATAACGCGTAGGGGGTTTCGTCCGCCTTCGATTCGACAGGTGAGTTGCGGGTCATCGGCGAGCACGGTGCCGATGCCGACCATGATGGCGGCGTGCCTCAGGCGTTCGGCATGCACGCGTTCTCGTGCAGCAGGGCCGGTAATCCAGCGCGATGCGCCGGTTTTCGTGGCGATTTTGCCATCGAGCGTCATGGCGTACTTCAGTGTGACGTAAGGCGCGCGGTGCGTGATGAAATGGAAGAAGATGGGGTTAATGGCATCGCATTCCGCTTGCGCGACGTCCTCGTCGACTGTGATGCCAGCTGCGCGAAGTTGTTCGCAGCCTCGTCCTGCGACAAGCGGATTGGGGTCGGCCGACCCTACGACGACGCGCGCGATGCCCGATTCGATGACGGCTTCGGTGCACGGGGGCTGCTTGCCAGTGTGGCAGCATGGTTCGAGGGTTACGTAGAGGGTTGCGCCTTTGGGCGAGATGTTTCGAGCTCGGCAGTTGGCAAGAGCGGCGCGCTCCGCATGAAGATCGCCGCAGCGTGCGTGCCAGCCTTCCGCGATAATTTCGCCATCGCGCACGAGCACGGCTCCTACGAGCGGATTGGGATTCGTGAATCCCGTGCCGCGGCGCGCGAGCTCAATAGCTCGGCGCATGTATTCGATATCGGCTTCGCTGTGTGCCACGGTTGCCTCCTGCTTATGCCTCGTATCAGGGCGTTTGCAGAAGGAAGGAGGTTGCGGCTTGCGATTTCCGTCATGCGAGCGCTGATGCGCATGATGTCGAAGTCGGCGGCCGATCAACTCGCGTGGGTTTGGAGCGGGTGGGCGATGGATGCCCGGCGTCGCTCGGCTCTCGCGAGTCCAAACTCCCGAAATCCCGCCAATGCAAAAAGCCCTGAAACGCGAACGTTTCAGGGCTTGCAAATGCACTGGTGCGCGGCATGCTGCCGCGTGGTGCAATCTTCTTTCATCCAGACTGTACTGTCGGCTTCGGAGTTTCACCGAATCAACCTTGCGGTTCGTGGGCTGTAACCACCGGTGGGGAATTTCACCCCGCCCTGAAGATTGGTATTTCGTTGGCAGGGACTATACCGCTGCGCTTTTTGCGGTGTCAATAAGAAATCCGAAAAAGTTTGCGAGAGGTGTTAAGTGCTCGTGGAACCTGTTAAGTGCTCGTAGCGTTTAACAGGTGCAGCATCTGGCGGTGCGTTTTCAGCGAACTTCGGCGCGCCTGCGCCAATGCCGCTACAATGATTTGCGAATGTTGAACAGTTGGTTGCGCGCTTGAAGACGCGCCCTTAGAAGAAGTGGACGCACCCTCGACAAGGAGGTTCGTATGCCCGAACAGAAATGGATGCCGAGCCAGGCGCTTCTCGATACGCTTTGTGAAATCGTTGGTACCGAAAATGTGAGCGTCGGTGAGCCTATGGCCGCGCATGTAACGTTTCGCATTGGCGGCCCTGCGGCGGTTATGGTGTCGCCTCGCTCGCCCGAACAGGTTGCCGAGGTGGTTCGCGCATGCGGTGCTGCCGAAGCCCCGATGCGCGTCATTGGCTTGGGAAGCGATTTGCTTATTGCCGATGGGGGCCTCGCATGCGTCGTAATGCGTTTGGCGGAAAATTTGAATGCGGTTCGCGTTGAAGACAATCGCGTGATCGCGCAGGCGGGCGCCACTAATTTATCGGTTGCCGAAGCTGCGTGCGCGGCGGGCCTTGCGGGCTACGAATTCGCCGAGGGCATTCCCGGAACCATTGGTGGTGCCGCTATTATGAATGCGGGCGCCTATGTAGGTGATTTCTCTGCGGCGGCTGTGTCGCTGAAGTGCGTTTCGCCCGAAGGCGAAATCGTTGAAGTAACACGTGAACAGGCACAATGGGGCTATCGCCATTCTATGATGGCCGATGCGGGCTATGTGGTGGTTGAGGCCACGCTCGAGCTTACGTCCGATGCGCAAGCCGAAATTCAGGCGCGCATGGATGATTTCCACACGCGTCGCGTAGAAAAGCAGCCGCTTGAAATGCCGAGCGCCGGCTCGACCTTCAAGCGCCCCGAGGGCTATTTCGCAGGCAAGCTCATTCAAGATGCCGGCTTGCGTGGCTATAAGGTCGGCGGCGCGCAGGTGTCAGAAAAGCATACAGGGTTTGTGGTTAATGCCGGGGGTGCCACCGCTGCTGACGTGCGCCAGCTCATTGCCGATGTGCAAGCGCGCGTGAAAGAAAAATTCGGGGTTGAACTTGAGCCCGAAGTGAAGATGTGGGGCTTCTAATGCATTGAGACCTCTTATACGAAGGGCGCCGTTCGTTTGCTGCGAGCGGCGCCCTTCTTTCTTTATGGTTCGTTTAGGCCTGGCGGCCTTTCCTACGTGATTCGATTGTATTCACGATGCAAACAGCGATGCATCCGCATGCGATTCCGAGCAGTGCGCCCAGCACTACGTCGGTGGGGTTGTGCACGGCCAGATACAGGCGCGAGAACGCGATTGCCGCAGCTGTCGCTATGGCGATGGGCTTCAGCCAACGATGTGCGAGTGGCGCCAGGCATATCACGGTTGCGGCCGCGAACGAGGTCGACGAATGGCCCGATGGGCACGAGAAGCTGTCAGGTAGCGATATGAGCGATGTCGTGAGCACGGGGTCGACCAGGAAAGGTCTCGGGCGCTCGATGACATTTTTCAGCCCTATGTCGCCAATGACGAACGCGAGCGCGATTGCCACGAAAATGGCGATGCCGAACGTTCGGTGCTTGTTGAGGGCGATCATGATTGCGCCGACGATCGCCCATAGCGCGCCAAATTCGCCGAGCGTGGTAAAGCCGACCATGAATGCGTCCAAGGCGGGGCTTGCCGCCCCTTGAATGGCGTGCAGAATGGACAAATCTGCGTTCTGTATCATTTCAATCATCATGCCTCCAAGCATACGCGAGATGCTTGGAGGAGACTTTGCGACGATTTGACAAACAGGCAACGTCTGCAACGAAAACGCGAGGTTTTCACAGGTGAGACAGGCGAGCAGGAGAGTAGGAGAGCCGGCGGGCAGTGAGATAGGCGGATGCATGGAGCGCAACGAGCCTGCCCCATGCATCAATGAAGGCCTACAAGTCCAGCGTTTCGATGACTTCTTTCATCGTTTTCGCCGATTCATGCAGCTGGGCGAGCTCTTGCGCGTTGAACGGTGCGGGCACTTTGTACTCGACGCCGCCGCGGCCCACGATGGCGGGCATGGAAAGCACCACGTCGTCCAGCCCATATTCGCCATTCTGGTAATTCGATACGGGAATGATGGTCTTCTCATCGCGCGCAATGGCTTCGCAAATGCGCTTCACCGTCATCGCGATGCCGTAATACGTCGCATGCTTTTTCTCGATGATTTCGTATGCGGAGTTCTTCACATCTTCTGCGATGCGTTTCATGGCCGCTTCATGGTCGTAATGGCCGCGAAGCTCGCAGAAATCGTGGATTGGAATGCCCGAGATGTTCGCGGTCGACCATACGGCGACCTCGGAATCGCCGTGCTCGCCCACGATGCGCGCATGCACGTTGCGCGGGTCGACGCTCAGGTGCTCGCCGAGGATGTATTTGAAGCGCGCCGAGTCGAGCACGGTGCCGCTGCCGAGAACGCGGGTCGCTGGCATGCCTGAAAGCTTCAGCGTGACGTACGTCAGAATATCGACCGGGTTGCTGACCACCAAAATGATACCCTGGTAATTGCGCTCGCTGATTTGGGGAATGATCGTTTTGAAAATGGCGACGTTCTTTTGGACCAGGTCAAGACGCGTCTCGCCGGGCTTCTGATTCGCGCCGGCGGTAATCACGATAATCGCGGCGTCGTCGATGTCGTTGTAATCGCCCGCGTAGATTTTGCAGGGGTGGGCGAACGGCATGCCGTGGCTAATGTCGAGCGCCTCGCCTTCGGCGCGGTTTCGATCGACGTCGACGAGCACGATTTCGCTGAACAGGCCGCCCTGCATGAGCGCGAATGCGCTTGACGATCCTACGAACCCGCATCCGATAATGGCAACTTTGCGATCATTGATTGGCTTGGACATGCGCGACCCTTTCTGTCCTGTGTGGTGCGAAGCGTTTCGGGCAATTATATGCGCGTGCGGTCGCTCATCGCCGGCGAGCGGCGTAAATGTGGAGACGCCGTGGTGTAGGTCTTTCCTCATTCTGAAATCATGCGGGATAGGGGATTTGCGTGATTGAGGGAAGAGCTCGTTTCGGGCGCAGCTCAAGTTGGAATCGTTTTTCTTTCGCAAAATCATCGGATTCAGTTCCATTATTTGGGGATTTTCCGACCCTCTTCACAAACCGCAAGTCACCCTTGCGTTACTCGATTGTCGTGCGTGAAGATACCCTACGTTAATGAAAAACGGGAGATGTTGAACGTGGGCGAGAACGGAAAGGCGAGCATGACGCTCGATGCGCTCGAGGTGGGCGCGTGCGCGATAATCGATGGGGTCAATGGGTCGGGCGAACTGCGGCGCCATTTGCTCGATATGGGGCTAACGCCTGGTGTCGGCGTGCGGTTGCGCAAAGTGGCGCCCATGGGCGACCCGTTGCAAGTTGAGCTGCGCGGCTACGAGCTTACCCTGCGCGTTTCCGATGCCCAACAGGTGGCGATAACGCCCGTCGACGAGCTCCCCGCGCCTTCGTATGGTGCCGCGTCCATTGTGCCGGTGGTTGCCGCCGGGCATCCGGGCATTGGCGAGGCGGGCGCTGCGGGCGACGAGGGCGTTCGCAATGTGGGTGAGCCCATCGCGAAGGGACAACCTATAACGTTCGCCTTGGCGGGCAACCAGAACTGCGGCAAAACTACGCTCTTCAACCAGCTCACGGGCGCGAACCAGCACGTGGGCAATTTCCCGGGTGTGACGGTCGACAAAAAGGAAGGCCAGCTGCGGCGCCATCCCGAGGCGACCGTGGTCGACCTTCCGGGCGTCTATTCGCTGTCGCCGTATTCGAATGAGGAAGTCGTTACGCGCGATTTTCTTATCGACGATGCGCCCACGGCCATTATCAACATCGTTGACGCGACCAATATCGAGCGAAACCTCTATCTTACGCTGCAGCTCATGGAGCTCAATATTCCCATGGTGCTTGCGCTGAACATGATGGACGAGCTTCGCGCCAATGGCGGTTCGGTGCGCATCAACGAACTTGAGGCCGCGCTCGGCATTCCCGTGGTGCCCATTTCCGCGGTAAAGAATGAAGGCATCGACGAGCTCGTCGATCATGCGATGCATGTCGCGCTGAATCGAGAGGTACCCAAACGCGTCGATTTCTGCCCGGCCGACACGGCTGAGGGCGATCCTCTTGGCGAGGTGCACCGTTGCATTCACGCGCTCATGCACGTGCTTGAGCCAGCGGCGCGCAAGGCGGGGCTGCCGCTTCGATTCGCCGCGACGAAAATGGTCGAGGGCGACCCGCTTATCGAGTGCTCGCTCGCGCTGCCTGCTGCGGAAAATGCCGCGTTGAATCAGCTCGTAGACGCGCTCGAACGTGAAGGCGGACTCGATCGCGAGGCCGCGATGGCCAATATGCGGTTCTCGTTCATCGAGCGCCTGTGCGCCACTACGGTAGTGCGCCCGCATGAAAGCCGCGAGCATAAGCGCTCGGTTGCCGCGGACCGCATTCTTACGGGGCGATTCACGGCCATTCCGTGCTTCATTTTGATTATGGCATTCGTATTCCTTATGACATTCAGCTGGCTTGGAGCATTTTTGTCCGATTGGCTCCAGCAGGGCATCGACGTGGCGATTGCCGCGATTGGCGATGCACTTGCGGCGGCCGAGGTGGCGCCCATGTTGTGCTCGCTCGTGACCGATGGTGTGTGCGGTGGCGTGGGCGCTGTTATCGGCTTTCTGCCGACGATTGTCACGCTGTTTTTCTTCCTGTCGATTTTGGAAGACTCGGGCTACATGGCCCGCGTGGCGTTCGTGATGGACAAGCCGCTGCGCCGCCTGGGCCTTTCGGGACGCAGCTTCGTGCCGATGCTTATGGGCTTTGGCTGCTCGGTTCCGGCCATTATGTCGGCGCGCACCCTCTCGAGCGAGCGCGACCGCAAAATGACGATTTTGCTCGTGCCGTTCATGAGCTGCTCGGCAAAGCTGCCGATTTACGGCTTCATCGCGGCCGCGCTGTTCGAGCCCGCCGCGCGCGGGTGGGTAGTGCTGTCGTTGTACCTGCTTGGCATGGTGGTGGGCGTGCTGTATGCGCTCGCGTTGAAGCGGTTGAAATTCCACGGCGAGCCCGTGCCATTCGTGATGGAGCTGCCGAATTATCGCCTTCCGAGCGCGAAGAGCGTGGCGCGCCTTGTGTGGGATAAGGCGAAGGGATTCATTCAGAAGGCGTTCACGGTCGTGTTCATCGCGACGCTCGTCGTGTGGTTCCTGCAAACGTTCGACGCAAGCTTATCTGTGGCGGAATCTCCCGATTCCAGCTTGCTTGCGGCTATCGGCGGCGTGCTTGCGCCTCTGTTCGCGCCGTTGGGCTTTGGCGATTGGCGCGCATCGACGGCTTTGCTCACGGGCTTCATGGCGAAAGAGAGCGTCGTGTCCACGCTCACGGTGCTCCTCGGTGGCGATGTGAGCTTGTTGCCCACGATTTTCACGCCTGCGACGGCATATGCGTTCCTTGTGTTCACGCTGCTGTACACGCCGTGCGTTGCGGCTATCGCCACGGTGAAAAAGGAGACGAATGGTCGCACGGCGGCGAAGCTCGTTGTCGCGCAATGCGCCGTCGCGTGGGTGGCTGCGTTCTGCATCCATGCTGGGTGCTTGGCGTTCGGAATCGTGTAGTAGGGAATCGTTGGCGGTCGCCTTCCGCCCGAGGCGGGCGCGCCTGGGGTCACGGCCGGCTACGCGGCGGGACGCGAAAAGCAAAAGCGCCGTCGGATAATTCCGGCGGCGCTTTCTTCGTTAGATGGTATCGAGGGCTTGGGCGACGTCGGCAATCAAATCGTCGGTCGCTTCAAGGCCGCAGCTCAAACGCACCATATCGGGGCTGATGCCGCACGCCTCGAGCTCGGCATCGTTCATTTGGCGATGCGTGGCATTGGCGGGATGCAGGCAGCACGTGCGGGCGTCGGCCACGTGGGTGGCGATTTGCGCGAGCTTCAGGCTCTTCATGAACTGTTCGGCCGCCGCGCGTCCGCCAGTGAAGCCGAAGCTTACCACGCCGCAGGTGCCATTCGGCATGTATTTCTTCGCCAGGTCGTAATACTTGTCGCCTTCGAGGCCCGGGTAGCTTACGAAGCGGATTTTCGGATGGCTCTTCAAGAATTCCGCCATGGCCAGGCCGTTCTTGCAATGCTGAGGCATGCGTACATGCAGGCTTTCCAGCGAGCTGTTCAGGAAGAACGCCGCTTGCGGGTTCTGCATGGGGCCCAGGTCGCGCATCAGTTGAGCGGTGGCTTTCGTGATGAATGCGCCCTCGAGGCCGAACTTTTCCGCATACGTTACGCCGTGATAGCTTTCGTCGGGTGTGGTAAGGCCGGGGAATTTATCGGCATGCGCCATCCAGTCGAATTTGCCGGCGTCAACAATTGCGCCGCCAAGATAGGCTGCGTGGCCGTCCATGTATTTGGTGGTGGAGTGCGTCACGATGTCGGCGCCCCATTCGATGGGACGGCAATTCGCAGGCGTGGGGAAGGTATTGTCGACCATGAGCGGCACGCCATGCGCATGCGCGGCGTTTGCGAATCGCTCGATGTCGAGTACGGCGAGCGCGGGGTTGGCGATCGTTTCGCCGAACACGAGCTTGGTGTTGGGCTGGAAGGCCGCCTCGAGCTCCTCGTCGGTGCAGTCAGGGGCAACGAACGTGCAGCTCAGGCCCATGCGGCCCATGGTGTGGGCGAGCAGGTTATACGTGCCGCCGTAAATGGCCGAGCTCGCCACCACGTGGTCGCCCATGCCGGCGACATTGAAGATGGCCAAGAAGTTTGCCGCCATGCCAGAGCTTGTGAGCATGGCTGCCGCGCCACCTTCCATTTCGGCGATTTTTGCGGCAACGAGGTCGCATGTGGGGTTTTGCAGGCGGCTGTAAAAATAGCCCGACTCTTCTAGGTCGAAGAGTTTGCCCATGTGCTCCGAGGTGTCATATTTCCAGGTGGTCGACTGGTAAATGGGGATCTGGCGCGGTTCGGCGTCGCCGGGATGGTAACCGCCTTGCACGCATGTAGTACCGAGTTCGGTCATAGCGTTGCCTCCTTCAGGTGTGCCGCCCTTCGACGGCGCATTGTATGGTGCGAAAAAGTATAAACCCCAATGCCCTTAGGTATTAAGTGTTTCTATCGGGTAACGAAAGAACGCATGAATCGCTTGGAAACCTGTGCGGGCGTTGTCGGATCTGCAGCATTGCGGGTTCGTATGGGGCTTTTGTGGCAGCGACCGCCTTCCCCCTTTATTTCTTGCCTGCATGGTCGCTGCCGTTGCTATTTTCTTGCTCGTGATGCCGCTCTGCCTTATTTCCCTGGTTAACATAGCGCTACAATGACAGGCGGTTTAACGAGCGGCTCGTCCGCTTCCCTATATATGTTAGGAGCATGCCATGCCCATTCGAATTCCCGATGCCCTGCCGGCGACTTCTATTTTGGAGGGGGAGAATATCTTCGTCATGACGGAGCATCGCGCGATGCATCAGGATATTCGTCCGCTGCGCGTGCTGCTGCTCAACCTCATGCCCACCAAAATCGTCACTGAAACGCAGATCATGCGTAAACTGTCGAACACTCCGCTGCAAATTGAGGTCGACCTGCTTCGCATTGCGAGCCATAAGTCAAAAAATGTCTCAGCCGATCACCTTGAGACGTTTTATCGCACGTTTGACCAGGTGCGCGATCTTCGCTACGACGGAATGATCATTACGGGAGCCCCCGTTGAGACCCTCGACTTCGAGAGCGTTGACTACTGGCCCGAGCTCGTTGAGATCATGGACTGGAGCCTTACCAATGTTCACAGCGTGCTCCATGTGTGTTGGGGCGCGCAGGCTGCGCTGTACCATCATTACGGCGTGCCCAAGCACAACTTGTCCGAGAAGTGCTTTGGCGTTTTCGAAAATCGCCTGATCAAGCCTTCGTCTCCTCTGGTGCGCGGTTTTAACGATGTTTCCATGATGCCGCACTCGCGCAACTCCGAAACGCGCTATGAGGATATCGTCGCCAATCAGAAGCTCGAGGTTATCTCTTATTCCGACGAATGCGGTGTCTCGATTGCCAAGAGTATTGATTCCAAGCACTTCTTTGTGTTCGGCCACCCTGAATACGATCGCGATACCCTCAAGCTCGAGTACGATCGCGACGTTGCCAAGGGTATCGATATCAAGGTTCCGAAGAACTACTACCCCAATGACGACCCCTCGCAAGATCCCATTGTGAGTTGGCGTGCTGAGGGCCAGCTTATTTACACGAATTGGCTGAACTACTATGTGTATCAGACTACGCCTTACGACTTGGGCACGTTGTAATGTTTGGGACGGCCGGGGGCTGGAGTGCCTTCGGCCGCTTTGCGTAAACGAAACCCGCGAAAAGTGACAAAAGTTGCGAATTCGGGGGCATCGTCTACCTCGTTGGCCGACTGGGGATCCATAAATGCAATGTATATATGGCATATTAGAGCCGTGGGAGCCAATTTTAGGCATTCCAAAGGGCCTATAGGGCCGAAATCGATGCCAGAGTGCTGTTTGACGCCCCCGGATTCGCAACTTTTGTCACTTTTTGGCTCATTCGTTTACGCTGATGCGATTGAAGGGTTGTTTGATGGTTGTTGAAACTGAAATTCCGGTGCGCTATGCCGAAACCGATGCCATGGGCGTGGTGTATCACGCGAATTACCTGCTGTATTTCGAGGTTGCTCGCACCGACTTTCTTGAGAAAATCGGGTATCCCTATGCGCGCATTGAGTCTGAAGGGCTCATGTCTCCTGTGGTTGACGTACATTTGAAGTATGGATCGCCGCTTCGCTACGGCGACACAGCTCTCGTTCGCACGAAAGTGACGAAAGTGACTCCCGTTAAAACCACGTATACCTGTGAGGTTTATCGCAAAGGGCAAGACGTTGAGCATGAAAAGCCCTGCGTGGTCGGGGAAACGGTGCTTACGCTCGTTGATAAGCAAACGTTCAAGCCGGTAAGCCAAAAACGCGAGCTTCCAAGTTTGTATGAAATGTATCAACAGGTGCTTGAGCCTTCGGAATAGTCAAAAAACAATCGGCCCTACGGGGCCGATTTTGTTTTATTCTCTATTGAGGACATTCGATATGGAATAAGGGGCCCGTCGTCTTGAACGGCGAAGGCCCTTCGTCGAAGCTGCTGCCACCTGCGTGCTGGCGGCTTCTCGATTTTGGAAGAGGCGAACATGAGGGATCATTCCAACCATATTGAGCTTGCGCGTGAAGAAGCCGTGCGTCGAATGCTTGAAGCAAGTGGGTTTGCGGGTGTTGTGGGCAACCCAGAGGGGTCGTCTTTGCGCGTCGAGCGGGTTGCAGTTGCCGATGCGGTGGGCCGCGTGCTCGCGCGTGATGTTGCGGCGCAGTTTGACGCTCCGAACGCCCTTACCTGCGCGCTCGATTCCATCGCGGTGCGATACGACGACTTCGAGGGCGGGGAAATGCCGGACACGTCTACTTGGACGCGTGGCGTGAACTGGGAGTTCGCGAATACGGGCGTTGCTATGCCCGAGAGGTTTGACACGGCTATCGTCATTGAGCATGTAAAGGTGTCTCCAGATGAACAGCATGTTGAAATTGATGCGGCGCCCTCGAAGCGTTTCGCGGGCACCCGCCCCGTGGGGTCGCGCATGCATGCGGGCGATGTTTTGGCCCATGCCGGCGAGCAAATCACGCCCGAGGTGGCAGCTCGCATTGCGGGTGGCAACGTCGTGAGCGTGCCCGTTCTTGCGAAACCGCGCGTGGCGTTTATCCCTACGGGCGACGAGCTTCAAATTCCTGGCAGCGCATTTGTCGCACGGGGCAAAAACATCGAGACGAATTCCCTTGTTGTAAAAATGAAAACCGAGGCATGGGGCGGCGAATTCGTGCCGATGCAGGTCGTGTCCGATAGCCCCTCGGCTATCGAGGCTGCGATTCGCGAAGCGTGCGCCGTGGCCGATATCGTCGTGCTCAACGCGGGCTCGTTGAAAGGGTCGGGCGACTGGGCGTGCGAGGTTATGGAGAGCATCGGCACGATGATATGCCACCAAACCAACCATGGCCCTGGACACCATAGCTCCTACGCCATGGTCGATGGCGTGCCTATCGTGGGTATATCGGGCCCGTCGACGGGCGCAGCCGTTACGCTCGGCTTCTATTTGCGGCCGCTTATTCGCGCGGCGCTTTCGCTCAACTCGGCTCCCATCGCCGTGAAGGCGACGCTTGTAGAAGAAATGCCTGCCCCTCGCCGCGGCGGCGCTGCTGATATTCAATCTGAGAAAGAAAAGAAGCCTGCTGGGGAGGGCCGTCCCCCAGAGGCCACGGGTCCGACCGATGTGTTCTTCGGGCTCAAGCCCATGAGCTTGTTGGTTTCTGCCGAGGGTCGGCTGGAAGTGCGCCCAGTGCGTGGCCATTGGGGCACGCCTGCGGCAAATGCCGCGAATGCCCTGTTCATGATGCCGTCGGGAGGCGGGGCGGCGCCTGTGCAGGTTGGCGATCTTCTTGAGGTGGAGATCATCGGCCCGGTGTATTAGCGCCTTTGCGTGCTATCATCGACGGGTTACGCGAAAAGAAAGGACCCATCGGTGGCGTTTCTTATGGGGTGCGAAGGCGCCCATCTCGAATTTCCCGCAAAGCTTGTGCTCGACTATGTAACGCTCGGCGTGCACGAAGGCGATCGCATCGGCATTGTCGGGAAGAACGGCGACGGAAAATCGACGCTGCTTGGCGTGCTCGCCGGGCAAATCGAGCTTGAGGGCGGGCTTGTGCGCCGCACGCGCGGGCTCACCGTCGGCGTGCTCGGCCAAACCGATTCGCTTTCCGACGACGCCACCGTGGGCTATTCGGTGGTGGGCGACGCGCCCGAGTACGAGTGGGCGAGCGACCCTCGCATTCGTGAGATTATCTCTGAGCTCATCGCTGATATCGATTGGAACGCGAAGGTTGGAACGCTTTCGGGCGGCCAGCGACGAAGAGTCGATCTTACGCGCCTGCTTATCGGCGATTACGACGTCATCATGATGGACGAGTCCACCAACCACTTGGACATTCGCGCCATTGCGTGGCTTGCGCGGCATCTCAATAGCCGCTGGCAGCGTAATTCCGGCGCGCTTTTGTGCGTCACGCACGATCGCTGGTTCCTCGACGAGGTATGCACGGGCATGTGGGAAGTGCACGACGGCAAAGTCGAGCCGTTCGAGGGCGGCTATTCCGCCTATGTGCTGCAGCGTGTCGAGCGCGAGCGCATCGAGCGTGTGACTGAGGAGCGCCGCCAAAACCTCATGCGCAAAGAGCTTGCGTGGCTTTCGCGCGGTGCCCGAGCCCGTTCAACCAAGCCGAAATTTCACGTGGCGCTCGCCGAGGAGCTTATCGCTGGCGAGCCTCCTGTGCGCAATACTCTCGAGTTGCGCGCTATGGCCATGCAGCGTTTGGGCAAGCAAGTGGTTGAATTCACGAACGTCACCGAGAAATTCGGCGACAAAACGGTGCTCGACCATATCGACTGGCACGTGGGGCCGGGCGACCGCTACGGCATTCTGGGCGAAAACGGCGCCGGCAAAACCACGCTGCTTTCGGTGCTCGACGGCTCGTTGCGTCCGAGCTCGGGCTTTGTGAAAATCGGCAAAACCGTGAAGTTCGCTGTGCTCTCCCAGCGCCTTGATGAATTGAACGAGCTGGGAAAATATCGCGTGACCGAGGTGCTCTCGCGCCACAAGAGCCGCATTGTGGTCGACGGAAAGGAAACCACGCCCGCCAAGCTGCTCGAACGTCTCGGCTTTTCGTCGAAGCACTTGTATACGCGTATCGAAGATTTGTCGGGCGGTCAAAAGCGCCGTTTGCAGCTGCTGCTCATTCTTCTGGAAGAACCTAATGTGCTCATTCTCGACGAGCCGGGCAACGACCTTGACACCGATATGCTTGCCGTATTGGAGGATTTGCTCGATACATGGGCGGGCACGCTCGTCATGGTGACGCACGATCGCTATTTGATGGAGCGCGTGACCGACGACCAGTTCGCGCTGATCGACGGCCACTTGCGCCATTGCCCGCGCGGTGTGGACGAATACCTCGAGCTCCTCGATGAGCGCGACGCTGTGCGCTCGGGCGGTCGCTCGTTTGCCGAAATCGCTGGTCAGGTTAACAAAGAAGCGCCTGCGTCTGCGGCGGGTGCCGATGAGGCCCCGAAGTATTCGAACCAAGAGCTTCGCGAGATGAAGAAGCGCCTGGCGAGCATCAACCGCAAAATGGGTACCGCGGGCGATAAGGTGAAGGCGAAAGAGGCCGAGATGGCTGCCGCCGACCCGACCGACTTTGTGCGCCTAGGCGAACTGCAGGCCGAACTCAATGACTTGAAGGCCAAAAAAGAAGCCATGGAAGACGAGTGGCTTGAGCTCGCTGAAGCGCTGGGCGTGGAGTAGGCGAAAACGCGATAAGGGCAAGCTTCTGCCGTGCTGGCTGATGGGGCATTTCTGCAAAATGGGATTATGGGACGGGCCGGCTTCATGTCCTGCGAGATTGGCTCGAGAGGGTTTCGCTCAAGGCCGGTTTTTTAAAACATCGCGTCGATGGGGTCGCTGACTTCGACCCGTTCTTGGCCTCGGCACAGCTCGGTGATTTTGTCGAGCAGGGGTTGCTGGGTGCCGTCGAGCATGCGCAGCTTGAGCGTGACCGCTTCGGCGTATTGCGTATCGAGCACTTTTGCGCCGCAGTCGGAGGCGATGCGGAGCATTTGATCGTAGAGCGGGTATTCGATGCGTACGGAAATATCGACGCAGCTCGACACCACGACTTTCGTTGCGGCTTCGATGCCCGCCTGCGTGGCGCCCGTGTAGGCGCGCACAAGCCCGCCCGTGCCCAGGAGCACGCCGCCGAAATAGCGAGTGACCACGCAAATCACATCGGTGAGCCCCGCATGTTGCAGCGCTTCAAGCGTTGGCATGCCGGCGGTTTTCTGTGGCTCGCCGTCGTCTGAGTAGCGCACACGGCCAGCTGCGCCTGCGCCACCCTCGCGGAGCACGTAAGCGTACACATTGTGGCGCGCCATGCGGTTGGCGACGCGAATTTCGTCAAGGAACGCGAGTGCTTCTTCTTCAGTCTCGACATGTGCGAGGCTTGCGATGAAGCGACTCTTCTTCTCTTCGATTTCTGCGACGGCACGTCCGTCAATGGTGGTGTAAGAACTCATGCATGCAACTATACCATGGTGGAGCGGCCCTTGCCGTTTTTGCCAGGGAAAGTCGTGGTACCATAGCAAAGTTCGAGATAGGGTCGCGATGCTTCCAGCGCGCGACTCGCTGATAAATCGTTTTTATTAATCGTGAATAGAAAGGGCCCATTATGGCCAACGAAGGAAGCTACGAAGCGGCATCGAAGCGCAGTGACGAAATTGCCGCAGACCTCGAGGTCCACCCCGAGAAATACACCATGCTCACGGGCGACCGCCCCACGGGCCGCCTGCATTTGGGCCACTATTTCGGCACGCTGAAAGGCCGTGTCGAGCTGCAGGAAAAAGGCTGCCGCACCAATGTGCTCATTGCTGACTACCAGGTTATTACCGACCGCGACACTACCGAGCATATTCAGGACAACGTGTATAACATGGTCATGGATTACTTGGCGTGCGGCCTCGATCCGAACAAGACCATGATTTACTGCCACTCTGCAGTGCCGGCGTGCAACCAGCTCATGCTGCCCTTTCTTTCGCTCGTGAGCGAGGCCGAGCTGCAGCGCAACCCCACGGTGAAGGCCGAGATGGAGGCGTCGGGCCACGAGCTCACGGGCCTTCTGCTCACCTATCCCGTCCATCAGGCATGCGACATTCTGTTTTGCAAGGGCAACGTGGTGCCGGTTGGCCGCGACCAGCTGCCCCACATCGAGCTCACGCGCACCATTGCCCGTCGTTTCAACAACCGCTATGGCAAGGTGTTCCCCGAGGTCGACGCACTGCTCTCTGACGTGCCGCTGCTTCCAGGCCTCGACGGTCGCAAGATGTCAAAGAGCTACGGCAATGCCATTTCCATTTCCATGACGGCCGAAGAAACCGCCAAGCGCATCAAGAAGAGCCAGACCGACTCCGAGCGCATGATCACGTTCGACCCCGAGAATCGTCCTGGCGTGTCGGGCCTGCTTTCTACGGCGGCTATTTGCACTGGTCGTGATGCTGCGGAAATCGCCGAGGAAATCGGCATGGGCGGTTCGGGCCAGCTGAAGAAATACACGACTGAGGCCGTGAATAATTACTTCGAGCCCATTCGCGAGCGCCGTCACCAGTTCGAGGCCGATCTCGATTATGTGAAAGACGTGCTGCATGAGGGCAATCGTCGTGCAAACGAAGTTGCCGAGAAAACGCTTGGTGAAGTGCAAGAAGCCATGGGCATGGTGTACTAGGCGGAAAAAAGCGCCCCGCGTTCGCGTCGAAAATAATTGCGATGCAAGAAAGGAGCCGATTGGCTCCTTTCTTTTTGGGTTGTGGGCGCCATCTGCGCAGCGCGCGTGAATGTGGGCGCCGCCGTTTGGCAGAAGCCGCATGTCCTGGTCGATTCGTTGTTTGACGCTTGTCATTCTGCGTTGTTGCGCAGGCGCTACCTGCATGCTGTGCGCCTTATGCGCTTGTAGCGCGGGTGAGAGGGGCGGCGAGCAAGCTTTTGCTTTACAGCGTATCGGTATCGAGCCAAATGGTGAATGGGCCGTCATTGACGAGCTCGACTTGCATCATTGCGCCGAACGATCCTGTTTCCACGTGGCCCAAATCGCGCGCGACGAGGCTTGCGAAGTACTCGTAAAGGCGATTTGCTTCATCGGGTGCGCCTGCTTCGGTAAACGACGGACGGTTGCCGCGCTTGCAGTTCGCGTAGAGCGTGAATTGGCTCACTACGAGCACTTCGCCGCGCACGTCCGCAAGACTTAGGTTGGTCTTGCCGTTCTCGTCCTCGAAAATGCGCATTTTCGAAATCTTGCTCCACAACTTGTCGGCCTGCGCTTCGGTATCTTCGTGTCCGACGCCGAGCAGAATCAGGAATCCGTCGTTGATGGCGCCAATCGTTTCGCCCTCAACCGTCACGCTTGCGCGCGTGGCGCGCTGTACCAAAGCCCTCATGTCATGCTCCTATCGCGGAAAGCTCGCCACGTACACGCGCGGCGGCGGTGGTTCGTATATGGTGGTGCAATAATACGGCATCGCGCCGGTGCATGCGGCCTTGGGGGGCGCGCGGGCACGGCAATGGTAGAACTGTCGTTGCGAGGCGAAGGGAAGTACATTGGGGTTTCCACGGCGGCGAGGGTCGATTCGTTTGGATACCGATTTAGAAGAAAGCAACGCGATTAGAAAGAAGATACAGTGGCGCTAACCACGATTTTGCTCGACAACGATGGCACGCTTGTCGATACCTACAACATGATTCTCGAAAGTTTCAAACACGCCACGCAAGAAGTGCTGGGAAAGCAGTTTTCCGAGGCGGAATATATGGCGAAGGTTGGCCAGCCTCTCGCGACGCAAATGCTCGACTTCGCGCGCAATGTTGAAGAGCAGCAGCGCTTGCTGAAGGCATATCGTTCCCATAATGAAGCAACGCACGACCAACTCATAAGGGCGTTTCCGGGAATCGTCGACGAATTGGCGGCTCTTCGTGCGGAGGGCTTCGAGATGGGCGTGGTGACCTCGAAAATGCATGCGCTCGCATGGCGTGGGCTTCAGGTGGTTGGGGCGGCTCCGTATCTCGGGTGCCTTATCGGCGCCGACGATTGCGCGAAACATAAGCCCGATCCGGCGCCGATTCTGCTGGGCTGCGAGCGTATGGGCGCGCAGCCCGAGGAATGCGTCTATGTGGGCGATTCCCCGTTTGACATCGCGGCGGGCAATGCTGCCGGCTGCAAGACCCTTGCGGTTACGTGGGGCATGTTCCCCGAGGAAAAACTTGTGGTTGAGAACCCGACAGAAATTATTCACGAGGTGGCTGAATTTTCGGCGGCGATTCAAGCGCTTTCGAATTAAACGAAATTTTCTTGAACATATGCCTCGCTTTGTTATAATAGCCAAGCTGAACGGTCGACGGGACGTGGCGCAGTTTGGTAGCGCGCCTGCTTTGGGAGCAGGATGTCGCAGGTTCGAATCCTGTCGTCCCGACCATATGCGGGTGTGGTTCAATGGTAGAACTGAAGCCTTCCAAGCTTCTAACGCGGGTTCGATTCCCGTCACCCGCTCCATTAAAACGCCAGGTCAGAGCCTTATGTGCTCTGACCTTTTTGTTTGTGCGCCAAATGTGCGCTACGTGGGGACCAAATTGGGACCAAGCTCGGAAAGCTCTCCAATCGCTTCTGCCGACACCCCAATAGGGGCTCTGCATAACTCAGCTTTTCGGCTACGTCTCTTTTCGCTTAGTCCCTAGTCGATCGGTCGCAGGTCGGCAAAACCCACGTTGCGCTCTTCGGCGCGGCGGCGGCGCAAGCCGTCGATAACCACCGATCCCACATCGCCGATGGCTTCCTGGTCGGCTGGCGTGAGTTTGCTCCAAAGAAGCTCCTCTGCGAGCTCGTTTGATTTTTCACTGATAATGCGTTCCTGGAATTCCCCATCTTCGGTGGGCACGACAAAGACGGCCTTGCGATCGCGCTCGCTTCCCATGCGCTTCACCCAGCCGCGTTGCGCGAGCCGGTCGACTGCGCGGGTCACGTTTGCCGTGGGCATTTCGAGCGATTCGCCGATATCGTTGACGCGCAGGGGTCGCGTCGCCTCGCCAAGACGCATCATCACCAGGCAGTCGGAAAGCGGCGCCCCGCAGGTCTCTTTCAGGCCGCGCTCGATAGCTAAGCGCACCAGCTCAATGGAAACGAGCGTGCGCGACGCCGGGTATTTTTCAGCGAAATCGGGAGAGAGCGGCGGGTCGATGTCAGCGCCGGCGGCGATGGACGCCTCCAAAATCTTACGCCAGGCGGCATTATCGGTCGGGAACAGGTCGTAGAGCTCCTCGACAATTGCCGCATTCACGTGTGCCACATGCTCGCCGCCGGCGGAGGTGGCACGGGCGCGGCGAAAGCGTTTGTCGGTCGCGCCGTTTGCGCGCAGGGCGAGCCCGCGTTCTTCAAGCGTGTTGATGGCTTGGGTAACGACATTGGGCTTCAAATCGAGAAGCGCGCTCACGTCTTTCTGCGGCAGGCCGGCAGTTCCCGCCGTGAGCAGTTTCACGAGCACGCGATACTGCGTGATATTGAGCTCGCTCGCCTTTTTCAGCGCGGCGTCGAGCGCCTCGTGGGTGAGTTTGAACGCCACAAAGAACGTCGAATCGAATTTCGGGCGAAGCATGGATCCTTCTTTCGATGCATTAGTTCGTGAGTGCAACTGATTATTTCATAGGTGAACTATACCGCACGAAGGCGATTCGGTGGATATTGGTTGGCAACAAGAAGTTAACATCGCGGATTCGCCGATCGAAACCGGCACCAAGGCGCCTGGGCCCGTTTTGGCGCGGCCCCAATATCTTGTGCATATGGGGAAGAGATGCGTCGATCGGCCTCTGCGACAAAGGCGTGAAACTGGCTATTGCTCGACCTTCCGCTTTCGCGTTGCTTCGAGCGTGGGTGCCTCGCCTTCGCGTGCCGTGCCCGCTCTTTTTGGCCGTATGTGACCCCACCTGCGGCTTTGCTTTGCCCCGCTTTTGCTCGCGTCTCCCACGCACGTTGCGCTCTCAATTTCAAGGCCAATCGCCGAATTCGAGCATGTTTTTTCATTTGTGAGCGGTTTCATTCGAGCCGACCTGCATAAACACGATACTGTGCAGAGTTCAAATAACAATCACAAGATATTGTGGTCTGTTTGAGCTATTATAGAGGCATCGAAACCTGGGTTTTCGCAAGGGAAAACCCAGGCGATGTTGTCTTTAGGGCGGGACGAAGGTCCCGATAATGCGCGCGTATGGGGCATCTGAACGCGCGGTTTGGCAAAGTGGCACATGACGGCGAATTGATTGGGGAATGCGATGAAAATCATCAAGCGCAGCGGTTCGGAAGTAACGTTCGACATTCAGAAAATCGTGAACGCGATCACTGCGGCCAACAACGATGCCGCCCCTCACGAGCGCCTCACGGAAGACCAGATCGCCCTTGCTGCCCACAGCGTTGAATGGCTGTGCGGCCGTGCCGGCCATACCGTGTCGGTCGAGGAAATCCAAGACATGGTCGAGAACCAAATCATGGCGCTTGGCCGTTTCGAGGTAGCGCGCAAATACATCATCTATCGTTATATCCAAACGCTCAAGCGCACATCGAACACGACTGACGACAAAATCCTGTCGCTCATCGAGTGCAACAACGAAGAAGTGAAGCAGGAAAACTCGAACAAGAACCCCACGGTGAATTCTGTGCAGCGCGACTACATGGCCGGCGAGGTTTCCAAAGACATCACTATGCGCCTGTTGCTGCCTGCCGAAGTCGTGGCTGCCCACAACGAAGGCATTATCCACTTCCACGATTCCGACTACTTCGCGCAGCACATGCACAATTGCGACCTCGTGAACCTGGAAGACATGCTGCAGAACGGCACCGTCATCTCCGGCACGCTTATCGAGCGCCCGCATAGCTTCTCTACGGCATGCAACATCGCCACCCAGATTATTGCCCAGGTCGCGAGCTGCCAGTATGGCGGCCAGTCCATCTCGCTTACGCATCTTGCGCCGTTCGTCGAGGTGAGCCGCCAGAAGATTCGCCGCCAGGTGCTCGATGAAGTCAACACGCTGGGCCTTGAGACCTCGTCCGAGAAAATCAACGAAGTGGTCGAAGCTCGCCTGCGCGACGAGATTCGCCGCGGTGTGCAAACGATTCAGTACCAGGTCGTTACGCTCATGACTACCAACGGCCAGGCTCCGTTCGTCACGGTGTTCATGTACCTCAATGAGGCGCGCACTCCCGAAGAGAAGCGCGACTTGGCCATGATTATCGAAGAAGTGCTTCGTCAGCGCTACGAGGGTGTGAAGAACGAGGCGGGCGTCTGGATTACCCCGGCGTTCCCGAAGCTCATCTATGTGCTCGAGGAAGACAACATCACCGAGGACGCTCCGTATTTCTATCTTACGCAGCTGGCCGCGAAGTGCACGGCCAAGCGCATGGTGCCTGACTACATTTCCGAGAAGAAGATGCGCGAGCTGAAGCTTTCCAAGGGCGAGACCGAGGGCAACGGCGATTGCTATACCTGCATGGGCTGCCGCAGCTTCCTTACGCCCGACCGCTCGGGTAACGGCTACGACAATGTGGCCAACGCGGGCAACTACGAGCCGGGCAAGCCGAAGTACTACGGCCGCTTCAACCAGGGCGTCGTCACCATCAACTTGGTCGATGTTGCGTGCTCCTCGCAGGGCGACGAGAAGAAGTTCTGGGAAATCTTCGACGAGCGCCTGGAGCTGTGCCACGAAGCCCTTATGTGCCGCCACAATCGCCTGAAGGGCACCCTTTCCGATGCGGCGCCTATTCTGTGGCAGTACGGCGCATTGGCGCGTCTGTCCAAGGGCGAGCCCATCGACAAGCTACTCTACGGCGGCTATTCCACCATTTCGCTGGGATACGCGGGCCTGTATGAGTGCGTGAAGTACATGACCGGCCACAGCCACACCGAGGCGGAAGGCACACCCTTCGCGCTCGAGGTCATGCAGCACATGAACGACAAGTGCACCGAGTGGAAAGAGGCGAGCAACATCGACTTCTCGCTGTACGGCACGCCGCTCGAATCCACGACGTACAAGTTCGCGAAATGCTTGCAGCGCCGTTTCGGCATTATCGAGGGCATTACCGACAAGGGCTACATCACGAACAGCTACCACGTGCATGTGTCCGAGGAAATCGATGCGTTCGACAAGCTGAAGTTCGAGAGCCAGTTCCAGCGCTTGAGCCCTGGCGGAGCTATCAGCTACGTCGAGGTGCCCAACATGCAAGACAACCTGAAGGCCGTCATTCGCGTGATGCAGTACATCTACGACAACATCATGTATGCCGAGCTGAATACCAAGAGCGATTACTGCCAGGTGTGCGGCTTTGATGGCGAAATCAAGATTGTTGAAGACGATGGCAAGCTCGTGTGGGAATGCCCGCATTGCGGCAACCGCGACCAGGAAAAGCTCAACGTTGCACGTCGCACCTGCGGCTATATTGGAACCCAGTTCTGGAACCAGGGTCGCACCGAAGAAATCCGCGATCGCGTGCTTCATCTGTAGCGCCTCGCCGCTTGAATAGACGAAGGGCCAGCCTCGGGGCTGGCCCTTCTTGCGTATTGCGGGAAATAAGGAGTCGCAGCGAGGGTCGGCCAATCTCATGTGAATCGGTCGGCCCTCGCTGCGAAACGTGGCATTTATGCTGGGTTTTCGTGAATCATGATGTGCTTCACTTCTTCGAAGTTGGCCTCGACGGCATCATGCGCGGCTTCAGCAATTTCATGGGCCTCTATAAGCTTGAGCTGTCCATCGACGGCGATCTCGGCATCGACATACACGCGATTGCCGAACTTGCGCGTGCGCAGCGCATCGATGCGCACCACGCCCGGAACCTTCTCGATGCAATTCCCGATTTTGCGCTCGAATTCGTGGTCGCACGGCGTGTCGGTCATATTGTTTAGGGCATCTTTCATCACGTCGTAGGCGACCTTCAAAATGATGACGCAAATTGCCAAGCTGGCAATGGCGTCGCCCGCGGCAAAGCCCAACATGCTCGCGCCAATGCCCAAAAGCGCGCCGATTGACGAAATGGCGTCGGAACGATGGTGCCACGCGTCGGCCATAAAGGCGCTCGAATTCAGCACGCGTGCCCAATGGCGCGTATACCAGAACATGCCTTCCTTAACCACGATGGACAAGACGGCTGCCGCGAGCGCGACAATCGTCGGGGCGCTGGCCGAGGTGTATGACCGGGTGGCAATGGTTTCGATGCTCGAATACCCAATGGCGAGACCCGTGCCAGCCAAAATAAGGCCCAGCATGAGCGACGCCACGCATTCGAAGCGCTCATGCCCATAGGGATGGGTCGCGTCGGCGTCGCGCTCGGCCAGGCGCACGCCGACGAACGCGATTGCGGTGGCGAACACGTCGGAAAGCGAATGGATGGCGTCGCTGATCATGGCCGTGGAATTGCCCATGATGCCTGCGATGAGCTTGATTGCCGAAAGTGCCACGTTTCCGCCTACGCCAACCGCGGCGACCTGTTTTGTGACGGCAGTCTTGTCAATGCTCGTTTGTCGCGACGAATCAGATTGCGTTGCTTGCGTCATGATGAACCTCCTGGTTGCGAACGTGTCGTTGCTCTTCGGGGGGGGGTCGTTTTCAATTGGGAGAAAAGAAAACGCGCCTGCGGGTCAGCTACTGTCCCGCAGGCGCGTGTGCGTCTGCTGCCAAATATGGCCCGGCTCCATGGCGATGCGCCACGGCCTGATCAGTTTGCGCTGTTGAGCTCGCCTCGTCGCTGCGCGACGGGCAATGCAGTGCAAAGAGCGCCTTTATTGTATGCGAGTGGCGGCTGGTTAGTCTCAAATAACTTGCAAATGTGACGAAAATGTGTCTGACCTGGAGATATGTGAATAGTTGAGCATATGTTCGTCACGGTTCGAGTATGGCCGTCTGTCGGTTTTCTGAGCTACTTGTAAAGCGATTTGCTAAGGTGTTGGCAAAACTTTCGTGCGCCTGGTGGCGCGTTCGTGCGGCTCCGATAGATTCCGCACGAGCCGAACAGCACTTAATGTGCTGTTCGTGCGAGTCAGGACTTGACCGAAGCGGAGACGCATGACCGCGCCACCAGGCGCGAGGGGGCTTACCATGAACTACTCTGCCATCAAATATTTCGACATCGCGAATGGCGAAGGCGTTCGCACGTCGCTGTTCGTGTCGGGGTGCCGCAGGCATTGCCCGTATTGCTTTAACGGCGAGGCATGGCGCTTCGATGCGGGCGAACCGTTTGATGAGGCGGTGCAGGCCAAGGTGATTGAAAGCCTGGGCGCGGCATTTTGTGATGGCCTTACGATTTTGGGTGGCGAGCCCATGGAGCCAGAAAACCAGGAAGGTTTGGTCGAATTCGTCGAACGCGTAAAGCGCGAGGTTCCGAACAAGGCCATTTGGTGCTTTACGGGCGATACGCTCGACGAGCTTGAGCCCGGCGGCCCCCATTTCACCGAGTTCACCAATCGTTTGCTCGATTGCGTCGACGTGTTGGTCGACGGGCCTTTCGAAAACGACTTGCACGACATTACGCTGCGCTTCCGCGGCTCGTCCAACCAGCGCGTCATCGATATGAACGCAACGCGCGAAGCGGCTCGCGCGGCTGGCGTGAAGCCGTCGCAGGCAGTGGCGTTGTGGCAGGACGAAGAAGTTTACGCCACGCATTCCATGAAGCGCGACGATGTGCCTGAGTATTTTCAGCATGGTTAGTGCGTTTCGCCTTGATGCATAGTTTGCCGTTTGCGACCAACCTGTGTATGACGCGTTCTTTATGGGTGTTGTTGGCAAAGCAATCGACGGTACCGAGCGCTACAATGGCTCAGTTGCATATTCCGTGCGAGAAAGGGCATTCATGGCTGCTTACGATTTTGAAGGCCACATCACCGACATTCCCGATTATCCCGAGCCGGGCGTCATTTTTAAAGACATCACGACGCTTTTGAAGGAGCCAGAAGGTTTCAAGGCAACCATTGACGCTATCGCCGACCATTTCAAAAATGCGGGCATTACCAAGGTTGTGGGCGCCGAGGCCCGCGGCTTCATGATTGGGGCCCCCGTCGCGTATAGCCTGGGTGCTGGCTTCGTGCCTGCTCGCAAGCCCGGCAAGTTGCCGCGTGAAGTGCGCAGCGAAAGCTATGAGCTTGAATACGGAACCGACAGCCTCGAGATTCATACCGACGCGCTCGACGAAAACGATGTGGTGCTTATTGTTGACGACTTGGTTGCCACGGGTGGCACGGCGGTGGCGCAGGCCCATCTTATCGAGCAGTTCGGTGCAAAGCTTGCGGGCATGGGATTCCTCATGGAGCTCGATTTCCTGAACCCCTGCGAGGCTATTGCCAAGGCGACCGATGCCGAAGTCTTCGCGCTCGTGCATGTGGATTAATTTCGCTGCTGTTTCTTAATGCGGCGCCTGAGCACCGCGCTTTTTGTTCCGACGACCTGCAACAAGCATGGAAACCCGTGGAGGTATTCTCGAAAGATCCCATAAAAGTGTCGCATGGGTTACTATTAACCCCGTACAACTTATGACGTTCGCAAAGGCGAAAACGGGGGAGAAATGTTCGATAAACGCTTGCTTGCTATGGTGCCGGGCGCCGCAAAATACATACTCGCCAACGTGCTGTTCCAGTGGATAGCGCTCGTGTGCAACATCGCGTTGTTCATCGTGATTGGCTTATTTTTGCAGGCCACGTTCGAGGGCGCGGCTGACGCTGCCATGGCGATTGGCGTGCTTGCTGCTGCCGCGTTGGCTATTGCGGTGCGCATGGCATGCCAAACAGCGGCGCAGCGCATGGGGCAGCGCGCGGCCGCTAAGGCGAAATGCGCCATTCGCCAGCAGGTTTACGATAAGCTCGTCGCTCTTGGCCCTGCCTATAACGAAACCGTCGCAACGAGCGTTGCCGTGCAAGTGAGTGTCGAGGGCACCGAGCAGCTCGAGAGCTATTTCGGCCAGTATGTGCCCCAGCTGTTCTACGCCCTGATCGCACCCATTACGCTGTTCGTGGCGCTCGCGCCGCTGTCTCTTCCTGCCGCCGTGGCGCTGCTCGTGTGCGTGCCGTTCATTCCAGCGTCTATTGTGGCCGTGCAAAAAATCGCCCGCCGCACCATGCGCAATTATTGGGGCAGTTACTCCGATTTGGGCAGTATGTTTCTCGAGGCTATTCAGGGCCTCACTACATTGAAAATCTATTCGGCCGATGCCCAAAAGCATAAGGAGATGAACGAAGCTGCGGAAGACTTCCGCAAAGCGACGATGCGCCTGCTTTCAATGCAGCTGAATTCGATTACCGTTATGGACCTGTTTGCGTTCGGTGGAGCGGCGATTGGCATCATCACTGTGCTGTGGCAATTCTCGGCTGGCGCTGCGACGTTCGCGGCTGCATTCTCCATCGCGTTCTTATCAAGCGAGTTCTTCATTCCTATGCGTACCCTGGGCTCGTTTTTCCATACGGCCATGAACGGCATGGCCGCTGCCGAGAAAATGTACGCGATTCTCGACGCGCCCTTGCCCGTCGACGGCGCGCGTGCGGTCGACCCGCGCAGTGCAAACGTCGCATGCCGCGGCGTGGGCTATTCCTACGATGGGCAGCGCCAGGTGCTCGAGGGGGTTGATTTCGACGCGCCATGCGGCAGCTTTATTGGCGTAACGGGTGAAAGCGGATCGGGCAAATCGACACTCGCCGGCATTTTGTCTGGCACGAACGCTCGTTATACGGGCGATATTCGCATCGGTGGCATCGATTTGCGTGACATTTCGGCCGAATCGTTGCGCGAGACTATTACGACAGTGCCGTTTTCGAGCTACGTGTTCAAGGGCACGCTGCGTTCGAACTTGCTGCTTGCCAAACCCGACGCGGCCGATAATGAACTTTGGGAGGCCCTCGAGAAATGCCGTCTCGCCGGTTTTGTGCGCGAGTCGGGCGGGCTCGATATGGAAATCGCCGCTGAAGGCGCGAATCTTTCGGGCGGCCAGCGTCAGCGGTTGGCGTTTGCGCGTGCTCTGTTGCACGATGCCCCCATCTATATCTTCGATGAGGCCACGAGCAATATCGATGCCGAAAGCGAGGCTGCCATTATTTCGGCCGCGCGCGAGCTGGCCGGCGCCCATACGGTCATCATGATTTCGCACCGGTTGTCGGCCCTTGAGCATGCTGATGCAATTTACGTTCTTGAGCAGGGGAAGCTTGTGCAACATGGCACGCACGCGCAGCTTCTTGCGCAAGGCGGCGCATATGCGAAGCTCTGGGAAAAGCAGTCCCAGCTTGAAGTTTTCGCGCATGGCGTCGCTCAGGAGGGCGTCGAGGAATTCGATGCGTGCGAGGCCGATTCGCAGCTTCAGCCCGCGCAGCAGGATTCCCATCATGCGGGCGATGAGGCGGCTTCAAGGCCACCTCATCGCTCGAACTTCAGCATCATGGCGAGGCTTGTGGGCCTTACCCGTCCGCTTCTGCCCGTTATGGCGCTCGCGATTCTTTTGGGCGTGTTCGGTTTCGTTGCGGCGATTTTCCTTACGGTGTTTGCGGCGTATGGCCTGCTCGATGCCGCAGGCGTGTGGGCTGCGATTCCTGTGGGCGCGGCGTGCGTGGCGGTGGCGGTGTGCGGCGTGGTGCGCGGTCCGCTTCGCTACGGCGAGCAGCTGTGCAACCACTATCTCGCATTCAAGATTCTCGCGCTCGTGCGCGATAAGGTCTTCGGCAAAATGCGCACGCTCGCTCCGGCAAAGCTCGAGGGCCGCGACAAGGGCGATTTGGTTTCGCTCTTAACGAGCGACGTCGAACTGCTCGAGGTTTTCTATGCGCATACGCTTTCGCCTGCGGCCATCGCGCTTATCGTTTCGCTTGGCATGGTCGCGTTCACCGCGACGCTTTCGCCGCTGCTGGCGCTCTATGTCGCATTCTCGTATGCGGTTGTGGCATTGCGGTGCCGTGGGTTTCCTCGAAAGCGAGCGGTACGGGCGGGCGTGAAGTGCGTGACGCCATTGGCTCGATGAACGCCTTCGTGCTCGACAGCCTGCGTGGTTTGCGCGAAACCCTGCAGTTTGGTCGCGCGGCCGACCGCGCGCAGGAATTGTCGAATCGCATGGATAGCCTTATTCGCGTCGAGGCGCGCCTGAAGGGGCGCACGGCGATCGCCATGACGGCGACGGGCGCTGCGGTATTGGCGCTCGATATGGGCATGCTGCTCGCGTCAATGCACCTGGTGAATTACGGCATGCTCGATTTCGGATGCGCCGTTGTGGCGTGTGCGGCGCTCATGTCGTCGTTCGGGCCGGTTATCGCCGTGGCGAATTTGGGCTCCACGTTGCAGCAAACGCTCGCTTCGGGCGCACGCGTGCTCGATGTGCTCGATGAGTGTCCTCAAACCGAAGAAGTCGAAGGCGGCGTGGCGCTTGACGGGTTTGAGGGCGCCGTTGCAAGCCATGTCGATTTCTCGTATGGAGATGCGAAGGTGCTCTCCGATGTCGAATTGCATGTTGAGCCTGGCCAGGTCGTGCAAATTGCCGGTCGTTCGGGTTCGGGCAAATCGACCTTGCTTAAGCTTTTCATGCGCTTTTGGGATGTCGATCGTGGCGAAATTGAAGTGTCGGGGCGCGATATTCGCTGCGTGAACACTGCGAGCCTGCGTGAAGTCGAGGGTTTCATGACGCAGGAGACGCATTTGTTTGCCGGAACGGTGCGCGACAATTTGGCGTTCGCGAAACCTGGAGCGCGTGACGAAGAAATCATGGCGGCGTGCGAAAAGGCATCGATCGCCAATTTCGTGCACAGGCTCCCTGAGGGGCTCGACACGCAGGTGGGCGAGCTGGGCGACGCCCTTTCGGGAGGCGAGCGCCAGCGATTGGGCCTTGCGCGCATGTTCTTGCACGATGCCCCGTTCGTTTTGCTCGATGAGCCTACGAGCAACCTCGACGCGCTCAACGAGGCTGCCGTGCTGCGTGCTCTTTCCGACAATCGTGCGGGCAAAACGGTGCTGCTCGTAAGCCACCGCCCAAGCGCTGCGGCCATTGCCGACGTGACATATTCGGTCGAACACGGGCGCGTTTCGTAAACAATAAGTAACCATTTGCTAACAAAATGGCTCAGTGGTATAAAAGTCACCTAAGGGAAACTGTTAGGAAGGTGCTTTTATGCCTCATGAAGTTACGGACGTGGCCGCATCGGCGGGATGCGTATTGGATGAGGGCGCCTCGCATGTGAATGCGGGTGCGCCCTATTTGGTAACGCGCGGCCTTGTGAAAGGCTACGGCGAGGGCGCGGCGCGTATGGAAGTGCTGCGCGGCATCGACGTGGAAATCGCGCGTGGCGAGATTTGCGTGCTGCTCGGTCCTTCGGGCTCGGGCAAGTCGACTTTTTTGAACCTTATCGGCGGCCTTGAGGCGGCCGATGGGGGCTCTATCGAAGTAGGCGATACCGCCATTACGACCCTCGGCAAGAAGGCGCTTGGCGAATACCGTCGAAGCGAGCTTGGCTTCGTGTTCCAATTCTATAATTTGGTGCCTGACCTCACGATTCGGGAGAATATCGAAGTCACAGCGCATCTTTCAAAAAACCCGCTCCCTATTGACGACCTTCTGAAGTCACTGGGCCTCTACGAGCACCGAGCGAAATTCCCCCGGCAGGTTTCGGGCGGCCAGCAGCAGCGTTGCGCCATCGGCCGCGCGCTTGTGAAAAACCCTGGCTTGCTTTTGTGCGATGAGCCCACAGGCGCGCTCGATTACAAAACGTCGAAGGAGATTCTCGCCCTTATGGAGCAGGTGAATCGCGATTATGGCTGCACCATCGTGATCGTGACCCACAATGACGCCATCTCCCGCATGGCAAACCGCGTTTTGCGCCTTCGCGATGGCGTGCTCGTTGAAAACGAGATGAACGCCGCCCCCGTGTCTGCCGCAGAGCTTGTTTGGTAGGCCGTTATGAGTCCCTTGATTAAACGGCTTCCGCGCGAGCTTGTCCACAATATCGGAAAATACCTCGGCATATTCTTGCTCATGGCCGTGAGCATTGCGCTCACTTCGGGATTTCTGCTCGCCGCCCATTCCATTTCGGTCATCATTGACGATATGCCCGAAACCTACGTTATTGAAGACGGTCGCTTCACTACGGCGTTCGAGGCAACCGATGAGCAACTCGATGCCGTGCGTGATACTGCATCCGATTCTGGCGGCATTGAGCTGTACAAGAACTATTCTTTCGATGCGAGCTTCGAGAAAACGCAGGGCGATAACGCCCGCAATTGCACGGTGCGCACGTTCGAGCATCGCACGCAGGTCGATTTGGCCGCGTATGCGCAAGGTGGCGAGCCCCAGGCGGCAGACGAAATCGCCATTGATCGTGTGTTTGCAACGAACAACGATGTATCCATGGGCGACACGGTTGCGCTCAACGGCGTTGAGTTCCGCGTGGTGGGCATTATGACGCTGGCCGACAACCAGGCTCTTTTCCAGAGCAATTCCGATTTCACGGTGAATACGCTTTCGTTTGGCGTGGCCGAAGTGTCGTCCGAGGGATTCAGGGCACTCGAGAATACGGGTTTTCTGCCGAGCTATACCTATTCATATCGCTTCGCCGACCGCGACCTTTCCGTGGCCGACCGTGTCGATATCGAAAAAGACATGGTGAGCGCGCTTTCTGATGCCCATGCGAACGTGACCGATTTGACCGACGTCGACTCAAACCAAGGCATTGGGTATGCCAAAGACGACGTGTCGGGAGACTCGGCGATGTGGACGACGCTGCTGTATATCATCATCGTGATTATGGCATTCGTGTTCGTCGTGCTCACGTCGGGCACGATTGAAGAAGAAAGCGCGATTATCGGCACGCTTTTGGCGAGTGGCTATCGGCGTCGCGAGCTGGTGGCGCATTATCTCGCGCTGCCGTGCATCGTGGGCATTGCCGCCGCGGCGGTGGGCAATGTGGTGGGCTTTACGCTCATGAGCGAGCCTATGCGCAATTTGTATTATGGGTCATACAGCCTGCCTCCGTATTGTGCGACTTGGAGCTGGGGCGTTTTCTTCCAGACCACCGTTGTGCCTGTGGCGGTTTTGGTTCTGGTTACGCTCGTCGGCTTGCTGCGCAAGATGGGTCACACGCCCCTTCAATTCCTTCGCCACGAAACGAGCAAGGGCGGCGTGAAGCGTGGGTTCGCGCTGCCCGAGCGGCTGAGCTTCACTGCGCGATTCCGCTTGCGCGTGTTCCTGCGCAATTTGGGCAACTTCGCCACGCTGTTCGTGGGCATTGGCTTTGCGAGCCTGCTGTTGCTGTTCTCGCTCGCGATTCTTCCCACGATGAGCCACTACGCCGAGAATTTGCACAATACCGTTGTTGCGCAGCACCAGTATTCGCTGAAGGCGCCGTTGGAGCTTGAGGGCACCAGTGACGAGCGCGAAGCGTGGAAAGCCGCCGATACGCTGCAGGGTGTGGAGGGCGCCCGGCTTTCGGCTCTTGAAAACGCTGCCGATGATGCTCAAGAAAAGGCTGATGCCTTGAAGGTGGCGGCGGAAACGCTGCAGGTCGAGCCGACGCTTGAAGCCATGCAAAAGGCGCAAGATGCCCAGAACGCTTTCGCGAAGTCGCAAGATGCGTTCAATAGCGAGCTCGATGGCGTTGCCGCCGATTTGGGTGCGACGCGCGACGACGTGGTCGATATGATCGACAAGGTGTCCGACCTCAATCTTGACGACGAAAACGTGCATCCGGTGAATACGGTCGACAACGGCGCTGACACAATCGCCCAGGCCGAGAAATTCGCCGTGTATACGCTGCAATACGATCGCGGCGAAGGCAATGGCGAAGAAACGATAGCTGTGTATGGCGTGCAGGAGGGTTCGCGGTATTGGACCGATATGGACCTTGGAAGCGGCAAGGCGGTCTTCGGCGGCGGCTTGGTTGACAAGTTCGGCTTCAAGCAGGGCGATGCGATCGAACTGTACGACAAGTACGAAGACAAGACGCATACGCTCACGTTCACGGGCGACGAGGGCACGTGGGGCACGAAGTCGACCATGAATATCTACATGAGCCTGGACGATTTCAACGCGATGTTCGGCAACGATGCGGCCTATTTCAACGGGTACGTTTCCGACGAGCCGCTCACGCTCGATTCCCGCTATGTGGCGAGCGACCTTACGCCTTCCGACATGGATGCCATTGGCGAGCAGTTCACGGGCATGATGGACGATATGATTGGAATGCTCGTGGGCATGTCGGTGTTCATCTTCCTCGTATTCATGTATTTGCTCACGAAGTCGGTCATCGATCACAACGCGCGCTCCATCAGCTATATGAAGGTGTTCGGCTATCGCGACAGGGAGGTGAGCAAGCTCTACGTGCGCTCGATTACCTGGTGTGTGGCGGCATCGCTCATCGTGTGCCAGCCGCTCATCATCGCATCGCTCACGGCAATATTCAAGGCAATGCTGCTCTCGTACAGCGGCAACATCGAGATTTACGTGCCGCTGGCATGCATTCTTGAGGTCATCGCCACGGGGTTCGCAACCTATCTTGTGGTGGCGCTTCTGCATGTGCGCCATATTAAGAAAGTGCCGCTTGCGCTCGCGTTGAAAAATGCGGAATAGCGAAAGTGTCTGGCGTGTAGGCGCTTTGGGAAGGGTCGCGAGAGCGGCCCTTTCTGCGTTAAAATAGCCGATACCCCAACGGCGGTTTGTGTGCCGGGCAGTGCCTTCCTCAAGAAGGGAGGTGATGCCCTATGACCGATTTATTCACAGAGGTAGCGAACCTCGCGACTGCGCTTGTTGCTCTGGCGACGGCGATAATCGGGCTATCCGCGGCACGTGAGCAGCGCCCAAAGCGTAAAAAGAAAGGCCACCGCCGATAGGGGGTGACCTTCTTCAAACAACGACGGCATTGCCTGGATCCTACCCGCAGGCTCGCCGTTGGACCCATTTTATCACCGCATTTTTCTTTTGCCAACTTGATTGGCATGAAAGGCCTGCCATGTCAGACGTCCATCCTGAAGACCTTACCGAAGTCGTTGAGGCCGACGAAATCGCAGCTGCCGCCCATGGCGAGCTTGGCCGCATCGCCAATAGGCTCTATGACGAAGATGCCTCTACCGAAGAGTCGTTCATGGCGTTCATGGAATGGTGCGAGTCGCGCGGCATTGAGCTGTGGCCGCACCAAGAGGAAGCCCTCATGGACATCATGGTGGGCGATCACGTGATTCTGGGCACGCCGACGGGCAGCGGCAAATCGCTCGTGGCGCTTGGCATGCATTTCATGGCCATGTGCTTTGGCGAGCGTTCCTATTACACAGCGCCTATCAAGGCGCTCGTGAGCGAGAAATTCTTCAACTTGGTCGAATTGCTTGGCCGCGATAATGTGGGTATGATCACCGGCGACGTGCATATCAACGTCGACGCGCCCGTGATTTGCTGCACAGCCGAGATTCTCGCGAACCTCGCGCTTCGCGAGGGGGCCGCCGCCCAAGTGCATTCAGTGGCGGCCGACGAGTTCCACTATTTCAGCGATTTCGACCGTGGCTGGGCGTGGCAGGTGCCGCTGCTCACGCTTCCGAAAACGCAGTTTCTGCTGATGAGCGCCACGCTTGGCGATGTTGACGAAATTGCTGCGACGCTGCAGCGCCAAACGGGCAACACGGTGAGCCGCGTGATGAATGCTCCGCGCCCCGTGCCGCTTTCCTATGAATACGTGAAAACGCCAATCGAGGCCACGGTCGAGCTCGCTTTGCGTGCTGGCGAGGGCCCCATGTATTTGGTGCATTTCTCCCAAGACGCCGCGCTTTCCACGGCGAGCGCGCTTGCGAGCTACGGCGTTGCCACCAAGGCGCAGCGCGAGGCGGTCAAGGAAGCCATGAAGGGCACGGCGTTTACCACCGCGTTCGGCAAAACGCTCAAGCGCCTGCTTGGTTTCGGCGTGGGCGTGCATCATGCGGGCATGCTGCCGCGCTATCGCCTGCTTGTTGAAAAGCTCGCCCAGCAGGGCCTTCTGCCGGTGATTTGTGGCACCGACACGTTGGGCGTGGGCATCAACGTGCCCATCCATACTGTGGTTTTCACGCAGCTCACGAAATTCGACGGCTATAAAATGCGCCGCCTTCGTTCGCGTGAGTTCCATCAAATCGCCGGTCGCGCGGGCCGTTCGGGCTTCGATAGCGAAGGCCGCGTGCTTGCCGAGGCACCCGAGCATGAAATTGAGAACTACAAAGCCATGGTGAAGGCTGGCGGCGACGAGAAGAAGCTGCGTCGTATCAAGAAGAAGAAAGCGCCCGAAGGCTTCGTGAATTGGAGCGAGCAGACCTTCGACCACCTCATTGAATCGCAGCCCGAAAAGCTCACGCCGCGTTTGCGCATCACCCATTCCATGGTGCTTTCCGTGGTGGAGCAGGGCGGCGACGCACGTGCTCGCGTCGAAGCGCTCATCGACGACTCCATGCAGACGCCTGAGGAAAAAATCAAGCTCTCGCAGCGCGCCGATGAAGTGTTCGCCACGCTCATCGATGCCGACGTGGTAGAGCGTCGCGAGGCCGAAGATGGCGGCACCGAATACGTGCTCACGATGGACCTGCCCGACGATTTCGCGCTCGACCAGCCTCTTTCGCCGTTCTTGCTCGCCGCGCTCGAGTTGCTTGATCCTGAAAGCGAAACCTATGCGCTCGATGCGGTTTCCATGGTTGAAGCGACGCTCGAAAACCCGCGCCAGGTGCTGCGCGCGCAGGAACGCAAGGCGCGCGATAAGGCTATGGCCGAAATGAAGATGGACGGCGTCGATTACGATGAGCGCGTGGAGCGCATCGCCGAAGTCACCTATCCCAAGCCGCTCGAGGATTTGCTCAATTCCGCCTTCGCGCAGTATTGCGAGAAGGTTCCGTGGGCTCGCGACTTCGAGTTGAGCCCCAAATCGGTTCTGCGAGACATGCTCGAAACGGCGAGCGACTTCAAGGGCTATATCCAGCGCTTGGGAATCGCGCGTTTCGAGGGCATTCTGCTTCGCTATTTGGCCGAGGCTTTTCGCGCACTCGATCGTACGGTGCCCATCGATAAGCGCGACGAGCAGATGAAAGACATCATCGCCTGGCTTGGACTCGTGGTGAGCTCGGTCGATTCGAGTTTGGTGGACGAATGGGCCAATGCGGGCGCGTCGCTTGACGCGGCACCGCCCGAGGCGCAAACCGATGCCGTGGTGCGCGACAGGCGCGGCCTTACCGTGCTCGTGCGCAACGCACTCATCTCGCGCGTGCGTTTGGCTTCGCTTGGCCGCGTGGCCGACTTGGGCGAGATGGATGTCGACTGGGGCTTTGGCGAGCGCGCTTGGCAGGCGGCCCTTGATGAATACTTCGCCCAGCACGAAGAAATCGTGCTCGATGCCGATGCCCGTTCGAAGAAATACCTGGTTATCGACGAATCCGATGAAGAAACAGCCCATGTGTGGCATGTGCGCCAAATTTTCCGCGACGAGTCGGACGATCGCGACTTCAGCATAAGCGCCGATGTTGATCTCGATTCGACCCAGATGGGCGATGGCGTGGTGTTCGCGAATTATCGCGTTGGCTTCATCGATGAACAGTAAAGGAGCCAAGGGGAATTCATGCAACAATCGACCACACGCCGCACGCTGCATTACTACTGGCAGGTAACGCGCAAGCATAAGGGCCTGTTTTGGGGCCTTATCGTATCGACGTTTCTTTTCGTGGCGTTGCTTTCGTATGGCAACCCGTACGTTATGAGCCTCGTCGTCGACCGCGTGAGCGAGGGCGGCGTGGGCCCCGATGAAGTGTTTTCCGCCTACGGGCCTTATATCGTGGCGCTCATCGCGATCAACGTTTTTGGCCAGGCCGCAAGCAAGTTCCAAGACTACACGCTGTATAAGCTGGAAATCGCAGCCGCGTATGATTTGGCCACGATGAGCTTTGACGCGCTGTGCAACCAGTCCATGAGCTTTCATTCCAATCGCTTCGGCGGAACGCTTGTGAGCCAAACGTCGAAATTCATGAGCGCCTACCAGCAGCTTATCGAGACTATCATGTTTCCGTTTCTGCCGGTTATGTGCTCGGTCATTTTCACGTGCGGCATTTTGGCGCCGCGCGTGCCGGTGTATGTGGCTATTCTCATGGCGCTGCTCGCGGTGTATGCCACGGTTTCGTACATCATGTACAAACGCATTCTGTCGCTTAATGAGAAGGCGGCGAGCGCCCAAAACCAGTTGTCGGGCGAGCTGTCCGACTCGGTATCGAACATCCTTGCCGTTAAAACGTATGGGCGCGAAGACTATGAGCGCGGGCTGTTCGATGCAGCGAACAGGGAAGTGGTCGCGCGCGATTCGAAGCGCATGTGGGCCTCGCTTACGCGCGGCATTATCACGGCATCGATTACCGTGGTCATTATGAGCGTGGTGGCTGTATTCATCGCGGGCGGCAATGCGTGGTATGGCATCACGCCGGGCACGCTTGTGATGATGTTCACCTATACCTATACGGTCACAAACCAGTTCAACTTCATCAACAATGGCCTGCAGCGCTTCAATCGCGCGTTCGGCGATGCGAGCGGCATGACGACCACGCTCGACGAGCCGCGACTGGTGGCCGATGTTGCCGGCGCGCCCGATTTGCAGGTGCGTGAAGGCGCGATCGATTTCGAGGGCATTGGCTTTTCGTATGGCGACGGCGATGCGAAAACGCAGGTGTTCGACGATTTCGAACTGCATATACCAGCAGGCCAGCGCGTTGGCCTTGTAGGTCTTTCCGGCGCGGGCAAAACCACGCTCACGAAGCTTTTGCTGCGCTTGTCCGACATTCAGCAGGGGTGCATCCTTCTTGATGGGCAAAACATCGCCCAATGCACGCAGCAGTCGCTGCGTCGCCAAATCGCCTATGTGCCGCAGGAATCGCTGCTGTTCCATCGCAGCGTTGCCGAGAATATCTCGTATGGCAAGCCTGGCGCGAGCATGGTTGAAATTCGCGAAGCGGCGGCGCGTGCGAACGCGCTGGAATTCATCGAGCGTCTGCCCCAGGGTTTCGAAACTCAGGTTGGCGAGCGCGGCGTGAAGCTTTCGGGCGGCCAACGCCAACGCATCGCCATTGCGCGTGCCATTCTGGCCGACTGTCCCGTGCTTGTGCTCGATGAGGCGACGAGCGCGCTCGATTCTGAAAGCGAAGCACTCGTGCAAGATGCGCTCGCCACGCTCATGAAAGGGCGCACGTGCATCGTGGTGGCGCACCGCCTCTCAACGGTGGCGAGCCTCGACCGCATCGTCGTGATCGATTCAGGCAAGGTTGCCGAAGACGGTCCGCATGAGCAGCTTATCGCCGCCGGTGGCGAATACGCCAACTTGTGGAATAGACAGACCGGCGCCTACTTGGAGTAGCGCTATCGGCCAACGTCGCTAAGGGGTCAGGCGGTTGCTTCGGTTCCCAATTATTGCCTGCGAGAACCTGTTAAATGCTCGGAGCATTTAACAGGTTAAGGCGCGCCAAGACTGCCGGCTTTAGCTTCGGCTCCCGCAGAAAATACAGGGAGGGCCCGGAGGGAGGCTCTCCAACGCCGTCTGCGCTCAAATGTGCTTTTAATTTCAAAATTAAGCGCAGCCAGGTGAGCGCATAGCGTAGCTCCGAAGGAGCGCAGCGGTAGCGAACCGTGGCCTTGGAGAGCCTCCCATCCGGGCCTTCCCGAACAGGTAACCTACTTCTTTAGCAACGGCGTAAGCTCTCCGCGGCACAGAATCTGAACCGAGCGAGTCGCGCGTGAAACGGTGGTATACAGGCGGTTTTTCGCCACGCGGTCATCGGCGGGGAATACGCGTGCGCTCGCGTCGGGTACGATCACGTGGTCGAATTCCAGGCCTTTTGCCAGTTGCAGCGTGATAATCATGGCACCGTTCGTGGGCAGCTCGGCTGCCGTTTCCATATCGACCAAGTCATCGGCAGCATCGCCCAAGAACCCGCGCAGGCGCTTGGCCTCGTGCTTCCATGGAACCACGATGGCCGTAAGGCCGTCGTTTTCCTTCGCGTGCGCAACGGCTTCGCGCAATGCGGCGGCGTATTCGTCGTCGTTGCCGTAGCAATCGACGCGCACGGGTTCGCTTGCGCGTTGCACCGACGAGATTTTCGCGCGCTGCTCGGCAGGCAAAAGACCTGCGAAAATCTCGGTGATTTCAGGCGAGGAGCGGTAGCTCGTAAGCAGGCTGCAGGTTGAAATGCCGCCGCGCAGACGCGTGAATACTTCGCGCACCTCGGCAAACGACGCCGTGTTGGGGTTGATTGCCTGGTTTTCGTCGCCAAGGAGCATGAAATGCGCGCGACGGAAGAAACGCGCGAGCACGGCGAGCTGGGCTGCCGAATAATCTTGCACCTCGTCGATCATCACGTATTTCGCATAAGCGTCGCTCAGGCCGGTGATGGCCATCTTCAAATAGAGCCATTCCAGCGCCGAGAGGCTCTTTTCCCCCAAAAGGCGCATGCCAATGCGATCGATGCGCAACCACGCGTCGTCTCGCACTGCGCGGAATGCTCCCTGGTAGCGGTCTTGCAGAAGGCGCAACGCGAAATCGCGCGCCTCCTTTTCGTCGACGGGCGCATAGGGTTCGCCGAACTGGGAAAGCTGCTCGTTGAGCGTCATGCCCTCGAGCTCTTCAAGCACGGCAGAGCCCGACGCGAGCTGCTTCACGCGCGCCTCAAGGGCGTCTTCCAAATCTTCGCGCATGAGCGTGGCGCGGTGCGGACCGGCGGGAACGTTGCGGTATTTCGCATTCACCTTGCGAATCTGGTTGATGCCCAGAAGTTTCACATTGCCGTGGTGCAGCTCGCGGAAGTCATCGTCTTCGAATTCGAGGTTCGCGATGGCTTCGTCAATGCGCCATAAGGCATCGACGGGCACGCTCTTCTTCTCGGCGGCCTTGTCAAGCGGCATTACGCGGCTTGCGAATTCCGCCCACGTGAGCGTTTCGGGATTGCGTTCTCCCATGTCGGGTAGCACGTTTTCGATATACGTGCGGAAAATCGGGTTCGGCGTAATAAGGAACACTTCGCTTGGGTCGAGCTCGGTGCGATTTTGGTAGAACAGGTATGCGATGCGCTGCAGAAGCACGCTCGTCTTGCCGCTGCCCGCAATGCCTGCCACCAAAAGCGCGGGAACGTCTTCGTGGCGCACGACTTCATTTTGCTCGCGCTGGATGGTGGCGGTAATGGCCTTCATTTGCGCGGTGCGTTGATGCGAAAGCGATTCGAGCAGAAGCGCGTCCTGAATGGCGACGGTGGTGTCGAAGTAGGCGTGGAGCGTGTCGGCTTCGATGTCGAACTGGCGTCGGCACGCGAGGTCAACATGAATGGTTCGCCCGTTTGCCACATAGCTCGTGGCCCCGTTGCTCTGGTTGTAATAGGTTTCGGCTACAGGGCTTCGCCAGTCAACGACGAGACGCTTGTAGTTGTCGTCGGAAATGCCGGCGGCGCCGATGTAAAGCTCCTTGGGCGGCTGGCCGGGCTTGAATTGCAGCGCGACTTTCGCGAAGTACGGCTGGCGCAAAAGCAGGCGGCAGCGCGCCAATTTGTCGGCGGTCACTTCCTGCTGCGCGTTGTACGAATCGATGACGCTGTTCACGGCACCATACGACGCGTAGGTTTCGCTCGTTTCGGTATCGCTCGTGAAGTCGTTCGAGATTTCGGAAAGCAAATCGAGCTTATCGCGTGCGGCTGCGGCGCTCGTGGCTTCCATTTTGCGCACGAGTTCGCCACGCATCTTTTCCAGCTCGGCGTATACCTCAGAAAGATGCGCCTGCTCGGTGACGAAAACGGGGTCGTCGGGCGAGGTGCCGAACGCCTGGGCGTCTTCGGCTGCGGTGTTTTCTTGCATAGCGGCTCCTAGCATTCGCGGGCCAAAATTCGGACAAACTAGTTTACCCGCATTTCAGCCCACAAGCCAACGGCGCGTCTTGTCGTAAAGAAATCACCATGCATTCGGGCCTTTAAAAGCGCCGCGCGGCCATGGCCATGCTATCCGCGTTTCGAGCCCTGCCTGCGAATGCCGCCTTTGTGCCCGCAGGCCTTGTTGGGGCCAATGCCCTTCGCGGAAGGCGCCTTCGCGCCTGCGCATCGTGCTGCTTGCATGGCAGCTTTGCGCGCAAGCGCCGCTTCGAACGCCTTGGAGGAAGAAGGGCGCGCCATTATTTCTCGAGCCAATCGATAATGTCGTCAGGGGTGGTGAAAACATCGCAGAATGCGCGCCAATCACAGGAATTGAGGCCCGTTTCGCACGAAAGGTCGAGCATTTCCACGAGCGGTTTGAAGTAACCGTCAACGTCGAGCAGCGCGCAGGTGGCTTTCAGCTCGCCAGCCTTGATTTGCGACATCACGCTGAAGAATTCTTCGAATGTGCCAAGGCCTCCCGGCAGCGTGACGAAGGCGTCGGACATGCTCACCATGTGCTTGATGCGCGTGGAAAGGTCGGGCTCCTCCACGTTTTCGATGCCTTCGACAATGGCGCGCCCCTTGGCGGTGAGGCCCGTGGTGGTCACGCCGAACACGTGCCCACCTGCAGCGACGGCGGCATTCGCGACATCGCCCATGAGGCCTTTGTCGTAACCTCCGAACACGAGCTCGTGGCCGCGCGCGGCGATGGTTCGCCGAGAGCCTTCGCCGCATCGACATATTTCGCGTCAAGGTTGTCGGAAGAGGAGCAGAACACGCAAATTTTCATAGTGCGCCTTTCGATTCTCGAGGTGTTTCTTCCATGCTAGCGCAATTGTCCGGGTTCTCCAAAACACGGCAACGTCGTTTCCGGCCTTTGCGGAATGTGGCTTTCGAACCGAAGCTACTGTACAGTCGCGTCGTGATTTTCGCGAAAAATCATCTTGAATCGAACATTTATTCGCTTTAGAATAACGAAAAGATGTTCGATTTTGCGGAAGGGGCGCGGTGGATACAACGGCAAAACTCGCATTGCTCGCCGATGCTGCGAAATACGACGTTGCCTGCACGTCGAGCGGCATTGATCGCGATGCGCGCATGGGCGCCCTTGGCAACGCGACGGCGGCGGGCATATGCCATAGCTTTTCAGCCGACGGGCGCTGCATCACACTTTTAAAGGTGCTGTTCACCAACGTGTGCGTCTTCGATTGCGCCTATTGTGCGAGCCGCTGCTCCAACGATGTTCCGCGTACTTCTTTTCGGCCGCGTGAATTGGCCGACCTCACCATGGAGTTCTACCGGCGCAATTACATCGAGGGCCTGTTTCTTTCGAGTGGGGTTTTGAAGAGCCCCGATTACACGACGGAGCGCATCATCGAATGCTTGCGCATTCTTCGCGAGGAATATGGCTTTCGCGGCTACATTCATGCGAAGGCGGTTCCGGGAACGTCGTCCGATTTGCTGGCAGCACTCGGGCTTCTCGCCGATAGAATCAGCGTGAATATGGAGCTGCCGTCGAGCGAAAGCCTTGCGCTTTTGTGCCCGAATAAAACGCGCGATTCCATCGTTGCGCCTATGCGCCAAATTCGCGAGGGCATCGCCGAAGATCGCGATACGCGGGCGCTTATGCGGCGCGATGCGTGTTATATGGCGCAGCGGCGTCCTGCCCGAAAAACGCGCGCATTCGCGCCGGCGGGGCAAAGCACGCAAATGATCATCGGCGCAACCCCCGAAACCGATTTTCAAATACTGAACCTCTCCTCGTCGCTCTATAAAACGATGCATATGAAGCGTGTGTTCTTCTCGGCGTATTTGTCGGTAAACGAAGACGGTCGGCTGCCACAGGGAAATGCCGTGCAGCTCGATAGGGAGCACAGGCTTTATCAGGCCGATTGGCTTATGCGCTTCTATAAGTTCGACGCAGCGGAGCTCATCGATGAGGGCCAGCCGTTTCTTGCCACCGACATCGATCCGAAGGCGAATTGGGCTATCAACCACCTCGATAGGTTTCCCATCGAGGTGAACACTGCGCCTTATGAGGAACTTTTGCGCGTGCCTGGCATTGGGGTGCGCGGGGCGAAGGCGATTGTGGGTGCGAGGCGCGCCACGGCGCTTGGTGAAGCCGAGCTTCGCAAGCTCGGCGTGGCATACAAGCGGGCTCGGTTTTTCATTACGTGTCGGGGTCGCTACCAGGGCCATGGCACGCGCTTTGACAAAGAGAGCTTGCATGCTCAACTCGCAGCGCCCATTCAAGCGGGGTCGCATGGCCGTCGGTCGGGCAAAGTGCTCGCAGGGCAAATGAGCCTTTTCGATGGCATAGGCTAGGCGCTTCAGCGCATATTTTTAGCTACTATAGGGCGCAGGTGAAAAAAGTCTCAGCGTGCGCATGCGTTGGGGCTTTCGTAGAGGAGGAAACGGTATGTCGAAAAAAGGGTTCGATGGTCTTATGCGCCGCTCGTGCACATCGGTTCTCGTGGGCCGCGCCGCAACGCGCGACGGCTCTATTCTCATTGCCCGCAACGAAGACAACACCACGCCTGCTGCGCCGAAATCGCTTCGCATGGTGCCAGCGGGCGAACGCGATGGCGTCGAGCTTGTATCGGGCGCGAACGGGTTTGCCATCACGTTGCCTGAAGGGGGCCTTCGCTATTCCGCCATGCCCGACGTTACGCCCGAGGAAGGGCTTTTCGAAGAGGCCGGCGTGAATGCCGCCCACGTTGCGATGTCGGCTACCGAAAGCGCGCTGGCAAACGATCGCGTTCTGGCATTCGACCCCTATGTGGAAAATGGCCTTGCCGAAGATGCTATGCTCACCGTCGTGCTGCCTTACGTGAAAACGGCACGTGAAGGCGTGAAGCGTTTGGGCGAAATCGTGGCTGCGCATGGCTCCGCCGAAAGCAACGGCGTGTTGTTCGCCGACCATCTGGAAGCGTGGTATATGGAAATCGCCACAGGCCATCATTGGGTTGCTCAGCGCATTCCCGACGATTGCGTTGCCGTGGTCGCGAATCAGCTCTCGATCCAGGAAGTCGATTTCGAAAGCGACTCATTCATGTATTCGGAGGGAATTCGCGAATTCGTCGAGGAGCATGCGCTTAATAGCGCCTTAGGCGGCGGTGGGGAGCATCCGTTCAACTTCCGTGAGATTTTCGGCACCAGCTCCGATGGCGACAGGCGTTACAACACGCCACGCGTATGGGATGGCTTGCGTTTGCTTGCTCCCGAAATCGCGAAAGAACATACGGTGGTCGACAGCGATTTGCCGTTCGTTTTCCGGCCCAACCGCCTGCTTGGAGTTGAAGATGTGGCGGCGGTGCTTTCGAGCCATTTCGACGAAACCGAATTCGACCCCATTGGCACTGCTGGCGACGAATTCTCGCGCAAACGCTATCGCGCTATCGCGCTCTCGCGTACGCAGGAATCGCATGTGCTCCAAATCGAAGGCGTGTTTGGGCTTTCTGCCGAGCAGTGCGCGCAGGCTGCGCTTAAAGGCGAACTCGCATCTCCCATTTGTTGGGTCGCGCTGGGCACGCCGTGCTTCTCGCCTTATATGCCCCTGTTCTGCGACGCCCACATGTGGCCGGCGTGCTTTGACGATGCAGCGCCTAAACCCGATTTGAGCCATCCGTATTGGGTGTTCCGCTCGCTTCAGGCGGCAAGCGATGCGCGTTTTGCGGTCACGCAGGTGCGTTCGGGCGACTACAAAAGCGAGCAGTGGCAAAAAGCCTTGCGGCATGCGCAGCACGTGCATCGCGAGGCACTGGCGGCTCCCGCCGAAGAACGCGCGGCGGTATACGAAAAGGGCAACAGCGAGCTTGCTTCGTGGGTTGTTGCCGATGCTCAAAAGCACCTTGCGACGCTTCTGCTCGACCTGTCGATCGCCTCACCGCTCACGTTTAAGATGAACCCGAATTTGTAGCATGGTCCCCAGCGGCCAATGATGGCTGTTGGGGTTTGCGCATAGTGCGGTTTGCCATGCTGCGGCAGGGCGCGAAGCGCGCTTATCGTTCAAGAAAGAAGGATTGCCGCCGATGGACGACCTTGAGCTTGCCTACGTGCATGATGGTTCGCTTGAAGGGCTGCTCACGGCGGTCTTTCTCGCCTTTGAACGGAAGGAATACCCTTCTGACGTATCGGCTTCGTGCCGCTTTATGCCCAGGCTCGGGCAGCGAATCGTTGAGGTCGAGACGAATATGGAACGGGCGTGGCGTGTGCGTGCGGGAATTATTCGCGTATGCGGCATGGAGACATATCAATGCGTGGTTGCCGCCTCGCTTTCCGATGAACCCGATGCGGGCTCATCGGTTCTTTCCTTCGTTCGATACGCCATGAAGCGTGGTCCTCGCGCACGATTCGACAAAGCTGCGCCCGATGTTGAGCGTTTCGCGGAAATTGTTCGATCGGTCAGAAACGAGCATCATTACTGGGTGCAATTCATGCGTTTCTCGAAAACGCGCGATGGCGTGTATGTGGCGGTATGCAATCCCAAGGCGAGCGTCGTGCCGCTGCTTATGGGGTGGTTCTCGGCCCGGTTCAACACGCAGCCATTCATCGTGTTCGATGAAGTTCACCATGTTGCCGGCGTTTCTCACAACGGAGAATGGCAGCTCGTTCGTTCTCCCGATTTCGTTGTGCCGCCCGCTGCCGTCGATGATGCCTTCTATGAGCAGGCTTGGAAAACGTTCTACGACAGCGTTGCAATCGATGCGCGCTACAACCCAGAGCTGCGTCGCAGCTTTATGCCGAAGCGCCTCTGGAAGAACATCGTCGAATTGAGCGATGTGTCACTTGGAGGTCCGGGAATAAAAGAAGAGCGCCGCCCGCTGCCTAAGCAGCGAAACGGCGCTCTGAAAGGAAGTGCGGCCGGTGGCCTTCTGGACCAATAGGCGCGTTTCTATTTCATGCCGGTTTGGCTCATTTCCTCAACGTCAACCGAAATGGTGTGGGCGATAGGCTTCCAGCTGGCTTTTTTCACCAACGCGACCAACGCGATGGGGATGTAGGTGAGCTGGAAAATGGGGAAGGTGAACAGGTAACCGATCTTCTTCGCCGTGGTGGAATGGATGTTGTCCCATTCGGTAAAGGTAGTAAGCACGCCGAAGATGAACATGAACAGCATGAAGTTAAACAGGCAGAAGAACATCGACGATAAAGCCGAAGTGATCATGGTGCCTGCCGATATTACGCCGAATATCGCGAGCAACGCGATGGTGCCGTTGAAGCCGATGGAAATAATCGTGAGCAGCATGGCGGGCGCGATGGTCATGAGCATGTCGTAGCACGCAAAGCGCTTGCCCTTCGGGTTGGTGAAAATACCCTTGAACAGCTTGCCGGCATAGTGCCAAAACACCTGATAAAAGCCTTTTGCCCAACGGAAGCGCTGGTTCCAGGAGTCGATGAAAGTAATAGGTTGTTCGTCATAGAGCATGGCGGTGGGGCAATAGGCGATACGACGGCCTTCAATAATGGAGCTTGCGGAAAACTCGATATCTTCCGTGAGCAGGTGCCATTTCCAGCCGCCGCTTTCTTTGAGCACATGGGCGGCAATGAAGAAGCCCGTTCCCGAAATAGCGCAACTCGTGTTGAGTGTGAGGCGCGCCTGGCTCAGGTATTTTGCCTCGCGTAAGAACCAAATGGCATAGCCGGCAGAAATCCAGTTGCTTCCGTAGTTCTTAGAGTTGCGATAGCTCGTGGAAGCCTCGGCGCCGCCGTCAAAGACTTTATTCATTTCGCGGAAGTAATTCGCATCGAGCACGTTGTCGGCGTCGAATACGAAATACGCTTCGAAGCTTTCGGCATCGTCGCGTTTTTGGATTTCATGCCAGCCGTAATTCAGCGCGTAGCCCTTGCCGACTTCCTCGTCGTTAAAGCGCTCGTACACTTCGGTTGCGCCAGCGTTTCGTGCGATTTCCGCGGTATTGTCGGTGCAGTTGTCGGCAATCACGAAAATGCTGATGAGCTCTTGCGGGTAGTTTTGCACGCGAATGCTGTGAATGAGGTCGCCGATAACTTGGCTCTCGTTGCGCGCAGAAATCATCACGGCATATTTGTGATTGGCCTTGGCTTCCTGCAAAGGCGGTTTGCGCGTGAGCACGACGAATACGTAGTAGAACTGGTAGATGTAGCAGATGCTGAAAACCAGCAGAACGGACCAGTTGAAGACGTCAACGAACGTCATATGCGAAAGCATTTGCTCGAACACGGTCTTCTCGCTCCTATCGATTGGCGGCTTGAAATGCTGCGTTGGCACTTCCGTAAACTTTCAAGATTATAGGGTTAGAGCGGCGTGGGGCCTATATGCCTTTCCGTGCGCGAACATAAAATGCGCAACCATTGCAGAATTGGGCGGCCTCTGGCGGTTCATGGGGTTGCGTCGTTCTTCGATGGAGCGCTTACGCTCGCGCGACGGTGGCGCAACGCACCTGCGCGCCGGCACGTTCGAGCGCGATGCTCGCCTGATCCATCGTTGCGCCTGTGGTGAACACATCGTCGATCAGAATAAGGCGCCGGCCTGGAAGAGGCTCGCATGCGGTAAAGCGCCCCTGCATATTCCGCTTGCGTTCCGCTCTGTCCAATATGCGCTGATCGCGCGCGGTGGGAGGGTTGAGCGCTCGTATGCATGGGAGCCCGCATTGGCCCGCAAGGCTTCGGGCCAAAAGCTCCATGTGATCGAAGCCTCGTCTTCGTCGAGCGGCCTTGGTTGCGCTCACGTAGGTCACGCCATTCGCCCACCTCAGCCATGATGGCGGGAGCGCGTTCGCAAGAATCGCCGCCAAGGTTTCGGAAAGACGTTGCTCTCCTTTGTCTTTATACGTTTTGATTAAAACGCCGGTGTCCGCTGTGTACCGAAGCGCGCTTACGCAAAGGCGCGTGTGCTCTTCTTTGTTTACGAGGGGAGTGCAATGGTCGCACTGCAAAAAGCCGAAGGCGGCTCCGCACCGTGGGCATGCGCGCCAAAAATCGAGATAATCGAGCCGAGCGGCGCAACGTGTGCACAAAACGGCGCCCGGAGCATCGCAAAGGGCGCAACGCGTGGGCCAGAGCGTTTCGCATATCGCGTCGGCGATAAGTCCCATGGTCCCTTCTTTCCGATTCGCGTGCTCCTGGGCGATATGCTAGGTCGCAAACCTTGTCGATACCTTGCCCGTTTCGTGACATTCGCCCGACATTTTCTTTCCTTTTTCCTCGGCATTTCCGTTGTTTTGCATGCTTTCCGCGAGCGCAATGCGTGAAGAATTTTTCAATTATTCACGGGTTATTCCTTCGCAATCAATCCTTCAGCATTGCGTTAACACTGCATAGAGGACGGCAGCTCGTTCATGCAGGGGCATTAAATCTGCTAAACTGACCCGAGACTTCTTTCGGGTCTGTAGTTGCGGGGGCAAAAAGGCTCCTTAGTCCATGGCAGATGCGGTCAAAAGGATCCACGTAAGTACGCGCCGCCCTAATATAGGCGCGTGCGAGCATGGCGTATCCTAGAAGTAAGTCGCACCTCCCGGCCGATTTTTGCGGCAACGCCGCACTGGGGGAGAGGGCAGAGCGAAATCATTCGCAAAACCCCAGTGCGCGAGTGTGGGGGCAAAGACTAGGTCAGCCGAAAGAAGAATCTGGATAGATATGGAAAGAGGATTCATACGATGAAACATCGCGTGTCGCTCGTTGTCGCGTTTGCATGCGCGTTTTGCTTTGCGCTCGGTTTGGCTGGCTGCAGCCAGGCTGGTTCCTATGAGGGAAAAACCCTTACTCCCACGATTAGCTCCCCCACCATTGGGCAGAATGGCACGTTGCGCGTGGGCATCGATGCCGATGGTGGCGCGCCGTTTGTCACGTCTTCTTCGAGTGCCAGCTATGCGGGCATCGACGTTGATATGGCGGCAGCGCTCGCCGATCAGCTGGGCTTGAAGCTTGAGCTCGTCGACGTTGCGGGCAATGCCTCTTCGGCCCTCGCCGATGGTGATGTCGACATCGTTATGAGCCAGACGTCCACCGAGAAAAGCTCGACCATGTGGGTTTCCGACCCCTACATTGAAACGGGCGTTGCCCTGTTCGCCTCGAATGGGTCTACAACCGTTCCTGAAAGCGTTCAGGCGTCGAGCATCGCAGCGCAATCTTCTTCCACGAGCGCCTGGGCTGTTCAAAACGCTTTCGGCGATGACGCGCTGAACCCCGCTTCCGATTTGGTCTCGGCGTTCTCGCTTGTCGAAACCGGCAAATCGCAGTACGTCGCAGCCGATGCGGTCATTGGCTCGTATGCGGCGCTTGTCCAAAGCGTCGACGTGCAGCCCATCGCTCTGCTTGGTTCCAAAGGCGGCTATTGCATCGGTGTCAATTCGAGCAATCAGGAATTGCAGAAGGCTATTTCCGCGGCGCTGACTGCGGTGCGCGGCAACGGCGTCTTCGATGCGGTGTGCACGAAGTGGCTCGGCTCCCCCATGAACCTTGATGCGCTTTCCACGATTGAGGTGTCTTCGAGCAAGTCGGTTTCCGCTGGAGACGATTCCGATGAGAAATCCGCGGAAGGCGGCTCGGCCGAAACCGCTTCGAGCTCCACGGCGGGGGCGAATGCCGTCCAGCCTGGTTCGACGAGGTAGGGCATCGCTATGGGCAAGCGAAGCGTCGAAGACGAGAACGACCTGAACGATATCGCCCCTATGACCACGATGCAAAAAGCGATTATAGGGCTGGCCGTGGTTGCCGTCATCGCGTTTATCGCATATACGGTGCTGCATTAATTTCCACGTGGGCTCGCTTAAGGCGGGCTCACGTGCGTATTGAAAGGAATACGAATGGCCAAGCATGGGAAGCACGCTCGCGTTCAGGAAGCTGACGCGGAGCTCGTTGATGGCGCATCCGTTCAGGCTGCGCCCGAATATGATGCTTTGGAGAACAACGCGCCTGAAGCCACGAAGGGCATTTCCGCCCATCAAAAGAAATCGAAGCGCATGCGCACAGTGCTCATCGTCGTGAGCGCGGTGCTCGTGGTGCTTATCGCGGCATTGGGGTATTTCGCATTCATGCTGTACCAGGAAGCAAGCGATGTCGCGAGCCAGGCTTCAAGCTCGACTGCCGCCACGCTGAAAGACACCGCCGAGGCGACCGATGCGAAAAAGCAGGGCAGCCGCCTTACCGCTCCGAATTTGGTTGCGTTGCTCGGATCAACGGAAGATGAGGCCATCTCGAAGGTTGGTCGCGGTGCCACCGTGGCGAGCTCTTCCGACATAACCGAGGAAAAAGGCGAAGGCGATTCGAAGACCACCGAAGTCGTGGGCAAAACGGTGACGCTTGCGCTTACCGAGCAGCAGGCCGACTCGAAGGGCAATACGCCTTCGGTGTATCTCACGCTCGATAAAGATGGAAAAATCACTCAGGCGGGCTATTCCGCCGCGATGTCGACGTTGGGGTATGGCGATGTGAGCTTTTCCGACGCGGTGACCGAAAAGCACGTTGTTGAGACCCTGCTCGGCGATGCCGGCTTGACGGTTGAAGATGGCTCGGTTGAGCTTCCTTCCGCCGACGAATACCGCACCTACGCGAACGACGGAAAGACTATTGCCCAAGAGCAATACACCTTCTCGGGCGAGGCGCCCGCCGCGCTTGACGGGGCCCAGCACGCGTGGCAGTGCCGTTTGAATTACGACTATTCCGCGGCGAACGTGTCGAACAATTTGTCCGATACGCTCAGACTCTTCTATGTATATGTGAACGCCTAGAAACTGGATTTTATAGAAACCCGCCAAATGGCGGGTTTTCTTTTATGAAGAGCAGGGTAACGATGCGATACTCGAGCACTCTACTGTGATAAAGTGTCTAACACGTTACCACATATGAAAGGGGAAGGTGACACGCAGTGAGGCCTATTACCGCCCGAGGATTCCGAGACATCATGCCCGATGAGGCCATCGAGCGTGAACGCATAACCCGCATCGTGAGTGACGGGTTTGCGTCCCGCGGGTACCTGCCGGTCGAAACGCCCTTGCTCGAAGAGCAATCTTCGCTGGCGATGGCCGGCGGGTCTGCTGTCACGCCCTTCCAGCTTTTCGATGGCGATGGTCGCCTGCTCGTGGTGAGAAGCGACCTCACCATGCCCATCGCACGCCTCGTTGCAACTCGTCTGGCGCATACGGAAGCGCCCATTCGCTTGCGCTATGCCGCACCCGTCGTGCGTGAACAGGCTCAATGCATGGCGCGCTCCCGCCAGTTTACGCAGCTTGGCATCGAGCTCATTGGCGCAAGCGGTGTCGAGGCCGATTTCGAAGTGGTGTCCATGGCGGCCGAAGCGCTCAACGCCGTGGGCGTTTCCAAGTGGCGCATTGTATGCGGAAGCGTTCGTCCCATGAACGAGCTCCTCGCGGCGGCGGGCATCGCTGGTTCCAAGCGCGAAGAGCTTCTCTCATGCGTGCATGCGTCCGATTTCGTCGATTTGGATGCGGCGCTTTCAGACGTGGACGCGCTCGAGAATCTTGTGAACGCAATAGCGACCTTGCCGCGCATCAGCGGCGGAGTTGAGGCGCTCGATGCGGCTTCCGCTGCGCTTGCGGCGGCAGGCATCGCCGATGGGGGCGTGTCGGAGCTGCGCGCGTTGTTCGAGTCGGCGCAAAAAGCGGGCTTTGCCGACAACCTTGCGGTTGATTTTTCGGTCATGAACTCGTTCGGCTATTACACGGGCCTCGTGTTTTCCGTATATGCCGATGGCGTATCGACCCCTCTTGGATCGGGTGGGCGCTATGACGAAGCGTTTTCGCGGTTGGGCGAGCGCGATTTGCCCTCGGCCGGCTTCGCTTTATCGCTCGAGGAAATCGAGGAAGCCGTCGCGAACAACGCTGAAGCGCGCCCGCTGCGCATCGCGGTGCCGAAGGGGTCGCTGTTCGCCGACACGGTTGAGGCGCTTGCGGCGGCGGGGCTCGACACCGAACCGCTGCACGATGTGGGGCGACACCTTATTGTGCACGGCCAGGGCGTCGACTATGTCATCGTGAGGCCCACCGACGCCCCTGCCTTCGTTGCCTCTGGCGGAGCCGATTGCGGCATTTGCGGTCGCGATTCGCTTGTTGAGGCGGGCCTCGATTTGGTGCAGCTCATCGATCTTGGCTATGGCGCGTGCCGATTCGTGGTTGCCGAGCCTGCGAGCGCGAAGGGCGCGGCCGATGCCGCTTATGCGCGCCGCGGTTCCATTCGCGTGTCGACGAAGTATCCGCGCATCACCCAGGCGTATTACGATCGAATTGGCGTGCAAGCCGATATCGTTACGCTTCATGGCAACATTGAGCTTGGTCCTATGGTTGGCCTGTCCGACCGCATCGTCGACATTACCGCGACGGGCACCACGCTTCGAGAAAACGACCTGGTCATAGTCGATGAGGTGCTGAAATGCTCCGCGCGTTTCTTTGCAAGTCCCGCGAGCATTCGCTGTGATGAAAGAGTTCGCGACCTGGCAGCTAAGCTGGCCGCTTCGAGAAAGGCATAGATACCATGAAAACCATTACGCTTAACCCAGGTGAGCGCCTCGCGGCTGGTCAGCTTCCGCGCCAGGGGGTTTTGCCTGCGGCCATCATGCAGTCGGCCCAGGCTATCGTCGACGATGTGCGTGAGCGCGGCGATGTCGCTCTGCGCGAGTATTGCAAGAAGTTCGATGGCGTCGACGTTGACGATTTCCGCGTCGATCCCAAACTTATGGACGAAGCTATCCAGGCGGTCGACCCTGCGTTCATCGAGGCTTTGAAGAAGGCCGCTGCGCAGATTCGTGAATTCCACGAGCGCGAGGTCGAGCAGTCGTGGTTCACGTCTCGCGCCGATGGCACCATTTTGGGCGTGAAGGTTACTCCCGTTTCCGCCGCGGGCGTGTATGTTCCGGGCGGCCGCGCCCAGTACCCCTCGACGGTGCTCATGGACTGCATTCCGGCGAAGGTCGCTGGCGTAAAGCGCGTGGTTATGGTTACCCCGCCGCAAAAAGAAGGCGGCATTTCGCCGTACACGCTCGCTGCCGCGAAAGTTGCGGGCGTCGATGAGATATATGCTGTGGGTGGCGCCCAGGCCATTGCCGCTCTTGCCTATGGCACCGATTCTATTCCTAAGACCGCGAAAATCGTTGGCCCTGGCAATGCGTTTGTCGCCGCGGCGAAGAAAATCGTCTCGGGCGATGCAGGCATCGACATGGTGGCGGGCCCGTCGGAAGTGTGCGTTCTCGCCGATGCGACGGCCGATGCGACCGTGGTTGCTGCCGATCTTATGGCACAGGCCGAACACGATCCTTTGGCCACATGCTACCTGGTGACCTGCGACGCTGCGTTCGCGGAAAAGGTGCAGGGCCGTTTCGCCGAGCTTTTGGCCGCAAGTCCGCGCGCCGAAATCACGAGCGCATCGCTTGCCGACCAGGGCGTGGTCGTAGTGGCGGCCGACCTTGAGGCGGCAATCGACGCCGTGAACGTTATTGCTCCCGAGCACCTCGAGCTGCACTGCGACAACGCCATGGGCCTGCTCGGCAAAATCGAGAACGCCGGCGCTATCTTTGTGGGTCCGTGGAGCTCCGAACCCTTGGGCGATTACGTTGCCGGCCCCAATCACACGCTTCCCACGGGCGGCACGGCCGCATTCTCGAACCCTCTTTCTGTGCAAGATTTCATTACGCGTTCGTCGGTTATTTGCTATACGCCAGAAGGCCTTATGAACGATGCCCCCGCCACGCAGACCATGGCGCAGGCGGAAGGCTTGTGGGCTCACGCGCTCTCGGCTGGTCTTCGCCGCAAAATGGTCGAAGAGGGCCTCGAGGGCTTCGATGGCGTCGATTTGGGCGACATCAACCGCATTGCATGGCCGGTTGATTTGGTTGCTCCCAAAAAGGCGGAGTAGCTTATGGCTCAACTCTCCGACCGCGTTCGGGCGCTCATGCAGCCGCATTTGGCGAGTATCGAGCCCTACGACCCGAATTTCACGCCGTGCCGCGTGAACCTTTCGGCGAATGAGAACACGTATCCCATGCCTGCTGCGGCGCGCGCGTCCATCGACGCCGCGCTCGCGGCCACGCCGCTTAATCGTTACCCCGATCCCATGTCGAATGAGCTTCGTGCGGAAATCGCTGCGTGGCACGGTGTCAATCCATCATGGGTGTGCGTGGGCAACGGCGGCGATGAGCTGCTTTACAACTTCCTGCTCGCTTTTGGCGGAGCGGGCCGCACGCTGCTCAACTGTCCGCCATGCTTTTCGGAATACGCGTTTTTCGCATCGCTTGCGCAAACCAAGGTGCTCGATGTGTGGCGTGATGCGGAAACGTTCGAGCTCGACCGGGCGGCGGTGCTTGAAGCGGCTCCGAAATGCGATATCGCAATCGTGACCTCGCCGAACAATCCCACAGGCGATTTGGCTTCAGTTGAATTCGTGCGCGAGATGTGCGCCGCGTGTCCTGGTCTTGTGATGGTCGACGAGGCCTATGGCGAGTTCGCCGATGCCGCTTCCTCGTGCGAGCAGCTGCTTTCGGAATGCGACAACCTCGTGGTGCTGCATACGCTTTCCAAGGCGTTCGGCATGGCAGGCACGCGCGTTGGGTATGTGATTGCCGCGCCCGATGTAATAGATGCTTTCGCCGCGATTCGCCAAATCTATTCGGTGAACGTGCTTTCGCAGGCTGCGGCTTTGGCCGCGGTTCGTGCGCGCGATCAGTTCGCACCCGTGGTGGACGCGATTCGCAGCGAGCGTGCGCGCGTGATCGAGAGTCTGCATGGCATTGCCGCTTGCGGGCTTCCTCTCGAGGTTTGGGAAAGCGAGGCCAACTTCGTGCTCGTGCGCGTGCCGAACGCCACGCGCGTTCGTGAACGCATGCGCGACGAGAAATCGATTCTCGTGCGCGATTTCAGCTATGCGCCCGGCTTGGCCGATTGCCTGCGCATTACGGTTGGCACGCCCGAAGAAAACGACGAAGTGTTGGCGGCGTTGGCCGCGTTGCTGAAAGAAGAAATTGATTCGTGCCACGAATAGGCATGCTGGCTTGGGCCCTGCATGCCCCCGCATGCCGAAAACTCCATCGGCGAACGCCGAAAAGACGTTGGCCGCAGCGGTGTTTTGGCTCGTACGAATCGTTTAGCTGGTATAGAGTGCTCTCTAACCGCTTCGAAAGGAGTTGTCCATGGCTCGAATTGCTGAGGTTTCGCGCAAAACGGGCGAAACCGACATCGCAGTAAAGCTCGACCTTGACGGTTCGGGCGTTTGCGACATTTCTACGGGCGTGCCGTTTTTCGATCATATGCTCAACGCCTTCGGCCGCCACGGTTTGTTCGATTTGACGGTGCATGCGCAAGGCGACGTCGAGGTCGATGCCCATCATACGGTTGAAGATGTGGGCATTGTGCTGGGCGAGGCGTTCGCGCAGGCTCTTGGCGATAAGGCGGGCATCACGCGTTTTGCCGACGCAACCATTCCCATGGACGAAACGCTCGTCATGGCTGCGGTTGATATTTCGGGTCGTGGCCAGGCATATTGTGAATTGCCTATCTCCTCGCCGCGCGTAGGCGATTTCGACACCGAGCTTGCGGTGGAATTCTTCTATGCGTTTGCGCGCGATGCGAAAGTCACGCTGCATGTGCGTGAGCTCGCGGGTGCCAACGCGCACCACATCATCGAGGCGGCATTCAAGGCATGCGGCCGCGCTCTGCGCCGCGCGTGCGAATTCGACGGCCGCGTTCAGGGCGTGCCGTCAACGAAGGGCTCGCTGTAATGGCGCCGAGCATTGTGGTGGTCGACTACCATAAGGGCAATTTATCGAGCGTAGTGCGTGGGCTTTCCCGCGCAGGCGCCCGTGCGCAGGCGAGCGATTCGCCAGAAGACATTCGCGCGGCCGATGCCGTGGTGCTGCCGGGTGTGGGCTCGTTCTACGACGCTATTGCGTTCATGCGGGAATCGGGCGAAGCCCAAGCGGTGCTTGACGCCATTGGCGAGGGAACGCCGTTTTTGGGCATTTGCCTGGGGCTGCAGCTGCTTTTCGAGCGCGGCGATGAGGGCGTGCCCGAAGATACGCCCGCGGCTTTAGCGGAAGATGCCATGGGGTCGAACCTTGCTCCCGCCGAGGTTTTCGAGGCGTCATCCAAGCGTTGGGCGCGTGGCTTGGGCGTGCTTTCCGGCTCGTGTTCGCGTTTGGAATCGACGCGCCTCAAAGTGCCTCATGTAGGTTGGGACCAGGTGCATCTGACCGATAACGGTCGCGCATGCGAACTTTTACGCGACTTTCCCGAAGGCGCGAACATGTACTTCACGCATTCCTACGCGGTCGACGCCGACGCATGTGCCGCCGACATTGCAGCGCATACGCATTACACGCGCAGCTTCCCGTGCGTGGTGGCGCGCGGCAATGTGTTCGGCTGCCAATTCCATCCGGAAAAATCGTCGTCCCGTGGGCTCGACATCCTAAAGAACTTCGTCGCCATAGCGGCTGCTGAGCAGAAAGGAGGCCGCGCATGATCGTGTTCCCTGCCATTGATTTGGTTGCCGGCAAAGTCGTGCGACTCGAGCGCGGCGACCGTTCGCGCATGAAGGTCTATTCAGAAAATCCGGCCGCGGTTGCTCGCGATTTTGTCGAACAAGGCGCTACGTGGCTGCATGTGGTCGATCTTTCGGCGGCTTTTGAGGAAGATGGGGCCGCCCGCGAAGCGAATTCGAAAGCAATCGCCGCCTTATGCCAGGTCGAGGGAATTTCAATCGACGTGGGCGGCGGCGTGCGTTCGCTCGAAAGAATCGACGAGCTGGCGCGTTTGGGCGCCAAGCGCATCGCCATGGGCACCGTGCTCGTGCGCGACGAGTTGTTTGCCCAGGCAGCGGCGGCCCAGTTTGGGGAGCTGCTCGTGGCCGATGTGGCCGCCAAGGCCGGCCAGGTGAAGGTGAATGGGTGGCGCGAAGGCGTGGGCGCTTCTGCCGATGAAGTGGTCGGGCGCTTGTCGAGCCAGGGATTCAAACACCTCGTTTTCACCGATATCGCGCGCGATGGCATGCAGACGGGCATCGATGTCGAGGCATATCGCCACATTGCCCAGGTTGCTGGTTTTCCCGTGGTTGCGTCGGGCGGCATTTCTTCCGTGGCCGATATCGCGGCGCTCGCGGAGGCGGGCGACGGCGTCATCGAGGGCTGCATCACCGGACGCGCGCTTTACGAGGGCGCATTCGCTCTGAGCGAAGCGCTTGCGGCCGCGAAAGGCGGTACGCCATGCTGACGAAGCGCGTGATTCCCTGCCTCGATGTGAAGGACGGTCGCGTGGTGAAGGGCGTGAACTTCGTATCGTTGCGCGATGCGGGCGACCCGGTGGAGCTTGCCGCTGCGTATGACCGCGCGGGCGCTGACGAGGTCGTGTTCCTCGATATCACGGCCACAAGCGATGGGCGCGCGACCACGATTGATATGGCAAGCCACGCCTCGGAAGAGCTTTCAATTCCCTATGCGGTGGGCGGTGGCTTCCGCGACCTTGCTGGCATGCGTGCCATGGTTGCGGCGGGCGCCGACAAGGTGTCGCTCAATTCGGCGGCTGTGCGCGACCCGTCGCTTATTACCGCGGCGGCTTCAGCATTTGGCAGCCAAGCTGTGGTGTGCGCCATCGATGCGAAACGCGTGGGCAAGCCCGGCGCTCCCGGCGCTGACAAGTGGGAAGTGTTTACGGCTGGCGGCCGAAATGCCACGGGGCTCGACGCGGTTGAATGGGCGGCGCAGGCTGCTCAACGTGGAGCGGGTGAGATTCTACTCACGAGCATGGATCGCGACGGTACCAAGGCCGGCTTCGATGTAGCGCTCACTCGCGCAGTTGCCCGGGCGGTAAGCATTCCCGTTATTGCGAGCGGCGGCGTTGGCGAGCTTGAACATTTCGCAGAAGGCGTCATCGATGGCGAGGCCGATGCGGTGCTTGCCGCAAGCGTATTCCATTTTGGCCAATTTAGCATTCGCCAGGTGAAGGAATACATGGCCAGCCAGGGCATTCCCGTGCGGCTCGACTTTTAGAAGCGCCATTCGCTGGGTGTCGAAGCTCGGCTCCCGGCGTAGTTGCGATGCGTTTGGGCCTGCACGTGGCTCTCTCGCCGCCAGCGCCGTATGCGCCTCAAGAGCGGGAGTGCGGGAGCGGCGGCGATGGCATTCTGATGAGCGCCGATTTGGAGTCGCGCATTCGGCCAAGCGGTGCTTGATAGTCGCTGTCGCCGTCTCTTGCGTGGCAGGAAAGGTTTTGAAATGGAATTGAAGTTCGATGATCGAGGGCTCATTCCCGCCGTCGTGCAGCAATACGACACGGGCGAAGTACTCATGGTGGCATGGATGAATGCCGAATCACTGTGTTTGACCCAAGAGACGAAAACAACGTGGTTTTGGAGCCGCAGCCGTCAAGAGCTCTGGAACAAAGGAGCTACGAGCGGAAACATGCAGCGTGTGATTTCCATCGACGCCGATTGCGACGCCGATACGTTGCTTGTGAAGGTCGACTCGCCAGGTCCCGCGTGCCACACGGGTGCGCGCAGCTGCTTTTTCAATCGAATCTACGATGCGCCGGAAGGCGCGCCAAAGGAGGAATAGCCATGGGTGTTCGTACTGCAAACGTACAACCGGGCAACATCGGAGAGACCATCGAGGGCCTGGCTTCAACCATTCACGCCCGTCGCGATGCCAGTGCCGATGAGAGCTATACGGCTCGTCTTCTTACCGACGTCGAAGACGAGCTGCTCAAAAAGATTGCCGAAGAGGCGAGTGAAGTCATCATGGCGTGCAAAGACAACGACCATGACCATATTCGCTATGAGGCGGGCGATTTGGTGTATCACCTGCTTGTAACGCTTGAGCGCTATGGTGTGAGCATCGATGAGCTTGCTGGAGAGCTCAACGCACGCATGAAATAGACTACGCGGCGTGAGGGCGCATCTAAAGGTTCCAGCTTTCCCATGAACCGTCGGCTCGAGGTACGTCGAAGGTTCGATACCCCGCAGCAAAAGCATGCTTTTGGGCTTCGAGAATGCCGAAGCATATGTCACTCGCGATATGCGCATCGGAGCCAATTGTGATGGACACGCCGGCCTTGAAGAAGCGCTCGAGCAGGCCCGTGGCGGGGTAGTAGTCGGGCAGCCCTTTGCGAAGCGACGCGGTAGACAGCTCGATGCGGCGATTCGTGTCGTGCGCGCACGCGGCCATTTTGTCCCAAAGGCTTTCGACGTTCGTGGGTGCCGACCATCCATCTTGTGAAAAGCGCATAGGCAGATCGGGGTGGGCCATCGAATCGAAGGCGAGAGGGCTTTCGCACGCGGCACACCACGCATCGACGTACGCACGCCACACGCCGTTCGCGCCGAGTTCTTCCCAAATGTGCATGTCTTCCGAATAATCGATCCAGCCCGCGGCGAGGCCGGGCTCATCGGCGGGATCAATGCGCTCGCAGCCGCGTTCGCCTGAGGCGATCGAAGTGTCGCCCGCGTCTCCAATCCAATGCACGCTGCCAAGCTTGACCCGGGCGTTTTGCGCCCACTGTGCGACGTTGCGCTCGCATCCCGGGTACCAGTCGCATTCGAATCCAAAAATGAAATCCATGTCGGGCGCGATTTGCGCCGCAAGCTCGCGTGCGGCATCGAACGCCGCTTGGTGGGCGGGCAAATCGTGCGCTGGCACCTGGCATTCGCATCGTGGATCCATGCTGGCCGGCAGCGTGAGGTGGTCGGTAGAAACGAGCACACGGCATCCCTTAGCTGCGGCAGCGCGCACATTTTCCTCGAATGACGATTCGCCGTCGGAGAAATTTGTATGGGTATGGCAGTCAATAATGGATGCGTGCACGCTTTTCCTCCACATCTAAGAATTTCTTCTTGCCAACCGAAAGGGAATGTTGCTATTATATTCGAGCTGTTTCAAGCGGAGGCAAAAACCTCCCACCTGTTTCGGCGCAAGCTGATGGGTCTCAAGAATATACTTCTTCATGAACTTCTTGAACCCTGTGCGTGCGCGCAGGGTTTTTTGTTACAGTGCAAACCCGCAACCCGCGGGAGATGTAGGAGGTGAGCGCAATAGCAGCTCAAGAGCCCAGGCTCAATGAAGAAATCCGCACTCGCGAGTGCCGTCTGATTGGCTATGACGGTTCTCAGATGGGTATCTTCAACACCCGCGAGGCCATGCGCATCGCAGAAGAGGCCGGTTTGGACCTTGTCGAAATCGCGCCGAACGCTGAACCCCCCGTGTGCCGCATCATGGACTACGGAAAGTTCAAGTACGACCAGGCGATCAAGGCCAAGCAGGCTCGCAAGAAGCAGACCAAGGTCGAGATCAAGGAAATGAAGTTCCGTCCCAAGATCGACGTGGGTGACTACACCACGAAGAAGAAGCACGTGCTTCGTTTCTTGGCAGGCGGCGCTAAGGTCAAGATCACGATCATGTTCCGTGGCCGCGAGATGGCTCACCCCGAGCAGGGCCTCTCGATTCTCGAACGTTTGGCAGACGACTTGAAAGACGTTGCCGTTATCGAGAATGCCCCCAAAATGGAGGGCCGCAACATGCATATGCTCATCGCTCCGCTTCCGGCAGCGGTGAAAAAAGCAGCCGATAAAGACGCCAAAAACAACGGCGAATCCAACGAGTAAGCAGAAAGGACTTCGATTATGCCTAAGATGAAGACCCATAAGGGCACCGCAAAGCGCTTCCGCGTCACCGGTACCGGCAAGATCGTCCGCGCTAAGGCTTTCAAGAGCCACATCAAGAGCAAGAAGAGCCCCAAGCGTATCCGCAATTTTCGCAAAGAGACTGTTGTCGCTGAGTCCGACAAGCGTGTTGTCGCTCGCAACCTCGGCCTCCGCTAATTGATTTAGGAAGTGATTATCAATGCCACGTGTTAAGCGTTCTGTTTCCGCTAAGAAGAAGCGTCGCGTTGTCCTCGCTCGTGCGAAGGGCTACTACGGAGCCAAGTCTCGCCATTATAAGAAGGCGAAGGAGCAGGTCCGTCACTCGCTGCAGTACCAGTACCGCGATCGTCGCAACAAGAAGCGCGAGGTTCGTCGTCTCTGGATTACCCGCATCAACGCTGCTGCTCGTATCAACGGTGTGTCCTACTCCGTGTTCATGAATGGCCTCCACAAGGCTGGCGTCGAGCTCGACCGCAAGGTGCTCTCCGACATGGCCATCAACGACCCCGAGGCTTTTGCCGCGCTGGTCGAGGTCTCTAAGGCTGCTCTGAAATAATTCGTTCTTGCTGAACGCCAAAAGCCCCCGCAGCGCGGGGGCTTTTTTGTGCTTGGAGAGATTAACGCTGCATCTGTCAGGGGCGCTCTTCGGCCTTGCGCGCGGCTTCCATTTCGCATCGACGCTTGCTGTATGCGGCCATTGCCGCCGCGCTTCCCGCGAAAGCAAGCCCTGCCGCTCCTGTGATAAGGCTTGTTGCGAAATCGAGCGTTTTCGGCAGGGGCTTTATTCGCTTGTTTTTTAGAATCGCGATTTCGATTTCGGGCGTATCGCGAATCTCGATCCGCAGCTCTTGGTTTTCGGTTTTATACCCTTCAGGGGCGCATGCTTCAGTGAGGACATACGTTTCCCCAACGCGCAGGTGGCTGAATTCCACTGGCGTTTTTCCTTGGGCGGCCCATCCTTCGGCTTCAAGTCCTTCATTGCAAGGCTCAATGGGGTTGCCTTGGGAATCTTCAAGACGGAATTTTCCGCCCTCAATTCTCGCTTGCGAAGCCGCCTGCTCGGTGCTGCCGTCATCGGCATGCGCTTTGCTGGCTTGTTCGTAGCGCTCAGCATCGACCTTGAAAAATGCCAAGCGTGTGAAATCATTCTCGATGGTCTCTTTCCACAGGGCGTCGCCTTCGTTTTCGCTTTCGCATCCCGCATCGCGCGCTTCAATCCAGGCGTTCTCGCTTTCGTACCAGCATCCGTCGTTTGCAAGGAAGCGCGTTTCGCTCCAATCGCTTGTCACGTAGCCCAAGTCGAAGCGTGGAAGCGTTTCGCGGAGCGTATAGGCGCGGCCTTTTGGCAGGTGCGTAACTTTGGCGAGGCCTTCTTCGTCGGTTACGAGTTTGTATTTGCCAGACGTATCGGCGGCCTCATCGTCGGCGTTTGCTTCACCGGGTGCTTCGTCTGTGCTTTCTTCTGCGTTCCTCAATGCTTCACCGAGCTGCTTGCTTTCTTTTGTCTCATCCGCATCAATCGTGGTCTCGCTGTTTCCCACAGTTCCGTCATTCTGAATGATTACGGTCGGGGATGCCTCGTCCTTTTCTTGCCCTCCTTCTTGACACCCTTCGCTCTTCCCCGCGCTCAAAATGAATTCGACCCCGGCAATGGGTGCGCCTGTTTGCGCATCGACCTTCGTGATTTCGATGCCCGTTGGCTCTTCCTCGATCGTGATGCCCGTGCATACGACTTCGTCGGTGTCGTTTTCCCATGTCAGCGTTACGTGGTGGTGCTTCGTTTCGGTTCTATACCCTTCGGGCGAGAGGGTTTCGACTACGATGTATTCCGCGGTGCCTGATCCGAGCGGCAAGGGGGCAATCGTCCATGCTCCTGCCTCATTGCTCGTTGCGCTTCCGGCGAAGTCGCCCCTGTGTAACGCGAGTGTCCCATCGGGGAATACGATGTCGGTTGCGGCTCGCGCCTCATAGGTTGCCCCCGAGACGTCTTCTCCAGTCAGGATATCAATCTTGCGTCCTTCGATGGCTCCGTATGCTTTTTCGTTTGGCAGGGTTATTTCAATGACGTCGTCTTCCTCCCAGCGGTGATTTTGTGCAACCTCGAAGTACACGGGCTCTTTTCGCGTGAGGTAGGGCGCGATGGTTGAAACTTCCCGAATGGCATAGCTGCCCCAGGCGAGCCTTTCGGGGAATTGCACCATGCCCGACTCGGGAATCGTGAATCGGGAAATGCGTTCAGTGCTTGGCGTATGCACGTCGAATGACACGGGTTGGTATTCGCCGTTTGCATCTTGCCTGAGCAGCTCGACGACAGTTCCCGGCGAAAGCACGGTTTTGCCCGTCTCAGCATCGGTCTTCTTTACTCGTACGGGCGAGTAGATGCGATGGTCTTCAATCGTCATGAAGGCAATGTGCGCGTCGGCATGCACTTCGATATCGATGATTGGGTCGACGAGCCTGAGCGCTTCGTCAGGGCAATGCGTCTCAACAATGGTGTATGTCCCGTAGGGTAGGGCACAGCTCGGTGCCGATTGTTCGCCATGGGCTTCTGGCTCCCAGTTTTCAAGTAAATCCTTCGAAGTAAAGCGTCCGTCGCTTTTCGTTGTGACGGTTCCCATGAGCGAACCGAAAAGCGTCGACCCATCGTTTGAGGCGACGGCCTTTCCTTGTGCGTCAAGAATAGGAACAACGCTGTAGCCCTTGTCTGCAAGGCCTCCGTCGTCTTGCAGCCATATTTCGAATTCCGCTCCCGCAAGAGGCGATTTGAGCGATTCGTCGCTTTCGCCCTCATGCTCGAAGAATTTCGCGCCTTCGATGTCCCCGCGAAACACGCGGTCGTATGCGGTTAGGACTACAGTTGCGCAGGCCTCATCGCTCTCGGGCGCTAAATCAACGGCCGCCCACCCGTCGGCATCCGCGTGCGGAAGTGGCGCGACGGCATAGCCTTTCGGCGCCGAAATCTCACGAATGCGAACAGCTCCTCGTGCGATTTCGGGGAATTCCGCTATCCATGCGCCGCCAGCTTCGCTTTCATGCCATGCGCTTTCTGCGGTATAGGAATTTCCCTGCGAATCGACGAGCTCGAAGAGCGCTCCCGAAAGCGTCGCATGCCCTTGGGCGCGCTCGCCAGTTTCAGCGTCTCGCTTCTCGATGGCGACGCGCACGGTTTTCGGCGTATCGTCAAGCGTTTGCGTGCCCGTCGCCTGGCCTACCTCCATATACCGCGGTTCATCCCAGGCACAAAATCCCAAGGGGGCGCGGTCTTCTCGAATCCACACGCCCTGGCCCGGAGCAAGTTCGATCTCGGCGTAGCCTTGCGCATTCGTAGAGAATTCGGTAATCAGTCCGCTGCATACGCCGTTTTCGCAATGTTGGAACACGCTGAATTGTGCCCCCTCAAGCGAATAAAACGGAGTGCCTTCATCGCCCGTCGCGACCGAGATTTCCGCAGAGCGCTTTTGAAGCGTAAGCGTGATGAGGTTCGTGAGCGGTACATGGAGCCAATAGACGTTGCCCCATTTTGCGGTGATTTGGGAAATCATGTTGCCGGGGCACGCTCCTGCAACCACGCCGTCTGCATGGCTTGACGAATGCCATGCCAGGTCGTGGTTCGGCGCGTCGCCCCAGAAGAACAGAATGTGGCAATCGGCGCCAGGCGTTCCCCAATCGAGCGGATCGGCGATGATGATGTCGCCTTTACGCAGCTTGCCGCTGGCGAGCATGCTTTCTTTGCTTTCGTATCGTGTGCGCAATTCTGAGTGGTCGTTGAGGTAGGAAATCCAACGCGACAGGTTTGATTTGTTGCCTCTGTTGTATCCCGATGAGCCGACGTAAGACCCTATGGGTTCGCAGTTGGCGCCGCACGCTTCAAGCACTGCGACGATGAATCCCGCGCAGTTCATGTAAGCCTGTCCATTTGATTTCGGCTTGCCGTTGGGGTGCCAGCAATCCCAGGTGGAAATGTCGCCTCCAGCGCCGTCGGGCCCGGTGTTGCCATAGGGGGTTCCTAAATAATACGAATCGTATTCGTGTGCTTTCAGTTCATCGAGTGCGCATCTCGTGGCGCCTAAAATGCCCTCGATTGTGTTATGTGGACTTCGGGTTTCTGCTGCCCAGGCCTGGCGGGAAAGCGGGTGTTGGCTAGCGCGGTCTAACGGTGCGTTTTCGAAGACTACGGGGCCCAATGCGGCATATGATGCCGCCGTGGCAGCAAGGGCGAAAAATGATCGGCGCGAAAAGGACGCGTGGGGGGTATTGGGCGGACAAAGGGACGTAGGCATGGTCGCCTCCTAATCGATTGCTGCGGTCTGCGTCGTTGCGGGCGCACGCCCATGCTAGCGGTGAAACCTTGTCCGGTCCTTGTCCGCTTCCTGCGCTTTTCCTCGCGTTTTAGCGTCGAATTGCCGCTTGTTGTGGCTGAATTCCAGGCGATTTCCTCGCATAGATACTGCGGTAATCGTTCGAAATCCCCTTGTTTTTGCTGAAGCGTTCGTGCATATCGCCCATTCTGGTAGGCGGACAATAAAAAAGCCCGCGTTTCCGTTTCGAGGAAACGCGGGCGGCATTTGAGGCGAACTGCGAGGTTGCGGCGCTTCGCATGGGAGCGTTTATTGCACGCCTCTGAACAAGTGTCCCGTCGTGCAACCTTCCGCCTTTGCGACGTTCGTGCCGCGCTTGGCGGCTTCGATGGCTCGTACGACTCGGGAGGTCGCCTTGCCAGCTTCGTTCGCGCTCATGAGCGTCGTGTCGACCATGAAGGCCGAAACGCCCGCGTCGATAAGCTCGTCAACCACGTGTGCGGCGTCGAAACGCACGGCGTTGTAGAGGTGGCTGCGGCCAAAGCAATCGGTTACCACGGGGAAACGATAGCCCTTGCGGTCAAGCAGCGTGTGTGCGTGCGCGCGTCGCTCGCACTGCGAACACTTCTGGTTGCATGCGCCCTGGCTCATGAGCAGGCAGTGCTCGCAGGTCATGAGCTCCTGGTTGCCACAAACCACAATGCCCAGTTCGACGGGCGAATCTTTGCCGAGCTCGGCGATTTGCTTCAAGGAAAGCTCCGGGGAAAGCCATACGCGGCGAGCTCCCAGGGTAGCTGCGACGGAAAGCGAGGCGGCATTCGTGATGGGCAGGTGCGGCCCCACTTCAACAAGCGAGCCCATGTTCGCGCCGCGCACAAGCTGGCCGAGGTTTTCGACGAATAGCGGTTTTTCGGGTTTCGCCCACTTCCACAAGTCGACGTCTTCTTCGCTGTTCATGGGTAGCTTGTCCACCACGGGCAGGGCGATTGCGCAGCGGCCGGGGTATCCCGCCTGCTCCTCGTCGACGATGCGGCCCTCGCAGCATGCTTCGCCGCGACGATAGTTCAGGGCGGCGACGAATACCACATCGGCACCGGCCTTTTTGGCGGCACGGGCGCATGCGGGGTTCGTGGCGAACGCTACGACGCACGCGTCATCGGCGGTCGGCTTCGACATGGCGCGGCCGTGCTCGGGTTTCTCGGTTTTTTCGATAATGCGATCGCGCCACGGATCGAGCATGGCTTCGGCGAGCATCTTCAGCGCCTGCGTGCGTGCTTTGTGCAGAGCCGAAAAGCCCATGCCCACGCCTTCGTCGACGTCGACATCAAGGTCCGTAAGGAAAAACGGCGTATTGCCCAAGCGGTCAACGTGCTCGCGCACTTCTTCGGGAGTAATGGCCTTCGTGCGGGCCGCCTCTACCGTTGCGCCCTCGAAAGAGGCTTGCACGCCAGCGCATTCCGCCACGAAGCGCAAAGGCTCACCGATATGGGCCACGACGTGCATGCGCGCGGGAAGGCGAGGTTCCAAATCGTCATCGTGGAATGCCATGGAGGCATCGCGAACGCGGAACACGCGGTCGCCTTTGCCCACGCGGCCGTCGATTTCGAAGTAATACATGTCGCCCTTGCGCTCAAACGCCTCAAGCGTCGAGGCGAAATGTCCCTTGTTGGTCCAAAATTCCAACACGTCGCCTTCATGCAGCTCGGTTTGGGACTCCACGGCAACCTCGCGGCCTTTCGCCTTCGTAACGCGTCCAGCGAAAACGCCACGGTTGTTCGGGCGGCCGTAGCCCATGATGTCGTTCCCGCGGCGGCGGGAAAGGTAGGCTTCGGTGAATCCGCGGCTGAAGGCTTCGGAAAGCGCGCGATGCTCTTCCTCGGTCGCGCCCGCTTCTTCAAGAGACGTGCCTTCGTCGATGGCGCATGCCAAGCGATCAATTGCCGCGCGATAGGCGGCGACCACAGCGAATACGTATTCGGGCGATTTCATGCGGCCTTCGATTTTCAGGCTGTCGACGCCCGTTTCCGCGAGCTTGGGAAGCATGTCGATGGTGCAAAGGTCTTTCGGGGACAGCAGGCGATCGCCCGGCGCCGAAAGTTCTGCGTCGGAGTCCTCGTCGCAAAGGGTGTAGGGAAGGCGGCATGCCTGCGCGCAGGTGCCTCGGTTCGCAGAGCGCCCGCCAATCATGGAGCTCATAAGGCATTGTCCCGAATAGCAAATGCACAGGGCGCCGTGCGCGAAGCACTCAGTTTCCATATTCAGGCTATGCGCTTCTTCGGTGACTTCGGCGAGCTCAGCGCAGCTCAGCTCGCGCGCCAGCGTTACGCGTTCGGCGCCGAATTCCGCCGCCGCTCGTACGCCGTCAATGTTATGCGTGTTCATCTGCGTAGAGATATGCAGGCGCGCATCGGGCAGCGCGCGCCTCACTTCGGCGGCGAGCCCGATATCTTGCACGATGAGGGCGTCCACGCCGCGTCGCCATGCTTGGCGGGCAAGCTCGAGCGCCGCCGATATTTCGTCAGGCATAATCGCGATGTTGAGCGTGAGGTACACGCGAACCCCGCGCAGGTGGGCGAAATCACACGCGCGCGCCAGGTCGTCAAGGGTGAAGTTATCTGCGCTGCGACGGGCATTGAACGCATCGCAACCCAAGTACACCGCATCGGCTCCGGCTGCCACCGCGGCATGCAAACACGTCATAGAGCCTGCGGGGGCGAGAAGTTCCATATGCCTGTATGGGTTCATCATGTAAAAAGTCCAATCGTCTTCGTGTAAAACTTTGCGAATAGTATCGCTTTCAGGTATCGTTGCACAGTATGAAACCACGGAGAAAACAGCGCGAAAAACGCGCACACGCAGGCCTTTGGGCCATCATCATTGTTCTGGCCGGCATCGGGCTGGTTGGCTACGGCTGCTATCAGGGGGTTATGTCCTTGATAGATGACTGGTGCGCCGATTTGCCCAGTGTGCAGAATACGACTGCTTTCGACTTGCCGGAACAGTCTACCATCTATGCCAACGACGGCACTACCGTGCTGGCCGAGTTGTACATGGAGAAACGCGAGCCCGTCACAATCGATCAGGTGAGCCCTTATGTGCTCAAGGGAACGGTTGCGACGGAAGATGAGCGCTTCTACGATCACGGCGGCGTTGACTTGCAGGGCATTGTCCGCGCGGTAGTCGTGAATCTCTCCGGTGGTCAAGAGGGCGCTTCCACCATCACGCAGCAGTATGTGCGCAACACCATCTTGTCTTCCGAGATGAATGAGATTTCCATCAAGCGTAAAGTTCGCGAGATGACGCTCGCCGAAGAGATGGAGCAGATTTATTCCAAAGACCAGATTTTGATGATGTATTTGAACACCATCAACTATGGCGATAACTGCTACGGCATCCAGGCTGCGGCGAAGCATTATTACTCGGTGAATGCGAGCGACCTCACTATTGCTCAGGCCGCGACGCTCATCGGCATTCCGAATTCGCCCACAATGTACAACCCGGTCGTCAACCCCGACAATGCGCTCGATCGTCGCAACGTGGTGCTTTCGCGCATGCTCACCAATGGCGTTATCACCCAAGAGGAATATGACGCGGCGAAGGCCGAAGACTTGAACCTCAACGTTCAAGAGGAAACCGGCACGAACGGTGTGTACCTCTATAAGTACTTCACCAGCTATGTGCGCGATCAAATTCTTGAGACTTACGATCACGAGCAGGTCTTCCAGGGCGGTTTGCAAATTGTGACCACCATCGATCCCGAAATGCAGGGCTACGCCGAAGCCGCCGTGCAGAAGCAGTACGATTCCGGGCGCCTTGCGGCGAGCAACCAGGAATTCGCACTCACGCTTGTCGATCCTAATACGGGCTTCATTAAGGCCATGATCGGCGGCAAAGATTACGATGCCGATCAGTACAACATCGCCACGAGTAACTCGGGCACCCAAACGGGCTCGACGTTCAAAGCGTTTACGATTACCGATGCCATTGAAAAGGGCATCAACCCGCAAACGACGTATATGAATTGCAATGGCCCAGTTGAAGTCAATGGTTCGAAAATCTACAACTATGGCAAGCAGAATTACGGCAGCCTTTCGATCGCGAACATGACCGCCGTTTCGTCGAACACCGGTTTCATACGCCTTATTACCGACACGTCGAGCGGCGTTACGCCCGAATCGGTGAAATCGGTGGCCGAGCGTCTAGGCCTCGACGGCGACAACCTCGGCACTGCTCCAACGATTACCCTCGGTGTCTACAACGCCAATACCACCCAAATGGCAGGCGCCTATGGCACGTTTGCCACAGGTGGCGTGCATCGCGACCCTACGGGTATCATGAAGGTGACCGATAGGTCTGGCAACGTGCTCGTCGACAACACCGCTGGTGTTGAGGGCAAGCAGGTCATCACCGACTCCGTGGCATATGCGGTAACCCAGGTGCTTGAGGGCGTTATCTATAACGCTTCGTACGGCACCGCGAATGCTGCGGCTTTGCCTTCGGGCCAAATTGCTGCCGGCAAAACGGGCACGACCGACGATTGGCACGATTTGTGGTTCGTTGGTTACACGCCGCAACTCTCTTGCGCCGTATGGACGGGCTCGCGCGACAACAGCGTTCAGCTTGAAACGAACACGTGGTGCCAAGAGATATGGCGCGATCTCATAAGCGCCTGCCTGCAGGGCCAGCCGAACGAAGACTTCAAGTCGGCTTCTGCTCCGAACTATAACTCCGCGTATAAGGGCGGCGGTAAGTCAGAGGACGAGGACGAGGAGAAGGAGAAGAAGGAAGAGGAAGCGACCGAGGGGACTACCGAGGAAACCCCCGAAGAAACTCCGGGTGGAACCGCGGGAGGCATCGCTGGTGAAACGCCGGGAGGCTCCACGGGTGGCACCACGGGAGGCACCACGGGCGAAACGCCGGGAGGCGCCACGGGTGAAACGCCAGGAGGCACCACGGGAGGCGGCACTACTGCTCCCGACCCAGGGTCGTCTTCAACACCCGGGTCTGGAACGGCGGGTGGTTCGAGTGGAACCGATACCGCTGGGTAGCGTGACCAAATAAACCTAAATAGCATCAATTGCATCCGTAACGCCAGCCGACCATGGCTGGCGTTATTCTATTTCGGGAATAAAGTGCTATTATCGCAACGAAGCTACATGCCGGCATTCCGTTTCAGCGGGGTTCAAGGGGGTTGGACGATGCCGGTGGCAACCTGAAGAAAGAAGGAAGAAATGGCCGACGATACTACGAACCAAACTCCCGATACATGCTCGCATAATTGCGGCTCATGTTCTGCATCGTGCGGAGAGCGCACGGCGCCTTCGAAGCTTGCCCCCAATTCTGTGTCGAGCTTTAAAAAGGTTATCGGTGTTGTGAGCGGCAAAGGCGGCGTGGGCAAAACATCGGTTACGTGCTTGCTTGCTTCCGAGCTTATGCGCGCAGGCAAGAAGGTCGGCATCATGGACGCCGACGTTACGGGTCCGTCTATCCCGAAGGCCTTTGGTGCGAAGGGCCCGCTTTGCGCCGATCAAAACGGCATGAATCCTGGCATTGGTGCCGAAGGCGTGGAAATCATTTCCACCAATTTACTGCTTCCCCAAGACGACATGCCGGTTGCGTGGCGCGGCCCCGTGGTTACGGGCATTTTGACCCAATTCTTCAATCAGGTTAACTGGGGCGATCTCGATTATTTGCTTATTGACATGCCTCCGGGCACGAGCGACACGCTGCTTACGGTATTCCAGCAGATGCCCCTCGACGGTATCGTCACCGTTTCTGCTCCGCAGGAACTTGTCGGCATGATTGTCGGCAAAGCGGTGAATCTTGCTCAGGAGATGGGCGTGAGCGTGCTCGGCCTTGTCGAGAACATGGCCTACTTTGAGTGCGACGAGTGCCACAAGCGTCATTTTATTTTCGGCGAGCCTCAGGGCGAAGAAGTAGCGAAGAAGTACAACATTCCCGCGTACGCCACGCTGCCCATGGATTCTGCCGTCGCGGCGCTTGTCGATGCCGGCAATATTCCTGCCTATGATGTTAAGGGCGCTCTTAAGCCGATCATCGATGCTCTTGAAGCGTTGCCTGAGCATGTCGAAGGCGATGCAGCTGCGGAGTAGGTCGCTTTTTCTTAAAATTGTCGCTTGACCTGTATTAAGGGACGCGTATAATACATGAACGCGCCTTGAATAGACGAAGCGCACACGGGGCCTTAGCTCAGCTGGGAGAGCGCATGGCTGGCAGCCATGAGGTCAGGGGTTCGATCCCCCTAGGCTCCACCAGAATTCACAAGAGGCGAGCACGAGAGTGTTCGCCTTTTTTAGTATCCACGATAGTCGAAGGGGATGAGTTCGATAACTCCCGAAGAACAGCTCCACATCATTCAGTCCGGTACCGACACTATCGTTCCGCAGGACTTGTTGCTCGAAAAACTCAAGCGTGGCACGGCTTTGAATATCAAACTTGGCGTTGACCCTACGGCGCCCGATATTCATCTTGGCCATGCCGTTCCGTTGCGCAAGCTCCGTCAATTCCAAGATTTGGGCCATCATGTCACGCTCATCATTGGCGACGGTACCGCCCTTATCGGCGATCCCTCGGGCCGCAACTCCACTCGTCCGCAGCTTACGCGCGAGCAAATTGCGGTGAATGCGCAAACCTACGTTGACCAGGCGTTTAAGATTCTTGATCCAGAGAAAACCACGCTTCGCTATAACTCTGAGTGGATTCTCGATTTGAAGATGGAAGACCTGCTCAAGCTTATCAGCAACTTTACGGTTGCTCGTATTCTTGAGCGCGACGACTTCCATAAGCGTTACACGGGCGGTTTGCCCATCGCGCTGCACGAGTTCCTGTATCCCGTTATGCAGGCATACGACTCGGTCGTTATTAAGGCCGATGTCGAAATTGGTGGCTCCGATCAGCTGTTCAACTTGCTTGCCGGCCGTGAGCTCATGGAAAAGATGGGCATGGAGCCGCAGGTTGCCCTCACTCTTCCGCTCCTCGAGGGCACCGATGGCGTGCGCAAGATGTCGAAGAGCTACGGCAACTATATTGGTCTGACCGATGAGCCCAACGATATGTTCGGCAAGGTTATGAACATCCCTGACGAACTTATGGTGAAGTACTATCGTCTTGCTTCGACCGAGAGCGTTGCGAAGATCGACGAGATTGAGGCGGGCCTTGCCGCCGACGAGCTTCATCCCAACAAAGTGAAGCGCGCATTGGCTCGCAATATTGTTGCTGCCTACTACGACGAAGCTGCCGCCGAGGCCGCCGAGGCCGATTTCGACTTGAAGTTTAAAGCCCATGGCTTCCCGGCCGACGCTCCTGTTTTCGATGCCGATCTCACGCCGGGCGAAGACGGCATGGTTTACTTCGCGAAGGTCATCGTTGACGCGGGCGCCGCACAAAGCGTTTCGGCCGCACGTCGTCTTATCGACGAAGGCGCGGTTCGCGTAAACGGCGAGGCGCTTGCCGCGAAATCGTATAATCTCGCGCCTGAATCCTTGAAGGGCGCTGAGGTTCAGGTTGGCAAGAAGAAGTTCTTCAAGTTTGCATAAGATTGCCTCCATATATAACGATTCAAGAAGAGGGCTGCATCGGCAGCTCTCTTCTTTTTGGTTTTAAGAACGAGGCCAGGGGCGCTTCGGCATACATGTGTAGGATCGGACGCAGTGGAAATGCTCGAGTATTCGAATAGGCGGTTGCACCTTAGCTTCTTCAATATCGAAATGATGGAAGCCCTCCGACATAGAGAATCGACCAGGGACGGTCGCCGAGGGGATTGCCCGCGCGGAAGGCGGGCGGGCCCGGAGGCGGCCGTTCTTCTTTCGGGAGGCTACCCCTCCTTCGTGAGAAGTTTGACGAAGGCGAATAAGGAAGCTCCAACGATAGGGGGGAAGAGCCGCTTGCGTATCGAAGGCGGAAGGGCTCCTGGTCTGAAGGTGAGCCCAATCCTTCAACTTATATATAGGTAGTTGAATACATGCAGCTGAGTCGAATGCCCCGGAAGGCCGAGGCGCGCAAGCGCCGGGCCTCCGGGGCGGTTGCGTCTATGGACCGGGGCGAAGCGCCAGTTCGGAACTCCCCTCCCGCCCCGCATCCCC
>NZ_QIBZ01000002.1 GCF_003725955.1 Slackia isoflavoniconvertens | reverse complement strand
CTCCGGGCTTCTGCCCTTCGCGGCGGCGAGTTCAGCATTATACGCGCCCCCGGCGCCCCGGGTGCGGGAAACCCGCCCGCACACAGGATGCCGACAACTCCAGCGCGGCGGAGCGGAAGGATGGGGGGGTTCGGACGCTTGGGCGGCAACGGGCTGGCGCTTCGCCCCGCCCCGCGGCCCCGGCGTTTCGCCCCGGCCCATAGGCGCGGCCGATTCAGCCTCCTATATATAAGCAAAGAGATCGGCACCCGCCTCCGGGCCGGAGGCCTTCCGCGCCGTCGTCACGCAAGCGGCGCTTCCCCCTGTCGCCGGCTTTCCCCTGCTCGCTTCCGCCAAGCTTCTCGCGGAGGGGATAGCCTCCCGAAAGAAGAACGGCCGCCTCCGGGCCCGCCCGCCTTCCGCGCGGGCAATCCCCTCGGCGACCGCCCCTGGTCGATTCTCTCTATATATCTATAGAGAGATATGTTTAGTAGCGACTGTCGAAGATGCGCTTGGTCTTCTTTACCGAACGCGGCAACTCGCCCATGGGGACGCCCTTCGCTTCAGGCGTGCAGCCAATCTTCGCCTTAAAGAGCAGCGCAAGCTCCTGCTCGCACTTTTCCTTATCCTCGCCTTCGAGCGGCGTCTCGAACAGCACCGTGAGCACATCGCGGCCATCAATTGCCTCAATCATGACCTGATACTCAGAGCTCGCACCATCGGTAAACGCAATGACTTCCTCGATTTGCGCGGGGAACATGTTGCAGCCCTTCACCTTTACCATGTCGTCGGTGCGACCAGTAAGGGTGTCGATGCGGGGATGCTTCAAGCCGCAAGCGCAATCGCCGGGAATGATGCGCGTGAGGTCGTGCGTACGATAGCGAATAAGCGGCGCCCCTTGCTTGCGCAGCGTGGTAAGCACGAGCTCGCCCATTTCGCCGTCGGGCACGGGATCGCCAGTCTTCGGGTCGACGATCTCGCAATATACGTAGTCACTCCAAATATGCATGCCGTGGTGCTCGCTGCACGAAATGCCGATGCCGGGGCCATAAATCTCGGTCAGGCCATAGATATCGAAAATCTCAACGCCAAGCTCATTCTCGATACGGTGGCGCATCTTTTCGCCCCAACGCTCCGAGCCAATAACGCCTTTGCGCAGGTCGAGCTTATCGCGCAAGCCTCGCTTCGAGATTTCCTCAGCGAGCAAAAGCGCATAGCTACTCGTGCCCGTGATAACCGTGCTGTGCAGGTCTTGCATCATTTGCAGCTGCTTCTCGGTATTGCCGGGACCCATGGGAATAGCCATAGCGCCCAAGCGCTCGCAGCCAAGCTGGAACCCAATGCCCGCAGTCCACAGACCATAGCCAGGGGTAATTTGAATGCGATCCTTATTGGTAATGCCCGCCGTGCGATAGCAACGCGCAAACATTTCGGCCCAATCGGCAACATCCTGTGCGGTGTAAGGAATAATGACCGGCGTGCCCGTCGTACCCGAAGAGCTGTGGATGCGCACAACTTCCTCGTCGGGTACGGCTTGAATTCCCAACGGATAGGCTTCGCGTAAGTCGGCCTTTTCCGAAAAGGGCAGCTTCTCGAAGTCGGCCTGGGTTTGTACGTCGGACAAATCGATGTCCTCAAACTTCTTCGCATAGAAGGGAGAACGATCTTTCAGAGTTTTGAATTGCTCTTTAATAAGGTTGAACTGTTCATCGGTGAGCTGCATGGCACTGCCTTTCGCGCATGTCTGACATAATTTGCGGAAATTGGAGACGCTTCAAGCCTGCGAAAAATCAGGGCTTTACGCAGTTTCGTCATTCGGGTGCACGAAAAAGGCGCCTCAAGCTCGCTGAGCAAACTTGAAGCTAGAGCCATCGACCAGCCAACGCGGCGCGCGCGGCTTTGAGAGATTGTATGTCGAGTGCGTTCATCATGGGCACTATTGTACGCTAAAGCGCCCAATGAGCAAGATATGGAATGAAAGATTCCGCGAGCGGGCTTTGGCCGCGGCAACGTTCAACACACCAACCTCTTCGCAGCCGCCCACCCACAAACGCAGAAACTCCCACAAGGATGCCATGCCTGCGGGGTTTTATGAATTCAAACGAATCGAAAGAGAAATAGGCCCGAGAAAAAAATCGTCGGTCGCGTGCCATGCATCGCTCACCGAAACGAACTTACCGCAATCCCAATTCTTTGCACACAGCATCGACCGCAGCAAGGTTCATATCAACGAATTTCGGCTTCACGCATACGCGAATGGCCTCCTTAAATTCGTCGAGCGAAATGCCTAAAAGAGGATTTCCTTGAGCATCGCGCTGAGAGATGGCGACCGTCAGCAGAACGATGTTGAGAGCCTTCGAATTGCCGACAAGCTCAAGGAGCGCCGATTCGTCGACCACGACGGTTGCGCCCTCGCGCCTTTCGAGCGCCTCAAGCACCGGTGCCGCAACATACACCGTTTTCGACAGCGACGCCGTGACGGGCTGTTTCACATTCGACGCCGTGACAAGCACGCCGTGCGCAGAGAGAAGCCCGAGCATACGCGCCGCTTCGCCAGGCTCGAAGGCGATGAGCATGTCGGCCGCACCCGCACCCACGAGCGGCGAGGCAACATGTTCGCCTTCGTTGCCCATGCGAACATGACTCGTCACGCTTCCGCCTCGCTGCGCCATACCGATTGTTTCAGCGGTGCGCACATGCCAGCCGCGCGCTTGCGCAGCCTGGGCGAGTATTTTCGCGGCGAGCACGGTACCCTGTCCGCCAATACCGGTGAGCACTACATTTTTCATTGGACAACACTCCAAATCATGGTCTTACAAAAGCCAACGAGCGTGATCCTCGCACCCTTCAATCAGAATGCGACTGCGATGCGCTTCGCGGCAGCCGAAAGCCAAAGCGACAACGGTACGCGGGACGCCCGCCCGCCGGTCGCGTCTATGCAGATTGGCGCGCTGGCGCGATGGCCCCAAACAGACAAACCTGCGTGCACAAACCGCAGCCCGTGCACAGCGTCTCATCAATCGTAGCAACCTCGCCATTGAATCCGATGGCGGGACACCCTATCGACGTGATGCACTTCTTGCAGACCGTGCATGTTTCCGCATTGATCGAAACAGGAGCCTCGGGCTTAACGAGATTCACGCACGGCGCGCGGAAGATAACCGCAGACGGGCCCTCGAAAGAAACCGCCTTCGTGACCGCATCGATACTCTCATCAAGATGATGGGGGTTGGCGAACTCGATGCATTCCACGCCAAGTGCCTCGAGGACGCGTTCGATAGAAAGCGGCGCGCTTTTAGGCCCCATGAGCGTGTTGCCCGTGCCAGGATGCGGCTGCCCGCCCGTCATGGCCGTGGTGGAATTGTCGAGCACGCACACCGTGATGTCGTGCTGGTTGTATACGGCATTGGCAACGCCCGTGATACCGCTCGCGAAAAACGTCGAATCGCCCACGAAAGCAAGCTGTTTCGCCGCAGGGTCGGCAACGCCGAGGCCTTGCGCCATCGTGATGCCCGCGCCCATACACAAACAGGTATCCACAGCATCGAGCGGCTTGGCATTGCCCAAGGTGTAACAGCCGATATCGCCCGAAAAGATACCGCGAACGCGCATTTTTTTGAGCGCTTGCTTGCATGCGTAAAACGAACCACGATGGGGGCAGCCTGCGCACAACACCGGTGGGCGTGCGGGAAGCTCGATATCGAGATTGGGCGCCTCGGCTTCGCGTGCACGAGCTCGCGCATTGGCGCGTTCTTCAATTTTACGCATGAGCTCGTCGCCCGAAACACCCTCACGACGCAGCAAGGCTTCATCAAAGAATTTGCTCAAACGCTCAACAATATCATCGGCGTCGTTCTCGCCGGCATCGCGGCACGCGCCCGACGCACGGCCAAGAACCCGAGGAGCGCTCTTGCCTCGCGCCGCACGCAAGCCGGCCACATGAACGAGGCCGTCTTCAATAACCGAATCAAGTTCCTCGAACACGATAACAGCATCGAGGCCATCGAGGAATTCATCCACGCGAACCTCGGGGAACGGGAACGGCGTGCCGATTTGCATGAAACGATAGCTCGGAAGAGCCTCGCCGCGCTCACCGCCGGCAACATCAGCCGCAGAAGCCGCCTGTTTTGCCGCGTGCTCAAGAATCGAAAGCGCCTCTTTCGCATACGCGGTCGACACGCCGCCGCACGCGATGCCGATTTTCGGCGCATCGCCGTGATTTTCGATGGGATTGAAGCGAGAAAGATCTTCCGACGGCAAACCACTCGGCGTCTCGGAGGCGCATACGCCCGAGAATTCATCGGCGATCTTCGCCAATCGGCCGTTAATTTCTTTATGTCCGCGATATGCTCGCGCAGGAAAAATAACCCAGCGGGAATCGTCTTTTGAGAAACCCTTTACAGGGGCGCCCTGCGTTTTTTCAGCCACATCGACGAACGTCGATGAATGACACACACGCGTCGTTGGACGCATAATCACCGGCGTTCGATAGCGTTCAGAAAGCGCGAAGGCGCACGGGAGCATTTCAACGCCCTGCTCAACGCTCGCCGGATCGAGCGCAGGAATCTTGGCGAACGACGCAAAACGACGCGTATCTTGCTCGGTCTGCGACGAAATAGGGCCAGGATCGTCGGCCACATATATGACGCAGCCGCCCTCGACGCCCACATAATTCAAGCTCATGAGCGGGTCACTCGCGACGTTGAGGCCGACTTGCTTGCAAGTGAACAGCGTACGTGCGCCGGCATACGACGCGCCGGCGAGCAACTCGAGCGCCGCCTTTTCGTTGGTCGACCATTCAACATGCACGTTTTCGGCGGCACCCGCCTGCACGCGCTTCGCAACGGTTTCGATAAGCTCGCTCGAGGGCGTGCCCGGATAACCCGCGACCACGGCAACGCCCGCCTCGAGCGCGGCATGCGCGAAGGCCTCGTTGCCCATGAGCAATTTCTTTGTCATTATTCAGCCATCTTCGCTTTGAAATCAGAAATCTTCTTGCGGCATTCATCGCAACCCGTGCCGAGCATTTGCACCGCGAGAATCGCAGCGTTTTTCGCGCCATTGATGGCGACGCATGCGACGGGCACGCCAGAGGGCATTTGGACCATAGAGAGAAGCGAATCGAGGCCGCCCAAGTCGCTCGTTTTCATAGGCACGGCAATAACCGGCAGCGGAGTATAGGCGGCAACCACACCACCAAGGTGGGCGGCCTTGCCGGCAGCAGCAACGATAACGCGCATACCGCGTTCCTCGGCGCCCGATGCCCATTCATGCACCTCGGCCGGCTTGCGGTGCGCGCTGGCAACCTTCACTTCGTAAGGAATGCCGAACTCCTCGAGCTGCTTCATGCACGGCTCCATATTGGGCATGTCGCTTTCGCTGCCCATGATGATTCCGACCAACGCCTTTTCTTCAGCCATGAAAATCGCCTCTTTCACTCGCGAACGCTTTTTCTCACTAAAGTATAACGTGTAAAAAGCATCGGAATAAAAGAGGCGCAGGATAACTAAATGATACGTGGCGCGAAAGGCTTTCGAGGCAACGTGAGAAACCGAGCGGCTACCTTGCGCCGCCGCCTCCTCCACCGAAGCCGCCTCCGCCAAAATCACTGCCACCCGAGAAGCCGCCACCCGAGCCATCGCTGCTCGACGCGGCGCTGAGCGCCTCGGAAACCGTCTGCATGGTGTTGGCCTGCATGGTTTGGAACATTTCGGCGGGGCTCACAACGGGAGCGGCCGTACCACCCGGCATGCCGTAATAGTGGGGCATGAGCCAATAGCCCGTCGATGTCGCGAAGTCCTCGTCTTGGATGACCTGGGGCAGTTTCACCTGAAGCGCCTTCATAGCCTCTTCGGCGACACCAAACACGTAGGCATACACCATCATTTCGCCCCACACTTTCACATCGGTGGGCAGGCGTTCGTCGAGCGCGCTGAAATCTTTGAGCCAGTTGCGCAGGCCGACGCACTTGGCATGAATTTCAACCGCCTCGCGGCTGCGACGCTGCATGAACTTCGAAAGCACCGCGAGCACCACCACGGGCGGAATGAACGCCAAGAACAACGTGAATTCGTCGGTCACGAAAAGCGAGAAAACGCCCACGATGCCCAACAGCACTGCGAGCACGAAGAAAATCACGCGATAGTGCGAACCTTTTTCCTCGAAGAAGTTGCACTTGTTCGTTTCAGCCGAAACCACGCCCTGCCAGCTTTCCATAGCGTCGTTGAACGACTCAGGGTAATCGGTTCCGAACTGCTGAATAGTGCCAAACCACAAGGAATCGGCACCCTTGGCAATTTTCTTGAATACGAGGTCCATCGTCTTTTTATCAATAGAGTCGACGACCTTTTCTTCCCAGCCAGGAAGGCGCGTGATGTAGTAATCGTTCACCGTTTTGCTGCCGCCCATGCCAAAAAGCCCCTTGTTGGGCGCTTCGTAGCTGCCGGCATCGAGCCGAATTGCGCCGATATGGGACAGATGCATGAGCGTCGCCGTAAGGTCATTGGGGGACTCGGCATCGAAACGCCACAGTCGCCCGATAACCGCGGGCGAAAGACCCTTTGCAGGCACATCGCGCCAGTATTCATCCTGGAATTGGGGCTTATACTCGCGGCCATGGCGGAAGAACATGAAGACCGCCCACACGATAATGCCGATGGCGGCAACCAGGCACACCACAATGAAGAGAAGCGACTGCAGACGGGAGGCATTCGCCTTGTTCGCAAGCTGGGCTTCATCCTCGAGCACGGAATCGAGCCGATTGCCCATATGCTTGTTGGCCGCCGAGCCCGAAACGTTCATCCATTCCGCAGGGAATACCGAATGGATTTCGGCATAGCCGCCCGCGCTTACCGAAGAGACCTGCGCATAAATCGCGCCATCATCGCCAATGGACAGGCTTCCGTCGAGCGGACCATGGCCCCATGCGCGCACATTGTCGCCTGCGCGAACCTGCGTGCCTGCAGGAACCGGAACCGTGAGCGTCGTGGTGACATGGTCGCTGTCGACCGCCCAACCATGGCCGATATATTGCCAATACACCTCGGCGACGTCGTCGTAAACCTGAACGAAATTCGAAATGGAGTACGAGAGCGTCATCGTGACTTCAGAATCGGATTCGTCGAAGAACACATACACGGTGTTCTCGTCCTCGTCGATGGAATACGACGGGTATCCCGCGCCGCCGGCCTCGCGCCACGCTCGCTGGAATTCTACGGGGGAAAGCGTCTGGGTCTCACCTGTGGACTCATTGGTAAGCGATACCGATTTCACCGAAAGCATGCTTTCCTTGGTCGGCATGTTGTCGAAGGTCCACCACACCGCTGTAAAATTGCCCGAAAAATCGAATGTGCGCGCTTCAGTGACATCAAGCGAGCCGTCGGCGTTCGCTTGGGCATCTATCGTGACGCTTGGGCATGTGTACGATTTGGCGTACGCGTGCGAAGGCATGCATGCAAGCATGGCAATGGCGGCGATCGCGACAATAAGGAATTGCAAAATGAAGGTACGCGCGAAGCGTTTTTGCGAAGCTCTGTGGTGATTCAACGATGAAGTCATCAAGTCTCCCTTGCATTTGGATAGGTGTCACGGTATCATACACCCCTGCACGCACAAAAATGTGCGTCACGAGCGGAGAAGTGACCGAGAGGCCGAAGGTGCTCGCCTGCTAAGTGAGTATACCCCACAAGGGTATCTGGGGTTCGAATCCCCACTTCTCCGCCAGTCTTGAAATGCCGCAGGCACGGGAAACCGTGTCTGTTTTGTTTTATGACAACAACGAGGGGATTCGAACCGATGAGGTCGATTCGCGCCAGGAAAACAGCCCAGTGAGCTGTTTTCAGCGAATCGCGAGGAGGCTTTAGCCGACGAGGTGAAGCGCGCGCAGCGCGATTCTGAATCCCCACTTCTCCGCCAGTTGTTTATTTACGCCGTTCTAACGAACGGCGTTTTTCTTTTGAGCCGACCTGATACTGCGCGTGCGCCGGGCGCGTCATCTTACCCCTTGTGCATGGCGCGGCGCGTACCAAAGTACGCTTGGCCATGCGGCGGGGCAATCTGCCGCGCCGGGCGCACGCTCGCTGACTTTAGGTGCGAACGAAGCATTTCTTCATATTTTTCTGTTTCGAATGATTATCTGGGGGTGAGATTTCGTCACACCGGGCAAGCACATACCTGTTAAACGCTACGAGCATTTAACAGGTTGCAACGAGTCATAAGATTACAAATACAAAGAAACCCGCCGAAGCGGGTTTCTTGATTGAGTGCGTTGTTGCGCCTAGTTGGTTTTTGTCTCGGCGGGCTGAGAAGACTCAGTCGAGGCGTTCTCGACCGAAGATTCGGTCGAAGAGTCGGCGGAAGTGCTTGCATCAGATTCCGTCGAAGCGGACGTGCTCGAAGGTTCGACGCCATCGAGGCTTACATCGTAGACAAGACCGCTCGGCATGTCGTTGATCTGAATGTCGGCATTGCTCTTGTAGTCCTGATACCACTGCGAATAAGCCTGCTGCTTGGCGGAAGACTCAAGGGTGGACTTGATGGAATCCATGAACTCAGACGGAAGCTGGTCGATCGACGTGACTTCCTCAGGAGCGTTGAACACCTGGGTGCACTTGATGATATGGATGCCATAGCTCGAGGTTACCAGGCCGGAAACCTGGCCTTCCTCAAGGCCATCGAGCGCGGTTTGGTACTCGTCGACAAACGATGTCAGCTTATCCCAACCAACATTGCCGCCGTCTTCCTTGCTGCCTTCATCCCGAGAATACTCTTTTGCGGCCTCAGCGAAGTCGAGCTCTCCAGAGTTAATCTTGTCGAGCACTTCCTGGGCGGTAGCTTCGTCATCGGAATTGAACAGGATGTGGCTCGATTTCTTTGCGCCGTTGTAGTAAGTGGCATACATCTGGGCGTACTGCAGAAGCTCTTCATCGGTGGGGTCTTCCGGCTGGGCAACCTTTTCCTGAAGAGCCTGCTGAAGCATGGAAACCTCAAGCAGCGAGCGATACTGCGACTCGGTGGTGCCGATCTGCTTCAGCGCATTTTCCCAATCTTCATCGGAATCGTAGTAAGAGCGCATCTGCTGCACCTGGGAATCGATTTCGGAAGACTCGACCTTAATGTCGTTTTCCTCGGCAGCCTGGCGAATGAGTTCCTGGCTCGCGTAATAGTTGATGACTTCCTCGCGAATGTCGGACGCGGTGTAATTGTTGTCGACGAGCCACTGTGCCCAGTCGGCGTCGGACTCAAGATTCGACATGCTGCGGAAGTTTGCGATGTACGAAGTCACGGCCTTCTCGCCGATTTCCGTGCCATTGACCGTGGCAGCAACGCCTTCGGACGTATCGCTCACCGACACGTCGCCGGAATCGCTTTTCGTCTGGCTGCAGCCAACGGCGGCAAAACAGCATGCGGCGGAAAGTGCCGCAGCGCAGGCGATTTTCAAGAAGTTCATCTTCTTCATTAAGCCCTACCTTCTCTTATGGGCAAGGGTAAACGGGACGCGACCTAAACTCTCCCCATGCCGCATTCGCTTTTGCCCTTTGTGTACGGGCCAGTATTTTCCCACAGGCGAAAAACGGGTTTAACGCCGTCACAATACACCCACACGCACACCACGCGAACGCCCAAAATGCACGGCCATATACGGCAAATTGGGCATTTCGGCGCATGGGAATAAATGCGTGTATATACAAAGACCCGCCCGTATACGCGGGCGGGTCTCAAAGCGGCGAAATGGAATTCGCTAGTTCTTGTTAGCCTTGCGGCGGTCGGTTGCGGAAAGCAGGCGCTTGCGCATACGAATGGACTGCGGCGTGACCTCGACGAGCTCGTCGTCCTCAATGTACTCCAGAGCCTCTTCGAGGGTGAACGTCACCGGCGGGGTAAGCTGGATGGCCTTATCGGCGGTCGAAGAGCGCTGGTTGCCCAGGTTCTTAGTCTTCGACACGTTCACGACCATATCGCCTTCCTTGGCCGATTCGCCGACGATCATGCCTTCATAGCACTCGTCGCCCGGCTTCACAAACAGGCGGCCGCGCTGCTGCAGCGTGTCAAGAGCGTACGCAACGGCCTTGTCGGTGCTCATGGCAATCATGCCGCCATTCTTGCGACCCTGCATCTCGCCGGTATACGGACCGTACTCGCGGAAGTGATGGAACAGCACGCCCTCGCCGTGGGTCACGTTGAGGATGCGCGTCTTCAGGCCCATGGTGCCGCGTGACGGAATGCGGAACACGAGGTGCGTCATGGTCTCGTCGGAAGCCATGTCTTCCATGATGCCGCCAGCGGTGCCCATAACCTCGATAGCCTTGCCCGAGTAATCGTTGGGAACGTCGAGCGTTGCCTCCTCGATGGGCTCAAGCTTGTTGCCGTGCTCGTCGGTCTTGTACACGACCTGCGGGCGACCAACCTGGAATTCGAAGCCCTCGCGGCGCATCGTTTCCATAAGAACGGACAGGTGCAGAACGCCACGACCGGCGACGCGAACGCCGCTCTTGTCTTCCGTCTCGTCAATGCGCATGGAAATGTTGGATTCCTTTTCGCGCATGAGGCGCTCTTTAAGCTGGCGGGCGCCAACGATGTCACCCTCGCGACCCACGATGGGGCTCGTGGAAGCTTCGAACACAACGGCCATGGTGGGCTCTTCGACGGCGATGGGCTTCATTTCGACCGGGTTCTCGCGATCGGTAATCACATCTCCGATGTCGGCAGCCTCAATGCCGATAACAGCAACGATGTCGCCCGCATGAGCCTCGGGGACCTCAACCTTGCCAAGGTTCTCAAAGGTGTACACCTTGCGAATCTGGGCATTGTACGGCTCACCCTCGGAGGGAACCACGAGCACAAGGTCTTTCTCGTGAATGGTGCCGCTATGCAAGCGACCAATGCCGATGCGGCCTTCGTAGCTGCTGTGGTCGACGGTGCACACCTGCATCGCAACCGGGCCATCGGCGTCAACGTCGGGCGCAGGAATTTCTTTCAAAATGGTATCGAGCAGCGGAATCATGTCCATGTTGCCGTCGTCGTATTCGTAGCGAGCGTAGCCATTCACGGCCGAAGCGTAAACAACCGGGAAATCGAGCTGCTCGTCGGAAGCGCCAAGTTCGACCATGAGGTCGAACACCTTATCGACGGCGGCTTCGGGGTCGGCATTCGGGCGGTCGATTTTGTTCACAACCACCACAATGCGCAGGCCGGCCTCGAGTGCATGCGAGAGCACGAAACGCGTCTGGGGCTTGGGGCCTTCGTATGCGTCAACGATGAGCAGAGCACCGTCGGCCATGTTCAGCACGCGCTCGACCTCGCCGCCGAAGTCGGCGTGGCCCGGGGTGTCGATGACGTTGATCTTCACGCCTTTGTAGTTGATGGAAATATTCTTCGACAGAATGGTGATGCCGCGCTCACGTTCCTGGTCATTCGAGTCGAGCACGCGCTCCTCGACCTGCTGATTCTCGCGGAACACGTGGGCTGCGCCCAGAAGGCGGTCGACCATCGTGGTTTTACCATGGTCAACGTGCGCGATGATTGCCACGTTGCGAAGGTTTTCTTGCTTCATTTAGTCTTCTTCCCAGTTCTCTTCCAGTTGGCGCTTCTGCATCTCAATTTCGCCGAGGTGCTCATTGAGCGTCGCGATATTCTTGCACGCTCCCGTGAGCGTGACGATACCCCAAATTACCAACGTTCCCGCAAGGCCAGCCGCCCATACAATGCGGCGCAAGAACAGCGCGATAATGACGCCGGCCGCAATCATGATGATAGAATTGCGGCGCTCGTCGCACAGAGCATCGTGCTGGGCGATGAGCTGCGTGCGCGCGGCTTCCAAACCCGCGATTTTCGCCTCGCGTGCCGTGTAGGCTTGGCGAGGGCGAGAAGACGAGCGGCTCTGTTTCGACGCCGCGCGATCGCTCGTGAGATACTCGTAGGCGTCTTGTAGACGCTTGAATTGCTCAGTCGCTCGATCTTGCAGCTTCTTATTATTCGCGAAGCGATCGGGGTGCAATATCTGCACGCACTCGCGATAGGCCGATTTGATGTCGGCCGCCGACGCATCGTCGTCGAGTCCAAGGATGTTGAGCGCTTCGGTACGATTCACGCAAACCCTTTCGTCGACAAAGCGGAAACATACGGGCGAGAATTATAGCAGGCATAGCAACGCTGCAGATAAACGCGCAAAACGCTTACAAAGAACCTGCATAGCAGCGCCGCAGGCGGACATATGATTCTGGGGCGAAAGATGTTCCTTGCGCACGGCGTGAGCGCAGCATAATGAGGGTGAAATACGAAAAACGCCGCCCCGAAGGACGGCGTAATGAATGTGGTGGAGAATAGGGGGATCGAACCCCTGACCTCAGGCTTGCAAAGCCCGCGCTCTCCCAGCTGAGCTAATTCCCCGTATCTAATAAACGCTCCACCGGCTCGTGGCTCACGGTGGGGCGTTTATTAAGCAAAGGTGGTGGGCCTGACAAGGTTCGAACTTGTGACCTCACGATTATCAGTCGTGCGCTCTGACCAACTGAGCTACAGGCCCGCGCTAAAAGTGCTTGGCTATATTACAACGACTCGAAACAACTTTGCAACAACTTTTTTCAACTTTTTTCGGAACTATCGCGAGTGAAGCGATTCCGCTCTTTCAGCGCAAGAAAGGGCACGGCACCTGTTCCGCAAGATTGCACAAACAATTGACGCATCGAATCGGTTGCCAAAAAATGCACGAAGGGGGCCCAATTGCAACAAATCGCGCCTTTCATGGCAGGAATTAGGACAATGGGGCCTCTTTAAGCAACCCTCACGCATTCCCGCATCAAAACGCAATTCATAGCACCAGGTCAGCGGAACGTTGCTAAGAGGAAATTCATGAGCCGCCATAAAAAGGAGCGCAACGAGGCCCCCTGGCGGCATTTCCTGCCAGAAGCGGCCGCGCAACTAACACCCTAGACGAAAAAAGCCCGTCCCTAAGGACGAGCTTCAATGTTCGGTGGTGGGCCTGACAAGGTTCGAACTTATGACCTCACGATTATCAGTCGTGCGCTCTGACCAACTGAGCTACAGGCCCATTTTGCGCTTGAAAAAGCCGCTCTTTCGAGCGGCTCTCTAATTCAAATGGTGGTCAGAGAGGGACTTGAACCCCCGACACGGGGATTTTCAATCCCCTGCTCTACCGACTGAGCTACCTGACCGGTTGCGTCAAACGCAGGTATGTATATTACAGACCGGACAACCCGAATGCAAGAACTTTTTTCGATAATTTTAAAGTTAGCCTGTCACCTGGACCAACCTGTTAAACGCTACGAGCATTTAACAGGTTTCGGCATCGGGCGGGGCTATTGAAACACGAGACTCGGCTATTTCGTCGACTCCTCATTGGCGGCACCTGCGGCAAGCATCTGCTCGAACATGCTGGCCGTCGATTTGAAATCGTTCGGCAGCACGACGGTCGAGCCTTTGCCCGATTCGGCAAAGCGGCCCATCATGTCGGCCCACTGGGTGAACATGAACAGCTCGTTTGCCTCCTGGGGCGTCACGCCCGATTCCTTAATGGTCTCGAGGGAATCTTTAATACCCTGCGCGATAGCCTTGCGCTGATTCGCGATGCCCTCGCCGGCCTTTTCCATGCTTTCAGCCTCAGCAAGCGCCTCAGTGACCTTCTTAATGCGATCGGCTTCCGCCAAATCCTGCGCGGCCAGGCGCACACGTTGGGCGGAGTTGATCTGGTTCATGGAATCTTCAACTTCCTTCGGAAGCGAAATGCGCGTGATGAGCGTGCTCACCAACGTGAAGCCGTAAGCGGCCATCTGCTCGCTCACCGTCGCGTTCACGTCTTTGGCGATGTCGTCTTTCTTAGCGAATACCTCATCGAGCGAATACGTCGGAATGCTCGAGCGCAGCGCGTCGGTAATGAAGTCTTTCATCTGCTCGACGGGTTCCTGCAACATGTAGTAACTCTTGAAAATGCCCGATTCCATGGGATTGTTGCCCAGCGAGTAATCGACGTGGTACTGCGCGGAAATATCGAGGCCGATGGTCACATTGTCCTCGGTTTTCACATCGATGCTGAAGCCGTTCTTCATGGTTCGCAGGCTCACGGTCGTAGCTTTACGCTCGAAGAACGGAATCTTCACATGGAAGCCGGCTCCTACAAAGCGATTGAATTTACCCAGACGCTCGATGATCACCGCGTGCTGCTGTTTCACGACGAACAGACCATCTTTGATGATGGCCGCGATAACCAAAATGAAAATGATGAAGAACACAAGACCGCCAACCATGGTGGCACCTTCCTCTTAGGAGACGATGCCACCATTCTAGCAGGCGCCGACACCTACACCGCATCAAGAGCACGTGAAATATCGCGGCATGCGCGGTTAAGCGAAACAAGCCAGCGTGGCGCCATTCACGCCGAAAGAAACGACGGTAAGCGACTCTCGAATAAAGCCGAAATGGGACGCGGGTGCATCATGGCCGACGGCCACGGCCTAACCCTAAGACGAAGCGTATCCGCGCCCCACAAGCATCGGCTATCGCCCAACGCGACCGCCGCCCGCCTAGACCGTCGCCCCTCCGGTTCAGCAACAAAAAACGCCGCTTGGCAAAGCGGCGTTTTCGTTAGTCTTTCATTGCACAGCCCGCCCCGAAAAGCAAGTCGCGCTCCTCTTTGGGAAGCACGCTGCGAGCCTGGTCACGCAGGTTGTTTACGCCAATGAAGAACTGGCGCATCATGACGACCATGAGGTAGCGGCCTTTCGGCGTGAGCGTGATTTCCTCATCGTTGTCCACGTCGAACGCACCGCTCATCTTCATGAACATATACTCAGCAGGCAAGCCCGCCGCGACGCTGCAGCCGAAATCGCGCTCCCACTGCTTTTTGTCGAGACGCAAGCCGAACAGCTGCATCATAAAGCGGTAGCGCATGCGGTTGCGCTTGCTGAACTCGGCCTTGCCCATAAGCGACATACGACCCGATTCAATAGCCTTATTGTATTCGCGCACGCTGAACGTGTTCACATACTGAGTATGGCCCAAATACGTCATGCCGCCAGAACCGATAGCCGGGTATTCCTCGTAATCGACGATATACTCATCAATCATTTGGCCATCGCCCGGCGTTTTTGCCGCGGGCTCTTCGTCTTCACGCTTATTGAATGTCCACGCGCTGCCATGCACGTAAGGTGAATTCGCGCCGCCGGCGAGCGTCTCGGAAATAATCTCGTAGAAACGCTGCTCGCGCTCATAGTCGACCTTGCCGACCGTGCGTGCGAGCGATTTTTCAACCGAAGGCGACGCCATAAGCGGATAGAACGTGGTTTGACCGCTTCCGCCCTCGATAACCATTTCCAAATCGCGACGCAAGATTTCTTCAGTCTGCGCCGGGAAGTTGAAAATCATATCGACGTTGAGCGACTTGAAATACGGCGCAGCAATCTTGATGGATTCGAGGATGCTCTCGCCCGAGCCGTATTTATCGTATCGGTCCATCTGCTTAAGGAGGCCGTTGTCAAAGCTCTGAACGCCCACGCTCAGGCGGTCGACGCGTCCCTGCAGCTTGTCGAGATACGACGGAATAAGATGGTTCGGATTGGTTTCGCACGAAACTTCTTTGATTGAAAACTCGCGCTTGGCCAAATCGATGAAATCGCACAACTCGTCGATCATGATGGTAGGCGTGCCACCACCGATATAGAGCGAGTCGAAGTCGTAGCCAAGTTCCTTCACCATCATGAGCTCGGCACGCAGGTTCTTGAAGTACGGCACCGCACGCTTCTCAGAAAACGGGAAGCGATTGAAACTGCAGTACGGACACAGGCGTTCGCAGAACGGAATATGCGCGTACAGCATGTAGCGCTGGCCAGCATTCGGCCCGGGAATACGGGGCTCGGTGCACGGCTTGATATTCATGAACCGCGTAGCACAAGAGCGCACGGCGGTGGTAAGCATGCGTTCACTCAGCATGAATTACGCCTCCAGCGCACGAAGCGCGATGTCGTGGCGATATTGCTTGCCCTCGAAGTTGATTTTGTCGCACGCCTCGTAAGCAAGCTCGCGAGCATCTTCAAACGTGTCGGCAAGCGCGACCACGTTGAGCACGCGGCCGCCATTGGTCACGAGCTCGTCGTCTTGATTGAACGCCGTGCCCGCGTGGAACACCGTGACGCCATCGAGCTCTTCGGCTTCTTCAATGCCCAAGATAACCTTGCCCTTTTCATAGCTGCCCGGGTAACCATCGCTTGCAAGCACCACGCACACAGCAACCTGGTCGGTCCAGCGCAAATCGAGCGCGTCAAGCTTGCCCGTGGCAACCATGTAGAACGCTTCAAGCGCGTCAGACTCCAAACGCGGCATGATGACCTGCGTTTCAGGGTCGCCGAAGCGCGCGTTGAACTCGAGCAGCTTGGGGCCTTCGGCGGTTAGCATGAAACCACCGTAGAGCACGCCCGTGTAGGCGTCGTCGAATTCCTTCGCCGTAGCGGCGGCGGCATTCTGCATGATTTCTTGCATAGCGGCTTCGAGCTCGGGGGTTACGCACGGCACCGGAGAGTACACGCCCATGCCGCCCGTGTTCGGGCCCAAGTCGCCATCGAATGCGCGCTTGTGGTCTTGCGCGCAGGGCATGGCAAGAGCCTTGCCCTCGGAAAGGAACGCGAGCATGCTGCATTCGGGGCCTTCGAGCATTTCCTCGATAACCACCACGCTGCCCGCTTCGCCGAAGTCGCCCGCGAAGCAATCGCGAACAGCCTCTTCGGCTTCTTCCATATCTCCGGCAACCACGACGCCCTTGCCAGCAGCAAGGCCGTCAGCCTTCACGACAATGGGAGCGCCTACCTCGTGCAGGTAATCCATGGCTTCATCCTGCGACGTGCACTTTTTGTAGCGTGCCGTGGGAAGGCCATGGGCCAGCATGAATTCCTTCGAGAAGCTTTTGGAACCTTCGAGGCGCGCACCCTGCGCACCAGGGCCGAACACCGCGATGCCCGCCGCGCGGATAGCATCGGCGACGCCAGCGACCAGCGGAGCCTCGGGACCAACAACCACGAGGTCGATGTTCTCGCTGCGCGCGAAGCCGATAACGGCATCAGCATCGTTCATGTCGAGGGGGACGTTTTTCGCAATAGTCGCCGTGCCGCCATTGCCGGGAGCAACGAACAGCGAGTCGAGGCGAGGCGATTTCGCAATGGCCCATGCCAGGGCATGCTCGCGGCCGCCCGAACCAAGCACCAAAACGTTCAAGAATGTTCCTTTCCTAGATATGCATAAACCCGAACGCCGTCATGCGGCGCTCGGGTACGTATCGCAATTGCAGCCCTTATACGGGCCGAAATTTGTCAGCGAAGGCGGCTCCAACACGCCGCTTCGCATACGAAACGGCACGCAGCTTAACCGATTGAGCGGAAGCCGCAGAGCAAATAACCGGCCAAAGGCGCCATCGCATCAAACACGCACGCCGGCCAAAAAGCCGGCGCACCGTGACTACCAACCCCTGGTAAAGGTCTGATCGCGGTCGGGACCAACCGAAATAATGGTGGCCCTCACGCCCGAGAGGCGCTCGAGTTCCTCGATATAGGCCTGCGCGTTTGCCGGCAGGTCCTCGAAGCTCTTAGCCTTCGTGATATCTTCGCCCTTCCAGCCAGGCATGGTCTTGTACACCGGCTTGGCATGGAACAGCACGCTTTGCTGCATGGGGAAGTAATCGTACGTTTTGCCGTCGCACTCATAGGCAACGCAAATCTTAAGCTCGTCGAAAGCGGAAAGCACGTCGAGCTTGGTGAGAGCAATGTCGGTAAGGCCATTGACCTCGGCCGCATAACGCGCGATAACCGCGTCGAACCAACCGCAGCGACGCTTGCGACCCGTGGTCACGCCATATTCGTGACCCTCAGCGCACAGCAAATCGCCATCGATGGCATCTTGGCCCTCGCCGCCGTTTTCGGGATACACGAGTTCCGTGGGGAACGGACCGGCGCCAACGCGCGTGACGTAGGCCTTCTGAATGCCGAGCACGCGGTCGATAGCCGTGGGGCCAACGCCCGAACCAGTAGCAGCGCCACCCGCGCAGCACGAAGAGCTCGTGACGAACGGATAGGTGCCATGGTCGATGTCGAGCAGCGTGCCCTGCGCGCCCTCGAACAGAATGTGCTTGCCCTCGCGCAGCGCGTCGTTGAGCAGCTGAGCGGTTTCGGCCATATGGGGACGAATGATTTCGGCGAAGGGCAAGTAGGCATCGCAAATCTCATCGACGGTGAACGTACGCTTGCCGTACACCTTCTCGAGAATGGCATTTTTCACCTCGAGGGCCGCCTCGACCTTCATGCGGAACACATGTTCGTCGAGCAAGTCCTGAATGCGAATGCCGCTGCGGGCGGCCTTGTCCTGATAGCACGGGCCGATGCCGCGGTTGGTGGTGCCGATTTCGTTTTTGCCCAAACGGAACTCGGACGCCTTGTCGAGCTCAATGTGATAGGGCATGATCACGTGAGCATCGCACGAGATCTTCAGGCGCTCGCACGAAAGGCCCTCGCCTTCGAGCAAGCGCATTTCCTCGACGAGAACCTGCGGGTTCACCACAACGCCGTTACCGATGACCGGCACGGCCTTTTCATACATAATGCCTGATGGAATGAGGTGCAAAGCGAGCTTTTTGTCGCCGTGGATAACAGTATGGCCGGCATTGTTGCCGCCCTGATAGCGCACCACATAGTCGAAGTCACGAGCGATGAGGTCGGTGACCTTACCTTTTCCTTCGTCGCCCCACTGGGCTCCGACCAACACGACGTTCGGCATAATGGTCCTTTCGTTTGCCGATTCAAATAAAGCAGAACTGAATGATTATATATCTAAAACATGCACGTTCTGAGCCTGTTCGTTAAATGTGCTCACGACCTCCTTATGACAGGTAAAAACGATGACTTGTCGGCTTTGAGCGAGCTCGGCCAAAGCGCGGGCCGCACCTGCGCGCCGGTCGTCATCGAAATTCACCAGAATGTCGTCGGCAAGCACGGGAACGGCGGTGCCAACCTCGGGCGCGCACTCGAGCAGCGCGATGCGCAGCGCCAAATAGAGCTGCTGGCATGTGCCAAGCGAGAGCAACCGCGGCGGAAATTGAGCGCCGAACGAATCGATGGCGCACACATCGGACCCGCTCGACGCGACGCCCGCCCAGGCTCCAGCGGTCATGAGCTCCATGAGATGCGACGCCCGCTCATACACCTTGGGCTGGCTTTCGGTTCCCCATGCCTCGATAGCGCCTGACACCATGCGCTTGGCAAGCAGAAGCCTCACGAGCTCATGTGCCGAGTCGGTTTGGCGCGTGATAATTTGGGCCCGTTGGGTTTTCAACAGGTCGAGCTCGGAAGCGCGCTCTCCATCGGAAAGAATTTGCCGCAGCTGGCCCACGCGCGAAATCATGCCTTCAAGTCGCTCGTCAAGGTTGGCACGCTTTTGCGCAAGCTCAAACGCCGCCGCCTCAACATCGTCGAACGACGAATCGCCGGCAAGGCCGACGGATTTAAGGCACTCGCAGCGATACGCTTCGCACCTTGCGAGTTCTTCGCCTGCATTGTCGATCCCTGCTTGTGCTTGGCGACGCGCCCGGTCGGCACGAAGCTGGGCTTCGCGAGCATCATGCATGACGCCAAGCTCACGCAACGCCGCGCGGGCCGTAACGACATGAGAGGAAAATCCGAGCTGCGCGAGCGACGCGCGCACCTGATCGGCCACGACCATGACCTCGCCCTCACGCGAGTCATACGTCGATTTGTGCGCGACCATGGTAGCACGGGCCGAATCGACATCGACATTTGAAGAAGGCGGCGTTGGTTTCGCCTTAGCGATAAGCAGAGCGCCCACACCTACGCAGCATACGCTCGCAACCATGGCGAAAATCGCCACGGGCAGGGCATCAGGCACGGCAAGAGCCAGAGCAAACGCCGCCACGGCAAGCAATCCGGCCGCGCGAAACGCCGCGATGGGCGCCGTGCGCGAAGCGCGAGCCTCAGGCGCCTTTTCAGCTTGCGTCGCCGCATCGCGACGGGCCTCCCAAAAACCGCGCGCTTGTTCATACGCCTCGCGCGCCGACGACAAGCGCTGCGCCGCAGCGTCTTCCTGCTCGGACAGCAATTCGAGCGAAGCGCGCAGGCGAGCCTCGTCCTCCGCCGAAACGTGCGGAGTGGCAGCATAAGCGGCGAGCTCGGCCCGTGCGTCGGCCTCGCATGCGCGCAATTCAGACTGCGCGCTGGCCATTTCTTCACGCAGGCGGTGGCGCGTCGAATCGATACGCGAAAGCTCGCCTTTGCACGCCGCCATCGCTTCGATTTTGGAATCGAGCGTCGAGAGTTCACGTTGCAACCGCTCGCGGTCGTCGAGCAACGCGCGCAACTCGATGTCTTCCGCTTTCAGCTCGTCGGCTTGGGCGCGCGTTTCCAGCAAGCGCTCCTTCACGCCTTCGAGCTCGCGCTTCAAATTAGGAAACGATTCGGTCTCGGAAGCTGCGCGGCTCATAAGCGCCGCGATGCGCGCATCCAAGGCGGAAGCCACATGAGCAGGACTTTCTTTAGTCCCTGAGCCAGCTGTGAGCAATTTCGCCGAAATGTCGGGCGCCGCCTCGAGGGAGCGAAGCTCATCGGCATCAAGCGAGAAGAGCGTTTGGAACGTTTCGCGGTCGATATCGCCGCACACCGCCGCAAGCCACGCATCGTCGCCGATAAGGCCTTCCGCATTGCGGGCGCGCGAAACGCGGCCCACCTCGCCCGTTGCCGCGTCGCAGAACAGAAGCGAACCTTCGCGCGAGGCTGCGCGAGGCTTGTACGCATTGCGCGAACCACGTGCTTCGGGCCAGCCGAACAGCACGCCGCCCACGAATGCTCGAGCGGTTGTTTTGCCTGCCTCGTTAGGACCATACACAACATTGAGGCCCGGCTTGAAGGGCCCGAGCGTCCGGTCGATAAAGCGCCCGAACGCCGTCATATGCGCTCGCTGAAGGTATATGCCCGCATGGCTTTCCACTTGAGAATTCGCAGGCACGCAAGCGCTTTCCGATTGCATCAAGCCGCGCGACGTATCAATGCTCGGCTGCGCGGGCGCTTTCTTCTTCGAATGTTGAGCCGCATGCTTCGCCGTCATAGCTGCTCACGCCCCTCTAAAAGCTCAAGGGCCATATCTTCGGCGCGCGCGCACGCGCCTTCAAGCGCCCGGTCGATATCCGCCGGCAATGCGAGACCGCGCGCAGCAAATTCGCGCTGCAAGTATTCGATGGTTTCCTGCTTGTTGGAGGCAAGCTTCGCCGATTCGCGCAGAAGTGAAGCCTCGAAAAGGCCCGCGGCGCGCATCGCATCCCTATCGAGGGGAGAAGTCGTCTCGTCGATAAGCGCGTCACAGAAAAACGACGGATAGCGTTCATTGAGCTCGTCGCGCATTTCGTCGATATATCCCGGGGTCGCAAGCATCCCATGCAGGGGCGTTGCTCCCACAAGCGTAACCCGTGCAATCATTTCCTCGCATATCACCTGGGAATTCGCATCGAACATAGCCCGAACGCATGCGCCAAGCACATCTTCCGCGCCCGCACAGGCCGACACGTCGACGCGCAACTGCTCCCACTCAACCGATTCGCACGCGATGAATTCAAGCTGGTTGGGCACGCCTTCCTCGAGCGTCACCGCATAGCAACCGCGGTCGCCAGTTTCTTTAATATCGCGGCCCTGCGCGCAGCCGCAGAAAGCGATTTTGGTCTCGGCGGCGTTTTTAGGGAAGCGGAAGTTCTTATGAATGTGCCCAAGCGCCCAATAGTCCATGCCCGACGCATACAGGGCATCTTCGCTGGTAGGGGCCTTATATGGATCCATCCACAACCCCGTGTGCAACATGCCGACGACAAACGGCACTTGCACGCCGCACGCCGCTTCAGCTGCCGCGCGCGTCATGCCCTCGGCGATATCGCTTTCGGACGCCTGATTCGAAAAGCCGCGCGCGGCAATGATCGCAACAGGCTCGCCATCGCGCTCATAGACGACATAGCCCGGCCCATCGGAACCAAACATATGCACGTTTTCAGGAAGCTGGTCGCGCAAACCCGCCCACGTTGCATAAGGATCGTGGTTGCCCGCGATGAGATATACGGGGATCTGCGCATCGCGTAAGCGCTCGAGCCCCTGCAAGAAATGGCGGTGATGGGCGTAGCTTGGTTTGTCGGTATCGAATTCGTCGCCCGAAAACAGCACGAAATCGACCCCGCGCTCGATCGCCGCATCAACCACGCGGTCGTACGCCTCAGGAATCGCGCGCGTAAGCCGGTCAGCCCATTTCGGAGAAAGATCACGCAAGCCGCGAAAAGGCGCACCCAAATGGATGTCGCCCGAATGAATGAATGTAATACGGTTGGTCATACGCCGAGTTTAGCCCAACAAACAAAGAAATGCCGCGGAGTTCAAACAAGCTCGGCGAAAACACGCTGGGCAACTATTCCGAACAGAAAAGAGCCTTTTCAGCCAAAAGCTGCATTCGCACCAAAAGTCAGCGAGCAAGGCTTCCGGCGAGTGCGATTCGGGCGTTGCCGTGGCGAAGCGTACTTCGGTACGCGAGTCGCGGCATTAGCCCGAAGCGTGCCGCCAGAAGCCTGCGCAGCGTCGAGTCGTTACGCCGTTCGTAGAACGGCGTAACCCTATATTTGGGATGCGTCGATATAGTTGCCGAACTTAGTGTATTCGGGGTTGAACGACAGGGTGATATCGCGGGTGGCGCCGTTACGGTGCTTGGCAACGATAAGTTCGGCGGTTCCCCAATCGGGGCGGCCGTCGGTCTCGGCCTCCATTTCATCCATAGAGCGGTCGATGAACATAACGATGTCAGCGTCCTGTTCGATGGAGCCTGATTCACGAAGGTCGGAAAGCATGGGGCGTTTGCTGCCACGCATCTCAACGGCACGGGAAAGCTGGGAAAGCGCGAGCAGCGGCATGTCCATTTCCTTCGCGAGCACCTTCAGGCCACGAGAGATTTCAGCGACCTCGACGGCGCGGTTGCCATCGCGGCGATTCGACGGCGGCTGCATGAGCTGCAGGTAGTCGACGATAATGAGCCCTTTTTTCTTGTCGCGCAGCTGGCGACGGGCCTTCGCGCGCATTTCAAGCAACGAGAGGCCCGGGGTGTCGTCGATATACAGTTCGAGTCCCGAAAGAGTAGCCGCAGCGTTCATGATGGCATTCCAGTCGCCTTCCTGCAAATTGCCCGCACGCAACTGGCCCAGGTTCACGCGCGCCTCAGCGCACAAAATACGCTGCACGAGCTGATTGGCGCCCATCTCCAAGCTGAACAAGGCAACCGCGGCACCGGCTTTCGCGGCGTTCGTAGCGACGTTCAAAGCAAACGATGTTTTACCAACACCAGGTCGCGCGGCCAAAATAAGCAGGTCGCCGCCGCGCAAGCCCCAGAATAGCTTGTCGACGTCGGTAAAGCCGGTCGGCGTGCCCGCCATTTGGTTCTTGTTGTTCACGAGCTCGTCGATTTCGTCGAAAGCCTGCGTGAGCAAGTCGGTAATGTTTTGGAACGAAGAGGAAACGCGCTTCTGCGTAACCTCGAACAGCATCTTCTCCGCGTCCTCGATAACTTCGTTGGTATCGTCGGGCGCGTCGTACGCCAACGCGTTGATATTGGTTGACGCATACACCAAATCACGCAGCACGCTGTTGCGTTTCACGATTTCGGTATGGTTCTTCCAATTGGTAAGAGCAAGCGTATTGTTGGCAAGTTCGACCAAGTAGGGACGCCCGCCCACAGCCTCGAGCTGGCCTTCGGCAGCCAAGCGATCGGCGAGCGAAATTTGATCGATAGGAATATGGCGCGTGTTGAGCTCAAGGATGCCCGCATAGATAAGCTGATGAGCAGGGCGGAAGAAATTCTCGGGCACGAGCTTGGTCGCAATCTCGTCAACAGCATCGGGGTTGAGCATACATGCAGCGAGAACCGATTTCTCGGCTTCAATATTGTTCGGCAGCGGGCGGCCTGTCGTGCTTTGCAGCTGAGGCGCCTGATCGCCGCGATCAATTTGGTTACGATTGTTCCTGTCTGGCATGATTTCGCCCTTTCGTCTATCTCGCCCATATTATAGAAGCCGCAAGGCAATCGCGGCCAACCCAAGAAAAGATGTCGCTTCAACTCATCAAAACATACAGAGATTAAGAGGACGTCCTTTTAATGGGTCGGAAAAGGCGCTTTTCAACCCAAGAAAAAAGGGAGCGCGAACGCTCCCTTTTCAATAGCCATTGAGTTTCGCGAAACGAAAACTACTCGGCGGCCTCTTCGGTGGCCTCGGTTTCAACAGCCTCAGCCTCGACAACGGCCTCTTCAACCTCTTCGACGGCCTTCACGCCGACCATCAGCTGAAGGTCAACATGAATGTCGCGATAGATGTTGAGAGCAACGGTGTGCTCACCAGCGGTCTTGATGGCCTTACGGACATCGAGACGCTTGCGGTCGATTTCGACGCCAGTCTCAGCCAGAACCGCATCAGCGATCATGGAAGTGGTGACGGAACCGAACAGCACACCCTCTTCGCCGACCTTGGCGTCGACGAAAATCTTCTTGCCCTCGAGCGAAGCCTTCAGAGCCTCAGCGTCGGCGATACGCTTCTCCTCGCGCTTGGCAATGTTGCCACGGCGCTGCTCGAGCTGCTTGAGATTGCCGGCGGTAGCCAGCACGGCCTTCTTCTGAGGGCCGAGATAGTTATTGAAGAAGCCACGAGCAACTTCGACGACGTCGCCTTCGCCGCCCTTGCCCTGGACCTCGGTAAGCAGGATAACCTTCATTGGTGCCTCCTAGCGATTGCGGCGGTCGCCGCGGCCGCTCACGGCCGGAACCGTGTAGGGCATGAGAGCCATCTCGCGAGCGTTCTTGATCGCGCAAGCGATGTCGCGCTGGTGCTGCATGCAGGCGCCAGTCACGCGACGGGGCTTGATTTTGCCTCGGTCGGTAACGTATTTGCGCAGCATAGCCGTATCTTTGTAGTCGATGTACTGAGCGTCGTCCTTGCAGAACTGGCAGTACTTACGGCGAGGCTGCTTGGTGTATTCAGCCATTGATTTCCTCTTTCAGAACTGTGTCAATAATTGATTGACGGGAGCAGACTAGAACGGAATGTCGTCGTCGTAAACGGACGTATCGATCGCAGGCGCGGCAGCGGGTGCCGGAGCATACGATTGAGCGGGCGCGGCCTGCATGCGCGGAGCAGCCTGTCCGCCGTCGCGGCTCGTCATGAATTCGAGCTCGTCGACAACGACTTCAAGCTTGCTGCGCTTGCTGCCATCTTGCGCCTGCCACTGGGACCAGCGCAATTTACCCTCGATAGCGACCTTGCTGCCCTTGCTCAAGAAGCGAGACACGCTTGCGGCGCGGTTGCCGAACATCGTGCAATCTACGAAGTTCGCGTAATCTTCCCACTGCTGGGTCTGAGGGTTGCGGCGACGGTCATTGACAGCCACGCCGAACGAAAGGACCTGGAAACCGCTCGGGGTTTCGCGAAGCTCGGGATCGCGCGTAAGATTGCCCGTGATAACCACTTTGTTGATGCTCATGACAAAATCCTCAATTCTTGAAGTTTGAGAGCAGCTGCTCCCTGCCTACTGGTTGACCGAGATTACTCGCGGTCGGTGCGAACAACGATCTTGTGGCGGACCACCGCGTCGGTGATGCGCAGCACGCGATCGAGCTCCGCGATGTTGGCGGGGTCTGCGTGGAAATCGATGAGGGTGTAGTCGCCCTCGGTCAGGCCGTTGATCTCGTAGGCGAGCTTGCGCTTGCCCCAATCCTCAACGTTGTCGATCTTGCCTTCGCCCTCGGCGATGGTAGCCTCGATACGCTTCATAACGGCGAGACGGGTTTCGTCGCTGATGGTGGGCGCGACGAAGAACAGCAATTCATAAGCCTTCATTGTGTCACCTCCTCTGGACTTAACGGTCCCGGGGCATATGAAGGCGCTGCCCGGGACAGGAAACTTGGCCATGATAACAGCCAAATCCAATCGGGGCAATTGTTGTTTTGCGCCTTTGCCTCAACTCCACGCGTGCGCCACAATTCCCTACGAAGCATGCACGTATTAAGCAGATTAGCGCACGAATCTTGCCGAGACCTTGCCCGATTCGTGACGTTTTCCTTTGGAAAAGTTGCCAGATTGTGCCGAATCAAACGAGGTTTCCACGCGTTCTCCTTCGCACCTCACTTCTATTTCCTCGCAAAAAACGCCTTATGATCCAACGAATACGCGTCATACATGTCATGCAACGTGTGTTTTCAACCGAAACGTTGCAATATCGCAGCTCGACAGGCGCGTTTTGCTATGATTCGGCACGATTTGCAAAACGCCAAAGGCGCATTGAGATTCCCAACACGCTCGCTCGCGAGCGACAGAGAGGAGCAAACCATGGCTGACCGCAACGTTGAGAGCGACGAGCTCGGCGTTCCCCAGATCGACGAAACCCTCGAGATTCTGCTGCTGCAGGCAATCGAAGAAGCACAGGACCGCATGGAGGCGGGTTCTGAAGTCGTGCCGTTCACGGCACTGCTCAACGGCGAAACCGTGACCGAAGATACCCACACTGGCACGACCGAGGAATGCTTTGAGTCGGCGCGTAAAACCGTTGAGGCCGCTACGGGCGCCCGCGCATACGTGCTGTGCTACGACGGCTACATCGACACCGATGCCGGTCGCAAAGACGCGATCATCGCCGAAGGCGGCACGGCTGACGGCGGCAAAGGCGTTGCCGTGTGCCTGATGTACGAAGAGGGCGACGACGTTCTTACGTTTGACGAAGAGGTCGTGTATCTCGCCGAAGCGCCGAACTTCCTGGCCGGAGACGAGGAAGTTCCCGCAATTATCGAAGACGAAGAAGTCGACGAATAATTATTTTTAAAAACCTGTTTACCTTTTTGGCTTTTTTGGTATACTGCTTTTTCGCTACGCGCAATACGCATAGCAATCGACGCAATGGAGAGATGTCCGAGCTGGCCGAAGGAGCACGATTGGAAATCGTGTATGCGCCAAAAGCGTATCTGGGGTTCGAATCCCCATCTCTCCGCCAGATAACCTAAGCGCCGTTTCGCACGGCGCTTTTTCATACGACCTTCTTGGTCGCACCCTCGGAGGGGTGGCAGAGTGGTTGAATGCGGCGGTCTCGAAAACCGTTTGGCCCGCAACCCGGGTCACGGGGGTTCGAATCCCCCCTCCTCCGCCAGGTTATAAGCTACAGGCACGGGAAACCGTGCCTGTTTTGTTTTATGACAACAACAAGGGGATTCGAACCGATGAGGTCGATTCGCGCCAGGAAAACAGCCCGGTGGGCTGTTTTCAGCGAATCGCGAGGAGGCTTTAGCCGACGAGGTGGAGCGCGCGCAGCGCGATTCTGAATCCCCCCTCCTCCGCCAGGTTACATGCTGCAGGCACGGGAAACCGTGCCTGTTTTGTTTTTGTAAGCCCGTTCTGACGAACGGGCTTTTTTCATTTGAGCCGTCCTGACGCTGCGTGCCGCGCGGGCGGCCAAGCTGACTTTCAATCGTCGCTCGCGTACCAAAGTACGCTTCGCTCCTCTTTCAAGCCACCTTCGCTCGCCAGCGCGGCACTCGCTTTCCTTGGTGCGAATGGATCGCTAAGCACGTCCCGGCGCGCACGCGAAGCAAGCACCGCCCTACCCGTTACCTGCTTCCGTTACCTGTTAAATGCTCGTAGCGTTTAACAGGTTTGAAGCGTCAGTCAACGGCTTAGGCATAGTAGGCCTATTGGAACCGCGAGGCGCGAAGCGAGAATTGCAAAACCTGTTAAACGCTGCGAGCATTTAACAGGTTTGAGCGAGTTTGGGCATGAAGAAAGCGCCCGCAGAAACGGACGCTTATCTGTTTAATTATGCAACGGCGACTTAGAAGGTTACCTTCGGAGCAACCTCCGTACCAGCCTGGGCGTCGAAGCTCGAACGCTCCTTGAAGCCGAACATGCCAGCGAACAGCACGGCAGGGAACGTCTGGATGGCCGTGTTGTACTTCATGACCGTATCGTTGAAGCTCTGACGCATGTAACTAATCTTGTCTTCTGTATCGGCCAGCTGAGACTGGAGTTGCTGGAAGTTCGCATTCGCCTTCAGCTCAGGATAAGCCTCAGAAACCGCGAACAGCGACTTCAGCGTACCGCTCAGAGCATTATCGGCTTCCATTTTCGCCTCGGGAGTCGTTGCGTTGGTGACGGCCGAACGCGCAGCGATGACCTTCTCAAGCGTGCCCGACTCATGCGCGGCGTAGCCTTTCACCGTTTCGACCAGATTGGGAATAAGGTCGCAACGTCGCTGCAACTGCACGTCGATTTGCGCCCAGGCGTTGTCGACCATATTGCGCATTTTCACGAGGTTGTTGTACAGCATGATCGCCGCAATAACGAGCACGACGATAATCGCGAGAATAATTCCAAGTACCATGATTTCGCCTTTCAGACGGAAGTTTCAGCGCCCTGCGCGCCGTGTGTCATCATTATACGAAACCGAGCGCTCGCGCAGCGCTTACGCGATCAACGTTCACCCAAGCGTTGCGTTGGCGCGCCCGCAAGTAACCGCCCCGCAAAGGCGACGCCAAACCCCGAGTCCCAAACCCCGGGTCCCAAAGCCCAAGCCCCAGGGCCCGGAACCCTAAACGAGGCCGACAATTCTCTCGGCGCTTCCCATATACCACACAGCCCCAAACGAGTTGGGCCACGCCTCACGCGCCATGATTACCAGATCTTGCGCGGAGCACCGAGGTTCGAACCGGCGCCTTGCCCATCGAGCACGCGCACGCCAATAGAGGCAAACGAGCAGCTGCGCGCCCACATGCCCTTCAATTTTGCCGCCGCGACGATATCGGCCGCCTTGCGAATCGAATCCCCGTCTTCCACAATCGCGAACGTCGCAGAACCGCTTCCGCACAAAAGCACCTCGGCCTCGCCCGCCGCATCACGCGCAACGCCTGGTTGGGACGCAAGCCACTCGCGCGTCTCGGCAAGCGCGGGGAGCACCTGCTCGGACGCCGCCGCCAGATTATTGAACAACGGCAATTCGGCGGCCGACTCAATTGCGTCGGTCGATTCGGCATGCTGTACGGCCGCCAGCTCGTCAAATGCGGCGTATGCGGCTTTCGTAGACACGCCTTCGTCAATCTTCACGAGAACCACCGTGCCACGCGCAGGCTCGAACGTGCGCTCGAGCACATCGCCTTTCTCCCCCAGCTGCACGCAGCCACCATGAAGGAAAAACGGCACGTCGGCGCCCAACGCGCGCGCCACGTCAAGCGCGGCCTCGCTCGCGGCGTCTTCGCCCCACGCGCGGCACAGTCCGGCGATAACGGCCGCCGCGTTCGACGAGCCGCCGCCAAGGCCGGCCTCGAACGGAATATGCTTTTCGATATGGATGGAGATATGCCCCTGTTCGTGACCGAGCTTTTCGGCGAGCGCCGCCGCGGCCTTGTAGGCGATATTGCTTTCAGGAGCCACGTCCAATTCGGGAATGCCCTCAAACGTCGTGCACGTCACGTCAATTGCGAAATCGCTGAAGCCATTAGGGTTCAGATACGCATCCACGCCATCATCAAGAACAACCGTGACCATATCGTGCAGCGTCAACGCCTGCATGATCGATTTCGCCTGATGGAAGCCATCGGTGCGGCGCTCGCCAATTTCGAGCTGCAAATTCACCTTCGCGGGGGAAAACACCGTGAGAGTCTGTTTCATGTCATTGCCTTCCTATTTCTCGCCGCGACGCACTTCGAAGAATTCCAAAAGCACGTCAGCACACTCGCTCGCAAGCACGCCCGACTGAACTTCAAATGTATGGTTGAGCCGCGCATCGGCGTGTATCGAATACAGTGAGCCCAATGCGCCCGCCTTCGCGTCGGGCGCGCCGTACACGCATCGCCCGATGCGTGCTTGATGCATAAGGCCCGCGCACATGATGCACGGTTCAAGCGTGACGTATACCGTGCAGTCGGGAAGACGCCAGCGCTCAAGTTCGCGCGACGCCTGCATGATGGCGGAAAACTCCGCATGCGCCGAGGGATCGGCGTCGGCCTCGCGGTGGTTGCGCGCCTCGGCGATAACCTCACCCTGGCACACCACCACGGCACCTATAGGCACCTCGCCTTCAAGTGCCGCGCGTTTTGCCTGTTCAAGGGCTGTGCGCATGAAGCGTTCGTCATCTTCGGCAACATCGTCGGCCGACCGCCACGCCTCGGCAAGCGACATGCCCTCATAGCTCCATGCCATGCAAGCTCCTTCCTTCATATATATGCAGTGTGCATTGTAGAGCATGCCCGCGCGCTGCGGGGCTTTTCGCGAATCAGCCACCAAGCTGTGAACGTAGCGTGAATCTGCGGTGCCGCCTTTCCGCATAATCGAGCACGACAAGTGAGCCGGTTTCGGGGCGCTCCTATAATGAAAAGGTCACGCCTCCCACCTGGAGGCATTTTCTTTGGAACAACATGCGTGTTGAAGGCGACTGCGCCTCTAACTTCGTGCGCACTTGGCCCAAATCGCTTCGCCGGGGTGCTATATCCGGCCCGAAAACATTGCGGCACACGCCGCGGAAGGGAGCCTTTGATTTGAAATTAGCTCGACACCAAATAATTATGCTTGTCGTCATGATTTTCGGCACATTCGTGACCGTGCTGAACCAAACCCTGGTCACACCCGCCTTGCCTTCCATCATGACGGAAATGAACGTCGATGCGGCAACGGCGCAATGGCTCACCACGGGCTTCACCCTGGTCAACGCCATCATGATTCCCATTACTGCTTACCTGATCGACCGCTATTCCACACGCAACCTATTCACGGTGTCGATGCTTATTTTCACCGCCGGTTCGGCGCTTTCGGGATGGGGCCCCAATTTCCCCGTGCTGCTCGCTGGCCGTTTGCTGCAGGCGGCCGGCGCGGGTATTTTGATGCCCATGGTCATGACGGTGCTCATGCTCACCTTCCCGCCCGAACGTCGCGGATCGGCCATGGGCCTGTTCGGCATCGTCATCGCATTCGCGCCCGCCATTGGCCCTTCGGCGGCCGGTTTCGTGATCGACGTCTACAACTGGCACGTGCTGTTCTGGATTGTGGTGGCGCTTTCGGCGGCGGGTATTATCTGCGCCTGGTTCGCGCTGAAAAGCACACCGAAGAATGAGTCGAAGAACCTGCCGCTCGACAAGCCTTCGGTCGCGCTTTCGACCATCGGTTTCGGCGGCATTCTGTATGGCTTTTCGACCATCGGTTCAAACGGGCTCAACATCGCCGACGCGGCAATCACGCTCGTTGGCGCCATTGTGGTGGCGCTGTTCTTCCGCCGCCAGCTGAAGATGGATCGTCCTATGCTCGAGGTGCGTGTGCTCGCGAACAGGAAATTCCTGGTGGGCACCATTATTGGCATGCTCGTTCAGGGCGCACTTTTGGCAGCAGGCATTCTGATGCCGATTTATCTGCAAAGCTACCTAGGTTATTCAGCGACCGTTTCGGGCTTGGTTATTCTGCCGGGCGCTATCGTGATGGGCGCGATGGGCCCCATTGCCGGACGCCTTTTCGACAAGCACGGCCCGCGCGTGCTGAGCCTCATTGGCACAAGCGCGCTCACCCTCTCGACGCTCGCGTTCGCATTCCTGGGTGACTCGACGGGGCTTATCTACCTCACCATTCTGTACACGGTGCGCATGTTCTCGCTTTCGCTCGTGAACATGCCTATCACCACATGGGCCATGAATGCGCTCGACAACAGCCTCATGAACCATGGTACGTCGGTGAACAATACCCTGCGCCAGGTGGCGGGCTCGTTCGGAACTGCCTTGCTCGTTTCCATTTCCTCTATTGCTACGAATATGAGCGCAGGCGCGACAGACCCCGTGCACGCAGGCATTTTCGGCGTGAATATGGCGTTTGCAGGAGCCACGGTAATGTGCCTTATTGGTTTCGTGCTTACCGTGATTTTCGTGAAAGACAAGCCGAGCGATGCGGCCGAGGCCGACCCCGACAACGTCAAGCGTTCTGTGCTCGAAAGCATCATGAAACGCGATGTGTTCACCCTGCCCGAGAGTGCAACGGTTTTCGATGCCGTGAAGCTGCTCGTCGACCATCATATTTCGGCGGCACCCATCGTGGATGGCGACGGCAAGCCCATCGCATTCGTCTCGGACGGCGACGTGGCTCGCTTCCTCTCGAAGCGCCACAGCACCTATACCGACCCTGTGGCGCTCATTATGCTCACTGAATCGAGCAGCGACGACTTCGCCGTGAAAGCCGCGAAGGTCATGAAAATGCGTGCGTACGATATCGCAACGCATGGCGTGATTTCGATTGACGTGCACACCGACATTCGCGAGGCGTGCCGCGTGTTGGGCGAGAATCACCTGAAGAAGGTTCCCGTGACTGACGAGGGCCAGCTCGTAGGCGTCATCAACCGAAGCGACATCGCGCACTATTCCATGAGCAAATACCTGGAGCAAAACGAATCGGAGCTGACGCAGGCCGCCGCAACGGCATAAGCACCGCCGCAAACGCGACAGCATGCACCGAGAATCGTTGCATCGCAGGCCCGAGCGCTAATTCGTGGTTGCAGTAGAACCCTCGAGATAACCCGCTGCCGAGGCGATGCAGGAAACCCGCGACAGGGACAAACATACAAGATGAACCCGAAATCGTGATGCACGCACGCAATTTCGGCGAACGTCGACGCATTTCCTTGAAGACACCACGCTTTGTGGTATGCTTTCAGGGCTTTGGAGGAATGGCCGAGTGGTTGAAGGCGGCAGTCTTGAAAACTGTTGTGCCGCAAGGTACCGTGGGTTCAAATCCTACTTCCTCCGCCAGATATGTCACAGGCCAGGCAATTTGCCTGGCCTGTTTTCGTTTAAAAGGAAGGCGACCAAGCATGGAACGCGAAATCACACCAGGCGTATATCGCCACTTCAAAGGAAACGAATACGAGGTCATTGGCGTGGCAAAACATTCGGAAACCGAAGAGTCCCTGGTCATTTACCGCGCGCTCTATGGCGAGCGCGGCCTCTGGGCGCGGCCGCTCGACATGTTCACAGGCGAAGTCGATCGCGATAAGTACCCCGACGCCAAGCAGCGATACCGATTCGAACGGGCATAACCGCCCTCCCCTTCTCAAACATTGTTTCGCGAGGACCAGCCCCGCCTAAAACAACAAAAGGCTCGAGCCGCAAAGCTCGAGCCTTTTCTAAAAAGGGGCCGATTCTTTGAAGGGAAGGTGGAGGGATGGAATCGGCCCTTACGAGTTATCGTGTTGCCGCGCTGCGAAACGTCAGCGCCAACTCATTATTTGCCGGCAGCAGCGTTTTCGCCAGCAATCTTGCCGTACACCATGCACATGCCGCAGGAAAGGCCCTTGAGCGAGATGGGGTACTGAACCGCGAAACGACCGCCCTGCGGAGCGCCACAAGCATACAGACCCTTGATGATCTTGCGATCGTTGTCGTACACATGGCACTCGTCGTCGGAATCGAAGCCGCCCAGGTTGCCCAAGGTAAGGGCGCAGCCGCACTCAGCAGCATAGAACGGGCCATTCTCCAGGGCGAACAGGCGCTGAGAGCTCTTGAAGAAGTCAGTGTCTTCGCCAGCCTTGCACAGCTCGTTGTAACGCTCGATGGACTTCTTGGCCTCGTCGACATCGATGCCCTCGATTTTGGAAAGCAGCTCATCGATGGTGTCGGCCTTCAGGCAGCGGCCGTCAGCGACAGCGTCGTCGATATCCTTCTGGGTACGCACATTGATGCGCAGGCCAGAGGCGGTGTACTCAGGAAGCTCCTCTTCGCGATAGATGCACGCAACGCCGTGGGCAGCCGGGAAGTACTTGAGCTGCTCGGGCCAGCTGGCGTCGAAGAACTGGTAAGCTTTGCGCTCAGGCTGAAGCTCAACCTGATTCTCAAGCTGCTGACCAGGAATGTCTTCGTTCATGAAGCGCTTGCCGCGCAGGTTCAGCCACAGGTAGCCGTTGTTGCCAATAACGCCACGGCCGTCGGGGCCAGCGCCGCCACCCATGTGGTGGATGACAGGAGCGTGCCACTGCTCGATGTGGGCACCAGCCCATGCGCCCATCTTGTGGCCCTCACCGATGTTGGTGTAGTTGCCCGCGGAGTCCATGTCGAGGGACAGAATCTGAACGCCGTTCTCAACGCACTGAGGAGCGTAGAACTTCATCATGTCCTCGTTACCCAAGTAGTCGCCGGTCGCGATAATAACGGCCTTCGCGTTGATCTTGATGTACTTCTCAGAGCCGGTCTTCTGGGCGAAGACGCCAGTCACGGTGCCGTCGGCGTCCTGAATAAGTTCGATGCCCTTGGTCTCGTAACGCACATCGGCGCCCGCGTCGATGGCGCACTGCAGGTTGTCCTGCATGACGGTCGCCAGGCTGCTGAAGCCGACCGATGTGGGGTAGCAGGGCAAATCTTCCTTAGTGTAATCATAGGTCTCAGGCACGGGATACATGTAAGGGAACATGTAGTTCTTCTGGCTTGCCTCGGGAATCTCGGCATAGCTTTCAGGAGCGATGTAAAGATCCTTGGAACCAGCCACAAACCAGTCGAGGGCCTCGCCCGACTTGTCGTAGTAGGTGGAAATGATGGACTGGTTCACATGATGGCTGCACTCTTCCATGTGCATGTTGACGACCATCTTCTTGTCAAGGAAGCCGTCGCCGCGGCCCCACTTGGCCTGCGTCTCGCCACCGAAAATAGCCATGTCGGAAGCAACGGAGTTGAGCTTCGGCGAAGACTCGAGCGCAACAACCTTCGCACCAGCCTCGGCGGCAGCGCGAGTGGCGGGAACGCCAGCGGCGCCCAGGCCCACAACGACAACGTCGGCGTCGACGGTCTCTTCAACGTCGGCATCGGCGATTTCAGGCTTCTCGCCAAGCCAAGGCATAGCGCCCGTGCCGTCGAAGCCCATCGTGGCCTCACCTGTAGCGGCAGCCTTGGTGTCGGCTTTGGCATCGCTCTTGGAGCTGGAAGCAGCCGGCGAGCAAGCGCTCAAGCCAGCCATGCCAGCAATCGCGGCACCCGCGACAGCAGCGCCGGACAAGAAGTTACGACGGCTCATACCATTCTCAATGCTCATGGTGTAATCCTCCCTTTGGATTGTGCAGCCCCCTCTGGCTGCGCTTTAACCATGTGGCCCTCACAGGCCTTGCTTATGGTTCGTGGCGCCTCCTGCACCCCGAACAGACGCATTGCATTATGGGAAGTTTTGCCGAAAAAAGAACCATCCCCCATGGTTGAATCAAGGGGATGGTAAGTGTTTCAAGATATGGACCAAATGTGTTGAATATATTGTTTACCCAGCTCAAAAGGCTCAACACTTAGAGATGATGATGGATTTTACCGTTGTTTTGCCATTGAAGCGCGTACGTGCGGCAAAGGGATGAGCCCTTCACCGCACCGAAAAGCTAAAGCGTGCGAAGCGCGTCGACCAGAGCAGTTTTGCCCTCGGTTTTTGCATCCTTCATCTTAATGACCTTCGCGGGAACGCCAGCGACAACCGCGCCCGCGGGAACGTCGTTCACCACAACGGCACCGGCGGCAACAACAGCGCCCTCGCCCACGCGGCAACCTTCGAGCACCACGGCGTTCGCGCCAATCATGACATTGTCCTCGACGATAACGGGGGTTGCGCTCGCAGGCTCAACCACGCCGGCAAGCACCGTGCCTGCGCCAATGTGGCAATGTTTGCCAACAATGGCACGGCCACCCAACACCACGCCCATATCGATCATGGAGCCTTCGCCGATAACCGCGCCGATATTAATAACCGCGCCCATCATGATGACGGCATTATCGCCAATCTCAACCTGGTCACGAATAATGGCACCCGGCTCAATGCGAGCGTTGATTTCCTTCATATCGAGCATGGGCACAGCGGAATTGCGGCAATCATTCTCGACTTCGTAGTAATCGAATGCGTCGGCGTTGGCTTCGAGCACAGGCTTGATGTCGGCCCAATCGCCGAACACAATCTTACCCTTGCGGCCACCAAACACCTTCACTTCGCCCTTCGTAGCGCTGGCCTTATAGTTAACCTTCTGGCCAGGCTTCTCGCGTACATACACCTTCACCGGAGTTTTCTTTTCAGACGTAGCGATGAAATTGATGATTTCTTCAGCGTTCATGTTGATCCTTTCGATTCTCGGCACCATTCGATGCCGAACGCCGCCTGGGGTCGCGCGAGACCGTCGGCGCTCAAATTTGCTCTTGTTTCTTAGTTAAGCGCCGTCAAGCGGGCGCATAGCGAGCGATAGCGAACGGTAGCCCGGTGTGGTCTTGCGCGACTCCGAGCGGCATTCGGCATCACCGCCGTCGTTAAAACATCAGCTCGTCGAAGCCGTAGAACCCAGGTTCACGTTCGACCAGCTTTTTCGCCGCAGCCACAGCGCCCGACGCGAAAATGCGACGTGACGTGGCGCGGTGCGTAAGGGCGACTTCCTCGTCTTCGCCGAAGAAGTGCACCGTGTGGGTGCCTGCGACCGTGCCGCCACGCAGGGCATGCACGCCAATTTCTCGAGCGGGGCGTTTTCCGCACATGCCTTCACGGCCGTACACTACGTCGCACTCATCGTCGGGATTCACGGCCGAGAGCAGCAGTTTCGCGGTGCCGCTCGGTGCGTCGACCTTCTGATTGTGGTGGGTCTCGACGATTTCGATATCGAAACCGGGCAGCGCTTTTGCGGCCTCGGCGGCAAGACGGCGCAATACCGCCACGCCAAGCGAGTAATTCGCGCTATAGATGACGGGCGCCTTCTCGCCGAGCGCACGAATGCGACCCATTTCAGCTTCGTCGTAACCGGTGGTACCGCTCACAAGCGCTGCACCCGTGCGATTCACGTAAGCCTCAACCAAGTCGAGCATGCTCTTATGGGAGAAGTCGATTGCGACATCGGCCGTAGGAGTCACGTCGGCGAGCTCATCCTTGTTGTCGATGCCGATAACGCCCGTAAGCTCGAGCGATTCGTCGGCTTCAACAAGCTCGCGAATGATGGTTCCCATGCGGCCATCGCCGATAACAAGTACTTTGGTCATGTTCGTTTCCCTTCATCAACTGAAAGCGGCGGCTGTGCTAGATAATGCCGGCATTCTTCATGGCAGCGGCAATCGTCGCCTTCGCCGCGTCGCTCGGCTCGCACAGCGGCTGACGATATACCGCCTTGCCAAAGCCCATGAGTTCCAGCGCGTATTTCACCGGAATGGGATTCACTTCGCAGAACAGCGAATCGACCAGCTCGATGCCTGCAAGCTGGGTTTTCAATGCGGCGGCATGATCGCCCGCGAGCCACGCGTGGCACATGTCGTGCACTTCTTTCGGCTGCACATTCGCCCAAACCGAAATAACGCCGCGGCTGCCCAACGCCATCATGGGCAAAACGATATCGTCGTTGCCCGAGAACATGCAGAAGTCATCGGACAGGTAGCGCGCGATTTTCGTCGCATAGCCAATATTGCCCGAAGCCTCTTTGATGCCGAAAGCGTTGGGGTGCTTCGCCAGGCGCGCGACATTCTTCTCGGAAATAGAGCACCCCGTACGACCAGGCACGTTGTACAGGATACAGGGAATATCAACCGCATCGAGCACCGTGGTGAAATGACGGTAGATGCCTTCCTCGTTTGACTTGTTATAGTACGGCGTGATAAGCAGCAGGCCATCGGCGCCCATCTTCTGGAAGCCCAGGCTCTTTTCGAGCATGGTCTGCGTACTGTTCGAGCCGCTGCCCGCGATAACGGGTACGCGTCCCGCCACGCGATCGACGACGAACTTGCACACCTCGTCGTCTTCCTCATGCGACATGGTCGACGATTCGCCCGTGGTACCCAACGTGAGCAGGGCATCGGTTCCGTTTTCCAAATGGAAGTCGACCAGGCGGCCAAGCGCCCCAAAGTCGACGCTGCCGTCTTCAGCGAATGGCGTGACGAGCGCCACGATGGAGCCGCTCAAGCCTTTCATGTCTGCCATGTTCTTTCCTTTCGTTGTTTCAACAAACGACGAAGTGCTCGACGCCGCAAGGCCGCCGGGCGCTTCGTCTAGCCCCTTATGCGCTTGCCCTCACGCATCGAAGTACGCTTGGCCGCACGGCGGGGCTCTTTGAAACACCGGGCGGTCTCTCGCTGACCTTCGATGGTCAGACAGCGCTTATTTCCGTTTCAACTTCTCTGTATCGTACGGGGCGTTCTGCAGCAGCTCGTCGCAACCATACAGCGTCGCGAAGTAGTCGGCTGGCGTCTCGGCGCGGCGAATAAGTTTCACGCTGCCGTCTTCACGAAGCAGCAGCTCAGCGCTGCGCAGCTTGCCGTTGTAGTTGTAGCCCATGGAGTGGCCATGCGCACCCGTATCATGAATCACGAGCACGTCGCCATCCTCGATTTCGGGCAGCGCACGGTCAATCGCGAATTTGTCGTTGTTCTCGCACAGGCCTCCCACCACGTCATACATGTGGTCGCACGGCGCGTCTTCCTTGCCCGCCACGGTAATGTGGTGGTAGGAGCCATACAGCGCTGGACGCATGAGGTTCGCTGCACACGCATCGACGCCGATATATTCCTTGTAAATATGCTTGTGGTGGATGGCCGTAGTAACCAAGCAACCGTATGGGCCCATCATGAAGCGGCCCATTTCCGTGAAAATCGCTACATCGCCCATGCCAGCAGGCACAAGGATTTCCTCATACACGCGGCGAACGCCTTCACCAATCGCCTGAATATCGTTCGGCTCTTGGCCGGGCTCATAAGGAATGCCCACGCCGCCCGACAGGTTGATGAATTCAATGTGCGCGCCCGTCTCTTGCTGCAGCTGAACAGCCAGCCTGAACAGCACGGCGGCGAGCTCGGGATAATAGTCGTTCGTCACCGTATTGCTGCACAGGAAGGCATGGATGCCGAAATGGTTGGCGCCCTTGGCCTTGAGCGTGCGGAACGCCTCGAACAGCTGCTCGGTCGTCATGCCGTACTTGGCATCGCCCGGGTTGTCCATAATGCCGTTCGAGATTTCGAAAAGGCCACCGGGGTTATAACGGCAGCTGATGGTTTCCGGAATGCCGCCAATCGTTTGTTCGAGGAAGTCGATGTGCGAAATATCGTCGAGGTTGATAATAGCACCCAGCTTCGCAGCCGCCTCGTAGTCGGCTGCGGGGGTTTCATTCGACGAGAACATAATGTCGTGGCCCGAGATGCCCATAGCATCGCAAAGTTGCAGCTCAGTTGCCGAAGAACAGTCGCATCCGCACCCGTAATCGCGCAGGATATTGATAAGGAACGGGTTCGGCGTGGCCTTTACCGCAAAGTATTCCTTGAAGCCTGGGTTCCACGCGAACGCGTCGCGCACCGCCTCCATGTTTCGACGAATGCCCGCCTCGTCATAGAGATGGAATGGCGTGGGGTAATGCTCGGTGATTTCGTCGAGCTGGGCCTTCGAAACGAAGGGTTGCTTGTTCATGCGCGTCGCCTTTCTCAAAACCTGCGCGCGGCCCGGCAGGAAAAGGGGCTTCATTCCGAGCCGCATAACAAAAAAAACGCCAGCAAGGCACGGCCTCACTGGCGTCGCATGCGCGGCCAGCGGCAGCGCAAAACATTTCACAGCAAGATAGCGCACCTGCGATTTCGCAGACAGTCTTGCGAGTGTTTCCCGCAAACCCATTCGCGCGCCGCGCCCGGCAAGGCGAATTCGGCGGGTTTGCCTCGCTTTGGGATCAATGCCCGCCGACTTCCCCAAGACCCATCGTACCCGCGCCTCTATCGTTCGAATGAAACTATCACTTTAGTGCGCTAAAGTCAAAGCGCGGAGGCTATAATGCGCGAGAATTCAAGGAACTTTTAGACGAAGAGGCACTATGAACGAATGCGAACCTTGCAGCGGCGTGTTTGCCGAACCCACGCTGGCCGACCTCACGCAATACCGCCGCGACCTGCACCAAATTCCCGAAGTTGACTTCGATTTGCCGAAAACCATCGCGTACGTGCATTCGATTATCGACAAGCTGCCATGTGAAGTGTTCGAGCCGTGCGCTTCCACGGTATGCGCGTGGTTCGATCGCGGAAGCGAGTGCGCAACCGCCATTCGCACCGATATGGACGCGCTGCCCGTGACCGAAAAATCGGGAGTGCCGTTCTGTTCCACGCATGACGGGCAAATGCACGCATGTGGCCACGACGGGCACATGGCCATGGCGCTGGGATTGGCGCGCCATATTGCCGCGAACCTCGATAAACTTGAGCGCAGCGTGCTCATCGTATTCCAACCCGCCGAGGAAACCACCGGTGGCGCACAGTACATCTGCGAATCGGGGGTGTTCGAGAAATACCACGTCGACCGCATTTTCGGCTTCCATTTGTGGCCCGATTTGCCGAAAGGCCAAATCGCAAGCCGCCCCGGCGCGCTGCTTGCCGCCACAAGCGAAAGCACGTTCACGTTCTTCGGCAAAGCTACGCATATCGCCAAGGCCGAAGATGGCGCCGATTCCATGGAGGCAGGCATGCGCTTCATTCTCGAGGCGTACGACTACATGGCGAAGCGTGCGCAGGAGGAACCCTGCACATTCAAATGCGGCCTGCTCGAAAGCGGGCAAGCGCGTAACGTGATTTCTTCGCGTACCTACATTGAAGGCACACTGCGCACCTTCAGCGAGAAAATGGGCGCTGAAGCGAAAGCAGCGTTGCGCGAGATTGCCGAACGTCGTGCCGCGGAAGCGGGCTGCACCGTCGATGTCGACTTCAGCGAAGGTTACCCGCCCGTAGTGAACAACGCGGAACTGTTCGAGCTCGCCTCGCGCCACATCGATGTAGCCGAACTTCCCAAGCCGCTGCTTATCGCGGAAGACTTCGCGTTCTACCAGCGCCACCTGCCTGGTGTGTTCCTGCTGTTGGGAACTGGCACGGGCATTCCATTGCATGCCGACACCTTCAATTTCGACGAGGAAGTGCTCATGGCGGGGCTCGAGACCTACAAGAAGCTGATTCGCATTCCGTAACCCAATATCGTCAGGCAACAACCCAATAATAGAACGACGCAGCAAGCACGACGACTTCGGAGTGCAAACCACTAGCTCACGCATGTGGCAACTTGCCACCTAGCTTAATTAACAGACGAAGAAAAGGCGCGACCCGTTTGGGACGCGCCTTTTTTCATGAAAGGCTTATGCTATTCGCTCCTCTTACGCAGACGGCGCAAAGAAACGGCACATGCAACAGCAGCAACAACGGAAGCGAGACCGAATATTCCCTGAGCGAGCATGTGGGTGGGGTCGCTCGTCTTGGCGAAGAACCCACCGTGCGGCACATCGGGGGTGCGAGAGTCCCCAGGCGTCTGAGGGTCACCAGGCGTCGGCGGCTGCTCCTCATACTTGTTGTCGAACCGAGCCGCTCCCTCGTAGGGCTGGGCCCCTTCGGCATCCTGCTTGTAGATGACCGTTGCCACAAGCCTGTTGTCGGCATTGCGCTTCAAAACTTTCACGGTAGCAACCACGTCGGGCGCCTTCACCCAGCCCTCGCCGAGATCACCTTCTTCATGGATGCGATAGGTATAAATCTCTCCGGCGTCCTTGTCGGAAAGCTCAACCACAGCAAAAACCGCCTTGCCATCGGCGTCGGTGGTCACATTCTCGAGCTTCGGGGCGTCGGAGGCGTTTGTACCCTCTGCAGTCGCGCTGAAACCGAACGTCTCACCAGCCTTGGGAGCGCCGCCGTTGACCGTCTTCACCGGGCCAAGCTGAAATACTCCCGAAGCCTGCTCGTATTTGTTGTCGAACAGCGCTGCCGAGTCATCGGCGGCGGCACAGGAGTATTCGACCGAGTTTGCCCCGAGCGTGCCGTCGCCGTTGTCGACACCAACGGTCACCTTGGCGGTAACGGGCTGAGCCATCGTCCAACCAGTGGTCGCAGGCGTGGTCTCGGCGATGACGTACTCGTAAGTCTTGCCGGCATCGGCCAGGCCGAACTCGATGCCACCGAAGGAGACAGGTTCGCCACCCACGGTCTGCACGATGTTCTTCTCAGGCATCGGCGCGCCGGGCGTCTTCGCCTCGAGCTTGAAATCGAATCTCGCATCGGCACCAGGCACCTGGCCGTTTACGGTCTTCACGACGTTTAAAGTCGCGGAGCCAATGGCTGCGTACGTATTCGCAAAGGCAGGAACAGTCTCGGAACCATCGTAGGTGGTTTTCGCGGAAAACTCGCCCGTGGTCGAATCCTGCGTCACGGAAACATGCACCTTGACCTGTTTAGTGTCATAGGTCACGCCCTTAGCGTCGGCTTCATCCTTCGCAATCTCGGAAAGAACGTAGTCGTGTTCGCCGACAACGTTGTAAGTAAGCGCGTCATCTGGGAAAACGACCTTTCCATCGACATCGTTGGTCGCAGTGGCAACCACCTCGTCCCCACTCTTGAGTTGGAAGGTGAACTCCCCCGCTTTGAGGGCACGGCCAGAGAGCGTCTTTGACGCTTCTACCGTTGCCGCCGTGGCGACAGGCCTGAAGGTATTGGTGATGGTTTGAGCTTCGGTCGACTTGCTGTCGCCATACGTAACGGTCGCGACAAGTTTGCCGTCTTTCTCGGCGACGTCAACATTGACCTTCACGACCTGGCTGGAGTATTCAATTGAGCTATCGGTGCCTTCGACTTCGGAAATAGTATACTCGCCGCCATCAGAGACGGAATTAATGGCAACATCCTTGAAAACCACCGAGCCATCAGCGGCGTTCGTGGTACGCGAGACTTCTTTATCGCCCTTCTTCAAAACAAACGTGAACTCATCAGCCTTGAGATCGCGGCCGCCATCGAGCACCTTTTTCACCTGTGCGGTAAACGACGTGGAGGTCGGCGCAGGCTTGGCGTAGGTGTTCTTGAATGCAGGGGCGTTGGTCCCATCGCCATCGTAACTTACGGCGGCGTGAAGCTGACCTTGGCCGTCGTCGGTCACAACGACCTTCGCGGCGTGCTCGGTCTCATCGTAGACAACGCCGAGCTCTGCGCCTTTAGACTCGCAAATTCCATACTCATAGGTGCCAGGGGCGGTGTATTCAATCGCGTCAAACGCCACATTGCCCTCGGTATCATTAGACTTGGTTTGCAGGATATTGCCGTTCGCGTCCTTCAGCTGGAAGGAAAACTGATTGGCAGCAAGTACCGCCCCCTCAAGGGTTTTCTTCGCAGCGAGAGACACGCTGGTCTTTTCAGCCTTATACATATCAACGAAATTCGCCGAGTCAGTATTCTCGCCGTCGTAGGTGATGCTGTCTATGACGAACGATTTGCCGTCGCCGGACTTCTTCACAACGACTTGAACGTTCACATCGGCAGCAGGCGTCCAGCCGTTTCCGTTATGGCCAGTCTCGTGAATAACGTAGTTATAAGTACCCGCAGTATCGAACGAAAGGTCGGCGAAACTGGCGGTCTCACCGTTTTTGACGGAAACAGCACCACCAACTTTCTCTTCGGTTTTCTTCCCTTGAGCATCGGCTTTGTAAAGCTCGAAGGTGAACTGCTCATCGGCGCTCACATTTGAGCCAGCTGGCGCCTCAACGGTCTTATGGACCTTAAGTTGCGCGGCCGCAGGATTGGGAGCAATCCAAGTATTGTTGAACAGCGCGGCGGTGCCATCGGCGTTCGCGTTGCTGTATTCGACCGCCACGGGGATGACCGTCGGCGCCGCATCGGTCGCCGTTCCGACCTTAACCGTCGCGACCACATCGCCCGCCATGGTCCATACGTTGCCATCATCGGGTGCAGATGAAGTCTCGTGAATGGCATAGGTGTAGGTCTTCCCTATGTCTTCCTTGGTGAAGTTGATTGCACCGAAGGAAGCGGCATTCGCTCCAATCGTTGCCGCCGAGTCGTGCTCGGGCATCTTCGCCTTAGAAGCATCATTCTCGCCCGCAACAGAGAACTCGAAACGCTCGTCGTTGACGGGGTCAGCGCCGTTAACTCGCTTCACCACGTTGAGCTCGACAGAGCCAGTCGGTTCGGTGTCCTTCTCATCAAAAACGCTGAACGTCGTGCCACTGTTGGGCGTAATGCCAAGCAACTGCGCCTTCGCGAACGCCGCAGCATAGTCGGCCTTGACCTGTTCGCTCGTACCACTAAACATCACGTAGGTCGGCGCGGTATTGGAAATCTTATAACCTGCGGGAGCCTTAGTCTCCTCGTAGCAATAAAGCGTGGCAGCGTCGAGCGGGTGTTCCTTGTCGCCGAACTTGGCAATGCCGTTCTTGCCCGTTGTCTTCGGGTTATCGCCGACGATCGCAACCTTCGACCTCACAAGGTTATCTTTCGTGGATTTATCAAGGTCGATCTGGTAAAGAGTGAATTCGGCGCCCTCGAGGGGCTCCTTGCCCGTCTCATCGGTTTTGATGACGGTAATGCCGTAGCTCGTGGCATCGGTGCCGGCGTTGGACTTCTGAACCGCCCACTTTTGACTATGCTCCGCGGATGCCGAAGCAAAGCCTTGCATGCTCACGTTGTTTTCAATTTGCACTTCAGTGCCAAGAGCGCCTTGGGGGGCAACGTCGTACGTTACCGTGAGCGCTTGAGCGTCTGGAACCGTAAGCGTAAGCACCGTCGAGGTGCTGCCGTCGGAATTCGGCTGATTCTTCAGCGTGTAGGAAACGCCGTCGGTAACCTCTTTGCCATCCTTGTCGGTAACTTTGAGGGTACCATTGGTGAAAATCGCACCTGCGTTCATGGTGTCAACCAACGTCAACGAGCCGGAGGCGCCGAGCGTCTGCGCGTTCGGGTTTACCGTGATGGTGTACTTAACATGCGAGTTGTCACTCGCGCGAACGGCCTGCTTGTCAAGTACTTTGTTGTTGATGGTAACTTTACCCGTTCCTTCAGGGAAGTGCGTCTCGCCCGCACGAGCCTCGGCGGTATTGAAGAAATCTTTAGATACACCGGCATCGACAGCGGACTGCTTGATAGCGGTCTGATAGGTTAGCTTTACGTAGCCCTTCCAAGAGCCCGCCTCATTCACCATGTCCCGCGTTGGGATGGTGAACACCACGGCGCCGTTCGAATCAGAAGGCTCCGCGTGAAGTTCCGGCCAATCGCCAGCGGTCTTGTAGCCTTCAGAGCCGTACTTCCAATAGCGAGAAGACCCGCTCACATATGACATTCCCTCGTCAAGCTTGTCTTTCACCACAACATTGTCGCCCTTAAGATCGGATGCGGCATTATGAGTCCAGGTATTCGGTTCATCGCAGTTCACATGAACTTCCCAATTAGCAATCCAGGCGCCCTTGGAACCATCGGGCCAGGTATAGTCGGCCTTCCATTGGGCATCACCAGTCGACTTTTTCGACACAGCGGGAGCAATTTCTTTATCAATCACGAAGGAATCGGACGCACTCCCCTTGTCAACGTTGCCGATCTTGACCGACGAGGTGTTGATGTAGGTACCGTTCGCGCCGCTGCACGTCGTGACATACGACACAACAACATCGTGCGTGCCGATGAGGCTCTTAACCTCATCAGTGCTTTTGAATCGAATAGTGATGTTGCTGTATTCCCCACCATCAACAAAATAATCGATGTCCTTTGTTAGCTCAGTGCCGCCATCAGTCTTAACCGCGATATCGCTGAACTTCATGTGCTCGAAATTGGGTTTTTTTTCGATGCTATCGACAAACACGACCGTACTCGGATCGGTATCCGCATCCATGGAGGAGAATTTCACGGTCGATTCCCAAGAAGCCTTGCCGTCGTTTTCGGCGGTGCTTGCATCGACGAGGCGCTTGGTCACATACGTGCGCCCATCAGTCGGCTGGTAGCTCGCGCTGCCTTCGCCAGCCATGCCTTTGTCGTTCGGCGGGGTCACCTTCGAAGTATTTGAGACCGCCTTCATGGAATCGACGTTGCTCATTGTGGTGGTATAGCTAACAGTGAGCTCTTGTTTGCCCAAGCCGTCGGGAAGCGTGAAATTGAGTTCCGAGCTATTCGGGTCCACAGCACCCGACGCCACCTGCTTGCCAGAAGCGTCGTTCACCACGTACTTCGTGCCTTCTTTGAATTTTTGGTCACCACTCAAGATATCGCTGAACTGGTACTTCGACATATCGGCCTTGAGGCTGCCCGAGTTCAGCTTGACAGCCCACATGATATTGTCGTTGGTGCTATCCGTCGCAACGGATTTCTGCACCATGGAATACTTAACTTTCTCAGGATCTTTCAGGCCAGAGGTGCCGTTGTTCTCGCCCGTGCTGCCCCAAATCCACTTCGCCGTATTGCCGACGTTGGAAACCTCCTGACCATCTTTGAGCGCATCGAGCGCCGACTGCTTCACCGTGGTTTTGTATTGAACGTAGTAATCACCTTTGGAAAGCGTGCCGAGCTCGATGGTCGCGCTCTGCCCGTTGATGGTTGCATCGCATTTTCCCGGCACCGGGTTGCCACTTTTATCAATCAGCCTGAAGGAGCCAGTGACAAAATCGAGGTTCGATCCAATGACATCCTCAATCTTTAAGTTAGTCGCAGTCGCCGATGGGGAAACCTTCACCGTCCAGGTATAGGAGTTGTCGGATGCGTCGAATTTCGGCATCTCCCCTTCTTTATTGGGATCGGCGCCGAACTTATTGCTGGAAACACTGCCATCCTTGGTTTTAATAACCACCGATGTCGCAACGCCGGGGAAATTAACTGTCACCTTCTTGCCATCACCCGTATCGTCGGCATTCATGACGAACTCGAAACTGACGTGAGCGATCACGCTAGAGTGCTCTTTTCTCAGCCAATCCTCGTTGTAGTGCAGATAAACGACACCATCTTGAATGAACCAGCTGCCCGCAACCCGGTTATCGCCGTCATAAAGCGTTTGGGGGCCGTTGTTTTCGAACTTCACATTATTCGGGAAGGTGTACTTAATGTTCGGCTGCGCGAGTGTCGGCATCTCTTTCGTCGCGAAATCAATGAACACTTTGCCATACAAATGCGCATCGGGGGCGATGACGTCATCCGAAGCGAGCTCTTCCGAGCATCCGTCGTCTTTATAAACATTCACCTTAATACCCGAAATTACCTCGCGGTAATCGCTATTTCCGTTATATTCTTCACTTTGAACTGAAGGAGTGCTAGCTTCGTCGTGCTGTGCGTCCGAGGTGTTTGAAGCAGGTTCGCCAACCATGGCGATGTTGCTAGGAGCGTCTTCAACGTTGTCGCCGCTGACAGCTGCGAGATCCTTGTTCGCGGCATCCACCGCGCTATTGCCCTCAACGGCTTGTGCGGCCTGCGTGGCAGAAGCGTTTTGGCCATCCTGCGTCGATTGCTCGTCGGAGGCGCTCGTCTGAGTCGCGGCTTCACCAATATTGGCCGCAATGGCTTGCGTAAACGGCGTAAGCGACTGCCACGACATAAGCATGCACGCCAGGGCGATTGCTACCAGACAACGTGGTTTTTTCAACTTCTCAAACATATGCCCCCCTTAAGAGCAACGCAAAAAGCCCGCAAAAACGAATGCGGGCGATACGACTCGCATATCGCGAGCCTTTTGCATATAAAGTTGAATACGATTGGATTTTGCGCAGAAAACGCCTATCGCTGCGTGCATGAACACACAATCAGAGAATCGAAGCATCATTCACTCGACGTACGCATGGCCAGCGATGCCTTCTTCCTTGTTCTGCGCCATTTATTCGCACGGAATGGTAACGCACCCCCCCCCGAACGTCAATAGACGCCGATAAATAGGTAATTCCTATTTATCCATATTGGGACGGATTTTATTCCGACTTCGAGAATCGCTTCACCGAAGCGAAGCCGAGGCACCAATCCTGAACCTAGGCCACAAAAGCACACGCGCTCGATATGATCGAGCGAATACGAATATGTCTAAGAATGCGCGGCAGGAATCGCATGTCATTACTATTCGTATAGCCGCCAGTGGCGAGCATGCATTCCCCTTGCCGCGAACCACCAATACGCAAAACGGCGCCGTTGCCGACGCCGAACGAAATCAATGGTGCCCCCGGGCGGATTCGAACCGTCGACACCCGCTTTAGGAGAGCGGTGCTCTATCCCCTGAGCTACGGAGGCATTTGAAAACCTTGTTATTCTAGCATGTCTTTCGCGCACGCGGGAGAAAGGTACGCCTCGCTTTTGCCAAGCAAACAGATGTTGGCCATAAATAACAGCGATTGCGACCAGAGTGAAGCTTCATCGATCACGCCCCGCTCAATCATGGCGTTTTCTTTTGCGGCTGGGCAACGAAGCAAGGCGAGCCGCGGCGATTGGGGCATAATGCTTTAGAAGCTCAATTATTTTCGCATTTTCGAAAGGCATTGCATGCTACAACTCAAAGACGTATGCAAGTCATACACCACGGCCAGCTTCACGCAGGTCGCGCTCGACCATGTGTCGCTCGCATTTCGCGATAACGAATTCGTCGCCATTTTAGGCCCTTCGGGTTCGGGAAAAACGACCATGCTCAACATCATCGGAGGCCTCGACCATTACGATTCGGGCGACTTGCTCATCGATGGCATCTCCACCAAACAATACCGCGATCGAGACTGGGACACTTACCGAAACAATCGCATCGGCTTCGTCTTCCAGGCATACAACCTCATTCCCCATCAAACCATTCTGGAAAACGTCGAATTGGCCCTCACGCTTTCGGGCGTGTCTCGTGCGGAGCGACACGAGCGAGCATGCGCGGCGCTCGAGCGGGTAGGCCTTCGCGAGCATATCAACAAAAAGCCAAGCCAACTTTCTGGCGGCCAAATGCAGCGCGTCGCCATTGCGCGCGCCCTGGTCAACGAGCCTGAAATTATCCTGGCCGACGAACCCACCGGCGCCCTCGACTCGAAAACGAGCGTGCAAATCATGGATTTGCTCACCGAAATCGCCGGCGATCGCCTGGTAATCATGGTGACGCATAACCCCGAGCTGGCCGAACAATATGCTACACGCATCGTGAACCTCGCCGACGGCGTTATCAAAAGCGACACGCGACCCTTTGACCCCAACGCAAGCAATGAGCCACGCCGCGAAGCCAAAGCCGCACGTCAAACAAGCATGTCATTTTTCACAGCGCTTTCGCTTTCATTCAAGAACCTGCTCACGAAAAAAGGCCGCACACTCATGACCGCCTTCGCGGGCAGCATCGGCATTATTGGCATCGCGGCCATTTTGTCACTCGCGAACGGCGTGAACCAATACATCGCCAACGTCGAAGAAAACACGCTTTCGGAATACCCACTGCAAATCCAAGACCAGGGCTTCGACATGACCAGCATGATGACGATGGGCATGGGCGGCGCAGAAGACGATTCAAACACAGGCACAAACTCGCAGGCAAACGATGCGACCGCTTCGAGCGATTCGGGCAAGCCGGTGCATGAATCGAAAATGATCACAGGCATGTTCTCGAGCATCGGAAGCAACGACCTCGCATCGCTGAAAGAGTATTTCGACAACGACGGCACCGACATCGATAGCTACGTGAATTCAATCGAATACGGCTATAGCGTCACTCCGCAGATTTTCAATTCAAACACCGACGACGGCATACACCAGGTAAACCCCGATAAATCGTTCGCGAGCGTGGGATTAGGCGCATCGAGCAACGGCATCATGTCGTCGATGATGAGCACGAACATTTTCTACAAGCTGCCTGCGAACATGAGCCAGGTCGATAACCAATACGACGTCGTCGCAGGCCATTGGCCTGAAAATTACGACGAGGTCGTAGCCGTGCTCACACCGAACGGCAACGTGAGCGATTTCATGCTGTACTCCATGGGCTTGCGCGACCATAAGGAACTCGAAGAAATGGTGCGCGAGTTTGCCAACGAGGAAGAAGTGCAGGTACCCGACAACACGCTCGACCTCGACTACGACGACCTCATGAATGTGGAGTTCAAGCTCGTCAATGGCGCCGATTTCTATCAGTACGACAGCGATTACCAGGTTTGGAAAGACAAGAGCGGCGATGCCGACTACATGAAAAGCTTGGTCGACCATGGCGAAACGCTTAAGGTATGCGGCGTTGTAAAGCCGAAAGAGGGCGAGAAGATTACTTCGCTTTCAACGGGCCTGTATTACTCGAACGATTTGATCAACCACCTCATTGATGAGGCGGGCGACAAACAAATCGTAAAAGACCAGCAGGCAGACCCCGCAACCAATGTGATTACAGGCAAATCGTTCGCCGAAGAAGAAGACGAATCGAAAGACGGCAATGGGTTCGATATGTCGAGCCTATTCACGATTGACGGCGAAAAGCTGCAGAGCGCGTTCACGTTCGACGAAAGCGCACTGGCCGCAGGCCTCTCGAACGCCGACCTCTCGAGCAGCATGGATTTGTCGAGTGCCAATATCGACTTGTCCAACATGCCAGCCTTCGATGCTTCGGGCATTCAAATCGACCCGAGCAAGATTGACATGAGCCAGTTAAACCTCGACTTCAGCAATATCAAGCTCAACTTCGATGGCGCCCAGCCCGATATCAAAACCGATGTTCTAACCCAGGGCATCATGAATATCATGGGCGCGTACCCCTCTTGGCTCCAGGAACAAATCAAGGGCGACCACCCCGAATACGCCACCGATCAAAAAGCGGCAGTTGAGGCATATCTCGCAGACCCCGTCACGAAAGCCGCCATGCAAAAGGCCATTGCCGACAGCATCGATTTCAGCGGAGTGAGCGAACAAATCCAACGGCAGCTTCAAGAGCAGTTTTCACAGCAACTACAAGCGCAGCTTCTACCCGCACTTTCTGCAGCTATTTCGCAGCAGCTGCAAGAGCAGCTTTCCGTCGCTATGCAGTCGTATATGCAAACAGCAATGACGCAGGTCATGACGCAATATGGAACAGCGATCCAAAACCAAGTCTCCTCCGCGATGACCACCTATATGTCCACCCTTTCGGCAAATATGTCAAAAGCCATGGGCATCGATGAGAGCGCTTTTGCCGACGCATTCCAAATGAATATGAACGAGCAGGAGCTTTCCGAGCTCATGGCGAGCCTCATGTCGACCGAGCAGAGCAGTTACGATAACAACATGAAGAAGTTCGGCTGGGCCGACTACGCGAAGCCAGCGAGCATCGACATTTACCCGAAGGATTTCGAAAGCAAGCAAAGCGTGATTGACATCCTCGATGGTTACAACGACAAAATGAACGCCACTGGCGACGAAGATAAAGTCGTGAACTATACCGACATCGTGGGCGCACTCATGAGCAGCGTGACTACCATCGTGAATATGATCAGCTATGTATTGGTAGCGTTCGTCGCGATTTCGCTTGTGGTGAGTTCTATCATGATTGGCATCATCACCTACATTAGCGTGCTTGAGCGCAAGAAAGAAATTGGCATTTTACGCTCGATTGGTGCGAGCAAGGGCGATATCAGCCGTGTATTCAACGCCGAAACCATCATCGTCGGTTTCGCGGCAGGCGTTATCGGCATCGGGCTTACGGCTCTGGCATGCATTCCCGCGAACGCGATTGTGTACTCGTTATTTGACGTGGAAAACGTCGCGATCCTGCCGTGGCAGGCCGCAATTGCCCTGGTCGGCATAAGCGTGTTGCTCACATTCTTGGCAGGCCTCATCCCTTCAAGCGCCGCCGCGAAGAAAGACCCGGTCGAAGCGTTGAGAAGCGAATAGGGAAACGACGAGAAACTTCCCCAACAGCTATTAAGAACAAGAAGCTCGCAGCTATCATGGCTGCGAGCTTCTTAATTGACTCGTTTCAATAAGAAAGGGGTGGCAAGATTACCCAGCCACCCCACAGCATGCTTTTTTGCCACATCCACACCCTCTACGAGCTTCTCTTCGCCGCTATAGGTAAAGAAAATGAGGATCGACGGCCAACCAAGGAATTCGGTACAACGAGCAACGACCGAACAGCAAATCGCCCGCCAAAGGCCTTTGCGGGCGTCGGCAATGAGCACCGTTGGACAAAACTGCGCATCGTTTAGTCGGCATACCCGTTCGGGTTCATCGATTGCCAACGCCACGAATCAGCACACATGCGATCGAGGTCGTATTCCGCAACCCAACCGAATACGTCTTTGGCCTTCTGTGGGTCGGCATAGTTTTCCGCAACATCGCCCGCACGGCGTGGCTGAATGTCAACGGGAAGCTCACGGCCGCATGCGCGGCTGAACGCCGCCACCACATCAAGCACACTCGAGCCTTTGCCGGTGCCGAGGTTCACAACCTCAACGCCCGTCTTGCCATCCATCCAGTTGAGCGCCGCTACATGGCCGCGTGCCAAGTCAACCACGTGGATGTAATCGCGCACACCCGTGCCGTCGGGCGTGGGATAATCGTTGCCGAATACGCGAACGGCCTTCATTTTGCCAATCGCGACCTGCGCGACATACGGCACGAGGTTATTCGGAATGCCCTTCGGGTCTTCGCCGATGAGGCCGCTTTCATGCGCGCCAATGGGATTGAAGTAACGAAGCAACACAACGTCCCATTCGGGGTCGGCGGTGTGCAGGTCGGTAAGAATCTGCTCGATCATCCACTTCGTCCAACCATAGGGGTTAGTGGCCGGCTTCTTTTCCGCAGTCTCGCTCAAAGGCACGCTATCGGGCTCGCCATACACCGTGGCGCTCGAGCTGAACACAATGCGCTTGCAGCCATGCTTGCGCATGACGTCGCACAAAATGAGCGTGTTGGTGATGTTGTTGTAGTAATACTCGAGTGGCTTTTCGACACTCTCGCCCACAGCTTTGAACCCAGCGAAGTGAATAACGCCGTAAATATCATTCTCGGCAAAGATGCGCTCGAGTGCGTCGCGATTGAGCACATTGTCCTCGTAGAACTTCATGCGCTCGGAAGCACCCGCCGGAGCCTTGCCGTCGGCTTCTGCCTGCTTCACGATTTGAGCGATGCGATTAACGGCCTTCTCGCAGGAATTCGACAGGTCGTCGATAATGACCACGCCATAACCAGCCTGGAGCAACTCGACGCACGTATGGCTGCCAATAAAGCCAGCGCCGCCAGTGACCAGGATATTCTTAACATCAGACATATATGTCCCCTTCTTGGTTGGAAAACCGCCGAACGAAATCGCACAACAGCGTTACGCACAACCATCTCGATACGCGAGATTGTGAACGACGTTATTCTACACCGCATTTGAGAGAGCAGGCCCTATCCACGGGAAACCCGTTCCACTATACGAAACGCTGTTCCAAGGTTTGGACAAAGGCCGCCAAGCGGTTTAATCCTTCCTCAAGGTTTTCCATGCTACAGCAATATGACAGACGCACGAATCCTTCGGCGGCAAAACAAGAACCGGGCACAAGCGCGACGCCCTTCTCTGCAATGAGACGCGTGCAGAATTCATCCGAAGACATGCCGAATTTCTCGATAGAGGGGAATACGTAGAAGGCGCCGTCGGGCTCGACGACATCAAAGCCGATTTCCCTCAAGCGAGCAAGCACGTAGTCGCGGCGGCCGCGATACACTTCGCGCGCCGGTGCAACGTCTTCCTTCAACGCTCGAATCGCCGCGCGCTGCACAAACGAAGGAACTGACGACACCATATACTGATGCATTTTTGCGATTTGTGCCGAAATCGGAGCATCGGCCGCAACCCAACCAAGACGCCAACCTGTCATGGCGTACGGCTTCGAAAAGCTGTCGCACACGATAATGCGGTCGCGTAGTTCGCCATAGCAACTCGCAAAGCCAAGATGCACGCCTTCGTCGCTTTTGTACACGCCTTCGTAAACGAGGCTTGTATACACATCGTCGCAGATGACAAATACGTCATGAGCTTTTGCGAATTTCGCAACCGCATCCAAGGAACGCGGATCGAGCACGCAACCCGTGGGATTGTTCGGGGACGTGAGTACGATTGCCTTTGTGCGATCGGTTGCCGCCGCCTCAAGCTGCCCCAATGTGAGCTGGAATTTGGTTGGACGCGTGTCGACGGGAACGAACGTCGCGCGGTTTACCGAGATGATCGATTCATACAAACCAAACGCCGGCGTAGGTACGAGCACTTCATCGCCAGGATTAAGAATGCTCGAAAGCGCCGCGAACAACGCTTCGGTCGCGCCGCAGGTCACGATGATTTCGTCTTCGCCATAGGCAAGGTTGCGCTTTTCCATGTGGGCCGCAATCGCACGACGCAATTCCACCGTGCCATTATTGGGCGGATAGTGCGTTTCGTTTGCAGCAAGAGATTTTGCAACTTCCTCCTTCACGACATCGGCGGTATTGCCATCTGGTTCGCCGAGCGTAAGCAAAATGCACCCAGGCGTCTGCTTCGCGAAAGCCGTAATGCGACGAATACCCGAAGGTTGCAGCTGCGCAAGCGCGGTATTGGTGGTCAGGGCCATAAGATTCCTTCCGTACACACATCTTCCAGCATTGTACGCGCCCTTTCCGCAGACACGACGAAGCCTTAAGAAAGAAATAGGCCGCCGAAGCGGCCTTTCTGGCAGAAAATTGCGGTTGTGAACGGTTGTTTTAGCGCCCTTGCATGCTTTCTGAATGGAAGCATGTATTTGAACTGGGGTTATGCGGAAGACTTTTCAGAAAGCCCATTATTTCAAGCACGAAAATCGTTCACAACCGCAAATTCGTGCCACAATTTAGTCAAACGGGACTATTTTCGATCGGCGATGTCGACATACTCGCGCGCATGGCCCGTTTTCTTGAACGCGGGGCGCATAATACGCTTGCCCGAGACAATTTCCTCGAAACGGTGCGCGCTCCAACCAGCCATGCGAGCGCTTGCAAACATCGGCGTGAGCAATTCGCGAGGAACGCCCAACGTGGAATACACGCAGCCACTGTAGAGGTCGACATTCGCGCAAATATCTTTGCTCTTGCCAGCCTCGGCGAGCAGCTGCGGCGCCAGGCGCTCGATAATCTCAAGCAAGCGGAATTCCGCTTCATGCTCGGTACCCACAACCAAACGCTCCGCATATTTATGAAGCAACTCAGCGCGCGGGTCGGAAAGAGTATACACCGCATGGCCCATGCCATAGATAAGGCCCGTGCGATCGTATGCTTCTTTGCGAACGATTTTACGCAGGTAATCGGCCACTTGACCTTCGTCGGTAATGTCGGCGACGTGCTGCTTGATGTCGTCGGTCATGCGAAGCGTGCGATTATTCGCGCCGCCATGGCGCGCACCCTTCAAGCTGCCGATCGCCGCGGCGTAAGCGGAATACGGGTCGGTATCGGCACTCGTAACAGCGCGGCAGGTAAACGTCGAGTTGTTGCCGCCGCCGTGCTCTGCATGCAGCATAAGCATAATGTCGAGCGTTTTTGCCTCGGTGTCGGTAAATTGTCGATCGGGGCGCAGCATCGACAGAATAGTCTCGGCGGTCGACTGGCCGGGAATGTAGTGATGAATGAACATGGAGTCGCCGAAGAATTTATCGCGCATCACATGGTAAGAAAGCACCATGATGCGCGGAAGGCGCGAGAGCAGCATGATAGCCGTATCGATTTCATGTTCCGGGCTGCGGTTTTCCGCTTCGTCATCGAAAGCGTAGAGCTGCAGCACCGCGCGGCTCATAGCATTCATCAGATCGCGCGTAGGCGGCTTCATAATGTAATTCGCCGTGAATCCATCGGGCAGGTCGCGCTGGGCGGCGATGAGGTCGTTGAAGGTTTTCAGCTGCTCGGCCGTCGGAAGCTCGCCCGCCATAAGCAGGTATGCCGTTTCCTCGAAGCCGAAACGGTTTTCGGCAACAGCATGGTCGACCAAATCGGAAATGCTGTAGCCGCGATACGACAAGCGCCCGCGATCGGGAACTTTATCGCCCTCGGAAACAACGTAGCCATGCACGTTCGAGATATTCGTAACGCCAACCACAACGCCCGTACCGTCGGCATTGCGCAAGCCTCGCTTGATATCGTAAGTGGTGTAATAACACGGATCGATTGAATGGCATTTCTCAAAATCGGTGTAAAGCGGCAAGCTTTCCTTCATGAGCATCAACCCTCCCGGCACCAAAAGCACCCACGATGTACTGCGAAAGAAAAGTGTATGACGAGCTTATAGCGGTTCAGACGGCCTTTCGGTAAACGAAATATACTTGTAACGCAGCGGTGCACCGCTGCTTGGCCTCACGAATGGGAAAGCAGCGGCAAGCTACCACGCCGCGATTAAATCAAATGAGCAAACAAACCACTGCGAAGCTTCGGCTCAAACCATGTCGACTTCGGCGGCATAAGGCGACCGGCGTCGGCCACATTGAGCAGCTCGTCGATCGACGTGGGAAACATCGCAAACGCCACCGCGGGACCATCGCCACGCGCATCGATGCGGTTCACCTTGCGCTCGAGCTCGCGCAAGCCACGAATTCCGCCCACGAACTCGATGCGTTCATCGGTACGCGGGTCACCAATTCCCAGAATAGGCGCGAGCACCTTTTCCTGAAGAATCGAAACGTCGAGGCCTTCAACGGGGTCGCTGCTCTCGAATTCGGGCTTCACGCCAAGGCCGTACCATTCGCGATCGAGATACATTCCCACAGCGCCCTTGTCGATTGGCTCGAGCTGGGACTCTTGCTTATGGATAATCTCGAACGGGCCATTTTCGCCAGCGAGGGCGTTTAGGAATTCATCCTTGGTGAGGCCGTTAAGGTCGCGCACCACGCGGTTGTAAGCAAGAATCGAAAGCTGCGACGCAGGGAAGAGCACGCTCATGAAGTAGTTGAATTCCTCGGTTCCGTCGTAACCCGGATTCGCCTCGCGGCGCGCCAAACCGACCTTCACGGCCGATACCGCTCGATGATGCCCATCGGCAATATAGGCGCATGGCACCTTGGCGAACGCCGCGACCAAACCGGCATACGCTTGAGAACAGGCAGTTTCCTCCGACGCCGCAGCCATGCGCCATACACGGTGCGTAACGCCATCTTCACCGACGAAATCGTAGAGCGGTGCGGTCTTCTTCACTGCCGCAACCAAAATATCGATTGCATCGGAATCGCGATACGTAAGGAAAATGGGGCCCGTTTGCGCATCAAGGGCATCGATATGGCGAATCCGGTCGAGCTCCTTCTTCTCGAGCGTATTCTCATGCTTCTTGATAACGTTTTCGAGATAGTCGTCAATCGCACAGCATGCAACGACACCCGTTTGCGAGCGCCCGTTCATCGTGAGCTCATACAGATAGAAACACGGCGCAGGCTCGGTGACGAATGTGCCATCGGCGCGGCGAGCGTCGAAGAGCTCGCGAGCTTTCGCATACACCTCGGGCGCATACATATCGACATCAGCCGAAAATTGCGTTTCGGGGCGATCGATGTTCAAGAAGGAGAGGGGCTCGCCATCGACGGCAGCAGCAGCTTCAGCTCGGTCGTACACGTCGTAAGGAAGGGCCGCAACCTGGTCGGCGACACTTACAGTTGGTCGAACAGCAGCAAACGGTTTAACAATCATGTTCTTTCCTTAGCAATGATCCAGGTCAAACAAATGTCAGCGAGCATGGGTTCTGGCGAGTGCGATTCGGGCGTGGGCGCGGCGACGCGTACTTCGGTACGCGAGCCGGGGCCAAAGCCCGAAACGTGCCGCCAGAACCCAGCGCAGCGTCGAGCAATTACGCCGTTCGTAGAACGGCGTAATTTATTTAATAACGCGCACGCGATAGATGCTCGGAATCTGCTTCAAAGCCTCGATGGTCTCGTCGTCGAGATGCTCATCGGTATCGAACATGGTGTAGGCATTCTCGCCGGCGCTTTCGTTCGTCATACGCTGCACATTGGCATTATCTCGAGCGAGCACTGCCGTAATTTGGCCAATCATATTCGGAACATTCGCATGCAGGCAAGCCACACGGCTCGCCGCACGTGCTTTGCCCATGGAGCAGGGGGGATAGTTTACCGAATTGGCAATATTGCCGTTCTCCAAGTAATCTTTAAGCTCGGAAATTGCCATATCGGCGCAATTCGCTTCAGCTTCGCCCGTGCCAGCACCCGAATGGGTGGTAATGAACGTGTTCGGCATAAGCACGGTTTTCTGGGTCGCGAAGTCGGTCGCGAACCATGCGATTCTGCCAGCACGCAGGGCGGCATCCACGGCATCCTCGTCAACGATGGTTTCGCGGGAATAATTGATGAGTACGGCATCGGGAGCAAGCAGGTTCAGCTGCTCCTCGCCAATCATATGAATTGTGTCGGCCTTCGAGGGCACATGCAGCGTGAGGTAATCGCGGTCGCGGCACGCATCCTCGAGCGTCGATACGCGCTGAACCTTCTGGGAAAGCGCCCACGCATGCTCGACGGAGATAAACGGATCGTAGCCATACACATCCATCCCCAGATCGGCGCAGGCGTTGGCGACCTTCGAGCCCACGTTGCCCAAACCGATAACGGCAATGCTCTTGCCCTTCAGCTCGCGGCCGACGAATGCCTTCTTCGCCTTTTCCGCATTCACGAAAATATCGGGGTCGGCAGCGTTTTCACGCACCCAATTCATCGATTGCACAACACCACGGCTCGAAAGCACGAGCATCGCCAAAACGAGCTCTTTTACGGCATTGGAGTTCGCGCCTGGCGAATTGAATACCACGACGCCCTTCTTAGCGTATTCCTCAATGGGAATATTGTTTACACCGGCGCCGCAACGCGCGATGGCGCGAATGCTTTCAGGTAGCTCATAGCCATGCAGGTCGGTCGAACGCATAAGAATCGCATCGGCTTTTTCGACTTCGGTCACAAACTCGTAACCGTCACCAAAGGTAACCTGGCCGTCTTTCGTGATGTCGTCGATGGTTTTGATATAGCGCATGGAAATCTCCTTTTAGATTATCGAACCCGCATGCCAGATTCAACGGAAGTCCTCGATTTCCGAAGACCGTGGCGACCCGTCGATTCCCTGGCAGACTCAAGGTTCGCATTACAACAATGATTATGTGTCGAGTATGACCACCCACCAAGCGCCCGACCAGTCAAAGGGCGGTGGGCGCGCGCCGAAAGGCGTACGCGGGTGTGCGAATCAAGCCTGGCAACGCCACGCTTGAGAAGAAAATGAATTTGGGGCGAAGTCTCGCCCTAGATAGATCGCGAACTCGCGGGGTTGCGCAATTCAAAGTCGCGCATGAAGTCGACGAGAGCCTGCACGCCCTCGATAGGCATAGCGTTGTAAATGCTCGCACGCATTCCGCCCACGCTGCGGTGACCCTTGACATTCTTCAGACCGGCAGCATCGGCTTCCGCGATGAATTTCGCATCGAGTTCAGCGTTGCCCGTAACGAACGGCACATTCATAAGCGAACGGTCTTCCTTGCGAGCGGTGCCATGGAACACATTGCTCTCGTCGAGCGCGTTATAAAGCAGCTGAGCCTTGGCGACGTTGATGTCGCGCATGCCCTCAAGACCACCCTGGGCCTTAATCCACTTGAAAACTTTTCCGCATACGTAAATCGCGTAGCACGGCGGGGTGTTATACATGCTGCCACCGTCAACATGTGTTTTGTATTGCAACATCGTGGGAACGCTGTGCAAATCATCGGTGGGGATAAGGTCGTCGCGAACAATAGCAATCGTGACACCCGCAGGACCCACGTTCTTCTGAGCGCCACCATAAATGAGGCCGTACTTGGCCACATCGATAGGCTCGCTCAAAAAGCACGACGAAACATCAGACACCAGCGGCACGTCGCCCGTTTCGGGCAGCGCGTGGTATTTGGTGCCATAGATGGTCTCGTTTTCGCAGATGTACACGTAATCGGCGTTCGGATTCACCCGCAGCTCGGCCACATTGGGCACATAGCTGAAATTACCATCGGAAGAATCACCCAGAATACGGGCATCGCCAAAGCGCTTCGCTTCCTGGTACGCCTTTTTGCTCCAAGAGCCGCTCACGACATACTCGGCAAAACCGCCGCGCATAAGGTTCAGGGGCACCATGGCGAACTGCGTAGAACCGCCGCCCTGCAAGAACAGCACCTCATAGTTATCAGGGATACCCATGAGGTCGCGCAAGTCGGCTTCAGCCTCTTCGATAATCGCCTTGAAAGCTGAAGATCGGTGGCTCATCTCCATTACCGACATACCGCAACCGCGATAATCGAGCATTTCTTCGGCAGCTTCACGAAGCACGCTCTCGGGCAGCACCGCGGGACCCGCGGAGAAGTTGTAAACCCTACCCATGTCGATGACCCCCTTTTCTTCAACGAGAGATTTTTAGCGTCTAAGTACGGTATTGTAGTTCAAATGCGAGCGAAACAGTGCACTTTATTTGGCTATAGTGAAGAAACCACTGAATCATCCCGTTTCCCTGGGTATGGGACGGTGCGCCGATATGGCTCTGCGTTCATCCTTGCTCTTCATTTCAAAACGAAACGCAGCGAGGTGAGCGCATAGTGAGCCGAAGGCGAACGGTAGCGAACCGTCCTCTTCAGCGCACCGTCCCATACCCAGGGAAACGAAGGGGATGAATGCGGCAAAAAATGAGGAAGCGAAGCCCAAGCACCCACCGAGATAAAAAACGTCACATAGCCCAGGTCCGCAAACTACGCGACATGGTGAATCAAAACACCGGTCATCGCAGCCCCAGAATTATCCAAAAGAAAACGCTCTTGGGTTTCCAAGGGCGTTCCAGACCTATTCGATTCCGAGCACCTGCATCACAAGCAGCGCGACAGTGAGTATCGTAACGATGGCCACGGTGAACCAAATAAGGCCCCGTCCCACAACGCCACTCGCATACTTTCCCATAATGCGCTTATCGGCTGCAATAAGAGCCATGAACACAAGCAGCACCGGCAGCACAACACCATTGATAAACTGGGCAGTAAGCATGATATTCATAAGGTTGAGACCCGGAATAAGCACCACAATCGCCGAGAACACGATGACGGAAGTGAAAATGCCCTTGAACATGGGCGCTTCCTTCCACGTAAAGTCGACGCCAGCTTCCCAACCGAACGCTTCGCAAATAACAAACGACGTCGTAAGCGGCAGCACGCACGCAGCCAGGAAACTCGCCGCGGTAAGGCCAGCCGCGAACAGAATTTGCGCGTATTCGCCCGCGAACGGGGCCAGCGCGGTAGCGGCATCTTGCGCGGAGTCGATCGAGATGCCCTGCGGATAGAGCACCGCGCCCGTGGTAACGATAATGAACCAGGCGACCAAGCAGGCAACAACCGTACCAGTCGTCACATCAACCTTCTGCAGGAACATTTCCTCATGGTCGGTTCCAACGCCTTTATCGACAACGTTGCTTTGTGCAAAAAACATCATCCACGGCGCAATGGTGGTACCAATCATCGAAATAACAAGCGAAACGAAATGCACGTTCGCAGGAATCTGCGGCACCACGGTAGCATGGGCAACATCGCCCCAGTTGGGACCAGCTAAAAACGCAGCAACGATGTACGTCACGAACACGAGGGAAATCGCGAGGAAGATTTTCTCGACGCTTTTATAGCTTCCCTTCACCACGAGCAGCCACACGATCATGGCGGAAATAGGCACGCTTACCCAGGTAGGCACGCCGAAAAGCCCCATGCCCGATGCAATACCGGCAAATTCGCTGAACGTCGTAGCGACGTTGCCAATAAGCAGCGCGCACATGGCGAATGCGGTAAGGCGAATGCCGAAGCGCTCGCGAATAAGGGCAGCGAAGCCTTTGCCCGTTACCGCGCCCATGCGAGCAGCAGTCATTTGCACGACGAGCAACAGCACGCACATCACGGGGATAACCCAAAGTGTGGCATACCCGAAATCGGCACCCGCCGTCGAATACGTCGAAATGCCGCCCGCATCGTTACCGGCCATGGCGCTTACGACGCCAGGACCCATAGCTGCAAGCACGAGCAGGAAGAACGGCTTCTTCTTTTCGTCGGCCGATTCCTCTGCGACAGCAGAATCGGATGAGGTTTCCGCAAGTTCGGGCTTTCCCGCCTTGTGCGCGGCATATTCAGCCTCGCGGCGTTCTTGCATGACCTCGTCATACGTTGCATCGCGACGCGCGGCGGCCATTTACAGCACCCCCGCGATTTCGAGCACGATGAGCGTATACACGGCAAGAGCCGCCGCGCCGCCGATAACGCCGGCAACCACCGTAAGGGCGCGTGACGTACTCTTTTCGCTCTCGGTGCTTTCTTCCATGACCTCCATGGCGTCGTCGACAGTAACCAAGCCAAGCATGCGTCCCGATTCGTCAACGACAGGCAACGCGACCATGTCATATTTCGAGATATCGGCAGCAACCTCTTCTTCATCCTCATCGGGCGGCACAGAGATGATCTCGGTGTACATGATGTCTTTGAGCTGTGATTCGCGATGCGCCAGCACCAATGTGCGCATCGACAGCACGCCGACGAGCTTCTCGGAGTCTTCCTCAAGCACATATACGAAATGGACGGTCGGGAAGTCTTCATCAAGGGCACGCAGCACTTCAACCGTGTCAAGCACAGTATCGGTTTCCTTCATGGCGACAAACTGGGTGGTCATCATACCGCCGGCAGTGTCGTCCTTATAGCCGAGCAGGGAGCGAATCTCGGCCGCATCCTCAACGCCCATCAGGCGAAGCAGCGTTTCAGCCTTTTCATAAGGAAGGTCACGAATAATATCGGCCGCATCGTCAGGGTCCATTTGACCCAAAAGGCCGGAAGCCTCACGGTCGCCCAAATCGTCGAGCGTTTCAGCCTGGTATTCATCTTCCAGCTCGGCGATAACCTCGGCCGAACGCGCATCGTCAAGGTGTTTGAACACCTCGGCGCGCTGCTTGGGGTCGAGCTGCTCCAGAATGTCTGCGACGTCGGCAGGATGCATCTCGTTCAAGCGGCGGTGCGTCACGGAAAGCTGCACCTTGGACAAGTCGCGATCGAGCAGGTCCATATAGTTCCAGGCAATAATCTTTTCGTCGATTTTCTTGCCGAAGAGCTTCGCCGCGCTCACAACAGCTTTCTCGAGAAGAGGATGAAGGCCGCGCAGAATACCGCGCACGCCAACCTCGGCGCCCAGAAGACGCAGCTGCGTGCCAGAAGGGGAGAGCTTCAAGTCGTTAACGCGCACGAGTTTGAGGCCTTGCGTGTCGACGATTTGCTGGTCGAGCAAATCGCGGGCAAGCAAGACTTCATCGGGCTGCAGATAACTGAAGCGAATGTTGTATGACTCGGTATTAAGACGAACTTCGTCTTCCGAAAAACTGTCGACGTACTTACGCCAACTAATCATGAACGGCGTGCGGCCGGGGCCTTTAAACGCCAAAGAAGTAATGCGTGGAAACATCTCGCCTGTGGAAATAGCGAGATCAGACACAACACCGAGCTTTTCCCCCGTCGAATCGTATACGGGATTACCCAGCATGTTGGACAAGTAGAGCAAAGCTTGCCTCCCCTCGAACAATGCGGCCTGAGGCCCACGAAGGAAAGCGGAGGACCTCAAGGTTAGCGAACTATGTGTTTTCGAACCTTCAAAATGGCCCTTTTCTCCTGGACAATAAAAAAGCCGCTCTCGCGGCGCAACTGCTTATCGGCTAATTTTAATCCGATTTTGCAATCGGCGAGAAAATGGTGCGCCGTGAGGGATTCGAACCCCCGACGTACTGATTCGTAGTCAGTCCCTCTATCCAGCTGAGGTAACGGCGCACTTCATAAGCAGCTCGATAATAATAACCCATACAGCTTAGAAGTCAACGAGTTTTTGAAAAAATTTTTCAAAAACTAGTGGCCGACCGGATTTGCCCCGATCGGCCACCTTTCTCACGAGCGACTATTCGTCGTCTTCGGTTTCGTCGAATTCGTCTTCGGCTTCATCAACCTCATCTTCAACATCGACGTCGGCTTCAACCTCGGTGTCGTCGGCGTCGTTCAAGTCAGCGGTTTCGTTTCCATCGAAATCGTCCGCATCGTCGTCTTCGTCGCCGTCTTTCTTCTTATCCTCGGTCGCGATGGCGCAAGTGCACACCTTGTCGGAATCGGCGACGTTCATCACGCGCACGCCCTGGGCGGAACGTCCCAGCTGGCTAATGCTCTCGACGGAAGTGCGAATCACGACGCCTTCCTCTGAGATAATCATGAGCTCATCACTTTCCTCGACGACCTTCATGGCCGTAAGCTGGCCCTTCTTCGCCGTCATGGTAATGGTGAACACGCCCTGGCCGCCGCGGTGGTGCAGCGGATAGTCGGCAACGGGGGTGCGTTTGCCATAACCTTTCTCGGTGATTACGAACAACTCAGTGCCCGGACGGGCGATTTCCATGCCAAGCACTCGCACGCCGGCGGGAACCGTCATGCCGCGCACGCCCATGGTATCGCGACCCATCGAGCGAACCTCAGATTCGTCCCAGGTAATCGCTTTGCCGGCGCTCGAAACCATCATCACGCGCTCGCCTTGCTTCACGCGGCGCACGGCGATGAGATTATCGTCTTCCTTCAGGTTGATAGCGATAAGTCCATCGCGGCGGCTGCGATCGTACAGGCTCATGGAGGTCTTCTTCACCATGCCTTGTTCGGTACCGAACATGAGGTATTCATCCTCAGGGAAGTCTTTCGTCGCGATAATCGCCGAGATGGTCTCGCCCTTCTCGAGCGGCAGCAGGTTCACGATTGCCGTGCCGCGAGCCTGGCGACTTGCCTCAGGAATCTCGTAAACCTTCAAGCGATAAACCTTGCCGCGCGTCGAGAAGAACAGCATGTAGCTATGGGTCGACGCGATGAACAGGTGCTCAACGAAGTCGTTGTCCTTCAAGCTCACGCCCTGCATGCCCTTGCCGCCACGTTTTTGCTGGCGATAGGTCGCGACAGGCAGGCGCTTCACGTATCCGGCCTTCGTCACCGTGATAACCATGTCTTCCTCAGCGATGAGGTCTTCAACATCGATATCCTTGGCAGCGGCGGAAAGCTGCGTACGGCGAGGAGTGTTGTACTTCGCTTTGATTTCGAGCAGCTCTTCTTTGATAACCTGACGCATGAGGTTCTCGTCGGCAAGGATGCGCTTGAAGTAATCGATCTTCTCTTTGAGCTCCTTCAACTCGGCCTCGAGCTTGTGACGCTCCAAACCAGTGAGGCGGCGCAGGCGCATTTCCAAAATGGCCTGTGTTTGCGCGTCGGTAAGGCCAAAGCGCTCGGTAAGGCGAGCAGACGCCTCTTTGTCGGTCTCGCTGCTGCGAATAATTTGGATAACTTCGTCGATGTTGTCCAAGGCAACGAGCAAGCCTTCAAGAATATGGGCGCGCTCCTCGGCCTTGCGCAGTTCGTACTTGGTACGACGCGTGACGACGTCCTCCTGGTGGAGGATGTAGTAATGCAGCATTTCCTTCAAGGAAAGCGTACGGGGCACGCCATCGACCAAGGCCAACATGATAACGCCCCAACCGACCTGCAGCTGGGTATGCTTATAGAGCTTATTGAGCACGACCTGGGGAATCGCGTTCTGTTTGAGTTCGATGATAATGTCGACCGGCGAGTTGCGGTCGGCACCGTCGTGCACATTCGAAATCTCGGGCAGCTTTTTGTCGCGAATGAGCTCGCCGAGCTTCTGCATGAGGTTCGTACGATTCACCTGATAGGGAATCTCGGTAATCACGATGGAGTGCTTGCCGTTCTTGCCCTCGATGATCTCGTGCTTCGAACGAATCGTGAGATTTCCGCGGCCGGTCTCATATGCATCGAGAATGCCCTTTTTTCCCATGATGACGCCACCGGTCGGGAAGTCGGGGCCGGGCATCACGGTCATGAGCTCTTCGGTCGTGCAGTCGGGGTTGTCAAGCATCATGCACGTCGCGTCGATGGTTTCGCCCAAGTTATGGGGCGGAATATTCGTCGCCATGCCAACAGCGATGCCGTTCGAGCCATTCACCAACAGGTTAGGGAAGCGCGCGGGGAGCACGGAAGGCTCCTGCAGGCTTTCGTCGTAGTTGGGATTCCAGTCGACCGTTTCCTTTTCAAGGTCGCGCAGCAATTCCATGGCGGGTTTGGCCAAACGAGCCTCGGTGTAACGCATAGCAGCGGCGGAGTCGCCGTCGATGGAGCCGAAGTTGCCGTGGCCGTCGACCAGAGGCACACGCATCGAGAAGTCCTGAGCCATGCGAACCATGGTGTCGTATACCGCGAAGTCGCCATGCGGGTGGTATTTGCCAATAACGTCGCCAACCGTACGCGCAGACTTGCTGTGCGGGCGATTGGGCGTAATGCCGCTGTCGTACATGGCATACAGAATGCGGCGGTGAACCGGTTTCAAGCCGTCGCGCACATCGGGCAACGCGCGAGCGACGATAACGCTCATCGAGTATTCGAGGAACGACGAGCGCATCTCGTGGCCAAGTTCAGCCAACTTGATGCCCGAAGCCCCCGAATCAGAGCTTGCAATAATATCCTGATCAGCCACTTTTGTCCTTTCGTAAGAACGGCTAAATCTTAAGTTGGGGAATATCCCGGATACGGGTATTCCCCGGATGCTTTCGAAGCAAATGCCAGCGAGCATGGGCTTCAGGCGAGCAGATTGGCCAGAAAGAGAAGCAAAGCGTACTTCGGTACGCGAGCTGCGATTGATGGCCAAGATGCCGCATAAAACCCCGCGCAGCGTCGAGCATTAGCGCCGGCCTGACGGCCGGCGCAAACTTAAATATCCAGGAAGCGAACGTCGAGCGCGTGCTTCTGGATGAATTCCTTACGCGGCTCAACCTGGTCGCCCATGAGCTCGGAAACCGCCAGCTCGGCCGCGGCGGCATCTTCGATGGTCACTTGCAGAAGCGTACGCGTCTCGGGCTCCATGGTGGTTTCCCACAACTGCTCGGGGTCCATCTCGCCCAAACCTTTGTAACGCTGAATGTCGTACTTGTCTGGGTCATCGAGTTCGGCCATGAGCTTGTCTTTAGCTTCATCGTTGTAGATGTACTTCAAAATCTTGCCCGACTTGGAGTTCTTCTTTTTCAAACCGTACAGCGGGGGCTGCGCGATATAGATATAGCCGCGATTGATGAGGTCGGGCATATAGCGATAGAAGAACGTCAACAGCAGAATGCGAATATGCGCACCGTCGACATCGGCATCGGTCATGATGATGATGCGATGGTAGCGGGCCGCGTCGCCGTTGTAATCTTCGCCGATATTCGTGCCAATTGCCGTAATAAGGCTCGAAATGGTGTCGCTCGAAAGTGCGCGATGCAAACCAGCACGCTCGACGTTCAAAATTTTGCCACGGAGAGGCAGAATTGCTTGGTATTTGCGGTCACGCGCCTGCTTGGCCGAACCACCTGCGGAATCACCCTCGACGATGAAGATTTCAGACAGGGAGGCAACTTTGCTCGAGCAGTCGGCAAGCTTGCCCGGCATGCTGAACGAATCGAGCACGCCCTTGCGGCGCGTCATTTCGCGAGCTTTGCGGGCGGCCTCTCGCGCTTTAAGCGCCTGGGTCGCCTTGCTAATGATGCGTTTGGCTGGGGCGGGGTTCTCCTCGAGGTATTCAGAGAGGCCCTTCGTCACGGCACCCTGCACCAAACCGCGAATCTCGGTGTTGCCGAGCTTGGTTTTCGTCTGACCCTCGAACTGTGGATCATGCAGCTTCACACTCACGATAGCCGCCAAACCCTCACGGGCGTCGTCGCCGGAAAGGTTGCTGTCCTTTTCCTTCAGGATGGCATGGGCGCGAGCGTATTCGTTGATCGTACGCGTGAGGGCATTCTTAAAACCATCGAGATGCGTGCCGCCCTCGTGCGTGTTGATGTTGTTTGCAAACGCGAGCACACCGTGAGCGCTGTAGCTCGTTGACCACTGCATAGCAACTTCCACCGTGCCCTCGGCGCTTTCAGCCGTAAAGTAAATCGGGGTATTCAGCGTTTCCTTGCCACGATTGAGCCACGTGACGAAGTCGACGATACCGCCGGCATACTGGAACGATTCGGTCTTAAAAGAGCCGTCTTCCTCGTGTTCGCGTTCATCGGTGAGTTGAATATGGAGACCCTTGTTCAGAAAGGCCATTTCACGGAAACGTTCGGCGAGCGTGTCGTAGTCATACACGACCGTGTCGGTGAAGATTTCAGGGTCGGGCCAGAAGGTGACCATGGTGCCCGTATGGTCGGCGTCGCCAATGCGGTGCAGCTTCTCGACCGTTTTGCCGCGCTCAAACGCAATTTCATGCTTGCCACCATCGCGGCACACAACAACCTCGAGACGCGTGGAAAGCGCATTCACGCACGAAACGCCAACGCCGTGCAAGCCGCCGGAAACCTTATAGCCCTCGCCGCCGAATTTACCGCCAGCATGAAGGATGGTGAGAACGACCTCGACCGTAGGAATTTTCTCTTTCGGATGTTCGTCGATAGGAATTCCGCGGCCGTTGTCGATGACCGTGATGGAATTGTCCTCATGAATCGTGACATCGATTTTGGTGCAATAGCCGGCAAGGGCCTCGTCGACGGCGTTGTCCACAACCTCATACACAAGGTGGTGCAAACCACGCGGACCCGTCGAACCGATATACATGCCGGGGCGCATACGCACGGCTTCAAGGCCCTCGAGGACCTTAATGTCTGAGCCGTCGTAGTGGTCGGGCTTTTCTTTGACCACGACCTCCTCCTTTCCGTCCCGATGCAAATCGGGATGCGCCGACATACGCCGGCGCCATAGGCATAAAGCGTTTCAACCGCCAATTTCGCATAAAACAGGACGCCGAGGAGCACGCCAGCCGGAGAGGGCGCGAAAACTCAAGCAATCCAACTAGCGAATTTTACCATATTCAAGGTTTTATACCGCGCTTCAGCACGCGATTTAAGATAGTCCACACGGCCTACAAGGCCCCATTGTCGCCTTTTTTGGCTGCCGCAGCGTTTTTTACCTCTAAATCGGAAATCATGGCGCGTTTAAGCGCTTCTCGCACCTTTTTATCGGGAATCGTGGACAGCTCCTCATCAATCTGGGCTATACGCGCCTCAGAAAGCGCCACACGCGGCGCTTTCTCTTGAGCCGCCATTTTTTCGGCTTCTTCGCGGTAGGGATGAGAGAGTTTATACTTGCCGCGCGAGACGCGAATGCGAAACTCGTCGATTTCTTCGCCGAACAGCTCAAGGAACTTCAACTTAATCATTTCACGGCGCGCGTCGACCTCCGCTGCGATAAGGCTATCTTCCACATACACGATGAGCTCGCCCGCAGGAGGCTTTCGACGAACGAATGCGCCACCCGTCGAACGAGCGGCGGCCTGCGAGGTGCGCGAGGCTTCATCCCGTTCAGATGTTTCACGTGAAACATCAGTTTCTTCTTCGGCCTTACGAATGATGTAAATCGAATTCGTGTGGTCGAGAATCACCGCAGCAGCAGGGCCAGCGCACGCTTCAAGCGCCGACTTCCACATGCGCTTCACCTTCGCGGCGCGTGCCGCTTTAGCCGCAAGCACATCCGAAGACGCCTGCCCACGCAGAGTCTTTTGAAGGGCCATGGAAAACGATTTCATGGAGTTACTCATGCACGAACACCCGCCTTCGACAAATCGAGCACAGATGCCCGATCGACGATATCGTCCTCGAAACACGTCAAATCGGTGGCGGTCACGAATGTCTGGATGTCTTCATGCAGTAAATCAACGAGCGCACTGCGGCGGCGGGCATCGAGCTCGCTCATCACGTCGTCAAGCAAGAGCACCGGTTTGACGCCAAGCATCTTCTTAACCAATTCAACCTCAGCGATTTTCCACGCAAGCGCAATGGAGCGCTGCTGGCCCTGCGAAGCGAATGTGCGAGCATTGCGCCCGTCGATGAAAAATTCCATACGGTCGGCATGCGGACCCACAACCGCGCGATGGCGGGCGCGCTCCTCAAGGCGACGCGAGAACATCGCATTCGCCGTTGCATCAAGAACCTCATCTTTCGACATCTCCGCATCGTACGGGCGACTTTCAGCCAACTCCGCCAAATCCTCCGGAAGCCACGAAGGAATGTACGAATACGAGAGCTCCTCCGCGCCGTCAGTAATGTCACCGTATATGCGAGCCATGCGTCCGCATAGATTGCGGAACAGCGCGACGCGATACATATGCAGGCGGGCAGCTACGGGGATAAGCGCATCATTCACGCTATCGATGAGCACATCGGACGCTTCGTCTTTCAGAAGCGCATTCTTGTTGCGCAAAAGCTTTTCGTAATCGCGGCGAATGACGCGATGATTCTTCGAAAGCTGGCTGCCAAGCAAATCGATCGCGGAACGCTTGGGCGTTTGGGAGCCCTTCGCAAGCTCAAGATCGTCGGGAGAGAACGCCACGGCGGGCAGAATTCCCTGCAAATCTTGCGCAGCACGACGCTTCCCATTGAGCGTGTACGACCTCGATGCCGGTTCAATAACCGTCGCGACGCTCAAATCGCGCGAGTCGGATACGAATCGCGCTTCGAGGCGAGCGAATGGCGCGCCCCACATAATGAGGTCGCGGCCGCGGGCCGAACGAAACGACCCATGGGCGCACAAAAGTTGAATTCCCTCGACGACGTTGCTTTTGCCCGTGGCATTAGGACCCACGAAAATCGTGAGTCCACCTATGTTGCCCAATGCGAGGCTTCGATAATTGCGAAAACCAGCCAGGCGCACTTCCTGAATGCGAAGATCGTTTGCCACGGCGAGCACGTCCTTAAGATACGCGAACGGGCATAACGAGATACAGGAAGTTCTCGCCTGCGCCCGCACGGAAAATGCCGGGCTTCATGGGCGACGAGGTCTCGAAGAACACCTGGTCGGTAGAGACAGACATAAGGCCGTCGAGCACATACTGGTGATTCAGAGCGATTTGAATGCTTTCGCCCGCCACTTCACAACCGACAACTTCCTCGGCCGAGCCCACGTCTTGCGTGGCCGCGTTGATAATCGCGTTACCCGCTTCGGCGTTGATGTCGATTTTCACGGGCGACGAAAGCGCGCTCACCAAGCCCACGCGCTTCACTGCAGTAATGAGCTCTTGCGTAGTGAAGCACGTCTTCGTTGCCCATGTCTGAGGAATAATCTGACGATAGTTCGGGAAATTGCCCTCGATGCGGCGATTGATGAGCACCATATTCTGATAGGTGAACACAATCTGGTTCGCCGTAAGGCCAATGGTAATGTTTTCTTCCATCTTCGGCAGGCCGGCAACCTCCTGAAGGAACACGCCAGAAACAATCGCCTCGAAATTCTCCTGCACGCCCTCAAGCGCGATATCGGCCACAGCAAGGCGATACGAGTCGGTCGCAACCATGCGCAAGCCTTCGTCAGACGTGGAGATAAGCACGCCCGTGAGCACTGCACGGCTTTGGTCCTTCGAGACAACCTTCGCCACACGCTTAACCATAGAACAGAATTCCGCGAACGGCACCTCGATGGAACTCGAAACGTCAACGTTGGGGAACGGGGGGAAGTCGGCCGCATCGAGCGTTTTGAGCGTGAACGACGATTTGCCGCACGATACTGTGACGGTGGAATCGTTCGTCTGGAACTCCACAGCTGCCTCAGGCAGGTTTTTTACGATATCCAGAAGAAGCTTCTCGGGAATAACGGTTGTTCCCTCTTCTTCAACGAGAGCAGGAACGCTGTAACGAATAGAGCGTTCAAGGTCGGTGGTTTCCATAACCAGCCCCATACCCTCTGCTTTAATGTAGACGCCAGAAAGCACAGGGATGGTAGAGCGCGAAGCTGTGCCCTTGGACACGATGGTCAACGCATTAAGGAGTTCGCTCTTGTTGATATTGAATCTCACTTTTTTGCCCTTCTGCTCTTAAATAAATAATTAATGATTGTAGTAGTAATAAGGACGGTGGAAAAGTGGAAAAGGTTGCATCGTGCCTGTTCAGTCATTGTTTATGATGACTGAAGAATGTTTGACAACCTGCACCCGCTTTCCACTGCTTTTATTGCCTATATTATCTTTCCACCGCTTTCCTCAAGTTTTCGACTAGTTTTCCCGAATGTTTTTAATAATGATCTCGAGCTCTTCTTGAAGCTCTCGACTCTCTTTGGTCTTCTTCTCGATCTTCTCGACGGAGCTCATAATGGTCGAGTGGTCGCGATTGAACCGCTTCCCGATATCGTTGTAAGGAATGTCGATCATCTGGCGGCACAAATAGATCGCTACGTGGCGCGCATAGGCGATATTGCGCGATCGCTTCGTGCCAATGAGGTCGGCATGGCTCACCTGGTAGTACTGCTCGACTTCGTGCTGCACGGCTTCGACGGTGATTTTCTTCAACGCACCGGCCGAGAAATGGTTCTCGAGCAGCGATTTCACGTCGGAAAGCGTGATGTCGGGGTTTCCGAACGCGGTCATTTGCGAAATGACCTTTGTTACGGCGCTTTTGAGCTCGCGTACGTTTGAGCTCGATATTTCCGCGATATACATCTGTATATCTTCGGGGACATATAAATCCCAACTGCCTTCGGAGCGCTTGTATTCCTCGATGAACGACTTAATAATGCCGAGCTTCGTTTCGACCTCGGGCGGCTGAATGTCGTAGGTGCCGCCCGAATTGAAGCGGCTCTTGTAGCGTTCGTCGATATCAATGCTCTTCGGCGAACGGTCGGCCGAAAGCACGACTTGTTTGCCGGCGTCGGTGAGGCGGTTAAACAGCTGGAACACGATATTTACTGTGGCCGATTTGCCTTGGAAATACTGCACGTCGTCGATGAGCAGCGCGTCGGCGTCGAGATAGCGGCTTTGGAACGCCTGGAAGCTCGATTTGTCTTTGCTGTGGTCAATCGCGGCGATGGAATATTCCGTGATGAACTCCTGCGCGTCGATATACACCACGCGCATATCGGGCCGCGTTTCCAGAATGTAGTTCTGGATAGCTCGTAGCAAGTGCGTTTTGCCCAAACCGCTTTTTCCATAGATGAACAGGGGATTCAGGGTCGACTTGCCGGGCGATTCCGCTACCGACACGGCCATCGAATAGGCCAAACGGTTCGAATCGCCGATGATGAAGTTCTCGAAGGTCAACGCGGCGGCGCCCGTGTCCATGCCGTTCGCGCGCGCGATTTGGCTGCCGGTGAGGTGGCTTGTCGCCGCCGGCGGCTGCGGGGAGCTCGGCTGTGCCGCAATAGCAGGCTGAACTTGCGGTGCGACCTGGGGCTGGGATTGAATCGGCTGCGCGGCTGGCGCTGCAGGTTCGGAATGTGCGGGCGCGATGGGTGCGGCACCCGCCTGCGCTCCCGCTGCCTGAGGGGCTGCCGGTTGTGCAGGCGGCGTGTAAGGTGCCGCTTGCTGGGCATTTTGCGTGGCGATTTGCTGCATGAACGCCGAAGAACCCGGGTCGACCTCGATTTCTACCACATATTCGGTTTCGAACAAGTCGCGCAGCGCCTGCTCGATTTGCGAAAGAAAGCGCTTTTCGATTTGGCCTTTAATGAAGTCGGTATCGACGGTGGCGAGCAGGAAACCCACACTCGATGCCTGCGGCTGCATGCGTCCCAGAAACGCGTCGACCTGCGCCGGATTCACCGTGCCATACGATTTGACCTTTTCGATAACGGCTTGCCAGGTTTCATAGGGGTTGTTTGGATCCATGTTTATTCAAGCCGCCTTCCCTCCGTAGATGGTATCGAAATTATAGCGGCCAATCCTCCAATTGTGGTGTCTTCAGCGGGGTGTGGAAATTAAAACAACGCGTCGATGACGCGCAGACCTTCGTCAGTGACCTGTCGCATTTTTCCGACGGTGGAAATAAGGCCTGCCTCTTCGAGCTTTTTGAGCGCGCGGTGGGCGCTGCTCGCCGCAAGGCCAAGTTCTTCGACGATGTCGGTCACGCGCAGCGTGGGCTGGTCCAAGAACAAATAGAGCACGTCTTTCTCGCGGTCGGAAAGGGCGGGCACCATTTGTTTGCGCTGCTCGCGCGTGGGTGCGCCCCTCGGCACGTCGAAATCTTCTTCGGGTTTCACGCTGATGGTTACCACGGAGCCGCATTTGATGTTGTCTTCGATCGTGATGCGACCGTGCGAGAACGAAAGATATTCCTTTACCAGGGGCAATCCACTGCCGACGCCGCGAATGTAGCGTTTCATGTCGCTTGTGGCCGACGAAAAGCCAGGCATTTGCGCCTTTTCCTTTTGGGGAATGCCGGGACCTTGGTCGGTGAAGCGAATCGTGTTGCCCTTATCGAAAATCGAGACCACGATTTCCTTGAATTGGGCATGGATGAAATTCTCGCTGACCTCGCGAATCGCAGTATAGGGAATGCTGCCGCCGGCCTGCTGGGCCTGGGTGTAGATAGTGGAGGCAAGATTCTCGATGAACTCCGCCGTGGTGGTAGGAGCTATTTCAGTCACGCGTGGCGCGCTTCGGAAGTCGTCATAGCAAGCGATTCGTGCGCTCGCGATAGCGCGAGAGTAATCCTCGTTGACTCCAGATGCGGGCTCGGGTGCGTTTTGTGCTGTGTTTAGTGTAGGTTCCAACGCTTTTCCCAAGTTATTCCAGGTTTTCCGCTAATTTTCACTCGCTTGGAAAATTGTAAAAACTTTTTCACGAATGAGTTCCACCATTCTAGAGGTGGAAAGTCATGTTTTTCAAGACTCTTTCCACTCATGGTGGAAATTTCCATAGCCATCAACCTCATGTTTTCCGAGTTTTCCACTTTTTATTCAAGGAATGTGGAAAACGGTGGAAATGAATGGAAACCAATGCGGAAAACCTTAAAAAACAGCTTGACTTACTGGAAAACAAGGGGGAGAGAACGGAAAAACACGACAGTTTGTACGCTTTCCTGAAAAGTCCAGAGCAAGTTTTGAATTCATACTGGAAAAATTGGCGAAAACACGGAAAAGCCCAGTTCATAACCGCTTTCTGAAGTTTTTGCAAAGCAGTTTCCGCGATGCTGGAAAACATTTTTCCAAAACGTGTTTCACGGTTTTCTGCGTAGTTTTCCACCGGAAAAACCGCGTAATGCCTGGGTTTTCCTCACTTTCCACATTTTGAGACGGTGAATAAGCTCAGTTTTCCACAATAGAGCTCATTTAGCCCTCGATCGTGCGGTGGAAAGAGCCGCAACGGCGCCTCGGCAGTTTTCCGCGGTTGGAAAAGTCGTTGTTTTCCGTTCCATTTTCCACTCGTGAAGAATTCGTCGTGAATTGAAACCTATATATAGTGTTGAAAACATAAGCGAGCCTACTAGTAGCGTTTTTTCGCCCGAAAGCGCCGTTTTCTTTCGAAAATGCTTTATGAACTGCGTGAAAAGGGGGTTTACATCCGATTTCGCTACGTTATACTTGTACGGCTATTCATTGAGAAACACATGCTGCAATAACGTGAAAGGGAGTCGAAATGAAGCGCACCTATCAGCCGAATAACCGCAAGCGCGCCAAGACCCACGGTTTCCGCGCACGCATGGCGACCAAGGGCGGCCGTGCCGTTCTCGCTCGTCGTCGCGCCAAGGGCCGCAAGCGTCTGACCGTGTAAAAACCTCGGAGGTCGGCGTGAAATCGACAATTAGGTCGAGCGTCGACGTTTCGCGGCTTTTTTCGCAGGGAAAACGCTTCAGCACACCGTTCGCAACGGTGCTTGTGCTGAAGAGAACTGAGCAACACGACCATGATTTGCATGGTCGTGTTGCTTTTATAGCGGGAAAAAAGCTTGGCAACGCCGTTTGGCGCAATGCCGCGAAACGCCGGCTCCGTGCAATCGTGTGCGATCTTGGGGGCCCGTGGGAGGGTTGGGACGTCGTAATTTCGGCACGCTCCGCCATTCTGAAGGCTTCTTATAGTAAAGTGAGCCACGCATGCGAAAAGGCCCTTGAAAAGGCCGGTTTAATCAATCCTGCTTCGCGATAATGCTCCGGGCGGGAGTTTGTGGAAGAAGGCATATTCGATGAATGCCGTGTTTGCGTTTGTGCGCTCGCTGCCTAAGCGGGCCGCTTTGCTTGCGATTCAATTCTATCGTGCTGCCATTTCCCCAATTTTTGGCCCCTGCTGCCGCTATGTTCCCACGTGCTCAGAATACGGGCTCGAGGCGATTCGACGTTTCGGCTTACGCAAGGGAGGCTGGCTCGCCATAAAACGCATCGCAAGGTGCCACCCTTTCCATGAGGGCGGCTATGATCCTGTTCCCGACAAGCTCTAGAAAGGCAGTGCCGTATGTGGGACGTGTTTAAGGACTGGATATTCGATTGCATCGCATTCTTCGCCAATTTCCTTGGCGACTGGGGTCTTGCGATCATCGTTATCACGGTTATCTTCCGTTTGCTCGTTGCTCCTATCATGCACAAGCAAATCAAGTCGACCTTCCAAATGCAGAAGGTCCAGCCTCTTATGCAAGAGATTCAGAAGAAGTTCGCCGACAACCCCGTTCGTCAGAACGAGGAAATGCAAAAGCTCTACGCTGAAACCAAGTTCAATCCCTTGGCTGGCTGCGTGCCCATGCTCATCCAGATGCCGATCTTCTTGGCCATGTTCCAAACGCTGCGTGAGATTGGTTACTCGCACCCCGACGAGGTATACAGCTTCTATGGCATGGTTACCGACCTTACGAAAACGCCTGCAAACGTGATTTCTGACGGTTTCGGCGCATTCTTCCCGTATTTGGTACTCATGCTCGTGTTCGCCTTGGCAACGTTTTTGCCTATGGTTCTGCAGAACATCAAGAACGATTCCGCACAGCGCAACCAGATGCTTATCATGGGTGGCGTTATGACGATCTTCATGCTCTGGATTTCCTGGAGCTCGCCCGCTGGCGTTCTGCTGTTCTGGGGTGCGTCTTCCGTTATCGGCATTCTGCAGCAGCAGCTCACCATGCGTCACCTGAAGAGGGTTGAGGCTCAGGCCGAGGCTGCTCGCATTGAAGTCGAGCCCGTCAAAGTTGACGTCGAGCGCAAAGCCAAGAAGAAGCGTCCGGCCAAAAAGCACTAATATCGATCCGACCATGCTGCGCGCCACATCTGGCGCGCTTGCATATACAGAAAGGATTGAACCATGTCCGACGAAATCATGGACGATCAGGTTAACGAAGAAGCGGTCGAAGATACCACCGAAGACCAGCTCAAAGGCGATGAGCCGCACAGCGAAGAGCATGATGTGAGCGAAGAAGAGCTCGATGAAATCGCCGACGCCGCCATTGCCGCGTTAAAGGGTATTCTCGAGCACTTCGATGTGGGTGAAGTCACCATCGACGAGTACGAGGGCGACGAGGGCGAGCTTATTTTGGATATCACGGGCGACAACCTGGCTATCCTCATTGGCCGCCATGGCAAAACGCTCGACGCGCTGCAGTTCATCATTTCCGCCATCACAACGCGCACCATGGGCTTCCGTTACCCGGTTATCGTCGACGTCGAGGGTTATAAGAACCGCCAACGTCAGAAAATCGAGTCGGTGGCATACTCCGCCGCTCGACGCGCGAAGTCGCAGCATCGCAGCGTGAAGCTGCGCCCCATGACGCCCTATGAGCGCCGCCTGGTTCATCTTGCTCTGCGCAACGAGCCTGGCGTTGAAACCGCTTCCGAAGGCGAGGGTGCCGCCCGTCACGTGGTGATCATCCCCTGCTAGGGAACAAACTCATACGCATGCTTTTAAGGCCCTTCTTCTGAAGAAGGGCCTTTCTTTATGGCGCGTTTTGGCCAACACGGTACAATTGCAGGCAATGAACACGCGCACCGCGCAACGAGAGAGGTTTTCATGGGCACGCTTCGCGATATTCTGGCCACGCGCCACGGCATCGATATCACCGAACAGCAGGAACGAATCCTGTTCGACGACCTCCATGCCATTATGGAAATCAACAAGACCATGAACCTCACGCGCATTCTCTCCGAGGAAGACGGTATGGTGCTGCATCTGGAAGACAGTGTGCTCGGTTTGCCGTACGTGAACGATGCGCCGGCTGGCCTCTATGGCGACTTAGGTACCGGCGGCGGTTTCCCTGGCATTCCCCTGTGCGTGCTTACAGGCCGCGAAACTCTGCTCGTCGATTCGGTTAAGAAGAAGGTTCGCGCTCTGGAGCCTGTTGCCGAAGAGCTCGGCGTTGGCGATCGCCTTTCTACATATGGCGGCCGTATTGAAGACCTCGCCCTTGAGCGTCCGAGGGAGTTTTCGGTGCTCACGGCTCGCGCCTTGAGTTCGCTCGGGTCACTGCTCGAGCTGGCCTCGCCCCTTTTGCGTAAGGGCGGTCGTTTGGTGTGCTACAAGGCGCAACCGACTGAAGAGGAACTTGAAATCGCCTTCGGCATTATGAAACCGCTTGGCTTCGACCTTGTATGCGATGACAGCCATGAGCTAAGCGATGGTTCCACGCGCCGTATTTTCGTGTTCCAGAAAGCGGCAAACCCGCGTATCGCGCTTCCTCGCCGCGTCGGCATGGCGCAGCGCAACCCCCTTACGCCTGCCGACTTCGCTCAGAAGAGTGGTCAGAAGAGCGGTCAGAAGAGCAGGAAACGCCGATAACAAGCCCGATCCCCTCTTCCCAAGACCGCTTACAGTGCGGTTGAGTATCCGCGTCTCGGGGTTGCTCTAAGAAGCGTCGATCTCGTGTTCGGTTCTTCCCGCGTCAAAACCGTCGATGTGCCAAAAATTGGCGAACCAGGAATTTTTGGCACGGCTGTGGATTGCTGCGGCTAATTCCCTTACTGAATATATAATGGAACAGCTTAGCGATGGAAATGCGCTTGACGGCTCGCCTGTGAAATTTGCAATGGCTTGAGCCTCGCGTTTTTTTACCGTCGGTTTCGATGTTTCACGTGAAACATCCTTCATCTTCGTTCTACATTGGCTATAAGCCTCACATATACACGCAGTATCAATGAAGGAGGACGCGTGGGACTGTTTGATGGTTTGAAGAACCAGAGTCGAAAGCCTAAAGATCAGGAAGGCAACGCCGCCGAAAGCGAACAGATCGGCTACAACCCTGAGAACGCTCCGGTTATCGAGCGCGATCCAAATGTTTCACGTGAAACATCCGTTGTTTCTTCCACCCAGGAAGATCTTCAGGCTGACGCATACACGAATGAACCCGCTCCTTCTGAGGCGGTATATACCGCGACTCCGCTCCGCTCGTATGCTGAAAAGAAACCCGTGAGGCACGTCGTGGGCACTACGAAGGTTATTGCGATTCTTAATCAGAAGGGTGGCGTCGGTAAATCGACGACGACCATTAACCTTGGTGCGGCATTAGGCGCCATGGGAAAACAGGTGCTGCTTATCGACCTCGATCCGCAGGGCAATACCTCGAGCGGCTTGGGCATCGAAAAGAACCTTTTGAATGAATGTATCTACGATGTGCTCATCAGCGACACCCAGCTTACCGATATCATCATTCCTGATGTGTGCGAAGGCCTCGATGTTGCTCCCGCAACTATCAATCTTGCAGGTGCCGAAGTCGAGCTCGTTTCCGAAATGGCTCGCGAGGGACGCCTGAAGGAAGCGATTGGCCATGTGCGCGGCAAATACGATTACATTTTCATCGATTGCCCGCCTTCGCTCGGTCTGCTTACGGTGAATGCACTCGTTGCTGCCGATAAGCTGCTTATTCCTATCCAATGCGAGTTTTATGCGTTGGAAGGCGTGACGAAGCTGCTCGATTCAATGAAGCGCGTGAAGAGCCTTCTGAATCCCGGCTTGGAAATCTACGGCGTGCTGCTCACGATGTACGACGGACGTACCACGCTTTCGAAGCAGGTTGCCGCCGAGGTGCGTAATTTCTTCGGTCGCACGGTTTTCGATACGGTGATTCCTCGTACGGTTAAAATCTCTGAAGCGCCGAGTTTCGGCCAACCGATTAATGAATACGACCCGACTGGTAAAGGCGCGGAGGCGTACTGCGCCCTTGCAAGAGAGGTGAGCCAGCGTGGCTAAAAATAAGAAGGCCGGTCTCGGCCGTGGTTTGAATTCTCTTCTTGGCGGGTATGAAGCGCCCGCCGAGCCTGCTCGTGTAGCGCCCGAACGTCAGGTGGAACGCATTGAGACGCAGGCGGCTTCGGTCGCGGAACCCATACCCGCCGCACCTGTCCCCGTTGTCGAACGTGAAGTGATTCGTGAGGAAGACCTCGCTCCCGAAGATCGCGAAACGCTCGATGGCGAGAAGTATTCCGCTCCGAAGCAATACGCGAAGCCGACCGCCGCAACCGAGCCGCTGAGTTCGCGCATTGCGGTGAAAGATGTGGTAGCGAAGACGGAGCTCATCGAAGAGCCCGATGGCGTAACCATTAAAAGCGTCACCGAACGTCCCGCGACGCCCGCTGCCCGCTATATGGAGGAAGTTAATCGTCCGAGCGCTCTTGATGCGCGTTTGATGCAGCGCGAGGTTGCGTCCGCGCCTCAAGCGACAGTTCCCTCGCCTCAAGCGACGGCTCCCGCCGCAACCCAGGCTCAACCTCAAGCTGAAACCGCTGGAGCTCCTGAATCTTCCGCTGAAGCAGCACCTCATCATTTGGATGAGGTTCCTATCGAATTGGTGCATCCGAATCCGAACCAGCCACGTATGCATTTCAATAAGGAAGAGCTCGACGAGTTGGCTCTTTCAATTGAGAAAGATGGCCTGTTGCAGCCTATTTTGGTTCGCGAAGATGCTGAGGGCTATGAGATTATTGCCGGCGAGCGTCGTTGGCAGGCTTCCCAACTTGCTGGCCTGAAGAAGGTTCCGGTTCGCATCAAAGAGGCCGACGATATGAAGGTACTCGAGCTTGCGCTTATCGAGAACCTCCAACGTAGTGATTTGAACCCTATCGAAGAGGCATATGGCTACAAACGCATGATGGAGCGTGGAAACCGCACGCAGTCTGAAGTTGCGAGTGCGGTTTCAAAAGGCCGCTCGACCATCGCGAACGCTTTGCGTTTGCTTGACCTTCCCGAAGACGCCCAACAGATGCTGTACGAGGAGAAAATCACGGCCGGTCACGCCCGCGCGATTTTGGCCATTCCTTCCGATGAAGGTCGTGCAAAGCTCACCGAAAAGCTTGCCAAAGAAAAGCTTTCGGTTCGCGAGGCCGAATCGCTCGCTCGCCTGATTGCTGGCCGCGAGAAGCAAAAGAACAATCCGGTGAAAAAGCCGCCGAAGCCCCGCTTCTTCCGCCGTGCCGCGAAAGACCTTTCTGAGTCGTTCGATACAAAGGTTCAAGTTCGCAGCGTGAACGGAAAGAATAAGATCGAAATCGAATTCAAGGACGAAGAAGACTTGCATCGTCTCTACGACCTTATGAAGCATTCTGCTGAATAGCGCCGACATACAACCAAGGGCCTTCGCGATATTCCGAAGGCCCTTTCTTTCGACGAGGGATATACAACATGGTAGATATCGAAAAGGGCATTAAAGCGTATTCAAGGGAAGGCCTTGCCGAGTTTATGAAAAGCGCCGGCATGCCTGCATTCCGCGCGAAGCAAATCGAGCAATGGCTCTATCAAAAAGGAGCTACCTCGTATGATGAAATGACGAATCTCTCGAAGGGCATGCGCGAGAAGCTCGCCGAAGCTGCCCCGCTGTATAGTGCGGAAATCGACGATCGACAGGTTTCTTGTGACGGCACGAGGAAATATATCGTTCGATATACCGATGGCTGCACGGCGGAAATGGTTGCCATGCCGTCGGGCGATCGCCTTACGGTATGCGTTTCGTCGCAAGTCGGTTGCGCGATGGCGTGCTCATTCTGTGCTACAGGTAAAGAGGGATTCACGCGCAATTTGCTCCCCGGGGAAATTGTCGAGCAAGTACTGATCGCTCAGAACGATATGGGCACCCGCGTGAGCAACGTGGTTATCATGGGTCAAGGTGAACCGTTTTTGAATTACGGCAATACCCTTGCAGCCCTCCGTTTTCTGAATGGCAAAGATGGACTCAACATTGGCGCGCGCCACATTACGGTTTCGACGTGCGGCATTCTCGATGGCATTCGAGCATTCGGCGCAGAACCCGAGCAGTTTATTCTGGCGGTTTCCCTGCATTCCGCCATCCAGGAAACTCGCGATACTCTTATGCCTCGCGTGAAAAATCAATCGCTTTCCGCTTTACATCGGGCAATTGAGGAATACCAAGCCGATTGTGGCCGTCGAGTTTCGCTCGAATACCTTCTTATCAAAGGCTTCAACGACGATGACGACCACCTGCAGGCGCTCATCGATTTCTGCGAGGGCATTTCCGCCCACGTGAATTTGCTGCCTCTCAATAATGTTCCGGGCTCTCCTTTTCAGCCCGCCTCCAAACATCGCGTCGATGCATTCATTCGAACGCTTGAACGCGCGGGCGTCGAAGCAACCATGCGAGATTCGCGTGGTGGCGACATTGCGGCGGCGTGCGGCCAGCTTAAAAATCAAAAACGCTAGGATCCGTACGCGATTCAAAAACGCTGAGATTCGCATCGTCGATACGAAGAATTGGTAACTTCAAATGCGGTTCGGCGTATGTTGTGTCGGCAGAAAATACGCCCAATGCAAGCATGGCTTACGTGCATGGGTTATATTGGGCAAAGGCAATTTAAGAGGGCGCGAGCCCATCGCGAAAAGCTGCGATAAGAGTGAGGAATGAAATGGCGTATTCAGGCAACCCGAAGGATTATTCCGTCGCTGTGGTGTATGGCGGCACAAGCGGCGAGCGCGAGGTGTCTTTGAATTCCGGCGTCGCATGCGCCGATGCATTAAAAGAAGCTGGCTTCGCTGTTGACCTTGTCGACTCCTCGGTGAAAGAGGATCTGAAGAAGCTCATCGACGGCAATTACGACATCGCGTTTTTGGCGCTGCATGGCAAAGGCGGCGAAGACGGCACGATTCAGGGGTTCCTCGAAACAGTAGGCATTCCTTATACAGGATCGGGCATTCTCGCAAGTGCGCAGGCCGTGAATAAGGGCAAGGCAAAAGAGCTGTATGCCGCCGCTGGTTTGAACGTTGCTGCTTCCGCCGTTATTGGCAAGGGCGACGAGCTTGATGACGAAGACCTCAAAGAGATTTCCGCCGAGATTGGCATTCCCTGTGTGGTGAAGCCCACGACCGAGGGCAGCTCCCTCGGTATGACGATCGTCCATGAGTATGATGAATTGCGCGGCGCGATCGACTTGGCTTTGAGCGTCGACGAGGAAGCCATGATCGAAGCGTTTATCGAAGGCACCGAACTTACCGTGGGCGTTATTGGCAACGACGACCCGCGCGCGCTGCCTGTTATCCAAATCGTACCCACTGAGGATGAGTTCTATAACTTCCATGCGAAGTATGCTCAAGGCGGCAGCAAACATTTGTGCCCCGCTCCGCTTTCCGCAGAGGCAACCGAAGCTGTGCAGGAGCTCACGGTTGCGGCACATTCGGTTTTGGGTTGCCGCGGCATTTCCCGCAGCGACGTGATGATGGATGCCGACGGCGTATGTTGGCTTCTTGAGACGAACACCCTGCCCGGCATGACGGGAACCTCGCTTGTTCCCGATGCGGCGAAAGTTGCAGGAATGAGCTTCCCTGAGCTGTGCGAAAAAATCGTTGCGCTCGGTTTGGAATAGACCAAATCGCTTAAATCAAATGAAACGAGCCCTGCGGTGGGTTTTCTCCTCCGCAGGGCTCGTTAGTCTACTAAGGCTTCGAAAATGTCTTAGAACGGCTTAGAAAAGGCCGAATTTATGGAGCGCCCAAACCACGAGCGTGACAACCGCCAGAATAAAGGCCCAACTTACGATGTAGCAGCCGACCTTTTTGGAACGAGCGGCGTCGAGCATGGAGTCGTGCACGCTGCGATGGTCTTTCAAAATCGCAGTGCGTCCGCCGCCGCGCGGGATTTTGATTTTTGAGGAAGGCTTCCATTCGGCAGGGTTGGCAAGCACGGAAACGATGCTGTCGTTGCTGAGCTTGGGATCAGGGCGCGATCCGTCGCCAGCTGCCTTTGCGAACGCCTTCAAGAAAACATTGAATTCCTCGGCGTAACGCGGTGCGAAGGCGATAAGGGCAACCTGGCCCCAATACTCGCCCGGTTCAGGCTCTTCGCTGTAGGCGGTGAAGCTGAGCACGTAATGCAGCTCCCAGCCTTTTGCGGCCATGACGGCCGCGTTGTATGAGTCGTGGTTATTCAAAAAGCCAACCAATTGCCCGTAAGGGTTTTTAAGCCACGCGACTTGCCTTTTGGAGTCGTCGAGCACGAATTCAATGGTGCCAATGTCGCCCACGGCATTATCGGGGCCCGCGAGCGCTGCTCCTACTTTTTTATCCGAGGTGGAAAAGCGAACATACTCGCCAAAATATATATCGCCGGGCTTATGAGAGGTCATGCGGCGTCCTTTCGTGGTAGGCTTCAAAACATATATGGATGAATGAATCGAATCGGAAGTGCAACGAATGCAAATAGACGATCAACACACGAGTGTATACGACTTTGTGACCGATGGCACGCCCGCCGATGTGGTGGCGCGTTACGCCTCGTTAAAAACGCAAGCTTTGCATGCCGACTATGGTGACCTCGACCGCAATATCGTGGTTATCGATACCGAAACCACGGGCGTTTCCGAACGGAAAGACGAGCTCACGCAAATTGCCGCCGCCCGTCTTGAGCGCGGCGAAATCACTGAATGGTTTGTGACGTTCGTGAATCCCGGCAAGCCTATTCCCGATGAAATTTCTCATCTTACGAATATCTTTGATACCGATGTCGCCGATGCGCCCACGCCCGTTGAGGCGTGCGAGCAGCTCGCGCGTTTCGTGGGCGACGCCACGCTCGTCGCGCATAATGCCGCATTCGACCGCCATTTCGTGACGAAAAACGCGGGTGGCGCATGCTTGAAAGAAAACCTTTGGATCGATTCCCTCGATTTGGCGCGCATCGCGCTTCCGCGTTTGAAGTCGCATCGCCTGATCGATTTGGTTCACGCGTTCGACGCACCTATTTCAACCCACCGTGCCGACGCCGACGTCGAGGCTCTGTGCGCGGTATACCGCATTCTTTTGGCCGCTGTGAGCGATATGCCGAACGATTTGGTCGAGTATATTTCCAAACTTGCGCCCATTGAGGAATGGTCGACGGGCGCGGTGTTTGCACTCATCGCGACCCAGCAGCGCGAACATGCGACATCGGCGGCGGGCGAGAAGGCGGAAACCTTCCCGTTTTCGCTTTCGGCTATGCGCCGAGGTCGCTTCTCGCAGGCGAACCAGCCGAAGCCTGCTTCCGAAAATAATACCCCCAATGCGCAATCGGAAGATTTGCCGATGGAATTCCCCGCTGCCGAGGAAATTGAAGCGGCATTTTCCCCCGATGGCCTGGTAGGCAGCCTGTATAACGACTTCGAGCCGCGCGACGAGCAGGTCGTTATGGCTAAAGAAGTGCTCAAGGCGTTCTCCACGAGCACGAATTTGGTGGTTGAAGCGGGTACGGGCGTCGGTAAGTCGATGGCTTACCTGCTGCCCTCCGCGCTTGGCGCCCTTCGCAGCGGCTCGCGCATTGGTGTGGCTACGAAAACCAATGCCCTGCTTGACCAAATCGTCTATAAGGAACTGCCGCTGCTGAAAAGCACGCTTGCCGATGCCGGTGTAGGCGACCTGTCATACGTGGCCTTGAAGGGATTCTCGCACTACCCCTGCATGCGAAAAGTGTCGCATATCGTAAGCGACGGAGCGCGCACGGTAAATGTGACGGGCAAAGATGTGAGTCAGGCGCCGTCAATCGCCGCCCTGCTTTCGTATATTGAACAAACTGAATATGATGACATGGACGGCCTGAAGCTCGATTATCGTGTGCTTCCCCGCTATGCCATCACCACCACGTCGCGTGAATGTCTGAAGCGCAAATGCCCCTTCTTTGGCCCGCAGTGCTTCGTGCATGGCTTGCGCAAGCGCGCCGAATCGGCGAACGTGCTCGTAACGAACCACTCATTGTTCTTCTGCGACCTTGCCGCCGAGGGTTTCTTGCTGCCTCCGACGCGCTATTGGGTCGTCGATGAGGCCCACGGCGCCGAGGCGGAAGCTCGCCGCGCGCTTGCCGTGAAGCTCGATGCCGCCGAAATCGTGCGCCTTGCGAATCGTTTGGCCGCGACCGACGCGAAGCGCAACCCGTTCGTGCGTCTGGAGCGTCGCGCGCCCATGAACGAGGCGACGATACCCGAAGCGAGTTCGCTTTTCTATGGCCTCACCGAAAAGGCAGCCAAGGCCGGCCGTGCGTTCTCGGGCGATGCAATCGCGTTCTCCCGCCACATGAAAGACCTGGTGGCGTGTGACACGAATCGTCAGAATCGCAACTACGAGAACATTGAGCTGTGGATCAACGACGAGGTGCGCGGGAGCCAGCAGTTCGCTGGCCTGCGCGAATATGGCAAGAAATTTCAAGAATCGGCCGAAAAACTCGTCGCCGCGGCGAGCGAGCTCGTCGCATTCCTCGAAGGCGTCGACGGTGTTGCCGATGTGCAGCGAGATGTTGCCACAGTAGTCATCGATGCGAAGGGCATGCTGCAAGCGTGCGACCTTATTCTGAATAAAGTCGACGAGAACTACGTGTATGCCGCGAAGCTTTCGCGCAAGCCCGAGCGTGTCGCCGAATGCCTCGAGGCCCTTATCGTGAATATTGGCGCTACGCTCGACGAAACCCTCTACGAGAAAACGCATTCCGTGGTGTATGCGAGCGCGACAATCGCCGTGGGAGACGATTTCAAGAACTTCCTCGGTGCCATGGGTCTTGGCGAGACCGAGGAGTCGCGGGCAAATACCTGCATGCTGGGCTCGAGCTATGATTTCGACAAAAATATGCAGGTGCTTGTGCTCACCGATATTCCCGAGCCTAATCAGCCTGGCTACTTGGAAACGCTCGAAGATTTCCTTATGCAAGCGCATCTTGCGCAAAACGGAAGCATGCTCACGCTGTTCACGAATCGTCGCGAAATGGAAGAATGCTTCGGCGCGGTCGACCCCTCGCTGAAAGAAGCGGGGCTGCGGCTCGTATGCCAAAAATGGGGCGTTTCCACGAAGGGCCTGCGAGACGATTTCTTGAAAGACGAGCACTTGTCGCTGTTCGCCCTGAAGAGCTTCTGGGAAGGCTTCGATGCCCCCGGTGCCACATTGAAAGGCGTGGTTATTCCGAAGCTGCCGTTTGCCAAGCCGACCGACCCGCTTTCGTGCGAGCGCGCAGTGCGTGATTCGAGCGCCTGGTCGCATTACACCCTGCCCCAGGCGGTTATCGAAGTGAAGCAGGCGGCAGGTCGCCTTATTCGCTCTCAAACCGATTCCGGTACACTTGTGTTGGCTGACAAGCGATTGGTTACGAAGGGCTACGGAAGGGTGTTCCTGCGTTCGCTTCCGTCGAAAAACATCGTGAAATGCACGCGCGCCGAAGCGATCGAGGCGCTGCGTCGGGGCGTTGTGAGCTCTGCGATACAATAGCCGCATGAAGAAAAAAGCCCATACTGGTGAGCACCGCACCATTGCGGCGAACCTCCATTTGAAAAGAAACACCAAGGGAACGTCCAACGAGCTGTCGCTTTCGGTGCTCGGTGGCCTCAGCGCGCAAAAAGACGAAGAAGATGCGTCGCAAGGCGGTTCGGGCGCTTCCCCCTCATTCACCATGCCCCACGTTTTTTCAGGGAAGTCGAAACGCGCACCGGGCGCTTCCTCGAAAAAGCAGCCCATTACGGGTGCCGACGTCGCGGGCATCGCTCTGTCGATTTCCGACCGTCGAAACAGAAGCGCCCAGGCGCGAGATCGTGCGCTCGCGAACCCCGAAGCCGAAATCAAACGCCGCAAAACTGCGCGCCGCGCTTGGCGCGCAGTGGGCCTCGCATTCGCGCTTGCGGCGTTTGCGGGTGCTTCGGCGTTCGCAGTGCACGTGTTTACGACCGCGTATGAAGACAATCAACAACACAAATCGCTGCTCAGCCAAGGTTTCAGTGAACTTACCTCGGCCGATGAGGTCGTGCTCGCCGCCGATGAATTGGTGGTGGCTTCTTTTGACGACCTCGATGAATCGAAGATTCCCGATGTAATAGGCAAAATTCCCGATGTCAACGTGAAGCTTTCCGCCGCGAAATCGTTTGCCGAATCGGCCAAAGAGGGTGTTTCGGGCGACGACGAGAAGGCCGCCGATCAGCTTGCGGCTTCGGCCGAAGCTCGGAAAACCATGCTCGAAGTCGCCGAAGCAATTTTGACCGAGGAGCAGGCTGCCAAGCAAGCCTCAAACCTCATGGCTTCGTGCTGGGAAAACGTGCTCAGCGCCGACGCCCTTCTTCGAGAGGCCGCCGAATTGGTGACCGATACCAATGAGGAAAACACGCGCACTTCCCAAAAGAAATGCGAGCAGGCCCGCGAGCTTTTGACGCAAGCGTCGTCGCAATTCGAACAAGCGCAAGCCTTGTATCCCGCCGATTATGGCCCGTTCGACGACTACATTGCGGCGCGGCAGCAGTCGATTGCGTATGCCATCGCATCTGACGAAGCGATTTACGTGCAAGACAAGGCGACCGCCGATTCGAACAATGAAAAGTACAACGAATGCGACGCTGCCGCCGCCGAACTCGCGGCCAAGCTTCCCAAAACCACAGAAGGGCCCATTGTGGCGGCGCTCGATGAATCGCTCGGCGATTCGCGTCGGCAGTATATGGAAATACGCTCCCAGGCAGCCGCATGCGATGCGTTTCTTCGTGATTATCTCGGCATTGGCGGCTGATGGAGTATACTTTCAAACGAATATGCCCACATCATGGCGAATAAAGTCTGTGAAAGGTGCAACATGAGCACACCAATGGATCATATAGCATACCTCTCCCAAGAAATTGGCCCGCGTCCCGCGGGAACCGAAGAGGAACAGCAAGCGGCGCTCTATATTACCGAGCGTCTGCAAAAAGATGCCCATCTATCTGCGCAAATCGAAGACTTCACCTGTAATTCCAACGCGCTTATGACGCCGATCATTTGCTACGGCGTGGCAATCGTCGCGGTGCTGCTCGGCATTATTCTGCCTGTTATTGCTATTCCGGCTACCGTGCTGGCCCTGGCTGCTGCCGGTATCGCCATTTGCGAAGCGCTCGACCACCCTCTTCTTTCGCAGGCGTTCACGAAGGGCGTGAGCCAGAACATCGTCGCGAAATACGAGCCCACCCAGTCGAGCGATGCAGCGGGTTCGCGTCGTCGCAAGGTTATCGTGGTTGCTAACTACGACAGCGGCAAGGTGCGCCGCGAAACTGCTGGCGTTTTCGTTCGCGCACTGCGCCCTCTGCGTTATGGCGCGCTTGGCGGCATGGTCGTTGCGGCGGTGTTCATGCTTCTGCGCGGGGTGGTGCTTTCTGAAGGCGCCGCTTCTTTGGTGCTCGCCGTGCTCGCGGGGGTATGCCTTGTTCCGAGTGCTGTTCTGCTTGTGTTTGCCCTGCTTGAGAAATTCGGTCCCTTTACCGAAGCTGCGAACGATAACGCTTCCGGCGTTGCTGTCATGCTTGAAGTTGCCCGCCGCCTTGGCAATGGCGAAGTTTCTGCCGATGCGCCTATCGCTGCCGGCGAAAATGTCTCTTTTGTTTCCGAAAAGCGTGAGCCTTCCAGCATTTCCGACAATCTGGTTCAGTTGAAAGACGGCCCCATCGTTGCCGATACCGCGCAGCAGCGAAAAGAAACGATGGCCGCGTTGACCGGCGCCCCCGAAGGCCCGCTCGCCGAGGTTGCCGCGAAGGCTGCCGAATTGAACGAGAAACATGCTCAGGAAGAAGCAGCTGCCGACGCGCGCGCCGCGTATGAAGAGCGCGTACGCGCTCGCCACGAGGCCGAAGCCGCAGCCGCCGAGGCTGCACGCATCGCCGAGAAGCAGGCAGCGAGCGCTGCTGCGGCTGCGAGCCGCCCGGCTTCGGTGCCCGATTGGTATAAGAAGGCGACCGAAAAGGCTCGCGAGAAAATGGCTGAATCGAACGAACAGGCCGCCGCAGACGATACGTATCGCTCCCGTTTCGCCGATTACCCGACGGGTGCTGCTCAGGCAAGCGCCGCCGCCGAGTCCGCAAAGGTTCAGGATGAAGCTGCCGCCCCCGCGGTCATTGCGGCTTCTGAGCCGGTTGTTTCTGAGTCGGCTGCTCCCGCCGCTCAGGCCGCACGTGTTGCGGAACCTTTGGCCGCATCCGTTGCGGATGAATCCCAGGAAATCGAAGCTCCCAAGCCTTCCGCTGATATATATGCCGTGAAGGTTGCTGAGCCTGTTGCCGTCGAACCCGCAATTGAGGTGGCCAATCCCGTGCAGGAACCTGCTCAGGAGAATCAGCCCATTCAATCCGAAATCGAAGTCGCGACCGTCTCCGCTTCCGAGGAGCCCCTTTCTGAAGCGCAGCAGCCCGCTGCCGACAAGGCTCCCGTGAGCCCCGCCGCTGCTACGACGCGCCTTCCCCAAATGATGTACTACCAGCCGCCCGTCGATCGTTCTGCCGTGCAGGCCGAGCGTGCGACAACGCCCCGCGTGATTGTCGAAGCGACGGCTGCTGAAGCTGTGGATATCGCCGTGGATGAAAAAGTGGCAGCCCAGCAATCAGGCGTTGCTGCATACGAAGCGGCAATCGCTGGAAGTGCTCGCATTTCTGAGGGTGTCGAAGGCGCAGCTCCGGCCCAGCCTGCCGCGAAGGTTATTTCAGCGAACATTCCTGTGGTTGATTTGCCACGCATCGAGCTGCCCGCCATAGTGGCGCCTGAGCCGAAGCCTATTTCGTTCGACGAACTGCGTCAGCGCGCCCCGCTTGCCAGCGCCGCCGAGAATCGCGGCACCGAAGCAGCCAAGAGCTTGCTTTCGACATCGGTCCCTCAAATAGAAGCCCCGGCACCGGGCGCCACCGTTGCAATGCCTTCTACGCCTGCCGCGCCTGCTGTTGGCGCTGGTGCCTATGAGGTGCCTTCTGCCGAGCAACGCTCCAATGTGAGCCTCACGGGTTCTTTCTCGGCTATCAGCTCTATTGGCGCTGAGCCTGTGGGTGATGAGCTTCTCGATGGCGTTGAACCTGAAGATATGTATATTGATGACGCCGACGACTCTGTCTTCCAGAGCGATTTCACCGAGACCGGCGCATTTGCTGGCCCCGGCTATGTTGAAATGCCCCAGTCGCGCGTTGGCAAGTTCTTCGGGAAATTCCGTCGCAAGAAAAAGGAAGAAGAGGAAAGCGCTTCCGAATGGCTCGGCGTGGGCGACGATTTCGACGCACGTGAAGTTGGAAAGGCCCGCGGTGGCTGGGAGAGCTTCCGTGACGAAGACGACGATTGGAACGGCGGCGCATTTTCGAATATGCGTGCGCGCGTTTTGGGTGAGGCGAATGGGACCGCTTCCGACGATGCGGCGGCTCCGGCCCCTGCGTCTGCGGTAGCGTCCGATGTTCAGCCTTTGTCGCAGGGCGCTTCGGTTTCGTCCGATTTGTTCGCTTCAGCGTATGAAGCTGCGTTGCGCCATGCGGCATCTGAGGGCGATAAGATCGAAACCGCTGAAGAGATTCAGCAAATCTATTCTTTCGCGGCCGGCGATATCAACACTGAGGTGTGGTTCGTTGCTCTTGGTTCCGAACTTGCCAACAACGGCGGCATCAAGGTGTTCCTCGCCGAGCATGCGCCCGAAATGCGCGGCGCTGTTATCGTGAACCTCGAGGCGTTGGGCGGCGGCACGCTTTCCTATCTCGAGCGTGAAGGCGACCTCTCGCAGGCTAAATGCTCGCCTCGCATGAAGCGCTTCATCAAGAAGGCGTCTCAAGCGTCGGGCGTGCAGTTGGCAAGCGCCTCTATCGATTGGAAAGAAAGCCCGGCAAGCTATGCCGCGAAGCATCGCATGCAGGCCGTATCGCTCGTTGGCATGGATGGCTATGCACCGGCTCGCTACGCTCAAGCGAACGACATGGTGGAAAATATCGATTCCCAGAGTGTCGATGCGGCTGCCGATTTCGTTGTGGAACTGCTGAAGAATATCTAGCCTATGAAAAAGCCGCCATTCGGCGGCTTTTTTGTACCCCAGGCGATTCCTGTTCTCTTCGGAGACAAATCGCGAGGTGAGAGGTTAGAAAATACGGTATTATATGTCGGTACTCAAACGGCCTCGTGGAAGGTCGTTGTGTTAAGGAGCGCCCCTCGGGTGCTTGCCAAATGAACCATTGGAGGTTACTTATGGCTATCGAGGCTTACTGCGTGAAGTGCAAGGCTAAGAAGGAAATGCAGGATCCCGTTGAGGGCGTTACCAAAAACGGTAAGCCCATCACCAAGGGTAAGTGCCCCGACTGCGGAACCACCATCTGCCGCATTGGAGCTGCAAAATAAAGCATCATCAAAGCCCCGTAAGGGGCTTTTTAATATGGCTTCTCGGGTGGTTGCCCGTTTCGGTTGTTTCGTTAATCGACTTGCGAGCATTTAACGGACTCGAGCCCCGCCACGTTTTCGTAAACAAAAAAAGCCAAGGAACATGTCCCTGGCTTCGGATTCCATGGAGCGGGCGACGGGAATCGAACCCGCGTTGTAAGCTTGGGAAGCTCAAGTTCTACCATTGAACCACGCCCGCAATTTAGCGTTGATAGTATAGCGTATCGTGCAGCTTTGTCACCGGGAATCCTCCTTAAGTCCATGCTTTCCCTCGCCGTCTACGAGTCCCGGGACGAGCCTGCCGCCGTAGCGGTCTCGCGCCTGAATTCGTCGGTGTACTTGACGGCCACAAATGCAGGCATTTGAGATAGGAATTAACAATTCTGCATCAATAATCGATTCCTGTACCCCCACCAGTCTCCAATGGAACTGATAGACTTACCCCGTACCCTCATTGTCGATAAAAGAAGCCGAACATGCAGATCCCGTTTTTTTCGAACATAGGCAGACTATCGAAAAAAGTTGTTTGCCGTATTCTTGCGCTCGTGCTGTCCGCGTCGTGCATCGACATTTCTGCGCAATCCGTGATTGCAGCATTGTCCAAAACACCCAGTGTTCAATTTCCTTCTGGTTTTTTCCACCCCACGCTCTTTGTTGTTGCCACCGCAATAGCCTCCCTCATCCTTATCGCCCTGAGCGCGAAGTGGCAGTCACTGAGGAGACATCCCCTTTCGCTCTACCTTTCTGCCGGCGTCGCAATGGTTGGGCTTTCGGCTATGTGGACTACCGGAATGCCGGAATTGTCAATGTGCCTGTATATCTCATTCTCATTTGGATGCGCCTTCATGACCTTCTACTGGATTGAATTGCTCGCCTCCGTTACCGCGTTCGAGCTTATGGTGATTATTGCGGGGAATACACTTGCCACAATCCTGGTAACGCTCATAACGGATTACCTTTCCTTTTACGAGTACTTCGGTATCCTCTCGCTTGCGCTCGGATTTCTTTGTTTGAAATACGCCGACGACACCGTAACATCCGCGCCGCCTAAGCACTCGGAAAACGCCTCCACCATCGATACGAGCACCGTCGCGCGAACCATCACAGGACTGTGTCTTGTGGGGCTTGTCGCGGGAACCACGCAAAGCATAGCCCTTATAGAGGACCCATCTTGCTCCCTCTATTCCGTAGCTCCGTCGGCCATTGCGCTTGTCATCGTCGTCGCAATCATCGTCAACGCACCCGACGTACGCCTTTCAACTGCGCTTAAGATTATTTCATCGCTTACCGCCGGGGCTTTGCTTCTTCTTTTAATGCCAGGAGCAACGCCCCCGTCATCGTATTTCCTCTCCCAAATCGCCTTCTCCGTGCTCTCGAGCATTGCAAGCTACGCCTTGGCGCTCGTTGTTAAGTCTCGCACGTATCACACGCTAAAAGCGGTAGGAACCACGTACGCAATGCTCTCTTTCAGCTCCTTGATTCTGCTCGTGCTTGTCGGATTGGGCGTCGATATAACCAGCTCCCACTTTGTGATTGCCTTAAGCTTCATTTTTATCTGCGGAGCAATTTGGCTTATGGGAGATAGGGGAATCGACACGCTCATCAATCCTTTTCGTCCCATCGGAGCGAACGAAAGCCCCGCATCGGGAGCCTTCAAGAAAAAGGCCGAGCTTGTCGCCCAACGGTCCAAGCTCACTCCCAGAGAAGCTGACGTCTTCTATCTGGCCGTAGTCGGACGAAGCTGCCCCTTCATTGCGGAAAAGCTCGTTTTGAGCGAAAACACAATACGTTCCTATCTCCAAAAAGTGTATTCGAAATGTGGGGTTCATTCCCGACAAGAGCTCATCTCTCTTGTCGAAGAAACGTCCGAATAACCCACAGGTGCAAACAAGATGAAATCTCTTCCCATTCGTTTTCATAGGAATCGCTACCTGGGACACGGCAGGTTCCAGCATGTCCTATATCCTATAGGCTGCCCTGAAACCCCAGCTCATGTAATGCATATATTTTGTATGTAACTTCTTTTTCCCGCAATTAGGTGCACTTCGCATCTATCGCTCCCAAACGCCATGGGTCATGCTTCCCCTCAACGGAATCGACACCGATGCCAAAACCAAGGAGGAATCATGAAAACAAGCTGTCAAGTTGCCAAAGCTGGGGTCACACGCCGTGGATTTTTAGGCTTGGCGGCTGCAAGCGCTGTTATTGCAGGATCGGGAATCGCAGGGTGCTCCCCGGCCAAGCCGTCTGAAACTGGTGCTGATGCCGAACAGGCGCAGACAGTCCCTGAAATCGCCGAAAGCGAGATTAAAGAGACAAAAGAAGCGGACGTTGTAGTGGTCGGCTTGGGAGTGGCCGGCGTCGCGGCGATGAGGTCTGCAGCCGAAGCAGGAGCCCACGTCATCGCCGTTGAAAAAACGAGCATCGCGAATTGTCGCTCGAACATGTTCGCCGCTTTCAATTGTGATACCGCTCGGAAACTGGGAATTCCCGATACCGACCCAACGGAAATCGGCAATGAGCTCATGACTCAGATGGCGCATCGCGCAGACTACAGGGTAATCAACACCTGGCTCAAGCATTGTGGGGAAGCGTTTGAGTGGTATACGGGAGCCTATAAGGACCTTCTGCTCCTAGGCCCGGAAGATGCCTTTCCCGAAAACCCCGACCAGATTTATCTGTATGCGCAAAGCGTTGGGGGATCGACATATAGGCCCGGCATTGATCATGAGCATCTGTTCGAAGCATGCTGCTGCGTAGGCGGCGGAGACGAAACCCATCGACCGATTCTCGAGGCGAATATCGAAAAGGCCCTGGAGACCGGCAACGCCGAAACTGTCTTCGACTCTCCTGCAGTGAAGCTGGAAACGAAAGACGGCAAGGTGTCTGCGGTAGTATGCAAAAACCTGCAGGATGGCACCTACACGCGTTATACTGCCTCGAAGGGTGTGATTCTTGCTTCGGGTGACTACAGCTATAACGACGAGATGCTTCAAAAGTATGCTCCCTGGGTGTATGCCCACAAGGATAACTACCTTTTCTCTCACGAAGGAATGGACTGCAAAGGAAACCACGCAAGCACTGGCGACGGCCAGAAGCTCGGAATCAGCGTCGGCGGACACCTTGATATCGCCCCCCATGCAATCATGGCGCATATCTTCCAATTCGGCGTCGAAAACTTTATCGAGCTGAACGAGCGCGGAGAACGCTTCTGCAATGAAGACCTCAGCATGACAAACATCGCGAAGGTAATACTGAATCAGCCTGGAAGCAAAGTCTTCCAAATTATCGACGCCAAGGCGAACGACTACTATCCGATTGACGAGATGCTTCCCATGATGAGAAGCTATGGAGACGGTGAGACGTACTCTGCAGAGGCGGACACCCTCGAAGAACTCGCCGCCAAGCTTGGATTCGATAATGACGCCGCAAGCACCTTTGTGGCCAGCATCGAAAGATACAATGAACTTTGCGAAAAGGGACATGACGACGACTTCGGAAAAGCCGCCGAGAAAATGCATCCGATTATCGAGCCTCCGTTTAAGGCGGTAACCTACGATACGCTCAAGCATACGTCCGTCGAAGATGTAAGCTGCATGCGTCTTCTTGTCACCATGGGCGGTCTTGTCACCGATACAAACGCACGAGTTCTTGACGACGACCTGAATCCCATCCAGGGGCTGTATGCGGTTGGAAACGTTCAAGGCGGCAGGTTCGTCGACGATTATCCGTTCAGCCTGTCGGGCGCCAGCCACGCAGCCGCACTAACCTATGGTTACCTTGCCGGCGAGCACATTGTAAACGGCGAAACCGCGGAATAGTTCATTCAACCAAATCGTATTACGACCCTCCCTCCCGAGCGCGTACGACGCATGCGGTCGCCCCTCCCTCCCAGGCCGCATGCGTCGACGTTGCCGTCAACCCCCCTATCTCCACGACCATCCCACTCGCGCGCGTACAACGCATGCGGTCGTCCCCTCCAGGCCGCATGCGTCGTACGCTGCCGTATCTCCACGGCCCCATCCCACTAAGGGTGCATGAATGGAGAAAAGCCCTCTGGCATGGGGTTATTTAGAAAGTTGATTTGCGCCAGAAGCTAGTGGAACGTGCCAGCAAAAACACTGGGAAGCTGATGCCTTGCCGCTTGGCGATGTCTGCATGAAATTTGATTAAGATAGTAAAAGAAGCGTGCCTATGCGGAAATAATGCACGGCAAAGGCAAATCATGCGGCTCAGTTGGAACCCGATCGACTCGCTGCGCTTCGAATGCCACACCGATGATTTCGACATTGGCTCCAGGGCTTCTTTCACGTGAAACGAGCCCGAGGTATTCATCGTAATTGCCACCGCCGTACCCCAAGCGTTGAAAGTCGCCATCGAATGCGACCATGGGTACGATTACCGCATCAATGAATCCAGGTGCACAAATAGGGAAATCGGAAACTGATCCATCGTCTTCCGCAAAGTGTTTAAGGGGGTTGGCGATAAAAGGGACGTTTCCATCTCGCCAAGCCCGGTATTCGACCAGGCGCATATACATGCGAGGGGTAGAACCTTTTGTATTCATGCAAGGGAAAACCACGGTTAACTTTTGCGTATAGCACCAGACAATGAAATCCTCAAGGTTGACCTCGCTTTTCATTGGGGCGTATACGGCAACCGTCGAACCTGCGCTCAGGTATGTGAGTTGATCCTTGAGCTTCCGGCTAATGGCGCGTGAGGCTTGCTCCCGAGCGGAAGCTAACATGGCGTCACGCCGGGTAAGCACCTCGTGGCGGAGCTCCTTCTTGATATGTATCGTATCGTTTTGCATGACCGAAGTATAACGCGCGTTCGGCAAGAGAAGAATTTGCTCCTGCTTTAAGGCCAATAGCTCACGCATCTCGTGAGAATTAATACAAAATACGAGGCCATAATCGAGCTGAATAAATTTTTAAAAAAGTCTTTGCAAATCTTAGGAAAGCTTGTTATTATAGACGAGCTGACAAAGCAATGCGCCGTTACCTCAGCTGGATAGAGGGACTGACTACGAATCAGTACGTCGGGGGTTCGAATCCCTCACGGCGCACCACTTACATGTTTAAGCCGCTCAAACGAGCGGCTTTTTTGTTGGACATAGTTCGTCTACGCAGTGTCCCATATTCGCGTCCAGCTCCCGACGCCTTCACCTTTATACAGCGTATTTTATTGTTCTTGCATCGAATTATTCATATTGCTATGTGAGGATATGCGACAATGAAACGCATTGTATCGGGAGGTGCTATGGGCCTGTTTGCTTCATCGAAAAAGAAAGCCGCGGCGCGCGGTAGAGATCTGTTTACTGAAGCGTACCGGCAGGCGGGCGTGAATGTACAAATCTTGTTTCGCGCCACTGATCTTTACCCCGTATATATCTCTAGCAGCTTCGAGCGCGTTTTTTCCGTTGAGCCCGAGCGTATGGAAGACGACGTAGAAACGCTTTTCCGCTTCGTCGTTGAAGCCGATCGCCCCCGTGTGAAGAATGAAATCATGCAATGGGACCGAAAAAAGCCCTTAGAGACATATGTCTTGTATATCATGCCGAACAGCGGCGAAGAAAAGCTCTTCCGGCTACGGTTTACAAACGTGCTTGAAGGAACCCATATACTTATGGTGGCGATTGATATTACGACGACTCATGCCAAGGTGGAGCAAGCCATCTCCGAGCGCGATAGGGCTCTCGCCATGGCGCAAGACCGCACCGACTTCCTCAGCCAAATGAGCCATGAAATTCGCACACCGCTTAACGGCATCAAGGGCATGATTTCTCTCGCCATGCAGCATCCTGACGAAAAATCGCGCGTTATAGACGACCTCACTCGTGCCGATGAGCTCTCATCGTATTTGCTCACGCTCATCAATGATGTGCTCGACATGAGCCGATTGAACAGCGGCCGCACCGAATTGGAAGCCATACCGTTCGATATACGTGTCGTGGCGACCGAGATGGAATACATGTTCGCTTTGCAGGCGAAGGACAAAGGCCTGAACTACACTGTGTCGTGCGAGGAGTGCCCCGACCATTTCTTAATAGGCGACAAGATGCGCCTAAGTCAGGTTATCGTGAATTTTATCTCAAATGCGCTTAAGTTTACGCCCAAAGGCGGCGACGTCAGCGTCACTTTTCGCCAGATGCGCGCGAACGACAATACGGCGTCCTACGTCATTCGCGTGCATGACACGGGGAAAGGCATGGATCCGTGCTTCGTGAGCCGTATTTTCAAGCCTTTTGAGCAAGAAGATACATCCATTGCTCGCCACTACGGGGGAACTGGTTTGGGAATGCCTATTGCAAACGGCCTCGTCGAGCTTATGGGTGGGCAAATCGTCGTAGATACCGAGTTGGGCAAAGGTTCCGATTTCATGGCCTATATCTCATTTGAGAAAGCCAAAAGCGAACAGGTGGAATATCTTGAGCGGCAAAGGGAAACTCTTGAGCTGTGGAAAGAAAGCTCCAATTCCGAAATTGAATACAATTTTGAACGACGGCGATTCCTTTTGGCGGAAGACAATGAGATTAACGCCATGATTACTACCGAAATGCTCAAAATACGGGGCGCCGAGGTTGATGTTGCGAATGATGGCCCCGTAGTGGTCGATATGTTTGAAAAGGCGGCACCAGGCACGTATGACGCCATTCTCATGGATATCCAAATGCCCACGTACAACGGCTGGGAGGCCACGCGGCGCATTCGTGCTCTCGATTTGCCCGAGGCCGCAATCGTGCCGATAATCGCGCTTTCGGCGAATGACAACGCCGAAGATGCACGTGCGCCGCGAGAGGCGGGCATGAATGGACATGTAGGTAAGCCCATTGATTTCAATGAACTGAAAGCTCAGCTCGCAGCCGCTTCGGCCGAGAAGCGCCTAAGGAGGAACGATTAAATGATTGTTGAGCGATCAAAGGCTATTGTGGCCGAAGTTAGCAAGGCGTTGCTTGGAAAGCGCGATGTGATCGAGAAAACGCTTATGGCGATTTATGCTGGCGGCCATGTGTTGCTTGAAGATGTGCCGGGTACGGGCAAAACCACGCTTGCTCTTGCGTTATCCCGTGCGCTCGACCTCGATTACAAACGTGTTCAGTTTACGCCCGATACCATGCCTTCCGATATCACGGGCTTCTCGGTATATGTGCCCCATAAGGGAGAATTCGAATTCAATTGGGGTGCCGTAAACTGTAATCTGCTTTTGGGCGACGAAATCAACCGCACGAGCGCCAAAACGCAGTCGGCGCTGCTTGAGGTTATGGAGGAGCATTCGGTTACCGTCGACGGCGTTACCCGCCCCGTACCCCCAGCCGTTCGTTTGCATTGCTACCGAAAACCCCGTTGGGTCAATAGGCACGCAGCCTTTGCCTGACAGCCAGCTCGACCGTTTCATGGTTCGTCTTTCTGTGGGCTATCCATCGACGGAAAGCCAAGTGGCTATCTTGAAGGCAAAGCGATACAGCAACCTGCTAGACGACATTCAAGCGAAAATATCAAAAGACGATTTGGTCGAAATCCAGAACTACTTGGGCAATGTATTCATTTCCGACATGGTGCTCGAATATATCGTCAACCTATGCGAACGCACGCGCGAACTCGAAATGGTTCAATTGGGCGTAAGCCCTCGCGGCATCTTGGCGCTTTCCCGCATGTCGCGCGCGTGCGCCATTATGCGCGAGCGCGATTTCGTTGTGCCTGAAGATGTGCGCGAGGTTTTCCATGCTGTGTGCGCTCATCGCCTTATGCTGAAGCCTCAGGCGCGTATCGAATCTATTTCTGCGAACGATATTTTGGATCGAGTGCTTGAAGAGGTGCCGGCACCTTCCATGGATAAAGCGTACGGTCGCGCATAGGCGCGCGGCGGCGAAGGCGAAAGGCGCGGATTCGGTATGCTGAAGAATAAAGCTGTGGCAATTTTTGCCTGCATGATTGCGGGTTTCTCGTTCATTGCGTTGAATACCCCCACATCGCTTAGCATTTTTGCCATCTCCCTCTTCTTCCCCGTGTTTTTCTCTGTCGACTCTCTTCTTATGGCGCGGCGCATGAAAATCAATTTTGAACTTTCGGGTGCGTGCGTTGTGGGAATGAACAAGTGCATGCGCATTGAGATTGCCAGGCGTCGTGGATTGCGTGGCCATATCGACATGGTATTCGAATGCAAAAATCGCTTCACGGGTGCCATAGTCGAATTGCCTGTGACGCTTTGCCCTGGTCAGCGCGGCCTTGAGCGTTTCGATGTGCCTCTGGATACTTCATGCGTGGGCCTTATATCGATCACGTTAAAAAAAGCCACGCTCATCGACGCAATAGGACTGAGCCGCTCGCCGCTCTCTTGCGCATTTGAGGGAAGCTATGCGGTGTATCCGTCGATTCCTCGAGTCGATACTTATTTCGACCGCATGGCGCAAAGCGAATTGTCGAATGCCTCGTATGACCAAAGCATGAAAGGGCGCGACGAAAGCGAAGTGTTCGATTTGCGTGAATTCCGTCGGGGCGATGCGATGCGCACTGTGCACTGGAAGCGTACTGCTCGTTTTGATGAACTGGTCGTTCGTGAGGCATCGCGCCCCGTTGATTCACGAACAGTTCTCATCTTCGGCGGCATAACAGGGGCTAACGAGAGTGAGGAAGCCAAGGCAGAGCTCAACTCAGCGGCTTCCCTGTTCGTTGGCACTAGCCAGTCGCTGCTGCGCCAAGGCGTGGTGCATACGGTGCTGCACAAAGCCAACGGTATTATTATTGATGCTCGCCCCGTTGAAAACGAGGGTGACTTCAATACGATGATCGATGAATTCATCGCCCTTCCGCTGCCTTCCGACGTGGTAATCAGCGCGGAAGACGAAAAGCGGCTTAGCTCAATGCAGCAGCTTTCGAAAATCATCCTGGTGACGAATTTTCTTCAAAACGCGGAATTGGAACGATTGGGCGTCTACGGCGACCTTTCGGTGGTCGTGGTAGGAGCACGGAACGTGACTGCTTTTAGCGAAAAACGCCTGTATCGCGTCATCGCCGTTTCGGTGGATTCGGTTGGTGCAAGCGTCAAGAATATGGAGCTGTAAGCTATGGCCGAAACGGTGAATGCGCGTATCCATGTTTCCGAGGACCTCCCTTCGCCTCGAGAAAAAGCCCCCTATGTTCTTATCGATGCGCTGTGTGGAGCAATACCATCCATACTCTATGCTGTCGCCATACCGCTTGTGGCTGCATCGGCGTCTGCCGTTCAAGTTGTTGAGCTCATGGCGATTGTCGGCGTTTTTGCCGCGTGCCTTTTGAGTGTGGCTAGTGAAGCATTGGCGTCCTTTCGGGCGTATCGCGTGCCTGTACTTGCTTGTGTAATCGCGGTGTGTCTGGCGGGAATCGTGTTCATCGCGCCTGCGCGCGAGGGAGCGTTCGCCGTGGTGAATTGCACGCTTTCTCACGTCAACGAGGAATTCAATGCGTATTTCGGCTTGATCGCCAATGGGCAAACAGTAGCGACGTCGACCGCATTTGCCGTGTTGGCGGGCGTGCTGGTGGGCGTTTTGTCGTGGATGTTCTCTCGCGTGCGCACTTCGGGCGTGGTGTTGCTTGCGGTAGTGCTCTATGGCGCGTTTTCTATGCGTTTGAACATGGGCATGGCTGCGCTTGGCTCTTCTCTCGCCATAACCGCGTGGCTGCTTCAGTGCCGCTTTTCGCAGCTCCGTTATTCGAAACTTACTACTTCTTACTTCGTGGGTCTTATCGTGCTCGTTCTTGTTTCGAATTTCGTCATTATGACTGCTGCTTCGGCTCTCTATAAGCCCGCGTCTCAAATATCGCATGTGTCTCAGTCGATCGAAAGAGCTGCCGACGGCGTTCGTTTCGGTTCCGATTCACTGCCTCTGGGAAATCTTGCAAAAGCAGCGACCATGAATACCGGGTCTGATGACTGCCTCGCCATCCATTTTGATGGCGTGCCGTCGGGTGACATGCTGCTTCGAGGATTCACGGGTGCGGAGTTTGTAAACGGCAAGTGGTCGGCGCTTCCCGAAAGCGCGTTCGAGGGCGATTGGCATGGAGTGGTGCCATGGCTTGCCAACAGCGGATTACGGCCGAGTTTCCAACGCGCCGCATTCGACGATGCCCGTGCCGCGGCGGGCGAGGGGGCCGCATCTGCGAAAACGATGCGCATTGTCGCGCACGACGCCTCAACGCGCTACGTGTATGCGCCTGCCAGCGCGCGCTCGCTCGATCGCGGCGACGTGCAGGCGAATCTCGATGGAACCATTCTGAGCGGCATGGTTGGCAAAGACGCGTATACCGTGGAATATGACGATGTGGCGCCGAGCGAACTGCTCGCCGATGCAACGTTTCTTTCTAAAGATGAGACAGGCTATGCTCGCGCCGAGGCGGTGTTCGCCGCTTTTTCGAAAGAACATTACCTCGATATTTCCACTGACGATGCCGAAGCGGTGCGTGCGTATATCTTCGACGAAGAAACATGGGACGAAACCGCTGGTGAATCGACATACGCGGTGGTGAGTCGCGTGCGCACGATGCTGTCGACGGTTGCGAGCTATACCGAAAGCCCCATCGATGTTCCCCAGGATACGTCTTTCGCGCGGTGGTTCTTCTCTAGCGCCCACGAGGGCAATTCTGCCTATTTCGCCACGGCCGCCACGATGGCTTTCCGCGAGCAGGGGATTCCCGCCCGATACGTCGAAGGGTACCGTGTCGGTACGGACGAGCGCGATACTGCGAGCGACAACGACGGAGATGTGCTGCTTGGCGCGAATCAAGCGCATGCCTGGTGTGAGATCTATATCCAAGGTATCGGTTGGACTCCTATTGAAGTGACGCCCGGTTTTTACAACCAAGCTATTCAGCCCGATAACGTCGTCGATGTGGGTGAAGCCTACAGCAGCGGCGCGCATGAAAACGTAGCGAGCGATACGGCGGTAGCAGGTGATGTCGATAAGGAGCATGGGGAGAATCGCCAGACTCGATTCTTGCCACTGGTTCTGGGCGTTTCTGTCGCATGCGCATGTGTGCTTGTCGTCGTGGGGTTGGCGATCGTGCTTTTCGGCCAGCGCCAGGTGCGACGCATCTATCGCAGGCGCCGATGCTCGAGCGAAAAGCAGAGTGTGTGCGTGCCTGCGCTCTATAGTTTGATGTCGCAAGTTATGGCGGTGGGGTGCCCAGAGTACGATAAGAATCGCCCGCTCGATTGCGTGCAGCGTTTCGAGACCGCATTTCCAGGTATCGATTCGCTGGAATACCAACGCGTCGTTGGGTTGTATCGGGCCTACGCATTTGGCGGTCGCGACTTGCGTCCCAATGAGTTGCGCACGTTGCGCCGTTTCGACGAGCGCCTACATGGCATGCTGCCTAAGCCCGCGAACACGCTTGAGGCTATGGTTCGATACTTTGGGGATGTTTTATAGGTGATCATTGTGGCGAAGCATATGAAGCATACAACGAAACTCGTGCCGCATGGTACAACGCAGAAGCGCATTGCAGTGGCGGCGATATCGGTGGCGTTCGCGGGCGTCGTGGGTGCGGGGGCGATCGCGTTTTCCCAATCGGATGTCTCTTTCGACCCCTCTCAATTTGCCTTTTCCTATAATCATGGCGCAGAAGATACGGAAATCGGTTATCAGGCGAAGGATTCGCAGGTCGACTCGCAGGCGAATCGCCACGGTGAAAACGAAGAAGAAAAAGATACCGCCGTCAAAGAGAACGAGGCGGGCGATGACGCGTTTTCGCAGGCTCCCATCAACGACCGAAGCGGCACCACGGCATACAATGTCACAGATGGTGCCCAAGGGTCTATAACTACAGCTGCTGGCAGCGGCCAATCGGGCAATGTCGCCGATGGTGCGCCGGGCGCCATCGAGGGCAATAATGGCCTTGTCGAAAACGGCAATGGTTCCAATGGGGGCGCGAATGCTGGCGGCAACGGCAGCACCAACGGCGGCGGCTCCGCAATCTATCCCGCAAACCCGACGGCGAACTCGTACAAATACTTGAAAGAGGACCCCGTTCCAGAGAAACTCCCTCCGCTTAACGACACGACGTATTTCCGACCCTACAACGGCAATGCCTCCTTTGGAAGCGTCGACCCCGACAAGGTAACGATTAGCGCTATGGGCGATGCGTTTTACAGGGGCCAAAAACTCGATGCGTGGACGATTTTCTGCGGAATCGACGCTTTTTTCACCGACGATGGCCTCAATTTGCTCTATTTCGGCTGCGATCAGGCATCGTTTGCGACTTACCCGTATTTTCGCATCGATTCGTGGGAAAACGCGGCGACGGGCGAGAAAAACCCTGGGTATTGCCCATCGACCACCACTGTCGTGAATGTTTCGTTTCGCCTTTCGACCGATGATGCATGGGTTTCGCGCACAGTGGAAATAGTGCCGCGTGAATCGCATGTGTTCGTTGTGGGCGAGCCTGACGAGTTTGGCAACCGCGATGTGGTGTGGTCGACTGCGCCCTTAGAGACCGAGGGCGTATTCTTGCCCATCAATCTTTTCAGCGTTAATGCCCAAGAGGCGTTTTTGAGAAGCAACGGCAACATCGATGACGAGGGATACTTGAATGCGCTTTTGCAGGGGTGGAAAGAAGGCGATGCCAGCGTTCCCTATTACTATTCCGTAACGCCTGGCAGACATGTGATTATTCCTGGCGACGTGACCCGGCTCGACCCTGCGTATCGGGTGCGTTTCCAGACGTATTCGATCGACGAGAACTATCGCTACAACGCTGAATTGGGCAATAGGAATGCCTGTCGTCTGCAAACGCTTGTCGATGCCGATGAGTCGGTGATTCATGAAAACGTCGACGGTACCACGACGCTTTCGGTGCCCCAGGGCGTGCAGGCGGTCGATAGTTTCAACGACCAAACGAAACGTTCGAGTTTCGCTTTGAGCGTCAATACTATGGAGGTACCGTCTTCGACTGTGTATGTGAATGTGAATTCGGGCATTCGAGTGACTGATGGCTACAACGTGGCGAGCGATAATCCTGCGTACGTCGTAACCGACAAGGGCATTCTTGAATCGAAAGATGGTACCGAATATATCGGCATACCCTACGGTGTGACCAAACTCGATGTGCCCGAGGGGGTGCATCGAGTGGTGGTGCCCGATGGGAACGCGATTAAAACGCTCGTCGTGCACGCAGCGTCGGCCGACGATTTACCCGACATTGACCTCACGAAACTCCAGAATTGCGACATCGTGGTGGAGGACGACGTGCTCGACGCGTTCATTGTGCGGTATGTCGATGCCATCGAGGAATCGCGCACGATTTCCATCGCCTTGGCGAGCGACCCTAAATGTCAGATGGCTTTCTGCAATGGCGTGCTCCAAACTGAGGATAGCGTTTTCCGCGTGCCCGAATTGGGCATCGATACCGTTTTCTTGCAAATGCAGTCTCGCATTGAAAAAGGCGCGTTCGAGGGCAATTCGTCAGCAACCACACTCGTCCTCGATAGCGGATGTGAATCCATCGAGCTCGAAGACGGCTGCCTTGCGGGCGGCAATGTGCAAACAATCGTGTGCACAAACGAAGACATAGCGGCTAAGGTCGAGCAGCGCAAGGCGGCTGCGGGTGCGCCAAATGCAACGGTGACGGTGCTCGAGGGGTCCCGGGAAGGCTTCGTGTATTACACGGCAGATGGAAAAACGACCTTGCTTTACGATAACGAGGGCGCAGAAGAATTCGACGGCACGTTTGTAAATAAAGAAGGCGAAACGGTTTACGTCAATGCCCTTGCTCCCTACGCATTCGCGGGAGATGCCTCATTGAGGTCGGTCTCGCTTCCCGAGAGCGTTTCGTCTATCGGCAGGGGCGCGTTCGAGAATTGCGAGAACCTCCAGGCGCTGTTCATCGGCTCGCCGAACGCGGTTGACGTTGGGGCCAATGCGTTAAGGGGCTGCGCGAATTTGGGCTTTGTGGCATCGCGATCGAGCGCTGTGAACTTTGCCACGACTGAAAACCCCAATGCCGAAGCGTGCAAATGGTATGCCCCGAGCAACATTTCCGGCGGTTATGACAGCCGATTCGTGCGCATTGACAACGTGAACGATTTTGCGGTCGATAGGCAAGATGACGGCTCCCTTATTTTGTATGGCTGCCTTGGCGGCGAGGCGCCCAACGAGGCGAGCCTGCTTTTGGGCTCGCCGGCGGCTTTGAATGGCACCATTAAGCTGCGTTCGACGACGACCGAAATCTTCGGAGCCACAAGCACGGCGGGCCTGAATCTCGTGGGCGCATTCGAGAACACGATGGGAGACTGGGCTATCGATTGGTCGAGTGCGCCGAACTTGCGATACATCGGTTCGCGCGCATTCGCCGGGTCGAGCGTAGCAAGCGTCGATATTTATGCCCCTTCCGTAAAGTTCGGTATGGAGCAAAGTGCCTTCGAGGGATGCGCAAACCTCACGCATGTGAGCGTCACCGCGAGAACGCTCTCTATTGGCGATACGGCATTCGCGAATTGCACGGCGCTTAAAAGCGCGTGTTTCATTGCGAATGAATCCCCGACCTCTGACGATGTGCATTACTTGAATAAAAACAACATCGGCTTTGGGGTGTTTTCGGGTGACGCTGCGCTTGTGAGCCTCACGGTGGGAAGCCCGGTGCCGCAGCTCGTGTATCCTTCGCCGAAAATAGCCTACGTCTTCGATGGCGCGGTTGAAGCCAACGAGGAGGCTGATCGCATTTCGCTTCATGTGCCTGAGGGCGAAGAGCGGGCTTATATAAACGCATGGGTCTATAACCTTTTGGGATACAGCGACTACGATGATTGTTACAGCGCCATTGAATGGGATATGCTCATGGACTCGTTTGAGACTGGCGTCTTGCCGACGGAGGACGATATTCGCGCGCGCATGGCCGAAATCCTGCTTGAGCCAGAAAATCGCCTCCGTACAATGCTCGGGCTGCCCACTGTTGAATCGTCTACGGTCATTGTGTCCGAGCAGAACGGTTCGAACGATGCGGAAGCGTGAATCGCAAGGTGAAACGAAGAAGGAGCACAAGGGCAACTTTTGGCGTCCCTTCTTCAATTGTTTTACCCGATTCATTTGAGAAAGAGTATTATTGCGGTGCCGTGTGACGAGCGCGCGCAACCTCAACAGTGGGAAGCAATAGGAACAGGTACACATATGGACGACGCAATACAAGAGTTGTCAAACTCTCAAGCGCAAGAGCAGATTGCACTCCTGCTCAACGAATATCCTGTGGTGCGCCTTATTACGAAGAGCGATGTGCTCTGCAATAAATGTTTGCTCTTTGAAGAATGCGGAAAAATGGTCGCCGAAGAGCTTTTCGACCAAGGCGGCGGGGAAAGGGATTGGACGCTGCGTTTGGCGGGCGAAAGCTTCAAGGCCACGGCTCGCTATGTAAGTGTCGCCGGTGACCCTCGCGTGCTTTTGTGCGTATCGGCTCCTGAAGAGGAAATTGACCTGCGAAATCGCCATCTTCTGTATACCGATGCGTTGACGGGTATATACAATCGCCGCTTCTATGAAGACGAGTTGCGGCACCAACGTATTTTCGCGGGCGTTGCCGTTATCGATTTGGATGATTTCAAGCTTGTGAACGACTCCATGGGCCATCATGCGGGCGATTTGGCGCTGCATGCCGCTGTGGAGGCAATGAAGCGATGCATGCATGACTCCGATGTGTTCGTGCGTTTCGGCGGTGACGAATTCTTGCTCGTGATGCCTAATATCGATCAAGAGACCTTTTCGCACCGCCTTCACGCCATATGCGATGCCGTGGCGCAAACACCGATACCTAACTATGATAACCAGTTCCTTTCGGTGAGTATCGGTGGCGTTGTTGCCAATGGCGAGACCGTCGAGGCTGCCATGCAGCAAGCCGATGGGCTTATGTATCGCGCGAAAAGCACAAGGGGCTGCGTGGCTACCGATATCAACCCCCTCGAGTCGAGCGAATTTTGCAAGCCGCTTTTGCTTATTGTCGATGACGCCGAGGTGAATCGCATGATTCTGCGTGAAATGCTTGGTGACGAGTACGAAGTTATCGAAGCCGTGAACGGGCGCGAAGCAGTGAAGCTGTTGCAAGAGCATGGCAAAGAAATCTCACTCGTGCTGCTCGATATCATCATGCCCGTGATGAACGGTTTCGATGTGCTTTCCTATATGGTGTCGACCGACCTTATCGACGACGTGCCCGTTATCATGATTTCCGGCGAAAATTCCGACGATGCGGCGCTGCGCGCTTACGAGCTGGGTGCTTCAGACTATATCAGCCGGCCGTTCGATGCGCGCGTGGTGCGCCAACGCGTGAGCAATATCATGCGCCTGTATGCTCGCCAGCGTAGGCTGAGCGCATTGCTGTCGCGCCAGTATTTCGAGCGCGAAAGGGCAAACAGTATTTTGCTGGGCATCGTGGGCGGCGCCATGGATATGCATAATGGCGGAAGCGGTCTACACGCGCGGCATGTGTGCGCCATCACCAACCTTCTTATTGAATGCCTTATTGCCAAAACCGATAAATATGACATTACGGGGGAAGACCGCTCGAATATCGTGGCGGCTTCCATGTTGCACGACATTGGCAAACTGGCTATTCCCGATAATGTGCTCAACAAGCCGCAGGGCCTGACAAGCGAAGAATTCGAGATTATGAAAACGCATACCGTGAAGGGCGCCGATATGCTCGCCGGCTTGGATGCATACGATGAATATCCCCGCTTTTTCCGAACGGCGTGCGAAATTTGCCGTTGGCATCACGAACGCTGGGATGGCGGCGGCTACCCCGACGGGCTGAAGGGCGAGCAAATCCCTATTTCCGCGCAGGTCGTTTCGCTAGCCGATACCTATGACGCCCTTGTGAGCGAACGCGTGTATAAAAGCGCGCTGCCGCATGAGCGTGCCGTAGAAATGATTCTTCATGGAGAATGCGGCGAATTCAACCCGCTGCTCATAGAGTGCTTTGAAGAGTCGAGCGATCGTATTGCAGAAGAGGTTAAAAAGTCGGTGGGCGAATTCTTCCCCCCCCAGACAGTAGCAAGGAAAAGGAGTTAACGCATGACGACTCTCGAGCAAGCATACCATGAGCTTGGTTGTGATTATGAAGGGGTCACGAATCGCCTGATGGGCGATGCGCTGATCGCTCGTTTTGTGGGCAAATTTTTCGAAGACGAGAGTTTCGCCAAGCTCGGAGAGGCTCTTGCCGCGCAGGACGTGAAGGCAGCGTTCATGGCGGCTCATACGTTGAAGGGCGTGTGTCAAAACCTCGGACTCGACAATTTGTATGCGCCCTCAAGCGAGCTTACCGAGGTGTTACGTGCTGGCAGCCTCGAAGGCGCCGACGAGTTGTACGCGAAAGTGGCGGCCGAGTACCGTAAAACGAAAGAAGTGCTCACGCCCTGCTTGCAATGAGCCGTGAGCTGGGCGCTACACGTTTTTGCTCAAGGGTGTAATCAATCGTCGCTCGCGCAATCGGCGTTTTCGAGCGGTGTGTTCTTCGCAAGAAAAAAAGAGGGAATGCGGCCCAGGCCGCATTCCCTCTTTTGTATTCGCGAGAGCTGCGCCTGCCAATGCGGGTGCAGCGTATGGGCAAAGCTCGTCGGTTACAGGTGTTCTGCATCGAACCGACGGACGAGCGCTTCTTGGTGATTGGCGTAATTCAAGGCCGTTTCCTTGGTGATTTTGTCTTCCTTGAAAGCCGCGAACAGGGCTTGATCCATGGTTTGCATGCCAGCCTTCGCATTCGACGCGATAACCGAATCGATCTGGTACGCTTTTTCCTCGCGAATCAAATTGCGAATAGCGGTGTTCATAATCATGATCTCGAACACCGGCATGCTTCCGCCATCGACGGTAGGTACGAGCTGCTGGGCCACCGTCGCCTGCAGTACCATGGAAAGCTGAATGCGCATTTGGCGTTGCTGGCTAGGCGGGAATGCGTCAACGATGCGCTCGACGGTATCGGCGGCGCTGGTGGTGTGCAATGTGGAAAGCACGAGTTGCGCCATTTCGGCCGCGTTCACTGCGGTGCCGATGGTTTCGGCGTCGCGCATTTCGCCAAGCAGAATCACATCGGGGCTCTCGCGCATGGCCGAGCGCAGCGCTTCAGGGAACGTTGCGATATCGGTAGGCACTTCACGCTGCGTGATAATGCAGGTGCCATGCTTGTGCACGTACTCAATGGGATCTTCCATCGTAATGATGTGTCCCGTGCGGCCGTGGTTCATGCGGTCGAGCAAGCATGCGAGCGTGGTCGATTTGCCTGAGCCAGCGGGGCCGGTAATAAGCACGAGGCCCTTGTTCACATCGGCCAGCTGCATGACCTGCTCGGGAATGTGCATTTCTTCGGGCGTGGGCAGCCCAAAGGGAATCACACGAATAACCGCGCCGTACGAGCCGCGCTGGCGGAAAATGTTCGCACGGAAGCGCCCGACGCCAGAAACCGCAAAGCTGAAATCGTCATCGTGATTCATGCTTCGCTCGAACGGTTTCATATTGCGGCCGGCGAGCTCGTAGACAAGCGAGATGAACTCCTTGGTGTCGGCAGGGGTGAAAGGATCGGTGTCGGTGCGCACATGTACGCCGTTCGTTTGATATGAAAGCGGCAGTCCGGCATTGACGAATACGTCGGAGGCTTTGACGTCGATCATTTTCTTCAAAAGGCTCTGCAAATTCATGCTAACTCCTCGCGAATCTACTTCGTGTTGTTCGAAGACCACAGCTCGTCCTGCGGCGTTTCTTGTGCTGTCGTCAGTTTCCATTCCTCGACAGAGACCGACGCGTTTTCACGGGTTACTTTTGCGCACAGCGTTTTGCCGCTCGGCGCCGAAATAGTGAAAGAGACCGTTGAACCGTCGTACTCCGATTCGATATTCAAATCGCATGCGCCGTCTGCGGCTTTCGCGTTGTTCGCGATGGCATCGAGCTTGGCGGTCGTGAGCGCGGCTGCGACGTCGCCCTGACTAAGCGACTCTTCGATACCTGCGACCATGCGCTGCCCGCATGAGTCAATCGCGTACGCCTCGGTGAGCGACGTCGCCTGGCGATTCGCCATGGTGGCCTGCGCGTTTGCGGTGGTTGCGCACAGTACGGCGAGCACAGCCAAGAGCAATGCGGCAATAAGCGTGACCAGCGTAATGGGGCCAACGCGCAAGCCTTCGGTTTTCTTCGTCACCGCGCGCCCCCTTCCATATAGCGTTGTGCCTCGAGCGAATAAACCTCACCGGTATCGTCGCTTACGGCAATGTGAACGGTATACATGGTGCCGGCTGCCGTAGCTTCGCTTTCGACGGTGCGGTTCACGTGGAAGCTCGCGCCGTCCGCGTCGTTCACGTCGAATGCGCCGTTTTGCACACCCTGGGGGTTTGCTTCAAAATCCTCAGCGGCGTTTTGCGCAACGACGCAGGCTGCCGAGAGCCTGCTTGCGTTCGAGGATGCCTGCCATGAATGGGCGAACATCTGCGTGAATACGGCCAAACATGCGATAAGGAAGAACAGCAACACGAGCGATTCGACCAGAAATGCGGTGCTTGACCAGTTCGAACGGCGTTTATTGCGCGATGCGCCGCCGCTGCGTGCCAGGAAGTCGTAGTGTTCTTGACGAGGCATGTTAAGCACCCCCTTGCGCACTGCGCAGAGCCACGTTCGACGTGCCCTGGTCGGTGGTCACGCTTAAAAGGCCCTTCGAATACGTGAACTCGAATGTGTCGGAATCGGCCACGACCGATGCCTTCTCGGGTGTGTACGGGGTTCCGGCGATGCTGTATTCCTGCAAAATTTGGTCCTGGTACAAATAGAAGCGCGTTTCAAACGTGCCCGATTGCAGCTCTTCCACAATAACAAGCGAGCGACCCTCGGGACCCGTTCCCGTTGCAATCGCCCCTTGGGCATCGTTGGCATGCACCGCGTTGCATACAAGGGCGGCGCCCTGGCGCGAGCTGCTGCTCTGCGCGGCCGAATCGATGATTGATTTGTACACGAGCGCGCCCGTTGTGAGCGCCAGCAGCAGCGCGATAAAGAACACGCCTAAAACCAACTGGGGAAAAATACGCTTGGGCGAAAACGTTCGCCGCTCGGTTTCGAGCCCAAGGTGAGCGAGCGATGAATAGGCGCGTGTGCGCTGTTCGGCTTCGAGCTCTTCGGGCGTGGGCGCCATTTCGTCATGCGTATTCATCGCGGCGTCACCACCACGGTTGGCATCACGTTGTCGGCGAAGCTTTCGTAAGAAACAACATAGTCATCGTCGTTGACCACGACGCCGTAGTGTTCCTCCAAATGCTCCAGAGTTGACGGATAGCTGCCTTCGATTGCGCAGCATTGCTTGGCTGCGTTTATGATGCTCTCGCGAAGTGCGGCGGCGCCCTGCTCGCGTGCGTGCGTCTGCAGCGCACCTACAATGAGGAACGCTGCAACGAGCACGCATGCCACGGCGCATGTCACGGCTATGCGGCGCGTGCGGCGTTTTGCGAGTTGCGAATCTGTTATTTCGTGAAACATGGCGCGACCTTACGCAATCGATCCCATGATGCCGACGAGCGGCAGCATAACGGCGATGAGCGTGGCGCCAACGGCAACGGTAAGGAACGCGGCGAGCGCGGGCTCGACACTGTCGATGGCAGCACCAATTTGCGCGTTCGCGTCTTCAAAGAAAATGTCGGAAAGGTTGCGCAGAACTTCGTCGGTCGAACCCGAGCGCGTGTACACCAAAAGCATACGGCCGTATACGGGCTCGAACACTTCGTTTTCTACGATGGCCTGGCCTAGGCTGCGCGGGTTGTCCAAATCGGCCATGCTCGTGAGCGTGGCCTGCAGCTTTGGCATAAGGGCTTCGTGGTCGACCGTGGCTATGGCTTGGCGCAGCGCCTCTTCGTCTTGCACGCCGCTCGCGACGAACGCTGCGAGCGCGTTGGTGAAGCGCGACAAGGCTATTTGATACATCGCCTGGCGTGTTGCGGGGAACTTCTCGAACAGCTTTGCGACGCGCATGCGGCCGCTTTCGTTATGGGAAAGCCCCCATAAAACGAGTGCGGCGATGGTGGCCACTAACACCACGATGAGTGCGACCCAACCAATGGCGACCGAAACGCCCACCATGGAAAACGACCCGTTTGTCAGCGAGCCTGCGATGTTGTCATAGGTTTTCGAGAAGATGGGCAAAATCCAAATGACCGTGAATGCCAAGATGATGCTCATTACACACAAAAGCGCAGCTGGGTAGCCAACTGCGTTTTGTAGCTTCGCGAACGATCGCCGCTCGCTGTCGTAATACGAGCCAAGGCTGCGCAGCACGCGCTCGGTACGGCCCGATGCCTCGCCCACGCGCACCATCTCGACGGCATAGGCGGGAAATGCTTCTGTCGCCTGCATCGATTCCGAAAGGGTTTCACCAGCTACCAAGTGCGAATACGCTTTGTCGCATACGCGCTTGAACTGCGATTCGGCCCGATTTTCCGAAAGCATGTGCACCGCTTCGTCGGTTTGCACGCCTGCAGCGAGCATGGTTGCCACGCTTGAGCAAAACGCGCTAATGGCGCTGCTTTCTAAGAGTTTATCTGCCATCGCATCTCCTCGTTCCTTCAAATAATGCCCGTATTGTGCCACGTTTTGCCTGCGGTGGGGGCACCAGAGCAAATTTTTTGCTGGCACCTAGTACACAAATCGGTCGGTATAGCTTTTGCCATCGCCCACGTTTTCGCCGCCGCCGCTTGCCGCGAACGTCAAATCAACGCGACTCCACGTATTCGGGCTTACGCTGAATTGGGCGCTTTTCCATGTGCCGTCGATATAGACCATAATCCATGCGTGATAGATATTGCCCGGCGAAACGTACCCGGTGACGATTTTGGTGGGAATGCCTTGGCTTCGCAGCATGGCCGCGCCCAGGCTCGCGTAATCGAAGCAGATGCCCGTACCGCTTGCGAGCGTTTCGTCGGGGTTGGGCACATACCCGGCCGCGCTTTTCAACTGTTCGGCTTTCGCGTCGTCATACGATACGTTGTCGACGATCCACGTGCATATGGCCTCAAGCGCCTCGGCCTCGTTCGTCGAGTTTGCAACGAGCTCGCGCGCCTTTTTCACGCACGAGCTTTCCTCATTGAAATCGCAATAGACGTTAGGCCTTACGAAAGGCGCGAATTCGCTTTTGAGCGAAACGCTGGCCGTGGTGCTGTAGAGCTCCACGTAGTTGTTCCCCTGCGTGTTCAGCATAATGCGGAAGGTGTAGGTGCCATCGCCGAAGGCGAGCGGATATACGATAGGCGTGCCGTCGTTCGGCAAATCGCAGTTCGCGCTGTGGTCGCCTTGCGTGATTTGGAGTTTCAGATGGGCGTCGCTTGTGGCGCAAGCCCCTACGAATCCGTTTTCGGTTTGGCTTGTGTCGATGCTCGCCGTGGCGTCACCTGTGGCGGCCTGAGGGTTGAATGCTGCAGGCGTGATGTTTGGGGCGGGCGAAAATGCGGCGCCTTCTGCCTGGTTGGTTTGGCTGCAGCTGGAAAGGCTTGCGCCAGCGAGAAGGATGAAGACGAAGGTGACAAGCACAGTTAACAGGCGCGCCCCGCATTTGGGCGCGCGCGGCAAGGCGGGGTTTGCGTTAGACGTGTTCATCGAGAGCCAGTATATACCAAGGAGGGAGCGGCGAAGGAGGGAGCGGCGGCATTGGCGGGGTGCTTCTAACGGGCGCCTGTGGTTTCTGCGGCGCGCGGCATGTGCAGGGCGATTCGGGATTGCAGTTTGGTATGCGCCCGCTGCGGTCAAGGTCGAGCGCCTGCCCATGTGTGCGCGGTGCGCGGTTTTTCATGCTCCAAGTGAAGAAAGTTTTGAGGATTGTTTCAGCTTTTGGTGGGGCGCAATGTGAATTGTTTGTTGCGGCGAAAAATGGAACAAAGGTTACAGCAATTTATAAATTTGCTGTAACGGTCTAATGAACAGGCATTATGAAGGCAACCGATAAATTCGCGCTGTATACGTAGATTTACTTTAATGGTAAAATCATCCTGATTAAGTAGTGCCATGTGCCCCTGGCCCAAAATCAAACCTCATATTCGATTTTGGGCTAGGGGGCATGTGCTGCCGAAAACAGCAAGACAACCGACCGAAGGCAAACGGTCGATGGGGTGGATTGAAATGAACGAGAAAACGAAGAAGGCTCAGAAAACCAAAGCGGCAAGCTTGGCTGATCGCTACTCGTTTGGGCACAAGGCCCTCTCGGTGGTGTTGTCGGTGGTTCTGTTGGGCTTTGGCTGGCCCGCAGTAAACCCGGCTGAAGTGTTCGCGAACGACGATTCTGCCGCGCAAAGCGAAGTGGCCCAAACGCAGGAAAGCGCGACGGGTGCGACCGATGTGTCTGCTGCACAGCCGGCGGTGCCGGCCTCGAGCGAGCAAGCGGTTGAAGCTTCCAGCGCCAATCAGGCTGCCGATGCGAATACGGCCGCTTCGACGAGCGCTGCAGCGGCAAGCGAGCAGCCCGCGACGCAGCCCTCCCAGCCTTCCGCCAACAAGGCAGCTTCTGCCGATGCCGCCGCTCAGGTGAAATCTGAGTACGATATCGCACTTGAGCTGAACAACGCATCTATTAAAAAGGCCGACGGCACCGATGCCGTTATCAGCCTGCCCGCAACCAAAGTCACCGTGCCTTCGGGCAATGATTTCAAATTCACCGTGGTGCCCGATAACGGCTACAAGCTGAATCGCGTGCTCGTAAACGTTGGCGGACAGCAATCGCCCCTTGCTGCCGACGATGCCGGTGTTTACACCATTGAGGCCTCTGCCTTCGAGGCCGGCGTGACCATCACCCTTGAAACCGAAAAAGACGCAGTTACTGCGTCTGTTGAAAATGCCGTATCGATTGACGAACCCGTAACCCAGGAAAGCAATGCCGCAAAGGCTGTCAGTGATGGCCCCATTTCTGGGCCGAATGTTGTTGCCCAGGGTGATTCGATTACTCTTACCTACAACGGTGATATGAAAATCGACAACTGGTATGGCGACACTGGGCTGTTCCCCGGTTGGGAAGTTTCCGCCGATAAGAAAACCCTTAAATTGACAGCAACCAGCAATTGGGCTTTTATCGGTTCTTCGAAACCCACCACGATTTCTTTGGGTTACATCGACGGGCAAGGTGTGTGGCACAACCAAGGTGACGATTGCTTCAAGTTTAACGTGACCGTTAAAAAGCGTTCGTTTACCGTCGTTCAGCCCGCAGCAAAATCGGTTGGTGACGATTGCTTCTGGATCCCCCAGATTAAAGACAACGAAACCGGCAAAATCATCGATCTTATGAGAGATGCTCCTAGCGGGTCTTTCTACCCATTCGAATACTATCGCGATGGCGTGAAGCTTAATGCGTCACAATACTGGCATAATCCCGATGATTTCAAACAGCCTGGCAACTACACGGTGAAAATCAAGCCCGACAAAGGCTGGATTTACGATTTAGGCGACCAATCCGAAATCGTTATTCCGATTCCCACCCAAAAGCCCGACGACGAGACGTTCGAAATCACTGGCCCCGATACCGTCGAACAATTCAAAAATATCATACTTAAAACCAATGCCGACACCGATGTCACGTGGACGTCGAGCGATCCATCTATCGCTACCATTGACGCGAGCGGCAAAGTGACTGGCGTGGCCGAAGGAAAAGTCACTATTACGGCGACCGCTATTGCCGCCGACGGCAAAGTGCTCACGGCAACGCATGACGTCACGGTAACGAAGTCGACCGCGCAAACGAACTCCGCGAAGCTCTTCTTCCTGAAGGGCCCGACGAGCAATCCCGATTCGAACTCCGCGCGCGACTGGTTCCCGACTGGCGGAAGTAGCAATCTTAATGTCAAAGTGAATGTCGATGGCGCTGTTTTTAGCGGCAAAAACACGTGGGACAACGTTGCGAACCGTGTCGTAAGTTGGCCCGATGGTTCCACTGGCACCACTTGGACATTGCCGCGCGCCAATTCCTATTGGAGCCAGGTTTTCAACAACTACAAAAACGAAATACAGAACAAGCTGCACGTCTCGATTACCGAAGATGACGTCGAGGCTATTGTTCTGCACCCCTACAAGATTTCCAAGAACAGCGGTGTCTACCATCTCGACTGCAAGGTCGAAATCAAAGTTAAGCAGGTTGTGACGGCGACGTTCTGGATTCAGTCTCCCGGCGCGACTGGCTTTGACGAGCAATATTCGGTTTCGACGCTTGAAGTCAAAGATGGCGTGGCGCAGGTCGTTGCTCCCGAGGCTCCTGAGGCGGAGAAGACCGTCGACGGCACGAAGTACAAGTTCATGGGTTGGTATTCCGACGAAGCCTGCACGCAGGCGGTTACCTTCCCCATTACGACAAGCGAAAACGTTTTCTATTACGGCAAATATGTGCCCTGCGACCAGTCAATCCAGGTGAACTACTATCTCGAGGGAACGACGAAGCCTGTTGCCCCGTCTAAGACCCTTACCGGATATATGAAGGGCCAAAGGGTCACGCAGGAGCCGATCGCTATTCCCGGATACACTCCTGTATCGGGTGAGGCCAAGATGGGCGTCGTGGGTACCGATGCGTCGATCGATTTCTTCTACAGGGCGAATATCGTTAAGTATAGAGTTGAATACTACTGGAACGGTTCCGATAAACCGTTTGAAACCGACAAAGCTTCTGATAAGTGCGGCGATACCATCAGCGGCATTGCGCCTAAATCGTTCAGCGGCTATACCGCGGTGAACCCCAATCCGAAAAGCCTCACGCTTTCTGGCGATGAAGACAAAAACGTTGTCAAGTTCTACTACTACAAGAACGTGACGCTTACGGCGAACTCCGACACCAAGACCTATAACGGCTCCGAGCAAAGCGTCGACGGGTACACGACTAATCTGCGCGAAGGAACGATCGCTTCCTTCGACGGCGTTACGCTCAATGGCGGCAAGGGTACCAATGCTGGTGACTATGCCTACACGTTTGCCGACGGCACCGTGGGCAAGGTGAGCACCGACAATAACTATATCGTCACTGAGTTGAACCCTGGTAATTTGCATATCAGCCCCGTTAAAAATGAGGTCACCATCACGATTGCCGGCCACAAGGGTGGCGAGAAGTATAACGGCGATGAGCAGACTGTCGAGGGTTACGATGTGTCTGACCTTCCTTCTGGCGTGAGCAAGGATGACATTGCTTCCAATGGCTCCGCGGAAGTCAAGGCTGCCGATGCTGGCACCTACCCAATGAACCTGAATGAAAAACAGTTCTCGCTTACCGGCGATGCTGCCAAAAACTATACCAACGTGAAATTCGTTGTGACCGATGGCGAACTCAAGATTGATAAGCGTGCCGTTACGCTTACGTCTGAGGACGGTCACAAGAACTACGATGGTAAGACGCTGCAGCGCCGTACCAACCTTAAGGTAGGCGGCGACGGCTTTGTGGGCAACGATGGCGTTCTCGCCAAAGACAAGCTCACCTGGTACGACGAGAACAACATTCTTCCTGGAACGTACGAGAATGAGTTTGAACCTGCTTATACCGAGGGTACTAACCTTGATAACTACGAGGTCACGCTCAAGTTTGGCGAATTGGTAGTCAACGCTCGCTCCGATAAGGATAAGTACCAGATTACGGTTACCGCTAAGTCTGACACCAAGCCCTATAACGGCAACGTGTACACTGTTTCTGGCGTGGCTGATACCACCTTTACCAACGACAAGGGTGCAACTTTCATCGTTGAAGGCCTGAGCGCAAGTGTCTCCGCCACCGATGCGGGCGAGTACGACAATAAGGTGGTCGGCACCGCCGTGGTGAAGGATGCCCAGGGCAACGATGTCACTTCTCAGTTCAATGTAACCACGGTTGACGGCAAGCTCGTTATCAATAAGCGCAATGTGGTTCTCGTTTCCGAGTCTCACGGCTTCACCTACGATGGCCTAGATCACGATTGGCAAAAGGTGAATGTCGACCCCAACTCCGATGGCTTTGTTAATGGTGAGAGCGTTGCCTATAAGGATTTCGCTTCGATCAAGGATGTTGGAACGAAGGACAATTCCTTTGATTTCGATTGGAGTAACGCTAAAGAGCAGAACTACAACATCACCAAACGCTACGGCTCTCTTGCTGTGAGCGCGGGTGATATCAATAAATATGTGACGTTGAACACAACCGACGTTGAGGAAACCTACAACGGCGAGCATCACATTGCGGGCGAGGCTACCGCAATCGATCAAAACGGCAACAGCCTTGTGGTCGAATACCAGAAGTCGGACGGCAACTGGACCACTGACCGCAATGAGGTCTATGCCGTGAATGTCGGCGAGTACGGAATTGTGAATGTCCGCGTCTCTTCTCCTGCGAACTATGGCGAGGGTAGCTACGTTACCGGTACCGAGAGGCTCGTTGTTAAGCCTATCGACATTGAGCTTACCGCAAAAAGCGATAATAAGCCGTACAGCGGCACCGCTCTGACCAACAATGGTTATGACATCACTAACGGTGCTTTTGTTGGCGATGAGGGTCTGGACTCCGTGACTGTTTCCGGCAGTCAACTTGAGGTCGGTAGTTCCAGCAACGTGATTGACGCGTACAGGCTCAAGGGCAACACGAAGGCCGAGAACTACAACATCACCCCTAAGCCGGGTACTCTCGAGGTCACCGCTTCGCATGCTGTCGTTGTTGTTAAAATCGAAGGTAATAAAGATAGCCAGAAGTACAGCGGCGTCGAACAGAGCGTCTCTGGCTACAAAGTTACCGGTGTGACTGTCGATGGCCAGGAGTCCACGCTCTACCCTGCGGCCGAAACTGACTTTACTTTCAGCGGCGCCGCGACTGCGGCACGCACCGATGCGGGCACTACTCAAATGGGCTTGAGCGCCGAACAGTTCAAGAACGCAAATAAGAATTTCTCTAACGTCACCTTCGAAGTCGAAGACGGCTCCATGACCGTTACTAAGCGTGCGGTCACGTTGACCTCTGCGACTGACAAAAAGACCTACGACGGTGACGCCCTTACTAATGATACTGTTACGGTTTCCGGTGACGGCTTCGTTGACGGCCAGGGCTTTACGGCAAATGTGACCGGATCGCAGACTAATGCTGGTTCGAGCGACAACACTTTCACTTATGAGCTCACCGGCGGCGCGACCGAGGGCGAGAACGGTAATTACACTATTGCAAAATCCGAGGGTAAGCTGACGGTAGACCCCATTACGGCCCCTGTAACGATCACCATTGCTGGTAAAACCGCAACTGGCACCTACAACGGCAAAGAGCTTACGGCCGAGGGCTATACCTTTGCGTCCGACAATACGTACTACACGCAGGACAAAGTTGCGTTTTCTGGAGATAGCAAGGTTGCCCGTACCGATGCCGGCAAGACCGAGATGGGCCTGCCCGGCAAGTTCGCCAATGCCGATACAACCAACTTTACCAACGTCACCTTTGTCGTGACTGACGGTCACGTCGACATCGCCAAGGCTGACGTGACCCTGAAATCCGCCGACCTCACCAAACCCTACGACGGTACGGCCCTCACAAACAAAAATGGTGGCGAGACCGAGACTCCTCTTGCGACGGAATCTGGCTTCGCCGAGGGCGAGGGAGCGACCTATAGCTTCTCTGGATCCCAGACTGTTGTCGGCTCGAGCGCCAACGCCTTCAACTACACGCTGAACGAAGGCACCAAGGCCGAGAACTACAACATTACCGTCACCCCCGGCACGTTGACCGTCACCAACCGTGACGCCAAGTACCAGATCACGGTCAAGGCCAACTCAGATACCGCCACCTACGACGGCAAGCAACACTCTGCCACTGGCATCGAGACCAATGAGTTCACCACGGTCGAGCGTAACACGTATACCGTCTCTGGCCTTACTACCGAGAACCCCGTCAAGACCAACGCTGGCACCTACCCCAACAACATCACCGGCACCGCTGTGGTGACGGACGCTAACGGCAACGATGTGTCTGACCAGTTTGAGGTTACGACAAAGAACGGTTCTCTCGTCATCGACAGGGCCGCTGTCACCATGAAATCCGCCTCTGACGAGTGGACCTATGACGGTAACGAGCACGCCAAGCAAGATATGGAGTTTGTGAACGGCTTCGCCGAGGGTGAGGGTGCGACCTTTGCCTATACCGGCGCCATCACTAACGTTGGCGAGGCGGAAAACACCTATACCTATACACTCAACGCCAATACGAGCGCGGACAACTACACCTTCGCCGAGCCCGAGTACGGCACTCTGAAGGTGAACCCCGTTACCGATAAGGTCACCGTCACCATCAAGGGCAAGCAGGACACTAAGTCCTACAACGGCTCCACGCAGTTCGTGACCGGCTATGACTTCTCCACCAATAACAGCCTCTATGCACAGACCAACGTCAAGTTTACGGGCGATGCTACCGCAAAGGGTATCGCTGTTGGCAGCTACAATATGAACCTTGCCAAGGAGCAGTTCTCCAACACCAATGAGAACTTCTCCAACGTCGAGTTCGTGGTTGAGGACGGCTGGCTCAAAATTGATGGCGGCGAAATCGACCAGAATGGTGTTTCGTGGAACACGCACGACAATCAGAAGGTCTATGAGGGCACGCCTCTTGCCGCCTACGCCGCGACCGCGACCGATAAGCATGGCAATGCACTGAATGTCGAATACAGCATTGATGGCAAAACATGGACGAGCGACCCGTCCCAGATCACGATTACCCACTTTGGTTACCAGGTCGTGCAGCTGCGCGCCACTGGCTCCAACTATGCAGAAGGCCAGTACGCCACCAGCTTCGAGGGCATCGCGATCACCAAGCGTCTTGTGACGCTGACTTCCGAGGGCGGCAACAAGCCGTATGACGGAACTCCGCTTACCAACGGCACCGTCACCGCAACCGCCAAGGGTAAAGGTGTTGGCTTTATCGACGGCGAAGGCGTTTCCTTCAACGTTACCGGTTCCCAGACCGAGAAGGGCGAAAGCGATAACACCTTCGACTATACCTTCAACGAGGGCACCAGCGCGGCCGACTACTGGGTCACGCCCAAGTACGGCAAGCTCATTGTGACCGCTGACGAGAACGAGGTCGTCGTCACTATTGCCGAGAACGGCGGCAACGTTGAGTACGATGGCACCGAGAAGTCTGTCTCTGGCTATAAATTCTCGGCATCTAATGAGTTGTACAAGAAATCCGACTTCATCTTCAGCGGCAACGACACTGTCAAGGGTACAAACGTCGGCACCTACGACATGGAGCTCAAGCCTAGCGACTTCACCAACAACAACCAGAACTTCTCCAAGGTTACGTTCGTGGTTGTCGATGGTCGGCTGAACATCACGCCCAAGGACATCAAGACTGGCGAGAACATGACGGTGGAGGCTCCTGCAAACGTCACGTACAACGGCCAGCCTCAGCAGGAGGAGCCCGTCGTTAAGGACGGGGATAAGACTCTGGCGAAGAACGTTGACTACACGCTTTCTTACAGCAAGGACACTACAAACGTCGGCACCGTTACCGTTACCGTGACCGGTAAGGGCAACTACTCCGGCAGCGCCGACGTGGAATACCAGATTCTCAAGCGCTCTGTGGTTCTCGAAAGCGCGACAGACTCTAAGCCCTACGATGGCACTGCTCTTACCAGGCCTAATGTCACTGTGACGGGCGACGGCTTTGTCGAGGGCGAAGTCACCAACGTTCGCGCTACCGGCTCCGTGACCACGGTTGCCGAGGGCGAGGTTGTCAATACCATCGTTTACGACGAGGGCGTCAACTTCAAGGCGGGCAACTACGACATCACCAAGAAAGAGGGCAAGCTCTCCATCACTGCGCTTTCCGCAGAGGATGGTCTGGTCATCACGCCCAACAACGTCGAATACACTTACAATGCCGAGTCTCATTCCGCAGGTTTGGCAAGCGCAAGTGCGTCTGTTGCTGGCGTTAATGTGAGCCTTGAGTACCGCGTTAAGGGCTCGCCCGACGCCGAATGGCGCAGCAACGTGTCTGAGATTACGGCAATTAATGCCGGTACGGTGACGATCGAGGTTCGCGCCTCTGCTGATAACTACAGCGGTTACAAGTACGCCGAACAAACCCTCACTATTAATAAGCGCGACGTCGAGCTGACTTCCGCAAGTGCGACCAAGGTCTACGACGGTACTGCCCTCACCAAGGATTGGGTCGACATGGGCCCGAACCGTGCTGACACCGGTTTCATCTGGACCGACCTCGCCGACGACGGCCAGGTTCATGCGACTGGCTCCCAAACTGTGGTTGGGAAGAGCGAAAACACCATATCGTACAAGCTCAAAGCTGGTGCTGCGAGCAATTACAACATCATTGGTGAACACCTCGGCACCCTTGAGGTAACGGAACAGTCCATCGTGTCTGACCCCAAGAATCCCGAGAGCTACACGGGTGTCACTATGAGCAATCCTTCCGATTCCGTTTATAACGGCGAGGAGCATAAGTGGACCCCCGAGGTCAAAGACGCCAAGGGCAACGTACTGGTCGAGGGTGCCGATTACACGGTTTCCTACGACACGGATAATTTCACTGATGCGAAGACCATCAAGGTGACTATTACCGGCACCGGCAACTACACCGGCGTCGCCACCAAGACCTACAAGATTACGCCTGCTCCGCTCAAGGTCATTGCCGACAGCGCTTCCAAGCCTTATGACGGCAAGCCGCTCACCGCAGGCGGCGTTATCGAGGGCCTTGTGGACGGTGAGACCGCTACTGCTCAAACCGAAGGCTCCCAGACCGAGGTTGGCTCCTCCGTCAATACTGCAAAGGAGAGCATCGAGTGGGGTGCTGCTACTAACAAAGACAACTACTACATCCAGTCTCTGACCGACGGCAAGCTCACTGTTACGGCTAAGAGCATCATGCCTACCGACGATAATGGCATGAGCGTTAGCAGCCCGAGCGACGTCACCTACAACGGCGCCGACCAAACCTGGACGCCCGTCGTGAAAGACGGCGATAAGGAGCTCTCCGCTGACGATTACACAGTGAGCTACAGTACCGAGGATCGCACCAATGTCACCGGGGTTATTACCGTGACCATCATGGGCAAGGGCAACTACACGGGCGCTATTGAGAAGAACTACCAGGTCCTGCCCAAGGGCTACAGCGTTACCACCGCAACCGGCTCCAAGGTTTATGACGGCAAGCCGCTCAAGGGCGCCGAGCTTGAGGGCAACGCGGTCGACGGTCTGGTGGACAGCAGCGATGCTACCTTCGCCGTGACCGGCTCTCAGACCGAGGTCGGCGGCGACGCAAAGAACAACACCTACGAGCTCACGTTCTCAAGCGAGCAGATGGCCAAGAACTATACGCTCGCCAGCGAGCAGCTCGGCACGCTCACCGTTACCGAGAACGCCGACGAAATCGTGGTCACCACCACGGGTGGCGAGTTCACCTACGACGGCCAGGCGCATGGCGCCACCGTCTCGGTGAGCGAGCTTCCCGAGGGCTACACGCTTGAGAGGGCCGAGTCGAGCGCGATGGCTACCGATGTCACGACCGACGACGTGATTGCCGACGCCGATACCCTGGTCATTAAAAACGCCCAGGGCGAAGATGTGACCAATAAGCTCAATATCAAGAAGATCCCCGGCACCATCAAAGTGACGCCTGCGACACTCACGGTGACCACCTACGGCGCAAAGGCCGAGTACAACGGCAACGCGCTTACCGCCGATGGCACCATTGAAGGCTTCGTGAACAATGAAACCGTGACCTTCGCCACCACGGGCTCGCAGACTTATGTGGGCGAAAGCGATAACACTTACAGCATCGCGTGGGATGGTACTGCTAAGGAAAGCAACTACACCGTTGCGCCAATCATCGGCAAGCTCAAGGTGACCGACAATATTGACAACAGCAAGGTCATCAATAAGGGCCACGAGAGCGGTACCTATGACCTTGGCGCCACGGTGAACTTCGCTATTACGGCGAAGAACGTCTACGATACGCCGCAGACCATGACCATCTCGGAAATCGAGGGCGTCACGCTCGACCAGAGCGTGTTTAAGAACGTCGCCCCTGGCGCGTCAATCGAGGCGCATGCGACTTATACCATCACTGAGGCCGACCTGCTGGCTGGCACGTTCGTGAATACCGCGACTGTCACGTTCGGCAACGGCAAGAGCTACAAGAATACCGACGAGGTTGACGTTGCTAAGCTCAACGCGCACCTGAGCGTCGTAAAAGCGACCACGAGCACGCCCGCCAACGGCAGCGCGTACCAGCTGGGCGAGACAATCGAATACGCCGTTACGGTGACCAACGACGGCAACCTTACCGCGAACGACGTTGCGGTAAGCGACGAGCTTGCTGGCGTTCAGCTTGCTGAGGGCCAGAATGCCAACGTTGGGACACTGGCTCCGGGCGCATCTGCCACGGTGAACTATGTGTACACGGTGACCGAGGCAGACGTGCTTGCTGGTAACGTGCGCAACAACGCTACCGCAACGGGCACCCCCAACGGCGGCGGTACGCTCGACGTTACGCCTGGCACTACCACCGACCCCACGGGTCCTGCGGCGGGCCACATCACTGTGGTTAAAACCACCACGAGCACGCCTGAAAACGGCAAGGCCTACCAGCTCGGTGAAAAGATCGTTTACAGCATCCATGTTGTGAACGACGGTAACCTCACTGCTAGCAACGTAAAGGTTTCCGACGCCAACGCGGACAACTTCGGCGAGAAGGTTATCGAGAGCCTGGCGCCCGGCGCGTCTGAAGACTTCGAGGCAACCCATACGGTGACCGAGGCCGATGTGCTCGCGGGCACGGTGACCAACGTTGCCACGGCGAAGGGCACTTCGCCCGACCCGAATGCTCCCGAAGTTCCCGTGACCCCGGGCACGAAAGACGAACCCACCGATACGCCGAACGCGCACATCACGATCGTCAAGCATGCCGAGCAGAATGGCTCGGGCGAGGCTGGTGCCTTCAAGCTCGGCGAGACAATTGAATACGCCATCACGGTTACCAACACGGGCAACCTCACGGCGACCGGCGTGAAGGTTTCCGACGCCAACGCCGACAACTTCGGTGAGAAGACCATCGAGAGCCTGGCGCCCGGCGCGTCCGAAACGTTCACCGCCTCCCATACGGTGACCGAGGCCGATGTGCTTGCGGGCAAGGTGAATAATGTCGCCACGGCGAAGGGCACCTCGCCCGACCCGACCGCTCCCGAAGTTCCCGTGACGCCTGGCGAAGATACGAAGATCGTCGATCCCGTGAACACGACGCTTACGGTGGCCAAGCAAGCGGCCGCACCCGCCAATGGCGAGGCCTACCAGCTGGGCGAAGAGGTTGTCTATACGATTAGCGTGACCAACAGCGGCAACGTCGCGTACAGCAACGTGAAGGTCTCCGATGCTCAAACTGGCCTGAACGAGGTTATTGGCACGCTGGCCGTGGGCGAGACGAAGACGTACGAAGCGAAGCATGTCATTACCGAACAAGACATCGTTGCCGGTGTGTATGTGAACACCGCTACGGCAAAGGCCGACCCGATTTTCGACGGCAATGGCGCGTCGCATACGCCTCAGGGCGAAGCGACTGAAACCATTGGCGCGAACACCGATAAGCCTCTCGTCCCCGGCAGCGCGAACCTGGCGGTTGAAAAGGTCGTCACCAATGAGGGCACGGGCGAATCCGGCGCCTTCAAGTTGGGCGATACCATCGAATACAAGATTACCGTGACCAACAACGGCACCCTCACCGCCAAGGGCTTCAAGGTTATCGATAACAACGCCGATGGCTTCGAGCCCGTTACTATTGACGAGCTTGCCCCCGGCGCTACGACCGATGCCATTTCCGCGAAGCATGTGGTGACGAGCGATGACATTCTGGCGGGCAGCGTGTTCAACGTTGCCACCACTGCTGGCGGCACCACGCCCGACCCGAAGGTCGACCCTGAGCCTACGCCTGGCGAAAACGATCAGCCGGTCGATGCGGTGAACGCCACGCTGAACGTTGAAAAGACCGCTGCAGCTTCCGCGAGTGGCTCTTACAAGCTCGGCGAGGGAGTTGTCTACACTATCAAGGTGACCAACAACGGCAACGTTCCCTACGAGAACGTGAAGGTCGCAGACGGGCAGACTGGCCTGAACGAGACCATCGATATGCTGGCCGTGGGCGAGACGCGCACCTTCACCACCACGCATGTGGTTGATGAAGCCGACATCATCGCTGGTTCCTATACCAATGTGGCAACTGCGACTGCCGACCCGATTCACGACCCGAAGACTGGCGCCGACGTTACGCCGCAGGGCTCCGATGACGAGACCATCGGCGCGAACACCGACAGGCCCATCGAGCCTTCAAACCCGGCGCTGCGCATTACTAAGACGAGCGACGTCGCTGCAGGCACGCTGCTCAAGGAAGGCGATGCAGTTACCTATACGGTGACGGTCGAGAACACGGGCAACCTCACGCTCACCAACGTGAAGGCGGCCGATAACCTGGCTGGTGCCACGCTTGCCCCGGGCCAGAGTGACACGCGTGCCGAGCTTGCTCCCGGCGAGCAATTCAGCGTGAACTACGTGTACGAGGTCACCCAGGCCGACGTGGTTGCGGGCAGCGTGCATAACGAGGCCACGGCTTCTGGCGTGTCGCCCGACCCGAACAAGCCGGTTGATCCCGGTGCGCCCGGCACCAAGGATGACCCGACCGAGACCGCCAAACCTTCGTTGAGCATCCAGAAATCGAATAACGGCTCCGCTGATGTTGCTGCCGGAAGCACGGTGAGCTACACCATCACCGCTACCAACAACGGCAACGTTGACCTGACGGGCGTCGTGGTTACCGACGAGCTCACCGGCTTCACGAGCGATGCGTTCGATTTGGCCAAGGGCGAATCGAGGACCTTCGACACTTCCTACACCGTGCAGGAATCTGACATCGTGAATGGCTCCATCGTGAATGTCGCCAAAGGCGAGGGTACCGATCCCAAGGGCGGCACGGTGACGGACGAAGGCTCTGCCACCACCACGACCGAGGCCATGAACGGTGCGCTGATCGTTGAGAAGAAGGCCGAAGCGGGCGTGTATGGCACGGGCGATACTGTGAACTACGCCATTGCGGTTTCCAACACGGGCAACGTAGCTTTGTCCAACGTGAAGGTTGTCGATGCGAAGACCGGCCTTGATGAGACGTGCGATTTGGCCGTGGGCGAGACAAAGACGTTCACCACGAGCTATACGGTGACGATGGAAGACGTCGCTGCCGGTACGCTTGCGAACGTCGCGACCGCCACGGGCAGCGACCCGAAGGGCAACCCGGTTACGGGCAGCGACACCGAGACTATCGGCAACACGCCGCAGCCTAACCCGAGCGAGCCTGACGGCCCGAGCCTGAAGCGCGCGTTCGAAGCGCAGACGCCGAGCGATGTTGTCTACAATGGTGCCTCTCAGCAGCAGAAGCCTGTGGTGAAAGATGGCGAGACCACGCTTTCCGAAGGCACCGACTACGAGCTTTCGTATAGCGCCGATACCACCAACGCGGGCACGGTGACCGTGACCGTGAAGGGTAAGGGCAACTATGAGGGCTCCGTTGATGTGACGTATCAAATTCTGAAGAAGGCCGTGAAACTCGTATCGAGTGACCTTACGAAGCCTTATGACGGCACTCCGCTCGTGAATGGCGACGTGGCGTTGGCGACCAACGACGGATTCGTTGACGGCCAGGGCGTGAACCTTACGTTCACCGGTTCGCGCACCGATGAAGGCACCACGCTTCAGGGCAATACCTTCACCTGGGAAGCGAAGCCCGGCACGAACCTTGACAATTATGCGATTGAGGCGGCATTCGGCTCTCTTACCGTGACGCCGAAGTCCATCGTGCCCGGCGATGCCAACGGCATGAAGGTGAGCGCGCCTTCCGATAAGGTGTACACCGGCGCCGAGCAGAAGTTCGTGCCCGTTGTGACCGACGGCGAAAAGACGCTCGTTGAGGGCGTGGACTACGCCGTTTCCTACGCGGGCGCCAACGGCGAGGCCAAGGCCGACTTCACCAACGTGACCGGCTCCATTACCGTAACTATTACGGGCATGGGCAACTATGCGGGCAGCGTCGCTCAGTCTTACCAGATTACGCCGAAGCCCTACACAGTTGTGACCGCCGCCGCGACCAAGGTCTACAACGGCACGGGCATCGTGGGCGCCGACCTTGAGGGCAGCGCGGTCGATGGCCTTGTGAGCGATTCCGACGCGGCGTTTGTCGTAACGGGCGAGCAGCCCGGTGTTGGCTCTTCGACCAACACCTACGAGCTTACGTTTGCGAGCGAGCAGATGGCCAAGAACTATACGCTCGCCAGCGAGCAGCTCGGTACGCTCACCGTTACCGAGAACGCCGACGAAATCGTGGTCACCACCACGGGCGGAACCTTCGCCTACGACGGCCAGGCGCATGGCGCCACCGTTTCGGTGAGCGAGCTTCCCGAGGGCTACACGCTTGAGAAGGCTGAATCGAACGCGAGCGCGACCAATGTCGCCGACGGCACGGTTGTTGCTACTGCCGACACGCTCGTGATTCGCAACGCCCAGGGCAAAGACGTGACCAATGAGCTGAAGATTCGCAAGATCGACGGCGAAATCCAGGTCACCCCGGCGCCTTTGAGCGTCGAAACCGGCTCGGCCACGAAGACCTATGACGGCAGCGCGCTTACCAACGCCACGTTGAAGGTTGACGGCTTGGTTGCGGGCGATGTCGTAACGGGTCGCACGACGGGAAGCCAGACTGAAGTTGGCTCGAGCGCGAACACCTATACCCTGACGTGGGGCGAGGTTGACCCGGCGAACTACGAGATTACCGAGCAGCTCGGCGTGCTCACTGTCGAAGCTGCCGTTGCTCCGGTTGCTCCTGGTCCGCAGCAGCCCAGTGGCCCGGTTGTCGTGCCCCCCACGGCGACTGAACCCGCCGGTCCTGCAGATGTCGTTGCTGACGCGCTCGAGGGGGCTTACGAAACGGTGACGGGCGATAAGGCCACCGAAGAGCAGATTTACGATTCCGAGAACCCGTTGGGTAAGGAACAGGCCGCGCATTGCTGCGTGCATTGGTACATGATCCTGGTCATGATTTTGACTGCTCTCTACGGTGTTGCGGTGTGGCTGCGTCGCGGAAACCACACGCGTAAGCTGAAGAACGATATGAACAACATTCTTGGTGGTGGCGACGACGGGAAAGACCCAAGCGGGTCCCCTGTTGCCACCAATCATCCCGCGGGAATGGAGGCCTAAGCCATGAAGAAGAGCAATTTCATCGTGCTGGGCATTTCCGCCATTGCTGCCGCCCTGCTGCTTGCGCTGTGGTATTACCTGGGCTTCAACCATATCGATAACCCACTCGATTTGGTTCTTGCCATTGTGTGGTGGGTTGGTATTGCGGTTATCGCGGTGGTCATCGCCCGTCTTGAGCGCCAACGCCAACGCCAGATTCGCACGATTTACGTGTCGCCGACGGCGCTGTACAACAGCGAAAGCGGCGTTGTGGGACTCAAGGGCGCTACAGCAGTTGAGGGCATGCAGAGTATTCTGCGGAACCTGAAGTATGGGTTTGACAAAAAGGCTATGCCCGAGCAGGCTAAGTTCGATTATCGCTTTGTGGTGCAAACCGACGAATTCAAGCCTGCCGATGAAGAGAAGCAGGAAGAAGGCACTTGGAAAGGCACGGTTATTCGCATCGACCGCGAAAACGGTAACGAGGAAATCGGCTTCGACAACGAGCAAGCCTTGAAAGAGGCGCTTGTGGCTGCCTAAAATGCAGCAGGTTGCTTGGTCAACGTGCGAGGTGATTCTTGGCGCTTGGGTTTGATGCCCTCCCTGAAATATCAGAAAAGGCCCGCTCGATGAGCGGGCCTTTTTGCTTGAGCGCGGCGGTTGAGTTTGAGTGGGAAACGGCGCTCTATGCGCGTGACTCTTCTCGTTCCCACGCGGTTGTTTTTCGCGCTGGCATTTTTACGGATTGCACTGTTTGCAGGGCGAATAGCCTTCCGAAATAAGCTCGTCGCGCGTGGCTGTGGCCTCTTGCTTGTTGTTGTCGGCTATGTCGTTGACCGAAGAACAGGTCGGGCAATGGAACTTCATGCTCTTGGTGTTGAGCACGTATTCTTGCGACCCATATGAGGTGGCCGAGCCTTTCTCGGAACCCGCGCCGTTGCTGGGATTCTTTGCGTCGCTCGAACCGGATGCGTTGTTTGCCTGGTTGGTTTGGCTATTTTCGGTATTACTCCTCGGAGTCGTATTATTCGTGCTCTCCGAGCGAGCATTTCCATTGGAGCTTTTGGCAGATGCGTCGCTGGCTTCTTTGCCGGTCGCGTTCGGCGCCGTGCTCGCGCCGGTAGTGGTTGCCTCGCCGCCGGTCGCCACATGTGGCACGTCGCTCGACTCCCGACTTTTGCCCGTAACGTAATCGATTTCCACGCCGGGTTCTACGTTGTACACGAACACGTTGAAGCGAACGGCTTGCCCGCCATCTTCGATCGATTCCGCTTCCATTTGCACGCCGCGTGCTACGAGGTCGTTCGCGGCAAAAATGGGCGTCACGCGATAGAGCACGTGGTTGCCCGTTTGCTTCACGTAATTGGCCACGATGTTTTCGTAATAAGTCATGCCAACAGAATTCATGGTGCGCGTGCCCGTGATGAGGTTTTTCTCGTTGGCGTCTTCTCCGCAAAGCTGATGCGCGATCAGATGGCTGCGGTTATAGAGCATTTCCTGGTCAACGAAATCGTAGCGGTGCTGCTCCCAGCCGCTTGGGTGCACCTGCGAAATATCGCCGCGAGGCGCATTGCTCAGCGTGTCGGTGCCGATACGCGCGAATGCCGCGCCGCAGCGCCCTTCGAAATCGAGGTCGGAGAATTCCATGAATGCGCCGCGTTTGAAGTCGTCGTCGGTAAAGCCTGGCTCGCCGTTGTTGACGTCAATGCAAAGCGCGCCCGAGTATTCGGGAATGTCGGCAATCTGCACGGCGGCGGGGTTGCTCGTTTGGGCGCCGCTGAAAGAGCCGCTCTCGCACGCGGCGAGCGGCAACGTGCAGCACAGCGCAAGGGCGATGGCAGCAAACAGCGCCGCAAAACGCGCGGATATGGTGCGAGATTCATGCTCGCGAGAAGGTATCTGCATCAAAGCGATGCCTTTCCGAAAAAGGCGGCATGACGAACGTTTAGCCCGTCATGCCGCTCTCGTCATGTCTGATTTGCTTGCTTATTCCGCAAATTTCAGTAGCTCGGCGGGCGCGTCGATGAGCGCGCCGGGGTTATTGTTCGTAAGGTGGTCGAGCGTTTGGTAGCCCCATTTCGCGCCAATGGGGAATGCGCCAGCGTTGTTCGCGACCTGCATGTCCACGTCAGAATCGCCGACATACGCCACGCGTTCGATTGGCACGTCGAGCGTTTTCGCGACGAGCGTGAGGCCTTTCGGGTCGGGCTTGCGCGGCACGGGACCATCGCCAAGCGCGAAATCCATGAGGTCAGCGAAGTAATGCTTGGTCAGAATTTGCACGCCGCCGTCGTATTTGTTCGATAGCACGGCGAGCTTCATGCCGCGCGCCTTCAGCTCGGCCAAGGTGTCGAGCATGCCGTCGTACACAGTCGTTTTCTGGTTGCCCACTTCGTCGTAGCGCGCTTTCCACCAGGCGAGCGCCGCTTCGGTGGCGTTGTCATTCAGGTCTTGCGGCAGCGCTTGCAGAATAAGCGAACGCAAGCCGTTGCCGATCATGGCCAAGATTTCCTCGGTGGTGTGCGTGGGGTAGCCGAAGTGCGTGAGCGTTTCATTGGTCACGTCGACCAAATCGGGCAGCGAATCGAGCAGTGTGCCGTCCATATCGAACACGAACGCCTCAAGCGGTTCGTGGGTGCGAAGCAATTCCATCGTGGGATCCTTTCGTGTTGGCGCGGCTGTGCCGCGCAAGTTTTGACCGCCTCGCAGTATACCTGTCGCATTTGACGCGCGTGTGGTGGGTGTTTTCCGAAAAGGTGTCGGCATGCTCGGCGGGACTGGTCGCTCGTTCGAGAAAGGGGTCGGCCTGCGGGCATGTTCGTTTGCTTGTTTGAGGGAATGCCAGTTTGTTCGGGCTCCCTTGAGACTCGTTTGCTCGAGAGGGGCCAGCTGGTCATGCGGGTTCGCCATCGTGCTCGGCGGGACTGGTTTGTTTGGTGGGGTCAGCCTGCTCGGACTGTCGAGTTTCTCGGTGTGTCTTTAGGCGACTGTCGTGGGCGTCAGTTGGGTTTCGTTGCGCGCATGTTTCGTCTCGCGTTCGCTGTTTTATCTGGTATCGCGCGTTGCGCCCCTTGGCCGTCGCGCGTTGCGCCTCGCGAACGCCCTAAGGCTTCTGTTGCTTTCTCGCCGCACCTGGAAATTGCCGCGTGAGCATGTATTATGAATAGTCGCAAAATACAACGAAGAGAAGGATGCGTTCATGCAGATTTTCGTGACCAAAGACTATCAGGAAATGAGCGAAGCCGCCGCCGACATGATTGTCGACCTGGTCGAGGAGAAACCTGGCTGCGTGTTGGGCTTGGCCACCGGCTCCACGCCTGAGGGCCTCTACGCCGAAATCGCCAAGCGCCACGAAGCCGAGGACATCGACTTCTCGCGCGTTGCAACGTTCAACCTAGACGAATATCGCGGCCTGCCTGCCGACCATGAGCAGAGCTATCACTACTTCATGCAGAAGCACCTGTTCAGCAAAATTAACGTGCGCCCCGAGAACACGCATGTGCCCAATGGCGCCAACCCCGATGCTCAGGCCGCATGCGATGCCTACGAGGCTTCCATCCTGCTTGCCGGCGGCGTTGACCTGCAGCTTCTGGGCCTGGGCCACAACGGCCACATCGGCTTCAACGAGCCCGCGCCCGAATTCCCGAAGGAAACCCACTGCGTCGACCTTACGGAGTCCACCATTAACGCGAACAGCCGCCTGTTCGATTCCGCCGACGAAGTGCCCCGTCAGGCATACACCATGGGCATTGGTACCATCATGGCCGCCAAGCAGGTGCTCGTCGTGGTGAGCGGCGAAGACAAGGCGCAAATCGTGCGCGATGCCTTCTTCGGCCCCGTGACCCCCGAGGTTCCCGCGTCCATTCTGCAGTTCCATCCCAATGCGGTGGCTATTGTGGACGAAGCGGCGTTCTCGCTGTGCGGCGACCTTGCCGATGAAGGCTGCGGTTGCGGCGATCCCGATTGCGATTGCGACCACGACCACGAGCATGGCGAAGGCTGCGCCTGCCACGAATAGTGAAACCAAGGAAGCGGCCCCTGTGGCCGCTTCTTTTTTGGGCTAGGTGGCGACATTGGCCTTTGCGCAACGTTTCGTCAAAGCGTGGATGCTGCGCGCTCGTCGCGGCGCCATCTTCGCAACGTGTATTTCAACTGGTCACGATTAAATTGAGGCAGGGTTTTCTGCCTATAACGAAAGGAAGCGCGGCATGCTGAAAATTGCTGGTGCGAAAGTTTTCAAGAACGGCGAATTCGTCGAAGACGATATCTTCATCGAAGGCGACCGCATCGTTGCGACCGGCGACGAGATGGGCGAGGTCATCGATGCCAAGGGACTGCTCGCCATTCCTGGCTTGGTCGACGTGCATTCCCATGGTGCGGTGGGGCATGATTTCTGCGACGGCACGCATGAGTCAATCGACGCCATCACGCGCTATGAGGCCAGTCGTGGCGTAACTGCATGGTGCGGCACGACCATGACGTTCCCCGAGGAAAAGCTCGCGGGCATTATGGAATGCGCCGCCGAGCATGTTGATGCCCCCGATGCTGCCGCGCTGGTGGGTATCAATATGGAAGGTCCGTTTATCAGCCCTGAAAAGGTGGGCGCACAAAACCCCGCCTACGTGCAGCAGTGCAATGCGGCAATGTTTTGTCGCTTGCAGAATGCGTCGGGCGGCAAAATCAAGCTTGTCGATATTGCCCCCGAGGAGCCCGGTGCGCTCGAATTCGTTGATGAAATGCACGATGACGTGCGCATTTCCGTTGCCCATACGTGTGCGAATTACGATCAGGCGGCCGAGGCCTTCCGCCGCGGCGCCAAGCATGTGACGCATTTGTACAACGCCATGCCGGGGCTGCATCATCGCAAGCCGGGCGTGATTCCTGCGGCGCTCGAGGCAGGCGCGACTCCCGAGATCATCGCCGATGGCGTGCATATTCACCCCGCCATGGTGCGCCTTGCGTTCTCGATGTTTGGTGCCGAGCGCATGATTCTGATCAGCGATTCCATGGAAGCCACCGGCATGCCCGATGGCGAATATAGCCTGGGCGGTCAGGCCGTGACGAAGAACGGCTCGCATGCCACGCTGCACGACGGTACGCTGGCTGGAAGCGCGACCGACCTGATGGGCTGCATGAAGGTTGCCGCTACTGAAATGGGCTTGCCGCTCGAGGTGGCTGTGCGCGCTGCGACGGAAAACCCCGCACGCGCGATTGGCCTGTTCGACGAGCGCGGCAGTCTCGACGCGGGCAAGGTTGCCGACGTGGTGTTGCTCAATGCCGACCTGAACGTCGCGGGCGTCATTTTGCGCGGCAAACGCATTCGCTAACTTGTTCAAAAATAGCTTCGAATGTGGCAACGATCTATGCTCGCTTGCGCGTCGATTGTAGTGTGATGCGTTGCGACCTGGGCTTTTCTAATTGCAAGTCGCTTAAGTCAGGTCTGTGCTCGGTTAAAATGCCACATTCGGGCACCTTTTTGCGCATATTTCTGCCACGCTGCTTTCGCGGTGCGCTCTCAAACAAGCTTGCGCCCCGGCTCCGCTTTCGCGCGTCCGCACCGCACGTGCTCCTTCGTGCATGGTTTTGGCTTGCCGTTTTCCACACGCGTACGTGTTCGCGCTATACTCGCTGATAGATGGCACTTTAGAAAGAGGCACTCATGAAATACGAAGAGCTCAAAGATGAAATCAAGGCCGCGATGAAGGCGCACGACAATGTGCGTCGCGACATTCTGCGCCAGGTGCACGGCGAGATCAAGAATATCGAGGTCAACGAGCGTCGCGAGGTGACCGACGCCGACGTCGATGCTATGCTCAAGCGCGTCATTAAGCAGACGAGCGAAACGCTCGAGGGCTCTATCAAAGCCGCGAACAACGACGAGCGCACGGCCATGCTGAAGGAGCAGGTCGAGATTCTTGAGGGCTACCTGCCCAAGCAGCTCGCGGGCGACGAGCTTGTGGCGCTTGTCGAGAAAACCATTGCCGATCTTGGCGCCACCACCAAGCGCGAAATGGGCAAGGTTATGGGTGCGCTTACCGCTGCCACCGGCGGAAACTTCGACAAGGCTCAGGCCGCCAAGGAAGTTGGCAGCCGCCTGTCGTAGCTGGCGCTCAACACCATCGAACAGAGTTTTAAGCATAAAGAAGCGCGGTTTTCGAATCGCGCTTCTTTGATAACGAAGCAATGCGCAAGAACCTTGCCCCAGGGCCGTTCGTGCGCTCTTTTTTGAGGTGCGACGGAAGTGCCCAATGCGGCGTATAATCGCACAAGCTTTCTGCAAACCATCTTTTGAAGGAACTGCATTTATGGCAACCGAAAAACCCGATTTCATTCCCGTTCTCATCGGCGGCGATATGAATTGCTACAGCGTCGCGCGCGCCATTCATGAGGAATATGGCGTGAAGAGCTACGCGTTTGGTCGCTTCCCCGCGGGCGACACCATGCATAGCCGCATCGTGGAGTGCTTCTATGACGAGCATATGGACAAGCCCGAAGTAGTGTTGGCGAAGGTGAAGGAATTTGCTGCGCAGCACCCCGATAAAACGCATCTAGTGTGGGGCTGTGCTGATGTATATGCGCAGGTCATTTCTGAAATTCAGAACGATTTGCCCGAAAACTGCGTCACGCTCTACATTCAGCCCGACCTGCGCGACAAGCTCGAAAGCAAGCTGAGCTTTTACGAGATGTGCGACAAGTATGGCATTCCGTACCCCAAAACGTTTGTGGTGCGCCCTAGCGAGTGGGAACAGGGCGTGGCCGAGGCCGACCTTACCGAGGAGAAAATCGGTTTCAAATACCCCATCATCGTGAAGCCGTCTATGAGTTCCACGTATTGGGAGCACCCGTTTGACCACATGAAGAAGGTGTACACCGCGCAAAACCCCGCCGAGGCGGCGCATATTTTGGGCCTCATTTTCGGTGCGGGCTATCCCGATGAAGTGCTGCTGCAAGACATGGTTGTCGGCGAAGATTGCAACATGAACGTGCTCACCGCGTATTGCGATCGCAACTGCAAGGTGAAGCTCATCTGCTTCGGTCGCGAAGGCCTCGAGGAGCACACGCCCACCGCGCTTGGCAACCCGTGCGCCATTATCACGCAGCCCAATCCTGAGTTGCAGCAGCTCATTAAGAACTTCCTTGAGGAAATTCATTTCACGGGCTTCGCGAACTTCGACATTAAGCGCGACGATCGCGACGGCTCGTACAAGGTGTTCGAGGTAAACCTGCGCCAAGGCCGCACGAACTACCATGTGACCGCTGCCGGCCACAACCTCGCAAAGTTCGTCGTGGAAGACCGCGTGTATAAGCGTGATTTGGGTGAATGCGTCGAAAATACCAACGAGGTGTTCTGGCATTCCGTGCCGCGCAAGGTCGTTTACGATTACGTGAAAGACCCCGCGTTCGTTGAACGCGCGAAGAAGCTCGTGGCTGGCGGCAAGGAATCGATGACGTTTGATTACCCGTATGATTTGCGCTTCAACCCCATGCGTTGGGCTTGGGTGAAGATTCACGTGTTCCGTTACTTCGACAAGTTCAAAAACCCCGAGAACTATCGCTAAGTGAAAGTTGAAAGGCCAGCCCGTGCTGGCCTTTTGCATGCGTGGACGTGCGAGATGCGGTGCGGCGCCGAGGCGCACGGGCGGCGTCGTATGCGGCGCATGGTGCACGGGCGTTGTGTGCAGACGCTACGCCCCGGCGCCCCGCCGCAGGTCGGGTCGCGGCGCCCTGGCTTTCTGCGCGTTTGCTTTGGCTTGAACCCTCGTGGCTTTGGCGGTTGCCGACCCTGGTGGCTTCCGCGATCGCGCCGGAGCCAGTTGCTTCTGCGGTTGCCAATGCGGTCGTTTCCGCAATCACGCGCGTCGTTTCTTCCGCACGCGTGTGAACAACGGCGGCATTAGGCGTTTTGACGAAGATTCGCGCGAAGATGTGCAAGCGCGGTAAAATTCAGATTTCAGCGATTTATCGGCTTTAATGCTGTGCCATACAAACGAAAGGTGCCCTATGTGCGGATTCGTCGGATTTACCGGTGATGTCGAAAACAAGGAGCAAGTGCTCACGAGCATGATGGACCGCATCGTCCACCGCGGTCCCGACATGGGCGATACGTTCTTCGCGCCGGGCGTGGCGTTGGGCTTCCGCCGCTTGTCGATTCTCGACCTTACGCCGGCGGGCTCCCAGCCCATGAGCAACGAAGACGGCAGCGTCGTCATCGTGTTCAACGGCGAAATTTACAACTTCATGGAGCTTCGCGGCGAGCTCGAGGCGAAGGGCTATACCTTCCACTGCGGCGCCGACACCGAGTCGCTTCTGCATGGCTACGAGGAGTGGGGCGAGGAAATCGTCGACAAGCTTCGTGGCATGTATGCGTTCGTTATCTGGGATAAGAAGAAGAATCGCCTGTTCGGCGCTCGCGATATTTTCGGCATCAAGCCGTTTTATTACTCCGAGGCCGAAGATGGCAGCGGCCTGATGTTCGGCAGCGAGATCAAGAGCTTCCTCGCGCACCCGAAGTTCCACAAGGCCGTGAACCACAATGCGCTGCGTCCGTATCTCACGCTGCAGTTCTCCGCGACCGACGAAACGTTCTTCGAGGGCGTGTACAAGCTGCCGGCCGCGCATTGCTTCACTTACGATCTGGCCACCCACACGATGGATGTGCGCCGCTATTGGGATTGCGATTTCTCGGAAATCGACAAGCCGTTCGAGGAATATGTCGACGAGCTCGATGAAGTGGTGCATGAAAGCGTGAGCGCGCACCGCATCGCCGACGTGAAGGTGGGCAGCTTCCTTTCGGGCGGTGTCGATTCGAGCTACATCGCCGCATGCCTCATGCCCGACAAAACGTTCTCGGTTGGTTTCGATTACAACAAGTTCAACGAAACCAATTACGCCAAGGAGCTTTCTGACAAGCTGGGCATCGAGAACTACCGCAAGATGATTTCTGCGGACGAATTTTTCGAAGCCTTGCCCGAGATTCAGTATCACATGGACGAGCCGCAGTCGAATTTGTCGAGCGTGCCGCTGTGGTTCTTGGCACAAATGGCTGCTGAGCAGGTTACGGTTGTGCTTTCGGGCGAAGGCGCCGACGAGATTTTCGGCGGCTATGCATGGTATGAGGACAACCCGTCGGTCGCGAAATACAAGCGCATGGTGCCGTTCGGCGTGCGCCGCGCGCTGGGCAAGACAGCGAAGCACATGCCGTATTTCAAGGGCCATAACTTCCTTATGAAGGGTGCCGAAATGGCCGAGGAATACTTCGTTGGCCAGGCGCTCGTGTGGCCTGAGCGCGAAGTCTCGAGCGTGCTGCGCCCCGAATATGACAAGGGTGAAGGCGCTTTCGAGCTGGCCGCGCCCATTTATGCGCGCGTTTCCGATAAGAGCGAGCTCATTCGCAAGCAGTACCTCGACATGAACATGTGGTTGCCGGGCGATATTCTGCTCAAGGCCGACAAGATGTGCATGGCGCACTCGCTTGAATTGCGTGTTCCATTCCTTGATCGCCGTGTGATGGAATTTGCCGAGCATATTCCCGATCGCTATCGTGTGAATGAAAACGGCAACAAGCTCGTGCTGCGCCACGCCGCGAACAAGAGCCTGCCCGATGAGTGGGCGACGCGTCCGAAAGTCGGCTTCCCCGTGCCTATGATTTATTGGCTGCGCGAAGAGAAGTGGTACAACTGGGTGAAGGAATACTTCACGGCGCCGTGGGCGAGCGAGTTCTTCGATTGCGACGTGCTTATGGGATTGCTTGACGAGCACTACGAGGGCAAGGCGCAGAACCAACGCAAGATTTATACGCCGCTTGTGTTCCTTATTTGGTACAAGCGCTACTTCATCGACGAATAGCGAACGAAAGAAAGCCGCCCCGGGGCGGCTTTCTTGTTTGGGGTGGGTTGCGTGCGACGTTAAGCGCCCAGAACCTCGTGGGCAATGGCTGAGTCGCTCTTGATAGGCTCGAAGTTGTCACCGCGATGCTGCAGCTCTTCTTCGCCTTTGGCGAGAAATGCGATAACCGTGGGTTTGCTGCTTTCGTGGGCGACTTCCACGGCGCGCTTGAAGGCTTCTTCGCGGTCGTAGATGATTTCGTGCGCAACGCCTTCGGGGGTGTTGTTGGCCATCTCGGCGCAAATGTCTTCCACGCGATCGTGCGCGGGGTCCTCTTCGGCGTAAATGAGCAGGTCGGCATAGGCGCCGGCGGTTTGCGGCAGCATCTCGCGGCGCTCGTACGCCTTGCCGCCTGGCGCGCCGAAGATGGCGATAATCTGCTGACCTGGGTATTCCTTCTTCAACGACTTGAACAGCGTTTCGAACGAAAGTTTGTTGTGCGCGTAGTCGACGATGGCGGTGATGGGCTCGTTCGGCGAAGCGATGATTTCCATGCGGCCAGGCACGCGTACGTGCGAAAGGCCCTGCTCAATCGCGTTCCAGCCGATGCCCAAAAGACGCGCGCACGCGATGGCGCACAGCGCATTTTCGGCATTGAACAGGCCTGCGATGCTCAGCTTTATCGTGTGAGCGCTGGCCGAAGCATCTTCTTCGCCTGCTGCTGCGGCGAGTTTGGTGCTTTCTGCGATATCGAACTCGATGCCGCCTTTAACCGTGCGCACGTTGCAGGCGACCAAATCGGCGCTGTCGCAGTCGACGCCGACGGTGAACAGCTGTGGGGCAGCTTTCGCGGCTGCCATGACCTCATCGACGTGTTCGGTGCCAAGGTTTACCACGGCGCATTCGCATTGGTCGAAAATGCGGAGTTTGCTTTCGAAATAATCTTCGAACGTGGGGTGCTCGGCGGGTGAAATATGGTCGCGGCCGATGTTGAGGAAGCAGGCGATGTTCAGGGTGAGCCCCAGCACGCGGTCGTATTTGAGCGCCTGACTGGAAACCTCCATGACCATATGGGCGCGGCCCGAAGCCACGGTATTGGAAAGGTGGCGCCACAAATCGGGCGATTCGGGCGTCGTGTTGCAGCTTTCGAATTCCTCGATGCCGTCGTCGGTTTCGATGGAGCCAAGAATCGAGGTGCTCACCTCGGCGGCGTCCATAATGGCGTGCAGCATGTACGAGGTTGTGGTTTTGCCTTTGGTGCCCGTGATGCCCACGATGTTCAGCCCGGTGCTCGGGTCGCCATAGGCGACCTTCGATGCCGTAGCCATGGCGCGGCGCACGTCGGCGGCCACGATTGCGGGGGTGCCTGCGGCTGCGGCGGCCAAGTCGGCGGGCGCGGTTAGTTTGCCCTGCTCGTCGAGCTCGCCCTGGCACAGATAGGCGACGGCGCCGCTTGCGATGGCGCTTTCGAGAAATGTCGGCTTGAAGCCCACGCCTTTACAGATGAACAGGCATGTTGCGGCGGCCTTGCGCGAATCGATCGCGACGCCGCGAATTTCGGTGGACGCATCGCCCACGATTTCGCAGTCGGTGCCGTTGGCGCGAATCGCCTCGGCGATGGCTTGAAGTGAGACAAGGGGCGTGCCGCCAAAATCATTGGTCTGGGGCAGGGTGGTGCTCATGATGACTCCTTGTTTTCGATGGTGCAGCTGCGAGTGCGTTCTTGGAGCGCGTCGGCTGCGGTTTTCGGGCGCTCTTTCGGTCCCGGTTTCTCGTGTTGTAAATATTCCAGCATTGTAGTCTTCTTTTGCAGGTGGGCTTGCGCCGCACCTCCGTATTCACGCCCAAGTCAGAATCACGACCTGCTAAACGCTACGAGCATTTAGCAGGTTCTGGGGTTTACAATGGCCAGGTTTGAAGAATCGCTGATTCATTTTCGCGATACGGCATGCATAGAAAGATCCACTTATATGAACGCTTCCGAAAACACGTACGTCTACCCGAATGGCATCGCTGGCCCTGCTCCCGAGCCCGCTCCAGGTGACGATGCGGCCGACTCTCGCCTGCGCCGAATTATGGGCGATGATGGCATGGACCGCCTGGCGAACGCGACGGTCATGGTGTTGGGCTTGGGCGGCGTGGGCTCGAGCTGCGTTGAGGCGCTTGTGCGCGGCGGCGTGGGTCGTTTGGTGCTCATCGATCGCGATGTGGTGTCGCCGAGCAATGTGAATCGCCAGGTCATCGCGTTTCAGAGCACGATGGGCCGCCGGAAAATCGACGTGATGCGCGAAATGTGCCTAGATATTAACCCGAACGTGCACGTCGTTACCAAGCATTCGTTCGTGCTCGCCGAGACTTTCGACGAGCTGTATGCCGAGTGCCTCGAAGAGTGTGACGGCCGCATCGATTTCGTTCTTGACTGCATCGACACTATTTCGACGAAAATTTTCATTGCGGAATTCGCGCAAAAGCACGGCTTGCGCTTGATAAGCGCCATGGGTGCCGCCAATAAGCTGCAGCCTGAATATTTGCGTGCGTCCGATTTGTATGAAACCGTGAACGACCCCATTTCGCGCATCATGCGCAAGGAATGCCGCAAGCGCGGTATCAAGCATCTGCGCGTCGTGTATTCTTGCGAGCAGCCTGTGCCCGTGCCGGTGCGCGAGGGCGCTTCTCGCAGTGAGCGATCGAATTTGGGCACGGCATCGTATATGCCTCCCATGATGGGTCAAATGATCGCGGCTGAAACGCTTCGCGCCATCGCACACGTGGGGGAATTCGCCGACTAACTGGTGATACGGTCCTTCCTCGAAAATCTTTCGCGCCGTTGCGTTTGGGTTGTTTGCGTCCTTTGTCCTTTGGGTGGTATAACCTTATTGGGAAGAACGTGGGGGCGCGTGCATAAAAAGAGGGGGACGCAATGACGGTCTTTGATTTGTATGACATGCATTGTCACCTGGCTTTTTCTCCCGATACTCGAGCGGCGGCCATCGCGATGCGCCAAGGGGGAATAGGCGGCATGTGCGCTACGGTGACTCCCGATGAATATCACCTTGCGTCATTGGCCTTGGCCGATGAGCTCAATCGAAATTCCAACTTCAAACTCGGTGTGGGTTTGCACCCGTGGTGGCTTTCCGACGGTTCGTGCGGCGCCGATGCGGTTGATAAGCTCGTTGCCTACGCTGCCGAAACGCGCTTTATTGGCGAAATCGGTCTCGATTTTGCGCCTCGTCGTGCCGAAAGCGCCCAACTGCAGCGCACGGTGTTCGCGCGCATCGCCGCGGCGTTGAGGGGCAAAGTGCTCTCGATGCATGCCGTGAAAAGCGTGGGCGCGGCGCTTGATCTTATGGAAAGGGTGGGACTCGTGGCTCCTGGTGCGCCGCAGGGCCCTCAAAACCCGCAGGGTACCGCGGTGATTTTCCACTGCTTCTCTGGTTCAGGTGTCGAGCTTGCGCGCGCCATCGAATGCGGCTGCTATTTTTCCATCAACCCTCGCATGCTTTCCACCAAGCGCGGCCGCGCGTATGTGCAGCAAATCCCTGAAGAAAAATTGCTGCTTGAAAGCGACCTGCCGCCCGCCGCGGGCGCGGAATTCAACGCTCGAGAAGTGCGCGCGCTGCTGGAAGCGTCCCTCGAGCATATGGCAGAGCTGCGCAGGTGCCGCCTCGATTCATTGAAGGAGAAAGTGGCGGCTAACAGCCGTGCTCTTCTCGAGGGATAACCAAGCCTGTTGTGGGGCCGCTGGCATAAAATCATCGCTGGTTTCCGCGGCGCTTTCAATATACTCAGTATGAGGGATTATTCAGGAAACCGCGCCGCGTAAGGGGTCGCTATGGCATTCGTCGAATTTAAAGATGTGCGCAAGATTTATACCATGGGCGAAGTGCAGGTGGCTGCCGTCGATGGCATGTCTTTCGAAATCGAGCAAGGCGAACTCGTGGTGGTCGTCGGCCCCTCGGGTTCGGGCAAAACAACGTTGCTCAATATGATGGGCGGCATGGATTCATGCACATCGGGTTCTATTACGCTCGATGGCGCCCGCGTCGACCAGTTCGACGAAAAGCAGCTCACCGATTACCGTCGTTACGATATTGGCTTTGTATTCCAATTCTATAACTTGGTGCAAAATCTTACCGCGCTCGAAAATGTGGAGCTTGCGAGCCAAATTTGCCGCAATCCTCTTCCGCCTGCCGACGTGTTGACCCAGGTGGGGCTCGCGCATCGCATGGATAACTTCCCCGCGCAGCTCTCGGGCGGCGAACAGCAGCGTGTGGCCATTGCCCGTGCCATCGCGAAAAACCCGAAGCTCTTGCTGTGCGATGAGCCCACGGGCGCACTCGATTACAAAACGGGCAAGGCCATTTTGAAGCTGTTGCAAGACACGTGCCGCGAAACGGGCCGTACGGTGGTGCTCATTACGCACAATTCCGCGTTCTGCGCTATTGCCGACCGCGTGATTCATGTGAAAGAAGGAAAAGTCGAGCGCATGGAGCTCAATGCGCACCCGCAAGCCGCCGAAACGGTTGAGTGGTAAGTATGGCGAGCGCATTCGGAAAAGATCTACGGCGTTCTATCACCCATTCGTGGGGCCGCTTTTTGGCGATTGCGATTATTGCCGCACTTGGTGCGGGCTTTTATGCCGGCCTGCGCATGACGGGGCCCGACATGCGCCTTGCGGGCGACGAATACTATGACGGCACGAGTTTGGCCGACGTGCGCGTGGTTTCGACGATTGGATTCGATGAGGCGCAAATCGACGCGTTGCGCGATGTGGAGGGCGTTTCGGCTGTTATGCCCGCTCGCGAAGCCGACGCCATTTCAGAATTGGATGGCGTGCAATATACGCTGTGCTTCCAGTCGCTTGATGTTGACGCTGCCCAGGCGAGCACGTGCGACGATGGCTTCACCGTGCAATCGAGCGACGGTTCGTATTTGAACAGGCCTATCTTGAAGAGCGGCACCTGGCCCACGAAAAGCGACGAGTGCCTGCTTTCTTCTGACACGGTGTGGCAGACCGATGTGCATATCGGCGACAAGGTGCGCCTTATCGAGGGCACGCAAGACTTGGACGATAGCTTCGCCGAGCGCGAGTTCACGGTGGTCGGCTTCGTGAATTCGTCGTATTACACGTGCTCGACTAACGTGGGTTCGACGTCGCTTGGAAGCGGCCGTCTTACGAGCTTCGTGCTCGCTCCCGATTCGGCCTTCGCTGACGATTATCCCATTACCGAAGCGTTCATCGCGGTCGATGGTGCGCGCGACTTGCCATGGGCAAGCGATGCCTACCAGGCGAAAGTCGACGAAGTTGCCAATCGTATCGACGCGATTGCCGACGATTTGAAGGCGTCGCGCATCGAAGGCCTGCAGGCAGACGCTCAGGCCACGCTCGATGAAAAGCGTGCGGAATACGAGCAGAAGAAGGCCGACGCGCTCGCGCAGCTCGACGATGGCCAGGCGACGCTCGACGATTCTAAGGCGCAGCTCGATTCTGCGGCCGTTGAGCTTGAATCGGCGAAGGCGACCATTGCTCAAAGCGAATCGCGGTTGGCAAGCGGTCGCGCCCAGTATGAGTCGGGCGTGGCTGAACTCGCCGACCAGCGTTCGCAGGCGCAAGCGGCATTGGCTCAGGCTCAGGCGTCGATTGACGAAGGGTGGGCGAAATACCACGCCGCCATGCAGACGCGTGAAATGCTGAACAATAAGCTCGATGAAGCGCAGAAGGGCCTCGACCGGGTGAACGATGGCCTTGCGCAGGTCGCGGCCAGAATTGAGCAGGCGCAGCGGGCGATTGATGAGTTGCAGGCGCAAATTGATGCGTTGAATCCGGCCGATCCTACGCATGAGGAAACGAAAGCGAAAAAAGCAGCTCTCGAGCAGCAGTTGCCTCAAGCCAAGGCGGCTTTGTCGCAGCTCCAGCAGCAGCAAGCGCAGCTTGAATCCCAGAAAACTGAAATCGAGGCGGGCATCGTTCAGCTTCAGGCGGGCATCGCTCAAATCGATACGGAAACCGCGGGCGTGCCTGAGCAACTTGCGGCGGGCGAGCAGGAGCTTGCTGCCCAGAAGGCTGCGGCCAACCAGGGCTTCGCGAGCGGTCAGGCCTCGCTTGATGCCGCTGCGGCGCAGCTCGCCCAAGGCCAGGCGCAGCTCGATGAGGGCCGCGCTCAGCTCAAAAGCGGCCAGGCCGAATATGCCGACGGTTTGTCGCAGTGGGAAAACGGCGCTGCCGAGCTTGCTGATAAGCGCGCCCAGGCCGAGGCCGAATTCGCCGATGCCGAAGCGCAGCTCGCCGACGCCCAAGCCGAGGTGGACGACATTGCCACTATGGATGCCGACGTGTATGCGCTCGATTTGAAGAAGAACATCGGCGCCGAAAGTTTCCGTTCTGACGCGGGACGCATTGACCAAATTGCGCAGGTGTTCCCACTGCTGTTCTTCCTTGTGGCCGCCTTGGTTTCGCTTACGACTATGACGCGCATGGTCGATGAAGAGCGCGTGCTCATTGGCACGTTTAAGGCGCTTGGCTATTCCAATGGGCGCATCGCCTCGAAGTATTTGGTGTATGCCATGGTTGCCAGCGGCGTGGGTTCAATCGTGGGCATTGTACTGCTGTCGCAATTCCTGCCGTGGTTCATCATGAATGCGTACGCGATTATTTATGTTGTGCCGTGCAGGCCTACGCCAATCGACCCTGCTCTGTTCTTGCTGGCGGCGGGCCTTTCCGTGGGCATCACGGTTGCGGCAACGCTGTTCGCTGCGATGGCCACCCTGCGCGAAAAGCCGGCAGCCCTTATGCTGCCGCGCGCGCCGAAGGCCGGCAAGCGCATCCTCCTCGAACGCATTCGTCCGCTGTGGAGTCGCATGTCGTTCAGTTGGAAGGTCACCGCGCGCAACCTCTTCCGCTATAAGCGCCGTTTCTTCATGGCGATTATTGGCATTGCAGGCTGCACGGGGCTTTTGCTCACCGGTCTTGGCTTGCAAAACGCCATCAACGACATCATCGACAAGCAGTATGGCGAGCTGTACCACTACAACGCCATCGTGCGCATGGATCCCGATGCTGCCGATGCCGAAAAGAATGCCGTGGCCAAACGCGTCGAGGCCGACTCCGAAGGTCCGAAGGCATGGGTGCTTACCGAGAACAAAATTGTGCGCACTCCGGGCGCGTCGGATGAAATCGACCAACGTGTCGAGTTGAACGTGCCGCAAGATACGCAGGAATTCGGCAACTTCAACACGCTGCGCACGCGCGTGGGCCACAAGCCCCTCGCGATTGACGATGAAGGCGTGCTCATAAGCGAGAAGCTCGCGACGAAGCTGGGCGTTTCGGTGGGCGATTCCATCGCGATTTACGACGAGGATGCCATTGGCAACGCGACGGGCGAAGGCCGCGAGGTGCGCGTGTCGGGCATTATGGAGAACTACGTGGCGCAATACGTGCTCATGTCGCCTGCGTTGTACGAATCCACCATGGGTGAAGCGCCTTCGTACGCGACGCTGCTCGCGAACGTTGCCGAGGGCGATGACGTGCGCGAAGTGTTCAGCGACGAGGTGCTCGCGATGGATGGTGTGAAAACCGTGACGTATAACGACGAAACCATCAACAGCTATCGCAGCATGCTGAAGAGCGTCGATTCGGTCGTGGTGGTGCTTGTGGTTGCTGCGGCCTTGCTCGCGTTCGTGGTGCTGTACAACCTCACGAACATCAACATCACCGAGCGTGTGCGCGAGATTGCCACGCTGAAGGTGCTTGGTTTCACGCCGCATGAGGTGAACGCGTATATTTATCGTGAAACCATGCTGCTTTCGCTGATTGGCGCATTCGTTGGTTTGTTCCTTGGCATAGCTATGGAAGGCTATGTTGTAATCACCGCCGAGGTCGATCAAGTGATGTTCGGCCGCGAAATTCACACTTTGAGCTTCGCTATCGCATTTGCGCTCACCATGCTGTTCTCGGTTATCGTGACTTTGGCGATGAAATTCAAGCTCAAGAAAATCGATATGGTCGAAAGTTTGAAGAGCGTCGACTAACGAACGCGCAGGGCGATTAGCCAAATGGCAAACATAATTGCCCTGAACGGCGACGGGCCTGCAGAACGATGCAGGCCCGCTTTTGTATGTATGCATGCGCTTTCTTGGAGTTGCCTGTGGGGCTGAATTCGTTTTCACTTGGGCGCGTGTTGCCGCCTTGCGGCTTTTCTTGCCGAGCGAAATATTTCGCCGTGGGCTACTTGCCCGACCCCGCTTGCGACGATGCGCTCGATTCCGATCCCGTTGACCCTGAATTTGTGGCATTTCCGCCCGAATCCGTTGAGCCAGAGCCAGAGCTGTTTGCGTTGTTGGAATTTGAATTCGTATTATTGCTGGAAGTTTGGCCGGAGCCTGAGTCGCTTGAGGATGGGCTGTTGTTGCCGCTTGCGGAGCTCGAGTTCTCCGATCCCGAATTCGTGTTGCTGGAGTTTGTGCCCGATTCAGTTGCGGATGAAGAGTTGGAAGCGTTCTGCGTCGAATTCTGTTGAGGGGATTGCGGAGCGCTGTTCTTCTCGTTTTCGTTTTGAGTTGTTGTCTCGGCCTTCTTGGCATCATGGGCTTTTTCGGTGTCATTGCTGGTCGCAGCGCTGCTTTCGTCTGCAAGCTGGCTCGTTACGACTTCACCGGTGAACGGGGCTACTTTTGTACCGATGCCTTCGCCACCGGTGAACATAAGCACGAGGCCCGCGAACAGCAGGATTGCCGCAAGGGACGAGGCGACTGAAACCGCGAGCACGCGGCACTGCATGGTCTTTTGTTTTTGGGCCTCAATCTCGACGACGCCCGTTGCGTGGCTCGCATTGCCCGTATGGCCGGCTGCGCTATTGATGCGCGGCGTATTCGATTGGGCGCCTTGAGCGGCTTGGCTGCCGCGCATGTCGTGCGCATCGGCTCCAACGATTTGGCCTGCGGATAGAACGCTCGTTTCGGCGGAATTGGCCGACGGGACCGCCGCTTCGTTGAATGCGCGCGTCGCCGTGCCCACCGAAGGCAGCGTGGTGGTTTCGGCGCCCTCGAATGGTGCGCGTGTGATGGGTATAACGGTGGTTTGCGCGTGTGCGAAGCTTTGGGTTGCGCTTTGGGCGGCAACGGCGTTAGCCGCCGCATTTTCTTCCTCGTTGTCGCTCGAGGCAAAGCCGCGAAGTTTTTCGGCTGACCCCGCCAGGAATTTTTTGTAAAGCTGCGATGAAACGGTCGACACGACCGAGCCTACGGCGACGCCGATAACCGAGCCGGCAATGCCAATTTGGGCAGAAAGCAGCATCGAGGTCACCGCGGCCAAAGCACCTGCGGTGACCTGTGAAACCGAAAGCCCCTCAAAAAGGCCCTTGATTCCGGTTGGGTTGGGGGTTTCGGCTTCAGCCTTGGGCGAGATAACGACGGTTTTTGCCGCCGAATCGGCGCGCTGGTTGCGGTTTTCTTGACTGTATGCGCGTCTGTCCATGGTTGCCTCCTATCAAATAAAAGCAAGCGCTCGATTGGCTTGCGGTAAATGCGTTTGGTACGAGTCGAACATATCGCGCGTTCGCACAATGGGAAGAATCTGAATCGAAACGTTACCTCGGCGCCACGGAACCGCGACAAACATAAGAGACGGGGGATGGGCTTTGCAGGGACGGGATATTCGAGCGCGGGCCTTCGCGCCGATGGGCACTTGTGGGGATGAGGAAGAGAGGCAAGGTGCGAGAAGAGAGGGAAGGAGTGTAGAAGGTCCGTTCATATGCATGCAATACGAGTCTGCTACGATTGGCCGCGACAGGCAATTGCGAAAAAAGGGGCTCCGAGGTCGGTGAGATGACGGCAGTGAGTCGGGGCCTCAGAGCACCTTGATGTCCTGCGGCCCCGAACCGTCCGTTCGACTTGCTAGCCGCGCTTGATCTTCGCGGCGATGCGGTCGGCGACGGACATGTTTTCACGGCGGTCGCCGCCCCAGAACGAAATCGACACCATGCCGGGCCCAACATGGCTGCCGATGGTGGCACCAATATTGTGCTGTACCACGGTGATGCTCTCGTCTTGTTTGGCCAAAAGATCTCGCAGCGCTTCGGCGTCTTTCGGGCAGTCGGCGTTGCCGATGAGCACTACGGGCGAACCACCTTGCGTGTCATGCTCTTTTGCGAAGAAATCGGCCATTTGCTTCAGGCCCTTCTTGCGCCCACGCGCGGCGCCCGTGAGCGCCAAGTGCCCCGACGTATCGAAGGTGAGCAGGGGTTTCACATTGAGTGCCGAGCCCGCTGCGGCAACCGATGCGGGAATGCGTCCGCCGCGGTGCAGCGCATCAAGGTCGTCGACCATGAAAGCGGTTTGCACGAAGTAGCGCGCCTGTTCGGCCCACTCGACCAGCTCTTCTGCAGAAAGCCCCGAATCGCGCTGACGCAACGCCTCAAGAACGAGCAAGCCCTCGGGCGTAGAGCCGATCATAAGGTCGACCAAATAGAGCGGAGCATCGGGGAATTCCTCTTTCACCTGGGCAAGCAACGCCGCCGCAGTTGAGTAGTTCGACGAAAGGCCGCTCGAGAAACATAGGTATACCGTGGGAATGCCGTTTTCGGCAGCGCGGCGCCATGCCGCTTCGATTGCCGCCGGCGAAGCCTGCGAGGTGCTCGGCGTTTCTCCATTGCGAATCTTCTCGTAGAACTCGTGCGGCGTGATGGATTGATAGAAATCGTCCTCGTGGTCGCCATCGCTCATGACGTAATTGAAGTTCAGCGTATCGACGCCTTCGATTTGCAGCATGCTCAGCGGCAAATCGCAGCATGAATCGATGATTAAATTGCATTCCGCGGCCATGGAATCCCTTTCTCTCACACATATACGCAAAAGTCTACCATGGTTGACGCGGGGAATCGCTAGATATTCCAGCGGGCTTCGAATCGCTGAAGCAGGAACGAATAGAACTTATCGGCCTGCTCGTTCGAGCCGCCGTGGCGCGTTCGCGCGACTTCGATGGTGCGTACGAATCCCGGCTCAAGAATGGGAGCAAGGCGCGCGCCGGCGCCAAGCTCGCCCCAGCTGTGTTCGGGCCAAAAGCCAACGCCGAGGCCAAGGCCGATCATCTTGCGCACGACCGATGGATTATCGCTCTCGAAGGCGATTGTGGGGCGAAACCCCAGTTTGGCGCATTGCGACAGGCAGAGGTTGCTGATGTTGCGCGAGCCTGCGAGCATGATGAAGCCGCTGTTTTGCACCTGGGCCAGCGAAATCGCTTCGCCGCGGCCGTTGGCCAAGGCGTCGCTCGCTGCGATGTCGCGCTCTTCGCCTCCGAGTCTCTCGCCTTTTCCTGGATTGTCGCGAAAACCTGCGTCGGGCTCTTTGGTTTCGCGCAACGCGCACTCCTCGGTTTCGTCGCCGTTCGTTGTGGGCACGGCGAGCATGATGCGTTCCTTGAATAGGCGCGCGCCCTTCGCTTCCGGCGTTTTCCCGTTTGCATGCGCACTTCGATGTCGCACGGTTCAATTTTGCTGGCGGTTTCGCTGCTCACAATCTGAAACTTTGCCGCGGGGTGTTGAGCGCGCCATTCCGCGACGGCGTCAACGACGATGTTCGAGGCCGAAACAACGTTGATGCGCACAATCGAGCTGCGCTCTTCGTCGAACCGCGCAAGCTCGCTGGTCGCCGAGTCGATTTCTCCCACCGCTTTCGCGATGCGTTTGCTGTAGAAGCGGCCTGCTTCAGTAAGGCGAATGCCGCGCCCTTCTGGCTCGAAAAGCTGTACGCCCAGTTCTCGCTCGAGGCGGCTAATCGCTTGGGTGAGCGAGGGCTGCGATACGCGAAGTTTCTGGGCGCTGTGCGTGACGTGCTCGCTTTCCGCAACTTCCAGAAAATATCTCAACTGCAAAAGCTCCATGGCGCTCCCTTCGTTTTCTTGAATCATAATGTAAAAGTGATGATAAATAACCAATTCATATATTAGACGCTATGATGCGCGCGAACTATTCTCAAAGGGTTTGAAATCCGAGAAATCGAGGGTGCAATGGCGGAATTTCTTGAAGCGGTCATGCTGGTTTGTTTTGGCTTGTCGTGGCCGATGAATGCGTATAAGGCGGCGAAGGCGCGCACGGCTGCGGGCACAAGCTGGCAGTTCATTTTGCTTATTACGTTGGGCTACGTTGCCGGTATTGCGGCGAAGTTCGTATCGGGCCAAATCAACTGGGTGCTGGCGGTCTATTTCCTGAACATGATTGCCATCGCGGCGAACTGGATCGTGTACTTCCGCAATGTGAAGCTCGATGCTGTTGCGGCGGGCCGCTATCAGGAAAAACACGATGCGCGACGCGAGGCGCTGCGTGCGGAAAGCGTCGATGAGCTGCTTAAAGATGGCGGCAAAGATCCGAAAACCGCGAAATATGGCGCCTCGATGGAGGGCGTCGAAGCCGAAGAGGCCAAGAAATTCCAGAAGTGATAGGGCCGAATGGCGCGGCGTTCGCGCGGCAGCGGCCTAACGTTGTTGCCTGCACGCATGCGCTGAGCCTGCGTAAGTCCGCAGCTCATGCGGGCGCGGAACGCGAAATACTCAGCCCGATTTGCCCGCGCGGTTTCGGCACCTCTATGCAACGAAGGCTCGCCTGCGGTAGGCGAGCCTTCGTGTTTTTGCGTCAAAAAACGCATTGTCTAAGATGCGCTATCTCGTTTGATACTCGCGCATAAGCTCGGCAAATGCGGGCATCGAATTCACGATGGTCTCATGGGCGACGCAGTAGCTTACGCGCAGCCAGCCCTCGACGCCGAAGCTGTTGCTGGGAACGAGCAGCAGCTCATGTGCCTTCGCGGCCTCGGCGAAAGCCTGAGCGTCGGGTTCGAGCGCGCGAACCCACAAGTAGAATGCGCCTTGGGGCGCAACGCACTCGTAGCCGAGTTTCGTAAGGCCGCCATACAGGGCTTCGCGGTTCTTCGCATAGGCCTCAACATCGCTCGGCTCGTCGACGCAGCGCTCGATGACGTACTGCAGAAGCGACGGGGCGCACACGAAGCCAAGCGCGCGGCCCGCGCCGCACACGGCGTTGAAGGTGTGCTCCCAGTCGGGCATGGTGTTGGGAACCAGAATGTAGCCAATGCGCTCGCCCGGCAGGCTGAGCGATTTGGAATACGAGTAGCACACGAGCGTGTTCTCGTAGATAGGCGGAACGAACGGCACGCGCACGTTGCCGTAGACGATTTCGCGATACGGCTCATCGGCGATGATGTAAATGGTGGTGCCGAATTCGTCCTGCTTGCGGCGCAGCGCGTTGGCGAGTTCGATCAAGTCGCATTCGGGGTACACCGAGCCAACTGGGTTGTTGGGCGAATTAATCACGATGGCCTTGGTTTTCGGCGTAATGGCGCCTTCGATGGCCTCGATGTTCATTTGGAAATCGTCGCGGCGAGCGGGCACCTCGATGCAGTTGCAGCCGGCGTTTTCAATCCAAACCTTGTATTCGGGGAAATAGGGCGAAATCACGATGAACTCGTCGCCCGGGTTTCCAACGGCGTTGAAGCAGATGGAAAGCGATGCGGCGGCGCCGCAGGTCATGTAGATGTTCGCACCTTCGTACGACGTATCGAAGCGGCGGTTGAGCGATGCGGCCACGGCGGCGCGAACGCTCGGTGCGCCCTGGCTGGGGGTGTAGCCGTGCACTTGGGCGGGGGGCTGCTCCATCACATCGAGAATTGCTCGCTTAACCGCTTCGGGCGCCGGAACGCTGGGGTTGCCGATGCTGAAGTCGAAGACGTTATCCTCGCCGATTTCGGCCTTGCGTGCTTGGCCGTATGCGAACAGCTCGCGAATCGCCGACGGTTCGCTGCCCAACTCGTACATGCGTTGATTGATCATGGTGCCCTCGTTTCCCCGCGCGCGCCTACGGGCGGCGTTGCTGGTTTCCTTCACGCGTCTATGATAAAGCGCAAAGGGCGAGAAAGTTGGGGAATGGAATCTTTTTTCTGCAGATGGAAACGCTGCCTTAGCTCTTTCTGGTGTGAATGAGGTGGCGAATTGCTTCAATCGCGTGTCCGCGGAACATTGCCCTGGGGCCCGCATAGGCCATGGCGCGGCGTTGCCATGCCGATTCGGTGGATGTGTAGCAATGGCTCTTGCACGTTTTGCATGCGGGGCGCGGCTCGCGTCGGCACAGTGCTCGGCGAACTTCGCCGTAGCGCAAATGTGCGGCGCATTCGGGGCAAAGGCGCGGAATCTTGTGCTGGGGATACATGCCCACGGCGGTGGCTTCGCTTTCGTATGGCGTGCGGTCGGCGGCGGCGTGGTGGTCGGCGCAATAGATTTCCGTCATGCCAGCGAGCGTTACGATGTCGCGTGCGATTTCCTTTTCGGCAATGCGGTTAAGAATGCGCGCACGATGTTTCTTCCACGCTTTTGCGGCGGCTTGGTTTGCGGCCGCGGCTATGTCGGCTCCATCGAGGCGGGGCGCGTGCTGTTTGGCGGCTATTTCGGCTGCGGCCTTAGTTTCTCGAGCCGGGGTCGCCTCGGCAGAGGTTGCGTTGGCTGTGGCGCCTGCGGCTTCGGCTGATTCGTTCCGGGTCTTCGTTGTTAGGTCGCTTTCGGTCGATTTCCTTTCGGGCTCGACGAGGGCATCGTGTTCGCTCGTTTTGGCCATTAGTTTTCTGCCTTTCGCAGCTGCGCATTGCGTGCTCCATCGAGAATACCCAGCTCAAAGCACTTCTCGACATAAATTTTATTCGCGACGCTCGTTGCCGCCGAAAGCGCGAGTCGACGTTCAGGTGAAAGGTCGGCGGCGTTGCTTACCTGGAGGGCGAATGCGGGGCCGTCTGGTTTGCGGATGTCGCACGACCCAAGGTTCGTGTGGGCAATTTCGCCGCAGAAGAGCTGGCGAAGGCTTTCCTCTACCGCCTCGCAGAAGAAGTTGTATGCGTGGTCGATGCCGTGGGTCGCCGCCGAAACTCGCAGCAGCGAATGGATGTCGTCCATCGAGAATGTGCGTTTCATCAGGCAAATCACGGTAAGCATGGCAACATGGTTCGCGGTGTAGCGCTTGGCCTTCGGTGCGGGGATAATGCCTTGTTTCACATAGTTGTTCACCATGGAAGCTGTGAGCAGCTTTTCGTCGGGCGCCACGAGCGGGCGCAGTTGCGCATCTATATAGGTGAGCAACTGATCCATGTACAAGTCGATCGTGGGAATATCGGCATAGCGCGCCAGGCGCAGCTCGCGAATAAGCTCGACGTATTCCGCCTCGCTGAGTGCTTGGATATGTTTTGCTTTGCGTGTCATGGACGCAAGCGTAGCACGTCGCATGCTCCCGTGCGGGCACCGGAAACGTTACCGTTGCGAAGCGTCCAATCAAACTCCATATTGCTTGACACGGTTTTGCTGCGCACATAAGCTGGCTTTCAAAACGAGATGTATTGAACGCCGGCATCGCGCAAGCGTTGTTGGGTGAAGAAGGGAAGGCTCCATGATCGGCAACAACGGCATTAATGGCGCCATTAAGCAGGGGATTGAAAAAGTTCGTGGCCTCGGCGACGTCGTTGCCGCCGACGCAGCCGCGGTTTTTGGCGAGGCGGCGGAAGCGGCCGCAACTGCTGTGGCTACGGCGTCTGACGCCGCCGAGACGGTTGCCGCCACCGTGGCCGCCGCGGTAGGCGAAGGCGACGCGGAAAATCAGCGTATCGCCGTGCTGGTCGATTCCGCGACCGATGTGCCGCCGGAGGTCGTCGAAAAGTACGGCGTGTTCATCGCGCCCCTTCATGTGAACTATTCCGATGGCGACTTTCTCGATCGCGTGACTATTCAGCCCGAAGAAGTCTACCGTCGCTTCGAAACCGAAATTCCTAAAACCTCGACACCGGCGCCTGCCGATATCATGGCCCTGTTCGATCGAATTGCCGCTGAAGGCTACACCCATGTGATTGCCGTCACGATTTCCTCGGGGCTTTCGGGTACCTACGACTTGGTGCGCAGCATCGCATCCAGCCGTGCCGATTTGCAGTGCGCTGTGATTGACACGAAGAGCATCGGCATCGCTGCGGGCCTTACCGCAGTGCTCGTGTGCGAGCTCGTTGGCTCGGGCATGCCGTTCTCGCAGGTTATCGCCCGCGCCGAGGGTACCGCCGAGCGCTCCGAGGGCTTTTTCTGCGTGAACACGCTCGAGTATCTCTATAAAGGCGGCCGCATTGGCGCCGCGACGTACGCGATTGGCTCGAAGCTCGATATTCGCCCCACCATCAAGTGCAATGAAGAGGGCAAATACGTGGTGTGCGCGAAAAGCCACGGCCGCAAGGGCTCGCTGAAGAAGACCGTTTCGCTTGCGAAGAAGGTTGCTGCTGCCGCTCTCGAAGAGGGCCGCTCGGTTCGTTTCGCCGTGGCTCACGGCGACGCCGAGGCCGAAGCGCGCATCATTGCCGACGATTTGAAGGCCGAATTCCCTCAGGCAATCGACGTGATTTTCTGCCAAATCTCGCCCGCGCTCGTGGTGCATACCGGTCCTGGACTGGTGGGAGTTGGAGTTTCCGTTTTATAGCGCGCGGCGCGGTAGAATTCGGTTCGACGCATTTGCCGGCATAAAGCCGAATTCGTAAAGGAAAAACCCTATGGCCACACTGCAACAACTTCGCTACCTTATCGCCGTCGCGGAATACGGCTCCATCAATGCTGCCGCGCGCGAGCTGTTCGCGACGCAGTCGAACTTGTCCACGGCCATCAAAGACCTCGAGCAGGAGCTGGGCGTCACTATTTTCACGCGCAGCAATCGCGGCGTGGCGCTGACCAACGACGGCACCGAGCTTTTGGGCTATGCGCGCCAGGTAATCGAGCAGGCCGACATGCTCGAGCGCCGCTATGCCGAGCACGGCTCGAGCCATGTGCGCCTGGCTGTTTCCACGCAGCATTACGCCTTCAGCGTGCAGGCGTTCGTAAATGTGGCCGAAACCTGCACGGGCGATGAGTACGACCTGGTGCTGCGTGAGAGCACCACGGCCGAAATCATCGAAGACGTGCGCAGCTTCCGCAGTGAAATAGGCGTGCTGTATACCGACGATTTCAACAGGCGCGTGCTCGAACGCGCTTTTGAAGAAGCCGACGTGCGGTTCCACCCCTTGTTCGAGGCTTCTGCGCATGTGTTTGTGGGCGAGAGCCATCCGCTCGCGAAACGCGAGATCATCTCGCCTGAAGAATTGGCGGCTTATCCTCGCTATTCGTTCGAGCAGGGTACGGTGAACTCGTTTTATTATGCCGAAGAGCCGCTCGCGTGGCTGCCGAGCGCGCGCAATATTCGCTGTTCCGATCGCGGCACACTTTCGAATTTGCTTGTGAGCCATAACGGCTACACGCTTTCCACGGGCGTGCTTTCGAGCGAAATGTCGCACGGCATTGCAAGCGTTCCCCTCGATGCCGACGAGCGCATGCGCGTGGGCTACATCATGCATCGCGAACGCCGCCCGAGCGAACTTCTGCTGCATTATATCGACGAGCTGCATGCCATCGCGCAAACCGACCCCGATGTCGAGATGCTTGGGTAGCGCGATGGTTGGGTGGCGCGGTGCGCCGCTCGCTTTCTCTTTGGCGCCGTTTACCCGTCAGCGTGTAAACAACCTGTGACGACCTTCCTTTCCGTGGCTCCCCCGACACTACAATGAAGCGTTGTGTCAGGCTCACGTTCCTGATAAGGAAAGGAATTTCCCTATGTGCGGCATCATTGGATACATCGGAAGCTTGCAGGCGAAGGACGTTTTGATTCGCGGCCTGAAGCGCATGGAATACCGCGGCTACGATTCGGCGGGCATCGCCGTGCAAACGCCGCTGGGCCTCAACGTGAAGCACAAGGTTGGCAAGGTCGCCGGCCTTGAGGCCATGGTTGAGAGCATGGATATCGATGGCACGTGTGGCATTGGCCATACACGTTGGGCGACCCATGGTAAACCGAGCGAGAATAACGCGCACCCGCATACGGCCTGCGCGAACGATATCGCCGTGGTGCATAACGGCATCATTGAGAACTACGCCACGCTCAAAGAAGAGCTCATTGGTCGCGGGCACGTGTTCTCGAGCGAGACCGACACCGAAGTCATTGCCCATTTGGTTGAAGAAGCATACGACGGCGATTTGCTCGACGCTGTGCGCCGGGCGACCTATCGCTTGGCGGGCGCGTACGGCATCGCGGTTGTGTGCGATGCCGAGCCGGGCGTCATCGTGTGCGCCCGCAAAGATTCGCCCATCGTGGTGGGCCAGGGCAAAAGCGGCGCGCTCGTCGCGAGCGATATCGTGGCGCTTATCGACGAGACGCGCGATGTGGTCGTGCTCGAAGACGACACCTTCGCGAAGCTCACGTTTACGGACGGCGAGTCGACGATTGAATATTTCGACCAAGAAGGTAGCGAAATCCACCCGTCCGTCACGCATGTTGATTGGGATGTTTCCGCAGCTGAAAAGGGTGGTTTCCCTGATTTCATGTTGAAGGAAATCTATGAGGAGCCGCGCACGATTCGCGACACGCTTGCCGGTCGTATGGTGAACGGCCATTTACAGTTCGACGAGTTGTCGCTCAATTACGACGAGCTGGCGGCCATCGATCGCGTGTATATCATCGCGTGTGGCACGAGCTACCATGCGGGCCTTATCGCGAAGAACCTTATCGAGGCGTGGAGCCGTATTCCTTGCGAAGTCGAGGTGGCGAGCGAGTTCCGCTATCGAAACCCCATCATCACGCCCTCGACGCTTGTAGTCGCCGTGTCTCAGTCGGGCGAGACGGCAGATACGCTGGCCGCCATTCGCGATGCACGCATCAAGGGCGCGAAGGTGTTCGGCATCACCAATGTGGTGGGCAGCCCCGTGGCGCGCGAGAGTGACGGAGTAATTTACATCAAGGCAAACAAGGAAATCGCCGTGGCAGCAACGAAGAGCTTCTTGGGCCAGGTGGCGGCGCTCACGCTGCTCGCGATGCTGCTCGGCCAGCTGCGTGGCGGCCTTACGACGGCTCAAATTCGCATGTTGTTCCGCGAGATGGCGGATACCGCACAGCACATTGAACAAATCCTGGCCGACACGAGCGCTATCGAGGAAGCGGCGCTCGCATGCAAAGATGCGCAGAATGCCCTGTTCATTGGCCGTGGCATTGGCTCCACCATTTGCTACGAGGGCGCGCTGAAACTCAAGGAAATTTCCTACCTGCATGCCGAGGCGTATGCCGCCGGTGAAATGAAGCATGGCCCCATTGCGCTGCTCGACGAGGGCTTCCCTGTGATCGTGGTTGCCACGAAGAGCCCCACGTACGACAAGGTGATTTCCAATATTCAGGAATGCAAGGCCCGCGGCGCCCTTGTGGTGGCGATTGCCACCGAAGGCGACGAGGAAATCAAGAAGCATGCCGACCACGTGATATATATTCCGAAGGTGCGCGATTGCTTCAGCGCCATTACAGCGAGCGTGCCGCTGCAGCTGTTCGCCCGCGATATTGCCATCGCTCGCGGATGCGACGTCGACCAGCCCCGCAATTTGGCGAAGAGCGTCACGGTCGAGTAGTGGGTTCCGCCGTTCTTCCGAACGGCGGAACCTGCCGACGCTGCGCTGGGCCCTGGCGGCTGGTTTGTGCCGCCGTTCTGCCGAACGGCGGCGTTGTTGACGCTGCGCGCGGGCCGGGCACGCCATCTTGCCCCTTGTGCATGGCACGGCGCGTACCGAAGTACGCTTGGCCATGCGGCGGGACAACCTGGCGCACCGGGCCCGCGCTCGCTGACTTTTAGCGTGAATGGCGGCCGGGCCCGTTTGCCCGCAATGGCTTGACGCGTGGATTGTGAAGCGTTTTTGCACGCCTTCTTTATTGGCTAAACTGATGAATGCAGAAAACCATGCGCATAAAAGGAGGGTGTTGTGTCGGTTGGTTTGGGTGTAGATATCGTCGAAATCGAACGCATGCGGCGCATTTTGGATCGCACGCCGTCGTTTGCGCACAAGGTGTTCACCGATGCTGAGCAGGACTATTGCAACCGAAAGGGCAATCCGGCGACGCATTACGCCGCCCGATTCGCTGCGAAGGAAGCGGTGTGCAAAGCGCTCGGCACCGGCATTTTGGCAAGCGGCATAGGCATGCGCGACGTTGAAGTCGTGCGCGATTCCCACGGCAAACCCGCCATCGCGCTGCATGGCGCTGCTGCCCGCATCGCCGAAGAGCAGGGCGTTGTTGATGTGCCCCTGTCAATTACCTATACCCATTCGGTCGCGGTGGCCAATGCTGTGGCTATTACGAAGGCGTCGCAAGCCGAACGCGAAAAGCGCCGCGACGTGAAAGCCGAGCTTGCCCAGCAGTTCAAGGAAATGCGTGGCATGCTCGACGATTTGGGCGAGCAAACCGCAACGAGCGCCGAGGCCAAGGGTGCCGGCGAGCCGGTGTCCGAATAAGGAGACCCCAATTATGAAGACGATTACTTCGAAAAAGGCCGCGCGCCTGTTGCCGGGTCTTCTTCCTGACGATAATAAGTACACGCGCGGTTTGTGTGAACTCGTCGTGGGCGACCCGATTTATGCAGGTGCGGGTGTGCTTGCCGTAATGGCTGCGACGCGCATGGGCGCAGGCTATGTTCGCGCCTACACAAGCTTCGAGACCGCTGCCGCGCTGCGCGTGGTGCAGCCGTCGTGCGTCTGCCAACCCGTTGACGCGTTTGTGGAGCATCGTCATGCAGCGTGCGAGGGGCGCCCGTGCGCCGTTGTCGTAGGAAGCGGCTTTGCCGTAAGCGATGCGGCGAAGGCAACGGTGCTCGATGTGCTTAGGCTCACGCAGGCGCCCGTGCTTGTCGATGGCGGCGGGCTTGCGACGCTTGCAACCGACGAGGGCGCTTCCGCGCTGCGCGAGCGCTTCGTCGCGGGGCTTCCTACGGTTATTACCCCGCATAGGGGCGAGGCCGACCGCATTCTTGCAACGCTCAATACTGAAGAAGTCCAGGCATCGCGCACTCGTTGCGAAAAGAAAGGCATCCCGGCGGCGGCGTTTGACGCACTGCTTATTGCAAGGGCCTTTGGCGTGGTATGCGTGCTGAAGGGCCCCGATACCTATATCGCCGACGGCAATGAGGAAAGCGCCGATGATGTGCTCGTGCTCACGTGCGGCACGCCGGCGCTCGCGAAGGCGGGAACGGGCGACGTGCTCGCAGGCTCAATTGGCTCACTGCTCGCACGTGGCATGGAACCTAAAGATGCCTGCGCCTTGGGCGTGTTCGTGCACGCCCGCGCCGGTGTGCTTGCTGCTGCCGATTCCGCCGAGCTATGCGTAACGACGGAAGACGTGCTCGCGCACCTTCCGCATGCCATTCGTGCGCTCGACAGGAAACTGTAGGCGCTAGCAAACGCGACGATTCGTCAGCTTGACTGCCTTTTGGTGACGCGGCGTGCGATCGCCGATGAGGTTTCCCCAATTCGGCGGGTCGACCTTTGCCGTCCTCGCTTGGAGAGGCCTGTTTTAGCCGATCGTTGCAGGGGCCTTTCGAATTTCGCGTTTCGGTTTCCGATGTATTCGATTTGGAAACAACCTGCGCAAAACTCGTGCGTGCGACGGGAATTGGTCACATACTCGAACCATGCCAAATAAGTGGCTTGAGCGTAAGGAGGCTGCGATGGCAAACGACAACATTCAAGTAGAGGTGCTCGATTCGAGCAGCGAGTTCCGCCCCGGCCGAAAGGGCGGGTCGGTCAATTGGATGCAACTGCTTTCGGGCGTGCTGCTGTTGGTGTTCGGCCTTGTGTGCGTGTTCTGCCCGTTCGAGGTGCTCATGGGCATTTCTGCGATTATCGCCGTGTGCGTGATTGTCGCTGGTGGCATTGGCGTTGCTTCGTATGTGCGCTATCGCAACACGCTGTTTTCGCAAAGCGTATGGAGCCTGTTCTTCAGCGTCATGATCGCGCTGCTCGGTGTGTTGCTGCTCATGTTCCCCGCGGTTGGTGTGGCGACGATTGCGTGGGTTTTCGGCATTGGCGTCGTGCTTTTCGGCGTGGTTCAGCTTGTCGCGGCACGCCCGTTTTTCCTGGTGGGCGCGGGTCTTGGTTCCATGGTTGGCATTTCTGGCATCGCTGAAATCGTGCTCGGCGTGCTTATTTGCGTGTTCCCTTCCTCGATTGGCCTGTTCCTGGGCTTGTTCGCCATTGTGCATGCCGTCGACACCATCGTGTTCAGCCTGCCCATCGGGCGCGATCGCACGAACACGCTTTGGTAGGGGCGCCTTCATCAAGCTAGCCTTTTCATCAGGAATAGCGCGTAAATTTGGGCCATGGGGGTCTGCCGCGAATGCGGGCGTTGCTGCATGCTGTAAGGCAGCAACCCACACAAAGGAGGCCAGGCTATGGAAGAGATGTTCGCCATCAAGTGTCAAAATTGCGGCGGCCCTATGTATTCCCACCAGGCGACGCGAAGCTTCGATTGCGCATATTGCGGAACGAGCGTGCCGTGGGAGGCTGGCGGGCAGCAGCCGGCGGACACCGTTGGCATTCGCCATCAGCCGATTCAGATGGTCGACGGTCTGATGAAGCTGACTCACGTATCGCAGCTTGAGCCTGCGAAAGATGCCGATTGGTACTATTTCGAGCCTTACTGGCGCAATTCGTCGCTGCTCGAGTGGCTTTTCCAAGAAGACCGAGGAACCGCCGAAGAGCTTGAGCAGGCAACGCATGTGAGCATTCCGTGCCCTTTCTGCGGTGCCGCGTTTGAGGGCGAATCGACCCAGAGCGTGTTCGAGTGCCCTTCGTGCGGCAACAAAATCGGCGCGGGCGATTTGCTCAAGCCAGGTAAGTTCAGCAAGCGCCTTACGATGGGAACCGGTGCGGAATACGTTCCTGAGCAGGCGATTCCGTGCAGCATTTCCGAGCAGCAAGCCCGAGCGAATGCCCTTCAACTCGTGCGGCAGTACCCCGAGGTGTTCGCCGGCCACGCGGTTGAAGAGGCCATTCAAAGCCAGATGGTGCTCATGTATATCCCCGTCGCGCTTGCCGATTTGCGCATGATGGTGTCGTTTTCCGGCAAGGGAATGAAGAAAGAATCGCTCGTGTACTACGAGGTGCTCGATTGGCCGTATCCCAAAACGCACTACGTCGATGTGCCTCTCATGGGCCTTCTTGAGCCGTGGGATTTCTCGAAGGTTGTGCCGTTCGACCCCGCCATGGAAGAGGGAAATTTCCGCATCGTGGCGGTCGAAGGGATTCAGAAAGACAGCGCCGTCATCGACAAGCTCGCCTATTCAATCGCGGGCAACGACGCCGAAAGCGCGTTCGGCTTCAGCAAGAACAGCATGCGCCAGTGGTCGCGCAAGGTGAAAAAGCATGAGTCGGCGCTCATGCTCGTGCCGGTATTCTATGTCGATCGCCCGATTTCCGATGGCCGCGAGGGCGAACAGGTGCGCATTGCCGTGAACGGGCAAACGGGCCGCGCGGCTGCCGTCGTGTTTGACGAGAAGCGAGACACCCATGTGGTTGCGCCGCTGAGCCCGAGCGTGCACCTGTCGAGCGAGAGCACCGTGCATGCGACGCCTGTCGAAGTGCGTTACGTGAAATCGCCCTTCCTTTACGAGATTGTTCGAATTGGCGGCAACGCGGCGGCCGTTGGGGCCACCACGGCGAGCCAGGGCGTGCTTCGTGAGGAAAAGCGGAAGCGCAAGGGATTTCTGATCAGGCTTTTTGGAGATTAACCAAAGGGCGAGCGCATGCCTTCAGCGACCTTCGAGCCTAAGTCCGGGCTTCCTAATTGCCCTCAACGAGCGTCAACAGTTCCTGCTGCGTTTTCACGCCCATTTTGCGATAGATGCTCTTACGATGCGAGGCAACCGTATTCTTGCTGATGAAGAGTTCCTTCTCGATGTATGCGCTATTTCTTCCGCATGCAAAAAGCTCGAGTAATTCCTTCTCGCGTTTCGTGAGACCGAATCGCTCGCCGAGTTCTGCGCAGCGCGCTTCGAGGCTTTCAGTGCTCAAGCCGAACATGGTGGGGCTGAGGGAGATAAGGTCTCGTTCGGGAAAGATCCATACGTATGCGACGCTGAAAGCGAAAATAACTGTCGTGCAGATATATGCGGAGAGCTCGTTGCCGTACGACGAATATCCAAGAGGCTTAAGGGCATCGACAAGGGCGAACCCAATGAGAAAGCCAGCATATTCGGCGGTGCTCAAAAGACTCAAGGCGTTCGTGATGGAACTCTTCGTCATGAAGGAAAAGCCGAGCGCCATCATCCATAGCGTGGGCACGACGAGCGAGAAGCCAGCGTAGATGCTCATGTAGGCAAGTACCGAAGCCTGCGTCGCAAGCGAAAAGGCGCCCGCGGAGCACACGCAAAGCAGAAACGCCATGCGGTAGTACAACTCAATGCGATAGCTCTTTTGACGCTGCATGGCAAAAAGGGCAAGCCCCATAATCGCGAAAGTGAGCACGGTAAGTACCGCGAACACGACTGGGAAAAGCGAGGGCTCCAAATTATTCGTGAACATCTTGATGAAGAATGTCCAGATGAATTGGATGGTTGCCGAGAAGATGAAAACCATGATTGCCATGCGGTTCAGTATGGAGCTGTCGGTCTTGCGTGGTTCGCGAGATGCCTCGAACGCTGGGGTCTCGCCGGTGGCGGCGTGGCGAAGGAGCAATGCGACAGACGCGCTTGGGAGCGCCAAGACGAGCGCCATTCGTGCGGCAAAAGGAACAAGCATCATAATCACAAAGGGCACCCATTGCATGCACATTGCGGTCGATACCAATACGAGCGATTCTCTCAGGTCGTGCGCGACGAGCAACTTGCCCCATGCAATGGTGATTGCAACGACGCCGACGCCGATGCATACGCCGCATGCTGAGGAAGCGGCGGGTGGCACGATTTGGGCAATGTGCACCAATGCGGTTGCGACACCCGATCCAATAATCCCAAGCGCAGCGGCAGCAATGAACAGTTTCTTTTCGGCGACTTTTCTTGGGTGGTTTTTGCGCGATCTTAAGACGATGAACGCGAGGGCTGCCGTGGCCGTAATGCCATAGAAAACGGGGTCATGCACAAGTCCGCCTTCGTAGATGACCTCGTCGCGCAGAGCGCCCTCGAAACACAGCATGACGTTTACCCATGAAAGGAATGCGGCCATGCCGGCCCATGCCTGCCAGTTTTCAATTATGGCGCCGAATGGCAGGAAATCAGGATTCGGGCGAGCCCCTTCTTGTTCCATTTACATGACCTCTTGTTGTTGAAAATGCCGCATGATACGGCTCCCCTCTCAAATGCTGCCCCATTGTACCGTTTACTGCGACCGCTTGCGACGATTGCGGCATTAATTGGGATTTACGTGGCTTTTCACCTCAGAAGGGTGAGAGGTTTTTGCCTTCTTCACCTCTCTGCAGCGGAGAATTTATCGCCGAAACAGCTCATCATCGGTGGCGTCGAAAGCGATTTCGACAGCGAGAAAAAACGCATCGAGGGAATGCGTTGGGGAATGTTGGATAGGAGGATCCAATGGCAATTGATGAGAAATCCCTTGAAGATTTCGGCAAGCTGCGCGGCAAAATCGATATTTCGCGTCGTGGCTTTCTGAAGAATGCCGGCGTTGTTGTCGCGGGCGCCGCGGGCGCCGCGGCGTTGGCCGGTTGCTCTTCGCCGAAAACGGCTTCATCCGATAAATCCGAAGGCGGCTCTTCCACGAACGCGTCGTCGGGCGCGTCGGCGTATGCGGGCAACGAAGGCAAGACCATGGGCGAGGTGCTTGGCGCAGGCTGGCTCGGCGAGGAGCCCGAAATCGCCGCAAGCGACATTGCCGAGACCAAGACGTGCGATATCGTTGTGTGCGGCGCAGGCCATGCGGGCACCGCGACGGCCCGCCGCGCCGCTGAAAAAGGCGCGAATGTCATCGTCGTCGAAACGCAGACCGAGGCTGATTTCGCCGTTCTGGGCAATGACATCGGACACCTGAACTCTTCGTGGCAGACCGAGCGTCACGGAATTCCGAGCTATGACGTTGTCGACTTCATGAACGAGTACCAAATTTGTGGTGCCGGTCGTGTTGAGCCCACGCTTTTGAGCGATTTCGCGAACCGTTCGGGTGAGGCGTTCGACTGGTTCATTGATAACTTCACCGAAGAAGAAAAGGCTCAGATTGTACCTTTGAACTGGCCTGTTCCCGATGGCTATGACTACAAGAAGGGCATGTTCCACTCCTATGTGGGCACGGCGAACTTTGGTGAAGGCGTTTCGCTGAAGGATGCTCTTATTCGCAGCCAAGACATCGCTAAAGAAGCGGGCGTTGAATTCTTGTATGAAACCACGGGCGTCAAGCTTGTGCATAACGACGATAACACCGAGGTCACGGGCATTATTTGCCAGCAGGGTGACAAGTACGTCGAGATTGATGCCAAGGCTGTGGTGTTGTGCTGCGGCGATATTGGTTCCAATTCCGAAATGTACAACGCCATTTGCGCAGAAAACTACTGGCTTGGCGAATTTACCGATTGCAAGGCTATGTCGGGGCGTGACGGTTCGGGCATCGCGATGGCTATGCGCATGGGCGCCAAGGTGGAAATCGGCACGGGCGGCGATATGGGCAGCCATGCCGCGTTCCCGATGAGCCCGCTCGAGGCGTGCGAGACTATTTGGCTGAACAAATATGGCAAGCGTTTCTGCAACGAGGGCTTGGGCGGTCCGCTCATGTCCGGCTGCACTCCGGCACGCCAGCCTGGCGACATTCTGTACAGCATTTGGGATGCCGACTGGAAGCCGATGCTGCTCAACCAAATTGCAGGCCATTTGGCGCTGAAATATTGGGACGATGACACCATCAACAAGATCGATGGCTACATGCAGGCCGCTGAGCAGGCTGGCAAAGACGGCTCCGATGAATCGGGCAAGTACCTCTACTGTGCCGACACCATTGAAGAGCTGTGCGATTATATGGGCATGGAAGAAGGCGTGAAGAAGCAGGTCGTTGCCGCCGTCGCCGATTGGAATGCCGCCATCGAGGCTGGCGCCGATATGAAGTTTGGTCGCGACGTCAACACCATGTACCCCATCATCAAGGCTCCGTTCTATGGCTTTGCCGGCTCGAAGCGTGTTGGCGGCGGTTCGCTCGTGTCCACGTCTGGTCTGCTTGTTACGGGTGACCAGCAGGTGCAAGGTCAGGGCTTCGAGCCTATCAAGGGCTTGTACGCCTGTGGCAACACCGAGGGTGGCCGTTTCCCCATGGGCTATAACGGCATCATGAACGGCGTTTCCATTGGCATGTGCCTTACGCTGGGCTACACGCTGGGTGAGTTCCTTGCGACTGGCGATTTGGACGAGGCGACCACGCTTGGTTTGAACAACGCCGAGCCCAAGCAGTCTGACAAGGGCATGCCTGGCCCTCCGCCGGCGGCATAATCCGATTATTTCGAATGCGAGCAAGCCCCCTCAACCCTCCCTCCCCATTGGCTTGCATCGCAAAAAAGGGCCAAGAGCTTTTGCTCTTGGCCCTTTGTCTTGCTTGAGCGGGGTATGCGGCTCGCTTATTTGCGCCCAGGCGCGTCGCTGGCGATGCGCCCGCCATCTTCTACGCTTGCGGTACGCGTCCCGTGGCGAGCACTTCTTCCATCTGGGCCTCGTCAAGCACGGTGACGCCGAGGCTTTCGGCCTTCGTGAGCTTTGATCCGGCATTCGCTCCAGCCACCACGAAGCTCGTCTTTTTCGAAACCGAGCCCGTGACTTTGGCGCCGAGTGCTTTCAGCGCTGCGCCCGCTTCGTCGCGCGTGCGGTTTTCGAGCGTGCCGGTGAGCACGAACGTGAGTCCCTCGAGCGGTTGCGATTCTGCGAGCGATGCGTCAACACCGGTTTCCTCCGCCGCGCGCGCCGCTGCATCGCTTGCGTTGTCTTCGAGCGGGAACCCTGCCGAACGCAAACGCTCGATGACCTCGAGATTCTCGGGCACGGCCAAGAACTGCTTCACGCTTGCGGCGATTTTCGGGCCAATGCCATCGATTTCAGCGATGTCTTCTTCCTGAGCGGCTATGAGTGCGTCAATCGAGGGGAATTTCGCGGCGATAACTTCGCCGACGCTTTTGCCGACATGGCGAATGCCGAGGGCGAACAGCACGCGGCCAAGCGGCTGCTGCTTTGATTTTTCCAGCTCATCGTGAATTTTCGTCGCGGTTTTCGCGCCCACGGGAATAGGGTCGCCCGCCTCGATGCCGCGCTTGGCGTTGGCCGCCGAATAGAAGCGTCCTGTGTCGAGCGTGGCGATGTCTTCGACGCTCAGCTTGTAGAAATCGCTTACGTCGCGCACGAGCCCGGCTTCGAGCATCTTGTCGACGATTTCCTCGCCCAGACCGTCGACATCCATGCAGCCTCGGCTCACCCAATGCAGCAGACGCTCCTTGGTTTGCGCGGGGCAATCCATCGACACACAGCGATAGGCGACTTCGCCTTCGTCATTCACCACAGGGCTGCCGCACGCGGGGCAGTGCGTGGGCATATTCCACTCAACGGCGCCAGCGGGGCGTTTTTCCAGCACGGGGCCAACAACCTCGGGAATCACGTCGCCGGCTTTATGCACCACGATGGTGTCGCCCACGCGCACGTTCTTGCGGCGAATCTCGTCGATGTTATGCAGCGTGGCGCGCGCGATGGTCGAGCCGGCTACGGTAACGGGGTCGAATTCGGCGACCGGCGTGAGCACGCCAGTGCGGCCCACCTGAATGCGAATTTCGCGCAGCACGGTCTGCTTTTCTTCGGGCGGGAACTTGAACGCAATGGCCCAACGCGGTGCTCGGGCGGTAAAGCCCAGGTCAGCTTGTTGCTCGAACGCGTCGACCTTCACCACCACGCCGTCGATGTCGTAATCGAGGTCGGCGCGATGGGCGAGCGCGTTCGCGCAGAACTCGTGCACCTCGGCAGGCGAGGTGCAGCGTTTTGCGTTGGGGTTTACCGAAAAGCCCGCGTCGCGCAGCCAGTCCAAGAACTCGCGTTGCGAATGCACGTGCAAGGGGTCGGTGCTTGCGACGGCATAGAGGAACGTGGCCAAATCGCGTTTGGCGGTGACTTTCGGGTCTTTTTGGCGAAGCGAGCCTGCTGCGGCATTGCGCGGGTTCGCAAACGGTGCGCGCCCTTCCGCGTCGGCTTCCTCGTTCAGGCGCGCGAAGCTGCCCTTGGGCATATAGACCTCGCCGCGAACCTCGATGCGCGCGTTGCGATCGGCGCCCATGTGCGCGAGACCTGCTTCTGCCAGGTGCATGGGCACGTCGCGAATAGTGCGCACGTTGAGCGACACATCTTCGCCGGTTGTGCCGTCGCCGCGCGTCGCCGCGCGTACGAAGGCGCCGTTTTCATACGTGAGTGCCACGCCCAAGCCGTCGATTTTCAACTCGCAGGTGTATGCGGCCTTGCCTGTGCCTAGCGCGTCTTCAGTGCGCTGCAACCATTCATCGAGCTCGGCCAAGTCCATGGCGTCGTCCATGGAATACATGCGTGCCATGTGAGTGACGGGTGCGAACTGCTCGCCTACGTAGCCGCCCACGCGCTGCGTGTAGCTGTCGGGCGTAACCAAATCGGGGAACTTTGCCTCGATGCGCTGCAGTTCGACGAGTAGCTTGTCGAAGGCGGCGTCGGTGATTTCTGGCGCGTCGAGCGCGTAATAGCGATAGGCGTGGTAGTCGAGCAAGTGGCGAAGCTCGGCCGCGCGTGCGGCAGCCTGCGCGTGTTCGGGCGCCTTAGCGGTGGTGAAGTCCTCTTTGCTCAATAGTTCCGCTTCTTTCGCGGCTCGACCTGCGTTTTCCGTCAAAGCCGCGGCGTTTTTCGCGCGCTTCGAGTCGCCCTTGCTGAGCGCGTTCTTATTTTCGCTGGCCACTTCAGTATCGAAAAGGCTTGCCTGGTCCATGCCGTCTCCCTTGGCGTAGAATTAAACGGCTATCAGGGTACCACCAACCCCCGCGCGCTCGCCGATTTGCGCTGAAAAGCAATGAATTTCGAAGCTCGCGCGTCGGTGCGCTATACTGCTCGTATCTTTTAGTAATTATTGGGTGCGGAAAAGGGTGCCGCACGTGAGCGAGATAGGGAAGGTTTCGAGCATGCAAGACAGGCTGAGCACATACGACGAGAAGGTTCTTCGCCGGCTTATCCAGCTCGAGACCGCGCGTAGGCAGGAAGGTCGCCAGGCGCCGCTTGCATTCATCAAGCGAGACACCGAAGCGGGCGCGGCTATGCGCCGCCTCGACCAGATGGGCATGATTGGCGCCATCTACAAAGAGGGCAACCCCTATGTGGTGGAAGTGCTCGCGAAGGGCTATTCCTATGTGGGCTATATCGATTCTGAGAGAGCCGAGATTCAGCGAATCGAGCGCCATCGTCAAGAAGACCGCCGCCACGATTGGCTCGTGAGCGTGTTCACCGTGCTTGTGGCCATGGTGGGCGTGATTGCTGGGTTCCTTATTGGGCATTTCATCTAGGCGATCGGGCGTTTCATTTAGACGAATTCGCTCGGTTGCCCGCGGAGCGACGAACGGCTGAGGCGGATATTGAACCGCCTCAGCCGTTTTTTTTGATATGCGATAGTTTTCAGACCACTTCGCGTATTTTTTAAAATACCAGGTCGTAAAGCACCTTCACGAACAGGAGCGCGAGCGCGACGAGCATGATGGGGCGCACGACTTTTGCGCCGTTTTTCATGACCAATCCCGAACCCACATAGCTACCGGCAATCGCGAACAGCGAAGCAACAAGGCCCAGGCCCCACCAAACGGCGCCATTGGCGGCGAACGTCACGAGCGCGGCGACGTTTGACGCGAGGTTTGCGCACTTCACTTCGCCGTTCGCTTCGCGCACGGGCAGCTTCGCTGCCGCCGTGAATGCGAGCAGCATGAACGTGCCCGTGCCCGGTCCGTAGAAGCCGTCGTACATGCCGATGAAAAACGACGAAATGGCGATGATGGCGATCTGCTTTTTCGTGGAGATCGTGGCGTCGGCGGGTACGTCGAGCGCGCGCTTGCGCAGCACGAAAAACGCGACCACGGGCAGGGCGAACACCATAATCATCTGAATGACGCCGTCGGGTGTGTGCAACGCAACCTTCGCGCCGATGGCAGAACCTGCGAGCGCGAAAATCACGGCGGGAATTGCGAGTTTGATTTTGATGAGGCCGCTTTTTGCGAAGCGGGCCGTCGCAACGACGGTGCCAATGGCGCTCGAAACCTTGTTGGTGCCCAGCGCGACGTGCGGCGGCAGGCCGGCTACCAGGTACGCAGTGAGCGAGATGAGCCCGCCGCCTCCCGCAATGGCGTCGACGAGCATCGCCAGAAACACAAGCGGGCACACGATGAGCAGCGTTATGGGGTCCATGGATTCCTTACCGTATCTTTACTGTCGCAATAGCGTTGAAGCCTTGCGGATTATAATTCATGGCAGCAAACCGAGGAAGCTGGGCGGGCGAGCGGCGCGAAAGCGCAGCAAACCGCCAAACGGTAGGAAAAGAGGCTTCGTATGGGCAACGAGAATTACAAGAAGCTCGGAATTATTGGCGGATTGGGTCCGGCGGCAACGGCGACCCTGTTTGCGCGCGTTATCGACCTTACCGAGGCGGAAACCGATCAGGACCACCTCGATATCACCATTTTGAATCGTCCGCAAACGCCTGATCGCACGGCGTTTATTTTGGGTAAAAGCGATGAGTCGTATTTGCCGCCGTTGCACGAGGCTGCGCTTGAGTTGGAAGATTTGGGATGCGAGGTGCTCGCCACTCCGTGTGTGACCGGGCATTATCGCAGCGACGAATGGTCGGCTGGCCTGCAAACGGCGCATTTGGTGCACATGCCGCGCGAAACGGCGCGCTATTTGGCTCTTGCGGGCAAGCGCTGCGTGGGCATTATGGCGACCGACGGCACGGGGCACGCGCGTGTGTTGCAAAACGAGCTCGAGGCATATGGCCTGAAAGCGGTGCTGCCCAATGCCGAAAATCAGGCGAAGGTCATGAGCATTATTTATGACGACGTGAAGCGTGGCCGCCCCGCAAACATGCGCGCGTTCGACGAGGTGAGCGCCCATTTGCGTGAGCAAGGGTGCGACAGCGTGATTCTTGGCTGCACCGAGCTTTCCGTGATTAACGCGCCCGCGAAATCGCACGGCATGGTTGTGGTCGACGCCATGGAAGTGCTTGCAATTCGCAGTGTTCAGGAATGCGGCGCCCCTGTGAAGTGGGATCATACTGCACTCGACAACGTATACGGCGAATAACGTCGGAGCGGTTCGACAAAACCCCGCCCCGGGCCCCTTCGGGGCACAGCAACATCCTCGGGCTTCTTTGGAGGCGAGACGGGTCGGGCGGCTTTCCGAAGGCGCCTGATTGGCAATCCCTCGGGACCTGCCCGCATTGCGGGCAATGCTCCGAGCGAGTGCCGCCCTGCTTGACCGTTCTGTGGTCGTCCATTTTTTATGCTTCGAAAGGAATTCCGTGGAAACGAAAACCATATGGCTCGATGGCAAATTTGTGGCGGCTGCCGAGGCAACGTGCGCGATTTCGTGTGCTTCGCTTATGGATGGCATGGTCGTTCTTGAGGATGTCCCCTTGTTCAAAAACGAGCGCGGCGGCTTCGTGTTTCGTGTGGACGACCATGTAAAGCAGTTCGAACGTTCGGCGAAAATCGCGCAGATAGAGTTGCCGCATACATCGAGCAAGCTCGCAAAAGCCGCCCTTAAGGTCGCGAAGGCGAGCGTGGCCGACGGGTGCGACGAAGGTATTGTGCGCTTCATCGCGTATTTCGGCGGTGCGGCCTCGACCGACGGTCTGCTTCCATTGGGTGGCCAGGCGAGCGTTGCCATATTCTGTATGCCGTTTTCGGGCGAGGCTAAATCGATTTCCGCAGGAAGCGATGCGTGCTCCGGTTGCGGCGACTCGCTTCCCGGCGCCGACGGGTCGTTCCGCGATGACGAAGGCGCTCATTCGGGCGAGCGCGGTTTGTCGTGCTCCGATTCTGAAGTGGCCACCGCGGGAATCTCCTCGTGGCGTGCGATTTCGAACAACGCGTTGCCGCCGCAAGCAGAGTTTGCCGCGTCTCGTGCGAATGCGGCATTCGCCTTGCGCGAGGCGAGACAGCGCGGTTTTGATGAGCCGATTCTGCTGAACGAAGCGGGCGATGTGTGCTCTGGAGCGCGTAAAGCCGTGTTCGCCGTGCGCGACGGCGTGCTCTCCACGCCGCCCCTCGCGTGTGGTGTTCGCGAGTCAGTCGAGCGTGACACCGTGATCAACTTTGCTATGGATCTCGATGTCCCTATCGTTGAAGAACGCATGACGCGTGCCGACCTTTGCATTGCCGACGAACTGTTCTTGTGCGATGCGGTGCATGGCGTGATTCCGGTTTCTTCGATTGACGGTTGTGCGATAGGTAAGCCTGGGAAAACGGGACCAAAGCCAGGCTCCATAACGAAGGCAATCCAGGAACGCTATGCAAAGATGCTCGCGGGCAAGCTGGATGAATACGAGGCGTGGCTCGCTCAGGTTGAATAGCCCAAGGCTGAACGGTCAGGCTCAACCAGGTTAAACGGTTCGATTCAGCCAAGCTGGGCGATTCGGTCCAAGCCGCGTGGCCAGGCCGAAAGATTCGGGATGGAAGAGTCGGGCCGAGGGGCCGTGTTTGGTAGGCGATCCGAACGAGCGGGTCGGGAGAGCGGAGCGAACGGTCAGGCCGGGCGTTAGGTTGAGTAGCCTGATTCGGGGTCTTTGGCACGGGCTGGGCACTTTGCCTTGGTCTAAGTCGGGCGCCTTGATTCGGATTGGATGGTTCGAGTCGATTGGGCAAATCGATCGGCCAGAATCGAGCGGCCTTGGCCATGCGATTCCGATCGGGCGCGGGCGGTTCGGGCCGGTCGCATGACTGTGGTTTGCTCGGGGCCAAGTAGCTGCGAGCTATTCGGAGCCAAATTCTGATTTTGGTCCCGAAAAACAATTTCCTGGCACAAATTTGCGGTTGTGAACGATTTCATGAGCTCCATCGTGTTTGGGAAAATGCATAACCCCAGTTCACGGAATTCCTAAGGTACGGAAGGCTCTTCCTAAGACATCCGCCATCGTTCACAACCGCAAATTTGTGCCAGAAAAAGGGAAATCGGGACAAAACGAGAGTCCTCGCAGTGGATAGGGCTCGGAACATAGGAGGCCGCGCTGCTTGCTGTGCTTTCGAGCGAGGCGAACGTGCTGAAAGGTTCCGTGGACAAACGGTGCACCAGTTGCGCCGAGGGTCGCAGTTTGCATCGAGCGGCATATCGTTTTGCTGTGGGAGTTGCGCCTGTGAACTATTCTCATGAGCCGCGTGGCGCCCGCCGCTCCAGAAAAAAGCTCGCCGTGTTGAAAACGGGGCTATCATGTCCGATGATTGAACGAACGCACCAATGCGGGGTGCCGGCGCCGAGTGGTGCACCGAGCAGCATCCTGCCCGTCCGGCCGCATCGAGCAAAGGAAAGCAACTATGCCATTTGAAACCGCACCGACTTATATTTTCGACCTGCATTGCGACACGCTCGATAGGCTCGCCCTGCATAAGTCGTTTCCCGACGCTGGTTTCATGGAGCAAGACGCTGCGATTCCTGATGCGCGCATGTCTTCGCTCGCGAGCAACGATTGCCATATCGCGCTCGACCGCATGGCGAAAGCCCAGTATGCCTGGTGCCAGTGCTTCGCGGCGTTCATTCCCGACCATATGTCGGCCGATTGGGGCTGGCAGGTTTTCTGCGCCGTGCGCGATTTCTTCCAGTCCCAGCTCGCTGAGCATGCCGCGCTCATTGAACAGGTGCACGACGCTCGCGATATTCGCGGCATTGTCGATAATGGGAAATGCGCTGGCATGTTCACGGTCGAAGGCGGCTCATTCATCGAGGGCTCGCTCGATCGCCTGCACGCGGCTGCCGACGCGGATGTGAAAATGCTCACGCTCACGTGGAACGGCAAAAACGCCATCGCGTCGGGCAATGTTACGACCGATGGGCTTTCGACGTTCGGCGCCCAGGTGGTGCGCGCTATGGAGCAGCGCCGCATGGTGGTCGATGTGTCGCATTTGAACGACACGAGCTTCTGGGACGTGGTGAAGGCGAGCTCACGCCCGTTCGCGGCGTCGCATTCGAACTCGCGCGCCGTGTGCGGCCACCCGCGCAATCTCACCGACGATATGTTCCGCGCGCTCGTTGACCGTGGCGGCATTGTGGGCTTCAATTTCTGCCGAGATTTCGTGCGCGGAGACGGCGCCGATCCCACGCGCGACGACGTGCTGTTCCACATCGACCATTTCCTGAAACTCGGCGGCGAGCACGCTATCGCTCTTGGCAGCGATTACGACGGCTGCGATGTGCCGAGTTGGCTCGAGCCTGCGCAGCGCGTAGGCGAGTTGCATACGCTGTTCGCGCATGAATTCGGCGCCGAAATCGCCAATGCCATTTGCTTCGAAAATGCAGCGGCGTTCTTTGAGCGCAATGAGGTGCTGTAGCGCCCCAACGCCCGTTCTTCCATTTGGCCAAATTCGTCCAACGATGTCGCGGAAAATAGTTCACTGATGTAGCATTATGCCGTTACCGTCGCTAGGAGGGCTCCATGCGCGAAGTGGATGTCGCCATTGTGGGAGCGGGCGTTGCGGGCTGTTGCGTGGCTCGCGAATGCGCCCGTTTCGCATTGAAAGTTGCAGTGTTCGAGGCCGGACTCGATGTGGCCGATGGTGCCACGCGCGCAAACAGCGGAATCGTGCATGCGGGTTACGATCCGAAGCCCGGCACCCGCAAGGCGCGCTATAACGTAGAAGGCGCGAAGTTGTATCCGCAATGGGCGAGCGAACTGGGATTTCCCTATATCAACAACGGATCGATGGTACTCGCTTATACGGAAGACGAGCTCGAGGCGATTCGCGGGTTGCGCGAGCGGGGCGAGCATAATGGCGTCGAGGGCCTGCGCGTAATCGATGCACGAGAACTTCGCGAGCTTGAACCGAACGTGTCGCCCGAGGCACTTGGCGCGTTGCTTGTTCCCACGGGCGCGATTTGCGATCCGTATCAAGTGGCGTTCCGCGCTGGCGAAAACGCGGTCCGCAATGGCGTCGAATTTAATTTCTCAAGCAAAGTTGTGGGCATCGAGCCTGCGCAGACTCCGACCGCCGATTCCGTCCAAGCCGTCGCCGCCGGCTCCGTCCAGTCCGTTGCTGTCGACCCCGCCCGGGGCGCGGGCTACATTCTTCACATCGAGGGCGCCCAGGGCGACGTTGCCGAAGCGGTGCGCGCCCGCGTCGTGGTGAATGCTGCCGGCGTGCATGCTGACGAAATCCACGACATGGTCGCGCCGCACGCGTTTTCGATAACCCCCCGTCGCGGCGAATACAACCTCATGGATACCGATATGGGCGGCTTGTTCGCGCATACGATGTTTCAGGCCCCCACGAAAGCGGGCAAGGGCGTGCTTGTCTCGCCTACGGTGCATGGCAACATGCTCGTTGGTCCGAATGCCGTTCCCCAAGGTGACAAAGACGCCACGTCAACCACCGCCGAGGGCTTGGCCGCAATCACGGCCGCTGCGAAAAAGACGTACCCCGCGCTTAATATGCGAGCCCGCATTACCACGTTCGCCGGCGTGCGCGCCACGGGCGATACGGGCGATTTCGAAATTGGCGAGGTGCCGAGTGCGCCAGGCTTTTTCGACATCGCGTGCTTTGAATCGCCGGGCTTGACTTCCTCTCCCGCTGTTGCCGTTGATATGGCTGCGTGCATTGCCGAAAAGCTCAATGCTGCGGAAAACCACCAGTTCAATCCCGTATTGTCGCTGCCTGCGCTGTTCAAGAACATGAATGAAGAAGAGCGTCGCGCAGCCATCTCTGCCAATCCCGACGCAGGCCATATGCTCTGCCGCTGCAACGAGGTGACCGAAGCTGATGTCGCTTCCGCGCTGCACACGAAGCTGCCCGTGCTGTGTCTCGACGCGTTGAAGTGGCGCACGGGCGCGACCATGGGTCGCTGCCACGGCGGCTTCTGCATGCCCGAGCTCGCAAAGGTCGTGGCGCGCGAGGCCGGCATCGCTCCGAGCGAGCTGCCGAAGCGCTTCGCTGGTTCGCGCATCGTTGCCGAAGCGCCCGAAAACTACGTTGAGCTTGTGCGGAACGAATCGAACCGCGCCGTTGGCGGCGTTGCCGATGCGGCGGCGAAGCACGGGGGCGAAAGCGAATCTTCGGAAGAGGGCTTATCCTCGAATGTCCAAGCCAATCAAGGGAAGGCCGGCGGTTTCAAGGTTGAGGAGCCCGCGCCTGCCGTTCCTGACGCCGACGGCTTCAAAGCCGGGGCCCTTTCGGCCAGCTTTGAAGCTGGCGTCGAAACCGGTGCCCTCCAAACTCTCGAAGCTTCAATCGCCGCGTGCTCCTCGCTCGAATACGACGTTGCTGTTATCGGTGGCGGCGCGGCGGGTATCGCCGCGGCTGCTTCGGCTGCGCGAAAAGGCGCGAGTGTGGTGCTCGTCGATCGCGAAAGCCACCAGGGCGGCATTTTGAAGCAGTGCATCCACAATGGCTTCGGCTTGCACCGTTTTGGCGAGGAACTCACCGGTCCCGAATACGCTTCGCGCGAGCTCGCGACGCTCGAAGGCCTCAATGTGCACGTCGTTCGCGATGCGAGCGTGCTGCGCGTGAAAAACGGCGGCGAAGGCGCGCGCGACATTTCGGTGGAAATCGTGTCGCCGCAAGGCGAGCAAACCATTTCGGCGGGCGCGGTGGTGCTTGCGACGGGCTCGCGCGAACGCGGCGCTGGCGCGCTCGGAACGCCGGGCACGCGCCCCGCGGGCGTGTTCTCGGCCGGGTCGGCGCAGAACTTCATGAACTTGCAGGGCTGTGCTCCCGGCAGCAACGTGGTGATTCTTGGTTCGGGCGACATCGGCCTCATCATGGCGCGCCGCCTCACGTTCGCGGGCGCGCGCGTGGCCGGCGTGTTCGAAATCAACCCCACGCCAAGCGGCCTGCGACGCAATATCGTGCAGTGCCTCGACGACTTCGGCATTCCGCTGCATACGTCTACGACGGTCGTGGGCATTGAAGGCACCTCGAAGCTTGAAGCTGTCATCGTGAGCAAAGTTGATGGCCATTACGCACCTATTCCGGGTACCGAGCGTCGCATTCCGTGCGACACGCTGCTGCTTTCCGTGGGCCTTATTCCCGAAAATGCGCTTGCGACCGATGCGGGTGTGGCGCTCGACCCCATGACGGGTGGCGCCATCGTCGACGACAATTTTGAGACAAGCGCGGCGGGCCTGTTCGCCTGCGGAAACGCGCTTCATATTCACGACCTGGTCGATTTCGTGTCCGATGAAGGCGACCATGCAGGAGCATCGGCCGCGCGGCGCGCGCTTCGCCGTTCCGTAACGCCTCACGCTACGCCGCCGGCGGCTACATCGCGCGAAGGATCCGCCCCCACGCGTGCAGGCATAGGCGTGCGCTATATCGTTCCGCAATACGTGCATCCGCAAACGAGCCGTGTCACGCTGCGCTTCCGTACATCGGCGTCGTTCGAAAACGCGTCGATCGTCATTGAAAAACGCCTGGCGAATGGTGAGATTGAGCTCGTGAAGCGTCGTCGTGTGCTCGTGGCGGTTCCTGCTGAGATGCAAAGCGTCGCGCTTGCGGGCGACGCGTTTGCCGGCGCGAAGGAAATCATGGTCCGCATTGAGCCGAAGGAAGCAGAAGAAGCGAACGGCGAAGCGAAATCCGGCGGATTCGATGGTGCAGAAAATGCGCCAGAAGTTAGCGGTGCGGCGAAGGTAAACGGCGCAGCCGAATCTGACGGTGCGACAAAAAACGCGCCCGTAAGTGCGCAAGGGGAGGAGGCGAGTCATGAATAGCAGGGCCAATGGCGGAATTTCCGCAGGTGATGGCAAGAACGTTCAGAACAATCCGCCTCGCTGGCAGGGCGTGCAAAGCAGCCATGCGGGCGTTTCTGTGCAAACGGGCCTGCCTTCCCGATCCTATGAGGAAACGTACACGTGCATCTGCTGTCCTTTGGGGTGTCAGCTTACGGTTATGTTGCAGCAGGGCCCTGCGGGTTTGGACGTGACGGGCGTCGTCGGCTATACCTGCCGCCGTGGCAAAGACTACGCGCGCCAAGAAGCCACGCATCCCGTGCGCATGGTCACGGCGGCGGTGCCTGTCGATGGCCGTTTATGCCCAGTAAGCGCGAAAACGGCCCAGCCCATCGCGAAAAATCGCATGCTCGCGGCGCTCGAGGAAATCCGAGCGCTGCGCGTGCAGCCGCCGGTGCGCGAAGGCGACACCTTGCTCGAAAATGTTGCCGGCACGGGTGTTGCCTTGGTGGCTACCAAGACCGTACAATAAGGAGCGAAATCGAAATCATCGGGCGGCAAAACGTCCTCTCTTATGGCGCATCGGCTTTCTTCGGGCCGGTGCGCCAGCTTTTTTATGCGTGCGAGAACGCGGGCGCTTCATGCATGTTTTTGCATGTTTCAACCGAGTACGTGCCCATCATTTTGCATTAAGCCTCCCGATCCATAAGCGGTGCTCCCTCGTTTTTGGCAGATTTATGCATAAAACTAAAAAATTCGACTATTTTGTGAATTGGGGTTGCAATTAACGCAAGCCTCGAATATTCTCACTGTCACACTCCAACGTACTGGAGTGGCGGGGAAGCCCGCAATCATCGCCTGTAAGGAACTGACCAAGGAAAGGAGCTGCGCGATGTTCTTCAACTTCACCAACGCTTCTCTCCGACGCCAGAGCCGACGAAACACGCTGCGACGAGCGCGTGTGTTGTCTGCTGTCCTTATAAGGTAGTCCCTTATTTTCTGTCGCAATACAATCGGACGCATGACAACACCCGGCCCCTGCCGGGTTTTTTGTTGTCCGCAGTTGCCTCGCCGCAGCGATTTGGCTCCGTTTTCGTGCAACGGAGCATCCAATCGGGGTCGAAACGCAACCCACGCACGGAGAAAACGTTGATCTGAAATTGCCGCCGCCTTGGCGGCGGAATGAGAAAGGCACAACCATGGCTGAGAAAGAAAAAGTTGTACTCGCATACTCCGGCGGTCTGGACACCTCGTGCTGCCTGAAGTGGCTGCAGGTTGAAAAGAACCTCGACGTTATCGCTATTTGCGGCAACGTCGGCCAGGACGAAGCCGACCTCGAGTACATCAAGAACAAGGCGCTCGAATGCGGTGCAATCGCTTCCGAGGCCATGGACATGCGTGAGGAATACGCTAGCAAGTACCTCACCAAGGCGCTTGCCGCCAACGGCCTCTACGAGAACACCTACCCGCTGCTTTCTGCGCTTTCTCGTCCGCTGCTCTCTAAGCACATGGTCGAGGCTGCGCACAAGTACGGCGCGAAGTACATTGCCCATGGCTGCACCGGCAAGGGCAACGACCAGGTTCGCTTCGAAACCGCCATCAAGGCCCTCGACCCGAAGCTTGAGATTCTCGCTCCCGTTCGCGATTGGGAACTTCACACCCGTGAAGAAGAAATCGACTGGGCTGCCGAGCACGGCGTTCCGGTGAAGGCGTCCAAGGCTTCGCCGTACTCCATCGACGACAACGTGTGGGGTCGCGCCATCGAATGCGGCGCGCTCGAGAACCCCTGGAACGAGCCTCCCGCGGACATCTGGACCCTTTCCGTCGACCCCGAGAATGCTCCCAACGAAGCTGAATATGTCGAGATTGGCTTCGAGAAGGGCGTTCCTTGCTCGCTCAATGGCGAAGAGAAGAGCTTCCTGCAAATCGTCATGGACCTCAACGTCCTCGCCGGCAAGCATGGTTGCGGTCGCATCGACATGGTCGAGAACCGTCTCGTTGGCGTGAAATCGCGCGAGTGCTACGAGACCCCTGCCGCCGAGGTGCTCATTGTCGCCCACAAGGCGCTTGAGACCCTGTGCCTCGATCGCGAGACGCAGCACTTCAAGCTCAACCTCGAGCATCAGTGGTCCACCACCGTGTATTACGGCCAGTGGTTCAGCCCGCTGAAGAACGCTCTTGACGCATTCTTCGCCGAAACCCAGAAGTTCGTCACCGGCACCGTGAAGGTGAAGCTGTACAAGGGCAGCTGCACCGTGGCTGGCCGTACGAGCGAATACTCGCTCTACGATTACGGTCTGGCGAGCTACACCGCGGCCGACACGTTCGACCACAAGGCCGCGAAGGGCTTCATCGACCTCTCCGCGCTGCCGTTTGCAGTCTGGGCGGAGAAGCAGGGCCACGAAGCGCAGGACCTGTAATTCCACGCTAGAATAGAGCGTTGTTCGAAACGCATTGAAGCTGGTGCGGGCTTTCGGGCCCGCACTTTTATATAAGAGTATTGCGGCGCACGGGCGTCCGTTTGAAACAAGAAAGGCTATTCCATGGGTGCTTTGTGGGGCGGCAGGTTTGAGAAGAGCGTCGGGTCGTTTACCCAGGCGTTCGGCGCATCGTTGCAGGTCGATAAATCGATGTATTCGCAGGACATCAAGGGTTCCCTCGCGCATGCCCGCATGCTGTGCGAGAAGGGCATCATCTCCAAGGCCGACTTCGACAAAATCGAGGTGGGCTTGGTCGAAATCGAGAACCAAATCGCTCAAGGCCGCTTCCAGTTCGACATCAACGACGAAGACATCCATATGGCCATCGAGAAAACGCTGATCAAAGACGTCGGCGTTGCGGGCGCGCGCCTGCATACGGGCCGCTCCCGTAACGACCAGGTTGCCACTGACACGCGTTTGCATGCGAAAGACCTGCTCAACGAGCTGCTTGCCCAGAACTGTGCGCTGCGTAGCGTGATTTACGCCAAGGCCTGCGACAACTTCGACGTTATCATGCCTGGTTACACGCATTTGCAGCATGCCCAGCCCGTGCTGTTCAGCCATCATATGCTCGCGTATTTCTGGATGTTCACGCGCGACTTCACGCGCCTCGTGGCCGCCTTCGACGCCGCCGATGCCAACCCGCTGGGTTCCGCGGCGCTTGCCGGCACCACGTATCCGCTCGATCGCCACATGACAACCGAGCTGCTCGGCTTCGATCATCCCATTCCGAACTCCATGGATGCCGTTTCCGACCGCGACTATCTGCTTGATCTTGAATACGCCTGCAGCGTCTCGATGATGCACTTGTCGCGCCTGTGCGAAGAGATCATTCTGTGGTCCACTACCGAATTCGGTTTCGTCACGCTTTCCGACAGCTTCGCCACGGGTTCGTCGATTATGCCGCAGAAGAAGAATCCCGACTTTGCCGAGCTCACGCGCGGCAAGATGGGCCGCGTGGTGGGCGACTTGGTTGCGCTGCTGGTAACCATGAAGTCGCTGCCGCTTGCCTACAACAAAGACTTGCAGGAGTGCAAGGAAGGCGCCATGGACGCCGCGAAAACCCTGCACGACTGCATGGTGTGCATGGAGGGCATGATCGAAAGCATGGAGCTGCACGTGCCCGAGATGCGCAAGTCGGCCGGCAAGGGCTTCACGGCTGCGACCGACGTGGCCGACTACCTGGCCAAGAAGGGCATGCCGTTCCGTCAGGCGCACGAAGTGGTTGGTGAGCTCGTGCTGTATTGCGAGAAGCACCACAAGGGTCTGGAAGACCTCACGCTTGACGAATTCAAGCAGGCAAACGAGCTGTTCGAGGCCGATATCGTGAGCGCGCTTGACATGGAAACCATTGTTGCCGCCCGTAAGACGTATGGCGGCACGGGCTATGAGGCCGTGAAGGTTCAGATGAAGGAAGCCGAGGCCGCGTTGAACGCCGACAAGGAAAAAATCGGCTACGACGAAACCGCAACCCCGGTATATAAGCAATAAGAAGCCATGAAGGCCTGCGGCGCGAATTGTTGCAGGCCTTCTGTCTTGTTGTTTGGCAAATTGCGAGCCCCGCGGCATTGGTTGCCACGGGGCTTTTGTTTTGGCGTTCTGGCGAACGCATGGTGGCTTGCGCTACAGCTGCCATGAGTCATTCTCGTGGGCGTTGTCGTCATCTTCGCGAAACAGCGTGCTGTATGATTAGTGGCGTGCCGCTAGCCATTGACGCGGCTGTTCGTCTCGTTTGTTGGGGGTCTTTGTGGCGAAGTCGTTCTCATTTGGCGATGCAAAACGTCTACTGCGCGATGTTGCAGAGCTTCAAAGACGAATCCGCATGGCCCCGACGAGGATGGACGAGCTCAAGGGCGATATTGTTCAAGCGGCGGAAGCATTGAAAAGCGCCGAATTGACGAAATCCTTGTTAGAACTTCCCGTAGAGGATCTTAACAAATATAAAAAAGGGCTAAGAACTTCCCTCCTGAGGGAAAATGGTTATACATCAATAGCGCATGTGTGCAATACGTCTTATTCCAATTTGTCTGCAATATACGGAATCAGCGAATCCTCTGCTCGTGACATGAAAAAGATTGCGGGGGAATATGCAAAGCAGGTTCAAATTGAAATTCGGGTCCGATTGAGCTCAGATAATCGAACCGCAGAATCCACGTCGCTGATTCGCGCTGTCGCGGCGTATCGACGAGCTGATATTTTGGTTCGTGACATTGCCGACAATGCATTTGCCGATTCGGATAAGATGGAATACGCTCAATCGGACCTATCGTCTGTCATGGGCGTGAGATGGTTATTGTCGTCGAAAGCCAAAAAGGCGCGCGCTGAAGAAGCATATTCATACTTGCGAGAAGCGTATCTAGGGTCATACGGAAGCATTCAGCGCTTGACCTTGAAAAAGCTCGATGAAGTTAGCGACGTGTCCGGCGAAGATGCCTGGCGGGCATTTGAGTCGGATCCCGTGGGCTTTTCAAATACGATCGAGGATACTGCGCCTGGATTTCTTGGTCCAGATGGTTCTATGGGCTACGGGCTCCCCGAAGACTTAGCACTGAAAATTCAAGAGGAGTGCTTTTATCCGGATGGCTTGCTTGTCGAGTTGAGGAATTATCAAGAATGGGGCGTTAAGTACGCTCTCCATCAAGGGAAAGTTCTGTTGGGCGATGAGATGGGCTTGGGAAAGACCATTCAAGCTATTGCGGTGATGGTCTCTTTAAGAAATACCAAAGCAACCCATTTTGTTGTCGTCTGCCCTGCAAGTGTTCTTGCTAATTGGTGCCGCGAGATAGCAACGAAAAGTAGGCTTCGCGTAGAGAAGGTTCATGGCTCAAGGCGGGAAGACGCGCTGTCTTGTTGGCGGAGAAATGGCGGAGTGGCAGTAACTACTTTTGAGACTTTAGAGCATTTTGATTTGGAGGACAGCCTTGGTTTTTCTCTTCTCGTTGTCGATGAAGCTCATTATGTCAAAAACCCCGGAGCTCGTCGTTCTTGCAATGTTGCGAAATTGAGCCAGCATGCTGAGCGTATTCTTCTCATGTCGGGAACACCGCTCGAGAACAACGTCGATGAAATGATCTCGCTTATTCGACTGCTGAGGCCCGATATCGCAAAATCGATTTCCGGTATGACGCATATTTCGTCTGCTTTGCGTTTCAAAGAGCTTGTAGCGCCAGTTTATTACCGAAGAAAACGCGAAGACGTTCTGTCGGAACTCCCTGAGCTGATTGAAAATGAAGATTGGTGCAGCCTTTCCCCCGAAGAGGAGCTCGCTTATGAAGACACCATTCAAAGTAAGAACATTATGGCGGCTCGTCGTGTCTCATGGAACGTTGGAGACGTCAGAAGGTCAACGAAAGCACGACGTTTGTGCGAAATTGTTCGGGAAAGCAAGGAAGACGGAAGGAAAGTGCTGGTCTTCTCTTACTTCCTAGACACACTGAATAAGGTAATTCAATCACTTGGCGAAAATTGCTATGGGCCAATCAACGGCTCGGTCTCCCCTCAGCGGCGTCAGCAGGTGATTGATGAGTTTGATAAAGCGCCTGCTGGGTCTGTGCTGGTTTCTCAGATTCAATCTGGGGGTACAGGTTTAAATATTCAATCGGCAAGCGTGGTAATTATTTGCGAACCGCAATTCAAGCCGTCTGTTGAAAACCAGGCAGTGGCTAGGGCATACCGAATGGGGCAGGTAAGAAATGTGATGGTCCATCGCTTGCTGTGCCTTGATAGCATCGACGAGCGCATTGTTGAGATCCTTGAGGATAAACAGAGGATATTTGACGCATTTGCCGACGAGTCGCTCGCAGCGAAAGAGGGCTTCGGCATAGAGGAAAAAGAATATAGCAATATCATCGAAAAGGAGATTGAGAGGATCAATGCTAGGCGAGATGCGAACGTTGCAGGCGTTTTAATTGAAACGAACGTGGCCAAGGCTACTAGCATTGGCGATGGCAAAGGTAGCTTTGTTGCCGATAGCGGCAAGGGGCCATCAGCGGCCTTTTCCGACGAGATGTCTCATATTGAAAAGACCGTAGTTCCCAAAGGAGAGGATGGTTTAAGGAGCACTTTGAAGGGTGTGTCGGTTACGCGGCGGATTAGGGAATATCCTCAGCCGCGAGGGGGCTTTCTAAATCCGAAACTATTTGAAGTGGTTCAGCTTGACGGGGGAATTTCGGAGCTGGCCTCGTACGAGAATGTTGTTCCGGGTGTCGTTGGCATTGCCGTCGACTACATGGTACGTTTTTGCACGGGATCATCTGTTTTTGACTCATTCGCAATTTCTCGCAAAGGGGCGTTTCGTGTTGGGAAGGTTGATTTGTTTAACAAGCTTGCTGCTGAAATTGTAGGTCTGGACGATAAATCGATAGCAAACGCCATAAAGCTTGCGGGATTTGATGTGGCGTATCGCATGGATCCTCGGGCATATAGACCAGTTGAAGAAATCAAACCAGATTCCCAAACGTTGAAGAATGTCAGAATCATGGTAAAGAGGGGCTGTGCTTTCCTTAATGAGTGCGGGCCAAAGATACTCGATGGACTGACCTTTGAGGGCGGCTATACCGATATTGTCTCAAATGGGGACGGAGATTTTCTGACTCCTGATACTCTTTGGGATTTTAAGGTTTCGAAGAATCCACCAAACTCACGACAGACATTGCAGTTATTGATGTACTGGCGCATGGGGCTGCATTCGACCCATACCGAGTATCAGCAGGTAAGGCAATTGGGCATATTTAATCCGAGGATGAATCGTATATATCGATTACCGGTTGGATGTATATCCGAGGAGATAATTGCGGAGGTCGAAAAAGACGTAATCGGTTATCGTGCGTGATGTAAAAGGTATTTTCGTATGTCGCGCTATGATGCTGGGGTTTCTGGGGCAATTATGATGCAGAAATTCTCATTGACGGCGGGCGCGTGTACGGGTACAATTCATTCCTGCGCGTAATCGCGTCGTGTATGTGGGCCGTTAGCTCAGCTGGTAGAGCAGGGGACTTTTAATCCCAAGGCCGCGGGTTCGATTCCCTCACGGCCCACCACCGATTTTTCTAAGACGGGTTCAGCCCGCCTTTTTCTTACTGGGCCATGGTGTAATGGCAGCACAGGGGTTTTTGGTGCCCTTAGTCCGGGTTCGAATCCTGGTGGCCCAGCCATTTTTCAACAACGAAAAGCATATAGGTTCGTAACGGCTATGGTTAAGTGTGTTTTATGCCACCAGGGTTCGAACCGATGGGGCGGAATTCCGTTAAGAAAACTGCCCAGTGGGCAGTTTTTAGGAATTCGCCCGAAGGCTTTAGCCTGAGGGATCGGGGCGCGCGTAGCGCGGCCAGGAATCCTGGTGGCCCAGCCATTTTTCCAACGTTGTTGCGCCGTTCTAACGAACGGCGCTTTTTCGTTCGGGGCGTCCTGATGCTGCGAAGTAATTCGCAAAAGAATTTCCTAATTAATCGGAAAAAGTTCTAGACGTATCGAAGAGCTTCCTGTAATATACTCATTCGCGTTACGAACGCCATGCGCCGTTGTGGCTCAGTTGGTAGAGCAGCTCACTCGTAATGAGCAGGTCACCGGTTCGAGTCCGGTCAACGGCTCCATGAATTCTCAAAGGTCCGCTTTTCAGCGGGCCTTTTTGTTTTCGGCTCCTCTATGGTTCCGCAATTCTTGAAACGCCTCGACCTGTGCGTGTTTCAAAAGAACAGTGCTCTGCAAAAGTACCTTGCTCTGTATTTTGTTTCGCGGGTTCCAAAGACGCTCTGATCGGCTGCATTTCAGATTGCCTTGCTCCGTTCGTGCTCTGGGACCGCCTTGATTGATTCTCGCGCTTTGCATCCCCATCGCTTTCCTTGTTGCGTTCGTTTGAAATCCGAGTTCCTGGCAGAATATTCGAGCCAAGGGTCGCGAATTTGCCCTTTGAGACGCTGTCGGGCTCGAATTTCGCGAATTTGGTTGAAATAATGCCAGGACAAAAGTTGACTGTCTGTAAAGGGCCAGGTCAGATAGGTGCTGAAATATGTCCACGCCGCTTCGTTTCTGCTGTTCTGCTCCGTGTCAGGAAACGCGTCCCTAGGGACGATTTTCCTGCCAGCAAGTGCTAAATTCCGCGAGAATGCGACCCTTGCACGGTATATTCTGCCAGCAGGCGAAAAAGATGTTCGCCTTGAAATTGGGCACTCGCTCCAAATTCCGGCATGCGCCCTGGGGCTTGGGTCGTTTCTTCGCTCAAGCGCCTGGAGGCGATTTGCGCTTCGCACCACACCGGCCTTCGGGGCAACCGGTGTCCCGTCCCAACGCTCAGGGGCGATTGGCGTTTCGTTTCGCCGCTCTGCCAATTCCTTCTTCGCGGCCTTAGAACCATCGCGATTCGCTCCGGTCAGGGGCATTTTGCGCAATAGCCGAAGCGTCCGATCCTCCTTCATGTTCCAGGCTTCCATCCTCCGTTATGTTTCAAGCCTGTTAAAAACCTCGTATTGAGGTGCGTATTTGGTGCTTTCGCGGCGCCATTCGCAATGTTGGTGCGGCCTTATCTTGTCGAGCGTTCTAAAATTGTGCATCTAACAACGTGCGCCGGAGCATCCGAAGCGTCGGCGGCGCGTCCTAGATATAGGGGGTATTGTGACTAAGCTTTCTATTGCGCCGAAAGGGTCGAGCGACGCGAGCTACGCCGCCGAACTCGAAGCGTTCGCGCGCCGAATCTCAACCACGCCGCCGGGGGCTTGTCCCGTTGCGGCGCAGCTTTCCATGCTCGAGACCGGCGCGGCTCAAACGTGCGGCAAGTGCGTGCCGTGCCGCGATGGCCTGCCCCAGCTTGCCTTGTTGGTGCGCAGCATTCTCGACTGCAAGGCGACGGCCGTCGACCTCGATCGCGCTCGCGTTTTGGCTGAAATGATTCGCGATGCCTCCGACTGCGCCATTGGCTATGAAGCCGCGGCCCAATTCCTGGTGGGCCTTAAAGCCCACGCCGACGAATATGCGAGCCACATCGAAAACCGTGCATGCACCGAAGGCACCGAGCAGAAGGTTCCGTGCGAGGCGCTGTGCCCAGCGCATGTGAACGTGCCGGCCTATATCGCGCTTGTTGCGGCGGGCGATTACGCCGGCGCCGTGAACATGGTGCGCAAAGACAATCCGCTGCCCACCGCATGCGCGCTTGTGTGCGAGCACCCGTGCGAGCGCCGTTGTCGCCGTGGCTTGCTCGACGCTCCCATCAATATTCGCGGCATCAAGAAATTCGCGGTCGATTCCTGCGCGGCCGATAAGGCTCCCGTGCCTGCGCGGTCGGCCCAAACCAACCGTCGCGTTGCGGTGATTGGCGGCGGCCCCAGCGGTTTGACCTGCGCTTATTTTCTTTCGCTCATGGGTCACGATGTAGTGATCTTCGAGGCTCGCAAGCACCTCGGTGGCATGCTGCGTTACGGCATTCCCGCGTATCGCTTGCCTCGTGAGCGTCTGGATGAAGACATCAACGCCATTCTCGCCGTGGGCGGAATCGAAGTTCGCCTCGAAACGAAGGTCGACACCCAGACCATGGCCGAACTGCAAAACGAATTCGATGCCGTGTATGTTGCCATCGGCGCGCAAAAGGGCAAGGGCCTGCGCATCGACGGCGCGAAGGCCGAAGGCGTCATTTCCGCCGTTGACCTGCTCGGTCGCATCGGCGATGGCGATTATCCCGATTTCAGCGGCAAGCGCGTGGCCGTCATTGGCGGCGGCAACGTTGCCATGGACTGCGTGCGCACGGCGGTGCGTGCCGGCGCCGACGAGGTGTCGTGCGTCTACCGTCGCCGCGTAGCCGACATGACTGCGCTCGACGCCGAAATCGAAAGCGCCATTGCCGAAGGCGTGGAAATGATCACGCTCGAATCGCCCGATTCCATCGAGACGAACGAAGCGGGACAGGTCGTGGCGCTCATCACGCAGCCGCAGATGATTTCCGCGGTGAAGGGCGGCCGCCCGTCGGTGAAGGCCGCCGACAAGCCCAAGCGCCGCATCGAAGCCGATGTAATCCTCGTTGCGGTGGGGCAGGGCATCGAGTCGCAGCCGTTCGAAGACGCGGGTATGCTCGCCGAATGGGGCGAATTCAAGGCAAACGAATTCCTCGAAGCCCAAGGCGAAAACGGCACGCTCGCCGGCGTGTTCGTCGGCGGCGACTGCCAAACCGGTCCCGCGACCGCCATTAAGGCGATTGGCGCTGGCAAGGTTGCCGCGCGCAACATCGACGAGTACTTGGGCTACCACCACACGCTCGATTGCGGCGTTGACGTCCCCGCGCCCGCGCCCAACGACCGCGCACCCAAGGGCCGCGTGGAAATTTCCGAACGTCCCGCGCGTGAACGCAAGCATGATTTTGCCTATGTCGAAATGCCCATGAGCCGCGAAGAAGCGGTTCAGGAATGCGGGCGTTGTCTGCGTTGCGACCACTTCGGTTGCGGCGCTGTGGAAGGGGGTCGAATCCAATATGTCTAACGTGAATCTCACGATCGACGGCGTTTCCGTCGAAGTGCCGCAGGGCTCAACCATTTTGGACGCGGCCCGCGCGGCGAACATCCACATTCCCACGCTGTGCTTCCTGAAGAACGTGAGCGACATCGCCTCGTGCCGTATGTGTGTGGTCGAAGTCGAAGGCGTGCAGGGCCTTCTGCCCGCGTGTTCTACGTTTGCCGAGGAAGGTATGCAGGTCACGGCGACCTCCGATGCGCTTGATGCCACGCGTCGCCTCACGCTCGACCTTATTTTGTCGAGCCACGGCTTGAACTCGACGAACTTCTGCTTCAGCTGCAAGAAGAACGGCGCGTGCGAGCTGCAAGATCTCGGTCGCGAGTTCGGCATGGAAGAGCTCACCTTCGAGGCGCCCGCCAAAAACGCCCCCGTGCTCGACAGCAATCCGTTTCTCTCATTCAATCCGAACCTGTGCATCGCGTGTCAGCGATGCGTCGGCGCATGCAACACGGCGGCGGGCAATCACACGCTGCGCACGGGCAAGCGTGGCGTTCGCACCACCATCCAGGCGCCGTTTGGCCCCAATTGGAAAGCAACCCAGTGCGAGAGCTGCGGAAATTGCGCCCAGGCGTGCCCCACGGGTGCGCTCACGGAAAAGCGCCGCGGCAATTATCGTGAATGGGAAGTCTCGCGCGTGCGCACCACGTGCCCGCATTGCGGCGTTGGCTGCCAGCTCGACCTTATTGTGAAGGGCGACGAAATCGTCGACGCGCAGGCCGTGAACGGCCCCTCGAACGCGGGACTTTTGTGCGTGAAGGGCCGCAGCGGAAGTTTTGACTTCGTGAATTCGCCCGACCGCATCACCTCGCCGCTTGTGAAGAATCGCGAAACGGGTGAGTTTGAGCCCGTGAGCTGGGATGACGCGCTCGCTCTTGTTGCCGAGCGCTTTGGCGCGATCAAGGCCGAGCATGGCGGTGAGTCCATCGCCGCGTTCGCGTGCTCGCGTTCCACCAACGAAGACATTTACATGCTCCAGAAGATGGCGAGGTGCGCATTCGATACCCCGAATATCGACAACTGCGCACGTGTTTGTCACGCTCCTACGGTCGCCGGTCTGGTGACAACGCTTGGCTCTGGAGCCATGACTAATTCCATCGAAGACGTGTGCGAGCAAGCGCAGGTCATTTTGCTCGTGGGCAGCAACCCCGAAGAGGCGCACCCCGTTATGGGCATGCGCATTCGTCGGGCGGTTGAGCGCGGCGCGAAGCTTATCGTCGTCGACCCGCGCGATATCGGGCTTGCGAGCAAGGCCGATATCCACCTGAAGCTGCGCCCTGGCACCAACGTGGCATTCGCCAACGGCATGGCACATGCCATTATTGCCCAGGGGCTCGCCGATAAGGAATTCGTCGAAAATCGTACTGAGGGTTTCGAGGAATTCGCAGCCATGGTTGCCGACTATACGCCCGAAAAGGTGGCGGAGATTTGCGGTATCGATGCGGATGATCTTGTTCAGGCCGCAACGATGTATGCGAAAGCCGATCGCGCGCCCATCATTTATTGCCTGGGCGTGACGGAGCATTCCACGGGCACCGAAGGCGTTATGTCCATGTCCAACATGGCCATGGTCTGCGGCAAATTAGGCAAACCCGGTTGTGGTGTCAACCCTCTGCGCGGCCAGAACAACGTTCAGGGCGCGTGCGACATGGGTGCCGGACCGGCCGATTTCACGGGCTATCAGAAGGTTGCTAATCCCGATGTGCTTGCGAAGTTCGAGACGGCGTGGGGCGTGAAAATGAATCGCACGCCGGGGCTTATGGCAACGGAGTGCTTCCCCGCGATGATCGATGGACGTATCAAGGCCCTGTTCCTTTTCGGCGAAGACCCCGTTCGCACCGACCCCGATACGCATCACGTGATTCATGCCCTTGAGTCGCTTGATTTCTTGGTTGTCGAAGAACTGTTCATGACCGAAACCGCAAAGTATGCCGACGTTATTTTGCCTGGTCGCAGCTATGCGGAAAAGGAAGGAACCTTCACCAATACCGAGCGCCGCGTGCAGCGCGTGCGTAAGGCCGTGAAGGGCCCCGATGGACCGCGTCTCGACACTGAGGTGTTTGCCGAAATCATGCGTCGCATGGGCTATGACCAGCCCTCGCTTTCTGCCTCTCAGATTATGGAGGAAATCGCAAGCCTCACGCCGTCGTACGCTGGCATAAGTCATGCGCGCCTCGATGGCGCCCAGGTTGCAGGTCGCGGTATCCAGTGGCCATGCCCGTCGGAGGACCATCCCGGCACGGCCATCATGCATGTGGGACAGTTCTCTCGCGGCAAAGGCGGCTATTCGCTCGCTCAGTATCGTCCGTCGGCGGAGCTTCCCAATGCGGAATACCCGCTTATGCTTATGACCGGTCGCGTGCTCGCTCAGTACAATGCTTGCGCCATGACGGGTCGTACGGAAGGCCTCAATGAAATTGCGGGAGAATCGTTCATCGAGCTGAACTCGGTCGACGCTGAACAGCTCGGCGTAGCCGATGGCGATCGCGTGCGCGTGTCGAGCCGCCGTGGTGAAATCGAAACTACGGCGCGCGTGTCGAGCAAGACAAATCCCGGTCAAACATGGATGCCGTTCCATTTCCAAGACGGCAATTCCAACTGGCTCACGAATGCCGCGCTTGACCCCACCGCGAAGGTGCCTGAATACAAGGTCTGTGCCGTGAAGGTCGAGGCGATTTAGCGAATCGCGAGCTCTTCGCCGCACGAGACGTTGGCGGCCTCTGGTATGTACAAACCGCGCTCTGAGGCTTGGCCCCTTCGGGCCAGCCACAGGGCGCGGCTTTTTTGCTGCATCCGTGCCTTTGGATGCACGAGTGCACCTTGCATCGCTGCAGCCGACATGCGTCAGCCGCAGCGATGCGTCCTGGTCGTCGCGCGTCGCATTTCGGCCCGATATTCCTGCTTATCACACGCTTTTAATGAGGGCGTTACTTTCGAATCGACTTTATTCGGCTATAGTAGGGGGGTTACTAAAAACCGTTTAAGAAGAAACGCAGAGCCTATGGATTTCAACGCAATATTCGCTGTTGCGGTGTTCCTTATCGTCATCGCGCTCGTGATGTCGGAAAAGGTGCATCGTTCGCTCGTCGCCATTGGCGGCGCGGCCGTGCTGCTTCTCGCGCACGTTATGACGCTCGACCAAGCTGTGGCGCATGTTGACTTCAACACCATTGGCGTGTTGTTCGGCATGATGCTGTTCGTGGCCGTCGTGAAGCAGTCGGGCATGTTTGGCTACCTGGCCATTAAAACCGCCCACATCGCCAAGGGCGACCCGTGGCACATCATGATTATGTATGTGCTGCTCACCGCCGTGCTTTCGGCATTCCTCGACAACGTCACCACGGTGCTGCTCATCGGCCCCATGACGCTTACCATTTGCAAGCTGCTCAAGGTAAACCCGATTCCGTTCTTCATGGTTGAAATCATGGCGTCGAACATCGGCGGCACTGCAACCCTCATCGGCGATCCGCCGAACATCATGATCGGTTCCGCCGCTGGCTACACGTTCCTCGACTTCATTATCGTCGACGCGCCTATCGTGTGCGTGATTTTGGCCGTCGTGCTCGTGGTGTTTTACTTCCTGTATGGCCGTGGCCTGCATGTTCCTGACGAAGACCGCAACCGCGTGCTCGAGCTCGACCCGAAAGAGCAAATCGAAGACATGCGTCTGCTGAAGATTTCGGTCGTCATGCTCGTGTGCGTGGTCATCGGCTTCATGTGCCATGGCGCGCTCGGTATCGAGTCGTCGGTTGTCGCCCTTACTGCCGCTGCCGTCATCATGCTCATTTCCCGCGTCGATGTTCCGCAGGCGTTGTTGCATGTCGAGTGGACTACGCTCACGTTCTTCTGTGGTTTGTTCATCATTGTTGGCGGCATGGTCGAGACCGGCACCATCGACATGCTCGCGAATGCACTTATGGACTTCACGGGCGACGACGTGCTGTTCACCATGATCATCTTGCTCGTGGCGTCGGCCGTTATCTCTTCGGTGCTCGACAACATTCCGTTCGTGGCAACCATGATTCCTATCCTGCTTGCCATGGAAGGCGCGGGCATGGATGTAACGCCTCTGTGGTGGGCAACGTCGCTCGGCGCATGCCTCGGCGGCAACGGTACGCTCATCGGCGCGTCGTGCAACGTCGTTATCTCCGATATCGCGGCAAAGAACGGCAACCCCATCAGCTTCGTGAAGTACATGAAGGTGGGCTTCCCTCTCATGCTGCTCACGGTGCTCATTGCGGGTATTTACCTTTATATCGTGTTCCAGCCGGTATAAGAGCTGCGCGTGTAACGAACGCCGCAAACTCGCTCGTTTGCCGCAAGGGGCTCGCATATGCGAGCCCCTTTTTTTTCATGCGGGTATCCTTATGGAAACATGCGAACGGAATGAACTAAAGAAACACCCTACGCTTGGCTCGTAGCCTTCTTCAAATACTCGTCGGCCTCTTCGATGGAAAGCCCCAGCGCAGCGGCGTATTCTTCCTGTACCTGTTTTCGTGCGGCATCGAGAAGACGAATATAGAGGGCCGAGGGCTTGTGTCCCGTTGCCTCTTGCTCGGCAATGCGATGCTCCATGGTGCGAGCTACACGCATGCTTGTGATGCAGTCGTGCTGAGCAAGCTCTTCGCGGAAGTGCTGGTCGGTGGTATGCATGTTCTTGTCGACATACATTTCCGGTTCGATTTCAGAAAGTTGCTGCGCAAGGTTGATGGCATCGGCGCGATCGATGACGGGACGAATGAGCTCTTCGGCTTTGTCGGCAGGGACGAACGCCTGCCCGCCGCGCGCGCTTTCCGATTTCAGTACGAAATAGAGGCGCGGCGGCACGTCGCCGCCCTTCGAGTTCATCGATTCCAATACGTAGTCGGTCTGCTCAATGGTACACACGCCGAAGCTCTTATAGATCACCTTATCGCCGCATTTGAACATACTTCACCTCAAGGAGCTTAAAATATAGGTTTGAACTGGGAAAACTAACTCCCATCATACTCCCTTTGCGAAGGTTGTGCCAAATAATCTCCACGTATCGTCACAATTGATGAATGCATTGTCGCAGGTCAGCGAGATGCAATGGCGGCAAGTGGCAGAGCGGAGCGCAACGAAGCCGAGTATTCAAGGATGAGGTGCGCGGCGGTTGCGGGAAAAGCAAAAGGCCAGCTCACGTGTCCGAACTGGCCTTTTGCTGTAATCTGTTGCGGGATGCGTTCAGCGAAACTGCAAGTGTGCTCATGCGGCAAATGCGATAGCAGTGTTCTTGCGGCTTTCGCGGGCGCGTCCGATAATCATGCTGCTAAATAGCGGCGCAGATGAGGTCGCCCATCTCGGTGCAGGTGAGCTTTTTCTCGCCGGCTTTGGCGATGTCGCCCGTGCGGTGGCCCGCTTCAAGCACGCTTGCCACGGCGTTTTCGATGGCGTCGGCTTCCTCGGCCAAATCGAAGCTGTACCGAAGCATCATTGCCGCAGACAGAATGGTTGCGATGGGGTTCGCAATGTTCTGGCCGGCAATGTCGGGTGCGCTGCCATGAATGGGCTCGTACATGCCAAGCTTCGTATCGGAAAGCGAGGCGGAAGGCAGCATGCCTACGGAGCCGGTGATGCAGGAAGCCTCGTCGGACAAGATGTCGCCGAATAGGTTGCCGGTCAAAATAACGTCGAACTGGCTGGGGTTGAGCACCAGCTGCATGGCGCCGTTGTCAACGTAGAGGTAATCGGTCTCGACGTCGGGGTACTCGGCGGCGATGCGCTGCACGGTTTCGCGCCACACGCGGCTCGTCTCAAGAACGTTCGCCTTGTCGATGCTTGTCACCTTGCCGCGACGCTTGCGGGCCATATCGAAGGCGACGCGTGCGATGCGTTCGACTTCGGGCGTGGAATAGTTCATGTCGTCGTGGCCCGCGCCGGCCTCGTCGCGCCACTTCTTGCCGAAGTACACATCGCCCACGAGCTCGCGGCATACAACCAGGTCAAGGCCATCGCCCAGTCGCTCAGGCTTCAGCGGGCATGCGTCGGCCAGAGGAGCCCATAGCTTGGCGGGGCGCAGGTTCGCGAACAGGTTCAGCTCTTTGCGAATGCCCAGAAGGCCGCGCTCGGGGCGGTTGGTGGAGGGCTCAATGTGGTCCCATTTCGGGCCGCCAACAGCGCCCAACAGCACCGAATCGGATGCCTTGCACGCGTCGATGGTTTCCTGCGGCAGGGGCACGCCGAACTCGTCGATGGCCGCACCGCCAATGAGACGTTCATCGTAGTTGAAGGTGTGGCCGAATTTTTCGCCAACCTTGTCGAGGGCCTTCAACGCCTCATCGACGATTTCGGGGCCAATTCCGTCGCCCTTCAAAACGCAAATATTGAAATTCATAATTCTCCAATCACCAGGTCAAGCGCTCTCAACGAAGGAAAGCGCCCAATCAAAAAAACCGTGCGTCCAAATCTCAGCCGATAACTCGTAAGGCTAGTTGGGTTTGTGGCGCGCCGGGATGGGCGGGATGGCGTCGCACGCGAGTTCCGCACGAGCTGAACAGCGCTCATGTGCTGTTCGTGCGAGCAGGACTGTCTGAGCTTAGTGCGACGCCCTCCCGCCCATCCCGGCGCCGAAAACTAAACGCCTCGAGCTTTGAGGCTGTTCAGCAATCCGTCGTTGTCGATGATGTTCTGAATGAACTCGGGGAAGGGCAGTGCCTGGAAGGTTTCGCCCGTGGTTTCGTCGGTAATCACGCCCGTGCCGAAATCGATAGACACGGTGTCGCCCGCAGCAATGGCTTCGGCTGCCTCGGCGCTCTCCAGAATGGGCAGGCCGATGTTGATGGCGTTGCGGTAGAAAATGCGCGCGAAGCTTGCAGCAATTACGCAGGCCACGCCGTTGTCTTTCAGCACGCGCGGCGCATGCTCGCGAGAAGAGCCGCAGCCGAAGTTTTTGTTGGCAACAATGATGTCGCCCGGCTTTACGTTCTTCACGAACTCGGTGTCGATGTCTTCCATCGCGTGCGATGCGAGTTCCTTGGGGTCGGCAATATTGAGGTAGCGGGCGGGAATAATAACGTCGGTGTCGACGTTATCGCCATACTTGAAAACAGTGCCCTGAGCGGTCATCTTCATATGTGTTCCTTTCGTCGTTCTGACGAACGACGAAGAGGCCGACGCTGCGAGCGAGCCGGGCACCGAATCTTCGCCCGACTGGCCGAGCTCGCGTACCGAAGTACGCGTCGCTCAACCATTCGGCCGAATCTTCGGCGCCGGGCTCGCTCTCGCTGACTTTTGGTCGACCTGCTTCGTCAACGTGGTTCGAGCAAAGCTAAACGGCCTTCAGGCCGCCTGACCTACAGAGAGGCCGGGTCGGTGATATAGCCCGTGATGGCCGATGCGGCTGCAACGGCAGGGCTAGACAGATACACTTCCGACTCCACGTGGCCCATGCGGCCTACGAAGTTGCGGTTCGTGGTTGAAATCGCGCGTTCGCCCGCGGCCAGAATCCCCATGTGGCCACCCAAGCACGGACCACAGGTCGGCGTGGAAATAATCGCGCCTGCCTCAATGAAGATTTCAGCCAGGCCTTCGCGAATGCACTGCAGTTCGACTTCCTGCGTTGCGGGCATTACGATGGCGCGCACGCCGTCGGCGACTTTGCGGCCCTTCAGAATCTCGGCAGCAATGCGCATGTCTTCGATGCGGCCGTTCGTGCACGAGCCAATAACCGCCTGGTCGATTTTCACGTCGGCGAATTCGGTGACGGGCTTGGTATTTTCGGGCAGGTGGGGCGCTGCGACCGTGGAAGAAACGGTGGAAAGGTCGATGTCGATCACGCGCTCATATTCGGCGTCGTCGTCGGCGGCAAACACGACCGGCTCATGCTGCGCGCGGCCCTTCATGTATTCAATCGTCTTCTCATCGACGGGGAAAATTCCGTTTTTCGCGCCGGCCTCAATAGCCATATTCGCAATGCTGAAGCGGTCGTCCATGGAAAGCGATGCAATGCCCTCGCCCTGGAACTCCATACTCTGGTACAGGGCACCGTCAACGCCAATCATGCCGATGATGTACAGAATCACGTCTTTGCCCGAAACCCAAGGGCTCAGCTTGCCCGTGAGGTTGAACTTGATGGCGGAAGGCACGCGGAACCAGGCCTTGCCCGTAGCGATGCCCGCTGCGCAGTCGGTGGAGCCCACGCCCGTCGAGAACGCGCCCAGTGCACCATAGGTACAGGTGTGGCTGTCAGCGCCAATAATCACGTCGCCAGAAGCGACGATGCCCTGTTCGGGAAGCAGCGCGTGCTCAACGCCCATGCGGCCCACGTCGAAGAAGTTCACAATGTCGTGCTTGCGTGCGAAATCGCGGCACTCCTTGCACTGCTCGGCGCTCTTGATGTCTTTGTTCGGGGCGAAGTGGTCCATAACAAGGGCGACCTTCGTGCGGTCGAACACCTTGTCCATGTCGGCCTTCTTCAGCTCACGAATGGCTACCGGTCCGGTGATGTCGTTGGCGAGCGCGAGGTCGATGTTCGCCTCGATCAGCTGGCCGGGCACTACGGAATCGAGCCCGGCGTGCGCCGCCAAAATTTTCTGGGTCATGGTCATGCCCATATGGAATCCCCCTTAAGGATGGCTAGTGGCAATAAGTAAATGAGTGTTGAGGGGCGGTGCATACGCCTCGGGGCGTTTGAAGCGTTGATCCCGAGGAAGCGCGCTCGCCCCTCAACGTGGGGCCGGGGAGTACGTCCCGGCCCCGAATGGTGCTACATGCGGTTCAGGGCAGAAATGAGGCCCTTGATGGATGCGGTAATAATGTCGTGATGCTCGCCTGCGCCCCAAACAATTTTGCCGTTCGGGTCCTCGACGCCCACGTAGGCCATAGCCGAGCTGTCGGAGCCGCCGGTCATGGCGTGTTCGCTGTAGCTCGCGATATGCGCCTTCAGCCCCAGCTTCTCCATGGCGTTGCACACCGAGTCGAGGCGACCGTTGCCGTTGCCGATTACGTCCTGCTCGTCGCCATCAATCTTCACGGTCACGAACGCCTTGAATGCCTTGTTGTTCTCGGCATGCGTGAAGTGGAAGTCCATGAGTTCAATGCGGCCTTCGTGGTTCACATAGTTCTCGTGGAAGATGCGATTCACTTCTTCAGGAGACAGCTCGGCATGCGTGTGGTCGGAAACGTCCTTAGAGGCGTAGCTCAGCTCTTCGCGCATCTTCGGGGGCAGCACGTAACCGAAGTTCTGCTCCAGAATGTAGCCGATGCCACCCTTGCCAGACTGGCTGTTGATGCGAATGACGTCGGTTTCGTAATGGCGGCCCACATCGGTGGGGTCGATCGGCAGGTACGGCGTGGTCCAATGCTCGGGGTCATGCTCCTCGCGCCACTTCAGGCCCTTAGCGATAGCGTCCTGATGGCTGCCCGAGAAGGCGGCGAACACGAGCTGGCCAGCGTAGGGGCGGCGCGGCTCAACCTTCATGTTGGTCACGCGCTCGTACAGCTCGACTAGCTCGGGCATGTTGGCGAAGTTCAGCTGCGGGTCAACGCCATGGGCGAACATGTTCATGGCGACGGTGATCAGGTCGGTGTTGCCCGTGCGCTCGCCATTGCCGAACAGGGTGCCCTCAACGCGGTCGGCGCCAGCCAGAATGCCCAGCTCGGTTTCGGCAACGCCCGTGCCGCGGTCGTTGTGGCAATGCAGCGACAGCTCAACGGCGTCGCGGTACTTCAGATTCTTGCTCATGTACTCGACCTGCTGTGCGAACACATGCGGCAGGCTCATTTCGACCGTCGCGGGCAGGTTGATGATGGCCTTGCGGTCGGGGGTCGGCTGCCATACGTCCAGAACGGCGTTGCATACCTCGAGTGCGTACTCGGGCTCGGTGCCGGTGAAGCTTTCGGGCGAGTACTCGAAGCGGTAGTTGTCGTGGCCGGCTTCGTCGGTGAGCTCCTTCAGCAGCTTAGCGCCGGTCAGAGCGATTTCCTTAATCTGCTCTTTGTCGCGCTTGAATACCTGTTCGCGCTGCGCGAGACTCGTGGAGTTGTATACGTGAATGATGACGGGAGTCTTGCAGCCCTCGAGGGCGTCGAATGTCTTCTTGATAATGTGCTCGCGTGCCTGGGTGAGCACCTGAATGGTGACGTCTTCGGGAATCATGTCGTTCTCGATGAGCGTACGGGCCAGCTCAAATTCGGTTTCGCTGGCAGCGGGGAAGCCGATCTCGATTTCCTTGAATCCGATCTCGACGAGCTTCTTGAAGTATTCCAGCTTCTGCTCGAGGCTCATAGGAATGATGAGTGCCTGGTTGCCGTCGCGAAGGTCAACGCTCACCCACTTCGGGGCTTTCTCGATGTATTCCTTCTTCGCCCAGTCGAAGCACGGCTCGGGCGGCATGAAATATCCGCGTTGATACTTTACATGGTTGGGCATTCCGGTCATGGGAGGCTCCCTTTCTGTGGTTGGCCGCATGGCGGCACTTTTAGATTACAGACATGGAGCGCTCTCGCTTTCATCCGGTCGTCGGCCGCACGAGGGCGCAAATTCCGGGCATGCGAACGCACGCCCGGTTAAGTGACGAAGGGATTTATAAGGCGCAGACCCGTGGGGTGCCGAAGTGGCGCTTACAGGTGCGCCTGAATAAGCTTGGGGCGGAAGCCAGCGGCTTCAAGTGCCGCAACGATTTGGTTTTTGTGGTCGGTGCCGTAGGCCTCGATGGTCACGCGCAGTTCGACGCCTTCATTGCGGTTCGTATTCACGAACTGGTTGTGGTCGAGGCGAATGACGTTGCCGTTCATGCTGGCGATGGTTTGCGCAACGCGAACGAGCTCGCCGGGGCGATCGGGCAGAAGCGTCGAAACCGTGAACACGCGGTCGCGCTGGATGAGGCCGTGCTGAATGACGGAAGACATGGTGATAACGTCCATGTTGCCGCCCGACAGAATCGAAACGACCTTCTTGCCGGTGAAGGACAGGTGCTTCAAGGCCGCCACGGTGAGCAGGCCGGAATTCTCGACGATCATCTTGTGATTCTCGACCATGTCGAGGAAGGCGGAGATGAGCTCGTCGTCTTCGACGGTGATGATATCGTCGAGGTTCTGCTGAATGTACGGGAAAATCTTGTCGCCCGGCTCCAGCACGGCGGTGCCGTCGGCGATGGTGTTCGCGCTCGGCAGCTTCACCACATGGCCAGCTTCCAAGGAAGCCTTCATGCACGCTGCGTTAGCGGGCTCGACGCCAATGACCTTGATATGCGGGTTCAACAGCTTGGCCAGCGTAGATACGCCCGTGGCCAGTCCGCCGCCACCGATGGGAACCAGAATGTAGTCAACGAGCGGCAGCTCTTTCACGATTTCCATGGCAATGGTGCCTTGGCCCGTGGCAACTGCGGGGTCGTTGAAGGGATGGATGAAAGTGTAACCGTTTTCTTCGGCCAATTGCATGGCGTATTCGCATGCCTCGTCGTACACGTCGCCGTGCAGAACGGCGGTGCCGCCGTAGTGCTGCGTGCGCTCGACCTTGATGAGCGGGGTCGTGGTAGGCATGACGATGGTTGCCTTGGCGCCATAGCGGCTTGCGGCGAAAGCGACGCCCTGCGCATGGTTGCCCGCCGAAGCGGTAATAAGGCCACGCTCGCGCTCTTCATCGGTCAGCGTTGAAATCTTGTAGTACGCGCCGCGTACCTTATACGCGCCGGTGCGCTGCATGTTTTCGGGCTTGAAGAATACCTTGTTGCCGGTTTGCGCGCTGAAGTGAGGGCTTTCGATGAGTCCCGTCTTCTGCGTGACCTCCTGCACTTTGGCAGATGCCTCTTCAAAAGCGTCGAGCGTGAGCATCTCGGTCATGTCGGTTACTTCCTTGATAATATCGTACTCTATCGTAGTAAAGCAGTATACTCATTTGTGCCGACAATGGAAGAATTCATGCATGAAACCTTGCGTGATGCTCACATTGTATGCGCATTCTCGCGAGGTTCGAGGGAGCGCGGCGCCCCTTTGCGCATTCGGTTTTCGGTAACGGCCAGGGCCTTCTGCTGCTCGTTCATCCGCATCGTGCATTCTTCCGGCAAGGACGCATGATAGGGAAAATACGCGTCAGATTGGTCGTCATTGCTGGAGTCGAGTGAAGGAAGGGACGTTTTCGACCGCCCTCGCGGCGCGGCGAACCTGCCTTGAGCAACACCTACATATATATGTAGTAGAGTTGCCGCAACACAGCCACAAAGAAGGAGGCTTTCAATGAAGACCATTTCTACCCCTAACGCCCCTGCAGCCGTTGGCCCTTACGCCCAGGGCAATATCGTGAACGGCCTGCTGTTCGCATCGGGCCAAATCGCCCTGGTTCCCGAGACGGGCGAGTTGGCTGGCGACACCATCGAAGCGCAGAGCCGACAGGTCATGAAAAACGTCGGCGCTTTGCTCGAGGCTGCCGGTACCGACTTCGACCACGTGGTGAAAACCACCTGCTTCCTCGACGACATCAACGATTTTGCCGCCTTCAATGCGATTTATGCCGAATCGTTCGGCGAAACGCTGCCCGCCCGTTCGTGCGTCGCAGTCGACAAGCTGCCCAAGGGCGCCCTTGTTGAGGTCGAGGTCATCGCCGAGGTCGTGGGGTAGTTCGTGGCAATGCAAGAAACTCCGTTGTTCAAAATCCACGATGCCACGGTGCGTCGCAAGGAAAAGGTCATTCTGCATGTCGACGACTTTGAGCTTGCGGAAGGCGAGAACATCGCGCTGCTCGGTCCGAATGGTGCCGGCAAGTCGACCTTTATCCAGCTGCTCACTCGTGAGGTGCTGCCGCTGCACCGCGACGTGCCGCCCGTGATTTTCCGCGGTCAAGAGCGACCGTCGCTCGCCGATATCAAGGCGTGCTTCGGCGTGGTGAGCAACACGATGCACGATCAGGTGCGCGTTCACCTGCCTGCACGCGATATCGTGTGCGGCGGCCTGTTCGGCACGCTCGGCATTCCGCGTCATGTTCATGCGACCGAGGCCGATTTCAAAAAAGCCGAAGAGCAGCTTGAACGTTTGGGCATTAGTGAACTTGCCAATCGCGACATTATGACAATGTCAACGGGCCAAGTGCGCCGCGTGCTCGTCGCACGCGAGCTCATCCATGACCCGCAGGCGCTCATTTTCGACGAGCCATGCACGGGCCTCGACCCCGAAGGCATGTATCAACTGCGCGGTGTTATGCGCCAGCTGGCATCCGAGGGCCGATCGGTCATTTTGGTCACGCATTATCCCGAAGACATCATTCCCGCCATCGATCGCGTGCTTCTTATTAAGGACGCCGCGATTTATGCAGATGGCAAAAAGGAAGAGCTTCTTACGGGCGATTGCATGACGGAACTTTTCGGTGTGCCCTTGGCCGTTGAAAGCAATCACGGCTGGTATTCGCTTCGTGAGAAGTTTGACGAAGGCGAATGAGGAAGCGCCAACGATAGGGAAAGCGTAGCTTGCATGATGAAGGCGGAAGGACTCCTGGCCTGAAGGCGAGCCCAATCCTTCTACTTATATATAGGTAGTTGAATACACGCAGTTGAACCGGCCGCCCCGGAGGGTCGAGTCGCGCAAGCGCCGGGCATCCGGGGCGGTTATGTCTATGGACCGGGGCGAAACGCCGGGGCCGCGGGGCGGGACAAAACGCCAGCCCGATGCCGCTCTCCGCCCGAGACCCCCCTCCGCTTTACCGCGCTGGAGTTGTCGGCATCCTGTGTGCGGGCGGGTTTCCCGCCCCCGGGTCGCCGGGGGCGCGTATAATACCGAACTCGCCGCCGCGAAGGGCTCAAGCCCGGAA
>NZ_QIBZ01000001.1 GCF_003725955.1 Slackia isoflavoniconvertens | reverse complement strand
CTCGGTGCCCCGAGGTCGGCCTCGAGAACGCCGATGACCCATTCCTCGTTGCCCTCGAGCGCGGGCCTGCCCCTCCTCTGGGGCATCGGCGCGGCGGGCGACATGTCCTCCATGTCGGCGTACTTCGCCACGGTGTTCCGGCTCACGTGGAGCACTCGGGCGATTTCGGACCTCGAGCGCCCGGCGGCATCCATCGACCGTATATCATTCACTGTGTCCAGGGGCACGGTCATCTCCTCCATCCTTCCCGGGCGGGATCGCCAAGGTAACCGCCCGGGGAAACCATACGGCGAGGGCCGCGCCCCCGGTCCCCGGGGCGCGGCCCTCTTGCTTAAACTGCTCAATTTTTCGTGCTCACGGTGCTCATTTCCCAGTGATCACTCGGACCACTTCTTAGTGAACATCAACAGCACGATGGAATGCCGTTCGAGCAGCTCGCTTTCTATCGCCCTGTCGACAAGGGCGTCGACGCTTTTGAAGTGGTAATAGAACGTGCCGCGGTTCACTTCGGCCGTCTGAGCGACGGTTCGAACGGAAACGCAACGCAGCGGCGTAGATTCGAGCACATGCCAAAACGCATCGAGAATGCGTCGTTCCGCGCATAGTTCGGTGTCTTTTTTCGGCCTAGCCACGACATGCCTCCTTCGAGCAGTCGCCATGCGCCGCCTGACCAGCGCGAGCGCTCATCACAAGCATTTGCAGCCTGTTCTCGATATTGGCGAAGCTCACATCGGGGTCGTAATCGAGCGGCAAAATATTCGCATGAGGATAGCGTTCCTTGAGCTGCTTGACGATGCCGCGCCCCACGACGTGGTTGGGAAGGCAGCCAAACGGCTGCAAGATGACGAAAGAATTGCAGCCATGCTGCGCCTGATGCAAAATCTCGGCGGCGATGAGCACGCCTTCCCCGGCGTCGAAGGTGTGATGGATGATTGGGTCGCTCGCTTGCACGAGATCGCCCATGCGGCATGGCGGCTCATAGAGCGGGTGCGCTTTGCCAATGCGGTCGCACACATCATGCGCATGCTCGAAAAGCGCGTTTGCCACGCGATTGAAGGCAACGTTCGCAGCGGGCCTGGTCACATGGAATTCACGAGACTGGGCATCTTGGTAGAAATACGTTTTGCGAATCACGTCGGTCATGCGCGCCTCGATAATCTCGAAGCCGTTCCGTTCAAGATACGCCTCAATGTCGCGATTGGCGCCAGGATGGAAGTTGAGCAGGTATTCGCCCACGATGAGCACCGTCGGGCGCGGGTTGCTTCGGTCGTACTCCACGTTGTTCATAAGCGAAATCGCATGTTTGAACCCACGCTTCGCGCCAGCAACGCCATGACGCTCGATGCCTTCCATAATCGCGTCGATGCCCGCCTCAAATGCCGCATCAGCAGCGCCCGGCTCAAGCTCATAGGGGCGAATGCGGCGCAAGAGCGCCTCGAGCGCGTCAATCATGGGCAGGCCCATGGCGATGCGAATCGCGCTCGCGAGATTCATGCGAAAGCCTGGATGGATATTATGCGCGTCAGCATCGTCGTTCGTGATAATGGGAACATGCTCATACCCCGCATCGTCGAGCGCTTTGCGCAACAGCGCCGCATAGTGGGTAAGGCGGCAATCGCCGATGTATTTTCCCGTGCCAATAGCGACATCGGCATCGTCGTATTGACCGCTTTCGAGCGCAGCGAGCGCTTCACCGATTACGATTTGGGCCGGGAAGCATATGTCGTTGTGCACGTATCGCTTGCCAAGCTCGATAGCACGTTCGCGGCCCAAATCGAGAGGAACGGCACGCACGCCCTGTTTGCAAAACACCGAGCTCATGAGCCTACAGAACGCGTGCGAGGTGTTCGGCACCAGAATGACCTTCTCGCGTCGATCGGCACGCGTGAACTTCCGCGGGTATGGGTCGGGCAGTTCATGCGGCGTCGCAGGGGCCGACGCGCGCTCGCGGCGAGCATCAACGGTCTCGACGAACGAGCGCACGCGAATGCGCAACGGCCCCGAGGCATCGCTTTCGTCGGTTTTCAATATAAGCGGCGTTTTCGTGCCTCCCGAGCGCTCGCGCATCAGGCGCACGATTTCGTCACTGAGGTAGGCATCGTGCCCGCAACCGAAGCTTACGAGCTGAACGTATTCCAAATTCGGGCTTTCGGCGGCGAGCACGGCGCTCGCAAGCATACGGGCATGGAAGTTATTTACCACATCAATCAAACTCGCCGACAAATCGACGTCCTCGATATGCGGCACCGCATCGGGCGGCAAAACCGAAATGCCCAATTTGCAGAACAGCTCAGGAAGGCGATGGTTCACGAGCGGATCGTTGTGGTAGGGTCGGCTCGCAAGCACAACCGCATAGGCGCCCGCCTCGCGAGCGGCATCGAGAGTGGCGGCGCCCCGCTCGACAAGCTCGCGCTTGAAGCTCTTCTGGGCATCATCTGCCATGCGAATTGCCTCGCGCGCCATATCTTCGTCGATGTCGAATGTCTCGCGCAGATACGCGCACAATTGGCGATCGCGATCGGCCGTTGAAAACCAATGGAATAGCGGCGTGTCGAACGGCACGTTCCACGTGCGTGCCGGGTCGTCGCTGCTTTTGACCACCATGGGGTAACCCTTCACCACGGCGCACATCGAGACGCTCGTTTCGGCACGATTCTCGGTTGGCACCGTCGTGATGATGGGCATGAAGATGCGATCGACCCTCATGCGAGCGAGCTGGCGCACATGTCCATGCACGACCTTCGCCGGGAAGCATACCGTGTCAGACGTGACCGAGGGCAAACCGTCTTCGTACATTTTCCGCGTGCTCAAGCTCGAAAGCTCCACATCGAAGCCCAGCGCGCGCAAAAGCGTCGTCCAAAACGGCGCAGTGTCCCACAGGGCCAACACGCGAGGCAGGCCCACGGTTATATGGCGTTTCGTGCACAGCGGGCGCGTGGGCCATTCTTTAAACAGAAGGCGCTGGCGCACCGCAAACAGGTTCACGGGCGTGGCGACCCTCTTGCATACCGCCCCTGCAGCATGCGATTCAAATGCTGGCGTGGATATCTCCCCGCGCGCGCATCGATTCCCCGTCACAAACGCGCGACCGTCAGAAAACGACACCACCGTGCGCGCACACCGATTCGCGCACTTGTCACAGGGAACGTTGGCCTGCGTCGTGAACGCGAAACCATCAAGGGCGTCAAGCCCAATAAACGAGCTTTTCTCCCCCGTGCTGCGATCGTGTGCGATAAGCGCACAGCCAATTGCGCCCATAAGGCCCGGGTACGGCGCACGCACCACATTGCGCCCCACATACACCTCAAGCGCCCGCAGCACGGCGTCGTTGGCGAACGTGCCGCCCTGCACCACAATGCGATCGCCAAGCGAGTCGAGGTTTGAAACGCGAATGACCTTCGTGAACACGTTTTCAATAATCGATCGGCACAAGCCCGCCATGATATCGTCGGGGGTACGCCCATTTTTTTGCTCGCTCACAATAGAGCTGTTCATAAACACGGTGCAGCGGCTGCCCAAATGCGCGGGATGCTCGCTTCGAAATGCTGCCTGCGCAATATCGCTCGTTTGAATGCCGAGCGATTGCGCGAAGTTCTCGAGAAACGACCCACAGCCGCTCGAGCAGGCCTCATTCACCACGATGTCGCGCACGATGCCGTCTTCGACCCACATGGCCTTCATATCCTGACCGCCAATGTCGAGAATGAAGCTCGCATCGGGAACGAACGCGCGCGCGGCACGCGCATGGGCGACCGTCTCGACCGTATGGCAATCGGCCGATAATGCGCTCGCGAACAAATCTTCTCCGTAGCCAGTCACGCCCACGCCCGCGATATCGAGTTGAATGCCCGCCGAAGCGTATCGATCGCGCAAAGCGATAAGGGCATCGCGGGCAATAGCGAGCGGCTCGCCTTCGTTGGACGCATAAAAACTATCAATGACCTCGCCGTCGTCTGCGACAAGGGCGAGCTTGGTCGTAGTACTGCCCGAATCAATGCCAAGCCACACGCGCAGCGAGCGATTCGAGTCGCAGAGTTCACGCGCACGAGCAACGCCGCCGCATTCCGCAAGCTTTCCATGGCGCGCCTCGAAATCGGCCTTCTCTTCCGCATTCGCGAACAGCGGCGCATCGGTAGGCTGCGCCTCAAATGAACTTTCGAGCTCAGAAAGCGCGACGCGAGCATGCTCGATGCAAAGGCTCGCGTCTTCTGCGGCAAACAAATCGGAAAGCGAGAGCGCCGCGCCTCGCGCGACCATGGTTTCAGGATGATCGGGAATGAGAGCCTGGTCGTCTGAAAGGCCCAAGCGCTCCTTAAAGACGCCGATGAGACGAGGATTGAACGTGAGCGGCCCGCCCATGAACACAATAGGCGCCCTCACATCGAGCCCCTGAGCCAAACCGCCAAGTGTTTGTTTGGCAATGGCATGAAATGTTGAAAGCGCCAAATCGCACTTTGAGACGCCATTGTTTAGAAGCGGCTGAATATCGGTTTTGGCATACACGCCGCATCGACCCGAAATGTCATAGGTGCGCATGCCCGCCTCGGCGTATTCGTTGAATTGCTCGACGGGAATACTTAAAACCTCGGCGACCTCGTCGATAAACGCGCCCGTGCCGCCTGCGCAGCTGCCATTCATGCGCATGTCGCCGAGTTCCTGCACGCCAGATTCATCGTGGCGGAAGAAAATCATCTTCGCGTCTTGCCCGCCAAGCTCGATAGTGCAATTCGCCTGCGGATACAGCGCGCGAACCGCCGTAGCGCCCGCAACAACCTCTTGAATGAAAGGAGCGCCGATGCCGCGCGCGATGTCCTCCGAGCCCGATCCGCACAAAGCGCAGCGAATATGGGAGAGAGGAAAGCGCGCAACGATTTCATCAAGCACCCGCAACGTTGCTTGAATCTGCTGAGAGCCGTGGCGACGATACACGCCAAAAAGCTCTTCGTTCGTATCGGCATCGAGCACGACGGCCTTCACCGTAGTCGATCCGATATCGATTCCAACATGCAAATTCCGGCTTTGCGCCGCAGTCATTTCAGTCATAGGGCCCTTGCAATCCAATTCATTCATGGTTAATTGAACAATGCGTTAATTAAAATACAACACAGTGTTCAATTAAAATGGACGCAAGGGCCAATTCTGCAGGGTATTTATATTTGATGCCGTTTCGTTATCGCCCATCGGGCAAAACGCATCGTCCCGAATGTGGCGAGCTAGTTTTCCTTCGCCTTCTTGCCGAAATACGATTGGGGGCAACGGTAATCGTGCACCTCGAGCGCGTCCATGATTTCATCGGACCACTCGTCGAAAATCAAATCGGCTTCCGCGTCATATACATCACGCAGCTTCGCGTGCGTCTCGGGCGCGCGCGGCATAAACAGCGTGCAGCAGTCGGGCGCATCTTGGCTCGAAATCTCGAACGTGCCGAGCTTTTTGGCGTCTTCGATAATCTCGAGCTTGTCGCAGCCGATAAGCGGACGGAAGATCTGCATCTTCACCGAATCGCTCGTCGCGGCAAGGTTATCGAGCGTCTGCGACGCAACCTGACCCAGGCTCTCGCCCGTGACCAGCGCCTTTGCGCCCTCACGACGCGCAATGCGCTCAGCGATGCGCATCATAAAGCGACGATAGATGACAATACGCAACGCGGGAGGCACACGCATGGCGATTTCGCGCTGGTAATCGCCGAAGGGCACCACATACATGCGCGCCACGCCGCCGAATTCCTCAAGCACGCGGCAAATATCATCGGACAGATATTCAGACGTCGAAGCCGTTTGGGGGCGTCCAGAGAAATGCACCGCGATGCACGTCGCACCGCGGCGAGCCATGCGCCACATGGCAACGGGCGAATCGATGCCCGAAGAAAGCAGGCACACCACTTTGCCAGCCGTACCGACCGGCAAACCGCCCACGCCGCGCATGGTTTGCGCGTACACATATGCCATGCCCTGCACGACCTCGACATGCACTTCGACGTCGGCGCCCTTCATCTTCACCTTTTTATCGGGGAAAAGCCCGCATAGATGCTCGCCCACGATTTGGTTGATCTGCATAGAATCGATGGGGAAATCGGTGTGATTCCTGCGACCGACGACCTTCCACGTGCAGAAATCGCCCGCTTCGCCGAGTGCCTGATGCGCCGCCTCGCAAATATCGTCCATATTGCGCTCGCTCGCAAAGCCGCAGCTTACGCGGGCAACGCCGGGAACGCGCGCGATAAGCTGCGCAGCCTTCGCGGGAGCGTCGGCGCCCGCAGCCGCATCGTAAACCACGAGCACGCGGCCGGAAATGCGCGTGATTTCATGCACGGGCGCATCTTCGAGCAGCACTTCCAAATTGCGCATAAGGCGCTTCTCGAACGTGGCACGGTTATGGCCCTTCAGGCCAAGCTCATGGTAATGCACGAGCGTGATTCGCTGAAAATGCATCGGAGTCGCTTTCTCTCGTCTCTTGTTGGGCTGGGATGCACAAGGGCATCCCAGGCAAACGAAAGGCCCTCTTCAACGGAAGAGGGCCCGGTGCGCAGGTGCGCTTATGCGCATAAACGCTTAGTGCTCTTTGATATCGATCGTCTCGGGATCGAAGGAAACCTCACCGCGAGCGATTTCAGCGAAAGCCATGGAAAGCGGCTTCACGTGATTCGCCTTGGCGATTTCGACAGCGCTGGAAAGTTGGATGGCGCGATCGCGCTGGCCACGCATCATGTCGTTGATATCGTGGGCGCGCTTGGACGCCAGAGCGCACAGCAGGAAGCGGTCGTTGTCGGTTTCGTCGAGCAGGACGTCGATTTCAGGGTCGATAATGCTCATTTGCTATTCCTCGCACATCTTAGCTTGGCTCTCGATGTATGCGACCAATTCATCGGTACATGCTTCGAGATCATCGTTCACGAATTGCTTATCATACTCCATTTTATGCGAAAGCTCCACCCGCGCGTTCTTCATACGCACGGCAATGCTTTCTTCGGAGTCGGTGCCGCGGCCACGAAGCCGGCTTTCGAGCACTTCGAGCGACGGAGGCTCGATGAACACGAGATGGGCCTCGGGAATTTGCTCGCGAATCTGGAAACCGCCCTGCACGTCAATCTCGAGAAGCACTTGGCCGCCCTTGGCCATGTGCTCTTCGACGCGAGCGCGAGGCGTTCCATAACGATTCTCGTGGACACGAGCCCACTCGAGAAAACCGCCCGTTTCGACCAGCTGGTCGAACTCGGCATCGTCGACGAAGAAGTAATGCACTCCGTCGATTTCGCCCTCACGCGGAGAGCGCGTGGTGTCGGAAACCGACAGCCACGCATCGGGCACGCGCTCAAGAACCCTCTTGACCAGCGTACCCTTGCCCGCGCCAGACGGCCCGGACAAAACAAACAAGTTGCCCTTGCGCTGCATGCCACAGACCTTCTTCAAATCGAATTACGCGAGGCGCTCGAGCAAAGCTGCTTCCTGGCGCTCGCCAAGACCCTTGAGGCGACGGCTTTCGGCGATCTTGAGTTCGCCCATGATTTTCTCAGCCTTGGCCTTGCCATAACCGGGAAGCGTTTCGATGAGCGTGGAGACCTTCATGCGACCAACGATAGGATCGTCTTTCATAGCGAGAACGTCCTGCAGCGACAGCTTTCCATTTTTGAGGTCGTCACGAACCTGCGCACGCTTAATACGGGCAGCCTTAGCCTTTTCCAGCGCGGCCTGACGCTCTTCAGCACTCAATTGTGGGATAGCCATACGTTGTTCACTCCTTCAGTAAAAACCCGTCTTCGATGACGGCGATTCGGCATAATAGCACATCAAACCGCTTATTCAAGAATTCGGTTCTGCATTATTCGAATACTGCGCTTTTCTCTATGAAATGGCAACATATTAGGCTCTGACCTGTGCATTTCGTGAATTAAATCGCAAAATGCACAGGTAAACGAAAACTTAGAGCTCGGCAACGATGGCTTCGAACGCTGCGACGGGGTCGGCAGCCTGGGTAATGGGGCGGCCTATCACGATATGGGAAGCGCCCGCATCGAATGCGGCCTTCGGGGTCGCAACACGGCTCTGGTCGCCCAAATCGGCGCCCGCAGGGCGCACGCCCGGAGTGACGATAAGGGCATCGGGGCCGAGCAGCTCGCGAAGCATAGCGGCTTCCTGCGGAGAAGCGACAACGCCCGAAAGGCCGGCCTCGGCCGCGCACGAGGCGAGCGTCTTCACCTGATCGGTGAGTTCGCGCGTGACACCTGTGGCGGCGAGGGTTGCAGCATCCATGCTCGTAAGAACCGTGATGGCCAGCGTCGCGGTGTCGCAGCCGGTGTTGTCGACGGCGGCCTGCGCGGCTTCCATCATGGGAACGCCGCCCACGGCATGCATGGTGATCATGTCGGCGCCCGCCTCGACGGCCGATGCGGCAGCGCCTGCGACCTGGTGCGGAATGTCATGGCACTTCAGGTCGAGAAACACCTTATAGCCCAAAAGCTTGAAGATCTCGACGATGGCAGGACCTTCGGAGTAATACAGCGTCATGCCGATCTTGAGCCACTTGGCCTTGCCCTGCAATGCAACGGCAAGATCGAGCGCCTTGGCACGGGGGCAGTCGAGCGCGACGATAACGCGCTCGGCGCGGGGAATGCTTTCAAATGCTGCTAACATTGCAGCCCTCCAATCAAATCGTTCACGTCTGCGACGCCTTGCTCTTCACAATATGCCTCAATGCCGGCGATAACCTCGTCGACCGCATGGGGATTGGTGAAGTTCGCGGTGCCAACGGCCACGGCGGTAGCGCCGGCGAGCATGAATTCCACCGCGTCGGTTGCAGTGGAAATGCCGCCCATGCCCAAAATGGGAACCTTCACCGCGTTGTGGCACTGCCACACCATGCGCAAAGCAACAGGTTTCACAGCGGGGCCGGAAAGGCCGCCCACCACGCGAGCGAGCACGGGCTTGCGCGTGCGGGCATCGATTGCCATGCCCAAAAGCGTGTTGATAAGCGAAATGGCATCGGCGCCGGAAGCTTCGGCGGCCTTCGCGATTTCGGTGATGTCGGTCACGTTCGGGGTGAGCTTCACGATCATGGGCTTAGTGGCAGCCTCGCGGCATGCAGAAACCACGCGTTCGACGCTAGGCACATGCGTTCCGAACGTAAGGCCGCCGGCGTCAACGTTCGGACACGAGATATTGATCTCGTACGCGTCGGCCTGACCGTCCTCTTCAAGCGCCTCGACCACGGAAACGTATTCTTCAAGGCTGTGGCCCGACACGTTCACGATCGCCGGCACGCCCTGGCTCTTAAGCCACGGCAAATCGACCTCGCACAAGTGCTTCACGCCGGGGTTTTGCAAACCGATGGAATTGAGCATGCCCGAGGGGGTCTCGGCGATGCGCGGCGATTCATTGCCTTCCCAACCATTGAGCGAAACGCCCTTGGTGGTGACCGCGCCCATTCCTGCAACGTTCACGAAGTCGGAATATTCACGACCGGCGGCAAACGTGCCGCTCGCATCGGTCACGGGGTTGGCCATAACGAGGCCACCCAGGTTCACCTGCATATTCACGGCCATTACCACACCAGCTCCTTCGCGTTGAACACCGGGCCGTCAACGCACGAGCGGCGCTTACCCGCCTGCGTTTCAACCACGCACGAAAGGCATGCGCCTACGCCGCACGCCATGCGCTTTTCCATCGAAACCCAGCACGGCACGCCCGCCTCTTCGGCGATAGCCGCAACTGCACGCATGAGCGGAGTGGGGCCGCAGCAATACACTGCGGAATAGTCGCCGCGCGCAAGCTCTTCGCGCACAGGTTCGGTGCAAAAACCCGCGTAACCAAGGGAGCCGTCGTCGGTAGCCACAATGGGATCGCGGCCCAACAGGCTCGCATAGTCGTCACGCGTCACCATCATGCTGGCAGTTTGGGCACCAAGCACAACTTCGACCTCACGGCCTTCGCGCACGAGCTGCTCGGTGAACATGAACAAAGGCGCGGCGCCCACGCCACCGCCCACGATGAGGCTTTTGCCCTCGCTCGGCTGCCAACCACGGCCCAAAGGCGAGATAAGCGAGCATACGGCGCCCGTCTCAACCTCGGTCAAATACGCCGTGCCCTCGCCCACCGTTTGGTAGATGATTTCGACGTTGTCGCCCTTGGCGGCATACACCGAGAACGGACGGCGCAGAATATGGGCGCCGAAGCCCGGCAGCAGCATGTGAACGAACTGGCCGGGACGAATGGCCGCAGCGGTTTTCGGAGCGGCCAGCGTGATTTTATACAGGCGTGGACCCAGGTTCTCGTTCGAGACTACGCATGCGCGCTCCTCAAACGCCGGGGTGCCGTTATGCGCTTCGCATTCACACATGGAAAACCCTTCACTTCATAATACAGACGAGGGCAAAGGCGCATGCGCGCCTTTGCCCGATATATCATACGCGAGCGAGCCACGATTCCGCCCGCGCACATGTTTGCTATTCGACGATAGCGCCGTCGCAAAGCGTTGCTTCGCCACCGACGAACACGTCGGTCGCGCGGCCCTTGAGCGCGCATCCGACGAAGCCGGAATTGTGCGCCTTCGAGCAGAAGTCGTCGACGGCCACGGTCCATTCGACGCTCGGGTCGAACACGGTGATGTCAGCGACGCTGCCCTCGGCGATCTTCACCGGCTCCAGGCCAAGAATATCGCGCGGAGCAACAGCCATGAGGTCGACCATGTCGGACAGGTCGATGATGCCCGGCTCAACGAGGTTCGTAAGCACCAGGCCAAGGCTCGTCTCGAGGCCCGTCATGCCAAAGGGCGCGAGCTCGAATTCGCGAGCCTTCTCCCATGCAGCATGCGGCGCATGGTCGGTGACGATAGCGTCGACCGTGCCATCTTTAACGCCCTCGATAAGAGCGGCGGCATCGGCGGCGGTACGCAGCGGCGGGTTCACCTTCAAGTTGGTTTCATAGGCATCGGTCAGCGCATCTTCGGTAAGGAAGAGGTGATGCGGCGTAACCTCGCAGGTCACGGGCAGGCCGGATTCCTTGGCCTTGCGAACCATCTCGAGGCCCTTGGCCGTGGTGATGTGCTGAATGTGCAACGGGCAGCCCGTGAGCTCGCACAGCTGGATGTCGCGAGCGATTTCGAGCTCCTCGCCTGCAGCTGGCCAGCCGAGCATGCCAAGGCGCGTGGAAACGACGCCCTCGTTGACCTGGCCGTCGGCGACAAGGCCGTTATCTTGGCAGTGCGCCATGAAAACCTTGCCGAACATCTTGCCGTAATCCATGGCGCGACGCATCATGCCGGCGTCCTGCACGCCCTTGCCGTCATCGGTGAAGGCAACGGCGCCATGGGCTACCATGTCGCCCATCTCGGCGATGATCTCGCCCTTCAGACCGTGGGTGATGGCGCCCGACGGGTACACGCGGCACTTGCCAACCTCGGCAGCGCGGCTCTTCACGTATTCGATAACCGCGCCATCGTCGGCAACGGGATCGGTATTGGGCATAGAGCAAACGCCCGTGAAGCCGCCATGGGCAGCCGCGCGCGTGCCGCTCGCGATGTCTTCTTTGAACTCATAGCCGGGTTCGCGCAGATGCACATGCATGTCGACAAGGCCGGGCACGAGTACCTTGCCCGTAAGGTCTTTCACCTCGGCGCCTTCGGCGGCAATGCCCTCGCCCACCTGGGCGATTTTGCCATCTTCGACCAACACGTCGCACACGCAGTCGAGCTCAACCTGGGGATCGATAACGCGGGCGTTCTTAAGCAGCATTGCCATTATTCGGCACCTCCCAAAAGCAGATACAGCACGGCCATGCGCACGCAGATGCCCGCATAGACCTGTTCGAGAATGACCGAGCGCTCGGGGTGGTCGGCCATGTAGCTGTCGAATTCCACGCCGCGGTTGATGGGACCCGGGTGGCACACGATGGCGTCGGGACGCATGAGATGCTCGCGCTTCTTCGTGAGGCCGAACAGCTCATGGTATTCACGAAGGCTCGGGAACGGCGCGCCCTCGAGGCGTTCGCGTTGGATGCGCAGCATGTACACCACATCGAACTCGGGCAAAACATCGTCGAGATACGGCGTCACATGGTCGGCGCCCAGCACCTCGGGGCATGCCGGCATAAGCGTGGCGGGACCGACAACGGTGACTTCGGCACCCATGATTTTCAGTGCGGGAATGAGCGAGCCGCACACGCGAGAGTGTCCGATGTCGCCCACGATGCCGACCTTCAGGCCGTTGAAGTCGTGTTTGTGCTCCCAGATGGTGTACAGGTCGAGCAGCGCCTGCGTAGGATGCTGGTGCTTGCCGTCGCCCGCGTCAACGACGCTTGCCGGCGTATGCTCGGAAATGATGCGCGGTGCGCCCGCATGCTTGTCGCGAACGATGATCATGTCGATCTTGTACGCGTTGAGCGTTTCCACCGTATCGATGAGGCTCTCGCCCTTCACGGAGCTCGTGGAGGAGCCGCCAAAATTCAGGCTGTCGCAAGAAAGGCGCTTCTCTGCCAGCTCAAACGACGAGCGCGTGCGCGTGGAAGGCTCGTTGAACATGTTCACGACCGTGAGGCCCTTGAGCGTGGGGACCTTCTTGATCTTGCGCTGATTGATCTCGGACAGCGTTTTGGCCGTCTCGAGAATCGTCATGATGTCGGTATCGGAATACTCATTGATGTCGATGAGATGCTTGTGTTCGAAAGCCATACGACTTATTCACCCCCCAGCGGCGCCGCATGCGCGCGGTCGCCCGGCTTCATATCCAGAATTTCAACCGCAGATGTTCCGTCGACCTCTTCGAGGAACAGGCGGACGTTCTCGTCGCGCGACGAGGGCACGTTTTTACCCACGTAGTCGGCGCGGATGGGAAGCTCGCGGTGGCCACGGTCAACGAGCACCGCAAGTTGGATGGAGGCAGGACGGCCCAAATCCATGAGGGCGTCGAGCGCGGCGCGGATGGTGCGACCGGTATAGAGCACGTCGTCTATAAGCACGACGGTTTTGCCGTCAAGCGAAAACGGGATGTGCGTGCCGTGCACTTCGGGGGAAAGGTAGGTCAGGAAGTCGTCGCGATAGAAGCTGATGTCCAAGCTTCCCAAAGGCGGCTGCTCACCTTCGATTTCGGCAATCTTGTCGGCCAAGCGCTTGGCCAAAACGTCGCCGCGGGTGACGATGCCCACGAGCACAATTTCATGCGCGCCGTGGTTCGCCTCCAGAATTTGGTGCGCGATGCGCGTAAGCGATCGCTCGATCTCGGACTCATCCATCACGATCGATTTCACCTGGTAGGCGTCTTTCATACACACTCTCCTCTCTTTGACTGAGTGCGTACAGCTGACCCGTGCTGCCGGCCCACCAGGGCAAAAAAAATGCCTTGGCCAGGGCAGGCTAAGGCTTCCGTGGGCACCATTATGTTCACGATCGGTGCCTATCGCGTGCCTTGCCGGTCTCTCTGTACCGTCTTAAAGGACGCTTGTCAGTATACACACCCACCCGCACGCACGTAACCCCCCTTGCGCGAATTTACGGAAAATGATGGCGAGCGACGCGTGCGAGAATCGGCTTTCAACATCGCCCAAACCGACGTTGTCCCGCCCAGCATAGGCCCGCGCGGAACCACGGTTCGCTATCGTTCGCCTTCGGCTCACTATGCGCTCACCTCGCTGCGTTCAACTTTGAAAAAAGAGCCCACTTGAACGCAGGGGGTTTCAGCGCGGGCCTATGCCGGGTGGGACAACTGACGCACATGCCAATGGCACGATGGGCCCCAATGCAAAGCAATGCCGCGCACGCCACAACCACATGGCGCGCGCGGCAAACAATCCCATAATCGAGCTTGCCGAGTTGAGCGAGGCAGAATGCCCTGCCCTACCCCAGCAAGCCTGCGAGCTTCGGGTTCATGAACAGGTTGTAATACGTCGCAAGCGCAATGGCGATAAGTCCCACGACAACGCTCGCAACGGCCCAGATTTTTTGACGTTTCAGATAGGTTTCCTTCGATGCCCCTCTGCTCAAGGCGCGATGGAGCGCGAACGGCTGCGAGGCGACGGAAAACGCCACCGTTCCCGCCGTAAGCATGGCGAATACCAGAATGCCCAGCGCGATGGCCACGGGTGTATGGAAGGCGATGGCGTTCACGAAACACGTATCGGCCACGATCCACAACGGATAGAAGATGATGGTCGCCCACATTCCATGTGCTGCTCCCCAGATGGGCGGCATGAACAGCGCGCCGATATTCACGCGCGGCACGCCCTGCAAAAGGCGCTCTTCGGCAGCATATTGCTCTTCCGTGATGACTGGCGCGCCCTGCGCCGCCTCGTTGCGTTTGCTCACAATCTATTCCTTACGGGTCGAAAATCCGAAATCGGCAGGCTTCGCGGGCTCGATTGCCTCGATAGCATCAACGCGCTCGGCGTCGCTTGGCGAAGGCGGCACAAAGGAAGTGCCGTCGGCGTTATGGAATTGCACGCCCAGACGCACAAGCTCGGCGAGCACTGAATCGACAAGCAGGGGCAAAGCCGCATGAACCCGAGGCGTGAGGCCCTCGATAAAGCTCGCAGGGCTCATGTTCTCCACCTGAATGCCGAAGCACACGCCATCGGCCTCGTGGCCTAAAAGCGATGCAGACGCGAGCAAATCGGACAGGCGCATGTCGTGCAACGACTGCATGACGCCGTGGCCCGCGATGTCGCCCGGGGCGAAACGAAATACCGTGCCAGGCTGCTCGCCCGTTCCGTCTACCGCATCAACGACGACGACGAAATCGGCTTTGCACACATGCGGCAACAAATCCATAGTCATGCACCCTGCATCATAGAGCGCGACATCGTCGCCGAAACGATAGCCCGCTTCAAGCGCGTCGTACACCGCCGGACCCACACCGTCGTCAAGCATAAGGCGATTGCCAATGCAGAGAATCGCGATTTTCATCAATCCCCCTACTGGCCGAGTTCCACGGGCGTCACACGCGTCGAGCGACTCGGGTCAATGGTCATGCTCTGGAAGCGATCGGCCATGAAATCGTTGCCGTAATATTCCTCGAAGAATTGCTCCATGGCGTTCACCGGCTCCATTCCAGCCTCGCGCTGATACCAACAGTCGAACGCGAGCATGGTCATAACGGCGTTGACGAGCATGAGCAGGGCGCACACCGAGGTAAGACCGTATCGCCATTTCCAGGGAATCGCATTCACGACCTTGAGCATGCGCGGCAAAAGCAGCTTGATCCACACGCAGCCCAAAACGCCCCACATGGCCATGAACATGCCGTTGGTTCGGCCGTCGATAGAGAGGAACGTGCCCGTATAATCCCAGGCCATAATGCCGAATGCGAACTGGAAGAACCAGCTCACCAAGTACTCGAACGCGCCGCCGATGACGGCACTCACCAAAAAAATCACGAGGAAATTGGCTTTATGGAAACGATTGAGCGCAATGGTCATGAGCACCGCCCCAATACCGTAGATCGGCGAAAACGGTCCATACAGAAGACCCGCACGGTCTTGGTAGACGCCCGGTTCAACAACGGCCATGTGATAGACGACCTCGATAATCAAACCGAGTACGCAGCACACCACGAAAATCCAGAACAAGTTGAAGAAGTTCAGCTCGATATAGCCTTTGCCCGTCTCGTCGCGGCCGAGGGTTCCATCTTCGGCACGCTCGCGCGTCTCAAGGTCGGCCAGCTTGCGCTGAAGGCGGCGCTCTTCCGAAAGAGAGGGGTCGATATACGACAACAGGGCGACGAGGAACACCAAATGCAGCACTTCATAGAGGCCCGGGCCATGCAAGCCCGAAAGCATGACCTCGCACACCATAACGGCGACGTTGATCGCTACGAGAATTTCAGCCGCAATGCGCGCACCGCGACGGCGGTCGCGAAGCATGCGCACGCCCAAAACAATGGACATAATCGCGCCAACGCCCGTAAGAGCGATTTGAACTATGGCGATAACGAGGGTCGTCGTGTCGATCGGCGTTCCGGCATCACTAGTAAGCGACGGCAGGTAGAAGCCCAAAATCGCCGCAATCGGAATCGAGATTACCGAGAGCGCGATAAGCGCAACCGCATATATCTTAAGCAGCAGCGGGAGTTTCTTTTTTGGAGGCGTCGCAAGCGAATTCGATGCGGTCATATACCTTGGGCCCTTCCCAGTCTTTTAAGCATGCACAACAATGCTCCTATAATAACCATGAACAGCGCATCAAAAGCACGCAGACAACCGTTCTTCGCTCAAAAGCCAAGTTGCCCAGGCGAATACCGCGTCGCAGAAATGTGCCGCATCGCATGATGCAATCGGGAATCGGGGCGAAAACAGCGACCGAACAACGCAACCCAACACGCAATCGTGAAAGCAAAATGCATCGGAACCTGCATGGTTCGAGTGCGATGCCGCGCAACGCGCTGCACCGGTTTGGTTACGGCATCGTCACGCACCGCCAAGTTGGTTACGTCACCGTTACCTTCTTGCGATAGAATCGGCGTAAGAAACAAGTACGAACACGTACGCATTATTCGCTTCCAGAGAGGCAGCTATGGCTTCTTCCAAAAACATCGGCGACCAGATTTTCAATGCGGTGCAAAACGCCGTGGACTCGCAAGATTTCAGCAATCTTCAGTCAACCATCGAAAAAAGCATCGGCATCGCCGCCGAGGGAATCGCGCGCAGCCTAAGCTCTGCATCGGATGGTATTCGACGAGGCCGGGAACAATATGCCCTCGCACAGGCCAAGAAGCGTCGCGAAGAACAGATGGCAACGATTTACGCGAACCCCAGCGGGCAACGCAGCGTTGGCATCGCGCTCGTCGGTTGGGGCGTTGTTTTGGGCGTACCGGGCCTCGCTGGCACAATTTTCACGATTGGCGCGGGCTTCATGATTAGCGCGGGCTCAATTCTTGTGGGAAGTATTCTTGCTGCGGCGACGGTCGCAGGCGGCGCTCTGTTCGCGATGGGCATTAAACGCCTGAACCTCGTAAACCGCTTCGAGCGCTACCGCGACGCCATTGGCCTGCGCGATTTCTGCTACCTCGACGAAATCGCGGCCAGCACCGCCGATACAACCGAAAGCGTGCGCCAAAACGTGAAGGCGATGCTCTCGCACGGGCTTTTCAAGCAGGCGGCACTCGGCGACGGCGAAAACTTCCTGGCGCTTACCAACGACGCCTATCAGCAATACCGCCAGGCACGCGGCAAGGCGCTCGAAAAGAAACAGCAGCGAGCGCTCACGCAAAGCGAGCATTCGCAGCTTGACGCCGAAACGCAAGCCTTGCTCGCACGTGGAAATGCCTATATCGCGCAAATTCGCGAGAGCAACAAGGCAATTCCAAACCCGGAATTCAGCAAGAAGATCGACCAGATCGAACACGTGGTACGTACGATTTTCGATCGCGCGGCCGAGCGGCCCGAAGTCATCGACGACCTGGACCATTTGATGGATTACTACCTGCCAACCACGGTCAAACTTCTTGATGCCTACCGCGACCTGGACGCGCAGCCTATCCAAAGCGAAACCATCTCGCAGTCGAAACGCGAGATCGAAGGCGCGCTCGACAGCCTGAACGTCGCATTCGAGAAGCTGCTCGATTCGGTGTTCCGCGATATGGCAATCGACGTTTCCTCAGACATTTCGGTGCTGCATACCGTGCTTGCACAGGAAGGCCTGGTAGAAAGCCCGTTCGATAAGCAAAAGAGCGAATAGCCCCCTCTAGGGGCGCGCGAGTCTCAAAGAAAGGCACAACCATGACCGACGTCAAAACCGAAACCCCCACCGTCGAGCTCACGCTCGCGCCGACGCTCGATGCCGCGCCGGTGCCCACGCTCGCTAACACGAGCGGCGACGCCCTAGCTCCCGCGAGCGATGCCGCCGAAGTACCCGCAAAGCTCGACGACAGCATGCTGACCGAAGAAGAGAAGAAGATGGTAGAAAGCTTCTCGCAGCAGATCAACGTGCGCGACACCGCGATGGTTCTGCAGTACGGCGCCGGCGCCCAAAAGAAAATGGCCGATTTCAGCGACACAGCGCTCGAAAGCGTGCGAACGAAAGACTTAGGCGAGGTCGGTGGCCTTCTTAGCGATGCCGTGACCGAGCTGCGCAGCTTCGATGCGACCGAGGAGAAGGGCCTGTTCGGCTTCTTCAAGAAAGGCGCCAACAAAATCGAATCGCTGCGCGCCCGCTACGACAAGGCCGAGGCCAACGTCGACAAAATCGTGAAAGCGCTGCAGGGCCACCAGATGACCCTTATGAAAGACGCCGCCACGCTCGACAAGATGTATGAGCTCAATCTTGCCTACTTCAAAGAGCTCACCATGTACATTCTGGCCGGCAAGAAAAAACTCGCTGAAGTGCGCGAAGTCGAGCTGAAGGAACTCGTGGACAAGGCGAAAGCCACGGGTCGCGCTGAAGACGCGCAAGCCGCACAAGACCTCGACGCCATGTGCACGCGCTTCGAGAAGAAGCTTTCCGACCTCGACCTCACGCGCACCATCGCCATGCAAACCGCACCGCAGATTCGTCTCGTGCAAAACAATGAAATCACGTTGGTCGAGAAAATCCAAACCACCATCGTGAATACCATTCCACTGTGGAAAAGCCAGATGGTTCTGGCGCTCGGCATCGCGAATTCACAAGAGGCCGTGCGCGCACAAACCGCCGTCACCAACATGACGAACGATTTGCTGAAGAAGAATTCCGAGATGCTGCACTCCTCCACCGTCGAGGTGGCGAAAGAATCGGAGCGCGGCATCGTCGATATCGAAACGCTGAAGCAGACTAACGAAACGCTTATCAAGACGTTCGACGAGGTGCTGCAAATTCAGGCCGAAGGCCGCCAGAAGCGCGCCGAGGCCGAAGTGGAGATGCGCCGCATCGAGGCCGAGCTCAAACAAAAGATGCTCGAAATTCCGCAGCTTCCTTAAGCCGACCCCACTTCACCACATCACGTGCCACGCGTTTGTGCCGCACGAAAAAGGCGCCGCCCCTCTCGCAGGGACGGCGCCTTTGCTTTTAATGGCTTGCGGCTTAGAGAGCTGCGCTCAAATCGCCCGCAGCCTTCACCTTCACACGGTTGGTATGACCGGGGTAATACTGCAGCGGAACGTCTTCGGAATCGATGATCTCGACGGTTTCGCGCACAGCGCCAGCCTCGACAGCAGCCTCGATCGCGGCAGCGCGAGCGGCCTCGAGCGCCTGATCGCGAGGGGTCTCGTCATAATCGACGAGCGCCTCATAGGTGCCGCTCACCTTCGAGATGGCGGAACCGATCGCGTTCGCGCATCCCGAGAACTCGGGCTTCACGCAGGTCGCGGTGCCAGCGAGATCGGTCGGCAGAATGATGCAGCCGCCGCCCACCAGAATGGCGTCGATGTCATCGTTGGACACCTTCATCATATCGATGCCCTCTTCGACCATCTCGCGCATAACGGCCATGGCCTTCTTGGCAAACTCCTCGTCGATGTGAGCGACCTTGCTCGCATCGCCCACTTCGGCCATGCCAAGGCGCACCGCAATGTCGGTTGCGGTAAGGGTGTCGCCGCCGAACACGAGCGCCTTCTTGGTGATTTCATAGCCCACGGAATCGGGGCCAACGGTCACGGTGCCGTCTTCGTGCTCGCGAACGATGGAGCCGCCGCCCAAACCGATGGAGATAACGTCGGGCATGCGGAAGTTAGTACGCACGCCGCCGATGGTCACGGCAACGCCGCTCTCGCGCGGGAAGCCGGCCTGCAGAACACCCAGGTCGGTGGTGGTACCGCCCACGTCAATGACGATGGCGTCATCCATGCGGCTCAGATAGCTTGCACCGCGAATGGAGTTCGTGGGGCCGCATGCGATGGTCAGAATCGGGTAACGGCGCGCGTGATCAATAGTCATGAGCGTGCCGTCGTTCTGGGACAGATACACGTCGGCCTCAGTAATGCCACGCTCGGCCAAGCTCTTCGCAAAGCCCTCGGTGAAGCGCTCAGCAACCAGGTGGAGCGCAGCGTTCAAGATGGTGGCGTTTTCGCGCTCAACCAAGCCCATGGAGCCAATCTCGCTCGAGATGGAAATGCGCACATCGTCGCCGAGCACTTCGCGGGCAATCGCGGCGGCGGCGAGCTCGTCATCGTTGCGCACGCCGGCGAACACGCAGCTAATGGCGACCGATTCGACCTTGCCCTTCACGCCCTCGAAGAAGGCGCGGCATGCAGCCTCATCGAAGTCGGCCAAACGCTTGCCGTCGAATTCAAAGCCGCCGCCAATAATGGCAGTATCAACGGCAACCGCGGCAATATCGTCGGACCAATCGACCATGGGAGGAATGCCCACAGAAGCAGGTGCGCCGATGCGCAGGATGGCAATAGGAGCCAACCCCTTGCGCTCGACGATGGCGTTCGTGCACTGCGTGGTGCCGAGCATAGCCTGCTTGATGAGTTTGCGATCGATGTTCGCCTGGGCGAGCACGGCGTCAACCGCGCCCATGATGCCTTCGTAGATATCGCCCGAGGTGGGATTCTTCACCGCGGCGACAACCTTCAGATTCTCGTCGATCAAAACGGCGTCGGTGTTGGTGCCGCCGACATCAATGCCAAGTTTGTACATATCTCCTCAACTTTCTTCAAGTTGCATTCAACGTTGCTGCCCGGCCGCCCCTCGCGCCGCGCCTGTTCGCGAAGCGCGGAGCTCCTACCGCTCGCTTTGCTCGCTATGCGTCGCTCCTCGCATTTCCAATTCTAGAAAAAGAAGATTGAGAAATGCGAAGCTTCGAAACAGGCGCGGCGCGAGGGGCGGCCTACGGACAATAAACATGCAGCGTATTCGGTGGCGAGGGTGGAGCAAAACTTCGTTTTTCTCACTCTTCTTTATTCAAAAACTGAGAAAACGAGGCGCAACGCAAAGCGAGCAAAGCGAGCGTTAGGCGCGCCGCGTTTTGCGGAACCCTCGGCATCGAATACGCGGGCGGGATTCGCTACCCCTTACATCTCTCTTCGACAGGGATGTAATCGGTATTCAGACCGAAATAGCGCGGTCCCACCAGCTCAATGCCCTTCTCGGTGCGCCACAAGTGGTAGCACGGAAGGCCAACGACCAGCACGCGCTTGCCGTACTTCAACGCGTCGGTGGGCACGGGCGTGAACGTTTCGGTGTCGACCAAGCAAATGAGGTCGGGCGTCGTGGCAAGAATTTCGCCGTTCACCGTCGCACACAGGTTCTCATTCTGGAAATCGACTTCCGCATGGCCGCCCTTGTCTTCGCCGATGCCCTCGAGCACGACCTTGCCGAAGTTGAAGCCGCCGCGGGTCTCGCGCAGCACGTCGGCAATCTTGCCCTTGAACAGGCGGAAGCCGCCGGTGTAGTCGAAGAAGTATTCTTCGGGCGTCATATTCTCGGGGCAGTTCTTGATGCCGCGAATCGCACGGCCCAGTTCCTGGCTGCGCGTGACGATGCCGCGCACGCCGAACTCGCGCACCTGCGAGGCAGTCATGACGTACTCGGTCGACACCACGCTGCCGCCGCATGCGGTGCAGCCGGCACGGCAAATGTTCTCGACCCATTTGTTGTTGATGGTCTCCATAAGACCCATGTTGCCCTTTTCATCAATGAAGAGCATGGGGCTTGCCGACACACCGCCAATGGTGAACGTGACCATTTGAATTTCGGGGAACGCGCGACCCATGCCGTCGACGTCGACCATGGGAAGGCCCAGGCGCGCTGCCGCGGCGATGGGCAACATGGAGTTCACGCCGCCAGCCTCGATGGGCATGATGGCCGTGATTTTCTTGCCGTAGTAGGAACCCACCATATCGATAAGCTTGGTGAACTCGTTGGAACCCACGCCCTTCTCGGTGAGAATCGTCGGAGCACCCACGCTTGCAACGGGAACAACGACGTCGTCGTCAGAAAGCTCGTCGACGTCGATGAGCGACACCTCACCGCATTCCTTCACGGCACCAATGGCGAGCAACTTGCCAATGTAGGGGTCGCCGCCGCCGCCCGCGCCCAAAAGCGCTGCGCCCAAAGCGATGTCTTCGATATCGGAAATGCCGATTTTACGCATGGCTCTCCTCCTTCGAAAACTCGGCGTAACGCTCCTCAACGGGGCGATATTCGACGTCTTTCAAGCCGAACCACGCGGGGCCGGCGAGTTCTAAGCCGCGAGGCGTGCGCCATGCGGCATCGCACGGCAGACCAACGACGAGGGCGCGCTTGCCGTATTTCAGGTTCTCGGTGGTAATGGGCACGAACGTCTCAGAATCGACCAGACAAATAAGATCGGGCACCGTAGCCACGATTTCGCCGTCGACCTCGGCGTAGATGTTCTCGTTCTGGAACTCGACCACGGCTTTCTTGCCCTTGTCTTCACCGATGCCTTCAAGCGTCACGCGGCCGAAGTTGAAGCCGTCGCGCGTTTCGCGCAGCACGTCGGTGATTTTACCCTTGAAGAAGCGGAAGGCCCCGCTTTCGCCGAGGAAGAACTGCTCGGGATTGTCGGCGTCGGTCGCCGTACGAATGATGCGGCCGAGCTTCTGCGCGTAATCGACTGTGCCAACGACGACGCTCGTCTTCATTTTCTCGCCGCTCATGGGAGATGCGAGCGTAGTCACCTGGCCGCCGCATGCGGTGGTGATTTCACGGCCGATTTCCTCGGTCCAGTCGTTGTTGATGGTCGTGAGCACCGTGCAGTTGCCCTTTTCATCGGCAATGATGAAGGGGTTGGTGGACACGCCGTTCAGCGTGAACGTGTCTTGCTGAATGCCCGGAAACGCGCGGCCCATGCCGTCGGCGTTAATGAGCGGCAGGCCCGCTCGAGCGGCGGCGGAAATAGGCACCATGGAGTTCATGCCGCCCGCCTCGGAAAGCAAAAACGCATCGAGCTTGCGGCCAAGTATGCGCTCCATCATGGCGCGAACCTTGGGATACTCGACTCCGTTCGTGCCTTTCTCGAGCGACACGCTCGGAGCGCCGACGCCGCAAATAGGCGCGACGGTCCAGGTGTCAGGCACTTCGTCAATGTCAAGCAGCTCGACCGGACCATACTTCTTCACGGCTGCGATGGCCTCCAAGCGACCCATATATGGATCGCCGCCGCCACCCGAACCCAAAAGCGATGAGCCAAGCGCGATGTCGTCGATATCTTCGATTCCGATTTTCCTCACGCGAGCCCCCTTCCTAGTTCAGCCCCGCCGCACGCGGCAGGGTACTTTGCGACATATGCCGCTTACCTTCAGGTGCCCCCGCGGGGCACCCCGATTAAAGCAAAGCCGCCCTTGCGAGCGGCTTGTAGCGTAGTAGTTCCAGACTACCCTATTCAGCCGACTTCTTCGTGAAAAGCACGATAGAACCGTCAAATGCAGGCAACTTCATGGCTTTGTAGATAATCACGTACAAAATCATGGAAACGACAATGCCGTTCACAGGTCCAATAAACAGCGGGAAATCGAGCATTTCGAGCGGCGTGCCCACGAACGTGCCGCCCGTCACCATGGCAAACACGGCGCCCACCGCGAAGCTCACGACGCCCGGCGCCGAGATGCCCTCGAGAGGCTTGAAGTTCTCGGGGCGGCCTTTGCGAATGAAGAAGTAGTCGGCAATCATGGTGCCAGCGAGCGCGGGGACCATGGCCGAAAGGAACGTAAGAAACGTGGTGAAGTAATCCATGATGCCCACAGCAGCGGCGACGAGGCCGACAATACCGGCGATCATCGTGGTGAGCTTGTACGATTCCTCGCCCTTGCCCGCCATGGCCGTAAATGCCAAACCGGCGGAATAGGCGTTACCAACGTTTACGGCCCACGTGGAAGCCACGATGGCGACCACGGAAATAAGTGCCAAGCCCATGCTCGAAAGCACGATAGTGATGTCGCCGCCCGATTCAGGAACGGCGATAGCGAGCACAGCGCCCATCATGAGCACAAGGATGTTCACCGGCCACACGCCAACGACGCTCGAAACCACGGCCGCTTTGCGGTCTTTCGCGTAACGGGTGAAGTCTCCCACGCTAGCACCGCCTACGGCAAACAGGCCGACGGAGACGCTAATGCCAGCAGCCAAACCCATGCCCTCGACGGGCACATAGTTGAAAATGGAATCGGCGCCAGTACCCGCGATAGAAATGCCCAAGCCGTACACGCAAATGACGAACAGCAGCACAGCAGAAACCGTGTTCACCCACTTCACGCCATCGAAGCCGTAAATCGCGGATGCGAGCATAAGCGCGCCAAGCACGACAGCGGAAATCCATACAGGAATCTCGAAGCCCGTAAGGTCGGCGAAAGCGACCGAGAACGACGCGCCGCACACGGCCGCCTGCACGCCGAACCAGCCCACGAGCGACACGCCCATGATGAAGCCAACGATGTAGCGTCCGCCCTTCTTGCCGAGCGCCGCCGTGGAAAGGGGCGCCGTGGGAAGTCCCACATCGGCCGATTCCATAGCCACGAAACTCATATAGGCAACGATAATGCCGAAGCCGATAAACGCAGCCAAGAAACTATCGAACAACGTGAGGCCCGCGCCGAGCGCGGCACCAGTAATAAGCGTAGAGACATTGAAGCCGTTGCCAATCCAAATGCGAGCGATTGACCACCAACCCTGACGTTCCGATTCCGAAACGTACAGGCCCTCGGTCTCAAAGCTCATGGCTTCTTGTTCAGAAGACATGGGTAATTCCTTCTTTCCATACGGGGCAATAATTCGGGCAGTTTAGCACACTAAAGCACGAATGTAGGAAAGAAGGCACGTCATAACAGCATATTCAAGAAAATGCATATTACAGAAGAATATTCAGAGTCCCGTTCGAAAACGGGGCGCGTGGACGCGCCTCACCTTGCACGCCAAGGCAAGGCGGCCATGAGCTTCGGTGGCGAGCATTCGCCGCATTGCCTGCTCCTACGCCAAACCGAACTTCCTGCGCACGCGCTCGAGCTTGCGACGCCACGGGCCATACAAAGCGAGCAAGAACACAACCGTCGCTACGCCATGCACGATATCGAAAGGCAGGGCCGTCGCATACACCGCCAAGATGCCCGCCCATCCTGACGCCTGAGCGTGGAAGAAGCTCAAGATGCTCCACGCATTCAGAATGAAGCCGTACCCGAGGCAAGCCAGAAAACCGTATGCGTACACGATGGTGGGATGCGCATCGATCAGGCGGCGAGTGGCCAAGGCGCGGTTTTCCTTCTCAATGCGCACTCGAGACGGCAATGAGAGGGCACTTTCGGTTTCTTCATCAGGCGCAACAGGGTACGCTGAATCGCTCACGATGCCGTGCGCTTCCCCGCTACGAGCCCAGCAAGAGCCCTTCGACTCCACCGCCCGCCGCTTTGCAGGCACCATCGCGAGCAACCCGGCCCCATAGCCAACCAAGCCCCAGGCATACATTTGCCACGGCGTCCACGGGCCTTGGCCGAAGAAGAAATTCGAAGCGAGCGCCGCTAAAGCACCCACCATGAACCCGCTTTTACGCCCGAATGCGACGCCGGCGATAATCGCGATGGCGCTCACCGGTTTGAAATCGGGAATGGGCGCGAACAGGATGCGGCCCGCTGCGGCAAGGGCGGCCAACACTACCGTGGGCATGATGTCGCTCAGACGGGGGCGCGACGCCTCGTAGCTCGCGAAAAAGACACCTATGCTCGCAAGCACCACGACGAGCGTGAGCAAGGCGGTCTGCTCGAAATTCGCGATGGCGCACACCGCCAACACAACAGGCGTGGCGAAAATGGCGACGATTTCGGCCGCGATGCGAGTGTGAACGCCGGCATTCCCGTGTGCCGCTCCCATTATGCACGCCCGCCTTCTGCCGCAATTTCGCCGAAAAGGCGGCTTTCGGCGTTCGGGCGATAGACGATGTTGTTTGCAAAGAACGCCTGAACAGGTTCGGTGCACGCTATTTCGCCATCGAAGGGCATCGACACGAAATCGGCCGTGACGAGCGCGAAATCAAGATCGTGCGTCACGAAAACGATCGTTTTGCCCTCATCGGCAAGCTCGCGCACCGTTCGGGAGAAATCGGCGCACGACGCCGGGTCGAGTCCCTTGGTGGGCTCATCGAGAAAGAGCACCTCGGGGTTCGCGAGCAGAAGCTTCGCAAGCGCAAGTTTTTGCTGCTGGCCGCCCGAAAGGTCATACGGGTGGCGCACTCCCAAGCTTTCAAGCCCGAAGCGCCGCGCCATAGCTACGGCTTCACGCTGCCCATAGCCGCAGCGAGTCGACCACTCCATAAGCTCCTCGCGCACCGAATCGCATACAAACAGCGCCTTCGGATCTTGGGGAAGCAAGGCCTGGGAATACCTTAGAGCGTTGTCGATATGGCCGCGTTGCGGCTTCAACACGCCCGCCAGGCAGCGCAGAAGCGTGGTCTTACCGCAGCCGTTGCCGCCCACGAGCGCATGCACGCAACCGCGCGCGATATTCAAATCGATGCCGCGCAGCACCCACGGCTCGCGGCGGTCGAAGCGAAAATGTGCATCGCGAACGCGAATCGCCGCATCGGCATGCGCACATGCCGCCGCACGCGCTTCCCAACGGGGCGCAAGGGCCGCTTCTGCCAATTCGCGCGGCGCAGGAGCGCCCGACGCATCTAAATCGATGCGCTGCGTCGCATACGCCTCAACATCTTCAGGGGAATGCGTCGCGACGACCACGGTAATGCCAAGCTCGCGATTCACGCGGCCCAGAAGGAACAAGAACTGCTTCACGGCATTCGGATCGAGCTGCGCCGTGGGCTCGTCGAGCAGCAGCACGCGCGGACGCAATGCCAGTACGCTGGCCAGGTTCACGATTTGCTTCTGGCCTCCCGAGAGGTCTTCAGTTTTCTTGCGCACCCATGGTTCAATGCCAAAGAAGTGCGCGACTTCGGCCACACGCCTGCGCATTTCATTTTGCGGCATGCCGACGTTTTCAAGCCCGAACGCAAGCTCATGCCATACCGTGTCGCATACGATTTGCGCGGCGGGATCTTGCATCACGAAGCCAATCGACTGCGCCGACTCAAGCGCCGTAAACGCTTGCTCGCCCCGCACGCCTTCCCCACTTGCAACACGGCCCAAAACGCGTGCCCAGCCGCGATATGCGCCCGCAGGCACAAGCTCGGGCTTCAACGAGCGCAAGAGCGTGGTTTTGCCCGAACCCGTCGAACCCACCACGACGCAAAAAGCGCCTTGATCAATGCGCAGGTCGGGCCACGAAATCTCAAACGCGGGCTCGCCGCTGCCCGCAGGGTATGCGAACGCAAGCCCACGCGTTTCCACGGCGGGCGCGGTATTGTGTTCGTTCGTCATTCGCACGACCTCCATTGCAACCAATCGCGCAGCCACAACGCCGGAGGCACCAACATAAGCAGCGCATAGGGAAGATACAGCCAAAACGGCGCGACGCCCGCGACCACGGGATAAAACGAGAAGCCAGAAAACGCCAGCCACGCGCACACCGCGCTTGCAAGCGCGAGGGCGGCCACCGCAGCAAGCACCGCGGTGTCAGATGCGCCCAGGCGAAAACGAGCATATGTCGTGCGCCGCGCACCGCAATCGTAGCCGCATGCGCGCATGGCGCAGCTTCGCTCCAGGGCGTCTTCCATGCCCCACCCCATGAGCACGCTCACGATGCGCATGCGTCCCTGCGCGGCATCTTTCTTCGTGCGGGGCGCCGCGGCGCTCATGCCGTCTTGCACGTCGGCGATGGCGCGGCCGCGCGAAACGAATTGCGGCACCAAACGCAAAACCTGCGAGACCATGAGCGTAACGACGGGCGCGGCGTTTCCGAACAGCGCGAGCGAGTTTTCGGAATCCATGCAGGAGGAATACGACGCGAACCACAGAAACACCGACGCGAACATGCCGCCCGAGCACAGGCCGTACAAAAGCGCTTCGGCATAGATGGCGCGCTGCCCTATGCGGAACAGCTCGGTTGAGCCCGATGCAACGAAAAACGGGTTCGCTGCGGCAACGACCAGGCACAACGGAACAATCCACCGAAGAGACAGCAGCGTGGCGCGACCGCCTCGGCACACGCACGAACACGCAAGGGCACCCGCGAGCGACAAGGCCGTAAACACGGGATGCAGACACGCCATAGACAGCGCAAGGGCGCTCGCCAAAAAGACGAACGCCACTGCAGGGTGATATGTATGGAAAACGTTGGTCATACTAACCTGTCACGTAATACCAGGAAACGGAATCGCCATTTAAGAGCACATAATTGCTGCACGCCGTCATGGGAACGGCGCCGTTAACTGAGTACATCCAGCCGCTGTGTCCGCCGTGCTCTTTTTCGGCAAGGCCGCCAATGGCACTTACGTATATGCCGTAACCCGTGTTCGATGCGTTCATCGAAAGGCCGCACGCGCACAGGGCATCGTAGACCGTCGCACCTTGGTTGAACGTGAAGGTTCCGCCGCCCGAAACGGGGTTGCCCACCGCAGAGCTCGATACGGAAACATACACGGTTACCGTGCCGGCAGGTGCGGAAGTGCCCGGTTGCGAAGATCCACCCGCCGAAGAACTCGAGCCTGAAGAGCCCGACGAGCTCGAAGAGGCGCCCGAGGAAGAGGAGCTCGAGCCTGAATCGGCGTTCGAAGACGAAGAGGGGCCCGAGCCTGAATCGGAAGATCCACTGGAGTCCGAGTTGTCAGACGATGATCCATCGCCCTTCGATTTCGATTCGTCGCTTCCAGAGGCGTCACTCGACGCGTCTTTCTTGTCTTCGGATTCCTTATCGGCGGCATTGGCTTCGTTCGACGCTTCATCCTTGTCGGCTTTCGCCTGGTCGGAGCCCTCGGCAGATGCGGCCTCAACATCGGCCGAGCGCACGATTCCGACGCTTTCCGCGGCCTTAACAATAGGAGAGTCGCCCGGAAGGCCAAAGCCATTCGTCAAAGCGAATGCCGAAGCGCCGATGAACAGCACCGACACCACCGCGAGAGCCGTGATGCCCGCACGCGTCGCCAAAGAGAGCGATGCGTGCTTCGACGCCGAGCCCGAACGTGCCGTTTGGAATGAGGAAGACGAAGACGGCGACCCCACGGTAAGGGCCGCCGCTTCCGCCGAATCATGGCGAGGAGCGTTCCCCGCCATGATTTTCGTATCTTCCGAAGTGGGTTTCATTTCGTCAGACATGCTTCGCTACTCATCCCTATCGCGCTTGCGACGGGCGACGACAAACCACACAGTGGCGGCAGCAAGACCAGCAACGCCGACCGCCAAAACAATGTAAGGCCAAATGGGAGCGCTCTCAGTTGAAGATGCGCCGTCGTCTACAGCAGCCGCCGATTTGGTGGCAGCATCGTTTTCGGCCTTAGAAGAAGAACGCGCCGTAGCCTTGTCGAAAGAAGACTTTTCATCCTTGCTGGAGGCAGATTCGTCAGACTTCGCATTCGCATCGGCGCTATCGCCGGCAGCCTCGTTGGAAGCAGCCGAAATCGGCGTGGCCGAAGGGGCAACCGAACCGGCATTCGAAGCACCGGCACCCTTGGAGCCGCCGTTGCCGTTCGAGCCATTGCCGCCACCATTATTGGCGCCATTGCCATTGTTGGCGCCACTGTTGGTGCCGGAACCGTTGTCATCGCCGCCTGGCACAACAACGGGGTTCTGTTTCCAGCCGGCATACAGCGTAAACGCTGCGGTCACAGGGGTGTCGAAGTTATAGGCCTGAGTGCAAGCTTCATCGGTGTACCAACCGGTGAAAGTGTAGCCATCACGCTCGGGGTCGTTCGGCCGCGTCATTTTCTTGCCCTTGGCGGGCGTTGCGACCTTCGTGTCGTCGCCAAAATTCAGCGTCACCTTACACCCTTCAACGCCCTGCAGCGCAAACACGGTACCCGAATCGTTGCTGTAATACAGATTGCCATCGGCATCGGCAATAACACTTGCCGTACAGTAATTCGCATTGCTGCCCGACGGCGTATAGATTGAAGTAACCGACTTGTCGTTCACACTATAGCGGTACAGCTCGCCCGGCCTCTTATTGGCGGTGAAGTACACATACGTGTCGTCACCCTGAACAGAAGCCAGCGGGGACGCCTTCACTTCGGCATATTTTTCGGTCTTGACGACATCCTCAACCGACATAGTAGCCAAATCGATTACCGCCAATTGCCCAACTTTGCTCGAGTCGTTGCCGCCAATAAACGCCTTGCCATTCGCAATGGCGGGCGTAGAGGTAGACGTTCCGCCAAACTCTACCGACGAAACCACTTGCAGAGAACCACCGTCGCGAACAACCTTGAACAAGGTTGCAGGCTCTCGACCTACAGCCAAGAATGTCTCTTTGCCGTTTTCGATGCCAGCGGAAACGATGGTAGCGCGACATGGAACAAGGGAGCCGTTCGCGGCAACAAGAGCCGCAGAGGATTTCACCTCGCCAGTCGAACCATCAACCAGCTTCACCTCGCCCGATTCGTCGCCAATAACAAGGTCGTTGCCCGAGGCGCATGCGCCAGCCCAATAATAACCTGCTCCGAAGTCGTCTGTGCCCTTCACCGTGGCGTTCTGCCACTTCACGGCGCCGGTCGCAATATCAACGCACACCATAGCGCCCGCGCTCGCTTGCCCCGTTGCGCCCGCTCCGGCAACAAATTCGGCATACACGCATCCATTGGCAACCGTCATGGTCGAATTAGCCTGGTAACGACCCTTTTCGGAAGCAGCCAAAGGCTTCGTCTTCCACACGCACGTAAGCGTGTCGGCCGTAAACGCCGCAATGGTTCCGTCGTCGGAAGCACAGATAATCAAACCATCGGCATATACCGGACGCGAGAAGTAGCTGGTCGTACCGCCCTTCTTCACACGTCCCACAATAGCGCCATTGGCATCGATTCTAATGAGCTCAGAGTCCGACGTTACGAACATCTCGCCGTTCACAATAATCGGATCGCCGATGGAAACCCATTTATCCGATTCAGTAGCCAAATTCACCGACCACTTCAAATCGGCAGCATCGCCCGGAGTGGGCACATTCACCAGCGTACTGTTGCCGCCGTTGCCGAAACCGTTCCAATCTGCGTCGTAATTGGGACGCGCCGCGCCCGGGTCGACAATCACATCATCGGAAGGATTGTAGTCCCAACCAGAATAGATCCATTGGACGCTCATTCCGGCCTTCAGCTGAACGCCGTCGGCGCCCTTGTCAGACGAAGCGCCGTTAATGAACAACTGCCAATAGCTGCCCTGAACCGGGTTGTTCCACTCATACGTAACACCCGCATGAGTAATGCTCGATAGGTAGAACGAGGGGCCCGTAATAAGGTAATCGTCTACCGAACCGTTTTGCTTCGCTTCGCTCAGCAAGCTTTCGGTGAGATCCGCAACGGTAGATCCATTCGGCATTTTCGCCTTGGCATTGTTCATCCACACTGCGGTGTTGCCGTTGACATCGGGGCCGATGAAGCTCATGCTCACCGATACGTTTGCCGTATCCAGGTCTTCAAGCGACGCCCCGTCAGCGGAATAATACAGAACCACGGAATCGCCCGCGTTGAGCGAAACATGGTTGGCATATTCCGATGCCGCTTGGCCGTTCACAAACAGCTGCCAGTATTTCTTGGTGTCGAAATTCCAACCAAGCTTCACGCCATCGGGCGACGTAACGTCGGACAGCATGTAGAAATCCGGGGCATAGTATGAAGTATGTTCGAAGCCGGCTACATCAAGCGCCTGCTCAATCAAGGCATCGGCGGTAGAACCGTAAGCAATTTGCTGAGTGCTGTCAGACCAAATTTGCGAGAACCCATCGGCGTCTTCGCCAACCAGCTCGAACGAAACTGCGATTTTCGGGTCGCTATGGTCGGTCGTGTCCACGACGCGATAGGTCGCGGTTACTTCCTGGTTAACCAAGCTCTGGAGCTTGGCGTTTTCAGGGTGCGCCTTGGCGAGCGATTCGTACTTCTCGTACGTTAGGTTGCTCGTAACCGTAACCAGCGCATCGGCGGAAGGTCGCTTCAGGCGCAGCATTTCATCGGAGATAATGCTTGGGTCGCTCGATTTATAGGTGCGCCAATTCGTTCCAGCCATCGAATCGTAGCCGGGCAAATCGACCGCGCGAATGCCGTTGTTGGTATCGTTTTCATACGCACGCGAGTACGTAATTGAACCGTCCTCGGCCTGAGACGCCTCACGGAATGGCGACAGATTTTTGTCCACGCTGTCGGGCGATGCGTTATCGCCAAGCAGAGCATTGCGGTAACCGGCCTTCACGCTCTCCATGAACGAGACGGCGGCATCGATTTCAGCCTCGTCAATCGGCTTGATGTCGATAGCAATGTCGCGCGTCGCGGTAATGCCATCACGCGTCAGAGTGGCGGTGATGGTGGCCTGATTCGTTCCGCCCTCGATATCGCGCGTCACATACACGCGATATCCGTTGACCTTTGCCACATCGGAATTGCTCGAGGAATACGAGATTTTGGCATTGCCTGCGCCAATTTTGCCTACGCGCGGCAACGTAAAATCGGCTTCCACGGCAGACGGGTCGACGGTTTCCTTCGTGGAATAATCGGTCAGCGTAATTTTGGCAAGAGCGTCCTCGAGCTCTTTCTTTTCCGCAGCAATTTGCGCATCAGACTTCTTGGAAACCGATACGGCGTAATCTTTGGAAAGACTCGTAGACGGGGCGTTTCCATAACCGGGCACCACAAGCGTGGCCCGCGCAGTCAACGTGGCGCTCTGCTGCGTATTTCCATGAACGTACGCGACGGAATACACCGTGTTGTAGCTATCGTCACAGGACGATGAGACCTTCGCGGCAGACGAATTACTCGACAACCACGCAACTTCGGCAACCTTCTTGCCATTCGCATACAGCACCGAAGGAAGCGATTCGCTCGAAGTTTCGGCCGAGGCGACTCCCGACGTCAAAGAGCCAGGCACATCGGCGCTCGAAAGTAACTCGTCGAGATACGACTGCACCTTGCCATTATCCCAGCCGAACGTTGAATAGCTGTCGGCTGCGTAATCGACCGAGGCATCGCCAAGCGTCAGTGTATACGTGGGCTTAAATTGACGAAGAATCGAATAGTCGGAATTGGTGGTTTTATCTGCCGGAGACAAGAAGAAATACGTTATGTCGCCTTCAGGCGAAATGCCGCCAAGTTGCTTAGGGTCGGTGCTATTGTATTCAACCTTCTTCAGCGATACACGAACGCCAGACCAATCTTCACCCGCATAGCCGCCCCATTCCTTAATTTTGGCGGCAAGCATATCGCAAATATTGGAATCGGTGCCGTAGGTGGGGTTGGGGCGCCATCCGTTGTTGTAAGTAACCGATTTCGCTTTTGCCACTATCTTGGCAAGCGTTTTTTGCTCCTCGGTTTGAGGAGTCTCGGGAGTCGTGGAATTCGCCTCAATAGCCTTTGCCAAGGAATCGGTATTCTTATAGTTGCTTCCATAGAATACGCGGCAATACACGTATTTTCCGGCGAGGTCGGCGGCGATTTTCAGCTCGCGCGACGTAGCATTCTCAATCGCGGTATAAGACGAGGTAGAGTATTGGTTCGAACCGACATACCACTGGTAGCGCAACTGAGCATACTCGGAGGACGTTATTTCCTCATCGTCGCCGTAATCATCCTCCTGATAGGCAGCCACACGAATGGTATCTCCAACCTTTGCGGCGGGGCTCGACGCGTACGAGAGCGTTCTATCCTTTGCATCCACGATGGCAACAGAGTCGATATACACCGTGGATTGCGTCGCGATATCACTAAAATCGGCATATGCGGCAACCGCAAAGCTGGGCTCGATTGCAGCGGGTAGTTGCGCGACCACGCTTGCGCCAGCATTATCCGCCGGAACCTCTTGTGCAACAGGTTCTTCCGCAACGGATGCCTCGTCAGCCGAAGCATCTTGGCTTTCCTCGTCGGAGGCGCTCAGCGCAGGCTCGGCAGAATCGGCCCCTGTGGCATCGTCGCTAGCCAAAGCCGCGCTGGGCGTCATGGAAACGGCCAGCACCACCGACATGCATGCCGCCAGCGCACGCTGCCACAGCGTTGTGTTCAATGAGTTTTGCGCAGCCGCAGATGGCGGCATGTCCGCACCCACATGAGAGTGCGTCGCATCGCCCGCTTTCGTGCGTGCGAAATATGGTCCGAATCTCATCGGTACCTCACTTCCAGGGCTCAGTGCGATGGATGAGTGTTCCGACTTTGCCTCACTTGAACGGCCCACGTGCCCGCGGTTTTACTTGCAAGCCATTGCAACATGGAGCATGCACATCATAACTATCGCATGCACGCTCTCTTACGCAACGGCCAACCCGTCCATCAGCGTATACGGTTCCTGGTAGAGCGCAGGACTCTCACCCGCATTCCCTCAAGCGTGCACGCTCTTCGCCCACGCCCGCATCGTGCCCGACGCAACCATCTTTGCCAATAACCCCTGGATTCTACCATGACTCGTATACGCATGCGCAAAAGCACCCTCGAATGTGGCATAGTTCCGCAGCATCAAATCGCACTTACGCTCACGCCTTCTGTTTTCCCAGGCCAAAGAGCCGGTAGCACGACCACATCCAAGCCCACTACGGCACAGCGCCAGAAAAGAGCCAAACATGCCACATTCGAGCCCCTTTTTATGCAAAAGTCTTGATCAGCTGGCATCCAACAATATCCACCCAAGAAGTCTCTTCTTAACGCTCGGCTTCCAACAATGCCCCGCTCAAAAAGCCCATTCCGAAGACGCGCCATCCAATATGCTTGCCCAGAGTATCCCCCATGCTCTGCGCGCCATCCAATCCCGAAAGCATCCCCTTCTAGACAGAAAAAAGCCGCCCCACAAACGTGGAGCGGCTTTCTATAAAACCATGCGAAGTTTCAACCGGGCTTGGGTTCAACCATCCCAAGCCTTCGATCAAGAACGTGCTCGGCGCGAGGTTTACTCAGCGGCCTCTTCGGTCGCGGGCTTCTCAGCCTTGGGAGCAGCAGCCTTCTTCTTGGGCTGACGCGGCTCGGGAGCCTGAATGGTCTCGTCGACCTCAACCTCAAAGCCCAGGTCGTGAGCAGCAGCCTTCATGGACAGGCTGATGCGACGACGGTCGGGGTTGATGTCCATAACCTTGACCTTGACGTCCTGGCCGACCTTGACGACCTGCGCCGGGGTGTCGATGTGCTTGGCAGCCATCTCGGAGATGTGAACCAGGCCCTCGACGTTGTTGCCGAGCTCGACGAAGGCGCCGAACGGAACAACCTTGGTGACCTTGCCATCAACGATGGTGCCCACGGGGTAGCTCTCGATGAGCTTCAGCCACGGATCCTCGGTGGTCTGCTTCAGGCCGAGCGAGATGCGCTCGCGCTGCAGGTCGACGTCGAGAACCTCAACCTCAACCTCGTCGCCAACCTTGACGACCTCGGAGGGATGGTTGACATGGTTCCAAGACAGCTCGGAGATGTGAACCAGACCGTCGATGCCGCCCAAGTCAACGAAGGCGCCGAAGTCGACGATGGAGGAAACGGTGCCCTTGAGGCGCATGCCCTTGACGAGCTTGGAGAGGATTTCGGCGCGCTCGTTCTTGCGGCCTTCCTCGAGCAGCACGCGGCGGGACAGCACGACGTTGTTGCGGTTGCGATCCATCTCGATGACGCGAGCTTCGATTTCGGTGCCCAGGTAGGCGTCGAGATCTTTCACACGGCGAAGGTCAACGAGGGAAGCAGGCAGGAAGCCACGCAGGCCGATGTCGAGGATGAGGCCGCCCTTGACGACTTCGATAACCTCGCCGGTGACGGTCTCGCCGGCCTTGAACTTCTCTTCGACGCTGATCCATGCGCGCTCGTACTCAGCACGCTTCTTGGAGAGGATCAGGCGGCCGTCCTTGTCTTCCTTCTGAAGAACAAGAGCCTCGATTTCGTCGCCCAGGGCAACGATCTCGGAGGGATCGGCATCCTTGCGGATAGACAGCTCGCGAGCAGGGATAACGCCCTCGCTCTTGAAGCCGATGTCGAGCAAGCACTCGTCATGCTCGATCTTCACGACAGTGCCCTTGACCAGATCGCCTTCGTCGAACTCGGTCAGGGTGCCATCGATCATCGCGTTCATCTCGTCGTCGGAGATGTCCTCGAAATCGATGACATTCGTGTTCTTGATTTCGGTCAAAACGGACCCCTTTCAAGTACAGGGACCCTTCGTCATGGTGGTTGAACTCAACATGTCTCGGGGGCCTACAGATACAAACCCGCTCGGTTTTCCGAACGGGACCTGGCACCTTTCGGCGCACAAGCTCGGTTAGTTTACCATAACGCGCACGTTTTCGAGACCCACTATTTTGCGCATATGCGCAGCTTCACAAGGTTTTTGCAAACCGCGTCGGTAAGCGGTCGCAGCCCTCCGCCGCAGCGGTCAATCGCAATTTTCGGCTCGATCGTTCAGCCGAAGCATTTGCTTCCAGCATCCGGCGCAGCTTCCAGCCTCAACGCCGATCGAGGCGATCGATCGCAGCTTTCGATTTCAGCGTTCGGCCGAAGCGTTTAGTTCCGACTGCTGCACAACGCTCAATCACCACCGCGGATCGCAACCTTCAGCCGCCGCCTCCCGTCGAGGCGCCTTCCGCATCGCTTGCTTGCGGCGTTTTCAGTCCAGTAAGCCTACTTGGCCTTAGCGGGCGCGTCGAATACGCCAGCGCAATGCGGGCAACGTGTGGCGCCTTCCTTGACTTCCTCCAAGCAATACGGGCACACGGGCGCAGCCTTGGGAGCTTCTTCTTCCTTGCCCGTAAGCTTGCTGCCCAAATCCTGAGCCTTGTTCACCGCTTTCACGAGCAGGAACACAACGAAAGCAACGATGAGGAAATTGATGCAGGCGCTGATGAACGCACCGAAGTCGATGTCGGTGCCGGGAACAACGAGGCCCGAAATGGTGTCGGCGCCGCCGCCTGCGATAACCGAGATGAGCGGGTTGATGATGTTCGTGGTGAGCGCGGTAACGATGGACGTGAATGCGCCGCCGATGATGACCGCAACGGCCAAATCCATCACGTTGCCGCGGTTGATGAACTCCTTGAATTCGCTGAAGAACTTCTTCATGGCGCTTCCTTCCTTTCTTTGCCTGCGGGCACATTGTAAACGCAGCGGGACAGAAAAAGAGGAAGGCCTCGCCATAGGCGAAGCCTTCCTGCGCATGATATGTTTTACCTGATTTTCGGCGTTATTTCACAACGAGCACAGGCACCTTGGTTGCGCCGAGCAGCTTATGGCTCACGCTACCCAGATACTGCTTCATGCCAGAAAGCCCGCGCGAACCGATAACCACCATGTCATAGCCATTCTTTTCGATAAGCTTGGCGATTTCCGATGCGACGTCGGTTCCCAAAACAAGCAGCGTGTCCACGCCGTTTTGCTGATGCTTTCCTTCGAACTGATTCAAAGCGTCGGCGAGCACCTCTTCGGCGTCAGATTTCATAAGGTCCAAAATCGCGGCGAAGCTCGAAGCCTGATCATCGGAAAGCATGGGAATGGAGACCACGTTCACGATGTCGAGATGAATGCGGGCGTCGGACGCGATGAGGTCGGCGGCGGTGTCGATTGCGCGCTTCGAGGTCTCAGAGCCGTCATAGGCGACGAGAATGTTCTTCATGGCAAAAACCTCCTTCTTATGTGCGCTGGCGACAATCCCCTGCCAACGCTCGTCTCAAGTATAGCGCTGCACGCCCGCAAATACGCCTGCTGGCGAAACGTTATTCGGCCGTTGCCAAAGATGCCGCCGCAGGCTCGAAAACCTGTTAAACGCTACGAGCATTTAACAGGTCGGCGGCCTCGCTTACTCCGCGAGCTTCGCGCGCAGGATGCGCAGCGCGTTGCCGCGATGGCTGATAGCGTTTTTCTCGTCTTGGGAAACCTCAGCAAGCGAGCGTTCAAAACCAAATTTCTCGGGCATGAACATGGGGTCGTAACCAAAGCCCTCGCTGCCGCGCAGCTCGTGCCCAATGCGGCCTTCGACCGTGCCCTCGACCGTCGTTTCGTCTCCCGCCTCGTTGATGAATGCGAGAGCACACACGAAGCGCCCCGTGCGCTGCTCGTCGGGCACACCCTCAAGTTCGGCGAGTACCTTGGCGTTGTTCGCGGCATCGTCGCCATGCGTGCCCGCATAGCGCGCCGAGTACACGCCCGGCCTGCCATCGAGGGCATCGACTACAAGCCCCGAATCGTCTGCGAGCGCGGCCATGCCCGTGGCCTCGTGGGCAGCGCGGGCTTTGATGAGCGCATTGCCGACGAACGTATCGGCGTCTTCCTCGGGCTCGGGATACGACTCAACCTGCGACAGAGTCAGAAACTCCCAGCCCGGAAAGTCGAGCGCGGTCTCGATTTCTTCAACCTTGTGCTTATTGTTGGTTGCAATGACGACTTTCATTTCTCTTCTACTCCATTCCGCGAACAAAAACGCGTGCGCCACAAATCCCGCACGCGGCCGCTTTCCTGCTATTCGATGCCAAGCACATCTTTCTGAGCGGCCAGCAGCACCTTGATGCCCTCTTCAGCCACATCCAAGAACTCGTTCAAACGGTCGCGCGAGAAGCTCACCTGCTCGCCGGTGCCCTGAATCTCGACAATCTCGCCTTTCGCGTTCATCACGACGTTCATGTCGATTTCGGCGTTCGAATCTTCCTCGTAATCGAGGTCGAGCATAAGGCGGCCTTCAACCAAACCAACGCTGATGGCGGCAACCTGGCCAAACAAGGGGTTCGTCTTAATGCGGCCTGCGGTCTTCCACATCTCGAACGCATCATAGGCCGCGACCCACGCGCCCGTGATGGCGGCCGTGCGCGTGCCGCCATCGGCCTGCAGCACGTCGCAGTCGATGGTCATGGTCACCTCGCCGCCCATAGCGTTCAAGTCGCACACATTGCGCAGGCTGCGACCAATGAGGCGCTCGATTTCCATGCTGCGACCATTGCGGCCGTTCGTCTCGCGGCGCGTGCGTTTGTTGCCCGCAGCGGGAAGCATGGCGTATTCGGCCGTAAGCCAGCCTTTGCCCGAGCCTTTGCGCCAGGCTGGCGCACGATCTTCGATGGTAGCGGTGCACAACACACGCGTGTCGCCGAATTCGGCAAGACAGCTGCCGTTGGCGTTCTTCATAATGCCGCGCGTAAGCTTCACGTCGCGCATCGCGCGATCGTCGCGATCGTTTGCCCTGTTAGCAAGCATGGTTTCCTCCTATCAAGCGGGCAAGCCCGCATACATACAGAAAAGGCCGACGCGACGTCGGCCTTCAGATTATAAGCGAGAAAGATCGATATGGGTCGGGCGCTCGATGGGTTCGCTGAACACCCGCGACCCGAACGACTGGAATTCATCCAGATTCGGCGCCGAGGTGAAGAACTCGTGTTTTGCGATATTGCCCTCATGGGCAAGCTCACCGCGCATGCTCAACGTTTCGCGCACCTCTTTCGCCATTTCCTCGGCGGAAGAAACGAGCAGCACATTGTGGCCGATAACGCCGCCGATAAGCGCTTTAAGCATGGGGTAATGCGTGCAGCCAAGCACGAGCGTGTCGATTTCGCAACGACGCAGCGGTTCAAGATAGTCGCGGGCAATTTCCTGGAACGCCGGGCGAATGTAAACCTTGCTCGCAAGGCTCGTGAGGTCTTCGATGGGGCCTCTCGACATGCGAATTCCCTGCTCGACGATGTCGACGAACTTCGGCGTAGCCGTGGAAAACACCGTGATGCCCGCGTCGATATTGCGAATAGCCTGAGGATAGCAGCCCGATTCAACCGTGCCCTTCGTGGCGATGACGCCCACGCGGCGGTTTTTCGTCGCACGCGCGGCGGCGCGAGCGCCAGGAATAACGGCGCCAATCACGGGAATGCTGAAACGTTGCTGCGCGTGTTCAAGGCCCGCAGCGGTCGCGGTGTTGCACGCGATAACGAGCAGCTTCACGTCGCGGCCAACGAGCCATGTGCAAATTTGCTGCACGAAGCCATCGACCTCGTCTTGGCTGCGGGGGCCATAGGGGCATCGCGCCGTATCGCCAAAATATACGATGGATTCCTCGGGCAGCTCCTTGGCGATTTCGCGCGCCACCGTAAGACCGCCAAAACCGGAATCGAAGATACCGATAGGGGCGTCATTAAACGGCCTGTTTGATAGTACCCTGTCAGAAGAAACGATCATGCATCCTCTTTTTAATCAATGCCCAGTTTATTTGCCCTGGGCTGAATAATGTCGCTCGTTACCAAGCAATTGCCATTTTCATAATAAAGCCTATCGCACAAACCGTAAAACGAGCATTGGCACGCACGCGAATAGCGGAATCCAAAATGCGCGGCAAAACGGCGATTAGACGGGCGCATGCCTCCTTAAAAGCACGAAAGCGCACGTCAGAAGCCTCTTTTGCCAAGCCCTCAAGACGCCCAACCCTTACGGACATCCACAAAAAACGCCGCTCAAAAGAACGGCGTTTATTGATTCTGGTGGAGGCGCGGAGAATCGAACTCCGGTCCATACTACGTTCTTGCTCAGGCTCTACAAGCTTATTTCGCGATCGAATTTCGGAAGATGTCGGTTCGCGAACCAACGTCGAGCTTCCTAGCCCGTTCTTTCTTTTCCAAAGCCATACAGACTACGTGCTTTGAAGCAGTCCCCTGAAATGACGTCGCGCTCGAGTCGGGGACAACCCGAGGTTGACGTGCCAGGTGCTATTAAGCAGCCATGGCGAGCGCAGGAGCGCTCTGATAAGATTTTTTGCCAATTAACTTGACTTTACCCCTGTTTAACGTGGCGAGGAGACCACGACCTGCTCCTCAGTTCAAACGTACCATGTCGAAACCAGTCGCCCCCAAATGCGTGCCGCGCGGGCACCGAGGGTACTGTCCACCATGCGATATGCTTTTGTCAAGCACCATGCCGGGTTGCCCCAGCGGAAAACCTATTGTATCGAGGCGGCGGCCAATGTCAAATGCCGACACGCTCCTGAAACCTTATTTCAACAGTTCCTTGAGGTTCATGCCGCCCGTGATGTCGTCGAGGGCTTCCTTCAAATCGCGCGCCGCAAGCGCGGTCTCGCGCGCAAGCTCGACGCCGCCCTTGGCAGCATTCTTCACGTCGCCCTGCGTGACGCCCTTGAAAAGGACTTTATCGTCTTCGTCTTCCTCTTCGGCCGGGCACCAGTCGTAGTGCTCGCAGTTATCGCAGTCGCCATCGCAGCCATCTTCGTAATACGCCTCGGCGGCAGCCTTCGCGGCACGTTCCTCATCGGTGAGTTCGACGTCGTTTTCCTCTTCGGCCTCGACTTCAACGGCCTCGTCATCCTCGTCTTCGACCTCAACTTCAGCGGCTTCGTCGGCCTCCTCGGCGGCTGCGCCCTCAGCGCCCTCGTCGACGTCGGGAGCCACGGCTCCCTCGCCTTCAGCTGCGGCAGACTCGGCCTTCGCGTCGTCGGCATCGTCCTCAAACACGCCGTCGAAATCGTCAGGGCACCAGTCGTAGTATTCGCATGTCTCGCACTCGCCGTCGCAGCTGGTTTTGTAGTATTCCTTCCACTTTTCGGTCATGAGCGCATTGTATTTCTCCTGCAGCTCATCGTATTCGGCGTCAGAATGCTGCGGCGCTGCCGGCTCGGCAGACTTATCGCCTTTGCTCTTCTTGGACTTCTCGTCTTCAGGCATGACGATCTGCCTCGCGGCGTTTTTTGCCACGCGACTGCCCAAGCGAGTTGCTTTCCTGAAAATACCCATGTATGAACCCCCTGTTCAAGCCCCGCAGGGCACCTTGCCAATTAACGAGAACGCATCTTCAACGCACGAGCGATTTCGCGTTTGGAATCGCGTTCCGCCATCGCCTGGCGCTTATCATGCAGCTTCTTGCCACGGGCAAGCGCGATTTCAAGCTTCACCAAGCCATTTGTCGAGAAGTAAATTCCAATGGGAACAATTGCCAGTCCCGCCTCGCGCGTTTTCTGCTCCAAATAGCGAATCTGCTTGCGATGAAGCAGCAGCTTGCGCTTGCGGTCGGGGTCGGGATTGTTCAAATTGCCATGCGAATACGGCGAGATATGCAGCCCGTTGAGCCACGCCTCGCCCTTGCGAATGAGCACGAAGCAGTCGGTAAGCTGGCAGTTGTTCTCGCGCAGCGAGCACACCTCGGTGCCCGTGAGCGCGATGCCCGCCTCAAACGTTTCAATTATTTCGTAATCGTGGAAAGCCTTGCGGTTTTTCGCGATTTGCTTCTTTTCGCGCGCCACGCGCCACCTCTCATTCGTGCTTCACGCCGCCGGAAAACGCGGCAGCTCGCGCCATTATACCGTTCGATGCGCTCATGGAGTGTCATGCAGATTAAGGAAACCGCCCCTACCCCTGCAACAACTCGTACAAATCGTCGGCATCGAGCGATGCGAGCGAAATTCCGCCCGCGCCCACAACTTGGTCGGCGAGTTCGCTTTTCGTTTGCTGCAGACGCACGATGCGCTCCTCGATCGTGTTTTTCGCCACAACCTTCTCGACGCTCACCACGCGCGTTTGCCCAATGCGGTGCGCGCGGTCGGTCGCCTGGCTTTGCGCCGCGGCGTTCCACCACGGGTCGGCATGAATCACGACCGACGCGCCCGTAAGGTTCAAACCCGTGCCGCCCGCCTTCAGAGAAACGAGAAACGCAGGGGTGTCGTCTTCATTGAACGCATCGACGAGCCGCACGCGCTCTTTCTTCGGCGTAGCGCCCGTGATGGAATAATGTGCGATGCCAGCCTTGCGCAGCCGTTCGGCAATCAGCTCAAGGAAACTCGTGAATTGTGAGAACACGAGCGTCTTTTCCCCGCCCTCCACGGCGGACGAAACCAAATCGACAATCGCGTCGAGCTTGGCGGAAGGCCCGCGGTAATCTTCATACACCAAACGCGGGTCGCAGCACAACTGGCGCAAGCGCGTGATTTCGGCGAGCACCTCGACGGTTGACACAGGCTTTCCCGCGGCGCGGGCCGCTTCGCGTTCTTTGCGGAACATGCGCTGCGCGGTAAGCTCTTCGCGAAGGCGCTGCTCGTGCGCGTCGTAGAGCTTCCTCTGCTCGACATCCATGTTCGCATACACCACCGATTCGAGCTTATCGGGCAAATCGGTGAGCACGTCGGCCTTCAAGCGACGCAGCATGAAGGGGGCGACGATGGCCTGCAGCCGGCGAGCCACCGCGTCGTCGCCGCCCACGATGGGAGACTCGAAGCGCTCGCGAAAGCGCGCATAAGGTCCCAGCAACCCGGGCATGAGAAAGTCGAAAATGCTCCACAGCTCCGAAAGACGGTTTTCCATAGGCGTGCCCGTGAGCGCGAACTTGTGGTCGGCTTCAAGGCTTTTCACCGCGCGCGTCGTGAGCGCAGCGGGGTTTTTGATATATTGCGCCTCGTCGAGCGCGCATATGAACAGGCGGTGGCTCGACCAATCGTCGATATCGATACGAAGCAGGTCATATGAGGTGACCAGCACGTCAACGCGTCGATGGCCGCCGAATGCCTCGAGGCGCGCAGCTCGGCGCTCTTGCGCGCCGCCCGCCACGGCGACCACGGAAAGCTCGGGCGCGAATCGCTCGAACTCGGCCGTCCAGTTGTACACAAGCGACGCCGGGCACACGATAAGGCTCGGATACGGCTGCCGCTTGGCATGGCGGGCCAAAAGAAGGGAAATGAGCTGCAGCGACTTGCCTAAGCCCATCTCATCGGCCAAAACGCCCCCAAAATCGGCATCGCAGCGCGCCGAAAGCCAACGGAAGCCCGACTCCTGATACGGCCTGAGCACCCCTGCAAGCGTTGGCGGCACAGCATAATCGGCCTCGTTCACGGCCTTGAAGTGGTCTATATATTCCTGAAAGCTTCGATCACGCTCAAGGTTCGCTTCTTCGTTCAAATAGAATGCGCGATATGCCGGCAAAAGCGCCTGCCCGCTCGCAAGCTCGCGCGCCGTAAGGCCCAAATCGCCCGCAAGGCGATCGAGTTGAGAAAGATCGGCTTCCTTCAAATCGATGAACGCGCCCGAACGCAAGCGGTGGTAGCGCTTGCGGCGTCGATAGCTCGAAAGCAGCGCTGAAAGCTCCGACGCCGGCAAATCGCCCGCATCGACCACAAGGTTAATCAAGTTGCCCGAAAGCGATACGCCCATAGTAACGCGCGGCTTCACGTCGCGAATAAGACGATCGAACGCGGGCGTGGTGAACACCGTACCCGCCTCGCGGAATTCCACAAGGCCGCCGAAAAGCAGCGCGCCCACCGCATCTCCATCGGAAAGCGCGAGCGATGTGCCTGCACCAAAATAACGCGCGGCAAGAGAGCGAGCCTTCGCTTCGCGCTTCACATCGCGCACGGGAAGAGGCACACCCACAGGCTCGGGGCGATCGGTGAGTTCGCCCACCAAATCGTAACGAATCGCGCCATACACAGCCTGGGCGCGCATAGTCACGCTCGTTTTGTCTTTGTCGAAAAAGAACTCGAGCGAGCACGTGACAGGGCGGTATTTATCGATATCGGAAGGAAGGTCGACGCGCAAACGCTTCTCAATCGCAGGCAACGCCGTCGCGCAAAAAAGCGGCATGTCGCGCTCGGCTACAAAGGGGCGGTTTTCCTCGCTTCCATAAACGCCGCGTAGAAAATCGGCGCACTTCATGAAGTCGTTCGAACATCGATAGAATTCACTGCCGCCAAGCCACACGAAAAGCTTCGAACCACGGCCCGCAAGCCAAATGCGGCTGCCGCGCTCAACGGTAAAGCCGCCCCGCGACGAGGGCCGAACCGCAAGCGCGATTTCAGGGTCGGCATCGATCACACGCACGCGCGCCACGCTCGGTGCAATGCCATCGGCGCCTTTGATGGAAAACGTCTCGCCCGCCAGGGCTGAAAGCACATCGACCATATCGCTTTCGGAAAGGGACATGGTACGGCCAATGCTCGGAGCAGCGTATCGCCACGAGGAAAGCGGTGCCGTACGGCGCTGGGCATCGACAATGCCCGCGACAAGCTGGACTATCGCGCGACCGCGCTCCGTGAAACGCGAAGGCACGTGGGTGAATGCGAGCTTCTTTCCATACTCGAAAAACGTGCCCTCATCGAGGCGGCGGCAAAAATCGGAGATGTTCTTTACGATGTACGTCGCATCGTCGGTCGCCACGCGCAACCCCATGGACCATTCGCCGTATTCCACGGTGAAATCGCACAGCACATCGACGCTTCCATCGGGCGTGTCGTCACGCTCGAGGCGTTCGGCTCGCTCCATGAACGCAGCGATGCAGTCGGAAGATACGGCAGAACGATCGCGGCGAAAGCCCGCATAGCTATCGGAACGAGCTGCGTAATCGAGCGCGAGCGCCACGGCATGCTTGCACATGCCGTCGTACTGAAACGCCGCCGGACACGTACAGGAGTAATCTTCGACGAAATCGGCGCCCTCGTTGAGCTCGACCATAACGCGGTAGCCTTCGGTTGAGCTCGTTTGGGAAGCCACGACCGCGTTGATGATGGTCGACTCGCCATCGTAGCGCACGCGGCGATCGTATACCGAGCGCCCGCCTGCAGCAATCGAGCGCCCGCGATGCAAAACGCGCGGCGCGCACATATGAGAAAGCGATTCCTCAGAAAGCACGATGGCCCCTTCCCTACGGTATTGCGAACCTTGAGTATACCGCGACGCCGCGAAGAGAAAAGGCGCGCCAGAAACAGCGCATTACTTTCGGGCGACGAGCCTGGGGCCGATGCGGCGCACAAGGTCGAAGTCGGCGCGGCGAGCATAGGGGTACACCGACGAAATGCGCACGCGCACCTTCGTGCCCAAGCGATAGACCACGCCCGAATCGGAGCCGAACAGCACGCGTCGCGCCGCATCGAGCACAAAGTATTCCCCCGTATCACGCAGCGAAACGAAGCCTTCGCACGTATCGGCCAGGCGCACGAAGAAGCCCTGGGCCATAACGCCCGAAATCATGCCATCGACCTCATCGCCAATGCGCTGCTCGAGCAGCTCGAACAGCTTGAGCTCCTGAGATTCGCGCGCGGCTTCTTCGGCGGTGCGTTCCGCGGTCGATGCATGGTCGGCAATGCGCGCCAGGGCCGATTCCAAAGCCGAGGTCTCACCCGTGCGGCCGAAAAGCGCCACTTTCAGCATGCGATGCACCATAAGGTCGGGATAGCGGCGAATGGGGCTCGTGAAATGCGTGTATGCCGTGCTCGCGAGCCCGAAGTGCCCCTCGCACGAATCAACGTACACCGCGCGCTTCATTGCGCGCACCACAAGCGACGACACGAGGAATTCCTCGCTGCGCCCACGCGCGAACGAGAGCACCTGCTGGATGGCGAACGGATCGCCCGCCTTGAAATTCGCAAGCGATACATGCCTGTCGTAGCCAAATTCCTGAAGAATTGGCACGAGTTCTGCCAAATCGCCCGACGAAGGCGGCTCATGCACGCGAAAAATCGACGGAATTCCCGCATCGCGCAAATATCGAGCAACCGCCTCATTGGCGGCGATCATGGCCTCTTCGACAAGCGCCGTCGCATCGGTTTTGCGACGAATAGACACGCTGACGGGCACGCCTTCATCGTTCAGGCGGACCTTGGCCTCTTCACTCTCAAAATCCATGCCTCCACGACGCACGCGATTGGCATGGAGTGCCTGAGCGATTTCATGCAGAACGCCAATCGATTGCGCGATGTCTTCGGCAAACGCGCCAGCCATAGGCCGCAGGGCCGCAACCGCCGCCTGAAAATCGCCAGCCTGCAAAGCGTCAATGGAAACTTGCACGGCACCATACGTAAGCCGCGCTTTCGACTTGATGACCGACGGGGTTATGCGCGCATCCCGAACAAAGCCCTTTTCATCGATGAGCATCTCGACGCTCATCGCGCGGCGTTCTTCATGTGGCCGCAGCGAGCACACATCGTTCGAAAGCGCCTCGGGAAGCATGGGCAGCACGCGATCGACCAAATACACGCTCGTCGCGCGTTCGCGAGCCTCGAAGTCGACCTGAGAATTCCAAGGAACGTAGTGCGATACATCGGCAATATGAACGCCCAGAATGAAGAACCGCGCGCCTGCAGCCGAAGAAGCATCGTCTGCCGCGCAGGCAATGCCCGGCTCGGAGCTGCCCTCCTTCTTGGCGGCAAGCGCCCTATGGGCACTGCGAAGCATTGCGGGGCCATCAAGCCAAACGCACGCCGCGCTTACGGCATCGTCGAAATCTTTTGCATCATCGGGGTCGACCGTAAACGCGAGCTCGCTTCTCAAATCGACATAGCGTCCGCTGTTGAAAGCGGCGTCGGCATCGACGGCAGCGCCTTCAACTTCGGCAAGCGATGTTGCCGAAAACGATGTTGCCAGCTTATGGCGAGCAATAATGAGCTCGACATCGGCCCCAGGCTGGCCTTCATGCCCAAGCACTTCCTCGACCACGCCCTGCGCGGGCTCTCGCCGCGACGGGAACGAGGTCATGCGCACGCGCACGATGTCGCCATCTTTCACATGAGGAGCATCGCTGCGCAAGGTGAAGATGTCATGCTTGATGCGGGGGTCTTCAGGAACAACGACCCCAAAGGGTTCGGCGATTTCATATCGCCCGACAACCGTTTCGTGAGCACGGCCAACCACGCGAACCACGCGCCCTCGAAGCCTGTCTTCAAAGCCGCCCTCGCGTTCGCCATCGTGAATGCGAGCAACCTCCACCACATCGCCATCGAAAGCGTCGGCCGTTTTAGAGGCGGGAATAAAAAACTCCCCTTCAGAAGTCTGCACAAAACCGTACCCAGCGCCCGACATCTTCAGAACGCCTTGCGGCAAAATGCGCGGGGTGCGGCGGGCAGAGCTTTTTCTTGTACGTGAACGAGACATAGCATCCCTTCATAGGTCAAATGGAATATGAGTAAAAGAAGCAGCTGCGAAGCCCACCGAAGTTCGCAGTTTGTCGAGGCATAAGCAAAAACGAGATTACTTTCGCATAGAACTCAGCAAGAGGGAAGAGTCGAAAGCGAACCGTAACCGCAAAAACCCATGAAGCGCCGAGGAGGCATGAGTCCCGCCAAAGGCAAACCTACACAACGAAACAACAAGCCGAGGTCACGAACAACGTCGCAACCTCGGCTTGGAGGCAATCATATGTAAATACAGCGCCTGTCCTAGTCGACAACGAGCGAGCCAGCCGTCTCGATGGCGATTTCCTTCTGATTATCGACCGACGATCCCTCGCGCAAGGAAATCACCACGTCAGGCGACACGCCCACGCCATCGATCGTATACCCCGAAGGACTCTTGTAACGCGCGGCGGTATAGCGCAACGCGCCGCCGAACGAAAGCGGCTTAGTAACCTGCACAGAACCGCGGCCCATGGTATTGACGCCCACCAACGTCGCACGGTTCGAATCGCGCAACGCAGCCGCGAGAACCTCGGCGGAACCTGCGGTGTTGCCGTTCACGAGAACGACGACCGGCGCATCGGTTGCCACATTGCCCGAAACTTGCTTGGTAGTTTGGGCGTCGACCGTGTCGATTTCGACCACGACGCCGCTCTTCACGAACAGCGAAGCCACGTCGACCGCCTTGTTCAAATAGCCACCAGGATTATCGCGCAAATCGAGCACGAACGACTGAGCCCCTTGCGAAGAGAGCTCTTCTATCGCCTGGCGCACGAGCGAATCGGCGTTCTGCGTGAACTGGCGCAGTTTGATATAGCCGACGTTGTTCTGCAGCTGGGCAGTCACATTCGGCTCAGTGTAATCGGTGCACACGAGCGTCGTGGTGAATTCATCGCCGCCCGAAGCATCGAGGGACGTAGGCCGACGCCACGTGATGACGACGGTCGAGCCAGCCTCGCGCTGCACGGCATTGATAACTTCAGTCGACGTCCATTCTTGCGAACGATCGCCATCGATGGCCACCACGAAATCGCCCGGCAAAACGCCCGCGTCGCTCGCCGAAGAGCCCTCAAACACATCGAGCGCATAGGCTTGGCCGTTGTATTCCGAGAAGAACACGCCCACGCCTGGATAATCCTCCGACGCCGTTACGTCGACATAGGTCGAATAGCGATCAGCGGAATAGTAGCGCGTGAAGGTGTCGTTCGTGGATTGCAGGAACGAATCCAAAACCGCAGACGTGCAGGCATCGGTATCGTAGGAATCGAGACTCGATTTCGCCAAAATGCCTTCAACCTCGTTCAGACGCGAGGCAACTTCGCCAGAATCGGCCGAAGCCGCCTGGACGGCGGCTTTCGTTTCCGGCTCTTCAATTCCCAAACGACTCATAAGGTCGTGGTTTCCGCGCACGACGAAACCGGCGCAAAAAAGCGCAACCGCGCACATGCATAAAGCGAGTTGCTTTATGATGCGCGCGTTGCGGGTCGTTACGTCGATATGGCCTTTGCGGTGTCGCACAGACATAGACATGGGGGCTATTTACACCTTCAAGTAGCGTCGCATAGCGAACAGCGAACCAATACCAGCAATGACCAAGCCGGCGACAATAAGCGCGGCGTAGATCATGAGATACGACGTCATGGACAAATCGATGGGCAGCCATGCCAAAGTGTTCGAAACCTGCGGCAGCGCGAAGCGGCGCAGCATTTCAATGGACAGAATGGCAAGGGCCGAACCGATAACGGCATGCATTGCGCCTTCCATAAGGAAAGGCCCACGAATGAAGCCGTTGCTCGCACCCACGAGACGCATGATGGCGATTTCCTTGCGGCGTGCCAAAATGGCCAAGCGGATGGTGTTGTTGATGAACACCAGCGCAATGAAGATGAGCAGGGCAACGAGCGCGACGCCGATGTAGCGAATGTAGTTCGTGAGCTCGAACAGGCGTTTCACGCTGCTCTGGCCATACTTGATGCTGTCGGCGGGGTTTTCCTCGTCGGCGATTTTCGCGAACGTGGAGTTACCCTCGATTTGAGAGGCGATGCCCTCAACCATCTGCGGGTCGGCGAGCTCGACGTCGATGGAAGCCGGCAGAGGATTCATGCCATCGAGCTGGTCAACGATTTCGCTGGAGCTCATAGAGTTGCTGAAGTTCTGCAGGGCTTCGTCTTTCGTGGTGAAGCCGACGCTTTGCACGCCGTCCATCTTCTCGATGGCCTTCATGACCGTATCGATGTCGGATTGCTCGGCATCGTCGGACACATACGCCGTGATAGAAACCTTGTCTTCCACCGACTTCACCGTGTTGTCGACGATAAGGCCGCCAACAAGGAAAATGCCGATGATGAGCAGGGATAGGAAAATCGTGATAATCGAACCGAGCGTCGTGGAAAGGTTTCGCGTAAAGCCCGTGAGCGATTCTTTGAAGAAGTAGAAAAGACTAGACATCGAAACCGTACACACCCCTATCTTGGTCGCGGGTCAACTGGCCGTTGTCGAGAGCAATAACGCGACGACGCATGTTGTCGACCATTTCGCGGTCGTGCGTTGCCACGAGCACCGTGGTACCGGTGCGATTAATGCGCTCGAGCAGATCCATAATGCCGCGCGAAGTTTGCGGGTCGAGGTTGCCCGTGGGCTCGTCGCACACCAGAAGCGGCGGACGATTCACGATGGCGCGCGCAATGGAAACACGCTGCTGCTCGCCACCAGAAAGCTGATCGGGACGCTTGTTAAGCTTGTCTTGCAGGCCAACCAGGCGCAAAACCTCGGGAACCTGAGTCTTAATCACGTGGCGGCTCTTGCCGATAACCTCGAGCGCGAACGAAACGTTCTCGAAAACGGTTTTGTTCGGCAGCAATTTGAAGTCTTGGAAAACGCAGCCAATGTTGCGGCGAAGATAGGGCACGCGCCAGTCGCGCATGGTCGTAAGATCTTCATCGGCAACATAAATATGGCCGCTCGACGGCTTGAGCTCGCGGGTAATGAGCTTGATGAAGGTAGACTTACCCGAACCCGAATGGCCAACGAGGAAGACGAACTCGCCCGCATAGATTTGCAGGGAGATATCGTGCAGCGAAGGCTTGTTCGGCTGCGCCTGGTAGACCTTCGTCACATGATCGAAGGTGATGACAGGCGCACCCATGGGCTGGGACTGCTGCGCGTCTTCAAGCGAAAGAGAAGGAAGCGCCGCCGACAAGTCGGAACGAATGGCCGGCTGGGCGGGAGCATGGTGACCGCGGCCAGCGTGGCCGGGTGCAAGTTTGTTCATTGCGGGGAGCGCGCCAGTTGCCTGGGGGCTCACAGCGCGGTTTGCCGAAGTGGCGCCCGCGGATTGAGCGACGTTGGAGCCTGCATGGGCGGCATGGCGGCCCACAGGCGGCGTCACCCGCGACGTAGCCCCCGCTTCGAGGGGATCGCGACGTCGCGCGTCATTGGTGTTCGTCACAGAGTGCTCCGTTCAAATAATGGTTACTGGACTCAATCCGCTTATTCTACCAAGATACGCAAATCCCTGCTCGCTTCGCTACGAAACAAACACTGCACTGAATAGAGCCTGAAAAGCACAGCGGAGCGCCGCACCCAAGAAACTCGCCGGCCGCCCCGAGGGGTTCCTCGGGACCACGGCTCGCTACCGTTCGCTGCGCTCACTATGCGCTCGCCTGGCTGCGTTCCATTTTTAAAAGAAAAGGCCGGGCATAAACCCGGCCTTGAACAAGCGACGCTCTAACGCGCTATTTGCGAGAGATAACCTTTTTGGCCGCCTCGGCGATAGCGGCGGCATCCATGTGGAATTCCACGAGCAGTTCCTCGTAGCTTGCCGACGTGCCGAAGCAATCCTGCATGCCCACGCGCTCGAGCGGAGCGGGATGCTTTGCGGCCAGGCATTCCGCCACGGCGCCACCAAGGCCGCCGATAACGGAGTGCTCTTCAGCGGTCACGATGCAGCCCGTCTTCTCGACCGACGCCAAAATGGTGTCTTCGTCGAGCGGCTTCACGCAGAATGCGTCGATAACCTCTGCGGAAATGCCTTCAGCGGCCAGCAACTCGGCGGCCTTCAGGGCCTCATCGATTTCGACGCCGCAGGCGACGATGGAAACATCGCTGCCCTCGCGAAGCACGTATGCGCGACCCATCTCGAGCTCTTTGCCCGGCTCATAGACGCACGGCACCGATGCGCGGCCCATGCGCACATACACGGGGCCCGGCGTTTCGGCGGCCAGCTTAATGGCGGCCTTCGCAGCGTAGTAGTCGGCGGGAACGAGAACGCGCATGTTCGGCAGCACGCGCATAAGGGCGATATCTTCGACCATCTGATGGCTGCCGCCGTCGGGGCCTACGGAAATGCCGGCATGCGTAGGGGCGATTTTCACGTTCAGATTCGCATAGCACACGGTGTTGCGAATTTGATCATACACACGGCCGGTGCCGAACACGGCGAACGAGCCAGTGAATGCGGTGTGGCCCGTGAGCGAGAGACCAGCGGCCACGCCAACCATATCTTGTTCGGCGATGCCAACGTTCACTAGGCGCTCGGGATGCGCAGCGCCCAGCTTTTTGGTGGTGGTGGAACCAGAAAGGTCGGCCTCGACGGCTACGACGTCGATACCCTGTTCCACCAATTCGACCAGCGTCTCACCGTAGGCGGCGCGGGTTGCTTTTTTCTCTGCAGCCATTATTTAGCCTCCTTGTTCGCGGTGAGTTCGGCGAGGGCCTGCTCGGTTTGCTCGGCGTTCGGCGCCTTGCCATGCCAGCCAGCCTGGTCTTCCATAAAGGAAACGCCCTTGCCCTTGGTGGTTTCGGCGACGATTACGCACGGCTTGCCGCTGCGAGATTCCTTGGCGCTTTCAAGCGTGGCGAGAATGGCTTCCATGTCGTTGCCGTCGCACTGGAACACCTGCCAGCCGAACGAGCGGAACTTGTCGCCCAAGTCTTCCGGCGAGCATACGGTTTCGATGCGGCCGTCGATTTGCAGGTGGTTGTGATCGACGATGGCCACCAAGTTATCGAGGCCCTTGTGAGCCGCGAACATCGCAGCTTCCCACACCTGGCCCTCTTGGCATTCGCCGTCGCCCATAAGGGTGAACACCGAAGACTCAGAACCGTTGAGCTTCAGGCCGAGCGCCATGCCGGCAGCGATAGAGAGGCCCTGGCCGAGCGAGCCCGTAGATGCCTCAACGCCCGGAAGCTTCCTGCAATCGGGATGACCCTGAAGGCGGCTGTGCAGCTTGCGCAGCGTGGCGAGCTCTTCTTTCGGGAAGTAGCCAGCCTCGGCAAGCGTGGCGTAAAGCGCCGGTGCCGCATGGCCCTTCGAAAGAAGGAAACGGTCACGGTCTTCGGCCTTCGGATTTTCCGCATCGTGCTTGAGCACGCCCCCGAAATACAACGCACACATAATGTCTGCCGCCGAAAGCGAGCCACCCGGATGCCCGCTTCCCGCTTCGGCCACCATTTTCACGATATCGACGCGGATATCGCCGGCCATGCTCTTCAGCTCTTCGAGATTCACGACGCCCCTTTCTGTCGTTCAAGAAAAAAGCGCCCCGCATGCGCGGGACGCCTCATCACGCAATTGATTGCATCGTATCGCAAATTCGCGTTTCGGGCTATTGGGATACGCGCCAACGATGATAGCCCACAACGAATTCATCGATATCGCCGTCAAGCACAGCATCGACGTTGCTCGTTTCGACGCCGCTGCGCAAATCTTTCACAAGCTGATACGGATAGAGCACGTAGTTGCGAATCTGGCTACCGAAGCCGTTTTCCTGTTTTTCGCCACGAATGGCATCGAGTTCGGCATCACGCTTTTGGCGCTCAAGCTCATACAACCTGCCGCGCAGCACCTTGAACGCAGATTCCTTGTTCATAAGCTGGCTTTTCTCGTTTTGGCAAGTAACGACGATACCCGTGGGAATATGCGTGAGTCGCACGGCCGAATCGGTGGTGTTCACGCACTGGCCGCCTGGACCGCTCGAGCGGTATACGTCGACGCGCACGTCGTTCGGGTTCAAATTCACCTCGATGTCGTCGGACATCACGGGCATGACCTCCACACTGGCGAACGTCGTTTGGCGGCGGCCCTTGATGTCGGTCGGCGAAATGCGCACGAGTCGGTGCACCCCATGCTCACTGCGCAGCATGCCATAGGCGTTTTTGCCTTCCACCTGGAACACCGCGCGATCAAGGCCAATGCCCTCGCCCGGCACCACATCGAGCACTTTGAGTTTCCATCCCTTTTTCTCGACGTATCGCGAGTACATGCGATAGAGCATGTCGGTCCAGTCCTGCGCTTCGAGCCCGCCTTGGCCAGGGTTTACCGACACGATGGCGTCAGAGGAATCGAGGTCGTCGGCGAACCAGGAATCGATTTCGAATTGATCGAGCATGGAATCGAGGCGCGAGAGGCACATTTGAACCTCGGCGGCGAAGCCTTCGTCTTCACTGGCGAGTTCATCGGCAGCACGCGCATCGTCGAGCAGGCCGCACGCGACGTCATACGCATTAAGCGTGTCGCGCAGATTGCTCGCCTTCTTCGAAACCTCCTGTGCCGCAGCCGCGTCATCCCAGAAACCAGGCTGCGCAGCCTTATGGTCGAGATTGACGAGCTCGGCTTTGGAGTCCTCGATATGCAGGTATTCACGCGCCGCAGCCAAACGCTCGGCAACATCGTCGATATTCAGGTTTTCTTTCTCAGCCATAGCTCAAACCATTCAGAATTCAAAAACAGCATTTCGGCAGCGCGCGCATAAGCGAGCACGCAAGCCCTGATACAAGCAACGGCCCGACAATACATCGGGCCGAGCAAAAGCAGATATCGTTCCAACGCCGAATCCAGCAGAAAGCGAAATGCAATTCGAATGCAATCAGCGCCTCACTGCGAGATTGGCCGTCAAGCGGTGTACGACATCCATCACCGCGCCGCCCCTCTAGACGGCGCGATATTGCATCACCTATTGAAGCCGTGGCACTTCTTGAACTTCTTCCCGCTTCCGCACGGGCAAGGATCGTTCGGCTTCACGTTCACATAGGGATCGGAATCTTCATCTTTGCGATACGTCTTCGGCTTCGCCGTCGCCGCGGGCTTCGGCGGCTGGCCAGCGGTTGCCTGTGTGGGACGGACACCGCGGCCGGCGATGGTATTTTCGGAAAGAGCGGCCTCGGGCGAGGAATAGCTCACCTTGCCATCGAGGGGCGACGACTCTTCCTGCTCCACGGGAACAGCGATGCGCAGGCGCAGCAGCGTGCGCAGGAAGTCTTCGTACATCGAAGACGTGAGCTCCGAGAATGCGCGATGCGCTTCTTCTTTATATTCGACGAGCGGGTCGCGCTGGCCGAAGGCGCGCAGGCCAATGCCCGTCTTCAAATAATCCATCGCCTGCAGGTGGTTCATCCAACGCACATCCATGATGCGCAGCATAACCTGGCTTTCGAGCTGGCGCATCGCGTCGGCACCAAGGGTTTCTTCCTTGGAACGATACGTGCCCATGAGATATTCCTCAAGGGCGTCTTCGAGAGCCTCGGGGTCGTCTTCATGGTCGACTTCCTCGGCCTTGAAGGAAGCTTCGCCCGTCATATTCGCCGCCCACACGTCGACGGCCTTCATGTCCCAGTCGTCGCTCGGCAGCTTGGCCGGGCAATTCTCGTCAATCACAGCATCGACTTCGTCGTCGACGATTTCCTCGATGCGAGAAGACAAGTCTTTGCCGTCGAGAATCGCGTTGCGCTCCTTATAGATGGCGTTACGCTGTAGATTCATGACGTCGTCGTATTCGAGCACGTTTTTACGAGCGGCGAAGTGCATGGCCTCGACCTGGCGCTGAGCGCTTTCGATAGCCTTGGTCACCATGCCCGCTTGAATCGGCATGTCGTCGGTCGCGCCGGTTTTTTCCATCATGCGGCTGATGGAATCCATGCGATTGCCGCCGAACAGACGCATGAGGTCGTCTTCGAGCGAGAGGTAGAACTGCGTGAGGCCCGGGTCGCCCTGGCGGCCGGCGCGGCCACGCAGCTGGTTGTCGATGCGTCGGCTCTCGTGGCGTTCGGTGCCGATAACGGCCAAGCCACCCGCACGGCGCACCTGTTCCTGCTCGCGCTTGCACGTTTCCTTCGCCTGGGCGAGCGCCGCATCGCGATCGGCCTGCGTAGGAACCTTCAGCTGGTTCTCGCCTTCCTGCGCCTCGGTCTCGGGGGTTGCTTCGGGGTCGAAGCCGCGCTGGCGCAGCACGTCGTCAGCGAGCACCTCGGGGTTGCCGCCGAGCAAAATGTCGGTACCGCGGCCAGCCATGTTCGTCGCGATGGTCACAGCGCCCAGGCGGCCCGCCTGCGCGACGATATGCGCCTCGCGCTCGTGGTTCTTCGCGTTCAAGGTCTCGTGGGGAATGCCGCGCTTGTCGAGCAGACGCGAGAGCTTCTCGGAGCTTTCAACCGAAACGGTGCCAACCAAACAAGGCTGGCCGGCCGCATGGCGTTGCTGCACGTCATCGGCCACGGCTTGATATTTCGCCTCGATAGTGCGGTACACCAGGTCGTTTTCGTCTTTACGAATGACGGGCTTGTTCGGCGGAATGGCCACGACGGGCAGCTTGTAGATCTGACGGAACTCGGCGTCTTCGGTCATGGCGGTACCCGTCATGCCCGAGAGCTTGTCGTAGAGACGGAAGTAGTTCTGCAATGTGATGGTCGCGAGGGTTTGGTTCTCTTCGCGAATGCGAACGTTTTCCTTCGCCTCCATCGCCTGATGCAGGCCTTCCGACCAGCGACGGCCTTCCATAATGCGGCCCGTGTTTTCGTCGACGATTTTCACCTCGCCGCCCACTACGACATAATCGATATCGCGATGGAACATGAAGTGGGCCTTCAAGGCCTGTTGCAAGTGGTTCGCAAGCTGGCCCGAAGGGTCGTCGTAGATATCGTCGATGCCCAAGCGGGCCTCGATTTTCGCCAAGCCAGTCTCAGTCGCGAAGATGGTCTTTTTCGCCTCATCGAGCTCATAGTCTTCGTCGCGAACTAGACCGAACATCGCCTGGGAGAACTTCTTGTAGGTATCGGCGGCCTTCACGCCCGCGCCGGAAATGATGAGCGGGGTGCGCGCCTCGTCGATAAGGATGGAGTCAACCTCGTCGACGATGGCGAAGTTGTGGCCGCGCTGCACACGGGCGCTCGCGCGGGTTACCATGTTGTCGCGCAGGTAGTCGAAACCGAATTCGGCATTGGTGCCATACGTCACGTCGGCTTTATATGCGAGAATACGTTGGGACTGGCGCATGCCATTTTGCACCAAGCCCACTTCCATACCCAAGAAGCGATACAAACGGCCCATCCACTCGCTGTCTCGGCGAGCGAGGTAGTCGTTCACGGTAACGATGTGCACGCCTTCGCCGGAAAGCGCATTCAAATAACCGGCGAGCGTAGAAACGAGCGTTTTGCCTTCGCCGGTTTTCATTTCGGCAATTTGGCCTTCATGAAGCGCCATGCCGCCAATGAGCTGCACGTCGAAATGACGCATGCCCATAACACGCTGGCCGGCCTCGCGCACCGTGGCGAATGCCTCGGGCAGAAGGCTGTCAAGGCTTTCGCCATTCGCCGCGCGTTCCTTATAGGCAGCGGTAAGAGCCACGAGCTCGGCATCAGTGAGCGCCTGCATGGATGGCTCAAGCGAGCCGATTTTGTCAACGAGCGATTGATAGCGCTTGAGCTGCTTGCCCTCGCCAAACGTGAGGAGCTTCGAAAGAAATCCCATGGTCTTCCTCATCTCGCCCACGAACGCATAGTGGGCGGCATCGATTTTCGAATGATATGCGCGAATACACGCGTAGCTATACACGTTCGGCAACTTTACCACAGCGAACAGGAACAGAGGCAAACGGGCATCAAGCAAACAAAGAACCGTCACCCGATGGTTTCATTCGGCCGACTTTTGCATCGGCTCTTTCCCATTGAGCAGTTCGCAGTACATTTCCCGCATGCGATCGCCCGGGTCGATGCCCAGCTCCTCGGCAAGATGCTTCGCGCACAGCCGATAGGTTTCCATAGCCTGGACGCGCTGACCACTCGCCGCCTGCGCGCGCATAAGGGCAAACGCGGCATCTTCGCGGCCGGGACACGCATCCGCCGCGACCTCGGCAAACCACAACGCCGTATCCGCTTCGCCCGCATCTACCAGCCGCAACGCCGCACTGACGTACGCGTCGATTCGTCGCGCACGATACTTCAAGCGCATGGCGGCAATGAAAGCGTTCTCCGTTTCAGACGGAAGCAAATCGCACGAGAACGACTCCTCCATCTTCTCGAATACGGCAAGCCATGCGCGGGCGTTGGGCTCGTCGAACAGAAGCGTGCGGCAAAGCGCATCGAATTCGTCCACGTCGCTTTTCACATAACGCGTATCTACCATGACGCTTGCGCGATGGCGCACAAGGTAGGGGCAATCTTCGTCATGCTCGGCACCAAGAGCCCGACGAAGTCGGCACCATAGCGAATAGAAGTTGTTCGTAGCGCGCTCGGGCGTCGCATCGGGCCACATAATGCGAAGCAATTCAGGCCGCGCGATTTCCTTCCCGCGAAACAACACGAGCACGGCCAACAGTGTTTTCGTACGCTGTTTCGCGAACAAATGGGGGTCGACCGCAACCCCGCCAATGGTCACTTCCATTCCTCCGAATATATTCACGCGCATCTCGGGAATAACGGCAGGGCGAGGGCTCTGCATGGCGCAATCGCTCAAAGGCATCTGTGCCGGCGCAAGGCTCGGCCGCGTTCGACCGCGTCGCTGCTCGGCGAGTCCAGCCGCCAGCACATCGCATGCATGCTGGCGGGCGGACGAAAGAGGCACATCCCCGCCGGATTCCACAACGGCTGCAACCAAAATCGCTTCGCACACCGTTGCCTCTTCGGTCGAATCGACCATGCGATCCACAAGCGCGCGAGAGGCTGAAAGCACCATGGCGAGGTCCTCCCCGTTCGCACGGCGAGAGACGCGCCTCAGCAGCGTCGCGCAATACACCGTCGCCGTGCGCAGCACATGGGTATCGACGCCTGCATTGCGCAACGCCCGGCACGCCGCCGCAACGTCTCCCTTATGAAGCGCGATCGCCGAGACGGCGATACGACCCGCCAATGCGTCGTTCGCAAGAACCTCGACCTTGCCTGCCGCGATATTCCCGAGCGTCTCGAGCGCCGCACTTCGCGCCGATTCGCCGCCCGCATCAAGCGCGACGAGCGCGCACATGAGCGCATCGGTTGACGATATTCCCCGCATACCCAATGCGCAGCACGCGACAGACGAGGCGCGCTCCTTCTCGCCAAGCACAAACAATCTTCCCGAAGCAGCAGCTACCATCGAGGCGTCAAGACCCGTGCTTCGGGATCCCAAGCTTTCGAAGAGCTCCTGCAAAGGACGCACGCATCCCGAATCGAACAGATGCCACTGCTGCTGCAAAATCCACGAAATTCGACGCTTGCGGGCGCAGGCTATCTGCATGATTTCGCATGCGCGCGGCCCCATTCCACGAGCAGCGAGCATGCAGGCGACCTTCGCAGAAAGAGCATCGCGCGCAGAGGGGGTTGCGACTCGGCCAAGCGAATCAATCGACTCCCCCAAACCCTCCATCATCTGCGCTACATCAAACCCGTGCGCCTCGAAAGTCTCATCGGCTAAATCAACGCCCACATAAGGGTAATGTTCACTGATGAAGCGGCGCACATCGGCTCGCACGCCTCCGGAAACGGCCGACAGGTCATCGAAGGAGCCCACTTGCAAGGCTTCCATCACGAATACGGGAGCGCGCATTTCCGAAGGCATCTCTCCAAGGCGCATACCGCGCAAAAACTCGCGCATGCCATCTTGCCCGCCCCATAAAAAGGCAGGAACACGATCGCATTCACGCAAGCCCTCAACCGACGCCACATGGCTCGAGGAAAGCTCGCAATCGTCGACAAGCAAGTCGCGAGCTCCGACGATAACGCAATCGCGCTGGGCATCAGCGATAGCGCCGAACGCAGGCGTCGTGGTAACGAGCACTTCGCAACCTGCCTCAAGAAGCGCATCAATTTCATGCGAGAAACACTCCGAACGTGCATCCGCCAAAAAGGGGACGTCGTCGAACACCACAAGGTCCAACTGCGCCGGTCGCGCAATAAGCGTTTTGGCAATTATCCCCGCATCCAAATCGCGCAGAAAGCATGGGCTCGAGCAATCGAGCCAATGAACGCCGCGAAACGAGAACATCGATGCCGCATATTCGAGTCCTAGACTCGTTTTGCCGAAACCCGAAGGGGCGACCACGAATCTCGCGACATCGCGCTCTGCCACCAATCGCTTAACGAGACGAGGCCTTGAATAAATCCTTTGCGGCCCGATCTTCTTCGGACGCCTCCCATTGCAAGCGGCATTTTCAAGGTACCCCATGAGTCCATCTCCTCCTCGTGTCAAGTCGCGAATGCCCCATTAATCATCCGCAACGCCTGAGTTGTTTTGCGCGGCAATCGTCGCGCGATTCGAGGAACGGACAGCGATTCTATAGAAGAAAAAGCTCCAGCGAAATATCAGCGAAAATGCCAGGGAAGCCATTTAAAGAAGAAAATCGAAGAAAGTATCAATCAGTGTTTTCGAGCTTTGCAAAAAATACGTGCTACATCGCAAAACACGGACTTCAACCAGCACTTTTCCACTATGCTTTCCCCATGGATACTCGAATCGACATAATAGCCCACTCCCCTGCGGCATTGGCAATTCGCGCCCTTGAAAAAAGCGGTTACCAAGCGTGGATTGTAGGCGGCTGGGTACGCGACACGCTCATGGGGCGCATGCCCCATGACGCCGACATTGCGACAAACGCGCCCTGGGAGCACACCAAACGTATCATGTGCGGCGCCGGATACGCCGTGCACGAAACGGGAGTGAAGCACGGCACCGTTACCGCCATCGTAAGCGGGGAACCCATCGAGATCACCACTTATCGCATCGAAGGGCCCTATTCCGACTCGCGACACCCCGACTACGTGGAATTCGTCGACAGCATCGAACTCGACCTCGCACGACGCGACTTCACCATGAACGCCATCGCCTTTCACCCTACACGCGGCATCTTCGACCCGTTCGACGGCGCGAGCGACATCGAGGCCCGAACGATTCGAGCCGTGGGCGATGCGCGCAAGCGTTTCGAGGAAGACCCCTTGCGCATACTCCGCGCGGCGCGCTTCGAAGCGCAAACCGGCTTCGAGATCGAGCCCGCCACGCGCGATGCCGCATTCTCGTGCGCGCACCTGCTTGACAGCGTTGCGCGCGAACGCACGGGAAGCGAATTGACCAAGCTTTTATGCGGGCCCTATGCGGGACGTGTCATTGAAAACGAATTTCCCATCGTCGTGCAAGCTATAAACGAGCTCAAGGTAGCACGAGGCTTTAAGCTGAAATCGAAACGACACGCTTACGACTTACTCGGACATCTCGCCCATAGCGTCTCCGCCGCGCCGGAAAACGAGGCGCTCCGTTGGGCGGCGCTCCTTCATGACATCGCCAAGCCCGAATCGAACCACGACCACGCGCAGCGCAGCAGCACCACCGCCACGCGCATCATGCAACGGCTTCGAATCGGACGGCAGCAGACGCAGCAAGCCGCTGACGCGATCGCGTGGCATACGACGAGCTTCCCGCCAAGCGAGGAGGCCCTGCGTCTTTTCGTCGCCTGCCTAGGCGGCGATGTACCCCGCGCGCGACGGGCACTCCTGCTCCAGCGAGCCGACGCGAGTGGACACGGCCCAAAGGGAGACGCGCGCGAAAAAGAGGTCGATGAAGAACTCGCCATGCTCGATGCGCTCGAATGCAGCGGAAAGCCGCTCGGCGCGAAACAGCTCGCACTGTCGGGCAGAGAGGTTGCAGACTTGGGAAATCTTCATGGTTCGGAAATCGGCAGAACCCTCGATGCTCTGCTTGCCGCAGTCGTCGAAGGCGAGGTCGAAAACACCCCCGAGGCGCTGCGTTCTCACCTGAACTTCGCGATTGAAAACGCCGAAGAACAAATTTTTCAAAAAAAGTTGCGAAAGTTCTTGACGAAACGCTAGGAAGTCCGTAATATACCAACTCGCGCCGCAAGAGCGCACAAATCACTGGGGTGTCGTCTAATGGCAGGACAGCGGTTTCTGGTGCCGTATGTGAGGGTTCGACTCCTTCCACCCCAGCCATTTTTGGCCTGGTCGTCTAGCGGTTTAGGACGCCGCCCTCTCAAGGCGGAGATCGGGGGTTCGAATCCCCTCCAGGCTACCACGATTGTTACAGGTCAGGCGATTGCCTGGCCTGTTTTGTATTTCTGGTCAGGTTGCGGGGATTCGAACCGATGAGGTGGAATTCCGTCAAGAAAACTGCCCAGTGGGCAGTTTTTAGGAATTCGCCCGAAGGCTTTAGCCTGAGGGTTCGGGGCGCGCGCAGCGCGGCCAGGAATCCCCTCCAGGCTACCATGGTTTCTAAAGCCCATTCTGACGAACGGGCTTTTTTGTTGCCGCTGCGCGATGCCCTGGCGCCGCATTTCGTGCCACCGATTTTGTTTATTGACTCCCCTCTCGGCTTGTTTTCCACAAAAACTTTTCCACATTTTGATTGCGTTGGTCCCTTTCTCTTCCACAGCCTTTTCACGCGATTTCATTGACGTTTTCCTCGCATTTTCCCGTCTTGGCTCCTGCTTTGAATCGCAACAAAAGAACGGTCTTCGTTCATTTATTAGTTAGACTGATGAAAAATCGCTTTTCCACACCATAAAAAAGTTATCCACATACTGGCGAACGGCACATTGGGTCGGTAAGCGGTTTTCTCGATTACCGACCTCTATATTCCCACATATGATCGAGCGGACCCGAGCCTTTGCCCAAATCCAGCTGAGCAGCAAGCGCTCCCGAAATATAGCGCTTCGCATATTCGCACGCCTCAAACACGGTGAAACCCTTCGCGAGCCCACACGCAATCGCGCTCGAAAGAGTGCATCCCGTGCCATGCGTATTGTCGTTTTCGATGCGCTCACCTGGTAGCCAGCACGTAAACCCGCGCTCAGCTAGCACATCATCGGCATCGCTTATGCCGTGTCCGCCTTTCACAAGAACCGCAACGCCGAAACGCTCCGACAACTCGCCCGCCGCAGCCTCCATATCACGCTTCGTCGCTATGCTCCTCCCCCAGAGCACTTCCGCTTCGGGTATGTTGGGCGTTATCACGCTCGCAAGCGGAAACAAGCGCCCTGTAAGCGCCTCAGAGGCGCCATCGCTTATAAGGCGGCTTCCACTCGTCGACACCATAACGGGGTCGACCACGATGTTCTCAGCCGCATGCGCGCGCAGCGATTCCGCAATTGCAACCACATTCAACGCCGATGACACCATACCGATTTTCACGGCGCCAGGGCGAATGTCTTCGAACACCGCATCAATCTGTTGCACCACAAATTCGCTCGGAACATCGAGCACGCCCGAAACCCCCATGGTATTTTGCGCGGTAAGCGCCGTGATCGCGGTTTGGGCGAACAGCCCCAACGCCTCGATGGTTTTCAAATCGGCCTGAATGCCCGCCCCACCCGAGGAATCGGAACCGGCGATACTTACGACCGAAGGGATCTTAAAGCCCATAGCTCTCCTCACACGCAACTCGGCAATCTCATGCACCCATAATACAATTCGCCGGGCATAAAGGCGGAAAAGGCGCCCGCAAGAAAACGGAAGCCAGCAAGCCGGCTTCCGTCCCATTCAATCGATTATCCCGCTGTTCGAACCGCTCGCAAGCAACTACACGAGCAGGTCAACGCCATCCATGATGCGTCTTAAGTCCCGCGTCGCGGATACGATGTCGCCCGCAGCAAAAATCGCCGACACGACCGCAGCGCCATGCACGCCCGTATGGGCGAGCGACGCAAGCGTGCTCGCATTCAAGCCGCCAATGCCAACCACGGGAATGCTCACGGCAGCACATATTTCCCGCAGCGTGCGCAAAGACACATCGGCCGCCTCGGGCTTGGTTGCTGTCTTGAACAACGCCCCCACGCCCAAATAGTCGGCGCCTGCAGCCTGCGCGGCAAGAGCTTGCTCCACCGTTTGCGCCGACACGCCCACAATGGCGCCCTCGCCCAAACGTGCCCTCGCGCTCGCGCACGACTCATCCGACTGGCCAACATGCACGCCATCGGCACCTACGGCAAGAGCCGCCTCTACGTCGTCGTCGATTACAAACGGAACTTTCCCAGCAAGGCCTTCGCGTTCGAGCTCGTCGCGAATTTCCGCATACGCGCTTATGAGCTCCTTAGTTGTGGCACGCTTTGCACGAAGTTGCAGAAACGTCGCCCCTCCGCGCACCGCCTGGGCGCAGCATGACGCAAGCGTACGCTCGCCCAGCCACGCATCATCGGAAACGGCATACAGCAAAAGCGACTCGGGAGCACGGCGAAAACGCTCGCGCGGCGTGAGCGCCGTCATGGTTAACGAACCTCTTCAACCAAAGCGGCCTTGGCCAAATCGTCGCCCTCAAGCAGCGACAGGGCATCCATGAGATAGGTGTGGAAGCTTCCCGTGCCGTCGCCTTCCTTCATGCGCGCCTGTGCAGCCTGGCCGGCAGCGCCCATGTGCACCACCGCGGCAAGGGCGGCTTCAACGGCGTTGCCGTTCGCGCGCGCCATATATGCGCCGGTGATGGCGGAAAGCATGCAGCCCGAACCCGTGATGCGACCCTGGAACGCGGACCCATTGCGAACGGCAAATGCACGATTCGCATCGGCGACGATGTCGATGGGGCCGGTGATAGCAACGGCGCAGTTGGCCTTCGCGGCGAAATCGCGAGCGAAAGCAGCCGCCTCGGCGATATCTTCCTCGCTCATCACGGCGTCGGCCGGGTTCACATCGACGCCTTGCGTGGCGGCAGCCTGGCCGGCAAGAGCCTTCACTTCGCTCATATTGCCGCGCACCAAGGCGACGGGCAGCGAGTCAAGCAGCTCACCTGCGGTTTTCGTGCGCAGCGCCGAAGCTCCCGCGCCTACCGGGTCAAGAACAATGGCGTGCTCGAGTTCGGCGGCTCGGGCACCCGCAGCCTTCATGCCGGCGATGGTCTGCATATTGAGCGTGCCAATATTCAGCACGAGCGCGTTGCAAATGGACGTGATGTCAACAACATCGGCAGGCTCGTCGCTCATGATAGGGCTTGCGCCCACGGCGAGCACGGCGTTCGCGCAGCTCTCCACGGTCACGTAATTCGTGATGCAGTGGACGAGCGGGGTCGTCGCGCGCACATCATCGGCAAACGCCTTGATGGATTCGGTGATTTCAGATGCAGTTTGATATGTGGAATTGTTCGCAGTCATGCGATGCTCCCTTCGTTGGCATTACCCATATCAGGTTCGGTGGGTCGGAGCCAAGAAGCCCCCTCTCAGCCCGCTTCGGCGAGCTCCCCGTTATGTCGAAGTGAATTATACGGCGCACGCGGCGAAAGGAGCACAAAAATCCGCAAACGGCAGCGCCGCGTTTAGCCGATGCGAATGTCGCTCAAGGGCATTCGCGGCAAAACGACCACGACAGCGCCCCGCTCAAGAGAAATCGACACAGGCTTGCCCACGAATTCATTGGAAAGGCCAAGCGTCACGTCGTTTCGAAGCGTCGCGTTCTCAACTTCATACAGTGGGCCGCGCTCCGTAAGGCCGCACGAGGCGTCGGGCGCAGAAAAGACCGAGAACGTGCCCGCGTCCTTTGCGGCAATCTCAAGCGACATGCCGCCTGCGAGCGCGACCACGACATTGCCCTCTCCTACCGCGACGGCATGCATGCCCGCGCGCGCCGCGCCCACCAAGGCCGAAAGCGTTGCAAGCGTGTGATCGAGCCTTCCTCCAAGTGCGCCATACACCGCAACCTCGCGCATGCCATGCGCGAGCGCCCACTCGAGCGCAAGCGCGGTATCGCTGTCATCCTTCATAACGGGATGCCTCTCAATAGGAACGCCCTGCGGAACATGCCCCAACGAATCAAAATCGCCCAGGGCGAAATCGGGCGTTACGCCAATCGCGCAAAGCGAGGAAAAACCACCGTCGACCGCAATCGCCTTATCGAAATGTTCGGCAGAAAAATGGTCGGCATCAAAGGACGCGGCACCGACAAGCGCACATGAAAAACGATTCTCTGGCATATCTTCCCTTCTAACCCGGTTCATGATCCGCGGCTTTTGCTCAAGATTGTAGCAACACCGTGCAGAATGCACGACATACGGCGCAGGCAATGATACAATAGCCGACGCTATGCGGGCTGGACGGTCGCGGTGGCCTTGCGCCAACGAGGAAAGTCCGGGCTTCTTGAGGCAGGATGCCGGCTAACGGCCGGGCGGGGAAACCCGATGGAAAGTGCTGAAGAAACTTAAACTCCCACTGGCGCCTTCGGGCGTTAAGAGAAAAGCTGAGAAGGTGCGGTAAGAGCGCACCAGCACGTCAGTAATGGCGTGGCTTGGTAAACCCCATCCGAAGCAAGGGCGAATAGGCATGCGATACGGTTGAGCCTCTCCGTGCATGCGGGTAGCCTGCTTGAGGCGTGTGGTAACGCACGTCCTAGATAAATGGCCGTCTTCAACGACAGAACCCGGCTCATAGGCCCGCTAAGGCATTGCAAAACGAAAGCCCGCTCACGCGGGCTTTCGTCGTTTATCGAGGCGCAACGCTTTCGCGCCAAGCATCAACGAAAAGAACCCCTCGCGCATGGCAGTTCAGACGAAGCCTGAGCAACGCGTACTTCAGCACGCGAATCAAAGGCTGAGCCAAAAATGCAGCACCAAGGGTTCTTGCAGCATCGCATTATCTCGCCGCCCGAAAGGGCGGCAAAGCCGAACTAGTCGATATCGCCCAAATCAAAGGCCTCGGCAGCATCGCCGAAACCAGAAAGGTCTTTCTCGACGCTCGGAGCCGGAGCGGGAGCAGTGCTCTGCGCCGGAATAACCGCGGCGGTTGCGGGAGCAGCGGTCACAGCGGGCGTCACAGGGGCCGATTCAACAGCGCCTGCGGCGGGAGCGACATAGCTCGGAGCAACGGCGCCCGTGGCGCCGAACATGGGCTTGTGAACCGGGGCCTGAGCGGGGCTTGCGAAACGGCCATGGGAGCGCTTCTTGCCCTCCTTCTTGGCGAGTTCGTCCTCGATATCGTCAAGCTTGGCATTCGCATCGTCGATGAAGCTCTTCAGGGCCTCGGAATACGCCTCGCACGTCTTCTTATGGGAACGGTCGAGCTCTTCGATGGCGGTTTCAATCTTGGCCTTCTCGGCGTTCGCGCGGTCGACGATGTCGCTCGCCTCGATTTCAGCGTCGTTGTGGATGCGCTTCGCTTCGGCGCGGGCAGCATCGAGCACTTCCTGGGCGGAACGCTGGGCGGTCACGAGCGCATTGGCAATGGCGGAAGCGTCGGTTTCCTTTTCGGAAAGCTGCTTCTCGAGCTCGGCGATGCGAGCGTCTTTTTCATCGCCAGAAAGCACCGAAGTCGTATCGGCGGCTTCCTCTTTGACTGCCTCGGGCTCGGGTTCGGGCATCGCGGGCTCGGCGAAAGCGGCGTCCATATCCATAGGTTCGTCATCATCGAAGCCCATCTGGTTATTATTGAGCTCGTCAATGCGAGCGAGAAGCTCTTCGATCTGGGCATTCAAGCCGTCAATCTCGGCTGCGACATGCTCGAGGAACACATCGACCTCGTCAACGTCGTAACCCTTGCGATCAACCGTGAAACTCTGGTTGTGGATGTCTTCGGAAGTGATGGCCATGCCTACTCCAATCTCATTCGGTATATACCCCGGAAACCCAGGGCGGCCTGCGATATGAATCGCACAGCCTGCAGGACGCCTTGCGCCCCAATGAACATATTCGCGCCGCTGCGGCTAAAGAATGCCGACAATCAAGCGCACCAAGAATTGTAATACAAGCAGGGCAAAGATAGGCGTTACGTCCACCATGCCCCCAATCGGCGGGATGAATTTACGGAAAAGGTTCAGATACGGATCGCAAACCTTCCCCAACACCGTTTCGATATCGGCCAGAATGCCGCTTCTGTTCGGAATCCAACTCATGAGCACATACACGAGCAGAATCGTCGTGTACGCGTCGGCGAGCTTCACGATGAAAAGCTGCAGGGCATACATCTACATCAACCCTTGGGCTTTGAGACGAGACGCCTCGGCATCGCTCAAGCCCGCGCCGCGCGTGATAACGAACACGTGGCCCGAAACGCATTCGACCTGAGCCTCGAAGGCGCATGCCACACCAAAGCTGAAGTCGAGAATGCGCTTGCCGAGCGCTTCGGGGGTGTTGCGCAGCGAGACAACAGCGACATCGCCGCTCTTGAGCACCTTGGCGATGCGTTCGGCATCGTCATACGACTCAGGCTTGACGATGGTCACGATACGCGCCGGACGCTGCACCACGCGGCCTTCGCCAGAAGGCGATGCAGGCGCAGGAATCGCTCCCGTGGTTTGCGCATAAGCGCCCGTGGAGCTCGCGGCAGCCTGGGGCGCCGACGCGGCCGGCCGAGCGGCAGACGAGGGCTCAAACAGCGAATTCACGCCAGGAGAGCGATGCGAATCTTCACGAAGCGCGCCGAAATCGCGGTTCGGACGCGTTGCCTGCGACGCATCGGCGGTCTCGGGGGCTTCGCTCGGCGTGTATTGGATATTGGCGCGCACGTCGTCAGACGTGACGAGCTTGGGCAACGACGCCGTGAAGCTCGAAGAAGGCGAGTCGTTCTCCACCACGTAATCAGCGGAATCGTCGAAGCCGTATTCGCCATAATCGCCATAATCGACGGCGTCATCGCGAGAATCGCGAGCGCGCGAGGAGCGCGAGCCCGCCTGGCCCGAAGCCTCGCCAATACCCAGCCGATCTTTCAGTTCATCAAATTTAGGAATCTTGAAATCCATTGCGTGTCCACCTATCAATCAAGCGGGCTAACCCGCATAGTCGGCACTGAATATGGCTCGACCGATGCGAACCATGGTAGCCCCCTCGCCAATACCTTCGGAATAATCGTTGCTCATCCCCATTGAAAGTTCATGGAGCTCCATATCGATGCCACGTGCCGCAAGGTCGCTTTGCGCCGCATCGCGCAGCTCGCGCAGGCGCTTAAACGTTGCACGCGCAACCGAGGCGTCGCCGATGGGAGCCATTATCATAAGGCCTTTCACGCGCACATGCTTCAAGGCGGCGCAATGCGTAAGCATAGCGATAAGATTTTCGTCGGCCACGCCCTGCTTGTTCGACTCGCCGTCGTTGACTTCGATAAGCACGTCCTGCACAATGCCCACCGCGGCAGCCAGTCGATCGATTTTATCGGCGTGGCTTTCCTGGTATAAAGAATGGATGAGGCATGCGCGCCCCACCACCTTCTCGAGCTGGCGAGATTGGATATTGCCAATAAAATGCCAGTTCTCGCTCGGAAACGCGTCGTGCTTGCGAACGAGCTCATCGGGGCGGTTTTCCCCGAAATCGTGAATGCCCGCCTCAATTGCCTCAGCAACCGCATCAAGCCCAACGGTCTTCGACACGCCAATGACGCGCACGTCACTCCGGGCGCGACCCGCAGCCGCGCACGCCTCCTCAACAGATTCTTCGACAGATTCCCAACGTTGTTCCAACGTAGTCATAAGAAAGCTTCTTCCTATCCAAGAATACGAGCCGCAAACGCGCCATGGCGACCGCACGTGCCGCCCGAGGCGCGATACGAATAAAAACGCTCACCGGCATCGCACACCGTGCACATATCGACGTCGGCAATGCGCTCAGGCGCAACACCCATGCTCGCAAAGCCGCAGCGAAGCGCAGCGCCCATATCGACATGGCGCTCATCGATCAAGCTTGCCTCGCCGAACGAATCGAAAAACTGCTTGGCGACTTCTTCGCCGACCTCGAAATGGCACGCATGGATATAAGGGCCGATATATACGTTGAAGCGTTCGGGGTCATCGCCCGTAAGCTCGCAAAGCGTCGAAAGCGCCGTCGCCCAGGCGCCATACACGACCCCGCGCCATCCGCAATGCGCCACGGCGAACTTGCCGGAAGGCGCCACGATGATAACAGGCGTGCAATCGGCGAAGCACAGCAAGGCCGCGACATCATCGCAGCCCACGGCGACCGCGTCGCTGCCTTCGGCCGCAAACTCTCGCGTCTCGGCGATATCGCCAGCGTTTTCGCACACGGCGACATCGGCGCCATGCACCTGGTTGGGCACAATAAGCCTCGTCGGATCGATGCCGAACGCCTCGCAGACCCTGCGGCGATTCTCACGCACGCTTTCGGGATTATCGTTGACATGAAGGCCCAGGTTCAACGAATCGTACGGCGGCTCACTCACGCCGCCCGAACGCTCGGTAAACGCGATGCGTACGCCGCATGCTTCGAACAGGGCCTCATCGGTAAATGCGGTCAGGTTAGAAAAACGACCCTCGACAAGCCGCGGGAGCGGCAAATCGAGGGTCGCTTCAAGCCCTGACGCGTTGGTCATACCCGTCATGGCACATCGCTTCCGTTTTATCGACGACGAAGGAAATCGGGAATGTATTCCTCGTCGGCGACGCGCGTAGATGCAGCATTCATCGAAGATGCGGCAGGCGACGCTGCGTGGGTTTGGTTGGATGTATAGGTGTCGCGGCCAAAAGCGCCAACCGTGGAGCTCGATGCGGGAGCCGAAGCAGCCTGAGTTGCCGCAAACAGGTCGTTGCGAGCGGAATCGAAGTCCATCGCGGCCTGCGACTGGCGCGCAAAGCCCGTAGCAATAACGGTAATGCGAATCTGGTCGCCCAAGGTATCGTCGATGATCTGGCCGTAGATGATATTGGCGTCTTCGTCGACAACGGCTTCCATAGCGCGCGCTGCAGCGTCGACTTCGGCGAGCGTAAGGTCGCTGCCACCAGCAATGGAGAACAGAACGCGGCTTGCGCCCTGGATGGAAGCCTCGAGCAGGTTGGAGTTGATGGCCTGCGTCGCGGCGTCGAGGGCGCGATTCTCGCCCGTGCCAAAGCCAATGCCCATCATGGCCGTGCCGGCGTCCTTCATGACAGTGCGGATGTCAGCGAAGTCGAGGTTGATCAAGCCAGGAATGGTAATGAGGTCGGTAACGCCCTGGATGCCCTGACGAAGCGTATCGTCGGCAATGCGGAACGCATCGAGCGCAGAAGTCTTCTTGTCGATGACCTCGAGCAGGCGGTCGTTCGGGATAACAATGAGAGTGTCGACCTTCTGGGAAAGCAGATCGCAGCCCTGCTCGGCCTGATTGCGACGAACACGGCCTTCGAAGCCGAACGGCTTGGTGACAATGCCAACCGTGAGCGCGCCAATTTCCTCGCGGGCGATTTCGGCAACCACGGGAGCTGCGCCCGTGCCCGTGCCGCCGCCTTCGCCAGCGGTCACGAAGACCATGTCGGCCTCAGCCAGCGCCTCGCGAATCTCAGAGCGAGATTCCTCGGCAGCCTGGCAGCCGATTTCAGGATTTGCGCCAGCGCCCAAACCGCGCGTCAACTCTTCGCCGATATGAATAGTTTTATCGGCCTGCGACATAAGCAGCGCCTGCTTGTCGGTGTTGACGGCGATGAACTCAACGCCTTTCAGGCCAGCTTCAACCATGCGGTTGACGGCGTTGGTGCCACCACCACCGACGCCAACGACCTTAATGACGGCCAGATGCTCTGAACCAACAGTTTTCGCCATGTTTCCTCCAACATGCTGCATTTACGGCTGCGTTTAATCCGCGCCCGCCACGGCAGGCACATAAAATCAATTCTCACTACGAGAAACTATAACACGCTTACTTTACACAAACGAGCGAGCATTTCAAGGACGGTACCGCCCACAGGAAACGAGCTTCCGTCGAATCACCACGGAAATGAGGGGCAGGCGACAAAAATAGCCGTCATATGACGGCTATTTCAGGGTCTCTCGCCCACCTCGATCGGGCTCTCACCCACGCAAACCCCATGCGGCGAGAAATACGAGCGCATCGATGCGGGCTTATGCCGTCCTCCATGTGGGCGACTTCACCACGCGAACGTTGATGTAGCTCACCTCGCCTGGATGGTCGGCAAGAATTTGCTTGATGACGCGTTCCTTATCGCGCACATCGCTCGCCGCGCCAAACGCGATTTCGACATTCGAGTCGAGCGTGAGCGTCGTGTTCTCGGTCGACGTCGCCGAAACCTGCTTCACCTGATCTTTCAAGTCGGTCGAAAGGCTCGTTACCACGTCGAGCGCGTTTTTCACGCTTTCATCGGTGCACACTTTGCCGACTTCGGGCTTCACGCCATACGTCACATCGGTAATGACGAATACGTTCTCGGCATCTTCATAGATCTTCGGCGAAATATTCTGCGCCGCTTCGGAATCTTTATCGGGAATGCGGCACAACCATATTCCGTCAGTCGAAAGCGCCCATGTTTCGGTCGACTTGCCATCGTCGACCCCAATCTCGACCGTAGCGCCGATCGTACGTTCGGTCACGGCCAAATTGAGCGTGTTCGGGAACACACGCTGCACATGCACGTTTTCAACCCATGCATCACGCATGATATTGCTTTCGATGGTCGCGGTATCGACACGCAGAAGCGTGGTATCGCTCGGCACATTGGCGAGCTGGGCCATTTCGCTTGCCGTAAGATGCTCGACACCGGAAACCGTCACCTGCTGAACCGCGAAAAGATTCGACCAGTATGCGCCCGCGAACACGCCAGCAAGCACGGCGATGGCAACGAGCACAGCGACGACTTTCGCCTGGTAGTTTTTATACGACGCCTGGGCACGCGCACGATGGACCGACCCCTTGGCACTCGCGGCATCAAGATCGCCGAGCTTAACCGTGGAAACGCGCGGGGCGGCCGAACCAAGTGTCCGGCGATTCGACGCACGATACGTCGGCGTGGTGTCGCGGCGCACGGGAGCCTGCCCCGAGCGAGCGCGCGGAGCTTGACGCGTGTTGCGGTTGTTCCTATTCGAAGCCAAGGAAGCGCACCTCCGGCACAAGTTCTACACCATAGCGCTCAGCAACCGCATCCGAGGCGGCATGGATGAGCGACAATACCTCGACGGCTTTCGCGCCGCCCTTGTTCACAATAAAATTCGCATGGCGCTCCGAAATTTGGGCGCCTCCGCACAGGGCTCCTTTAAGCCCCACGTTTTCAATCAGGCGGCCAACAGATTCGCCTTCGGGGTTGCGGAAAACGCTTCCGCACGAAGGCAAGCCCAAAGGCTGCGTGATGCGCCTGCGCTCCTGCGATTTCTGCATAGCGCGACGAATCTCTTGCTCGCTGCCTTCAGTCGTCGCAACTTCGCATTCAAGCACGACCTCATCGAAGGGAATGGATGTTTCGCGATAGTTCCACTCAATATCCCGCGCGGCATATCGGCGAAGGCCCTCCCCCGGCCGCAGCGTGGTGACCGAGACGATACGCGGGCCCAAGAACTCTCGGCGCGTGCCGGCGTTCATGCGAACGGCACCGCCCACCGTGCCCGGAATGCCCACGGCGAATTCCAGGCCCGAACGACCAAGGGATGTGGCCTCTCGAACAGCCTGCGAAAGCCGCAGCCCCGCCCCGAACGTGAACACGCCTGACTCGGCGTCGAATGCGCACTTCGCAAAACCAGCGCCCAAGGTAATAACCGCGCCGTTAAAACCAGCATCGTAAACGAGTAAATTGGAACCTTTGCCGAACATCGTCCAAGGAATGCCGAGCTTGCGGCATGCATCGCACGCAAAAGTGAGCGAACGAAGGTCGTCCGCCTCGATAAAGAAGGCCGCGGGGCCGCCGATTCGTATGGTGGTATGTCGGCTCAGCGGCTCGTTTTCGAGCACAAAGCCCGAAAATTCGTCGCCTAAAAGCCGCGCAAGGCTCCGCATCATGATGATGCTAAGCCTCTTCGCGGGAAAGCTCAGCGAGAATCTTCTTGCCGAACGTCGTCACATCACCTGCACCCATGGTGATGAGCAGGTCGCCCTCTTTCAGATTCGAGGCGACCAGCGCCGGCGTCGCTTCCTTGCTCGGCTCGTATGTCACATCGGCAACGTGGCCATTCTGCTTCACGGCGTTGGCGATAAGGCGGCCATCGACGCCTTCGATAGGATCCTCTCCCGCCGCGTATACATCCATGAGCACGAGCTCATCGGCATCATTGAACGCTTCGCCGAACTCGCTCGCGAGCGACTCGGTGCGAGAGTAGCGATGGGGCTGGAACAGCACGACCACGCGCTTGAAATCGAGCGCGGCAGCGGCAGCCAGGGTTGCCTTGATCTCGGTGGGGTGATGGGCGTAATCGTCAACAACGGTCACGCCGCATGCCTCGCCCACCAAATCGAAACGACGACGGACGCCCTGGAAATTCGAAAGAGACGCAGCAGCGGCAGCGGCGTCTTCGCCAAGCGCCCACAAGACAGAAATCACGCCTGCGGCATTGAGCGCGTTATGGATGCCAGGGTTGCACTTCAATTCGACATCGACCACAGTACCATCGGCGAACGAGAGCGTGAACAGCGAGCCCACGCCATGCGTGCGGTAGTTCGAAATACGCGTGTCGCAGCCCTCGCCGAAGCCATAGGCAACCACGCGACGGCCGCTCTTCTTAGCGAGTTCCACGAGCTTGGGATCCTCGCCACACACGACAACGGCGCCTTCCTCGGGCACCGATTGCATGAACTGCAGAAACGTCGCACGAATCTCCTCGATGCCGCCCGTGTAATGGTCCAAGTGGTCGGCTTCGACATTGGTGACGAGCGCGACATAGGGAGACAGGTTCAAGAACGACCCGTCGCTCTCATCGGCCTCGACAACGTAATATTCGCCCTTGCCTGAAACGGCATTGGTGTGATACGCGTCCACAATGCCGCCCACAACGAACGTGGGCTCAAGGCCCAATGCGTCGGTCGCGGTGGCGAGCATCGATGACGTCGTGGTTTTGCCATGGGTGCCACAGGCCGCAAGCGTTTTCTTACCGCGACCAAGCTCGGCAAGCATGTGGGCGCGGTGCCAAACGGCAATGCCCAACTCGCGCGCGCGGACAAGCTCAGGATTGGTTTCGGGGATGGCGGTAGAAATAACCACGGCATCGATGTCGTCGGTCACATGCTTGGCATCGTGGCCGATGAAAATAGGAATGCCGGCGGCAACCAGGTCGTCGGTATAGCGCGACGACTTCATGTCGGAGCCGCTCACACGCATGCCCGCATCAGCCGCAACGCGAGCGATGCCGCTCATGCCCACGCCGCCAACGCCGATAAAATGCACGCGTTTGCAATTATCCGTCATTTGTTTATGCCTCCTCGAACCGAACGAGCGCATAAGCGCCCCGTATTTCAGCAATCGGTTATTCTATCGCAGCGCGCCACGCATCGCCGCATCAACCACAACATCAGCCAATTTCGCTGCGGCGTTTTCGGTCTCGAACGTTGCGGCGGCAGCGCGCATGCGATTGCGCAAATCCGCGTCGGTCACCAGGGCGAGCACCTTGTTCGCGAATTCTTCGCTATCGAGCTCGGAATCGGCCATCATTTCCGCCGCGCCGCGCTCAACATACGCGCGAGCGTTGGTGGTTTGGTGGTCTTCGGCCGCATAGGGAAACGGCACGAGCAAAGCAGGCAACCCCAGCGCCGAAATCTCGGCGAGAGACGTGGCGCCTGCGCGCGAAATCGTGCAGTCGGCCGCACGCAGGGTTTCGGCCATGCGATCCTGATACGGCATCACGGTCCAGCGAGAAGCCTCTTCATCGGTCAAAGCGAGCTCTGCGCACGTCGCCTCGTATTCCTTCGGCCCCGTGATATGCACCACATACAATCCGTCAATCGCGAGCAGCTGCTTTTTGAGCGACGAGATAGCGGCATTGATGTGGCGCGCGCCCAGGCTGCCGCCGAAAACGAGCAGCATCGTGGCATCTTGCGGAATGCCCAGCATTTCCCTGCCCTGCTCGCGCGTAGCGGAAAGCACCGAAGAACGCACCGGATTGCCCGTGACGATGAGCTTGGATGCGTCGGCGATGTCTTTGCCAGCAACCTCATAGGTAAGCGCGACGGCAGCGGCCTTCTTGCCCAAGAATTTATTCGCCATGCCCATGACGGAATTCTGTTCATGCACAACCACCGGCACGTTCAGCTGCTCGGCCGCCATGCCCACCGGAATGGACACATATCCCCCAAAGCCGACAACGGCATCGGGTCGAACTTCGCACATCCACGCCTTCGCCTTGCGGGCCGAGCGCAAAATTTTCAGCGAAGAGGTGACGAGCGTATGGGGACGCTCGCGATCGAACCCCGAAGCCTCGAAAGCCACGAACGGAATATCGGTTTGGCCGACCAAGCGCGCCTCAACACCCTGCGGCGTGCCAGCGAAAAACACTTCGTGGTCGCATTCTTGCAAAATCTCAGCCAGCGCAAGAGCGGGGTTGATGTGGCCGGCCGTTCCGCCGCCCGTAAGAACGAATTTCATCGTGAGTTCCTTCCGCTGCCGCGACGATTGGCGCCGCGCTCCATTCCAGAATCATGGCGTCGCGACGCCCGCGAGCCCAAAGAAGCATTTCCCTCTGGGCGAGACGAGCCTCGCGAAGCGTTTCTCGATGCGCCGCCGCTCGGAGCCATAAGGCCGCCAAACGGGTCGCCATGAGAGTGCCTCGAACGAGCCGAGGCATCGACGACGGGCGCCGATTCAGACGAAGAGAAGCGCGAACGCGCTGGCGGTTCGTCTTCCACGCGAATATAGTTCAGGTTCGCGCGGCGTCGCTCGGCGCTCGCGCGATGCGGCGTAAGCGCTTCCTCGCCCGCCACGCGCGAAACCGACATGATGATACCCACCATCAAAAGCGACGCCACAACCGACGATCCGCCTGACGAAATGAACGGCAGGGGCTTGCCCGTCGTGGGGAACAATCCCGTAGCGCAGGCCATATTCAAAAACGCCTGGCCCACAAGCATGCAGGTAAGGCCGCCGGCAATCATCGTACCGAAGTCGTCGGCGGCGCGCTTGGCAATAAGCAAACCGCACACGAGCACCGCCACAAAAAGCGCGATGACGAACAGCGCACCAATAAGGCCGAGCTCCTCGCCGATAATCGAGAAAATGAAGTCGGTTTCAGCCTCGGGCAAATATAAGAACTTCTCGCGAGAATTGCCCAAGCCAACGCCCAGAATGCCGCCTTCGGAAAACGCGAAGAACGAGCGAATCATCTGGTAGCCCGTGTCGTACTGGTCGCTCCATGGGTCAAGCCATACCGAAACGCGGTCGGCGCGATATCCTGCGATGCCGAATACGCCGCCCACCACGACAGCTATGCCGAGCACAGCGACGAAACGCCCAGGAAGCCCGCCGAGCCACATAACCACGAAGGCGCCCACAAGAATGACGACGGCAGAACCCATGTCCGACTGCGTTTTGTACAAAAAGAGAAGCGGGAGCAAGACGAGCACAAAAGCGGCAATGAGCGCCTGCTTCGTATCGCGAATCTGATCGCGATATTCAAGAAGCACCTTCGCCGCAGCCACCACAAGCATGATTTTGGCGAATTCCGTCGGCTGCACGCTGAAACCACCGATATAAATCCAACGCGTGGCGCCAAGAATATTCGTGCCAATAACAGGAACGGCCAAAAGCAGAGCGGCGCATATGCCCCAAAACACCCAAAAGTAGGGGCCGCCCTGCAACGATCGGTAATCGCGCGTATACACGAACAGAGCCAGAGCAGAGCCGAACACGGCGAATATCGCCTGCTTCACAACGTACGAGGTAGCAGACTCGCCATTGTGGATCGCCTCAACCGTCGATGCCGAAAACACCATGACGATGCCGACGAGCACAAGCAGGACAACCGCGACCAGAAGGCCCAAACGCGGCATCATGATGTCGGCGGGCACACTGCCCCGTGCGCCGCCTCTTCTATTCAATTCAGGGAAGCCGGCAGACGAGCCGGCACGCGTCGCTCGAGCCACTGGCTACAACCTAGCGGGCATTGCTGGCACGAAACGCAACGAGCTGTTTGAAGACTTTGCCGCGGTGCTCGAACGAGTCGAACTCGTCAAACGACGAACAGGCAGGAGAAAGCACGACCTCATCGCCGGGCTGAGCCATGGAAATCGCCGTATCGAGCGCGTCTTCCATATGCTCGACGCGAACATGTTTCACGCCCGCATTCGCGAACGCATCGAAGAAGCGCTCGCCCGCCGCGCCAAAGCACACCACGGCCTTGCATTTCGCGTCGCACGCCTCAACGAGCTCGTCAAGGTCGGTTCCCTTGTCGTTGCCGCCGAGCAAGAAAATGGCGGTATGAGGAGCAAACGCCGAAAGCGCCTTCAGCGTGGCGTCCACGTTGGTCGCCTTGGAATCATTCACGAACTTCACGCCGCCGATTTCGCCGCACGGCTCCAGGCGATGCTCGAGCGGCTTAAAGGACACGAGGCCCTCGCGCACCCAAGCGGCGTCAACGCCGCACGCAAGCGCGGCCGCAGCCGCCGCGAGCGCGTTGGACACGTTATGCTCGCCCTTAATCAGAAGATCGCCTTCGCCCACGAGCTCCACTTCTTCGCCCTTGAAATCGACGCGCAGCATATCGCCATCGAGGAATGCGGCGTTTTCAGACCCACAAGCCTCCTTCATGGAATGGTCGATGCCCGCAGCGCACCCTACGGGAATGTAGTCGAAAGCTCGCTTGGGGTCGTTCTTGAATTCTTTCACGCAGTCACGCGTCACATCGCACACGGCGTCGATGACGAGCGTGCCCTGATTCTTGCCCAGGTTCGCATACACCTGCTTTTTCGCCTCGGCATACGCCTCAAACGTCATGTGCCAATACAAATGATCGGGCGTGATGTTGAGCAGCACAGCAACCTCGGGCGCAAACGCCTGGCAGCTCGCCAGCTGGAACGAGCTCGCCTCGCACACATACACGTCGGCCTCGCCGTTGCCCACGGCCTCGATGCACGTATTGCCGATGTTGCCCACGGCGGCAACGCGCTCGCCGGCGCACTTCAAAATATGCGTGATAAGCGACGTCGTGGTAGTTTTGCCATTGGTTCCCGTCACGGCAACCCAACGACTATCTGCAGGGCTCTCGCGCCAAGCGAATTCCACCTCGGAAATAACCTCAGTCGAAGCCGCCTTCGCATTTTCGTAAAAACGAGAGAACTGGGAAATGCCCGGGCTCACGATGCACACGTCATAGGCGTCTTTGAACGTATACATATCAAACACCACATGCGCGCCAAGCGCCTCGCAGCGCGCGGCGAACTCGAGCGCGGCATCGTTTTTCTCGCCAGCCGCGATGGTCACGCTCTTCACGCGGCCGCCGAGCAAATTCAGGCAATACGACGCAGCAGCCTTGCCGCTTTTGCCCAAACCCAGAATAAGCACGTCGCCCCAGCACGTTGGCGCGGCCTTGGTTCCTTCGATGATAGAAGCGCCCATGACACTATCCCTTTCCATCGGCGTTTAAGCGACCATGCCCATGACGATGGGCTGAATGAAGAACAGCACGAAGCCGAAACCGGCAAGCGCGCCCGAAACGATCCAGAATCGAATGACGACCTTCGTTTCGCTCCAACCCTTCTTCTCGAAGTGGTGGTGCAAAGGCGCCATAAGGAACAAGCGCTTTTTCGTACGCTTGTAATGCACGACCTGCAGAATAACCGAGCACGCCTCAGCAACGAACAGACCGCCGATGATGAGCGAGAACACTTCGGTTTTCGTAATGATGGCGATGCAGGCAAGCGCCGAGCCCAGCGCGAGCGACCCCGTGTCGCCCATGAAAATGTCGGCCGGATACGCGTTGAACCACAAAAAGCCCACGCATGCGCCCGCCATGGTGGCGGCGAACACGGCCATAGGAAGCATATTCTCGCGATACGCGATAGCGGCCATGACGATCATGACGACCATGACCGTTCCGGCGGCCAAACCATCGAGGCCATCGGTCAAATTCACCGCATTGGACATGCCGATGATGAGCAAATAGCAGAACACGAGGTACAACCAGGGGATATCAAGCGAGCCATCGGGGCAGATGGGGCACGGAATAGACGTGGTGAGCACGCCGAAATTCCACGGCTGCAAAAACGGGATTTGCACGGTGGGGGCAATGCCGAGCCAATTGACGACATAAAGCGTGAACAGCGTGGCGATGGCGAACTGGCCGATGAGCTTGCCTTTAGGCGTCAAGCCCAAGGAGCGCTCATGGATAACCTTTTCGGCATCGTCAAACAGACCCAAAGCCGCGGTGCACAACGTCGCAAGAAGCGCCGCGACGAAGCCCCACGAAGGAGGCACCACCAAAAGCACGGTAATCACAATGGCGATGAGCATAATGACGCCGCCCATGGTAGGCGTGCCTTGCTTCACCAAATGGCTTTGCGGGCCGTCGGCGCGCACCTGCTGACCAATATGCGTGCGGGTGAGGAGGCGAATCCAGGCCGGCATGAGCGCCATGGTCAAAGCCGTGGCGACGATGAAGCCCAGAAACACCAGAAACGACGGGTATGCGGAAAACAGCGAGCTCAGCATTATTCGATGATCCCTTCAACGACTCGATCAAGGCCCATATAGTGCGAGGCTTTCACCAATACGGCGTCGCCTTCGGAAATGGTTTTCGAAACGTAGGCGAGCGCCTCGTCGGCGTCGTTCACGCACACGATATGCTCACGCGGCATGCCAGCCTCTTCGGCGGCGCGGGCCATGCCCCGCGACAGGTCGCCCGTGCACACGAGCACATCGATGCCCACCTCGGCCGCGACGCGACCGGCCTTCGCGTGGCCCTCGACGCTCGATACGCCGAGTTCGCCCATATCGCCGAGCACGGCAATGCGACGGCCCGCGGTCTCATACGACGCAAGCGTGGCAAGAGCGGCGCACATCGATTCGGGAGCGGCATTGTAGGCGTCGTTGAACACCACGGCTCCGCACTTCGCGCGCACTAGTTCAGCGCGGCCCGATTCGGGCTGCGCTTGGGCAAGGGCTGTTGCGACTTCGGAAAACTCCATGCCCGCCGCTATGCATACCGCTGCGGCACCACATGCGTTCGAAACGTTTTGCGCGCCGCGCAAAGAAAGCGCCACCTGCTCGCGACAACGCTCGCCGCCCACAAGCGCGCCACGCGCGCACAATTCGAATCGCGGACGGCCTTCGGGGTCAATCGTGACATTTTCGGCCCACACGGCGCTGTCGGCAGCCCATGCGCCCAAAGAGGCATCGGGCTCGCCGAGCGCGGAAAACGCGCATACATTCACGCCGCGCTCGACAAGGCGCGCATGCTCGGCCATAAACGCCGATTTATCGCAGCCGGCATTCAAAAACGCCCAGCCGCCCTCGGGCAGCGCATCGAGCAGCTCCGCTTTCGCGAGCGCGATGTTGTCACGCGTTTTCAGATATTCCAAATGGGATGTGCCCACGATGGACACGACGCCCAAGCTCGGCTTCGCCATGGCGGCGAGGTGCGCGATTTGGCCCGGGCGATCCATGCCCATCTCAACAACGAGCATCTGGGTCGACGCGGGCGCCGTGAGCACCGTATAGGGGGCACCGAGCTCGTTGTTGAAGTTGCCCTTCGTCGCCCAGGTTTCGTATTTCGTAGAGAGGATGTCGCGCACGAGGCCTTTGGTGGTGGTCTTCCCCACCGAGCCGGTGACGCCAATCACCGTGGCGCAAAGCGTTGCACGCCATGCGGCGGCGATTTCGGCAATCGCTTCCGCCGTATCGGCAACCTTGAGCACGCAAGCGCCGGCAGCATGGGCCACCTCAAGCGCAGCATCGTCAAGCTCACGCGTGCACAGCACTGCCACGGCGCCCGCCTCGATCGCGGAAACCGCAAAGGCGTGACCATCGACGCGCTCGCCAACGATGGCCGCGTACACGAAGCCCGGCTTCACCTCACGAGAGTCCCACGTAAGGCCCAAGACCGCACCATCGCGGCTCTCGGGCTCCACGAGCACACGAGCATCGCATGCCTCAATTACACGTCCTATTTCGAGTTCCATTCAATCCACCTCAACGGAATCGCTTAATCAGGCAAAACGCCGCACGAAGGCGGCGTTTACTTCTGCGCGATTTTATATCGGCTACTTGCTTCGGTCATTATATCTTTAAACACCTCGCACGTATTTCGATCGTAAGGCACATGGTTCACACCGACAAAACACACCAGATTCGAAGTCGCGTTTGGCAGGAAACCAACAAAGTCGAGGTTGTACATGTCCTTCACGTAGGAGCCCGTATCGTCGGCGTATTCCGCCGTACCGGTTTTGCCCGCCGTCGTATAGCCTTCGACAGCAGCCGTTTTGCCCGTGCCGTTTTCCACAACGCCTACCAGCATGTCGGTAAGCGGCGCGATGGCATCGGTGTTGTCAATGATCTGCTCGCTATTCCACGTGACCTCCTCTCCCGAAGAGGGCTTCGAGATAAGGAAATGCGGCGTATGGGCAACGCCCGCGCCACTCGCGATGGCCCCATAAAAGCGCGTGATCATAAGAGGGCTCAGCGAAATGCCCTGGCCGAACGTTACGTTGTATGACTGAATGAGCGACCACGTGCTCACGTTGGTCAAATAGCCTTCAGCTTCGCCGGGATAGTCTACGCCCGTAGCATCATTGAGGCCGTATTTGCGAATCTTGTCATACAAGCCGTTGAAGCCCAGATGCTGTTGCACGAGAAGTGACGTGCCGACGTTCGACGATTGCGCGAGCACCTCGGCTGCGGTCATCGTAGTTGCAGCGCGTTCGTGGGCGTCAGAGATTTTGTACTCGTCCGCCTCAAGATACACCGGGCAGTCCACCGTAGTTTGGGCGGTAATGTCGCCCGCCTCAAGCATCGCGCAGAATGACGCGGTCTTGAAAATGGAGCCCGGCTCGAACTGCGTGGTAATAGCTTTCACCGACGTAGCGCCCTCTTCGATGTTGCTGCGGTCGGAGGGGTCCAAATAAGGCGTTGAGGCGATGGCGATAATGTCGCCCGAATCGGCGTCGTAAAGCACGGCTGAACCGTCTTCACCGCCAATGTCGCTCACGCCCTTCGCAAGGCGCTCTTCGACATATTGCTGCATGTCGATATCGATAGAAAGAATGATGTCTTGGCCATCTTTGGCGGGCTCGTCAACTTCGGTGCCGCCTGGAATAGGCATGCCGTATGCGCCCTGCTGCAGCACGAGCTTGCCCGGCTCGCCTTTCAAAATGCTGTCGTAATACAATTCAAGACCGGTTTGGCCGTTGCCGTCGACATCGACCAAACCAAGAATTTGGCCCGCGATGCTGCCATACGGATACACGCGCTTCATGTCGTCAAGGAAATAAATGCCATCGAGGCCGAGGGCTTGTACCTCTTCGCCTTTATCTTGGTCGACCTTGCGCTTCACGTATGCGAACGTGGTGTTTTCAGTCGAAAGGGCGCCTTCGTAGATAGATGCGTCGCCGCCAAGCACGCCGGCAAGCTTCTCGGCCGTGCTTTTCACGTCGGTGATTTCTTTCGGATTGCAATAGATGGTCGTCGCCTGCACGTCAGAGGCGAGCACTTTGCCATTACGGTCGTAGATCGTGCCGCGGCGAGGCGAGAGCTCAACCGACACCGTGCGCGAATTGGCAGCCTGGGTGCTGTAATCGTCGGCAAGAATAATCTGAAGCTGGACAAGACGTCCTACGAGCAACAAAAGGACGATTCCAAAAAAAACCAGGAGCACCCTAAAGCGATTTGAGCCGAAGGAATATTTCGGCGCCTGACGGCGCGCGTCGCGAGACACGAAGCGCACCTAGCCTTGGCTTGCCATAGAAGACAAGCTTCCGGAAAGCGAGAGGTTGCCCGAAGCGTCGGTCGCAACGACGTCGGCGCCAAGCTCAATGCTTTCGGTAGCGGCAGGCGCCGCCATTCCGAGGCCCTCAGCCGCGGAGCGAATGTGCGTGGAGTTGGAAAGCTGGCTCTGCTGCACCTCAAGATCGTTGCCGAGCGTGCGCTCGTTGGCGATTTGCGTGGAAAGCTCATCGGTTGCAATAGTCGTGGTTACACTCGCCGCGGAAAGGAGCACACGAGCGCATGCGAAAATCGCGATAACGATTGCCACGGCGAATACAACGCCCACCACGCCAAAAATGCTCTCGGGCACACCGGCATGATTGACGCCATTGCGGCGTCCGGGCATGACATTGACATCGGGGTTGCCCTGCCTGCGCAAATCGGGCGCGGCAGAACCATGGACATAGGCCGGCTGGGAGGCGCGGTATGAATCGTATTGTCTCATGCCTGCCTCCTTTCTGTGTTTAAGCTGCGTTTACAGTCGGCGTATCGACCATCTAGGCACCAGAGCGCCTATCTGATCTTTTCCGCAACGCGCAGCTTGGCGCTGCGGGCGCGGGGGTTAACTTCAATTTCCGCCTCGGTGGGCAGAATGGGTTTGCGAGTAATCACTTTCAACGCGGGATTCGCGCCGCACACGCACACCGGAAAACCAGGAGGGCATGTGCATTTCTTCGAATGCTCGGCGAAAGCTTCCTTCACCGCCCTATCTTCCAGGGAGTGATAGCTGATGACCGCGATACGACCGCCGGGATTCAACCACCGAATGGCGGCATCAAGACCTCGACGGAGCACGGTAAGCTCGCCGTTCACTTCGATGCGAAGCGCCTGGAACGTTCGCTTGGCGGGATGCCCGCCAGCGCGACGCGCCGAAGCGGGAATGGCCGCTTTAATAATATCCACGAGTTCGCCCGTCGTTTCGATGGGATGGCTCTCGCGGCGCTCCACGATGAATTGCGCAATGCGACTCGCCCACTTCTCGTCGGAGTAGTCGCGAATGATCCGGGTGAGCTCTGCTGCGGATAAGGTGTTGACGAGCTCTGCTGCGGTTATGGTTTGTCTACCCGGGTCCATTCGCATGTCCAGCAAGGCGTCTTCCCTGAACGAGAAGCCACGCTGCGGGAGGTCGAGTTGCGGTGAGGAAACGCCAAGGTCGAATAGAATCGCATCGATTCCAGGGACCTGCGCTTCCACCAGCAATTCATCCAAGTCGCCGAAGTTTCCGCGAAGCAGCATGACCTCGCATGCATTTTCGGCGGAAGCCGAAGAGAGGCGCTTCTTGGCGGCAGCCAAGGCCATTTCGTCCTGGTCGATGCCGATAAGAAGGCCGCCCTCCCCAAGCCGTTTGGCGACTTCGGAAGAATGCCCTGCTCCGCCGAGCGTTGAATCCACGAACGTGTGCTGCGGTTTAAGGTTCAAGTGCTCGAGGCACTCGGCAAGCAGGACCGGTGTATGCCTGTATTGGTTTGTCGTTTCTTCCACGTCAGAACTCCTACGAATAGAGCAGGGCATCAAGATCGATGCTCGCCAGCAGGTTTTCACGACGCGTGGTATCCCAAATGTCGAAGTGGCTGCCAGCGCCAACCAGGGTGACTTCCTTGTCGATGCCCGCGCGCTCGCGCAAGCTCTGCGGCAAGGTGATGCGGCCCGCGGAGTCCATGGTCACCGGAGTCGCATTGCCACGAAGGATGCTATTCAGCAACATGTGCTCACGCTTGTTGGGGTCAAAGCCACCGCGTTTTTCAAACAAGGTGTCGATCCATACGTCGAAAGCCTCGTTGGTATACACCGACAGAAACTCGTTTCGCGCATCGGGAACAACGACCATTTGGGTTTCCTCGGTCAGAAGCTTGCGAATAGACGACGGCAAAGACAGACGCCCCTTGGCATCGAGCTTATGACGATATTCGCCATTGAGCCCAGCCATGGACACCTCCTTTGTTCGTTGTTATTCGCGCGTTTCGTAACCGGTGCCGCCATTTTATCCCACTTTGCCCCACTCCACAACAAATTCGCCCCCAATTCCTCCCCCATCGCCCCCTTCCTTCCCCTCCACTTCCACCCCCTTTTCCTCCACCGGCGCAGGACCTCAAAGCTATTTCGCGCAAAATAAAAAGCGGAGCACAACATCTTGTGCTCCGCTTTGCGCGAACGATGAAAAAAGTCAGTGGGAGAAAGTGGGAAAAATTTTTACCGGATGCACCCGAATTCCGAAAAAACGAGTGCGAATGTGACGAACATGTGGGCACAGAAGGCGCTTGAGGCCAAATCGAGGTCGAAGCGACTTGTGTAAGGAATGAAACAGCCACCATATATAGTGGCCGGCGAAAAGCGCTCTTTCCTCGTGACGCACCGCACGTTGGGGCTATGCGCGAGGATGTGCCAAAAGGTATTCCTCGCGAATGTGAGCGCGGCTGACATGCGTGTAGATTTGCGTGGTTGAAATATCGGAATGCCCAAGCATTTCTTGAATGGCGCGCAAGTCGGCGCCGCCCTCAAGCATATGGGTCGCGAAGCTATGGCGAAGCATATGCGGATGCAGATCGGCGATGCCCACCGCTTCACCCGCATGCGCCACAATGCGATGCACCGCCTGGCGCGTCATGCGCGCGCCTCGGGCATTCAGGAACACTGCCGGCGAGCCTTTGCCCTTCATGGAAAGCTCCGCACGAGAACCGCCGTATGCGTACGCTTTCAGCGCCGTCTCGGCCGTTCCCGAAATTGGCACGAAACGCTCGCGCGAGCCCTTGCCGAGCACGCGCACCACCCCGCCGTCGAAATCAATGCAGCCCATATCGAGGCCCACGAGTTCGCTTGCACGCAAACCGCAGCCATACAGAATCTCGAGCATCGCCTTGTCGCGCTGCGCTCGGGGGCCTTTGCCGAAAGGTTGGTCGAGCAACGCATTGATTTGATTGACGGAAAGCGCATCGGGCAAACGATCGGGCCTTTGGGGCAGAGAAATCGATTCTGCCGGGTTCGTTTGCACCAGCTCATCTGAAACAAGAAAGCGATGGAAGCCCTTCACCGCCGAAACGCGGCGGGAGATAGTCGACGCGGCATACCCCCGTTCGACCAAGTCGGACTCATAGGCGACGATATCGGCTCGCGATACGTCGCATGGCGCAAGCACGCCGCGGCCAAGAAGAAACGCGAAGTAATCGCGCAAATCAGACTCATACGCCGCAAGCGTGAGGCGAGACGACCCGCGCTCAACGCCCAAATGCGCCACATAGTCGCGGGCGTATTGAAGAAAGGGGCGCGCTGCCGCATCCGTGTCATCGAGACTATATATGAAAGATTCCTTTGGCATAGACAGAGTATACGGCAGATTCATCGGTCATAGCACAAGCCCATCGCCCGTCCAACCCCGCGAAAGACAAGGGGCCCATCAAAAATGCTGGCACACGCGCGGTTTGCGAAATCGTTCCGCGCACATCTCGGCCAAAACACCGCAACGGCGACTACGCAGGCGCGCATTTTGCCCGAACGTTTCCATGGGCCCGACGAACCCCATGCATGCAAAGAAAGCATCGACCCGAATCGATGCCTTCTGAGGCAAACACGATTTCTATCCTCCGCCCTAAAAAAAGAGGAGCGCCGCACCAAGCGATCGCTCCTCATTCTTTTTAGGCCTCAGGTTTTTATTCCTCGTCGCGATGTTTGAGCGCAGCGGCAACGAAACCGTTGAACAGCGGATGGGGTTTGGTGGGGCGGCTCTTAAATTCAGGGTGAGCCTGGCTCGCCACGAACCACGGATGGTTCGGCAGCTCGATCATCTCGGTAAGACGGCCATCGGGCGAGACGCCGGAAATCACCATGCCGGCCTCTTGGAGCTTGCCGCGATACTCGTTGTTCACCTCGTAACGATGGCGATGGCGCTCGTAGATGACTTCCTCACCATAGATGTCGAATGCCTTGGTGCCCTTTTGGAGCTTGCAAGGGTACGCGCCCAAACGCATGGTGCCGCCCTTTTCGTCGATATCTTTCTGATCGGGCATAATCGAAATAACCTGATACTCGGCATTCTCATCGAACTCCGAAGACGTCGCACCCGACAGGCCGACAACGTCGCGCGCGAACTCGCACACGGCAGCCTGCAGGCCCAAGCAAATGCCGAAGTAGGGCACGTTGTGCGTGCGGGCGTAACGCGCAGCCGCGATTTTACCCTCAAAAGCGCGCTGGCCAAAACCGCCCGGCACCAAAATGCCGTCCATGGCGCCAAGCAGCTCTTCGGCAGTTTCGTCGTCGACCTTTTCCGCATCAATGAGGTTCAGGTTCACGTTCACGCCATTTGCCACGCCCGAATGATGGAGCGCTTCCATAATGGAGAGATACGCATCGGGAAGCTTCACGTATTTGCCCACGATGGCAATGTTCACTTCGCCCTCGCAATCGGCCTGCGCCGAGAGGAACTTGCGCAACGGAGTGAGGTCGACGTCTTCCACGGGAAGGCCCAGCTTCGCGAGCACCTTCTCGTCGAAATGCTGGTCATGCAGCGCGAGGGGCACCGAATAAATACTCGGCGCGTCAATGCACGCGAGCACATTGCCCGGGTCAACGTCGCAGAACAGGGCGATTTTGTCGCGAACGCCCGAGGAAATCTCGTGGTCGCTGCGGCATACGATGAAGTCGGGCTGCACGCCAACGCTGCGCAGCTCTTTGACGGAATGCTGCGTGGGCTTGGTTTTCACCTCGTGAGCCGCGGCGATGTAAGGAACCAGCGTCACATGCACGAAAATCACGTCGCCGGGTTCTTTTTCCTTCTTGAACTGGCGAGCGGCCTCGATGAACGGTTGGCTCTCGATGTCGCCCACCGTGCCGCCGATTTCGGAAATAACGATATCGGCGTTCGTTTGGCTCGCGATGCGATAGAGGCGCTCTTTAATAGCGTTGGTCACATGAGGAATAACCTGCACGGTGCCACCCAGGAAATCGCCGCGACGCTCGCGGGCGATGAGGCTTTGATAGATAGAGCCTTGGGTGAAGTTGGAGTCGCGCGTGAGGCTTTCGTCGATAAAGCGCTCGTAATGGCCCAGGTCAAGGTCGCCTTCATGGCCATCGTCGGTCACGAACACCTCGCCATGTTGAAACGGGCTCATCGTGCCCGGGTCGACGTTGAGGTACGGGTCGATTTTCTGCATGGTCACATGGTATCCGCGGGCTTTCAAAAGATGCCCGAGCGATGCCGCCGTAATGCCCTTGCCCAACGACGAAACCACGCCGCCCGTCACGAAAATGTGCTTGGCCATGATGCTCCTTTGCGCTTGTCGTGCCTTCTTTTTACGACATGCGCTGCACCAAAATACGCTTGCGCGCAAGCACATGCCTCACTCAAACGTTGTTCTATTTTACGCGCGCGGCGCCAAGAGCCGCACGCGATTGCAAAGGAATGCGGTGTTTTTACATGGCGGAAACACAGTCGCCCACACGCGTTGCGCAGAGCGCTAAAATAAGTCGTTCATGCATACGTACGCTTCGCGTGCCACGTCCAGATTACCAGGAGGCTTTATGCGCATCGGTTTCGACAATGACAAATATATTGCCCTGCAGGCGGAGCATATTCGTGAGCGCATCGGCCAGTTCGGTGGAAAGCTGTACCTCGAGTTCGGCGGAAAGCTCTTCGACGACCACCACGCAAGCCGCGTTTTGCCAGGCTTTCAGCCCGACAGCAAAATTCGCATGCTCAAGCAGTTCGCCGACGACGTGGAAATCATCGTCGCAATCAACGCGAACGACATCGAGAAAAACAAGATGCGCGGCGACTTGGGCATCACCTACGACGAAGACGTGCTGCGCCTGCTCGATATTTTCGCGAACATGGGCTTTGCCACGGCTGGCGTCGTCATTACGCGCTACGAGAACCAGCCTTCTGCCGCAGCATTCCGTCAGAAGCTCTCGTCGCTCGGCGTGAAGAGCTATCTGCACTACCCTATCGCTGGCTACCCCTACGATATCGCACGCATTAATTCCGATGACGGTTTCGGCAAAAACGAATTCGTGGAAACCACGCGCCCGCTCGTCGTGCTAACCGCACCTGGCCCGGGCTCGGGCAAGATGGCCACCGCTCTGTCGCAGCTCTACCATGAGCACAAGCGCGGCGTTGAGGCCGGCTATGCTAAATACGAGACGTTCCCCATTTGGAACCTGCCGCTAAAGCACCCCGTGAACGTCGCCTACGAAGCCGCAACGGTCGATTTGGACGACGCGAATGCGATTGACCCGTTCCATTTGGAGGCGTACGGCGTCACAACCGTGAACTACAACCGCGACATCGAGATTTTCCCCGTCCTGAAGAGCATGCTCGAGGGCATTTTGGGCGAAAGTCCCTACCAGTCGCCCACCGATATGGGCGTGAATATGGCCGGCCTCGCCATTTGCGACGACGACGCATGCCGCGATGCCGCGAAGATGGAAATCGTGCGCCGCTATTTCACCGCCGCCGTTGACCAGCGCCGCACGGGCACGCATCTCGACCAGGTGCAACGCCTCGAGCTGCTTATGAACCAGGTGGGGGTTGACGCGAACTTCTCGCCTGCCCGCAAAGCGGCGCTTCTGAAGGAAGAGGCGACCGGGGCACCCGCAGGCGCCATGGTGCTGCCCGATGGCCGAGTGGTCACCGGCAAAACCTCCAACCTGCTCGGCGCGGCATCTTCCCTGCTCATGAATGCCCTGAAGGGCGTTTCGGGCGTTGACGAAGATCTGTTCGTCATTTCTGACGAGGTCATCGAGCCCATTTGCAAGCTGAAGAAAAATACCTTGCACGCGAACAACCCTCGCCTGCATTCCGACGAAACGCTGCTTGCGCTTTCCGTGAGCTCCGCAACCGACCCCGTAGCCAAAGAGCTCATCGACCACGCCGGCGACCTGCACGGCTGCGATGCATTCTTCAGCGTGATTATTTCGGAAACCGACGAGAAGCTCTACCGCACGCTCGGCATCAACGTATGCTGCGAGCCGAAATACGAAAAGCGCCGCTTCTTCCATAAGTAAATTGCCAGTGGCAATTTACTTCCCCAATTTCTGCGCCCGAGCGGGCGCTACCCGGCTCGGCGCAAGCCGAGGCCGGGTCTTCTTGCCAGTGGCACTTTATTTCCCAAACTTTCGCGCCCGAGCGGGCGCTACCCGGCTCAGCACAAGCCGAGGCCGGGATTTTTTTTGCGAAGGCTCGCCTTCCCTTACGCTCGCACCCAAACAAGCACTGTCCGCTCGAAACCGTATTGAGCCATAAAAAAATGCCCGCAGCACTGCGGGCATTTTGTTTTACTGTTTGCGATCGTCGCGGAAGAACACCCTCGACGCTTCGGCGTAGAATCCATCGCTCTTATAGCGCAGCAGAATGGTGGGGTTGTTGCTCTTGCGCACCAGAACGCGATCGATAGGCTCATCGAGAATCACGATCTCGCCATCGACGAAGTAGCTCGCCTCGCGGCTTTCGGGATTCTTCGACAGGTCGATTTCCACAATGTCGCTCGGACCGGTAATAACCGAACGAGAAAGCAGCGTATGCGGCGCCAGAGGCACAACAACCAAGCCGCGGAACTCAGGCGAGCACAAAGGACCGCCCGCAGAAAGCGCATAAGCGGTAGAGCCCGTCGCTGACGAAACGACCAGGCCGTCGCCGCGCATATCAACCACATGCGTGCCGGCGATGTTGATGCCAAAATCGATGATGCGGCCCAACTCGCCGCGTGTGACCGAGAACTCATTCAGCGCGAAACGGCTTGCGACCTGAGTCTCGCCGCTCCACAGCTCAATATGCAGGCTCGAGCGCTCTTCGCGCACCACATCGCCCGCAAGCGCAGCCGCGACAATGGGAATCACGCCATCTTTGGAGGAATTCACGAGGAAGCCCAAGTGACCGAAATTGATACCCAAAATAGGCACGCGATGCTTGCCCACGAGACGGGCAGCGCGAAGCATGGTTCCGTCGCCGCCAAGGGAAACAACCATGTCGAACGACTTCACATCGATGTCGTCGCACATGTCAATGACCGACTCGATGGAAAACGGCATGGAATCGAGTTCGGTATGCCCAATTCCCTGCGACTCCAAATACGTCGCAAGCATCATCGACGCATCGATGGCCTCGGCGTTGGAGTTGTTGCGGATAATCAGGATGTTCATGGTGCCTCGTTTCACGATTTGTACCGCGCGCGCTATGATTGCGGTTGATTTGCAATCGACTTTAACCGCATTAGTATACCCAAAACATTAAGGGCAACATGACTACTACGAACAATTCCATAACGAACGAACCCAACGAAAGCGCGGAAGGCGCTGCCTCCGACGTCGCAAACGTCGGATCGTCCGCTGCTCTTATTTCATTCTTCGTCATTATTTCGCGTATCACTGGCTTCATGCGCACGTGGGCGATGGCATTCGCCCTGGGCTCCACCATGCTCGCAAGTTCCTATCAAGTGGCGAACAACCTGCCCAACATGCTCTATGAGCTCGTTGTGGGCGGCATGCTGGTAACCGCATTTCTGCCCGTCTACGTTTCGGTAAAAGACAGGCTCGGCGTTAAGGGTGGCAACGAATACGCGTCGAACCTGCTTTCGCTCACGTTCATTGTGCTTGGTTTCGTCGCGCTGCTCTGCACCATTTTCGCGCCGGCGCTCATTTACACCCAAAGCTTCATGAACGACCAGTCGACGATGGGCGACGCCATCTTCTTCTTCCGATTCTTCGCAATGCAAATTGTGTTCTACGGTATCTCGACCATCGTAAGCGGCCTGCTCAACGCCTCGCGCGATTATCTGTGGTCATCGGCCGCGCCCATCTTCAACAACATCATCGTAACCGTGACTTTCGTCGCCTACGCCTTTGTGGCTCCGAGCAATCCCGAGCTCGCGAAGTTCATCATCGCCATAGGCAACCCGCTTGGTGTGTTCATGCAAATGGCCATTCAGCTGCCGGCGCTGCGCCGAAACGGCATTAAATTGCGCCCGCATGTCGACTTGCATGACCCGGCGCTCAAGGAAACGCTTTCGATTGGCGTGCCCGCCGTCGTAGTTATGACCGCCGGCCTCGCGATCGTCTCCGTTCAGAACTCGGCCGCCTACGGCTGCCTCGACAACGGACCTTCCATCATTGCGTATGCGCGCCTGTGGTTCACCCTCCCCTACGCTTTCCTCACAGTGCCCATCACCACGACCATGTTCACCGAAATCTCGCACATAATCGCAAGGGGCGACACCGATTCCTTCAAACGCGGCGTGGTCTCGGGCAGCAAGCAGATCCTGTTTTTCATGCTGCCGTTCATGCTCTACCTCATTGTGTTTGCGGAGCCCCTGGTCACGCTTTATCACATCGGCGCCTTCACGCAGGAAAACATCTGGCAAATTGCAAGCTATCTCATCGTGCTTTCGATTTCGTTGCCGTTCTACGCAGTGAACACCTATTTACAGAAGGCATTTTCCGCGTTGCGCGCAATGAAGCCCTATTCAGGCCTTATGCTGTGCGCATCCGTTTTGCAGATTGCGTTCATCATGGTATTTTCAACGCCGGCCGCAGGCTCTCTCAACCTCGGTATCACCGCCGTCGCCTTAAGCGAAACGGTTTTCTACGTCGTGCTCGATGCAGCATGCTTCGCATACCTGCGCCATCGACTTGGCGCGTTTGGCTTTGGCGGTATGGTTGCATCAGCCATTCGCTCGTTCGCGCTCGGCGCTGCAGGAGCCTTCGCGGGCTGGCTCGTGATGCAAGCATGCATGGTGGTGGCACCCATGAATGGCTCCATCGTCAACGCCCTTATCAGCATCGTCGCAGGCGGCGCCACAGCGCTTGTCGTGACCTTCGGCATCGCCTTGAAGCTCCACCTTGAAGAAGCGAGCTTTGTGGCGAACATCGCGAACAAAATCGCAGGCAAGCTTCGCCGATAAACGCCAAATCGACCCTCATTCACAAGACGAGAGCACTTCCCCGACCTGCCAAATGCTCGTAGCGTTTAGCAGCTCGAACCCCTCGAATGCTATGACCTGTTAAATGCTCGTAGCATTTAACAGGTTGGGCCATTGGATCGCATAAGGGAATAACGGCAAAGAGACGACAGCTTCAAAAAAAACGCCGCTCTCAATGCTCGCGTGCTCAATGCGCAAGCGTTCAACAGGCCGAGCCGCAGGTTGCAAAGGGTAATTACCGGCAAAAACCCGGCAGCATCACAATGCCGCCAGGCTTTATCGCGAGTAAAACCTGCTTAACGCTACGAGCATTTAACAGGTTTTTGAAACGGGTCGCGTAAAGCCGGGCTCGGTTGTGAGAATCAGCGGGCCATCTTCGGTAATGGCGACCGTTTTTTCAAAATGGGCGCTTGGCTTATGGTCGCGCGTCGTCACGAGCCAGCCATCACGGCCTACGCGCGTTTTACGAGTCCCCATGTTAATCATAGGCTCAATTGCCAGCACCATGCCAACCTCAAGCTCTATGCCGCTATGAGGGCGACCATAATTAGGCACATTAGGGTCTTCGTGCATATGGCGACCAATGCCATGGCCCACATAATCGCGAACAACACCATATCCTTGCGCCTCAGCGATGCTCTGAACGGCATGGCCAATGTCACCGAGATGATTGCCAGCACGCGCAGCCGAGAGGCCCGCCCACATGCATTTCTCAGTAGTCTCGAGCAGCATGGCAACATCACTCGATACTTTACCGATGGGATACGTCCAGGCATTATCTCCAACCCAGCCATCAACTGTGGCGCCCGTATCAATCGAAAGAATATCGCCTTCGCGAAGAATTGCCTTAGACGAGGGAATACCGTGCACGATTTGATCATTCACCGAGGCGCAAATGGAACCAGGAAAGCCGCCATAGCCCTTGAAGGCCGGGATTCCGCCTTCGGCACGAATGAGCATTTCAGCCAATTCATCGAGCTCGAGCGTCGACACGCCTGGCTTTGCCGCCTCGCCCACTTTGCGGAGCACATAGGCGGAAAGCCGTCCCGCCTCCTTCATCGCCTCAATTTCTGCAGGTGATTTCTTAATGATGTTCAGCCTCATGAAAAGCCTTCTTTCAACGCATAACGCACGCCATGCTACCACAAAAGAAAAGCCCGCTCCGAAGAGCGGGCTTTAAACCATCGCATGGTGGATACGACGGTTGCAATTCAATGAAGACTACTCAGCAGCCTGATCGAAGTTGCGAGAAACGGCAGGGTCGACGGAAATGCCGACGCCCATGGTGGAAGAAACCGTGATCGACTTGATGTACTTACCCTTGGCCGAAGACGGCTTCATGCGAACAATCTCGTCGTACACGGTGCCATAGTTCTGGGACAGCTGCTCAGCGGTGAAGCTCGCCTTGCCAATGATGACGTGAGCAATGCCGTAGCGGTCGGCGCGGTACTCGACCTTGCCGCCCTTGAGCTCAGAAATGGCCTTGGCAACGTCCATGGTCACGGTGCCGAGCTTGGGGTTCGGCATCAAGCCACGGGGGCCAAGAATTTTGCCCAGGCGGCCAACCTTGCCCATGAGGTTCGGGGTAGCCACGGCAGCATCAAAGTTAATGTTGCCAGCCTGGATGTCAGCCACGAGGTCATCGGAGCCAACGATATCGGCGCCAGCCTCACGGGCGGCGTCAGCCTGCGCGCCCTCAGCGAAGACGGCAACGCGGACAGTTTTGCCAGAGCCGTTCGGCAGGGAAACCATGCCGCGCAGCTGCTGGTCGGCCTGACGAGTGTCAATGCCGAGACGGAAGTGAACTTCGACGGTCTCGTCGAACTTCGCAGAAGAGCATTCCTTGACGAGGTTCATGGCCTCGACGGGAGCGTAAAGCTTGTCCTTCTCGACCTTAGCGAGGGCAGCTTTGCGATTTTTGGAAAGAGACATGTCTTTCTATCCTTTCGTGGTAATGGCGGGTTTTCTTCAAACCCTTCCACTTACGTGGTGATGGCGGGTCGTGAGACCCTTCCACTTACAGTGCGTTCAAATAAACGCTATGCGAAGATTACTCTTCGCGGCCAGCGAGCGCAGCAGCGAGCTTCTTGGAAGGCACATAAACCTTCTTCATCTCGCGGCCCTCGATGCGAACGCCCATGGAACGGGCGGTGCCAGCAACGATCTCCATGGCGGCCTCAATGTCGTTAGCGTTGAGGTCGGGCATCTTGATCTCGGCGATTTCGCGGAGCTGATCGAGGGACAGCGTGCCCACGGTCTTCAGCTGCGGAATGCCGGAGCCGCTCTTAATACCGAGCTTTTCCTTGATGAGAACAGCCGCCGGAGGAGTCTTGCACACGAAGGTGAAGGTCTTGTCCTCATAGATGGTGATTTCAACAGGGATGATGGTGCCGGACTGCTCCTGCGTAGCGGCGTTGAACGCCTGGCAGAATTGCATGATGTTGACACCCTGAGCACCCAGAGCGGGGCCGACCGGAGGAGCCGGGTTAGCAGCGCCAGCCGGAATTTGCAGCTTAACGAAGCCGGTGACTTTCTTCTCAGCCATTGTCGTTGTTTCCTTACCTTGCCGTTTTGTTATTTCCCATACACAGCCACTGCAAGAGAAGCCCTGTCCACCCAGGCTCACAGCGGCTGGGAATAGCCAAAATTAGATGGTCGCAACCTGGTCGAACGTAAGCTCGACAGGAGTTTCGCGGCCAAACATGGAGACCATGACCTTGACTTTGCCAGCCTCAGGCATGACTTCAGAAATCGTGCCATCAAACTCGGCAAAAGGACCGCTCGTAACTTTGACAACCTGCCCAACTTCCAGAGAAGACGACACGGTCTTCTTGGGAGCAACAACAGACGAGCGTTTCATGATTTTGTTGAACTCTTCACGAGTCAACGGTTCGGGTTTGCCGAGGCTTCCCACGAACCCGGTAACGCCTGGGGTATTGCGAACCGCAGCCCAGCTGCGATCGTCAAGATCCATGCGAACCAAAACGTAGCCCGGGAATACTTTCTTTTCACTCTCAACGCGACGGCCGCCTTCTTTGATTTCGGTAACCGTCTCGGTGGGAATCTCAATCCCGAATACATTGTTCTCGAGGCCCATCGTTTCGATGCGACTTTCGAGATTCGTCTTCACTTTATTCTCGTAACCGGAATAGGTGTGAAGGACATACCATTTTCTTGCCATACTAGACACCTGCTCCAATGCTCGAGATGCCTACGACGATCGGCGTAACAATGAGGTTATCGAGCACAGCGACGAAGATGCCGAAGAACAGCAACGCACCCACGACAACACCCGTCCAACGAAGGACTTCGTTTCGCGTGGGCCACGTAACGCGTTTAAGCTCAGAGCGAACCTCTTTGAGGAACTTAAAGCGCTGCTTTTTGGGCTTTGCCTTCTCGACGGCCTTTTTCTCCTGCTTAGCAGCTTCGGCCTTTTTCTGAGCTTCAACCTCTTCAGCGGAGATGCCTTTGGCTTCGAGCTCGGCAGCTTGCGCTTTGCGCGCTTGGCGCGCTGCGGAAGCTTTCGCCCTCTGCGTTTTAGACTTTTTCGCCATAGTCTCTTTTTCTCTCATACGGCTTCTTTGAGAAGAAACCGCCGAATCATCCTTGGAAATTAAATTTCCCTAAACACCAAAACAAGCAGCTTACGTACTTAAGCTGCTTGAACAAGCTGGCAGGCCAGGTAGGACTCGAACCCACAACATGCGGTTTTGGAGACCGCCGCTCTACCACTTGGAGCTACTGGCCTGTGTTCCCTATCTTATCGAGTTTCCTTATGCAGGGTGTGCTTTTTGCACCACTTGCAATATTTCTTCATCTCGAGTCGATCCGGATTATTCTGCTTGTTCTTTTTGGTCGTGTAGTTGCGGCGCTTGCACTCGGTGCAGGCCAGGGTGACCAACGTACGCATGAACTCTCCTTTAAGAAAAATCGAAATTCAGTTTGAATCTGTACACATACAACAAAGCACTCGGCTGAAGAAGTGGAGCTCGACTGCTCGAGCTCCACTCATAAGCTAACCAGTAATCAAATGGCTCTTAAAAGAGTTATTTGATGATCTTGGTCACACGGCCGGAGCCAACGGTGCGGCCACCCTCGCGGATAGCGAAGCGAAGGCCTTCCTCCATGGCGATCGGGTGGATGAGGTCACCAGTAATCTCAACGTTGTCGCCAGGCATAACCATCTCGACGCCCTCGGGCAGGTGAGCAACACCAGTAACGTCGGTGGTGCGGAAGTAGAACTGAGGACGATAGCCATCGAAGAACGGGGTGTGACGGCCACCTTCATCCTTGGTAAGGATGTAGACCTGACCCACGAACTCAGAGTGCGGGGTAACCGAGCCGGGCTTGCAGAGAACCTGGCCACGAACGATGTCCTCGCGCTTGACGCCACGGAGCAGGCAGCCGATGTTGTCGCCAGCCTGAGCCTCGTCGAGCAGCTTGCGGAACATCTCGATGCCGGTGCAGACCGTGTTGGAGGTCTCTTTGATGCCGACGATCTCCAGCGGGTCGTTGACATGCAGAACGCCGCGCTCAACACGACCGGTAGCAACGGTGCCACGGCCAGTGATGGTCATGGTGTCCTCGACAGCCATCAGGAACGGCTTGTCGACGTCGCGCTCGGGGGTCGGAATGTAGGAGTCAACAGCGTCCATGAGCTCCCAAATCTTCTCCTGCCACTTGGCGTCGCCCTCGAGGGCCTTCAGAGCAGAGCCACGGATGATCGGGGTGTCGTCTCCGGGGAAACCGTACTCGGTGAGGAGCTCACGGGTTTCCATCTCAACGAGCTCGATGAGCTCTTCGTCGTCGACCATGTCGCACTTGTTCAGGAAGACAACGATGTAGGGAACGCCAACCTGACGGGCGAGCAGGATGTGCTCGCGAGTCTGAGCCATGGGGCCGTCGGTAGCAGCGATAACCAGAATAGCGCCGTCCATCTGGGCAGCACCGGTGATCATGTTCTTGACGTAGTCGGCGTGGCCGGGGCAGTCAACATGAGCGTAGTGACGAGCGTCGGTCTGATACTCGATGTGGGCAATAGAAATGGTGATGCCGCGCTCACGCTCTTCAGGAGCCTTGTCGATCATGTCGAAGGCAGTGAAGTCAGCGTTTGCGGTGCCGTGAGAGCCGTCGTTCATGGACAGCGTCTTGGAGATAGCAGCCGTCAAAGTGGTTTTACCATGGTCAACGTGACCAATGGTACCAATGTTCACATGCGGCTTGCTGCGCTCGAACTTCTCCTTAGCCATTATTCCTCCTCTGTGGGGGCCTTTCGGCCTCTTTTACTTCATATTAAGACACGCGCCCAAAAGGACGCGTGTTCGTTACAAATGGTAGCGGTGACTGGATTCGAACCAGTGACGCCACGGGTATGAACCGTGTGCTCTAACCAACTGAGCTACACCGCCATATAATCACGACTGCGAAAATCGCTTGGCTTTTTCTAATTGAATTAGCTCCATCGTGAATATAAGCTAAGATGGAGCCCGCGACCGGACTTGAACCGGTGACCTCTTCGTTACCAACGAAGTGCTCTACCGTCTGAGCTACACGGGCAAAACTGGTGGGCGCGCTAGGATTCGAACCTAGGTAAGCAGAGCTAACGGGTTTACAGCCCGTCCCCTTTAACCACTCGGGCACACGCCCAGTTCGCAAAGTGCTCGGATACGTTATGTGTACTTATCAAGCTGCGGCTTTTGCAGGGCGGTTTTTCTTTCCTCTCTGCAAGAGCGTGGTTATATTACCGTGACCCCCTAGTCGTGTCAAACGTTTACACGGTGCCGGGCGTATCCATACATATTTCCATCACAAGACCGCTTTGAACTGGTCTTTTTCTCGGCGTATTTCGCTCATATCGCCTAAAATTGTCAAATTGCCAAAAAAATCTTTTCAAAAAAATTTTTGGCAATTTTTTTCTCCAAGACGCGAAAAAAGGGGCGCTTTCCTAAGCGCCCCTTCCCTTTCGACAAAGCTCCGTTTCGCGTTTTTATGCCCTAAACATCCGTCTCCATATAGTGATCGAACTCATCGAGAACTTCTTTAGAGGGCTCAGCCGTGAGCTTCGAAACCACCACGATGGCGATAAGCGCGAAAATGAATCCGGGCAAAAGCTCATAGACGCCAAAGATGCCGCCGAGAGGCTTCACCCAAAGGTTCCACACAATTACAGTTGCCGCACCCGTAAGCATGCCCGCAAGAGCACCCTGCCAATTCGCGCGACGCCAATACAGCGATAGAAGCATAAGGGGACCGAAGCTCGCGCCGAAACCGGCCCATGCGTATGAAACGACTTGGAAGATCGAAGAGTTCTGGTCGAGCGCGATAATGATCCCGAAGATAAGGATGGCCGTAAGCGCCACGCGCGAGACGAACATCGCCTGAGCATCGGTCGCCTTTCGATTGATGAGGCCCTTATAAAGGTTCTGCGATATAGCCGATCCTGCAATGAGCAAATAGCTCGACGAAGACGACATCGTTGCCGCGAAAATGCCCGAAACCACAAGGCCGCACACAAATGAAGGCAGCATGATTTGCGCAAGCACGACGAAAATCGATTCTGCGGCAGATGCGGTAAGGAATTCGGTGGGCAGCGCTGCGCGGCCCACAAGGCCGATGCACACGGCGCTCGCAAGCGACACCACAACCCAAACCGTAGCGATGATGCGGCTCTTCTTGATGTCATCGGAATGACGCGCGCTCATGAAGCGCACGAGCACTTGCGGCATGCCAAAATAACCCAAGCCCCACGCGAGGCATCCGACAATCGTCACTGCGCCGGCTCCGTATACCGTCGCTTCGCCAAACAGAGGCATGCCGTTTTCAACAACCTGCAGGCCATCGGCGCCCATAACAGGTTGCGCCGTCATAGTGGCCGAAAGGAAGCCCGGGATGTCTTGCAAAAACGCGACGGTGTTTTCCACACCGCCCGCCATGCCGACGCTGCCCACGAAAACCACCACGAGCGCGCAAATCATGATAGAACCCTGAATAAGGTCGGTCGTGCATACCGAGAGGTATCCGCCCACGAAGGTGTACACGAACACGACGAGGGCGCCCAGAATCATCATGGTGGTGTAGTCGAGCCCGAACAGCGTGGAGAAAAGCTTGCCGCACGTTACAAAGCAGCTGCCGCAATAGATGCAGAAGAACAGCAAAATGATGACGGCCGCGACGCTCATGAGAATGCGGCGATCATCATGGAAGCGGTTGCTGAAAAAATCGGGCAAAGTGATGGCGTTGCCGGCAACCTCAGAATATTTGCGCAGGCGGCGCGCCACGAACTTCCAATTCAGATACGTGCCAATGGCGAGGCCGATCGCAGTCCACATGGCATCGGAAGCGCCCGTGAAATAGGCAACGCCCGGCAAACCCATGAGCAGCCAGCCCGACATGTCGGATGCCTCGGCCGAAAGCGCTGTGAGCCAGGGGCCCAAGCCTCGGCCGCCAAGGAAATAGTTCTCGGACGATGAATTCGAGCGCCTTAGATAGAAAAAGCCCACCGAAAGCACGACGATGAAGTATAGGGCCATCGCAAGAATGACCTGGATGTCGCCTGATGACATCGATACCCCCTTCTAGAGCGGCACGTGCCGCAAAGTACGAAAATACCTGCCGATTATACGGTATATGCCGCGATACGTAATCAGGAGCGCTTTATTTTGGTAAAGTGGTCGCGCAAACGGCATGAACCCACATAAGGAGCGTGACATATATATGTCATACGTCGATATGTCCACCAGCGAGCTCGAAACGCTGAAAGCGGCCCTCGAAACTGAATATGCGAGCCACTGCGCGAAGGGGCTTTCTTTGAACATGGCACGTGGAAAGCCCGGATGCGACCAGCTTGCATTGAGCTTGCCCATGCTCGATGAGCTCACCTCTTCGAGCGATTTAATTGCTGAAGATGGCACCGACTGCCGCAACTACGGCGTCATGGACGGCATCGCGGAAGCGAAGCGCTTGATGGGTGAAGTCATGGAGCACGACCCTGCCAATGTATGCGTGTTCGGCAATTCGAGTCTCAACATCATGTTCGACTTGGTAACCGCTGGATACACGCACGGCTATTTGGGCAGTACGCCTTGGTGCAAGCTTCCGGAAGTAAAGTGGCTCTGCCCCGTACCTGGCTACGATCGCCACTTCGGCATCACCGAGAGCTACGGCATTGAAATGATTCCCATCTCGATGAACGAAAACGGTCCCGACATGGACGAAATCGAGCGACTTGTCGCCGAAGACGATTCCATCAAGGGCATATGGTGCGTGCCTCAATACGCCAACCCCACCGGCATCACGTATTCCGACGAAACGGTTCATCGCCTTGCGGAAATGCCCTGTGCCGCGAGCGACTTCCGCATTTTCTGGGACAACGCGTATTGCGTGCATCATCTCTACGACGACGAGCGCGAACACGTCGCCGATATCGCCGCTGCGTGCGAGGCGGCCGGCAACCCGAACCGCTATTTCAAATTCGCCAGCACGTCGAAAGTCACGCTTCCGGGCGCCGGCATCGCCGCCGTTGCCGCATCGGACGAGAATATCGCGGAAATTAAAGCTCGCGTGGGCGTGCAAACGGTGGGCTACGACAAAATGAACCAGCTGCGCCACGTGCGCTTCCTGAAAGACGCCGCAGGCGTCGACGCGCTCATGAAAAAGCATGCGGCTATCATTCGCCCGAAATTCGAACTCGTAGCGCGCATGCTCGAAGAAGGATTGGGCAACGAGGGCATCGCAACGTGGACGAACCCCGTGGGCGGATACTTCGTCAGCTTCGATGGATTGGAGGGGACCGCAAAGCGTACGGTAGAGCTCGCCAAAAAAGCAGGCGTTACTATGACGGGCGCTGGCGCAACATGGCCTTACAAGCAAGACCCACGCGACACGAACATTCGCATCGCCCCCACCCTGCCACCGCTTTCCGAGCTCCAGCAGGCCATGGAAGTATTCGTATGCTGTGTGAAGCTCGCCGCCGTTGAGGTTTTGCTCGCGAAATAGCCTGATCCGAGACTTCTGTTCGCCGCTTGCAAAACAATGACGCGGCGGCTCTGCATGGCGTTGGGTTCGCTTAGGGTCGTCTGAGCTCATACTTGCCCCTATTTAAAAGCTAAGCGAAGCCAGGCGAGCGCATAGCGTAGCCCGAAGGGCGAAGCGGTAGCGAGCCGTGACCCAAAGCGAACCCAACGCCATGCAGAGTCGAAAGAGCAGCAAAGGCCCAAACCGTGATGCGTCTGGGCCGTATAGAAAAGAAAGGAGCCCGAAGGCTCCTTTCTTTATATGCGATATATCGCGCTTGGCTTAGCCGAAACGGTACTCCACACCCATGGTAGGCTGCGGGTTTTCCCACTTCTTGATGATGGTGTCGCCACAAGCAAAGCGGCAGGTGCCGCATTCCAGGCAGCCGGCGTAGTCGAAAGACTTCTTGCCATCCTCGTCACGCTTGTACAGCGCAGCGGGGCAAACCAGGATGAGCTTGTCGAACTCTTCGTCAGAAGGATCCTCAACGAGCTCGATATGTGCATTGGACTCATCGACTTCGTACTTGTTCAGAGACAGGTACTCATCGACGTTCACCGTGAATTTGATATCACTCATAGTGCCTTCATCGCTCCCTTAACGTCTTTGAACAGGTTCATGAAGCCGGCACCCTTAACGATGGGCATCATGGACTTCTTCATGGGCTGAACCGGGCTGCCGTCGACGACGAACATCGTGTTCATCATGTCGCGAATCATCTCGGGGTAGCCGCAGAACATGCGGTCGAAGTGCTCCATGAAGTTAGGAACGTTCTTGAACTGACGCATGTCCTTCATGACGAAGGAATCCTCGAGAGCGTCGACGTAGCACTTCAGGCCAGCCTTGGAGGTGTCGCCCGCGTCGAGCGCCTTGACAGCAGCCTGACCAGCCATCTGGCCAGAAGCCACGGCGTAGTCCATGCCGCGCACGGTGTAGCCGAGGTTGACGCACATGGTGGCGTTGTCGCCAGCAACCATGACGCCATCGGCAGTGAGCTCGGGCATCGTGGTGATGCCGCCCTCGGGAACGAGGTGGCCGGAGTGCTCGACGAGCTTGGCGCCCTTGAGCACAGGAGCGATCTCGGGACGATTCTTGAAGTCCTCGAGCATCTGGTACACGGGGACGTTGCCCTTGGCCGTAGCCTCAACGCCAGCAACGATGCCAACAGAGATGGAGTCTTTGTTGGTGTAGATGATGCCGCCGCCGAAGGAGCCATGAGTGGCGTCGCCAGCAAACAGCCATGCAGTGCCTTCACCGGGTGCGCACTGGAAGCGCTTGTCGATTTCCTCTTCGGGAAGCTCGAAGACTTCCTTGACGCCAACGGCCATCTGGGACGCCGGGGGACGCTTGGCGCCCACGGCCTGCTCGACCAGAAGCGAGTTCGCGCCGTCACACAGCACGACGACATCAGCGGTGATTTCGTCTTCGCCAGCGAAAATGCCGATAACCTTGCCGTTCTCATCTTTGATGAGCTTCTCAACGGCGATGCCGCAGATGTACTCTGCGCCAGCGTTCTCGGCCTGCTCGGCCAGCCACTGGTCGAAGGGCGCACGAAGCACAGTGTAAGATTCCTGGCCATCCTTGAGAAGGTCCTCGGAGGCGAAATCGATGGTGAAGTTGGAGTTGGGGGACATCAGCGAGATGCGCTCGTGCGAAACCTTGCGCTCGAACGGGATCTCGTCGAAGTTGTCGGGGAACACGGCGCGCAGGCAGTGGCCGTAGATACGGCCGCCCGTCATGTTCTTGGCACCAGCGAAATTGCCGCGCTCAACGACCAGGACCGACTTGCCGGCCTTGGCGATCTCATATGCGGCAACGGAGCCAGCGCAGCCAGAGCCGACGACGATTGCGTCGAAGTCTGCCATTGACTCTTCCTTTCCTTGAAAGCGATAAGAAAAACCGGCGCAGGAAACGCCTACGCCGGTTTACGAAGTCGAATTCGACTTAGAGCACAGCAACAAGCGCGGGCAGGACAGTCTTGATGTCGCCAACCAGACCGTAGTCGCACTGCTTGAAGATAGGAGCGTTCTTGTCCTTGTTGATCGCGAACAGCGTGGTCGCGCGGTTGCAGCCGACCATGTGCTGCATCTGGCCGGAGATGCCAGCTGCGATGTAAACCTTGGGGCTGAGCATGAGGCCGGAAACGCCAACGTAGACCTCGGTGGGAAGCCAGTTGACACCCTCGGTGAGAGGACGGGAGCAGCCGAGGCCGCCGCCGACCTTGTCGCAGAGGTCGCGAGCCATCTGGAGGTCTTCCTCAGCGCCGAAGCCACGACCGGCGGCAACGACAACGTCAGCCTTGTTCAGGTCAACGCCAGACTTCTCGACGGGCACAGAAGAGACGAGCTTGATGGCCTTGGCAGGAGCAACCCAAGCGAGTTCCTCGGTCGCATTGGCGCCAGAAGCGGCAGCCTCAGCGAAAACGCCAGCGCCAACGCCATAGAAGGCAACGCCGGTGGCCTTCTGCTTCTTCATGCCCACGCCGCCGAAGTACATGTCGGTAGCAACGTCGCCATCGAACTCGATGACGTCGGGGATGATGGAGGCGCCAGCATGAGCGGCAACCTTGCCAGCAACGACCTTCATGTGGCGGGTCGGCTCAACGAGCACAACGCCGGGCTGCTCAGCGTCAAACGCAGCAATCACGGTGTCGGCAGCGTCGTCAACGACAGCGCCTTCGGGAAGGGCAACGTGCAGGACTTTATCGGCGACGGCGGCAGGAACCTCCATGTCGGCGATAGCAACCAGGACGACCTCATCGGCCATCGTGCGAGCGCCAGCGCAGAGCTCCTGGGCGGCGTCGGAATGCTCAGCGAGAACAAATGCTTTCATTGTTTTCGATCCTTTCCTAATTCCGCGAACTACAGAGCGGCCTTGATGGCGGCAGCGAACTTCTCGATGGCGCCATCGTCGGCGGCGTCGATGATCTCGAGCTTGCGGTCGGCCTGCTTGGGAGCCTTGCAGTCGACGACTTCGATGCTGTTGGCGAAGGTGCCCTCAGCGGCGAAGACGTTCATCGGCTTCTTGCCGGCGGCCAGAATGTCTTTCATGCCCGGGATGCGGGGCAGAGCGACGTCGGGAGCAACCGAAACAACGGCAGGCAGCGGGACCTCAACGGTCTCGACGACGTCTTCGAGGGTGCGGACAACGGTCACAACGCCGTCGCCAGCTTCAATCTTGGTAGCGCCATTGACGACGGGCAGACCGAGCTTAGCGGCCAGCTGCACGTCAACCTGCTGAGCGTAGTTGTCAGCAGAGCCGTCGCCGCAGATGATGAGGTCATATTCGCCCACCTTGGCAACGAGCTCGGCGAGAGCCGCAGCGGTAGCGCCAGCGTCGAGGTCGGCGCACGCGTCGTCAGCGGTCATGTAGAGCTGATCAATGCCGCGAGCAAGCACGTTCTTCTTGGTCTTGGAGTCGTCGATTTTTTTACCGCCGACCGTGATGCCCACGACTTCGGAACCTTCGTTGGCAGCAGCCAGCTGAGCGGCGGCTTCCATCGCGTTCAAGTCGTAGGTCGAGACGATCTGGTGAGCCTTGGCGTAGTCGAGGCTACCGTCGCCGGACACCTGGATGTCCTGATCGTCAGGAACGACCTTGAAAGAAACAACGATTTTCATCTTGTACCTTTCCCTTCTCGGATACGTTTCTTAACAGACTGTCTTATGCGTGACTTACTAATTGGCGTACTTCTTGGCAACCTGACGGCCAGCAATGTAGGCCATGACTTCGTGGGTGCCACCGCCAAACATATTGCCGCGCAGGTCGGCCCAGATGCGGCCAATGCGGACTTCAGTAGTATAACCCAAACCGGCGTAGATGGAGAGCGCCATGTCGGCGACCTGGAAGCACTCGGAGCAGCCGTAGCGCTTCAGCATCGCGGAGTCGAGCTGAACCGATTCGCCGTTGTCGAGCTTCCACAGGGTCTTGTAAAGCATGTTGCGGGTGTTCTGAACCTTGATCTCCATGTCGCAGAGCTTCTCCTGGATCATCTGCAGCTTGGTGATCGGCTTGCCGAAGGCGATGCGCTGGTTGGCGTACTTGGCAGCGTCCTCGAGGGCGGCCTGAGCCAGACCAACCTGCTCGGCGACGATGAAGGAGCGCTCGACCTCAAAGTTCTTCATGAGCATCATGAAGCCCTCGCCCGGCTTGCCCATGCGCTGCTCTTCGGTAACGACGACGTCGTCGAAGTAGACCTCGCAGAACGGGATGCACTGCTGGCCGATCTTGTGCAGCGAAGCGGTGGAAACGCCCGGGGTGTCCATGGGGATGTACCAAAGGGACATGTTGCGGTTCTCGCGGCTGGGATCTTCGTCCTTGGCGACGACGATGGTGTACGGGAGTTTCTCACCCATGGTGACCCAGGTCTTCTGGCCGGAAAGCTTGTAAGTGCCGTCGGCCTGCTTCTTAGCGACGCAGGTCATGGAGCCATTGTCAGAGCCAGCGCCCGGCTCGGAGATGGACAGAGAAGCGATAGGCCAGCCGGTCTCCATGTAGTGGTCAACGGCCTGCTGCTTCTGCTCTTCGGTGCCGAACTCCATGATGTCGAACATGGACAGGGAGTTCTGATAGAGAATGTGCATGCAGCCAGCGCTGTGGTAAAGCTCCTCGATCATCAGGCCCAACGTGACTTTGTCAGCCGGGATTCCGCCGTACTCCTCAGGAATACCCATCAGGCCAAAGCCAGCGTCGCGATATGCCGCGGCGATTTCGTCGGGCATGCCGCCGTTCTCGTACATTTCCTTCACGACGTCGTCGGTGAAATAGCGATCGCAGAACTCGCGCACGCTTTCGAGCAGCAGCTCTTGCTCATCGGTCAAAGCGAAATCCATTGCTTCCTCCTAGTTAAGAGTCGACTTTTCGACCAACCTGTCCCCTTCGCTACAAGGCGCAGGTTTCGATATCGGCAGAATACGCTCTTCCTGTCCGTTCGAGCATGGTCAGTTCCAAGGTTCTGGGTAAAGATAGGCCGTTTTGCGGGACATATAACTAATTCTGTAGCTTTGTGGTTCGATATATAGGATTGGCATATATTTTCACAGGTAAAACCAGGCAAAATGGCATCCCTGCAAGTGAAATAAGCATGTTTTACTTATAAAACTAGTAGGACATATCGATGCTTGTGTCGGACTCTGATGCTAAAATATGGATAGTTTTATGCAAGGCGCCGTTCCCATGCACATGCTTGTTTTCACCACGCACTCGCAAAACTGTCCTAAATCACTCGTAATGTAAGGAGCGTTATGGCATCTTCCGACACCATGGAGCTTATGGGCGAATCGTTCGTGAGCCTCGCCGAGAAGCTCCCCATTGAAAGAATCTCGGTTTCCGACATCGTTGCCGCATCGGGTAAAAACCGCAAAACGTTTTACTACCACTTCGAAGACAAGGCCCATCTCATTCGTTGGGTCTTCCGCAACGACCTTGCCGAAACGCTGCTTGAGCGCTTCGATTCCGACCATTTGGTGTATGAGCGTGAAGAAGACGGGGCTATTGCCGACAAGCCGTATTACGCCTTTAAGAAGGTCGGCGTGCGCTCACTCGATGGATCTGAATTCTTCCAAGCGCTCGCCGACACACTCGAAAAGCGCCGCGCATATTACGCCAAGGCGCTCCACAGCACCGAAAAAGATGGGCTGCGCTCGTATCTCTACAAGCTCTATGTCCCGGCGCTGGAGCGCGATATTCGATTCATTTTGAGCAACCGATCGTTGAGCGATTCGGCCGTGCACTTCCTTGCCGAGTTCTATACGGGGGCCGCAATCAGCTATCTCGTGCATCGAATTTCCGACCCCGAGCTCTCGAACGCAGGCATTTTGAGCGACGTCGAACCGTTCCAAAACATCATTCACTCCTCCCTCGAGAGCGAAATCAAGGAACAACAGCTACGCCGCGTGCTTTAAACCGCCTTCCTATGGTTCGTAAACAAAAAGCCGTTTGACCACGTCAAACGGCTTTTTTCAATTCACGGATTACGAATTTATCCAACTGTTTTCGGTCATTTTCCCGAAATATTTGCCCGAAAAAAATTTTTCACTTTCGGTGAACGGTATGTTATTAGACGTGAGCGGTCGTATTTGAATGAATTACTACTTGTCTGCTCACATTTTGTCCACATTAAACTATTCGAACCGCACAAAGGCGGCTCGAATTATCGTAGAAACCGGCGCTTGAGACGTTTTTCGAGCCTCAAAACTCGCAAAAATCGCCTAATGCACGGAACATGAGAGGCATGGATCGTACGCACGAACGAGTTTTCCGACCTCCAAACGAATTTCTTCCTCGGAAGCACCCTGCTCGGCCAGCAAATCGGCAAGCGTGCGCACGCTCGATTCAGTATCGCCCAGATTATGGACCGTAGGCGTGATGATGCTCGCGTGCTTGACGCGACCGTCTTCCCCAATTTCCAGCTCATGAATGAGCGTGCCGCGCGGAGCCTCGGTCATGCCAACGCCCCTGCCCGCACGAACTTCGAAATCGACGGGCTTGCTCGTTCCTTCGCCGAATGCGAGCCAACGAAGCATCGCCTCGCAACGAACGCACACATCGACGAGCTCGACGGCCTGCGCAACATTGTTCAAGAAGGGGTTTCGCGCCGGAGGACGCAGGCCCGCTTTCGCCGCAGCCAATCGCGCAGGCTGCGAAAGCTCATTCCAGCTCAAGTTAACGCGCGCAAGCGCGCTCGTCGTGATGTTTTTCTTCGTGCTCGCGCGGCGCGAAAATCGCGCAGCCGAATGATCGACGGCGTATTCCTCAATATGGTCGGCGTAATCGGCCGCGACAAAACGTGCGCCATCGGATGCGAAAGCCGCAGTATCGCCAACCACGCAATAACGGCCATTTTCCACGAGCGCCATAAAATCGCCAGAGGTTTCAATCTGTGGGACCTTGAAGCCCGCGAAAACATCGACCGTTTTTTCGCAGAATTCACGCGCGGCGGCAACTTTATCGGCCATGGCAAGGCAGTCGTCACGAGACGGCTCATGGGTGAAACCGCCCACAACGCATGTGATGGGATGAATGGAGCGCCCGCCAACGAGCGTACACAGCTCATTGCCCAGCGCCTTAATAGCCATTCCGCCATTGAAAAGCTCGGGCGCCGATTCCGCAAGGGGGAAAGCACTGTCGAGCCCTTCGAAATCGGGAGCGGCAAAAACGAACAAGTGCGCTGCGTGGTTCTGAAGAAAGCTGCCATACACGAGCAGTTCGCGCAAAACGCGCGTGCGCTCGCTCGTCTTCACGCCAAAGATTTGCTCAATCGCAAGCAAATCGGTTATCACGTGGCTCGACGAGCAAATTCCGCAAATACGCGAGGCGATATAGCTCGTTTGGGTGAAGGGACGTCCTCCCACCATCGACTCGAATAAACGGGCGGGTTCCACCACGTTCATCTTCACATCGGACACGCGACCATCTTCTATAGAAAGCGAGATGTTGCCGTGTCCCTCGATGCGAGCAATATGGTGCATAGAAAGCGTCGTGCGCATGGGCTACTCCTCCCCTTCCGAAATTGATGAAAGCATGGGGTTCACCAGGTTGAACAATTCAAGCGCCTCGTCAAAGCGAGCAGCGCCGACGCTCGTGCTTTCGGCGAACGCGCGCGCCGCCGAAAGATTCGCGTTAGCCGACAGGCCACGGCAGCCATTGCATTCGCGGCCAAGCTGCACGCACTTCGCGCCGCAGCCCTCTTGGGTCACGAGGCCTAGGCACACTTTTCCTTCGCGCCACAAGCAACCGCTTTCATTGCGTTTGCAGCTGCCGCACAACGTTCCCGTTTGCACCGTGGCGTTGCTGCCATATATAGCATGCTGCATCACCGCAACGAAATCGGCGGGATCAATAGGGCATGCGCGAACTTCGAAATCGACATCGACCACGCTGCTGACCGGCTGAGGAACAAGCATTTCTCCGCAGGCGGAAGGGAGTGCATCGCCATACACGCTTTTCGCGCGCTCATCCAAATGATGCGCCGCAATGGAAGGAATTCCTCCGCATACCGCACATGCACCCATAGCGATCAGGCATTTCGCGCGTTTGCGCCAACGCTCAACGATTTCACGGGATTCAACCGTGGAAACGGCGCCCTCGATAATTACGACGTCGACATCGCCCTCGGGCTCGGGCGCACTTGAGGCCATTTGCCAATACTGCACATCGATTTGGCCCAGAATTTCGAGCAAATGCGATTCGGCATTCGTTATTTGCAGCTGGCAGCCGAAGCAGCTCGCCAAGCCCAGCACCACCACGCGCGGCGTGGCGTTCCTTTTCGTTTGGCATTCCATCTACATCGACCCCTGAATATTCTTCGCTTCCCAATAATTGAACACGGGACCGTCAATGCACACATACTGATGGCCCACTTGACAATGGCCGCATTTGCCCATGCCGCATTTCATATGGCGCTCGAAGCTCATGTAAATGCGATCGTAGGGAATTCCCTTCTTGCGCATTTCCTCAACGACGAATCGATACATGACAGGAGGCCCGCACAATGCGCCGAACGTATTGTCAGCATCGACTTCCAAATGCTCGAAAGGCTTGGTGACCAGGCCCACTTCGCCATCCCATCCGTCTTCGTAATTGTCGACGGTCAGGTGAAGATCGAAGTCGTGACGGTGGCGCCACATCTCGAACTGGTCGCGGAACATGACTTCGCGCGGGTTGCGCGAGCCATAGATGATGGTAACTTTGCCGAACTCACTGCGCTCATCGTGAATATTGTTGATCAGCGATCGCAGGGGCGCGATGCCCAAACCGCCCGCGACAAGCAAAATGTCGTGGCCCTTCATTTTTTCGAATGGGAACGGTCGGCCGAAAGGCCCGCGAATTCCAACCACGTCACCGCACTGCATTTTGTGCAGCTCTTCGGTGAACTTACCTGCGCGTCGCACGCACAGCTCGATGAAGCCCTGCTTGGAAGGCGACGAAGAAATGGAGATGGGAGCTTCGCCCACGCCGAAGATGGACAGCTCGACGAACTGACCGGGCTGCTGGTGGAACGCTTCGCGAATGCGCTCGTCAATCAAGCGGAATTCGAAGAGCTTCTCGGTTGCGGTAAGCTCCATGATAGACGTGATGCGCGCAGGCCACGGACGATAGGGATTTTCAGCCATGAGCTCAGCGCCCGTTTTGACATGGCCCGCTGCGGCGAGCGGAGATACCTCGACCGAAGTCGTGAAAGCATGCCTATTCGCCATTGGTCGCCCCCTTTCCCTGCTGGGCGTCATGCGCACCGCGCGTTTTCTCGTCAAAGAACTTCAACACCTCAATAGGGTTGATGCCGGTTTTGCATGCATCGACGCAGCGGCCGCAACCTACACAAAGCATGCTGCCGTGCTTTTCCTTGAAACCATTGAGCTTGTGATACATGCGATGGCGCACGCGCTCACGTTCGCTCGGGCGGAAATTATGACCGCCTGCAACGGTTGCGAACTGGGGATTCGTGCAGCAATCCCACTCGCGCACACGCTCGCCGGTCTTGCCGTCGAAGGCAAGTTCGTCGACGATGTCGAAGCACATGCACGTGGGGCACACCGATGCGCACGCGGTGCAATTCAGACAACGCGAACCCAGTTCGGCCCAAAACGGATCGGAGTGATACGTGTCCATAAGCATGGCAACATCTTGCACAAAGGGAATGTCGGAAGAGAATGCCTCGTTGCGGCGACGGGTGGCGGCGGCGAAAGCGGCGCGATCTTCGTCGGTAGCTTCACGCAACGTGGTCGATTCTTCCAAAACTTCCGCTGCAGCGACCGAAGAAATGGAGACCCAGAAGCGGTCACCCAAATCTTGCAGGAACAAATCGTATCCGGCAGGCGCTTCGTCGGCATCCATGCGATGGCAGAAGCACGACTGAGAAGGCGTGCATCCAACGCCCACGATGAGCGTGGCTTCGCGGCGCGCGCGGTAATACGGGTCGGGGTACGGCCCTTCAAGAAAAACGGAATCGAGCTTTTCGATGGCATTCATATCGCAAGGGTGAACGCCGAAAAGAACACGTGGCTTCACGTCGAGCTCGTACGCGTCGACATCGTTTTGCGCCACATCGAATTTGAAAAGAATCTCGCGAGGAGGCAAGAAATATTTTTTGGGAGAGGCGATGGTGGTCGAGTAATCAAGCACCACGTCATTGGGGTCGTCGATGGTATCGAAAATGTGGCCCTGGTCGCATTCGACCGGGGCCACAAGTTCGTAAGAATCCATGAAAGCCCGAATGAGCAAAGGCACGTCGCCAGCATCAATGATGCGGTAGAGCACAAGCTCCTCCTTCAATCCGACAATGAAAGCGAGCGGCTTGCCGACGTGTTCGCCCGAAAGGCTTAGCGTAGATTATTTATGCACCGAAGAAGATGCCGATTTCACGCTCGGCAGACTCGGGCGAGTCGGAGCCGTGAATAACATTTTCGTCCATAATGAGACCAAAGTCACCACGAATCGTGCCGGGGGCAGCTTCTGCCGGGTTGGTGGCACCCATGAGGGTACGCATCTTCTTGACGGCGCCTTCGCCGGAGACGACCATCTTCACAACCGGGCCGCTGGTGATGTACTCGATGAGGCCGTTGTAGAAGGGCTTGCCCTCGTGCTCGGCGTAGTTCGCAGCAGCCTGCTCGGGGGTAACATTGGCCAGCTCCATGCGCTCGATAACGAGGCCAGCGCGCTCGATGCGGCTCACGATCTCGCCGATGTGATGATTGCGCACAGCGTCGGGCTTGAGCATGGAGTAGGTCTTTTCAATTGCCATGATTGTTCCCTTTCTTGAAGAAAAACGGCTTTCTAACAGGCACGACGCACTCAGGCGACGCACTATATTGCAACCTGGCTACCCAGGCGTTGCAGCATTTATGACTGCTGGGAGGCGAACGTCATTTGCACGCCGGAAACCTTCCAGCCAAGCATGTCGCGCACCATGGAAACAGTGTAGGACACTTCCCCGCCCTCGGGCGTGGACGCCGTCACATACACCGTGGAGTTCGACATGGATTTGTCCATGCCATCGATGGCGACATCGGAATCGGACACGACGCCACGCATGGCATCGTCGACTTTATCGGAGCTCATCGACGAAACGAAATAGCTCGAAGCGTTCTCGGTATCGGCGAACAGGCTCTTCACTACACTTTCCTGGGTGGGATAGCCGTAGCCCTGCGTATACAGGAACACGCCTGCGCCGGCAGCGAGCAGCAGAAGCACGAAAAACGCGACCAGGATTTTCAGACCAACGTTGCGGCGCTTGCGATCTTGGCGCGCAATGCCCTTCGAATAGCGCTCGAGCTCTTCGTCGCTCGCGCTGAAGAAACGCTCGTCGCCCGAATTGTAGTTATCGACTGGCTCGTAGCCATAGGCCTCGGCCGGGTAATACTGCGGGTCGGCGTACGTTTCCACCGGATAGGCATCGTCTTGCGTGGGCACGCCATCGGCCGGAACGTCGAGGCCCGACATGTCGTTGCCGTCGTTGGACGCAGCCGCGGGTGCGGGCGCTGCCTGCTGGCCAATGGCGGGCATCGCGATGGTGCCCGTCGCCATGCACTTGGCAGCCTGGGCGTAGTCGACGCTCGCCGACTCGCTCAGGAAGTAAGTTTTGTCGGCGAGGGCCGACTCGAACGCACTCATGGCCTTCTGCATTTGGCCCAGAGCAACGTAGGCCTGACCAAGATTCGCATACATCTTGTTGCGCGTTGCGGCATCCATGTCGAACTGCAGCGCGCTTTCATACGATGCCACGGCATCGGCCGGACGATTGAGGGCCATGAAGCATACGCCCAGGTTGAGCAGCGCCTTGCTCGGATCGGGGTTGCGCGAATCGAGTGCGGCCTCGCGGAATGCGACGCCGGCTTCGGCGTTTTTGCCAAGCTTCAAAAGCGCATTGCCCATGCCCAAATAGGCCTTGTAGGGAGTGTCGTATTTGGCATCGGAGGTGGCGATTTCAAAATGAGACACGGCGTTTTCGTAATCGTGCTTGAAAACGTACGCTTTGCCCAAGTTGCAATTCACCGCGCCCACGGCATCGTAGGCGGAATCGGCGGTCGCCTGAGTGTACGACTCGATAGCCGAATCGAAATCTTTCAGCTGCAGCAAGCAGTTGCCCAGCTGATGGTACAGATACCCCAAATCGCCCGGGCCCTTCGGCACGCTGGGATCTTGGAGCAGCTGGACGTATGCCTGGCTTGCGGCCTGAAAGTCGCGTGCCTGGTATGCGGCTTGCGCCTGGGCTACGTATTGGTTGTCCATGAATTCCTGTCTTCCTTGAATACGCGTGAAAGCTTGTGGCTAGTCGGCGTTTTCGATTTCGATAGTTTCAATGACATCGCCCACGCGAAGCTCGCCGATGACATCTTTGCCTTCGACGGTCTGGCCGAACACGGTGTAGCCAGAGTCGAGATTATGCTGGGGACCCAAGCACAGATAGAACTGGGAGCCCGCAGAATCGGGGTTCGCGCTGCGAGCCATAGCCAGCGCGCCGTCTTCGTGGGAGTTGTTCGGGTTGGTGGTGTACTCCTGCTTGATGCAGTAGCCCGGGCCACCCGTGCCAAGGCCAGCCCACGGGTTGCCGGCAGCTTCGATAACCTGTGCGGAATCGAGGTCGCGGGTGTTGGGGCAGCCGCCCTGAATGACGAAGCCGGGAACATAGCGATGGAACTTGAGGTTGTCGTAGAAGCCCTTGCGAGCGAGCTCAACGAAGTTGCCCACGTGGATGGGGGCGTCGTCGCCGGCGAGTTGAACTCGAATGTCGCCTTTGGAGGTTTTGATGACGGCGATTTCCTTGCCGTTGGGCTGATACTCGGGGGTATACAGTGCCATAGTCGATAACTCCTTCTTTATCGTGCGTTGAAACTGCGTCTGGCGCCGGTAATCGGCGCGAAGTCGAAGCATCGTTGCTGCAAGCGGCGCCTCTTTTGCCGCGTTCGGCAGCACATAAGCTTTTGTATGATACCGCTCAATGGCTTTTTGCAGGCCTGCGCCATAAAAATTGCTCATGAACTCGATGGAATTCCAGCACGAAAACGTCTCGAACCTGAAAAAAGGGCGGAGGTTTGAGCACGCGAAGGCGAGCGCCAGCGCCGAGAGCGGCTCCCCCATATGCGAAACGCCCGCGCAAATAAGAGCATTCGCGCGGGCGCAGCTGGGGCTTTTTCCTTCTGAGGCGCACATGGCAGCCCCATATAAATCGGCCGTTTTACTGATTCTTATTCGCGAAAATCGAAACCGTCTCGACATGGAAGGTCTGCGGGAACATATCGACAGGCGTTGCTTGCAAAAGCTCAAAGCCGGCCGCTTCGAGCAACTTTACGTCACGCGCCCACGTAGCTGGGTCGCAGCTTACATACGCCACGCGCAAGGGCGCCGCCTCGGCGATGGAGCCGATAATTTCTTTCGCGAGGCCACTTCGAGGCGGATCGACGATGAGCGCGTCAAGCTCACCGAGTTCGGGCAGCTCACGCGTCGCGTCGCCGCCAATAACCTCGACATCGACGTTTTCCTGCTCAACGGTGTGGCGCAAATTGCGCACGCTCGAGCCATACGACTCCACAGCGTACACACCGCCGCAGCGCTTCGCGAGCGGAATAGTGAAGGTGCCCACGCCGCAGAACAGGTCGGCCGCAACGCAATCTTCATCGAGCTCGAGGCCGTCAAGGGCAAGCTGCACCAGTTTGTCGGCCTGAGGCGTGTTCACCTGGAAGAACGAGGGCGCGCTCACGCCGTGTTCAATGCCTGCGACGGTTTCGCGCCAAAAACCGCGGCCATCGAGAATCTCGAGGCCCTTGAGCTTGCGCGCACTGCCCGCATCGGCCGTCATCACGCGCACGATTGACGAAGCCTTCACGGCCGTGGACAGGGTTTTCGCCACGGCATTGCGCGGAAACGGACCAGGCGTCGTCCACAAAGCCACTTCCAAATCGCCCGAACGGTGAGAATGGCGCACGCCTACGCGATGGATGCCTAAATCTTCGCGACCCGTGAGATAGCGTAGAGCGCCGCGCAGAGCCTTCGGCGTTTTTTGGGCTTGTTTATGCGCAAGCGGGCATGCGTCGGCGGCAAGGATTTTGTCGCTTCCCTTTTGATGAAAGCCCATTTGGAAGCCCTGCTTCGCATCGAAAGCGCAGCTGAACTCGAGCTTGTTGCGATATTCCATTTGTCGCTTCGACGGCACGCATGCGCCAACGATGCGCTCGGCGCGCTCCGCATCGAAGCCGCCGATGCGACGCAGCTGAGACACAACGGCATCGCGCTTCGCAGCAAGCTGACGCTCGTAAGATATATGTTGCCAACCGCAACCGCCGCATACGCTCGCAAGCGGGCATGCCGACAGCACGCGATCGGGCGACGGCGCAACGAGCTCGACCACGTGGCCTTCGCAGAAATTGCCCTTGTCGCGATCGATTTCGACCAAGGCGACATCTCCCGGGCATGTGCCGTTCACGAATACGGTTTTGCCATTTTCCGCACGGCCGATGCCCGCATCGCCATAGGCAAGGCGATCGATGGTAATAGTTTCTGGCATAGTTCCTCTTTCTCGCGAGAGACATTTTAGCGTATAATGAACGACTGCGATGTGCCCCAGTAGCTCAGGGGATAGAGCGTCTGCCTCCGGAGCAGAAAGCCGTAGGTTCGAATCCTATCTGGGGCACCATTCCGATTTTCCTCGAACCCGCATGATGCGGGTTTTCTTTTTTCGGGAAGAAATAGCAGCTGTCTCCCTCCTATCACCGAACACGCCGCAGCGTTATCGCGCAAAAAAGCGAGCCCGCGTGCGGACTCGCTTGGGAGGGGCGTGCATACCTTCCGCCCAATGTATTGTCGCGAGCCATACCCAACTGACGCGAGCTGCCGTTTCTGCAGCTTTTGCCTTTTCCACGAATCTGCGACGACTCTCACCGCCATGCGCCCGAGCCCACCAAAGCGACAGCCCTCAAGCGACATCAAGCGACAGGCTTATTTCGCGAAACGGCTTGCAGCAAGCAGCATGGCGATGTTCACAATCGCATCGGCGGCGAACCACATGCCGAGCGCCGAGGTATCGATGCTCACGTGATTGAGCGTAGAGAACGTGCCCACCGTGAGCACCATGACCGCCAAACCGCACACCGCGCACGCCACAAGCAGGTTCACGCAGGCACGCTTCGACGTTTTCGCGCGTCGCACGCACGCCACGGCAACCATAGACGCTGCACCAAGCAGCGTGCCAAGAAATGCGGCGAATACGATTGCGGCAACCACGAGCACGCCCGTGCCGGGAAGTTTCGAGCTCATAGAGCCAACCTGCACGGCCGACAGAATGCCGCCTCCAACAATAACCAGGCATACGATTGCGACGAGCGCCGTAGCCCATCCCCACAGAAACGCGCTTGCCGCGCTGGCCTGGCCACCCTCGCGACGAGCGATCGCCGCATACAAAGCCACGCCCGCAACCGAAAGCGTGAGCGCGAGTGAGGCGGCGAACATGAACGCCACGAACGCCGAACCCGTGAGAATGGAGCAAATCGTGTCAAGAATGGCGACATCGCTCGCCGAAATGTAGTCATAGGCAAGCGCGCCTGTGGCATCCATAATACCCAAGCCGATGCGCGCCACAACGGCCACGATAAGAGCCATTCCGAACAAGGTCACATACGGCCTGGCCATGGCCTTCATTTGGGTTTTCATGTCAGGCCTCCCTAAAACTCGTTGTCGATGACCGACGTTCCGCACAAATACCCGCCGCAGAATGCCAAGCCCACATCGCCCATAAGCGAACCAAGAATAGGATCGCCGATATAGGAGTTCTCGCCGCATGCGCCGCCAGCGGTATGCCAACCCGCATACAGGCCGGGAATCACGAGGCCATTGGTGCCCACAACCTGCATTTGGTCGTTGATGAGCAGGCCCGCCTTAGTGCCATACAGGTTTCCGCCAATGCGGCAGCCATAAAACGGCGGCGTAGTAATGGCATGGAGCCATTCAGGAGGCATGGGATAGAGGAAGTCGTCCTCGCCCTTTTCGCAGCATTCGTTCCACTTCGCAACAGCATCGGTGAGCACGCCTTTTGCGAAGCCTAAATCGGCCTCGAGCTCCTCAAGCGTATCGCGGCGCTTGAGCACGTCGGCATCGATGGCGTCTTGCACGCCGTGGTGCCAATCGCGGTAATGCTCGGGCACCTTGTCGATTTGCTCCAAATCAGGCGTGATGAGCTTGCGGCAGTGTTCCTGCGCGAAGCCCGCCAAGTGGTCTTCATAATTCGCATCGAAAATGATGTAGGAGCGATGCCCAGGAGGCACCATTTGAATGGTCGCCAAGTCACCCAGCGCGTAAATCGCGTTCGCACCGTCTTCGCCCACACGGCTGTCCATATAGCGCAGGCGGTTGCCCGCGCGGTCGATGGTGAGCCACGGCTGGCGCGAGAGCTGCGTCATGCCGTCATAGAGGAAGCGCGCCCATTGCCCGCCTTCAGCCTGCCAATCGACACCGCCATCGAAACTCGCGGAGCTGTTGAAGCCCGACACATCGGCGCCAACGCCCAAGCCCATGCGGAAGCACTCGCCCGTTTCGCCGCCGACGAGATAGCTCGACGCGCAGCCCATGGCCGCCGTGGGAATGTAGCGATCGAGCAAGGCTTTATTGTTGCAGAAGCCGCCCGCGGTAAGAATGACGCCCTTAGACGCGTGGATATAAACCTCGTGCTGGAAATCTTGCTTGGCGACCAAGCCCACGATACGGCCCGTTTCGTCTTGCACAAGCGCCTCGGCGGGGCAACGGAAAATGAATTCAACGCCCTTGGATACGCCGTAATCGTACATGGCGTCGGTCGCGTCTTTCATTTTCAGCACGTGGTGGTCGAGCGTGGAATTCTTCGGCGCAACATACACCGGCACTTCGCCCAAGCGCCACTTCACGCCGCAATCGGCCATCCAGTCAAGCGAGTGGCCGCCTTCGCACGCGATTTTATAGATGAGCTTCGGGTCGGCCGCGTAGTGGTATTCGTCCATCGCCCAGTCGGTGAGCGCTTTGGGGTCGAACGGATAGCTCGGGAATGCGAAACGCTTTTCTTCCTGCTTCGAATAGCCGCCCAGAATGCCGCACATGCCGGCCGATTGCGCATTGCCGCCCCATGACGCCATGCTTTCTACGCAGATGACCGAAGCGCCCAGCTCGGCCGCACGCGCCGCAGCGTTCAAACCGCCGCCGCCCGCGCCCACGACCACGACGTCGCATTCGTAATCCCACGCATCGGGAACTTTGCGGGGCTCGATAGCCGTGGCATCGTTCGCAGGAAATGCCGCTGCATCGTGCTCGCGATATGTGCCATCGGACGCGCTCGCGTTCGTGTCTTTCGAGGGGGCTACGGCAACGGCTTTGCTGCCGTCGGCCGCCCAGTCACCGATCACGCCCGCCTCTTCGGCATGCGCCGCCGCCGGTATTGCGCTCACCGCAGCCAAACCGCCGGCCAAAGCCGCCGCTCCGGTCAAGAAATCGCGGCGGGAAACGCCTTTATTCTCAAGAGCTGCCATGGCTATTCCCCCTTCTGCACTTTGTCGATGGTGGTGCCGCTGCCCACTTCCACGGGCTGCAAGTCGGCGCCCGCCTGAATAAGAGCGTCGGTCGTGGCCTGACGCACACCGGCGGTGGTGATGGTCGCGCCCGAAATGCAATCGATATCGGGACCCTGCTCGGCGTCAATCATGGCGGCGTACTTGCCGTCGCGAATGGCCTCGAAGCCGCCCACGCTTTGTGTTTCGCCTTCCTGGGTCACCTCAATGCAGTTAATATGGTTGCCTTGCACCGCAAGCGTCACCGTGATAAGACCGTCCATGCCCAAGCCCGTGCCGGTGTATACGCCATCGACCAGCGTGAAGTCGCTTTGAGCCTTCGAATTCGCGCCTATCTCGACAGCCCATGGATCGTCAGCATGCATGGCAAGCTGCTCGGCGCTTGCCGCGTCTTTGCTGCCAGACCCCTCGAACGATGCACCGCAGCCCGTCATGGCAACGGCAAGCACGCATGCGCCGCATGCGGCAATCGCGCGGGTTCCTTTTGCAGTATTCGTTCGCATCGGTACCCCTTCCCTTATGCTTGAATCCCCATTCATTACTTCATCGAATTTCTTTTTTTGTTACTCCGATGAACTTTTAGCACACTATAACATATTTCATAAAGTCTCGATAGTCCCAGTTTGAGAGCGAATACAGAATTGACGCTTTATCAATTCTGTACATTGACACCCTGTTCAGTTCCGTCGTATTGTGAACACATCGTGAAGCGGAGATTCCAAAAGCCTCATCTTTAGGGGAAGGAGAAGGGCATGGATCGCAAGCTTGAAATTATCCAGTGCGCACGCGAGCTCATCGAAGAGCGCGGCCTCGCGAAAACGTCGGTCGCCGCAATCGCCGAACGCATGAACGTGGCGCGCACGTTGTTCTACCATTACTTCCCCAGCAAGGAAGATTTGGTCGCCGCCGTACTCGACACCTACGTTGACGAGTTCATCGCAAGCCTGAAGGAGTGGAACGCGCAACGCGTTGAGGGCGATATCGAAGGCGCGCTCGACACGATCGTGGCGCTCATTCGCGACTAGCTTTTCGATAACGACAACGCGCACAAACCGTTTCGCCGGGCGCTCGCCACACACGAAAACGCCTCGCTCTATTTGCGATTCATCAATCGCGTCGCCGATGCGTCGGCGACCTACATCGTCGAAACCACCGTGGCCGATTTTGGACGCTTGCATAAAGTGCGCATCGACCACGTATACGAAACGTTCTACATGCTCATATTGGGCATCGTCGGCTACATGCGACAGCATCCCGAAGCAAGCGACGACGTGCTGAAGGGCATCATCGCGCAAACGCTTCACTTCGAACGCGAGCGCGAGCAAAGCCACCATACGGCGTAGAGCCGAGGGGATAAAGGGGATCTGCTGGCTTCAAGAATGGGAAGCGATTTCAGTCGGCAGATCCAAAGGGTACCAGCGAGGAAAATTCTGGCGATCAGCTCAAGGATGCCACGCGAATTCGTGCGCTTCGATGCGCCGCCGATTCGCGGATGCGAACCGAGATCCGACAGAATCGTCCGCAGCGGCACAGGGGTGCGCGGGTCGTAAGCCCGCGCAGCAAAAGAAAGGAGGCATCCAATGCTGTTTGACGTTTATGGCGACAACGCTGTATACCAATGGATTGGATGGATTATCGTGTTTCTGGCCCTCGTCGGGTTCAACGAAATCGCACGACGCACGAAAATCGGCGGCATCACGTGCTTCCTGGTGATTCCAGGAATTCTTACCGCATACTTCATCGCGATTTACGCGGGAGCCGCCGCGGGTGCCGAGTGGGCGCTCAACAACCCCACGTATCTCTACATGAACAGCTGGTTCCATTATGCCAAGCTTTACGCCGCAACCGCAGGCTGCATCGGCTTCCTTATTCTGAAGTATCACTGGGGATCGCTCGGCAAGGCCGAATGGTTCAAGTGCTTCCCGTTCGTCATCGTCGCCATTAACATTCTGATTGCCGTAGTGAGCGACTTCGAAAGCGCCGTGCGCGCCTTCGGCACCACATGGGTTTCCAGCGAAGGCGTCACGCTGTACGGCGGCTGGCACAACGTATTCAACGGCGTTGCCGGCATTTTGAACATCTTCGTCATGACCGGTTGGTGGGGCATCTACGTGTCCAAGAAGAAGCAGGACATGCTCTGGCCCGACATGACGTGGGTTTTCATTCTGAGCTATGACATTTGGAACTTCTGCTACACCTACAACTGCCTGCCCACCCATTCTTGGTACTGCGGCCTGGCGCTGCTGCTCGCCCCCACGGTTGCCAACTTCTTCTGGAACAAGGGCGGTTGGATTCAGAACCGCGCCTACACGCTGAGCCTGTGGTGCATGTTCTGCCAGGTAGTTCCCATGTTCGCGAACGACTCCATCTTCGCGGTGCAGTCGGTGAACAACCCCGACGTGAACCTGGTCGTTTCGATTCTCGCCCTTGTAGCCAACGTCGCCGCCGTAGGCTACGTGATTTACCGCGCCAAGAAACTCGGCGTGAACCCCTACACTCACGAAGTGTTCAAGGGCACGCGCGACTACGAGCAGGCCATGCTGCGTGAGGAGAACGCCGCGTAACGAGCGAGGCACGTCTCGACATGCGCAAGAGTTTCGAGATGAACAGGTGCCTCGAAATGTGCAAAACACACCTCGAATGTGGCATCGCGTCACGATAAAAAGCCGGAAACCCCTGGTTGCACAACACTGCGACCAGGGGTTTCCTTGTTTATGCGTACATTATGCAGAAGAATCGGGCGGAACCGCACGCCTCGCATGCCACATTCGAAGGCCTTTTTGAGCAAATCAATCGACGTTCGCAATACGCCCTCGTCGGCATTTCCCTATGCGCCGCGGCCAACGCTTCCCTGTGCCCGCAACCGAAATTTCCCTATGCGCCGCGCTCACGCAGGCGCACGCGTCCAATTGCGACGGCGATAATCGCGATTACGAGCGCCCATAAGAACGTGACGCCAACCTCCCCCGCCGCCTGAAGAGCCAGCCCCGACGTGATTTGGGGAGCCTGCGAGACCTCGATCATCGCATTGGTCGCCCAATAAAATGGGGTGAACGCCGCGGCCACGCGCACACCCTCGCCCACAATCGAGAGGGGAATCCATGCGCCGCTGAAAAAGCTGCACGCCAAACCGACGATGTTGCCGGCGCCATTTGCCACGCTTTCGCTCGCCCCAAGCTGCCACAGCAGAAACCCGAACGCGGCGCCGATAAGCGCTACGCCGAGCTGCCCGAACACCACAATCGCGACCGAGGCAGGCGCAGCTCCGCCGGCGAGAGGCCTGAACACCGCGAGACCCGCCGCAGCAATGACCGCCCAAATTACCAGCGAAGCGAGCACACACGCGAGTCCCACCTGCGCACCATAACTCTCGCTGCGCACGGGACCCACCACAAGACGACGGCGCATTTCGGTTTTGCGCAGCGACGCCAAACCAACTGCGATAAAAATCGCTGACGAGGTGAACAGCGCATATGCCGAAAAGGCAGCGAAGTTGATGTACTTCGCCGAAAGGCCTTCCGAATCGACCGAAAAAAGCTCCACAGGCGTCTCGTCACCGCACGCGGCCGTTGCATTGTTCGCGATGTCGTGAGCGCTGGCCTGAACGTCAGTCGAGGCAAAGCCATAGAGCGATTGCACGTATGCTTTCACGCGCTGGTCCATGAGCGCGCCACGCGCGCCCTGGTAGCTCACCACGGTTTCGAGCGTCGGCGCGTCGGCGCCGCTGTGCGCAGCTTCCACGAGGCCCTCTTGGAAACCCTCGGGAATAATGAGCACATAACTCGCAAGGTCTTTCGCCGCGGCGTCCTGCAGGGCAAACGTGAAATCTTCCACATGCACTTCTACGGCATCTTTGAGGGCGAAATCTTTGAGGGCGGCCGACAGCTCGCTGCCATCCCGATCGACAACCGCAACCTTAGGCGCATCGTTGGAAAACTCGCTCGCCTGGGGTGCTTCAATGGCGCCCGAGCCAAGAATCGCCATGCATCCCAAGGCAAGCGTGTATATAAGCAAATAGCTCCAGTGCCTTGCGATAATCGTGACGGCAAGCTTAAAGACGTTCATAATTCTGCCTCCTCATAAGCAAAGCCGCCACGACGAAGAACACCGCGGCCATCACAGCGAGCACGCACAGCGTCGCGAAAAAGGGCGCGAGCGAATCGTAATAGGTCAAATCGTAGAACGCGTTTGCCGCCTGCGCCGCAGGGTTGACGAGCACAGCCCAAGGCGCACTTTGCGACACGCGGTCGGCGAGCTGCATAGAAGGCTCGCCATACAGGCCGGCGAAAAGCGCACAGAAACAGGTGATTCCCGTCGCGATGCCCGTTTTCCCGGGGATCGAGATTTTCGGAATGGCCCCAATTGCCGCGCCCAACGCCGTCGACATGAGCGCGCATGCGGCAAGCGCAAGCATCGCCAGCCCATCGCGTCCACCGAATTCCACGCCCAGCACGAAGCGCATATAGGCAAATGCCAGAAGCAGACAGAAGAATACCGTGACGAAACTCGCAGCCATGGCGACCGCCAATTGCCTCGCGGGAGAGACGCCCGAAACCTGTCGGCGCGCGCCAACCGCCGATGTGTTCGCGCGCGCGGCTGACACCGCGTTAATCGAAACAGTGATGGACATGAGCGCCGCAAATCCCATAAGCGCGTAGTAATAGCGCACCGTGCTGCTCGCCTGCACGCGAAGCACGTCGACCTGCTGGGTTCTCACGGCGTCGGACATGAATGCCGAAGCTGCTTCGCTCATGCCAGCCGAACGGGCAAACTCCGCAAGCTCGCCTTCGCTCGGGGGCGCCTGCATGCCTTGCGCGGAAGGCTGGGATAAAAACGTCTGCTTCATTTCGGCATAGATTTGACAATATTGGTCGAGCACGGCGCGCACGACGCTCTGGTCGATCGAACCCGTCGTAAGACTCGCGGCAAGCGGAGACACCTGCATGCTTGGCAAGCCTTCTTCATCCACGGTAATGCATGCCGCCGCGTCACCCGAAAGCACCGCTTCGCGCCCTTCTTCAAGCGTCGCAACCTTTGCGACATCGAGCAGCTGGCCCGCGCCCGGCGCCGACACCTCGTCGAGCATTTCACGGAAGAACACGGCCCGTTCGGAGTTGAAGTTGTCATCAGCAACCACCACGCAGCTCGCAGGGTCGACGCGATAGCTTTCGTCGATATTCGAAAGCATCACATGAAAGAGCGTGGCAAGCGCCAACGGAAACAGAATGACCCATATGAGCACGTCGCGCTGCCTCACAAGCATGCGCACGGTGTGCGCGAATAAAGCGCCCATGACAGCCTCCTAATCGCGCAGCTCGCGGCCAGTGATTTCAAGAAACACGTCATTGAGCGTGGGAGGCTCGGAATACACGCGCCCAACCGCCACACGCGACGACTTGAGCGCCCCCAGCACATCGAGCAAGTTCCGCTCGCTCGCTTCGCACGCCGCGTGCAGCTCGCCATTGGCGAATTCGCACGAGAGCACATGCGGAAGCGCCCCGACAGTCTGAGCTGCCGCACAACCGCGAGCCTCGACGGCGCCAGGAAGCTCAATGACGATTTTCTCCCCCACCGCAATGCCGCGCTTGAGCTCATCGGCGGTGCCGAGCGCCAGAATTTTACCGCCATCCATGATCATGATTCGGCTGCAGATTTGCTCGACTTCTTCCATGTAATGGCTCGTGTACACCACCGTCGCACCCTCGTCGCGCAAGCGCACGATGCCGTCGAGGATTGCATTTCGGCTTTGCGGGTCAACCGCCACCGTAGGTTCGTCGAAGAAAATGAGCTCGGGCTTGTGCGCAATGCCACACGCAATATTCAGCCGGCGAAGCAGGCCGCCCGACAGTTTCTTGGGGCGCATTTTGCGGTAATCTTCAAGTCCCACGAATTCGATGGCTTCTTCCACCAGCTCGCGTCGGCGGGTTTTGTCGCTCACATACAAGGCGCAGAAGCAGTCGATGTTCTCGAAAACGGTGAGCTCGTCAAATACTGCCACCTGCTGAGGAACCACGCCAATGCGCCGCTTAAGGTCATAACGCGTCGGCTTCATTGCCTCGCCGAACAGCTCGATATCGCCCTTATCGTAGGCGAGTAGCTGCAGCATGCAGTTAATTGCCGTCGTTTTGCCGCAGCCATTCGGGCCCAAAAGGCCGAAAATTTCGCCTTTGCCGATTTCGAGATTAAAGTGATCAAGCGCGAGAATGTCGCCATAACGCTTTACGAGGCTGCGTACAGAAACCACCGAATTCGCGCTCTCGTTTTCTTTCATTGCATGGCCTTCCTCTTTCGCGGCGCATCACCCACATGTAGCGAGATATGGGGGCGCCCTTCCTTGCCTCCATCATGAAAGAAGGACGGAGCGCAAACCAGTGACATTTGTCATGAAATGGCATTTTCCCAGGTAAATTGTACGACAAGAACGCTTTAGGAGCACAAGGGGGCTTTCCGCAAAACACACGGGCAAAAGGGTTTGCTACCATGCAGCCATGGAAAGAATTCTCGACAAAACAATCGTTCTGGCAGGCTGCCTGCTTACGGCCGCCTGCTTTTTGGTCGAGACCAGCAGCGGAGCCGAGCCCACAGCGTCCGACGCACGATTGCTCACGCTCGCCATCGCCATGCTTATCGCCGTTTTATGCTCCGCGCTCACCGAAGCCGTCTCGACACCCGCGGGCATACTGGCCCTTTCGGCATACTGCGCGGCGGCGCTCTTCGTTCCCACTGCGCTCGCCTTCGTACCGCTTGCCCTCTATGACTGCGCGCGCTGCGTCCATCGCGCGGACGTTTTGCGTTTCTCGGGCGCGCTCGCCCTTATCGCGATTGTCGCATGCCTTATGCGCGCGACAATGCCGCCGCTTTCGACGGCATCGCTTCTTTGCTCTGCGACCGCGGCCTGCGTTCTTTCGGTTCGCACGAGCACAACGCTCGCCCGCCAGCGCATTGCCTGGAGCACGCGGGACGCACTGGCCTCCCAGGCGCTTTCACTTCGCAAGAGGAATCGCAACCTTCGAGACTCGCTCGATAGGATGTCGGCGATAGCGGCAAGAAACGATGAAAACGGAGCGACTGGCGGCGAAGCTGCAGAGCAAAAATCAACTGGCGAAACCGCCGCGCACGAATGTGCCCTCGGGATTGCGGCGAGCAAGTCGGGCGGGGGCCCATCGCGCGAGCCAGGCGCCGACGTGACGTGCGGGTTAGACGGTGACGCGAGGCGCAAGTCGGACGGCAGTTCGAGGCGCAAGCTGGACGGCGGCAGCGAAACAACGGGCGACGCGAGAGTCGGCGGCGGGGTGACGGACGGCACAGGGGTCGGCGGCGCCTTGAGCAACGGCCGTGTGAAGCGCGAGTCAGACGGCAGCACTTCAGACGATTTCGTCCACAGCAACGCATCGCACGAGCAGCTGCGCCCCACCCCGTTCGCCTGCCTGACCGAGCGCGAATACGAAGTCGCGCGCCTTGTGGCCGAGGGACTCGATAATCGAGAAATCGCCGCGACCGCTTATTTGAGCGAAGGCACCGTACGCAACAACATAAGCAGCATTCTCTCGAAAATGAACTTGAAGAATCGCACGCAAATCGCCGTTGCGTACTACAAGAGCAAAGACTCGACACGATAAAACCGCAACCGTTTCGGCGGGCACGAAGCCCACTTCAATTTTGTTCAAAACGGGCTTCGAATGTGGTCAAAATTACGGGCGACTTTTCATGTTGAAATAGCGCAACGTCTTGACCAGTCATTTCTTGCGAGAAAGAACTTCCTTTGGTCGTTTTCCGCACACATTAGGCCTAACAATGCCACATTCGCGGCCCGTTTTGAACAAACGAAGACGCCGGCGTGCGAAACGCTGGCACCGAAGCGAACGCATGCAAAGCGCAAGCACGCAGCGCGCAAGCACACGAAACGAAAACGCACAGAACGCAGGCAGGCAAAGCGCCAGCATATAGAACACAGACACGCAAAGCGCAGGCGAGCAAAACGCTGGCATGCGAAACGCAAATACACAGAGCGCAAGCATGCAAGGCAGCCCGAAGACGATAATCGCAATCATCCCTTAGCGTCGCCCGCTCGCTTTCCTCCGTTTCGGCAGGAATACCGCGCCGAAAACAAACCCCACAATAGTCAACGCCGCAAGAATGCTGAACGCCACGCCGAAGCCGTGCGCATCGATGCCCAAATCGCCGCTCGAAGCGAGCGCCATGATTCCGATGAGCACCGAAGAAAGCAGCGCGCTTGAAATCTGGCGAATCGACGTGATGATCGCCGTGCCCTGCGCGACGTCATCACCCGATAACTGCTTGCTCGCGTAGGCCGTCATGGGCATTTGCAAGCACGCGACGCCGCAGATGCGCACGCCATAGAGCACCGTTACTACCCAAAGCGGCGTTTCCGCATCGCACGCGACGAACGCGAGCGTTCCGCCCAGCAGCAACGCGCAACCCGCAACAAGCAGCGGCCACGGCCCGTGCGAATCGAGCAAGCGGCCCGTTATAGGGTTCAGAAAGCCTAACAGCACCGCGCCGGGCAGAATGGCCAAGCCAGAAACCGCCGCCGAGGCGCCTTGCACATCTTGCACGAACAGCGGAACCATGATGGAAGCCGCCATAAACGACAGATTGCCGAGCAGCACGAGCACAAGCCCGACCGTGAATTGGCGATTCGCAAAGCATGAAACTTTAAGAAGCGGGTTCGGAATTCTCAGCTGCCGACGAGCAAATGCAAACAGGAGCACAGCGCCCAACGTGATGCTTGCCGCGGCCACCACGCCCCATCCCGACTGTTCAATGCACGCCGTCGCGGCAAGCAGGCATATCGCGCCAAACGAGAACAGCACCGCGGAGGGCGTATCGAAATGCTGATGCGTTGCGGGCTTGCGCATCACATTCGGCAAAAACGGAATCGCAAGCAGCGTCACCGCAGCGGAGACCGTGCCAAGCGCGACGAATACCGCTCGCCACCCCCACGCATCGACGATGAAACCCGAGATTGCCGGGCCGATTGCGGGCGCGAACCCGATAATGATCCCCACAATGCCCATGGCCTTGCCGTATTGGCTTTTGGGATATACCGAAAGCGCCACCACTTGAATAAGCGGGAGCAAAATGCCCGCGCCAATCGCCTGCACCAGGCGAGATGCGAGCAGCACCGGATAATTCGTCGCGAAAAGCGAAGCGCAGCATCCCACGATAAAACCGACCATGGCGATAAAGAACAGGCGTCGCGCATCGAGCTTGCTCACGAGATAGGCGCTCATGGCGGAAAACAACCCGAGCGTGAAAATGTAGGCCGTGGTAATGAGCTGGGCCAAGCCCGCCCCGACCAAAAACTCCTGCATGATGGTAGGCAGCGCAGCAATCATCATCGACTGGGAAATGCACGCCGCCGTAGTGCCCGCCATCATAATGCCGAGCACCATATGGCGCTGTCGAGGCGGCAGGCCGCCGTCTTCCGTCCGATTCGCTTGGATGTTCTCGCTCTTATTCATGCGCGCAATACTACCGCGTTGCGCGCCACGTACAACGCGAGCCACACAAAAGACAACGAGAGGGGCCGCAGCCCCTCTCGATTCCTATACGACTTTCGACTTTTCGACTTGCTCCACGAACCAGTTAACAAATTTCATGGTGGGATTACGCAATACCAAACCAAGCAACGCGAACGGCACCACATAGAGCAGCACGCACCCGATTTCTACCCAGAAATCGCCCTGGTACACGCCAAACATCGCCGCGCGCATGGCATTAATCACATGCGTGGCCGGCAGCCATACGCTCGCATCTTGGAAGAATTGCGGCAGAATGGCCAATGGGTACGCGCCACCGCCGCCCGCAACCTGCACGATAAGAAGAATAACCGAGATGGCCTTGCCCAGATTCGCGAACGACACCACGAGCGTGTAGATGATGAACGCGAAAACTTGGCCGCCAATCCAATATACAAGCAAGTACAGCAGCGGGTTTTCAACCTGCACACCCAAGAAGAGCATATTGCCAATCGCGAGCACGGTGCTCTGCGCAAACGAGAGCAGCGACACAATGCCGAAACGCCCCAAGAATTGCTGCGGAAGCGAAATGCCCCCGAGTTCTTCTTCGATGCGGCGCGAGGGAGTGGGTCGGATAGTGACCATGATAAGCAGCGCGCCAATCCACAAAGCAAGCGTTGTGTAAAGCGGAGACATGGCTGAGCCGAAATTCTCGACGGGGAACAACGCATGGCGATCGAGCTCGACGGGCGCCGATATCGCCGTAGCGAGCTCGCTTGCATCGCTGCCGAGCACTTCGCGGAGCAACTCAGTATCGCCGTTTGCAAGCGCATCCTTCATATTCGTCGACAAGTCATCGAGCTTCTTGGCCGATTCGTCGAGTTCGTCAGCGGAGCTGTCGAGTTTCGACTTCGCATCGCCAAGCTTTTCGGAAACCGCGCCGGCCGAACCCGTAAGCGCGCCCGCCGCATCGTCGAGCTTGGAAGCACTCGACGAAAGCAGCGACGTCGCGTCGGTCACCGAGCTCACGAGGTCGTCGAGATGCGGCTTCACGTCGTTGTTGTACTGGTTTTTAGCGTCTTGCACCTGCTGTTTTGCCTCGGCGATTTGTGCATCGATGTCGTTGCGCGCAACCTCGGCGCCAGAAATGCCATATTCCAAATCGCCCGCCGTGGTGCCGAGCTGGCGAGAGAGGCGCTCCATGGTCGTGCTCACGGCACGCAGAGTGCTTGCCATTTGAGTAAGCTCAACAGAGCTGCCATCGGGCATGCCTTTGGCGAGCGCGTCGAGGGAATCGGCCAGCTGGGCGTAGTTCGCCGCCTGATCGGCCAGGCCATCGGCGTTCGTGATGAGCGACTGCGAGACGGTTTCGCGGCCATCGTGCGCCGTCGCGAACGCGTCGTCTACCGCAGCCGACACGCCGTCGAAGCTCGCTACGCTCGCATCAATCGCGCTGGCGAGCGAATCGGTCGAGGCATCCATGGCATCGGCGATCGTCGTGGCCGACGCCTTCGCATCGCCCACCTGGCCGGCGACTTCTTCTGCTGAACCCTTCGCCGAAGACAGAAGGCTCGCAGAACTCGTAATGAGGTCTTGCGACGACGTAAGCACCGTGGAATACGTGCGCAGCACCGAAGAAGCCTTGGCCATCTGAGTCGAAAGCGACCCCACATGGTTGGCCAGCTCGCCGATATGGCCATCGACGTCGGCATTGTCGGCGTAGGTCACAAGCCCCTGCGCCAAGCTCAGAGCCGTGTCGGAAAGCGTTTTTGCGAACGCCTGGTTCACCTGCACCGAAATGGCATCGGCGCCTTGGTCGGTCACCTTTGGCGAAATGGCGTTCTTCTTCTCGTTGGAGTAATAGATGATTTTCGCGTGCTTGGCATCGTCGGAATAAAACGTCATCATGTCGCGGCTGAAGCTTTCGGGAATCACCACCGCCGCATAATACTTGCCCGACTTGGCGCCATCGATGGCGTCTTCCTTATCGGTGAATACCCACTTGATTTGATCGTTTGCTCGAAGCGACGAAATCACTTGCTCGCCAACGTTGATTTTCACGGGGACGAGATCGCTTTCATAGCCCTCGTCAACACTCGCCACGGCGATTTTCAGGTTGCCCGTATTGCCGAAAACATCCCACGCGGCAATCATGTTATACCACGAGAAAATCGACGGCAAAGCAATGAGGCCCAGCACGATGATGCCCGTAACCACGTTCGAGCGCAGGCGCTTCAAATCGCCCACAAATAGCTGCCAAATCTTCTTCATCGTGCATCGCCCCCTTTCACGCCGCGCGTGCCTTCGGGCGCATCGTCACCCATATCGAAATCGTCGGCCGGCTCATTGAAGCCGTCAACGGGTTTGTCGTATTCGCTTTCCGCGGCACCAAAGGCGCTCGCAAATGTGTTCGAGGAATCCGCAATCGGCGCTTGCCCGTCTTCCGCACCGCGATTGCCTTCAGCAGACACAGGCGCATGCTTGACGGGTTCTTCCCCCGCATATTCAGGCGCAACCTCGATCGAAGAGAAGTCGTCGCACGCAGGCGAGCGAGTCGACGAAGCCACATCCATCGACGCGTCCGAAGAGCCGCTTTCACCATTCGCATTAAGAATAGACTCTGGCACCGGCTCTGCGGCTGGAACGACGGGTACGCGCACATGCGCGCTTTCAGGGCCCACGGCAACCGATGAAGCATAGCCGACGGCAGGCTCGCCACCCTGAATGCAAGGATCATGTTCGAGGCTGTTGCGCGCGGCGAACAGCGTGCGCAGTTCTTCATCGCTCATTGCGTTCAGCGCGATCTGGCGCTCGAGGCTGTCTTTCATATGCTCAACAATTATGAGGAACGCGACGACGGCAATAAGCCACAACAGCCACACCGTGAGCACCACGACCTTCTTGCCCGGGCTCCACAAAGCCATCGAGGCCGTGAACAAAACAGGAACGACCACGCCCAGCGCATATGCGCCATGCTTCAATTTCGGATAGAGCCTCATGAATCGCGTGGAATGCTCCAGCAGGTAGGCGCGGAATTCTTCGTGGTTGCTCATGGCGCGCACAATTTGAGCCGTCCTATAACGACGTTCGGGCAATTGCACTTCTTCGCAGTTCACGATATCGCTTTCTGCGAGTTGCTTGGCGAACATGCGATTGAGGTTCGTGAGGAAGGGGCGCGCAAATGTGCCGATGAACAGGAAAACTGCGAAGAACAACGCAAGCACGCCCATGAAGCCAAGCCACATATTTCCGTAGAAACCGCAGATGCATTCGCGCATGGCGTTGATGCCATACGTGAACGGGAAGATCGGATACACCGTCTGGAAGAAGCTCGTAGTAAGCTCGACCGGGTACAAACCCGTCGCACCCGGGATTTGCACAAACACCAAAATGACGCACAGGCCCTTGCCCACATGCTGCAGCGTGGTGGAAAGCGTGTATTGAATCGCCAGGTACGTAAGCGAGCATGCGACCGCTGTCATATAGAGCGCGGCGACGTTTTCGGCTTGCACGCCGAGGAACAGGCAGCCCGTCACGCACACGATTGCCTGCAGCGAAACCATGATGGCGAACAGAATGCCGCGACCCAAGAAACGCTGCGCGATGGTGAGGTTGCGAATCTCTTCATCGTCAACCTCAATATGCATAATGACCATGAGCATGAACACGCCGATCCACAGCGTGAGGTTGATGAACAGCGGCGACATGGCTGAGCCATAGGCGTTGAGCGGATAGAGCTGCTCGGTTTCGAGCTGCGTGGGCGACTGCATGAAGTCGGCGATTTTGTTCACGTCGAGCGTGCCATCTTCGCCGAACAGCTTCGCGAGAGCGCCCGACGTGCCCAGCGCCACCACGTCGGTCCGCACGGTGTCGATATCGCCTTGCACATCGGCAAGCAGCGCGTCGGTTTGGCCCAGCGCATCAACCGTTGTGTTAAGCGTTGAGATGAGCTGGTCGAGCACGAGCGACGTTTGATCGATGAGCGACGTCTGACGGGCGACGGTGCCCGAAAGCGAACCCGCGGTGCTCGCAAGGCCCGAGAGGCCCTGGCTTACAGCGGGAATGGTATTTTTCGACAGGTCGTCGTTGTATGCGCGACCGTTGTCGACCGACTTCTGCACCGCATCATTCACGGTGCTCGACGCATTGGCAATGGAGCCGGCCGTGCTCGAGGCGCTCGCCGCGAGGGCATTCATCGATTTGAGGTTCGCTTCGGCATTGGCGTTGCTCTGCGACAGCGTAGCGATGGCCGCGTTAACGGCATCGCGCTGGTCTTGAGTAAGATGGGTGTCATCGGCCATGGCTTGCAAATAGGAAATGATTTCCTTGTTGCCATCGATGACGTTCTGGGCAACGCTCGTCGCGTATTCCACATCGCCCTGCGCCGCCTGAATTCCCGTTGCGGCATCGCCCACCGCGGCATTCGCCCTCGTGGAAGCCGCAGAAACGGTCGAAAGGCCGCCGCTTATGGCGGTCGACATATTGCCCGAGAAACTCACGATTTCGGTATTCAGTGTTGCGGCAAGAGCCGAAGCCTCGGAAAGTGCCAGCGTCATATCGCCGATTTCGCGGCGGGCGTCGGAAAGCGATGCTTTCGCGCTGTTCGCCTGGGCGATGGCGTCGCTTGAGGCGGTCGAAAGACCGCTCACGCTCTCACGCGCATCGGATAGGTTTGCGTCAACTTTGTCGATTTGGGCCGAGACTTTCGCCTTCGACGCGTCGAACGACTCCTGCGATTCGGCGATTTTGTCGTTGAGCGTTTCGGCGACAACCGACGATACAGTGGAAACGAACGTATCATTAATCGTGTTGTCGAGGGTCGAAGCGCCCGTGTCGGTGATTTTCGGCGCCACGGGGTTGAGCTTTTCGTTCACATAGTATTCCAGCTGAGGCCGCTGGAACTCGCCCGTAAGCAACGTGGTCATGTCTTCGCTGAAATCGCTGGGAATAACGAACGCCGCATATGCCTCGCCCGACGAAATTTTCGCCATGGCGTCGTCATAATCGGTGAATTCCCAATTCAGCTGCGTATTTTCGTGCAGCTGATCCATGATTTGGTCGCCCAGCCGCAAATCGCCAAGCAAGTCGTTGTGCGCGCCCTCATCTTCATTCACGACACACACCTTCAACGCGCCGGTGTTGTTGTATGGATTCCAGAAACCCACCACGTTGAACCAGGTGTACAACGACGGCAAAATAATGAGCACGAGAATAACGACCCAGCTTGCCGGGGCTTTCGCGATTCGTTTCAAATCGCGCATAAGCACGCGGAATACGTTGTGCACGCGCATCTCCTTTAAATCATTCAGTCGGTCTATGACGATCGCGTGGCGCTTTTGCACGCGACGCTCGCCCACATTCCGCGACAAGTCGCGAAACCCCAATTTTCAATCTGTCGATTCTATCGAAGCACCATGTTGGGGCTTCGATAGACAGGCGTTGTTACACGTTTGTTGCTTAACTGAATTATTTTACGATGCACGGAAAAACAAAGCGAGGGAATCGCCCAAGATTCCCTCGATGATTCATGGAGATAGGAACGCTACGCAGCCGGCGCTATTCAGGCAGGCCTTCGATTGCCGCCACTACGGCATCGACTTCAGCATCGGTCGTGCTCCAACTCGTGCAGAAGCGAACCATGTTGCGGTTGTCAGCCCCTTTACCTTCGAATTCCACAATGCATGCCTCACTAAGCGATGTGAGCTGAGTATCGGAGATAAGGGCGAACTGCTGATTCGTGGGGCTGTCGGGCTCGGCCAACAAACCGCGTTTGGCGAGCGCCGCCTTGATGCGCATGGCTTGGGCCACTGCGACTTTGCCGATTTCGAAATAACGGCCGCCCTCGAAAAGATTCGTAAACTGCAGGCCCAAAAGCCAGCCCTTAGCAAGCATCGTGCCCGCCTGCTTCATGGAATTGCGAAAATACGGCTGGAGCGCCGGGTTCACCACAACCATGGCCTCTCCAAACAGTGCGCCGCATTTCGTGCCACCAATATAGAAAGCATCGGAAAGTCGCGCGATGTCGGGCAGCGTCACGTCGTTGCCCGACGCGGCGAGGCCATAGGCCAAGCGAGCCCCATCGACGAACAGGTACATGCCGAATTCGTCGCATACCGCCCGAAGCGCTTCGAGTTCTGCGAGCGAATAGACCGTGCCCGATTCAGAGGGGAACGAGATGTACGCCATGCGCGGCACCGTGACGTGCTCGGACACGGGGCTTTCCGCATAGCCCTGGGCGACGGCGCGCAAATCGGCAGCGGCGAGCTTGCCGTCGCGCGCGGGAACCGTTTCGCATTTGTGGCCGATATGCTCGGTTGCGCCCGTCTCGTGAACATTGATATGCCCGCAATCGGCGCACACGACACTCTCCCACGGGCGAAGCGCATGTGCGATGAGCGCGACGTTGGCCTGTGTTCCGCCTACGATGTAGTGCACCGCGGCATCGGGGCATGCAGCCGCCTCCTTAATGAGCGAGCCAGCCCGCTCGCACCATTCGTCGAGCTCGTAGCCCGCATACGCTTCCGAATTCGTCGTCTGCAGCGCCTCGAGAATTTCGGGTATCGCGCCATGGCAGTAGTCGTTATTCAGTCGAATCATGAATGCACGTCCTTTCTTCAAACGCTGCCATCATATAAGAAAGCGGCGCCGGCGGGAAACCTCGCATGTTCTCTCTCGCCCGCAGCGTCCTTTGCCGCTATGCGGAACAGCATGACGGAACGAAGGGCTACGCGCCGAAGTCGAAAGTGACAATTACAGCTCGCCGGTCGCCAGCGCGTCACGAGGCGAGCTTCGGCTCGTGGAACGACTTGTATCTTGAAGTGGATCGCGGTTCGCAAGACGCTCTCGAGATTCGAGGCAGCACCGCCGACGGCTGTCGAATGATTGTTCGACACCGATAGCGGGGCCTCCGCGTCACAAACCGCCTATCAGATGCCCCGAGTGACGTTACGTTCCACCTATCAGGCACCCTCATCAATACCCGATCGGCCCCTAGATTCCGACCGCCACTAGAACAGCGATCCGATAAAGTCAGTCGCCTTTTCCGCGGCGGTTTCGCCCGTCGATTTCACCGCCTCGCCCGCGGCATCGAGCACGTCTCCAGCCGTTTCGGTCGCCCCGTTTTCCAAAGCGCCCGACACGGCGTCGGCTACGCCCAGGCCCGAGTCATGCATCAAATGGGCCGTAAGCGCCCCGTCTTCCACCGCGATGGATTCAACCGTCCAATTCGAGGCATCCCACACATCTTTGCCGTCGTCGGTCAGCACCACGATGGAGCCCACATCGGCGCCGCGCACCTCGAGAATCTTCTTCGCATTAGACCACTTCTCGCCCACCAAATCGGACGTATCGACCGTGAGCGTCGCAGCATTCTGCTGCACGCCTGGCGTTTTAAAAGATGGCTCGCCCGATTCCGCCTCGCTGCGCTGCGCCTGGGTGACGCCTCCGCCGGGCGTTGCGGCCGAGCCCGCCGTGCCACTCGTATGGAAGAGCACAAACGCACACGCAGCCAACGCCACCACGGCGCCAATGAAAATCACGGCAAGAGGTTGCTTTTTCTTCATACGGGAACTTTCCGAATAACGCATCGCGACAGGAGCGGTTGAGCCCGGGGCGCACGACTGCTGCGGGAATGTGGTTGGATCCGGCGTGCTTGGCTCGAAGGGGTCGCGCACATATCCACCTCCGGTTGCGGGCTGGGCACTCATGCGCGCCGTTTTCTCGGCCTGCGCAACGGGGTGCGAAGCGATCGTCGGCTGTGAGGAAAACGGCTGGTCGGGGGAATACGAAACAACCTGACGCACGGGGATGGCACGTGTCGCCTCAAGCGACGCATCGGCCGAGCGCATCGAGGATTGGGCGCTTGCGCTCCCGCTTCCAACACCGTTCGCCACGCGCTCCGTCGGCTGTTCGTTCATTGAATTCATCTATCTCCCCAGAATACGGTCAAACAGTTTGATTTTGCCCATCCTAGCAGCGCACGTTCCGCCGCTGCTCCGTTGAAATCGACCCGTTATCCTCCCTTCACGCCTTCCCCACACCAAATTGCCACTTGCGCTGTAGCATTCCAAGAAAAGCAATCGAAAGGGGTGCCCCATGGGTCTTTTGGATGGAAAGGTCGCCATTATCACCGGCGGCGGCAAGGGAATCGGTTTCGGCATTGCGAGCGCGTTCGCCGAACAGGGTGCAAGCCTGTTTATTACCGGCCGCACCGAGGGGCGTCTGGCCGAAGCGGCTGAAAAGCTTAAGGGCGAATACGGCGCCGATGTCGCCTACACCGTTGCCGAGGGCTCCGACGAGGCTCAGGTCGAGGCGGCTGTCGCAAAGTGCATCGAGCATTTTGGCAAACTTGACGTTATGGTGAACAACGCTCAGGCCTCTAAGAGCGGCACCAACCTTATCGATCACACGAAAGAAGATTTCGACCTGGCCATCAATACGGGCCTGTACGGAGCCTTCTTCTATATGAAGCACGCCTTCCCCGAGCTCAAAAAGACGAAGGGTTGCGTCATCAACCTGGCGAGCGGCGCCGGCCTGTTCGGCAAGCCCGGCCAGTCAAGCTATGCCGCGGCAAAGGAAGGCATTCGCGGCATGACGCGCGTCGCCGCCACCGAGTGGGGCCCCGACGGCGTGCGCGCGAATTGCATTTGCCCGCTGGCGATGACCGAGCAGCTCGCAGCGTGGAAGGAAGCCTACCCCGACACGTTCGCCGCCACCATCAAGGGCATTCCGCTGGGACGTTTCGGCGACCCGAAAACCGACATCGGCGGCGTGGCCGTATTCCTCGCGAGCGATTTGTCGGCCTACGTTTCCGGCGAAACCATCACCGTCCAGGGCGGCAGCGGCCTGCGTCCGTAGGCTTGGCCGAAGGCACGGTGCGCAGCGGCAGCCGCGCTCAAGATGGTAGAGGCGCACGATCACGATCGATCACCTCGCCCGCATACGCAACAGGCAACGCGCCCAAGCCCTACTACTCAAGCGGATATGCGCCCCGAATCTCAGAGGCGCAAGCGTTCATCATTCATCAAGGCGAAGCTTATGTTTCGCCTTTCTTTTTTCTCTTTTAGAAAACTAAGCTGCGCGCGAATGCGGCTGCCAGGGAACGTCTCGAGTCTCAAACCGCACGAGATGAGGCCTGAGGCCCCAAAACGAGACCATGGAACGACACGCAGGCAAAGGCCCACGGGACGAAGCCCTCGGTGGAACCCCAAGACGAAATGTTCAAAAATGTTCAAAACTGGCCTCGAATGTGGCATTTTTCCGCACCTCAGCTGCCAAACCGGCATCGCCTTCGTTGCGGCTCAACATAACCCCAGGTAGATTCCTTAAGGAGATACGCACGCTTTCTTCTCCACCTAAAGAACACCACATTCGAGGCCCATTTTGAACAAACCCAGGAGCCTGCGAGGAAAACGCCGCAGCGAAAAAAGGCGCGAGTAGCAAGATGCGCCGCACAACAGTGGCTCGAATAGGCGCAGCACGAACGATCCTAACCCCAACGGCGGCAGCGCACGCAGCAACGACGCAAACGGCAACGACCAACGGTAAGAACGACTGCAACCATGCGAACAATATCTGTGCGAGCAGCCACAGCATGAGCAGCAAAGCGCCGCCGGAAACAAGGAGCTCGTTAGGCTATCGCCGCCGCAAGCAAAAGCAACGCAGCGAGAAACGCGCAGTTCAATCCCGTGAATAAGCGGAAGTAGCAAGTCTTGAGTTCGGGATATGCCACGGCGAGCTGCTTATACGAAATGAGACTCGCCATAGAAGCGATAAGCGTTCCCAAGCCGCCGATATTCACGCCCACGAGCAGCGCCGGCCAATCGGTCGTGAAACCCGAGACAAGAATCGCAGCCGGAACGTTCGAGATAATCTGACTCGCAACAACGCCTACGAGCAAGGCACGCCCATAGACCAGCGCGGCCACTGCTTCGCGCACCACCTCAATGCGCGCGACGTTGCCCACAAACACAAAGAACGCGACGAATGTGAACAGTAACGCATAGTCAACATGACGAAGCGCGCGCATGTCGAAAGCGAGCGCGAGAGCGATCGCCGCCACAACGACCAGCCATACCGGCGCGATGCGCGCCACGCACAGCAGGCACATCACAAAAAGCGCAATCCACGGCAGCACATCGCGCAGCGCGAACGACTCTTGCGGCGCCTTCGGATTTACGCCCGCCATCTGTGACGGAATATGCTTGAAGCGTTTGCGATCACGCAATTCGGCAATGCCGATAGCCGCCGCAAGCAACACGAATGCCGCGGCAGAATACGGAGCCATGATGCCCACGAGTTCCACCGCGCTCATGCCGGATACGCTTAAGAGATAGATGTTCTGCGGGTTGCCGATGGGCGTGAGCATGCTGCCTACGTTCGCCGCGACGGTCATACATGCTATGGCGAACGCAAGTCGACGCACGAGGCCCGCCTCGCGCAAGGCGGCAAGGGCGAGCGGCACGAAGGCCACAAGCGCCACGTCGTTGGTGACCACCATGCTCACAAAAAACGTAAGCCCCGCGAGCGCCGCGATAAGCACACCGCCGCTTTTGCAAGCGCGAACCAACGCGCGACACGCCCGCGCCAGCACGCCCGCGCGCGCCAGGCCCGATGTAGCGACCATAAGGGAAAACAGCAGGCCAATTGTGCGCCAGTCAATATAGTCGGCATAGCCCGCATCGGGCGGAACCGCTACGCACGACGCCGCTGCGAGCACGCACGCGATTGCCAGCACGGCATCGCGTCGGAAGAAGTCGCGAGCACGCCATGCCGCATTCCTAAAACTTCCCATGCGCGCCTTTCCCTCTTCTTCCCAATAATCAACGCTCTGAGCCTAACAAAAAACCGCGCATCGTGCCAAATGAGACAAGCGCCCCTCCATCCAATCGCCCAGAGCAACCCACATCCATTTTGTCGCGCCAATCAAAGGCGGATGAACGCGCTCGCCCGACGAGCAGCCAAAACCGCCGGCTCAAGGCAGCCGCATGCCGCAATCGTTGCGACAAGAAAGCCAACGATGTAACCGAAGCACCGAAAACCGCACATGCCGTCATCGTTCATACTAAGAGCCCCATCGCGGAAACACCGCCCTCGCGCCTATGTTGATCTTCCCCGCCGCAGCTCGCCTTCTTCCGAGCACGGCGCCACACGAAGCGAACTGCTTGTTATTCCTAATTTTCATGTTTATTATGTTTTGCATGATATTTTGGAATTATGCAAAGGATAAACCCATGTACGACATCCAGCACCTTGAGGCATTTTGCCTCGTCGCAGACGAGCTCAGCTTCACAAAAGCTGCTGCCCGAATGGGCTATTCCCAATCGGCCGTCAGCAAAATCATCATCGATTTAGAGCGCGAATGCGGCGCCACCTTATTTGAGAGGTCGCGTTCAGGCGTTCAGATTACCGCCGAAGGCCTAACTTTGCTTCCAGCGGCACGCGAGGTGGTCGCCGCGCAACAATCATTTGAGACGCGCGTGGCTGAAGTCCACAACCTCGATTCGGGCCTCATTCGAATAGGGACCATCTCGAGCATCGCAACCCATTGGCTGCCGAAAATCATCGCGGCATTTCAGACCGACTACCCCGGCATTCGCTACGAATTGTTCCTAGGCGATTACGAAGAACTCGAAGGCGCGTTGGCAAACGGGCGCATCGACTGCGCATTCTCCCGATTGCCGGCCCGCTATCTCTTAAACGAAACGCCCCTTGAGCAAGACGAGCTGCGCGCCGTGCTTCCCGCCGACCATGAACTTGCAAAGTTGGAAGAAATACCCGTCGAAGCATTTGCCGACGAGGCGTTCATCCAGCTTAAGCGCGACGAAAACGACGAGGTCGCTGAAATTTTCGCAGGGCTCGAACACATGCCAAACGCAAGTTTCACCACTTGGGACGATTATGCCGTGATGTCCATGGTCGAAAATGGCCTCGCCGTAAGCATTCTTCCGAGCCTTGTTTTACGGCGCGTGCCCTATCGCATCGCCACGCGTCCCCTCGCCCCTCGGGCCTTTCGAACGCTTGGCTTCCTGACGCGCAAAACGAGCTCACCGTCGCTCGCCGTAGAACGATTCAGGGAATACCTCGATTGCCGCAACGATGCCTAGAGCGAGAACGGCCCCGCCGAAAACGACGGAGCCGCGCAGGAACGCAGGAATGAAGAGAAGCAAGGACGAGATATACGGCGCGTCTTAAGCAGGGCCGCCTTGACCCTCGGGACGATTGCCCTTCGCGGGGCCGCCGCCCATGCCGCCCAGGCCGCCCGTGGCGATGCCGCTCGTGCCCGCCGTGGATGCCGTCGCCATAGTTGCGGCGCCATCCACCGACGCCGTTATCGTATCGCCATCGGAAACGCCCGCGCCGCTCACGAGCACACAACCGAAGGCCTTAGTCGCCGTAAGCGTCGCAATCACATTGCCGTCCGCATCGGTCGCTTCAATCACGCTGCCAGCCGAACCGCTCGCCTGTACGAGAGCAAACGCCTGCGTACCGCTCGTGAAGCTTTGCGCCATGCCCACAGCGCCCGCCACGAGCACTGTACCGCCAGAAATCGTCGCTTCACCGTCGTAATCGAACGCGCCATCGCCGTCGCTCGAGGGGCCATTCACCAGAAGCGTTCCGTCGGTAATTTCGACATTGCCGTTGGAATCAACGCCATCGCCCTGGGAATCAAGCACAACCTTGCCGCCATTGATTTGGATGAGACAATTCGAATCGCTTGCACCAGGTGCGCCACCCTGCCCGCCAGGGGCTTGGCCATCGCGCTCCATGCGACCTTGGACATCGGGGGCATGACCAAGGTCGCTCGGAGCCTCACCCGCCTGACCACCCTGAGCGCCATCGTCGCTCGGAAGCTCGGGCGAGGTCGCACCGTCTTGCTGGCCTGCGCCCTGCGGCACCGTATTCTGCTGCCCATTCGAATCGGCATTGGCACTCGATCCATCGGACGCACCGATCGAGCCATCGGGCTGGGCTGCATTCGCGCCTGGCTCGCCCGACGGAGCGATCGTCGACGTATCCGCATCGGACGATTCGGAATCGTCGCTCAAGTCGGCCGCAGAAGCGTTCATGGCGTCATCGAGCGCGCAAATATTAGTATCGCCGCCATTGACGACAACCTGTTCGGCCTCATAGCCCTCGCTGCACGTTTCGGCAACAAACGACCCATCATTCACTTCAAGCTTCGTCTCGCAATGAAATGCGTCATCACCACTGCGCACCGTAGTCGATCCACCGTTGAGCGCGCCTTCCAAATCGGAATGCAATGCATCGTCAGCGGCATCGATTTCAATCGACCCGCCAGCTATGCAGAGGTACGTCTTCGCCTGAATGCCGTCGTCTTCGGCGTCAATCGAAAGCGACCCACCGTTCACATACACGAAGCCCTTTTCGGGATTGGTCGATTTGCTCGATTTCACGCCATCGGCACCCGAGTCAATCGAAATATCTCCCGCGCCAATTTTCACGGAATCTTTGCCGTTGAGGCCATCCTCGACGGCACTCACGTTGATTGATCCGCCATAGACAACCAGGTCGTCTTTCGAGAATACCCCATGGCGATAATTACCTGAAACATCGAGCGAGCCCGAACCATTGATCGTCAAATCGCATGTCGCGTATATGCACGCATTCGCGTCTTCGCTTGTAAATGCGCTTCCATCGGATAGGCTGTTTTGCGTTCCTTCCGCCAGCGTGATAAAGCACTTATCTGCCGACTGAATATCAATTGCAGGCCCGCTGGAAGACGCTATCTTTACACCGTTAAGAACAATCTGAACCTTATCGTTTTCGCTGGTAGTTACCGTAATCGATCAATCAGTCAAATTTCCTGACACAATATAGGTTCCCGCAGTGGAAATCGTTACCGTAGAACCTTCTACTACAGCACCCGACCCCGATACGCTCGCCGAATCACCCGAGAGTGTTATCTTGGTTGCAGACGATTCATCAAAGGAAGCATCCATATCGCGCTTGGAATATTCAAGATTGAGGGCGGAGGCATCAAACGCAGCAGCAACCTCTTCAAAAATCGCGTATTCAACGCTCTTCTCAGACGCGTTTTCCTCAAGAACTTCCGCGGTCGATGCGATTGAAGGTTCGCCGGCATCGGTCGCCGAACAGCCCGCCACAGAAAAAAGCAGTACCGCGGCGCCGCAACCCGCAAGCAGCAATCCGGCCCCGCGAAGCATGCCCACAAAATCGGTGCGGGAGGAGCCTTCTTCACATCGAGAATCGGTCGTTTTCCTTGTCATTACAAGACCTCCTTCGCCATAGGCGCGCGGCCAAGCGTGATTTTCAGATTGCCGTTCATGGTGCGCATTTCGTCGATCATGCGCTTCTCAAGACCGGGCTTGCGCATACGAATTTCGTATTCGAGTTGATACAGGCTGCCCATATTCGTCGTGCGAATTTCCACGAGTTCGTGGCTCGAGGTAAAGCGCCCCAGCACGCTATCGAACATGCCATCGAATTCGATATCTTCGGGCACCGATACGCACAGGCGTTTGCCCGGCTCGGCGGGCTTGCCAAACGGCGTGCACACATACACGACATTCACGACGGCCACAATAATGGTGAACAGCATCGCGAGGCCGATGAAGCCCATGCCCGTCGCCAGGCCAATGGCCATCGCCAAAAACACGCTGCCGATGTCTTTCGCAGATCCAGGAATGCTGCGGAAGCGGACGAGATTGAACACACCCATAACCGCGATGCCAGCGCCCAGATTGCCGTTTACAAGGGTTATGACCATTTGCACGATGAGTGGCAAAAGCGCAAGCGTGACCACAAAGTTCTTCGAATAGTTGTGCCGGAACATGTAAATGGCCGCACATGCCGCGCCGAGCACAATCGATGCCGCGCAGCACATCAAGAACTCGGGCGTCGAAACGCTCGCCATGGCGGAATCAGCCGTTCCGAACAACGACGTAGATACAAGGTCGAACATGAGAGAACTCCTCTAGAAGAAACGGGATGAACAAAGACTTATGCGCCAATAACGATATTGGGAAGCTGCGAAGCCAACGAATTCGTGACGGCAATGTCGGTCGCACGCGTAGACGAACTTAATTCGAGCAATTGGCCGTCCTGGGGCCAGTCCCGGGAACGCTCCTGTTCGCCGCGCATAGCCTCATCGAATGCAACTTGCTCGCGATAGGCCTTTGGAGCAGCCTTGCCCACGCACGCCAAATACGCTTCGCCATACTTAGAAAACGATGTCGGATAGGCCCCACAATCATCGAGCGCGCGCACGAGCCACAAGGGATAGGCGCCCGGAACCTTTACTTCCATAATTGCCTCGCCCGCAGCGAGCAAAGGCACCGAAGCACGCTTTCCTTCTGGTGCGAACAAATCGCGATACCGAATGCGCTCGTCGAACGTAATGCGCACGCCCTCCGCTTCGGCCCCACGCGCATCCAGCAGAGGCGCCCATGCCACGCGTTCAACCAGAATGGCCATCGAAGGAAGCACAGGACCGTTGCGACGAACGCATGCCGCAATCTCTTCCGCGATTTGCAGATTTCTCGCCGAGCGCGAATCCGCTTCGAGCGCCTCGTCGGCCAACGGATGGCGAGAAATCGCCCTTTCGTAGGGCACGCCCACCATGAGCAACTGTGCCGCCGGCTCGCTTGCCGCAATGCGGCGTTTATACACAATGCCCTCATGTTTCTTTTTCAGTTCGACAAACACCGGGGCGCTGGCATTGCGCGGGCCATACGTGCGCAAGCGAAGCTTTTCCTTATACGCGGGCTTTTCGAGCGACCGAGAAATCATGTCACGATTCGGCGTGTCGTAATACACGCTCGTAATGGACGTTTGCCCATATTCATCAGGCGCCATATGCGCGCTCAGAGCCTGCTTTATCGCGCGAACCTGCATGGTGTTTAGACGGTACTTCACTTCCTTGCGTTCAAACGTCCCCGTAAACTCAGCCATAGCTGCTCCAATCTCGTAAAATCGAGGCAAATTCGATGGCGCCATGCTAAAACGCATGCCTGAAAGGGCGCTGAAAAGCCGCGAGAGCTTTCAGGTTTCTTTCAGCGCCGCAGGTAAAATAAGGATTGCTGAAAAAGCACTTCGGTTTCGGAGGCTGGCAGGCTTTCCCGAAACCTTCTGCAAGCAAGCTGACTTTATTCAATGCATGCAGAGCAAGGCGCATAGCGAGCATGGCGAGCGGTAGCCGCAGCGCGATTTCGGGAAAGCCCGCCAGCCTCCGAAACCCTCAGCGCGCTCCATTGAAGAAAAATGCGTCGTGCCAAACGCGTCCGAGAGCGACCTCGCGCAGGGCACGACTCCGAGATTAAGAAAAGGCATCGACCATGAACCTGCTTATCGTTGAAGACGACGTGCGACTAGCAAGTGCACTCGCCCATATCCTAGAAGAGGCTGGCCACGCGGTTGACACGGCGAACGACGGCGAAACTGGCTACGCCTACGCGTCTCAGGGAAAATACGACGTCGCGATTCTCGACGTAATGCTGCCCAAGAAAAACGGGTTCGACATCGTCTCTGACCTGCGCCGCGCCGGAATCGCCACCCCGGTGCTCATGCTCACCGCACGCGATGCGGTGCCCGACAAAATCCGCGGGCTCGATTCGGGCGCCGATGGCTACATGACCAAGCCGTTCTCGCCCGCAGAGCTCATGGCGCACCTACGCGCGCTCACCCGCTGCCAAGGCGAGGTTGAATTCGAGACCCTTCGCGCATTCAACCTGACCCTCGATTTGACCGAACGCGAATTCGCGTCCGAATCATCCTCCATCCACCTTTCCGCAAAAGAATTCGCACTCGCCCGCGTACTCATGTCGAATGCCGGCAAAACCGTGCCGAAAGCAACCATCATCGATCGCGTATGGGGCACCACGGGCGTTACCGAGGATAACAACGTCGAAGCGTACGTTTCGTTCTTGCGCAAGAAGCTGCGATTCCTCGAAGCCAACGCGCACATAGAGACAATTCGTGGCGTGGGCTACCGCCTAGCGGAGGGTCGCGATGCGTAAAGGCACGAAAGGCAACCCCGTGCTCTTCAAGTTGCGAAAGAAATTCATTGCGCTAAATATGGTGTGCGTTATGGCCGTAATCGCGGTCTCATTCACCGCGATTTGCATTTTCGACTGGAAGCAGGACGTCGCAGGGGTTCAGCAAGCCATCGCCAGCTCCCTCGACAACGCAATTGATCAGCACGAGCGCAGGGAAATACACAACGACAGGCCGCCCAAGCACGAATTTGGCGGAAACTGGGTAAGCACGACCGACGCCAGCGTGCAGAACAGCGAGAGCGAACCGCAGAGCGAGTCAGATGTCGGCGATGGCGACGATGCCTCATCGAACGATGATGCCATCAGCCATGACGAAGCCCAAAGCGGAGCTCTCGCCCCCAAAATCGGCGGAGGCCAGGGCCAAACGATTCCCGTTGCAGTATATGCGCTGAACGCCGAAGGCAGCGCGATGAACGCCTCGCCCGCCGGTACCGCCAACATCAATGACGAGGTGCTCGAAACCGCGCTCTCGCGCCTTACCCCCGCAGAAGACGGCACAGGTTCTTTCTCTGACTTGGGGCTCTTCTTCGAAAAGCGAACGATTGGCGACACCACGTACCTCGCGTTCGCCGATGCCAATTCTGCCGCCGGCTGGAAGTCGCTCGCGCTTACGCTCGTGGATGCGGCAATCGCTGCGCTCGCGGCGTTTTTCGTGATATCGCTGTTCTTCTCTCGCTGGGCGCTGCGCCCTGTCGAGCAAACGTGGCGATCTCAGCGCCAATTCATCGCCGATGCCTCGCACGAGTTGAAAACTCCGCTTACCGTGATTCTGGCCGATGCCTCCATCGCGCTCGAACATCCCGAGCGCACCGTCGAAAGCCAACGCCAGTGGATTGAGGGCATTCAGGTCGAGGGGCAACGCATGCAGGGCCTTGTTGAAGATATGCTCACCCTGGCCAAGCACGACACCGCCGAAGTCGACGCGCAAGCAACCATGGGCAAGCAGCAAGAAAAGCTCGATTTGGCCGGCATGGCCCAGCGCGCGGTTCTTCAATTCGAAGCCGTCGCCTTCGAGCGTGGTGTTGAAATCAATGCGGCCGAAAGCTCCTCGGCCCCCGTGTTCATTGACGGCGTGCGAGGCGACATCGAACGTGTGCTTGGCATTCTCATTGACAATGCGTGCAAGTACGCCGAAGCCGATGGACGCGTCGTCGTGGGCGCGAAGCGCGAAGGCAAGCATGCCATCGTCCAGGTGACCAATACCGGCACGCCCATTCCCTCTTCTGACCTGCCTCATATTTTCGACCGCTTCTGGCGCGCCGACCGGTCCAGCAATCCATCCACAATGGAAAAGAGGCCTGCTTCCCTGGTTTTTCAGAGAAGCAGGCCTCAAACGCTTTCGAAGTACGGGAGCGCCGCTTTTCAGATACGAAACGGGTCGTTTGCCTTCATGCCCCGCTAACGGCGAGGGCGTTTTGAGCCATTGCCGGCGTTGGGACGATGCGTGCCAACATGTTCCCCGCGGCCATTCGACAGGCCGCCTTTACCGCCGCGCTTCGTCGCGCCAGCTTTGGAACCACGGCCCGACGACACACCCTTGCCGCCACCGATACCCCGAGAGCCATGTACGCCCTTGGCTCCCTTACCGCTTCGAGCGCTATTGCCGCCGCTGGCAGCGGCTCCCTTGCCGCCTTTTCCGCCAGAGCCGCCGCTTCTGCCATCCCCCGGACGCACCAAGCATTTCGCCCCAAAGCCAATCAAATCTTCGCGATGGGCTTTTCGCAGCGCCTCACGCACAAGGTCGCGGTTGGCGGGGTTGCGGTATTGGATAAGCGCGCGCTGCAGCGCCTTCTCATGCGAGCTTTTCGGCGTGTACACCGGCTTCATGGTGCGCGGGTCGACGCCTGTGTAATACATCGCCGTGGACATCGTGGAAGGCGTTGGGTAGAAATCTTGCACCTGCTCGGGATTGAACCCCATATCACGGCAGAATTCGGCCAGCTCAATGGCTTCTTTCAAGGTGGACCCCGGATGCGAGCTCATCAAATACGGCACCACGAACTGCTTCAAGCCGAGCTTGTCGTTTATGGCTTCGAACTTCCTGCAAAACGCCTGGTACACTTCGTTTTTCGGCTTGCCCATCACAGAAAGCACCGCATCGCTCACATGTTCAGGCGCCACACGCAACTGGCCGCTCACGTGATACTGTGAAAGCTCGCGCAAAAACGTGTCGTCAGAATCGGCCATCACGTAATCGAAGCGCACGCCGCTGCGCACGAAGACCTTTTTCACGCCAGGCAGCGCACGCAGGGCGCGCAGCACATCGAGGTAAGGCTTATGGTTCACCTCAAGCTTCTTGCAGGGTTCAGGGAACAGGCATGCCTTGTGCGCGCATGCGCCGCGACGCAGCTGCGCTTTGCACGCCGGCGCCGTGAAATTCGCCGTGGGGCCGCCAACGTCGTGGATGTACCCTTTGAATTCAGGATCTCGCGTAAGCTGTTTCGCTTCTTCAACGAGCGATGCCTTGCTACGCGCCGTCACGATGCGCCCCTGATGGAACGTGAGCGCGCAAAAGCTGCATTCGCCAAAGCATCCGCGATTGCTCGACAGGCTGAATTTCACTTCTTTAATTGCCGGCACACCGCCCGCGGCTTCGTAATCGGGGTGATAGTCGCGCGCATACGGCAAGGCATACACCGCATCGAGCTCCTCGGTGGAAAGCGGCTTTTGCGGTGGATTCTGCACCACGAACACATTGTGCGGGTATTCCTCTACCAAACGCTTTCCGCGATAGGGGTCGGAGTTTTCCCACTGCACATTGAAGCTGCGCGCGTATTCGAGCTTATCGGCCTGGAGAGCCTCGAACGCGGGCAATTCGATGGCGTCTTCCACGCATTCGAGCGATCGAGCCTTGTAGGCAGTTCCGTCGACGAACGTAATATCTTCCACGGCAATGCCCGCCGCAAGCGCATCGGCGATTTCGACAATAGCGCGCTCGCCCATGCCATAAATAAGCAAGTCGGCACCAGAATCGAGCAGAATGGAACGCTTAAGCGAATCGGACCAATAGTCGTAATGTGCCAAGCGACGCAGGCTCGCCTCAATGCCGCCCAAAATAATAGGCGTGTGCTTGTGCGTGCGTCGAATGAGGTTGCCGTACACCGCTGTGGCGTGGTTGGGGCGCCTATTGGGCGCACCGCCCGGCGAATAGGCATCTTGGCTGCGTGGAACCTTGTTTACGGTGTAATGATTCACCATAGAGTCCATATTGCCCGACGAAACAAGGAAGCCCAAGCGCGGCTCGCCGAACACATTCACGCTTTCGGGGTCGCGCCAGTCGGGCTGCGCGATAATGCCCACCTTGTAGCCGTGTGACTCGAGCACACGCGAAATAATCGCCATGCCAAACGACGACTGGTCGACGTACGCATCACCGCACACGTAGGTAAAATCGACGCCATCCCACCCGCGAGCCCGCACGTCGTCCATATTCACGGGAAGAAATGCGCTGCGCGGCGCGTGATGTACGACGGCATGCTTCTGGCGGCCTCCACCAACGTTGCGAGAAGCGCCCTTCCCAGCATATTTCGCTTGAGCCGCCGCATTCTTCGCATACCCGCTGGCGCCTTTGCGAGCAGGCTTGCCCGCGCCTTGCTTTTGGGGACTCCGAGATTTCCGCGGTTCCTGTGCGCCTTCGCGCCCGGCGCTTCCCTGTTGGTTTTGGGCAGCATACGACAAACGCGGGCCCTTGTTGGACCCGCGTTTTACACTGCGATGGTTGTTCTGCCCCGCCATTACTTCGAAGCGTCGTCGGAAGTGGAGCTGTCAGCCATATCGGCGACCATCGAGTCGGCCTTGGAGAGATGCTCGATGCCCGAATCGTAACGCGCCTTCACGTCGTCGATGCCCTTCGCGGCCTCGGCAGCGGCATCGAGATTTTCGCCGGCGTTCTTAATTTGCGCGTAAATCTCAACGTAATCGGAAAGCGCCTGGCCCAAATCGTTCGCGCCAGCCTCGTATTCGCTCTTCACATCCTTCAGCGCGTCGGGCGCTTCCAGAGCGGCGATTTTATCGAGCGCCTTGGTGGCGTTGCTCGCGGCAACGCGCATGGCAGCAACATCTTGCTTCGCGGCAGCGTCGCTGAAATTCGAAAGCGCGCTCGCGGCTTCCTGGCTGATGGAATTCACCGAAGACATGTACTCGCGATTCACCTGGGCAGGCGTTTTTTCCTGCTGCGAATCGGAACTCGAGCAGCCCGCAAGAGCCGCCATGGCCAAGCACAGGGCGCACGCAATTGCGGCGATTTTCATGAACTGCCCGGCGTGGGCACGGAATGTATTGAACATCAGGTCAAACCTTTCTTTTCGTGACCTTGAACTATAGCAAACTACTGGGTCGAAATATCCAAATCCGCAAGAGTTACGCGGCGCGCCACCAATTCGGCAAGAGGATCGAGGAAGCACCACTCGGCCGCCGGCAAGCCGCGGCGTGCGAGCGTGATAAGCTCGTCGCAAATCTCGGCCGCCGAGCGCTGATACACCTCTGCCGCATATCCCGATTCCATAAGGGCGTCTTTGGCCTTGGCGACATCGGATTCGGAAATGCCCGCACAGCTGCGGACGAGCGTTTCAAGCGAGCTTTTGCCATAGAACAGGCCCTTAATGAGCGCCGCATACGCCAGCACATAGGGAATAGGCATTGAGTCGGCCGGACGAATTTCAACATAGCTCTTCAGGCGCACATCGGGGAACACCATCGACATAGCATGGAACACCTCGTCGTCGGTCATAGCGCGACGAGCGAAAATCTCGCCGAACGTGCGCGTGTCGTAGCGCGCCTCGCCGTCGTCGTCGAGCGCAACGATCGCGGGAACGTCGAGCAAATATGCCGCATAGTCTTCAAAACCGAAACCTTCGTCGAAAATGCCCGGCACGGAATTGCAGCGATCGGGGTCGCAGTATTTCCAAACCTCGGTGCGCATAAGCGCATGCGGGCGACGGCTGCCCTCAAACACAGGCGTGTTGTCGCACATAAGCGCGAACAGCGGCGCAAGCACCTGCGCCACGCGCATTTTCGCAATGCAGTCGGCCTCATCGGCGTAGTCGATGGAAATCTGCGTGGAAGCGCTTCCTCGCATCATGCGCGGGCCCCACGGACCAATAGATGAAAGGTATTCGTTCATGTAGTCGTAGCGCGCTTTAGGAATAAGCTCCTTATCAGCCGCACGGTTCACCGGGTCGAACCCAAGCGTAAGCGCCCGCCCACCAATGGGAGAGAGCGCCTGATAGGCGTCATCTTCGAATTCGAGAAAGACGCGTTTGGCGTCGATGAGGTTCTCGAATGGCCCTGCCGAAAGCTCTAGCTGCGCTGCGGGTTCAATGGTTACCGCCGCCCCCGGGCGCGCCACACCAAGCAAGTCGCCACCATGAACGGTGGCCTTGGGATATTTCTCTTGAAGCGCGGCGAGCACGTCGCGCACGCCGTTGGGTTGGCTGTAGGTGATAGGATCGCCCGTGCCATCGACGCAAATATGCTCGAGTTCGATTCCCACTCGACGGCATTCGGCCTTCGCGCCCGCGCGCAAATGTGCCACGATTGCAGCAATGTTTTCCTCACGCGCCGGCTGGCTCGAAGCGAGCTGCGCATTGCGCGCAGCAGTTGCTTTCCTCATAAGGTCCTCATTTCCCTCCCGCGCAGCACAACGCCCACTCGTTGCCACCCTTCATGCGGGCCTAAACCATGTATGGCGTCTATGGTAACGCGAACGCGCTTATTTCGACGCGAGCATAAAACGATTTCACGAAGGCGTTGCCAGCTTGTTGGGGAGCATGACAAAAGCCCCGCGCTCAACAGCCGTCGAACACGCGGTTTTGGGAGAGGTTTGCAGACCAGACGGACAATGGCGTTCAAAAATGAAAGCAATTGCGCAACGTTTTACCGTGACGCACAAGAAACCCCGATAGCACCCTTTATTGCGTTTCGCGCATTTTTGCCCCTCCCCCGCGTATATTCAAAAATCCCCCAATGAACGGGGAAATGGGTGTATTTTTCCGCTGCAAGGAGTACAATTTATGCATCACGAAGGCTTTGCCACGTATTTTATGCATTCATAATTTCGGCTGAGGGGAACGAAATGACGAAACGCGCCGTACGTCACGATGTAATTCGTGACATTATCCGAAAAGGCAACATCAAAACCCAACGCGACCTGGTCGAGCAGCTTTCCGCTGAAGGCTACGACTGCACGCAGGCAACCGTATCTCGCGATATCGCAGGCATGGGCTTGGCGAAATCGCGCGAGGGCTATTATGTGTTGCCCGAAGACCTTCGCTTGCAGCGCATGGTGGGCGAACTGGTCGATTCCATCGAGGTCGTGAACAATTTCATCGTGCTGCGCACGCCTTCCGGCATCGCGAGCGGCGTCACGGTGGCGCTCGACGCGGCCGAGCTCAAGGGCGTCGCGGGCTCGCTCGCCGGCGACGACACCGTGTTCGTGATGTGCTATTCCAGCATCGATGCAGAAAACGTCGCCGCAGTCATCCGCAGGTTGCAAGATCAATAAACCAGAGATTTGCCACGCGCTCGTTTTGCGAGCACGCATTTCTCAAAATCACTCAAAACAAAAATGAGGGCCGATGTGGCCCCCATTTTCATGTATGCGAAATAGCCGCTAGCCGCGCATCTCTGCGCCCGTGGCCTTCGACACCTTCGTCACGAGCTTCTCGTGCGCCTTATCGACCTCTTCGCTCGTAAGCGTGCGGTCGGCGGCGCGATACGTCAGCGAGAACGCCATCGACTTCTTGCCTTCGCCCACGCGCTCGGCGTCGCGATACACGTCGAACAGATGCACGCTCTCGAGCAGCTTGCCGCCCGCGCTCTGCATGCACTGCATGATTTTCTCGCACGTCACGGCCTCGTCCACGACAAACGCGGCATCGCGCTCGACGCCCGGGAACTGAGGCACGTCGACATAGTCGCGAGCCGGACGGGCATTGCGCTCAAGCGCAGCCATGTCGAGTTCGAACGCCACCACGGGGCCCTCGGCATCGTAGGCGGCAACCGCCAGCGGATGCAGCTCGCCCACCCAGCCAATCACGTCGCCACCAGAAAGCATCTCGGCCGCGCGACCGGGCTGCAAATGCGGCGCATCTTCGGCGGAAAGCGCCTTGAAACGAATTTTCGGCAACGCGAGCTCGCGAGCGATAGCCTCAAGCGCACCCTTACCATCGAAGAAATCGAATGCACGCGGATCGGTATTCCAGCCCTTGTCGTCCATAGCGCCCGCCAAAACGCACGCCAGTTTGCGGCGCTCCTTCGGCTTGCGGTCGCCTTCGTGGGCCGCAAACACGGTACCAATTTCGTACAGCTGAATGTTCGACACGCCATGTGCCTGGTTATGCGCGACGCTGCGCAGCAAGCCGGGAACCACAGTGCGGCGCATGAACGCCTGCTCCGAATTCATGGGATTGATGAGTTCGACCGCCTCGCCCAGGCCGTCTTCTTTCATGCGCAGCTTGTCGAGGTCGTCGCCGGCGGCGAACGAATACGTCATGGTCTCGTTGATGCCGCACGCAGAAAGAGTGCGATGGATTTTCGCATCCACGAGCTGCGCGTTCGTGCGCACGCCAATACGGCCACGACCAGCAGGAAGCGTAGTGGGGATGTTGTCCATGCCGTAGAGGCGCAACACTTCTTCGTACAGGTCGATCTCGCGCGGAAGGTCGGGGCGGAACGTGGGCGAAACCACCGACAGCACATCGGCATCTTCGGTTTGAGCCACTTCGCAGCCAAGGCGCTCAAGCGTATCAACGATGAAATCGCGCGGAATATCGGCGCCCATCATAGCCTGGAAACGCTTCACGCGGAACTGCAGGTGCGGCTGCTCGCTGGGAGCGGGCCACACATCAACGATGCCGCAGCCGTCTTCGCCAATGCGGGCAACGGTGCCGCCAGCAACCTCGACGATGAGCGCCGCAGCGGCGGCCGAACGTGCCTCGACGCCATGGTCGTCAACACCGCGCTCATAGCGCATGGAGCTCTCGCTGAACAAGCCCAGGTTGCGGCTCGTGCGGCTCGTGCGGCCAGGCTCGAACACAGCGGTTTCAAGCAGAATATCGGTCGTTTCCTCGGTGACCTCGGTATCAAGGCCGCCCATAACGCCCGCGAGCGCCACGGCACCCTGATCGGGCGTGGAAATAACCGTCATGTCGCTCGTGAGCTTACGATGCTCGCCGTCGAGCGTGGTGAGCTTCTCGCCATCTTCGGCAGCTCGAACCACAATATGGGCCACGCCTTCGGCGTTCTTGATCTTGTTCAGGTCAAACGCATGCAGCGGCTGGCCGAACAGGAACAGAATGTAGTTCGTCACGTCGACGACGTTGTTCACGGAGCGCTGGCCAATGGCGGCAAGGCGCTCGACCATCCAGTCGGGGCTCGGGCCCACCTTCACGCCATGAATCACGCGAGCGGAATAACGCGGGCAGCGCACGGCGTCGGCAACGTCGATTTTCACGGCGTTGGGCTCAACTTCGCCCGCAAGCTCCAGCTTGGCGGCCATGTCCTGAAGCGGGTTCGTCCACGGCTTGGCGTACATAGCGCCAACCTCGCGGGCAAAGCCCACAACGGAAAGGCTGTCGGGTCGGTTCGGGGTGATTTCCAGGTCGAGCACCGTATCGATGAGGCCCATGAAATCGGCGATAGGCTGGCCGATTTGTGCATCTTCAGGGAGCACCCAAATGCCTTCATGGTCGGTGCCCATGCCCAATTCGCGCTTCGAGCAGCACATGCCCATAGAGGTCACGCCGCGAAGCTTCGACTTCTTGATTTTAAAATCGCCGGGAAGCACCGCGCCGATCGTAGCGACGGGCACTTTGATACCAGCGGCGATGTTCGGGGCGCCGCACACAATCTGAATCGGCTCGTCGCCACCCACATTCACCTTCACCACATGCATATGGTCGGAATCGGGGTGGTCTTCGCACGTCTCGACATAGCCCACGACCACGCCGTCAAATGCAGCGCCAAGCTTGTCAACGCCCTCGACACCCGTACCCGTAAGGTCGAGCTTGTCGCAGAACGCCTTAATGTCAGAAGGCACCTCGACATAATCGGAAAGCCACTTCAAAGAAACTTTCATAATTCGTCCTATCTAAACAACCATCTCTGATCTATCAAAAAATCAGCGAGCGGGCCTTTTATTTAATCAATCGCCGCAGGTCAACCAAAAGCCAGCGAGCGGGCCCCTGGCGAAGTGAGTTGCCTTGAAAGAGGAGCGCCGCGTAGCAGCGCTACGCAAGCGACGATTGAAAGGCAAATCGCTCGCCAGGGGTTCGCGCAGCGTCGATAAGGTTCGCCGTTCGGCAGAACGGCGAAACCCTAAAATTGACGAAGGAAGCGCATATCACCTTCAAGCAGCATACGCAAGTCGGGCACGTTGTACTTCAGGCATGCGATGCGCTCGACGCCCATGCCGAACGCGAAGCCCGAGTATTCTTCAGGGTCGATGTCCACAAAGCCGTAGACGTTCGGGTCGACCATGCCGCAGCCCAGAATTTCAAGCCAACCGGTGCCTTTACACATGCGGCATTTTTCGCCGTTGTGCAAGTGACCCGAACCGCCGCACACGCCGCAGCTCACGTCGGCCTCGGCAGAGGGTTCAGTGAACGGGAAGTAATGCGCACGGAAACGCGTCTTGCGATCGGGGCCGAACATCTGCTTGCAGAAATAGTCGAGCGTGCCCTTCAGGTCGCCAAACGAAATGCCCTTGTCGACAACGAGGCCTTCCACCTGGTGGAACTGAGGCAGGTGGCTCGGGTCGGCGACGTCGCGGCGATACACCTTGCCCGGCGCGATGATGTAGATAGGCGGCTTGTTTTCCTCCATGGTGTGCACCTGCACGCCCGAGGTTTGCGTACGCAGAAGAGCCGCCGATTCGCCCTTCACGGCAGCCTGCTCGCCCGTGCGGTCGACCAGGTAGAACGTGTCCTGCATGCCGCGCGACGGGTGGTCGGCGGGAGCATTCAGGGCTTCGAAGTTGTAGTAGTCGGTCTCGGCCTCGGTACCGGAAGCCACGGAATAGCCCATGCCAAGGAAGATATCGGAAATCTCATCGATAATGCCGCTGATCAGGTGGCGCGTGCCAACCTGCTGGCCGCGGCCGGGAAGCGTGATGTCCACAGCTTCCGCATCCATCTTCGCAAGCAGCTCCGCCTTCGCAAGCGCTTCCTTGCGATTCGCGAGCGCCGACTCCACCGCATTGCGCACGATGTTCGCGGTTTTACCCACTTCAGCGCGCTCTTCTTTGGGAAGCTGACCCATGCCGCGCAGGTAGCCCGTAAGCGTGCCCTTCTTGCCAAGCACGGCTACGCGAACCTCTTCGAGCGCCGCCGTGTCGGCCGCCGCCTCGATGTCGCGCAGGGCTTGGGCATTAAGCTCGTTGAGCTCGTCGACTATTGCCATAGCCTTCGCCTTTCGTTGTTATGCCGAGCGGACGCGCCGCCCAGCCGCCGCGCCCGAGGTTGCGCGACCTTCACCAATAAAAAAGAGCCTTCTTTCACCCCTCGGCCGAATTCGATTGCTCGAACTCGCAGCCCAAGGACGAAAGAAGGCTCTCGCGGTACCACCTTGGTTGACGGCCTTCACGCGAAACCGCGCAAGCGTGCCGCCCGCTCGTATGCCCTGTAACGGGAGCGCCCGGCATGACCTAGTTGCGAATCCGCGGGATATGCCCGCCAGCGTTCAACCATGCTGCTCGGAAGGGAATCGGCGTCGCTGCGCGCTTGAGGCCCTTCCAGCCAAGGGGCCCTTCTCTGAAAAGCACACGTCTGCAAGCCGCTGTCTTCGTCTTAGCATTTGTGCTCGGAAGTATAGCGCACTTTCGTCGCATAGCGCATCATCCATCAAGACGTTTCACGAATTTCAGGCAAACAAAGAGGCCCACTCAAATGAGTGGGCCTCTTCTCTATGCGATGTATTCGCGGTTGAAACTACTCAGCGGCAGCTTCGGTGGCCTCGGCGGCAGCTTCCTCAGCGGGAGCGGCTTCCTCGGCAGGAGCCTCAGCGGCAGCCTTGGCGGCTTCGGCCTCGGCCTTCTTGGCGTACTCAGCAGCACGCTTAGCCTTCTCAGCAGCCTTGGCTTCGCGCTCGGCCTTCTTAGCGGCCTCGAGCTCGGCAGCCTTCGCAGCCTTAGCGGCCTTCTTCTCGGCCTCAGCCTTGGCGACCATGTCGGCAGCAGAGCCGAACTTGTCGGCAAAGCGCTGGACGCGTCCACCGGTGTCGATGAGCTTCTGGGTGCCGGTGAAGAACGGGTGGCACTTGTTGCAGATGTCGATCTTCAGCTCGCTCTTGGTGGAGCGAGTGGTGAAGACGTTGCCGCAGGTGCACTTGACGGTGCACTCAACGTATTCGGGATGAATTCCCTGCTTCATTGGTATTCTCCTTTGACAGAGTGCCTTGGTTTCCGACCAAGGCAGGACACAGCCCTCGAATAATACCACAGCCCCTACCCTGCATTGCAAGGGAGAAGCTGTGAAGATTCGAGGGTTTCACAGAATCGGGACGCGCTTTCCGGCGAGCAGACGCTTTCGTCTTATTCATACGAGTCCTTTTCCGCACCGTGCGTCTTATTTGAACTGTGATACGTGCTTCGCGAAGAAGTCGGTGCGCGGCGGAAGCTCCACAATGGCGTGGCGGCAAGCCTCGACGTCGGCGGCGTCGCACAGCTCAGCCATGCCCTCGAACGGCGCGTTCCAGCTGAACACGCGCTCGGCGGGAAGGCCCAAATGTTCCACGATCTTCTCGCAACCGTCGGGCGCCACAGGATGCATGAGCAACGTGGCGACGCGCAGCGTGAAGAAGCTGTCGACAAGAATCTGGCGACGCATGTCAGCATCGTCGGCACCCTCGGCGGCCTTAATGCCGTCAGCCCAATGCTTCTGCGCCCAGCGAATGAAGTCGTCCATGAGCGTCATGACCGAATGCAGTTCAGCCTTGTGCATAATGGCCTCGTATTCCGCCATGGCCTTATGGCAGCGCGCCACCACGTCGGCCGCGGGAGCGCCAAGGGGCATGAAGCCCTCGAAGTTCTTCTGCGCCTCGTAGAAGCAGCTGCGGGCTAAGCGGTTGAACACGTTCGTGAGCAACGCGCCCTCCTTGAGCACGGGATCGGCCACACGGGGGTCATTGCGTTTCGCCTCGTCGGCCTCGAACGGCTTGGGCTTGAAGCCCACCGATTTCACATCGAGGCCCAGGCCAAGCCAATGGGCGCGCAGCTGGTCAACCGTATAATGCTCGAGCAGCTGGTCAGCCGAGGGAGGCTTCACTGCGCCCGAAGACGACGCCTTCACCTTGCCGAACAGAATATGGTGGTTCGCGATAAGCGTCGTTTGCTGCAAATCGCCCGGCTGCGGGTACGCGACCTCAGCATTGCCACTCTCAAGCGCCATCCACAACGCAGGCTGGGCGACGCCGTAAAAATACAGGTTGTCTTGACCGATGAACTGGTACACGCGCGCATCGGGGCTGCACCACCAGTCGCGCACCGCGCTCAACTCTTCGCCGCGAGCCTCAAGAGCCGTGGCCGAAAAACTCACAGGCGCCCACAGGCTTTCGGGCCAACACCACACCGTAAGGTCGTCCACGCCTTCCATCTCGGGCACCTTCACGCCCCACTCCACATTGCCGGAAATGCGGAACGGAACGAGCGCCTTGCCCGTACGGAAACGAATTCCGGCGGCGGTGAGCTCGTCGCGGGCGGCATCGCGCGATTCGATGTTGGCGAACTCGAGCTCAAAGCTCTGTTTGTTGCCTTCGGCGGCATGGAACTCATGCGCAGGCAATTTCGACTCGATAGCGCGGTAATCGGCCTCGAGCTCATTTTTTATATAGATGACGGGCGGCACGAGGAATTCCTTGGCCGTCTGCGACACCACGGGACGCACCTCGGGGTCGGCTTCGAGGTTTTCGGCAATCTCGCCAAGCTGTTCGCGGAAATTCGGCAAGTCGAAATACCAATTGCGCACGGGGCGAAGCTCGGGCACGCAACCCGTGAGCGACGACGTGGGCTTGATAAGGTCGGCAGGGTCGAACTGGTGGCCCAGGTCGCATTCGTCGGCATACGCCTTCTCCGATTTACACCCCTGCACGGGACAATAGCCATGCACCTGGCGGCCGTTGAGGAACTGGCCCGCCTCAGGGTCGTAGAACTGCAGCGTTTCCATAAGGCGTAAGTGGCCGTTTTCGTGCAACTTTTCGAGCAAATCGTTCGTCACGCGCTGATGTACTTCGCCCGCGCGACCAATGCCCGAACCCTCGTAGATGGAAAGCGAGATATCGTAAGCATCGAGCGTCGCCTTCTGCGCATCGTGGTTGCGCTGCACGTAGTCGACGATGGTACCCTCAAAGCCCTCATTTTCGCAGGCCTTGCGGTAGCCCTCCTGAATAGGCGAGCCGAAGCAGTCGGTGCCAGAAACGAAGAGCACATTCTGTTCGCCAATGCGATCGCGAAGGAAGCGCGCATAGGCGTCGGCAGGCACGAACACACCCGCAACGTGGCCGAAGTGCAGCTTCTTATTGCCATAGGGCATGCCCGCGGTGACAACCGCACGCGCAGGCCAAGTTAGTTCGCTGGTATAGCTCACGAAAGAACCCCCTCGTTCTTCAATAGTTCAATCAATTTCGCGGCGGCGGCCGAGGTTGCCGAATCGCTGTCGCTTTCAGAAAGCAAATCCATCAGCGAGCCTAAATCGCTCGACTGGGTAAGCGTAATCACATTGTAGTCGGAACCGAGACCCGCGAGTTGCGCGGCCGCTTCAATTGCGTCATCGAAAACGCCCACTTCATCGGCGAGGCCGTTCTCGACAGCCTGCTCGCCGGTGAACGAAAGGCCCGTCGCAAGCGCGCGAGCCTCATCGAGGCTCATGGAGCGTCCCTCTGCCACGTTTTCGACGAAGACCTCGTTCGTCACATCAATGAGCTCCTGATAGTAGGCGCGCTCTTCGTCGGTAAGGGGACGCGTGCCGTAACTCGAATCCTTCGATTCCGCCGACGCAATATTGTCGACACTGATGCCCAGCTTGTCGAGCAACTCCGAAAGATCGGTCACTTGCATCACTGTGCCAATGGCGCCGATGTCGGTGGTCTTGTTCACATAAATCAGGTCGGCCTGGCTTGAAATCTCGTATGCAGCGCTGCAATTCATCGACGCGCTCGAAACCACCACGGGCTTGCTGAAGCGCTTCACGTATTCAGCCATTTCCTCACCCGCCGTTGCGGTGCCGCCGCCGGAATCGACGCGCAAAACCACGGCTTCGATATCGTCGTTTTCTTCAGCCTGATTGAGAAGCGACGAAAGGCCTTCAGGAGAGCAGGCCGTGCCATCGTATTGGATGGTTCCCGAAATATCGATGACCGCGACAGTGGGCCCATCGGTGAGCTCTTCTTCAACGGAGCCCATACCGAAATTCGAGAGGGAACGCACCGCGCTCGAGCACGACATAGCCCCAATGGTAAAGCAGAATACGACGGCGAACAAAATCACGCCGAGCACAATCCAGGGCGTCATGTTTTTCTTCCTCGACGCGGGCGCGGCATACACGGGCTGTGCCGCAGGAGCATAATACTGCTGGCCGCACCCGGGCTGGGCGTATTGATGAGCGCCGGGCTGCCCATACGGCTGCTGCGCTTGAGCCTGCCCGTACGGCTGGGACTGGGCAAACGGCTGCGCCTGACCTTGGGCGTACGCTTGGCTTTGCTGCGCGTCAAAACCTTGCGGCTCCGCAGGTTGCGGCGGCTGCTGGGGCTGCTGGTTCGTGTGGTCTTCGGCCATGGATGCGCCTTTCCGAATATGAATGTATCGCACGCGTGAATATACCTTATTAATGGTAACGAAAACCTTGGCCGTTGCGGCCGTAACCCACCGATTTGATAGAATCACAAACCATGAAAACGCAATCTCGCATCACAAACAAAAGCGCGGGCACTCCCATGCGCAAAAGTTCGCAGGTCATCGACGAACCAAAGGCCACAGCCAACGAAGAGCGCGAAGGCTCGAATCGCCCCCGCCTCTCTCGCCGCACATGTGCGCTTCTTTCATGGACAGCCGTCGCGATTATGCTCGCCTTCATTTTCTGCATGAGCGCGAAAACAGGCAACGACCTCGATAACCACTCGGGCATCGTCTCGATCGTCAAAAATTTCTTGGTTGCGGGCGCCACGGCGCTCTTCGGCCACGAGGTCGACGTATCGCCCGTGGGGCATTTCACGGAATACCTGCTGCTTGGCGCCGCGCTCACAAACGCGCTGCGTTTCACGCCGTGGACCATATTCGAGAGAAACGCGACCGCGCACCCCGCAGGCATGCTCGGCGACTTCCCCAACCCGCTCATCGCGCTCATCCTCTCGAGCCTTTATGGCGTAAGCGACGAGTTCCATCAGATTTTTACCCCCAGCCGAAGCTGCGACCCTATGGATTGGCTTGTCGACACCTGCGCCGCAGCCATTGGGGCCGCTATCGTATGGACGCTTTTGAAGAAGCATGGTTCACGCCCTCGATAGCGCGCCCAGAAACCGAAGCCTGCTAAATGCTCGAGGCATTTAGCAGGCTTCTGCATCCGACGTTTAACGCCCTCAATCTTGGATTCGAGGGCGAATTCCAATGGATATCTTTCCCCTTGTTGCAAGAGCCTGTTCCATCCTATCGCTCTTCGTAGGAATTATTCAGCTTGTCGTATCGAGGACGCGAAAGACCTCGGGAAACGAAGAAGAGCGGCTGGAATAAATCCGAGCCGCTCTTCTGCATTACCGACGTCGCCCACCGATGCTAATTAAGCTTAGGACCTTTTAAGTACGGGCGCCGCTGATAGGTACAGCATGCCAACCTATACCAATACTTTGAAGACGCACTTCTTGTTATGGGAGGCGCCATCGACCGCAATACCCGGTTTATGGGCATCGTCGGGGAAGTATGCCGCGAAGCTGCCCGGCTCAAGAATCACCTGGGTAGCGGCCTCGCCCTCGAGCAGCATGAAGTCACCCTCTTCGTCGAATTCGCCGGCTTCGCACTTGGCAATCACCTGGGAATCGATGCGCTCGATACCCGAAGCCACGACCTGCACGTCGATGTAGCGCTTGTGCGCTTCGAACTTGCAATCTTCGAATGCCTTCGAATCATATTCAGCAACGTTCACATACAGCGCATCGCCGTCGATATCGTTGCGACCACACGGCAGCGCGGACAAGTCATGCTCGCGCGCCCATCTAATTGCGCGGCGAACGCCTTCGTGGCCGATAGTCGACAAATCGGTGCTTTCGATATTTCCGAAAATCATGGGATGTCCTTCCTTGTTGCGAATCCCAAAACCACGCATTACCACGCGGCACGCTCATTATAGCGAGCCTCGCAAGAGAGATCGGAACAACGCGGCTCGGCACGAAGCCCGTACACGTTCCGTACAAAACGGGCGGCCCGAAAGCCGCCCGATATACAACCTTTATTTCAGCAATTCGCGGCCCGCGGCCTCAAGGGCGTCGAGCAGAGCGTCGGCCGCAGCGCGGTCGGCATCCTTCGCGAACACATAGAGCTTGATTTTGGGCTCGGTGCCACTCGGGCGCACGATAACCTTGTTGCCGCCTTCAACGTCGAACTCGACGACATTTGCCGAAGGCAAGCCGTTCACGCCACCCTCGTAGTCGACCACGGCTTCAACGGCGCGACCGGCAAGCTCGCTCGGAGCCTGTTCGCGCAGCTTCGCCATAATGCCGCGCATGGTTTCGGCACCCGCGGCGCCCGGAAACGAAACCGACGCGGTGCGGTTGAGCCACCAGCCATGCTTCTCGTACAGCGCGCGCATAGCCTGGGCCAAGTTCATGCCGCGCAGTTTATAATCCTGCGCCATTTGGCAAATGAGCAAGCTCGCATTCACGGCATCTTTGTCGCGCACGTGACCGCCCGACAGATAACCATAGCTTTCTTCGAAGCCGAAAATGAATCGGTCGACCTGGCCGGCATCGGAAAGCTCGGTGATGATGTCGCCGATATATTTGAAGCCGGTAAGGCAGCGACGCAGCTCGAAGCCGTATTCCGCAGCAAGCGCGTCAACCATGGCGGAAGACACGATAGTCGTGACCGCAACCTTATCGGACAGATCCTCGCCGCGTTCGCTACGCATGCGAGCGATGTAATCGAGCAGAAGCACGCCCATCTCGTTGCCCGTGAGCAGCGTGTAGGCGTCGCCGTCTTTGCACGCCACACCCACACGGTCGGCATCGGGATCGGTCGCGAGCAGCAGGTCGGGATGCACTTCCTCGCACAGGTCAATGCCCTTCTGCATGGCCTCGCGAATTTCAGGGTTGGGATACGGGCACGTGGGAAAATCGCCATTGGGCTCGCGCTGCTCAGGAACTACCGTGATATCGGTGATGCCCGCGCGCTCGAGCACGGTGGTCACGGGAATCAGGCCCGTGCCATTGAGCGGCGTGTACACGAGTTTCAAGGGAGCTTCGGCGACCTGCTCGGCGGAAAGGCTGCTCACCGATTTGGACAAAACCGCATCGTAATAGCGCTCGAGCACCGCGTCGTCGATCCATTTCACCATGCCCGAAGCCACAGCCTCATCGAAGCCCATCGTCTTCACGCCCGAGAACGCATCGGTGTTCGCGATAGAAGCAGAAATGGCTTTCGCGGCCTCACTCGTAATTTGGCAGCCATCGGGGCCATAGGCCTTATAACCGTTGTAGGCGGCCGGATTGTGGCTTGCCGTCATGCAAATGCCACCTGAGCAACCAAGGTCGCGCACGGCAAACGAAAGCGTGGGCACGGGGGAAATCTTCGGATACACGTGCGCCACAATGCCGTTAGCAGCCAAGATAGAGGCCGTCACCTTCACGAACAGCTCGCCCTTATTGCGCGAATCACGCGCAATCGCAACGCTTGGGTTCTCGAAATTCGCATTCAGGTAGTCCGCGAAACCTTGCGTGGCGCGGCCGACGGTATAGATGTTCATGCGATTCGTGCCAGCACCAAGCGTACCGCGCAGACCCGCCGTGCCGAAGGCCAAATCTTGGAAGAATGCGTCTACCGCCGCAGAATCGTCGCCCGCATCGGCCGCCTTCTTCATTTCGGCCAGATCAGCCGCAAGCTCCTCGTCGGACACATTGGCAATCCAATGCTCCAATTCAGCACGCACATCGCGATTTTCCATTTTGTATCTCCTGTCCCATCGCTCGAGGCCACGGGACATGCGCTTCCGCCTCGGTCAGTCCTGACTCGCACGGAAGCCACATCAAGTGGCTTCCGGCTCGTGCGGAATCTATCGGAAACGCATGCCCCGCGCCCTCGAGCTATTCGAACGACCTGAAAACAATCCAAGCCGCGTGATTACTTGCCTTCGTCCCCCGCATCAAGAAACTTCTTGCGCGTTACAAAGTTCCACACCATGACGATTGCCGTGGCGCCGATTTTCGTAATGAGGTAGTGAATGTGCAGCAGCTCGACGCCCGCCCACATGCACGCGTTGTTGATGATAAGGCCAATTACCGAAAGCACCACGAAAATGATGAACTCGCGTCGGCGGCTCATGCCTTCTTTGTGCGTGAACACATAGCGCATCGACGCCACATAGTTGAATACCACCGACGCGGTGAACGAGATGGTGGCCGACACTAAGTAGTTAACACCGAACGCTTCGGTGAGCAACGCGAGCAGACCGTAGTCAATAAGGAAGGCAATAACGCCCACTACACCGAATTTCGCAATTTGAGCTAAAAGTTTTTGCATGTATCTCCTTCCGCCAACCTGACGGCCGTCGTCAGTCGCCGCCGCTGCTTGGCAATCTGGCGGCGCATTTCGGGCTCCACCTTCACCCCTCGTGCCGAAGCCTTCCGTACAACGTTCAATGAAGTTTCGCAAAGCGTCTGAGCGGGCGATGCGCCTCCAAGCAGTTCCGCACGAGCCAAGCAGCACGTAATGCGCTGCTTGCATGAGCTCGGAACCGTTTGGTCAAGAAGCATCATCCGCCCAGACGCCAGAGCGGCTCTTTACGTCCAGAATTGAAACGTCTCGAGCAGGCCTTGGTATGCCCATGGGTAGGCATCCGATACCCAACCCGTTTCTGCCGTGATGCACAAGAGCACCGTATAGGCCACGCCAATCGCAACCGCCACAGGCAACACACGCACGAATACCGCATGCGCCTTCGAGCCGTTTTCGATGTTTTCGTTCACGATGAACAGCAGCAATACCGCCGCCATAAGGAACATGATGCTGAAGTCAGCGAAGTAGCGCTGCAGAATGCCCGCCATTTCCGCATCGGCCACAGCGATAAGCACGCCGATGCCAATGAGCACGCCAATAACGCCTGCCACCGTACGCGTTTTACGCTGGTTGATACGCATTTGCAAAATACGCCGAGCGAACGGAAGCACCCACAAAATGGGGAGCACGGCGAAAATGCCGCCGAACGTAACTTCCTTAACCGTTTGTCCCAAATAGGTGGTATCGAACGCGACAGCCTGCAAATAAGGGAATACGCCCGTAGTCGCGGGAGTTTGGAACAAATACGCGAACAACGCGGGGGCGATACGGCCCACCGCCATACCGCGCTTCGTCATGTCGTTTACCGTGAGGTTGTAGTTCGCGCCGAAATCGAACAGGCTGCCGAAGCGGGCCTTGTTGTACCACATGATGCCCGCGCACACCACGATATAAGGCGCGATAAGGCACGCAAACTGGCGAGCGCCCGCCACCGTGCGAATGCGGCCTTCGGTAATGTACATGCGCCAAAACAGCGGAAACGCCAAGAAGCTCAGCAGCACAAGCTGCGGGCGGCACCCTACCACGAGCGCCATGCACAGCGACCCCGCCAAGTAGAAGCCCTCGGGGCGTTTATGGCTGCGACCCACCATCCAGAAATACAGGCCCCACACCGAAAACGCGAGCGCCAACATAATAGGCAGCGAATAGAACGTGGGGAACTTCAGCAAATACGGCATGCCGCAGCACGTCACAATCGCGATTTGCAGCAGCAGGAACACGCCGGTCGTCATGCGTTTGAAGTGGTAGCGGGCAAAGCGGTCGAGCAGCGCCGAAAGGCCCACGATGAAAAACACCATGCCGATGAGCACACCGATCGCCGTAGGGAAATTCGCTCCCGTAACAAGATAGAACGGCAAATAGAACAGCAACACCGGCACCACGCCGAAGTACACGTAGTAGTGGCCTTCGTAATATGCAGTATCCCACAAGTAGTTCTCGCCGGTTTCTTTCACCAGCTGGTCGCGGGCGCCGCGGTCATACGGGTCATCCATATTCTGCAGCCAGTTAGGCGGCTCTTCTTCCAAATATAGCTTGCCGTGCGTCATTGATTTCGCAAGCTCGGCGTATTGCTGCGCATTTTCGCCGCCGCATTCAAACACATTGACAACGCTCACGCCATCCCACGAACCCGAGTTGTAATGTTGTGTGGCAACGCCCACGAGGTTCGTGCCGAACAGCAGAAACGCCGCACCAACCAAAATCTCCACCGCGGCAACGCCGATGACCGCGATTTTGGTGCGACGCGGGTGCTCGCGCAGCTGCGTGCGATAGAGGCTCGACTTGGGGCGAAACGCGTATATGAGCGCCATGATGCAGGCCGCAAACAAGAAGCGCTCGCCGCTGAAGCTGAACGGCTCGGGCGCGTTGAGCACGACCTTCGACAGATACAGCGGATAGGTGACCTTCGTCTCCCCATCGTCGATGCCCACTTGAATGCGCAGCTTATACACCGATCCCGAAGCATTGATATTGAGGTATTTGCTCTCTTCGTTGTTCGTGGAGACATACGTAACCGGCACGCCAGCCGTGTACTCGTCGTCATCGAAATACGTCGAATGCGCGTCATCGGTAAACCAGATTTTCACAGGCACGTTTTGCGCTGACTGATTCCCTGAAAAATCAAGCTTGATATTGTGCACGGGCACGCCGACGTAATCGAATTCAATCGTATTGTCGATAGCGGAGATGCGCAGGCGCTCGTCGGCTGTTTCCTGCAGGTTCGACTGCTCGTTCGCCGTGATGGGCTGCCAGGTAAGGCTGCGCCAATGGTTGAAATTGAATACCACGACCTCAAGCGCCGCGGCGCACAGCAAAATAACGCAGGCAACCTTCGCGAAGTGTCGCAACCGCGCATGATGGATGGCGATGAACTCGCCAAGTAATGTCAAGAAAGCATGCATGGAGCGCATTATACCCAAGGTCGCAGGCCGAATGGCGCGACGCCGATGAGTCCCATACGCGAAACAAAAAAGAGGCATGAGCCAATCGATAAAAAAGAGCACCCCATAAGGGATGCTCTATGAAGAAACGTGTTCGAAATCCCGAGTTACAGGCCAAGCAGGGCTTTCACGTCGACATAGACGGTGTCGACCGGGCGATCGCCGTCAACGCTCTTCAGCAGGCCCTTACCCTTGTAGTAGTCGATAAGGGGGCTCGTGCTCTTGGCGTAGACGTCGAGGCGGTTGCGAACCGTGGTCTCGTTGTCGTCATCGCGCTGATACATTTCGCCGCCGCACTTCGGGCAGGTGGCGTCGGCAGCGGTGCCGATGTAGCCGCATTCCTTACAGCAGCGACGCTCGGTGAGACGCTTGATGATGACCTCGGGGTCAACATCAACGAGCAGGGCGGCATCGAGCGGGCGCTCGAGACGGACCAGCATGTCGTCGAGGGCCACAGCCTGGGCCGTGGTGCGCGGGAAACCGTCGAGAATGAAGCCCTTCTCGCAGTCGGGCTCGCGCAAGCGCTCGTCCATGAGGTCGATGATCAGGCTATCGGGAACCAGGTCGCCCGCATCCATGTAACCCTTGGCCTTTTTGCCGAGCTCGGTCTGGTTCTTTACCGCAGCGCGCAGGATGTCGCCCGTGGAAATATGGGGCGTGGCGAATTCCTCAACCAGCTTGGCGGCCTGCGTACCCTTGCCGGCGCCCGGGGCGCCCAACAAAACGATATTCATTCGTAAGTCCTTTCAACTTATGCAGTGGCCCCATTGTATCAGCTTGTGCGTGCACGTGAAGAAAACCCAGACAATGCGCGGAATCTTGCCGTCAACGACCAACGGGCGCTAATCGCTCCGAGATTCGAAACGTGCCGTAGCTGCTTTGCTAGGCATTCAGCTTGTAAAGGTCCCAAAGCCCCTTCAGCAGCAAATTCGGGTCATGCACGATTTTGCGGCGACACGCGGGAACGATCATGCGGCTCACGCCGCCCGTCGCAATTGCGGTCACGGGCTCGCCCAGCTCATCGGCGATGCGGTCAATCAGGCCATCGATGGTAGCCGCGTTGGAATACAACACGCCCGAATACATGCATTCGACGGTATTCTTGCCAATGAGGCCCTTCGGCTTTTCAAACTTGATGAACGGCAGCTGCGAGCACTGCGCAGTAAGCGCGTCCTGAGAAATCACGACGCCAGGATAAATGATGGAGCCGATATACGTGCGATCGCTCGTGAGCACCGAGCACGTGGTGGCCGTGCCCATGTCGAAAATCGCGAGCGCGCCGTCGTAATCGTTCACGGCGCCCGCCGCGTCGGCAATCATGTCGACGCCCAAACGCTCGGGCGTGTCCATATCGATGGAGAACCCCAAATTCATTTTATAGTTCACCACAAGCGGCTCGAGATTCGTTTTCGCGCGAACCGAAGCCACGACCGATTCCGTGAGCTCGGGCACGACGGAAGAAACAACCGCGCCCGTCACATCGGAGAAATCGAAGCCGTGCATGGCGACGAGCGCCTCGAAGCCATCCATGAACTCGCGCACCGTGCGACGCTTGTCGGTGGGAAAACGCAACTGGCTCGCGAGCTCGCCGCGCGTGGGCATAAGGCCCATCACCACATTGGTGTTGCCAATATCAACCGTAAGCAGCATGGCTACTCCCCTTCCGTCGACGCGGGAAGCGGGTCGAGCGAGAACAGCTCCGTCAAAAGCGCGTCGGCCGCATCGGCCTTCGAGAGCATAGGCAGGTCGACCTCGTGCTCGCGAGAGATGAGCGTGAGATGGTTCGTTGCCGTGCCAAAGCCCGCGCCTTCCTCACGCAAGCTGTTCGCGCAAATCATATCGACGTTTTTGCGCGTAAGTTTGCCGCGGGAGTTTTCGAGCACATTGCACGTTTCCATCGAGAAGCCGCACAAACGCTGCCCGGCCACACGATGCGCGCCAAGCCAGGAAAGCGTATCGGGCGTACGTTCAAGCTCGATGGACAAGTCGCCATCCTTCTTCTTCATCTTGTTGTCGGCCACCGTTTTCGGACGATAATCGGCAACCGCGGCGGCGGCGACAACCGCGTCGCACTCGGCATAACGGGCGCTTACGGCATCGAAAAGGTCTTGCGCGCTCACGATGCTCACGAGTTCGACACCCTCGGGCGCTTCAAGCGAAACGGGACCGCTCACGAGCACCACCCGCGCACCGCGATCGCGCGCCACCTCGGCGATGGCATAGCCCATGCGGCCCGTAGAGTGGTTGGAAATAAAACGCACCGGATCAATGGCTTCCTGCGTGGGCCCCGCAGTCACCAAAACCCGCTTGCCTTCTAAATCGCGCTGGCGATCTACCATATCGAACTCCCCCATTCGACTCTTTCAAACCACTGCATTATAAACAACGAAGGCCGCATGTGCGGCCCGTGCTGCTATTCCATGTCTTTCAGAAGACCATGTTTTTCGTAACGCGTCACGCGCGCGATTTTGTTGTCGTCGTCGACGAACACGACGCGCGGCGGATTGGCGGACACTTCCTCGGGAGACATCTGGCAATAGCACATGATGATGACCTTGTCGCCCACCGAAACGTTGCGTGCAGCAGCCCCGTTCAGGCAAATCATGCCAGAGCCAGCTTCGCCGGCAATGACATACGTCTCGAAGCGCTGGCCGTTGTTCACATCGACAATTTGGACCTTCTCGTATTCCAGAATGCCTGAAGCCTCCATGAGGTCTTCGTCGATGGTGATGCTGCCCACGTAGTCAAGCTCAGCCTGAACAACGGTAGCGCGATGAATCTTACCTTTAAGCATATTAAGTTGCATTGGTTTCCTGTTCTCTTTTGTCCCAAACACCTCTTGCGGCTCTGCCTGGGCTCGCCGTCCAAGGCCACGGCTCGCTACCGTTCGCTTCGCTCACTATGCGCTCGCCTGGCTGCGTTTCACATTGAAATAAAGCAGGTATGAACGCAGACGACCTTCGACGGCAAGCCCAGGCAGAGCCGCAAGCCCATACGAATGGGTTGGCGGGGTGGATATGAGGTTCCGCAAGATTCCGCACGTTGGAATGCCCATTGGGCATTCCAATCCCCAACCATGCGCCCGAGCGGGCGCGTTCAGCTTAGCTGAACTTATTGTGGCTTCCGTGCGAGCCAGGACCTGCCCGAAGCGGAACCGCATGTCCACCCCGCCAAACCAACAAGTTCGACTGACCTATCCTTCGTAAATGAAGTTGTCAATCAGGCGGGTTTTGCCAATGTAGACCGCCATGGCAACGAGCACGGGGGCTTCGATGGTCTCAACGGGCTCGATGGAATCCCATGACACCATCGAGACGTAATCGATTTTCGCGAGAGGCTCGGCAGAGATGAGTTCGCTCATGGCGCCCGTGACCGCCGCCGCAGACTTCTCGCCCTCGGCGACGAGCTTCTGTCCCAACTTCACGGCCTGCGACAGAACGAGGCCAGCCTTGCGCTCCTCTTCAGAGAGGTACGTGTTGCGCGAGCTTTTCGCCAAACCGTCAGCCTCGCGAATGATGGGGCAGCCCACAACCTCAACGTTCATATTCAAATCGCGCACCATACGGCGAATGACAGCGAGCTGCTGCGCGTCCTTCTGACCGAAATATGCACGGTCGGCCATAGAAATGTTCATGAGCTTGTTCACAACGGTGCACACGCCGCGGAAGTGAATCGGGCGGCTCTTTCCGCACAGTTCCTTGGTGACAGCCGTCATATCAACGAACGTGCACGCGTCTTCGGCATACATCTCGGACGGCTCCGGATGGAAGACGAGCGCTGCGCCAGCGCCCTCGCACAGTTTCGTATCGGCCTCGAAATCGCGGGGATAGCTCGCGAGGTCTTCGTTGGGGGCAAACTGCGTGGGGTTCAAAAACACGCTCACCACAACACGATCATTTTCGGCGACTGCTCGCTTGATCAGGCTTTCGTGGCCCTCATGCAAATAGCCCATCGTGGGCACCAGGCCAACCGTAAGGCCTTCCTTTTTCCATTGGCGAACCTGCGACTTAACGTCTTCCACGGTATAAGCGATTTTCATCGTTCTTCTTTCTTCAAGGTTCGAGTGCGCCAGCACTCCTTGCAATCTATCGATTCGAGGCAGCCCGCTTTCCTTCGGGCGCCGCGCCATTTTCTTTAGTAAAGCTTCTCGAGCACATCATCTTTGATTTTGTAGGTGTGCTCTTCCGTGGGGAACGCGCCCAAGGCCACCTCGGCCGCATAGTTGGCGAACGCTTCGCGCATGACTTCGCCCACATTGGCATAGCGTTTCACGAACTTCGGAGTGAAGTCGCTGAACATGCCGAGCATATCCTGGTACACAAGAATCTGGCCGTCGCAACCAGCGCCTGCGCCAATGCCGATGGTCGGAATCGAAACGGCATCGGTGATCATCTGGGCAAGCGCCGCAGGGACAGCCTCGATGACAACTGCAAACGCGCCTGCCTCTTCAACGGCCTTGGCGTCGGCGAGCAAAGCACGGGCGGCTTCCTCGCTTTTGCCCTGCACCTTGAAGCCGCCAAACACGTTGATTGACTGAGGGGTAAGTCCAATATGACCCATAACGGGAATGCCGGCCTTCACAATCGCGCGAATCTGCTCAGCAACACGCACGCCACCCTCGAGCTTCACGGCACCCGCGCGGCCTTCCTTCATAAGGCGGCCCGCATTGCGCACGGCCTCCTCGACGGTCACTTCATAGCTCATGAACGGCATATCGACAACGACAAGCGCGTTTTTCGCGCCGCGAGCGACGGCAGCGCCATGGTGGATCATGTCTTCCATGGTTACCGAAACGGTGTCTTCGTAGCCAAGCACCACATTGCCCAGCGAGTCGCCGACCAAAATACCGTTGATGCCCGACTCGTCTTCGAGCTTCGCCGTCGAGTAGTCATATGCAGTGAGCATCGAGAGTTTTTCGCCCTTCGCCTTGGCGGCGGCAAACGTTGCGGCAGTATTCTTCATGGTATTCGCCTTTCTTTAAGAGCCGAGGCACCCACGCCAAGCTCTTCCTTCCCTCATGTCGTTTTCAGAACCTATCGTGCGGCCCTGAGTATTTCCGCGATATGTGAATAATCCCTCTCGGGATGCTTCGCGGCGGCAACCTCAACCACCACGCGCGAAAGCGCCGTATACGCGTCGCGCTCTTTCAACAGCGTTGGGTCCTCCCGAAACGCCATGAGGTGCCCCACGACCGTTTCGGCGTCGTTGCGCTCAATGGGACCCGTAAGGGCGTCAATGGGGCCTCGCTCAGCAATCGACTCGCAGTTGCCCACGAATAATGACCGCAGCGCACCACGAGCCTCGTCGGCGCCGAAGCCGCATCGTTCGAGCATCGTTTGGGCGCTTGCGAAAAGGCCTACAGCCAAATTACTCGCGCACACGGCCGCCGCGTGGTAAAGCGGCTTATCGCTCGAAGCGATTTCCCTATGGTGAACCCCGCACACGTCAAGCAGGGCCGACACCGTTGCAAGAGCCGACTCGTCGCCCTCAAGCGTGAAAAGCGCAGTGCCGATTTTCGCCTGAGCGCTTCCCCCGCCCGAAATCGCGAAAAGCGGATGCACCGAGACAGCCTTCGCACCATATTCCGCTGCATCGGCAAGTACGGCTGCCGGAAGCGCGCCCGAGCAATGGCATACGATTTTCCCGAACAGCGCATCGCACGCCGCGGCGCCATACGACGCCACAAGGTTCTTCCAAGCGTTGGAAATCTCGCCATCGGGCACCGTGAAGAAAATAACGTCAGACGCCTCAACAACTTCTGCCGCATCCGCATAAGCATCGGACGCCGTTTTCTCAGCCGCCGCCTGCGCGTCTTCTGCCAGCAGCGAACTGTATCCAGAAACCGCAATGCCGCAGCTTCGGAAAAGCTCACCGAGCGCCGTGCCCACTTTACCCGCGCCGACGAAGCCAACACGAGCATTCGATTCGATCACGCCGCGCTCCTTTCCTTGCATAGCCCAACAAGCCCAGCATTATGAAAGGGAACGCCTCTGCATGCCATTCGAGAATCTTTATTTCCTTACGTTCCCCCGCGCTAAATCAACGTTATTGTTGTACAAAAAGAGCTCCCGCAAAGGGAGCTCTAGATTTCGCAATAAAAATGCGGGCCACCTGACCCGCATTTTCGATTACTTGAAGAAGCCGTCGTAGTTGTACATCTTCAATTGGCTCTCAAGCTTGCTCATGGTGTCGAGCGCAACGCCGATCATAATGAGAATCGAAGTGCCGCCAAACGCCTGAATAAGCTGGTTGCCGGTGAAGTAGAACAAAATCGACGGAACAACCGCGATAAGCGCGATGAACAGACCACCAGGCAACGTCACGCGATTGATAACGTTCTTGATGTACTGCGTGGTAGCGCTACCCGGACGAACGCCCGGAATAAAGCCGCCCTGCTTGCGCAGGTTGTCGCTCGTTTCTTCGGGATTGAACACCATGGAAGTGTAGAAATACGCGAAGAACACGATGAGCGCCAGCGTAAGCAGCCAGTTGATCCAACCCGTCGACATGGCGTCGGCCGCTGCGGTAAGCCAACCAATGTTGAACAGAGCAGCGATCTGAGCCGGGAAGTAAATCAAACAGCTCGCGAAGATAATCGGGATAACGCCCGCCGCATTCACCTTCAAGGGAATGTAGGTGGACTGACCGCCCATCATCTTGCGACCCTGCACGCGCTTAGCGTAGTTCACCGGGATGCGGCGCTGGGCGCGTTCCACGAAGATAATCGCGGGGATGCACAGCAGCACCACGAGCACGATGAGCAGCGTGACCGCAATGCCCATGCCCGTGTCGCCCGTAAGGTTCACGCTGCTGAAAATAGCCGCGGGAACGCGAGAGACGATGGACACGAAGATGATGAGAGACATGCCGTTGCCAATGCCGCGCTGCGTGATGAGCTCGCCCATCCACATGATGAACGCGGTACCTGCAACGAGCGTGAAGACGACGATGATGTCGGTGAGAATCTCGGGGACCTCGCTCGTGAACACCACACCGTAGGCGGAGCTCTTGAACAGGAAGAGGTAGCCGACAGCGTTAATCAAGCCAAGGCCCAGCGTCAGAAAACGCGTGACCTGGGTGATCTTGCGGCGACCGGTTTCTCCCTCTTTCGCCCAGCGACCCACAGCGGGAATAACGCCCTGCATCAGCTGCATGATAATGGATGCCGTGATGTAAGGCATGATGCCCAGCGAGAACACCGAGAAGTTCGACAGCGCGCCGCCCGTGAACAGGTCGAGCATGGTCATGCTCGCGCCGCTCGCAGCAAAAGCGTCTGAGAACTCTTTAAAGGGGATGCCAGGCACCGGCACGTACGCGCCGAAGCGGTACAGCGCCAAGATGCCCAAGGTGAACAGAATCTTCTTGCGAAGCTCCGGCACCTTGAATGCATCAATGATGGACGTTAGCAAGACTGCTCGACCTTTCCTCCGGCCGCCTCGATCTTGGCGACAGCAGCAGCAGAAATTTTGTCAACCTTAATGGTGAGCGGCTTGGTGATTTCGCCACCAGCAAGAACCTTGACGGGGGTGTCGAGCTTCTTGATGATGCCCTTAGCCTTCAGAGACTCGGCGTCGACGACGTCGCCAGCCTCGAACTTGCGCTCGAGACGAGAAACGTTGACGGCAGCGTACTCAACACGGTTGAAGTTGCGAAAGCCAGGGAGCTTCGGGAGGCGCATAGCCAGCGGAGTCTGGCCACCCTCGAAGCCAGGGCGCTTGCCGCCGCCGGAGCGGGACAGCTGGCCATTCATACCACGGCCGGCAGTTTTGCCATGGCCGGAAGCGGGACCGCGGCCAACGCGCTTACGGTTTTTAGTAGAGCCCTCTGCGGGCACCAGGTCTTTAATCTCCATGATGGATCCTTTCGCTTTTCGGGCGGGAGACTTCCCCGCCTTCGCCGGCAGCTCGCTCGCCGGCAAACTACATTACCGCTTGCGGGCATACTACGCCCAAAACGCAAGCTTTCAAAGAATACAAGAAAAGAGCCGCCTGCACAAGCACGACGACTCTTCAATTCATAGGTTCTGCACCCGTGAGGTTGTCGCACGGAGCACGTCAACCGGAACCGTTTGGGGCGGGGCCGTCTTTGACCGCGCTCGATGAGAATATACCACACACGAATTCGCAAACCAGGCGAAAGAAACGAGCGGAAGCCGGTCCGGCATTCTTCAAGACCCTCTGAGCTTCAAATATGCTCTTCCTTCTAAAATGAAGCCAAGGAGCGAGGCGCATAGCGAGCCGAAGGCGAGCGGTAGGCGAGCGCGGTCTTGGGAATACCGGACCGACTTCCGCTCGCGGAGGCTTTGCCTACGCTGCCTTCGCGGCCTTGCGCTCGGCCTTGCGACGCTCCATGGCGTCAACGCACACGGCACAACTCTGGTCGCCTGTGATGTTGACGGTAGTGCGCATCATGTCGAGGATACGGTCGACGCCCGCGACGAGCGCAATGCCCTCGACCGGCAAACCGACCGATTGCAGCACCATGGCCAGCATGATCATGCCAGAGCCGGGAACGCCAGCGGTACCAATAGATGCGAGCACAGCGGTAAGCACGATGGTGAACTGTTGGCCGATAGTCAAATCGATGCCGAACACCTGCGCAATAAAAATGGAACACACTCCCATGTAAATCGAGGTGCCGTCCATGTTGATGGTGGCGCCCAGCGGCAAAACGAAGCTCGAGACTTCATTGGAAACACCGAGCTTCTTGGAGCACTGCATGTTTACAGGCAGCGTGCCAACCGAGGAAGCGGAAGCGAATGCGAACACCATAGCCGACATCTGGTCTTTGAAGAAACGAACGGGGCTCACGTTGGCGAGAATCTTCACCAGTCCAGAGTACACAACCGCCATATGAAGAATCATAGCGAGATATGCAACCACAATCAGCTTCAGCAGCGGCAGCAAAATATCGGGCCCGTTGCTTGCAATGACGGGCGTAATGAGGCCGAAAACACCGAAGGGGGCAAAGCAGATGATGCCATGCATAATCTTGATGCACACTTCGCTCATGCTGTTCACGAGATCGGCGACGGGCTGGGCTTTCTTGCCCGCAGCCATAATGCCGAAGCCGAAGACAAGGGCAATCACGATTACCTGCAGCATCGTAGCGTCGGCCATAGGCTGGATGACGTTTGAGGGGAAAATGTTCACGATCGTGTCAATGAACGAGGGGGCTTCTTTCGCTTCATACGAAAGCTCCTCGGCAGGCAGGCTATACCCACCGCCAACGTTGAGGATATTCGCCATAGCCAAGCCAATGATAATGGCGAATGCCGTTGTGGCGAGGTAGTAGACGATCGTTTTGCCGCCGATAGCACCAACGCGCTTGATGTCAGAAAGTGAAATCACGCCAGCGGTCATCGTGAAAATGACCAGCGGAACGACGATCATCTTAATTAAGTTCAAGAAAATCGTGCCAAGTGGCTTGATGTACGTGGTGGCAAATTCAGCATTGCCCTGAAGCGCAATACCAGCCACAACGCCCAACGCCAACGCAATAAAGATCCACGTGGTGAGCGAGAGCCGCTTATACCAGGGCAAATCCTTCTTCGAATCAGATACTTCGTCGAAGTCATGCTTGGCTTCTTTGCCAAGATCGCTCAATTGCGACACTGGTCTCCCCTTTCGATGCAGGAATAGATCCGATTGATGTGTCCTCGCTGCATTTCCATGAAGCGAGGACACATCAATGCGCAAAGAATTGTAGCCGATGCGACACCTACCGCGTATTCACAACCGTTCACCGTCGGCAAGCGAAACAATTTCGAAACATATACACAAAAAGCCCGCTGCGAACAGCGGGCTTTCGGTTCGAAAATCGAAGAGGGCTTAGTCCTCAACAACCTCGACGAGGTGCTTGACCTTGAAGATCATGCCACGGATGGACGGCGTATCAGCCTGCTCAACCGTGCGGCCGATTTTGCCAAGGCCCAGAGCCTTCAGGGTTTTGCCCTGGTCGGCCGGACGGCCGATCTGGGAGCGAACCTGGGTGATGTGAAGAGTCTTCGCTTCAGCCATGATTACGCCTCCTTCTTCTCGGACCAGCCATAGATCTGGCCAACAGTCATGTTGCGGCGCTCAGCAACCTCGGTGGGAGCAGAAAGCTCCTTGAGGCCCTCAGCGGCAGCCTTCACGATGTTCATCGCGTTGGAGGAGCCCAGGGACTTGCCGAACACGTTCTTGAAGCCAGCGAGCTCGAGCAGAGCACGAACCGGGCCACCGGCGATGATACCGGTACCAGGGGCAGCAGGCTTGAGGTAAACGCGGCCCGCGCCAAACTCGCCCATGATGTCGTGCGGAAGAGTACGGTCTTCGTTCATAGGAACTTCGAACATATTCTTCTTGGCATCTTCGATGCCCTTCTTAATAGCGATAGGCACTTCCTGAGACTTGCCCATGCCAACGCCGACATGGCCTTCGCCGTCGCCGACGACAACGAGAGCCGTCAGACCGAAACGGCGGCCGCCCTTGACGACCTTGGAAACGCGGTTGATGTAGACCACGCGCTCCTGAAGCTCAGGAACGGCGGACTGCTTCTTTTCTTCTTTGCGAGGAGTCATATCCAAACCCTTTCCTAGAACTTCAGGCCAGCGGCGCGAGCGCCATCGGCCAGAGCCTTGATGCGGCCATGGTACAGGTTACCGCCGCGGTCGAAAACGACCTCGGTGATGCCAGCTTCAATGGCCTTCTTGCCAGCGATTTCGCCCATGGCAGCAGCGCCTTCAACATTGGCACCGGACTTGCCGGTAGCCTTGAAAGCCTCGCCCAGGGTGCTCTCGCCGCAGATGGTCACATGAGCGACATCGTCGATAAACTGCACGTACAGGTTCGAGTTGGAACGGGTAACGCAAAGGCGCGGACGAGCGGCGGTGCCAGAAATCTTGCCGCGGACGCGACGGTGGCGACGAGCCAGCCCGGCCTGCTTCTTCTGGAGTTTCTTCATCTTATATCCCTTCAGACCTTAAGCTACTTGTCGCCCTTGGCAGCCTTGCCAAGCTTGCGACGAACTTGCTCGCCCTCGTAACGAATGCCCTTGCCCTTGTAAGGCTCGGGAGCACGCCATTTACGGATGACGGCAGCAGTCTGGCCAACAGCCTGCTTGTCGGCACCGGAAACGGTGATGTGCGTCTGGTCGGGCACGGTGAAGGTGATGCCTTCGGGGGCCTCAACGACAACCGGATGGGAGTAGCCGAGAGAAAGCTCCAGGCTGTTGCCCTTCAGAGCAGCACGGTAGCCAACGCCAACGAGCTCGAGCTTCTTCTCGTAGCCCTCGTGGACGCCAACGACCATGTTGTTGACGAGCGAACGGGTAAGGCCGTGGAATGCCTTGGCCTCACGGGAATCGTCAGGACGAGAAACGATGAGTTCCTCGCCTTCCTGAGCGATGGACATCATGGGGTTGAACTCGTAGGAGAGTTCGCCCTTGGCGCCCTTCGTGGTGATTTTGTTACCTTCGATGGTAACGGTAACTCCGGCAGGAACCGGAATGGGCTGTTTGCCGATACGAGACATAGTAAGCTCCTATCCTTTCCTTACCAGATGTATGCGATAACTTCGCCGCCGACGCCAGCCTTGCGAGCGTCGCGGTCGGCCATGACGCCCTTGGAGGTGGACACGATAGCAGTGCCCAGGCCGCCGAGAACGCGGGGCAGTTCGTCCTTGCCAGCGTAAATACGCAGGCCGGGCTTGGAAATACGCTTGATGCCGCGAATGGTCTTCGCCTTCTTCTCGCCGTACTTCATCGTGATCTCGAGAATGTCGCGAGGCGAGTTCTCAATGATCTCATAGCCCTGGACATAGCCCTCTTCGGTCATGATGCGAGCGATTTCGACGAGCTTCTTCGAAGACGGCATCGAGACCGTCGCCTTGCCCGCAGAGTTGGCGTTACGCACGCGCGTAAGCATATCTGCGATGGGGTCGTTAATGGTCATTTGATTCTCCTTTGGTTCGTGATGAGCTCAGCCGGAGGTACGCAATGACGCCCGTGGCGTGTGCGCCTTACCGGCAAGCACCTAGCGTGGGCCTACCAGGAAGCCTTGGTCACGCCGGGGAGTTCGCCCTTGCTAGCCAACTCGCGCAGGCACACGCGGCACAGACCGAACTTGCGATACACAGAACGCGGACGGCCGCAGCGGGTGCAGCGGGTGTAGGCACGAGTCGAGAACTTCGGCTCGCGATTAGCCTTGGCGATCATCGATTTTTTTGCCATGCTTTCCTTCTTTCCTCTATCTCCACTCGGATTTTGCCGAATGAATTACTATTTCTTGAACGGGAAGCCCAAAGCGTCGAGAAGAGCCTTGGCCTGTTCGTTGTTTTCGGCAGTGGTGACAAAGGTGATGTCCATGCCGCGGGTACGATCGATCTTGTCGTATTCAATCTCGGGGAAGATGAGCTGCTCGGTGATGCCGAGGGTGTAGTTGCCACGGCCGTCGAAGCTCTTCGGGGAGATGCCACGGAAGTCGCGAACGCGGGGCAGAGCCATGGACAGCAGGCGGTCCAGGAACTCCCACATGCGGTCGCCACGCAGGGTAACCTTGCAGCCGATAGCCTGGCCTTCGCGGATGTGGAAGCCTGCGATGGACTTCTTGGCGCGGGTGACGCAGGGCTGCTGGCCCGTGATGATGCGCATATCGTTCATAGCTGCGTCGAGCTGCTTGGAGTCAGACGCGGCTTCGCCGACGCCCATGTTCACAACGATCTTCTCAAGGCGAGGAACCTTGTTGATGTTGTCGATAGCGAGCTCGCTCTCCAGCTTGGAGACGATTTCAGATTTGTACAGTTCTTTCAGGCGAGGAGTAGCCATTGGTAAGTTTCTCCTTTGTCGATGAATTAAACGCAGGATTACCGACCCTGCGTCCCTGCCCGCCTAAGGCAGCCAGGGCCATATTCTACACGGCATAAGGCGCATCCCACAGAAAATCCGCAGGATGCGCCTTAAAATTCACTGGTTATTCAACCGGTGGACTATTTCTAGTCGATGTCTTTGCCGCACTTCTTGCAGACGCGGACCTTTTTGCCCTCGTCGTTGATGCGCTTGCCAGTGCGAACCGGCTTGCCGCAAGAGGGGCAGACCAGCATCACGTTGGAAACGTGAATGGGGGCTTCCATGGAAATGATGCCGCCCTGGGGGTTCTGCTGGGTGGGGCGAACGGCCTTCTTCACGATGCCGCAGCCTTCGACGACAACGCGGTTGCGAGTAGGAACGGAGCGCAGAATGGTGCCCTGCTTGCCCTTGTCCTTACCAGCGATGACCTGAACCTTGTCGCCCTTTTTGACCTTCATGCTGTTCATGTTTCGTGCACCTCCCTTAGAGCGTCTCAGGTGCCAGAGACACGATCTTCATGTACTTCTTGTCACGCAGCTCGCGAGCCACGGGGCCGAAGATGCGGGTGCCCTTGGGAGCACCGGAGTTGTCGATCAGCACGGCGGCGTTCTGGTCAAAGCGGATGTAAGAACCGTCCTTGCGACGGACTTCCTTCTTCACGCGAACGACGACGCAACGGACAACGTCGCCCTTCTTGACGCTGCCGTTAGGAGCTGCCTCCTTGACGCTGCAGATGATGACGTCGCCAAGGCCTGCATAGCGGCGCTTGGAGCCGCCGAGGACCTTGATGCACTGCACCTTGCGCGCGCCGGAGTTGTCGGCAACGTTCAGCATGGTTTGCATCTGAATCATTGTGCAATCCTTCCGATAGTTTAGTTACGCAACGCTTGGGCTATTTGGCCTTTTCCACGATCTCGAGGAGGCGCCAACGCTTCATCTTGGACATGGGGCGGGTCTCCATAATGGTGACGGTGTCACCGAGACCAGCCTCGTTGTTCTCATCGTGAGCGTGGAACTTCTTGGTGCTCGTCATCATCTTGCCATAGACAGGATGAGGCTTGCGCTCCTTGATCTCAACCACAATGGTCTTGTCGTTCGCCGCGGAAACAACGACGCCCTGACGGACCTTGCGGGAGCTACGGGTTTCTTCACTCATGTTTATCCCACCAAATCCTTATTTCAATGCGCCGGCAGCGGCGATCTCGCGGGCGCGCATTTCGGTCTGAATACGCGCGATGTCCTTCTTGACCTGCTTCACACGAGCGGTGTTGTCCAGCTGGCTGGTAGCCATCTGGAAGCGCAGGTTGAACAGCTCAGCACGGGCTTCCTTCAGCTTGACGGTAAGATCGTCAGAAGAGAGCTCGCGAATCTCGACGGCCTTCATTATTCAGCCACCTCCGATTCCTTGGTAACGATCTTGCACTTGATAGGAAGCTTCTGAATGGCGAGACGCAGGGCCTCTTTAGCGGTAGCCTCGTCGACGCCGCCGATCTCGAACATGATGCGGCCGGGCTTGACGACAGCAACCCAAGCTTCCGGGTTACCCTTACCAGAACCCATGCGGGTTTCAGCCGGCTTCTGGGTGATGGGCTTGTCGGGGAAGATGGTGATCCAAACTTTACCGCCACGCTTCATGTAACGAGTCATAGCGATACGAGCGGCCTCGATCTGGCGGTTGGTAATCCAGTGAGCCTCGAGAGCCTGGATGCCGTACTCGCCGTGATGCAGCTGGGTGTAGCCCTTGGCCTTGCCCTTCATAGAGCCGCGTTGCACCTTGCGGTGGCGAATGCGCTTAGGAGCTAGCATTATTTAGCACCCCTTTCGTTGCGATCATTGCGGTCGCGACGGCCGCGCGACGGACGAGAGTTGCCCTCGAGAGCAGGCTGCGGAGTCTTGCCACCGGGGAGTTTTTCGCCGTGGTAAATCCACACTTTGATGCCGATGGAACCCATCGTGGTAGCAGCGGTGCAGAAGCCGTAGTCGATCTTCGCACGCAGGGTGTGCAGAGGCACACGGCCTTCGCGGTACCACTCGCGGCGGCTCATCTCAGCGCCACCAAGACGGCCAGAGCACTGGATACGAATGCCCAGAGCGCCAGACTTGCGAGCGGACTGAACAGCCTTGCGCATGGCGCGACGGAACGCGACACGGCCTTCGAGCTGCTCAGCGATGGACTGGGCAACCAGGTTGGCGTCGAGCTCGGGGCGCTTGACCTCGATGACCTCGATGTTCACCGGGCCGCCAACGATTTTGGCGAGTTCCTTGCGGAGCTGCTCGATCTCGGAGCCCTTCTTGCCAATGACAACGCCCGGGCGAGCGGTGGTGATGATGACCTTCACCTTGTCGCCAGCGCGCTCGATCTCGACCTTAGCAACAGCAGCCTTGGCGAGATACTTGTCCAGGAACTTGCGAATCTCCATGTCGTTAGCGAGGTTCTTCGCGTAGTCCTTGTCGGAATACCAACGGCTACGCCAATCCTCGGTGATGCCGAGACGGAAGCCGGTGGGCATAACTTTCTGACCCATGCTTTATGCCTCCTTCGGCGCAACGATGATCGTGATGTGGCTGGTGCGCTTGCGGATGCGAGCGGCAGAGCCCTTTGCACGAGGACGAATGCGCTTGAACGTGGGGCCTTCGTCGACGAACGCGGCCTTCACGACCAGGTTGTCGGTGGACATGCCATGGTTGTTCTCGGCATTTGCCACGGCCGAGTTGAGAACCTTCTCAATGGTCTCGGCGATAGCGCGCTCCGAGAAGCGCAGGATTTCGCGGGCGCGGACAACGTCCTTGCCGCGGACTTGGTCGATGACGACGCGAGCCTTGCGGGGGCTCACGCGCACATACTTGGCGACTGCCTTAGCTTCCATGTGCGGTCTGCCTCCTTACTTATTTCTTGCTCTTGTCGGCGTGGCCCTTGAACGTGCGCGTAGGCGCAAATTCGCCGAGCTTGTGACCGACCATGGATTCGGTAACGTATACGGGCACGTGCTTGCGACCATCGTGCACGGCAATGGTGTGACCCACCATGTCGGGGAAGATGGTCGAGGAGCGCGACCACGTCTTGATGACGTGCTTTTCGCCAGCTTCGTTCATCGCGGCAATGCGGCCGAGAAGACGCGGCTCGACGAAAGGACCCTTCTTCAAACTTCTGCTCACGGTTTCTCCTTAGCGTTCTAGCTCGCGCTACTTCTTGCGACGACGGATGATCAGGCGGCTCGAAGCCTTCTTCGGGTTGCGGGTGCGATGGCCCTTGGTGGGCTTGCCCCACGGAGACACAGGATGACGTCCCGAAGACTTGTTCTTGCCTTCGCCACCACCGTGCGGGTGGTCGACCGGGTTCATAACCGTACCACGGACGGTCGGGCGGATACCCTTCCAGCGGTTACGGCCAGCCTTGCCAATCTTGATGTTGGCATGCTCGGCGTTGCCGACTTCGCCAACAGTCGCGCGGCAGGTGAGCAGCACGCGGCGCATCTCAGAAGAGGGCATGCGCAGAATGGCGTACTTGCCTTCCTTACCCATGAGCTGGATAGAAGTACCAGCGGAGCGAGCCAGCGCAGCACCCTTGCCGGGCTGCAGCTCAACTGCATGGATGAGGGTACCAACAGGGATGTCAGCCAGAGCAAGCGAGTTGCCGGGCTTAATGTCGGCCTCAGAGCCAGACATAACCATGTCGCCGACCTTCAGGCCCTTCGGGTGAAGGATGTAGCGCTTCTCGCCATCAACGTAATGGAGAAGAGCGATACGGGCGGAACGGTTCGGGTCGTACTCGATGGTAGCGACCTTGGCGGGGATGCCGTCCTTGTTGCGCTTGAAGTCGATGATACGGTAACGACGCTTCACGCCGCCGCCCTGATGACGGGTGGTGATGCGACCCTTGTTGTTGCGACCGGCCTTCTTAGGCAGCGGCGCAAGCAGCGACTTCTCGGGCTTCGTGCAGGTGATTTCGGCGAAATCCGAAACCGTCTGGAAGCGGCGACCAGCGCTGGTCGGCTTGTATTGCTTGATTCCCATCAAACAACCTTTCTTCCTTGGAAGCCTGCTCGCGTGCCACTCCATGCACGTACCAGGCGTTCCACTTACATATCGGGAACGATTGCCGAATGAGGCGCTTATTGGAGTGCACGCCCTCGACTCCGTTCCCACGCGCCCGGGTGTATCCATACACAGCAGGACGCAATTGCAAAATTATAAGGAGTTAGAAGTGAAATGGGGGTATGAAAGCGAAGTTCACAAAATTCGCACGTTCGCCGACCTGCGGAATCACGCAGACCCGGCGAGAGGGGAATGCGCTCGACCACAGCGAGCTACCGTTCGCCTTCGGCTCACTATGCGCTCGCTTGGCGGTGTTTCATTTTAGAATAAAAAGCAATTTGAACACCGACGGTCGGGTGTATTCCCCTCTCGCCGGGTCGAAGCGATTCTGCCGATTTGGTTACAATTAGCCCTGGGTCTGCCGAAGGCATGCACGAGGCCGTCGGCGTTCACTCTTGATTTTCATCTCATAATTAAGCGCCGCCAAGCGAGCGCATAGCGAACGAAGTGAGCGGTAGCTCGCTGTGGCCTTGAGCATGCCTTCGGCAGACCCAGGGCCACAGCAGGGTGCGTTATTCCTTCGCAGCGGCTTTTTTCGCCGTCGTTTTCTTGGCGGCCGTCTTTTTGGCGGGAGCCTTTTTCGCGGCGGGCTTTGCAGCTTTCTCGGCCTTTTCGGCCTTCTTCGCCTCAGCCTTCGCGGCCTTCTTCGCCTCAGCCTTCGCGGCCTTCTCGGCGGCTTCGCGCTCTTTGCCCGGGCAATTGAAGTTCGGGCACAGCTTCCACGGGCCACGGGCGGTGGTCACGATTACCATGGGAGCACCGCAATCGGGGCAGGTTTCCTCAGTGGCGGTGAGCTTGCCGTATTGCGGAAGCGGATAGCTCGTCTCGCATTCCTCGTAGTTCTCGCAACGAATGAAACGCTTGAGCGTGCGCGGGTTCTTCGATGCGATGAGCTGCTTGTCGAGGCCCTTCGCGGCACACGTCGGGCACTTCCCCACCACGATATCGGGCTCGTGATTCGTGGGGCAATTCGGATCGATGCACTGGATGCGCGGCTTGCTGCGGAAGGCGGTCACCTTGATTTGGGGCATGCCGCACTCGGGGCACTTTTCCTCGACCGCTTCGATTTTGCCCTTCGGCAACGGGTAGGTCACATCGCACTCAGGCCAACCGGAACAGCCGATGAACATCGAGCGCGTTTTCTGGCTCGCGCGCAGTTGCAGGTCTTTGCCGCACTTCGGGCACGGTCCCACATATGCGTCGGCGGCCACGGCGTCGGCTAAGGCATCTTTGATTTGCTCCTGATGGGGCAAAAGCTCATTGAGCACGTCGTTCAAGATGTCGCGCGACAAATCGACCACGTCTTTTTGGGTCTTGTTGCCGGCGGCAATCTGATTCATATCTTCTTCGAGCGTCGCCGTCATGTCGGGGCTCGTGATTTGCGGTGCGAACTGGCCGAGCGCGTCGCATACGGCAATGCCGAGCTGGCTTGGCTCGATAGGATCGTTCTGCACGTATTTCACCGTGTAAAGGCGTTCGATAATCGCATGGCGCGTGGCCTTGGTGCCCAAGCCCAAACGCTCCATTTCCTGAATGAGCTTGCCCTGGGAATAGCGCGCCGGCGGCTCGGTCTGCTTCTTGGTGCATACGGCGCCCTTGAAATCGACTGTTTGGCCTTCGGCAAGAGCGGGCAGCTGCTCTTCTTTTTTCATGCCGTACGGGTAAATGGCGCGAAAGCCCGGCTTCACGACGACGTCGCCACGCACCGCGAACGGCTCGGCATTCACTTCGATGGTCACCTTCGTGCCTTCGATGACGGCGGCATCGGAAAGGGTCGCCAAGAAGCGGCGGGCGATGAGGTTATAGAGCTTCCACTCAGGCGCGCCGAGCTTATCGGGGTCGGCGGCAGCCGTGGGGTGAATAGGCGGATGGTCAGTCGTTTCCTTCTTGCCTCGCGTGGCAACAAGCTTGCCGCGCTTCAGCAGTTCCTGGCAATACGGACGATATGCCGCAACGTCGGAAAGCTTTTTCACCGTGCCTTCGAGATCGAGCGATTCGGGATACACCGTGTTGTCGACACGCGGATAGGAAATATAGCCGTCCATGTACAGGCTTTCAGCCAGACGCATGGTGCGTGCGGGAGAAAGGCCCTCGCTCGCTGCAGCGGCCATAAGCGACGTGGTATTGAACGGCACCGGAGCAGCCTGCGTGCGCTTTTTCTTCTCGATGGCGGAAACCACGCCGGAGGTTTGGCCCTCAACGTGAGCCATAACGGCATTCGCGGCCTCTTCGCTCTTGAAGCGAGCCGTCGCGTGCGGAGCGCTGAACTCATCGGCGGCATGCTGGAAGTCGCCCTTGATCACCCAATAGTCCTCGGGCACAAACGCCATGCGCTCGCGCTCGCGAGCGACGATGAGCGCGAGCGTCGGGGTTTGAACGCGGCCCGAGCTGCGCACGTTGCCGTAACCGGCGAATTTCACGATAGTGAGGTAGCGCGTGAGCACCGCACCCCAGATAAGGTCGATTTCCTGACGGCTCTCGCCCGCTGCGGCCAGATCTTCATCGAGCTTCACGAGGTTCGTGAAGGCATGCGTGATTTCTTCTTTCGTGATGGCCGAATAGCGCGCACGGAATACCGGCGCGGTATCGTTCACCTGCTTAATTTGGCCGAGCGCGTCAGAGCCGATGAGCTCGCCTTCGCGGTCGAAGTCGGTCGCGATAATGATTTCGTCGGCCTTCTTGGCCAAGTTCTTCAAGCTGCGAATGATGTCCTTTTCCTTCGGCAGCTTCTCGATGGGCGCATATGCCAAATACGGCAGCGCGTCCATCTTCCACGCGCCCATGGCGACGCCATCGGCCAAAAACGGCTTACGCTTGGTTTTGTACGGCGGTTTCGCGAGAAAATCGGGAATATCGGCAGGCACGACTTCGCCGTCGGCAGTCACGCCCTGCCAGCCCTTCGTTTTCTTGTAGACGATTTGCGCAACGAAATCGGGCTCGAGAATGTGGCCGCGCAAGCCGATGGTCACCCATTCTTCGCCATCGAGTTCGAAACGGTAGACGGGCGAGTTGTAGACCTTGTCGGCCTTCGGCTTTTTAATGCCCAGCAAATCGGCGATTTTCTGGGCGGCGATATTCTTCTCAGTAACGACGAGCTTCAAAGCGAGTCCTCCCGATTTCCTACCTATATATAAGGCGATTGCGCAGCGCGATTGGCTTACGGGCAAAAGCGCCACAGCACCCATTGCAAGCGGTGCGAAAGCGACCGAATTGCGAGCGCATACATGCTAAACGCCCGATAGCATACACGAAATTGCAACTATCGGGCGAATTTTTATACGAGACGATATTTTGCGGGCGCAAGCGATGCGTGGCGTGCAGGCCTTTATCGAAATGTTTTTCTTTGTCCAAACCGGCACATTCACGCATGCGCCCCCCCTTGCTTTCGCGCTACTCGACCGGCCTGGTGCGACGCATGGCGGGAATAAGGAACACGCAGGCAATCGCGACCGCCGCAGCGCCGATGAGTGCGCCCGCGAAACACACCGACCCCATGCCGAAAGCAGTGCTCACCGCGCCGCCCACCGCCGAGCCGCCGCCGATTCCCAAGTTAAAAATGCCCGAGTAAATGGCCGTGGCAACCGCCGCCGCATGCGGAGGCGCAAAGCGCAATATCTCAGACTGGTAGGCCACGTTGAACGACACGCCGCAAATGCCCCACAGCACGAACACCGCAAGCACCGAGCCCATGCCACCGAGCGCAGCGGGCATCATAAGCGCGAGCGCGAGCGCCACGCCGGCAAGCGAGGCGCGAATGTACCAATAGCGCCGGCGCTTGCCCACGTAGAAGCGCGCGAACAAAAAGCTGCCGATAACGCCCGCCACGCCAAACATCATGAGCGAGGTGGTGATGGCCTCGTCGGAAAGCCCGCCTATCTGCTGCAGATAGGGCTCCACGTAGCTGTAACCCGTGTAATAGGCCGTGGCAATGGCGGCCGTGCCCACAAACAGCGACAGCAGCACCGGGTTTTTCACCAGACTGGGAAGCTGGCTTACCTTAAACGGCTCACCCGCGCTCATTTTCGGCACGGCGAAGAAGAGCACTGCGAGCAGCGCAACCGTGAACGCCGCGATGCAGGCGAACGTCATGCGCCAGCCGAGAGCCAAGCCGATGACGCGTCCCAAGGGCAAACCGAGAATCTGAGCGATTGAAGAGCCCGTAACGATGGCGGAAAGCGCAATCGAGCGATGCTCGAGCGAGACGGCACACGCCGCGATGGAAGGCGCGATAGACCAGAAAATCGCATGCGCGCACGCGACAATGAGGCGAGCACCCATAAGCGGGAAATAGCCGGGGGCAAGCGCCGAGCAGAGCTGCCCCACGCCGAACACCCCGACCACCGCTAAAAGCAGTGGACGGAAGCTGAACCGCGATGTCGCCACCATAAGCGGCACCGACAACAGGCACACCGCCCACGCGTATGCCGTGATAAGAATGCCACCCGTCGCTTCATTCACGCCAAAATCGGCCGAGATGTCAACGAGCAGGCCGATGGGCATGAATTCCGACGTGTTGAATATGAACGCCGCCGCCGCAACCGAGATAATCGCCGCCCATTCGCGAGCCGTTATTTTCCCAGCATTCGATGCCACGCCTTCGCATCCCTTCTTCTCTGCGCAAGACAAACGGGCGCGTTCGGGAATCGCCTTCAGCATTCCACCGCGCGAACCGCCGCCTCGCATTCCGCTTTCTGAAGGAGTGGATTATAGAACAAGCCGCCAGGGGCAATAATCCCCCAGCGGCTTTCTTGCAGAAGGTTTACACGCGTAACGTCCCGACCTCAAGCTCCCCGCACAAACGCGAGGCGGCAATGGAGGTCGCGCCCATGAACGTGCGGTCTTTATGCGCCCAGCACCTCGCCGCAGACCTTCGCGCTTTCGGCGGCGTCTTTGCAGTAGTAGTCGGCGCCGACCATTTCAGCGTATTCGGCGGTAATAACCGCACCACCCACGAACACTTTCACATCGGGCGCCTGCTCGCGCAAAAGCGCGATGGTGTCTTCCATACCACGCACCGTGGTGGTCATGAGCGCCGAGAGGCCCACGAGCTTGATATCGTGCTCGCGCACGCAATCGAGCACGGCCTGCGGCTCCACATCACGGCCCAGGTCATATACCGTGTAGCCGTAGTTTTCGAGTAGCATGCGCACGATGTTCTTACCAATATCGTGAATGTCGCCCTTCACCGTGGCGATGGCAACCGAACCCTTATCGGCAACAGCCCCGCTGCCGCCCTGTTCTTTGATGACATCAAAGCCGGCTTTCGCCGCTTCCGCCGACGCCATGAGCTGAGGCAGGAAGAACTTGCCTTTCTCGAAACGTTCACCCACATCATCGAGCGCAGGAATCAGGTGGCCGTTGATGACCTCCATGGCGTCGCACGTTTCGAGCAATTTCGAAACCGCCTCGGGCATGTTGGCCTTACGGCCCGTGACCACGAAACGGCGCAATCCGAAATCGGCCACATCGTCGAAGGCGTCGCCTGCTGCGGGCGCAGGCGCCGAGGTGCTTCCCTGCACCGTCGCCGCTCCGGCAGCGCCGGCCACGGCCGACATGCTCTTGTTCGCGTATTCGGAAATGTAGCCCTGCGCCGAGACGTCTTGCCCGCACAACACGCGCCACGTATCGACGATTTCGCGATAGCGCGCGGAAAGCGGGTTCAGAATGGGCATGTCGAGGCCCGCCGAAAACGCCGCCGCCAAGAAGGTGGCATTCACGATTTCGCGCAAAGGCAGACCAAAGCTCACGTTTGATACGCCGAGCACCGTGCGCACACCCAAGCGCTCCTTCACCATCGTGATGGCGCGTAAAATCTCGACGACTTCAGCCTGATTGGTCGACGCGGCCATAACCAGGCAATCGATGAAGATATCGCTGCGCGGGATGCCGTATTTATCGGCTTCTTCCACAATGCGCTGAGCCACGGCGAAGCGGCCCTCGGCTGTAGGAGGTATGCCCTGCTCATCGAGCGCGAGGCCCACAACCGCGCAGCCGTAGTGTTTGGCGATGGGCAGCACGGCATCGAGGCTTTCTTGCTTGCCGTTCACGGAGTTGATAATCGGCTTGCCCGAATACACGCGCACGGCAGCCTCTACGGCAACCGGATCCGACGAGTCGATTTGCAAGGGCAAAGGCGACACGCCCTGGATTTTGCCCACGAGCGACACGAGCGTCGCCGCCTCGTCGATTTCCGGCAGACCGGCGTTCACGTCGAGCGCGTCGGCACCCGCTTCCGTCTGGGAAATGGCTTCACCCAACACATAGTCGAGATTACCCTCGCGAAGCGCGGCCTTGAGCTTCTTTTTGCCCGTAGGGTTGATGCGCTCGCCAATGGTGGCAACGTCGCGGCCAGCCAGAAGCGTGGCATGGCTCGCCGATGTAATGCCACACGCGGGAGCCACGTCGCGCTCGACGGGCGCGCGGCCCGCCACGAGCGCTGCCTCTTTCGCGATATAGTCGGGATTCGTGCCGCAACAACCACCCACGACCGACACGCCTTCGTCGACCATTGCCGCCACGGCTTCGATGTATTCATCGGGCGCCACCGAGAACACGGTTTTGCCATCGACGATACTCGGCAAACCAGCATTGGCCTGCACCATAACGGGAACCGTGGACGCCTTGAGCATTCCGCTTACCATAGGGCGCAAGTCGTTGGGACCAAGCGAGCAGTTCACGCCCAAAACGTCAACGCCAAGCGATGAAAGCACGATGGCTGCGATTTGAGGACTCGTGCCCAAAAACGTGCGGCCGTCTTCGCCGAACGTCATCGTGGCGAAAATGGGCAAATCGGAGTTTTCCTTCGCAGCAAGAATGGCGGCCTTCATCTCAAGAAGGTCGGCCATGGTTTCGATGATGAACAAATCGGCCCCAGCCGCATCGGCCGCACGTACCTGCTCAGCGAACAGTTCATACGCCTCATCGAAGGGCATTGTGCCGAGCGGTTCGAGCAGCGCGCCCGTAGGGCCAATATCGGCTGCCACGTATTTCGCGCCCGACGCCTTGCCACACGCAATGGCCGCCGCGAATACATCGGCCACGCTGGCAGCATCGCCAAGCTTGCGGCGGTTCGCGCCGAAGGTGTTGGCGGTCACGACTTCGCTTCCCGCCTCCACATACTGGATATGAATACCCGTGATTTCCTCGGGATTCGTAAGGCATAAAAGCTCCGGAAGCTCGCCCGCCTCAAGCCCCGCCTGCTGCAGCATGGTTCCCATCGCGCCGTCGAATACCAAAAAACGCTCGCCGCGCAGCACAGCTGCCATGGTTTCGTCGCAGCGCACAACACGCATCGCGCGCGTGGGATTATCGTTGATAGGCGTCATAACGCGTCCCCCTTCGAAATGAATGCGGCCATTATCGCGCAGAAACGAACGAAGGGCCTCCACATTGACGGCCCTTCACGCGACTTTCTATCAATTGGCGCAAAACTATTCGGCAAGGCTGCGCAGCAAGGCGATTTCCTCGGCATAGCCAGGCAGTTCATTGGGGGTTTCCAGAATAAACGGCAACTCGCGCAGCGCGGGATGGTTCACGATACGCTCGAATGCCTCAACGCCGATGAAGCCTTGGCCGATTTTCTCATGGCGGTCTTTGTGCGCGCCGCAAGGGTTTTTCGAATCGTTGATATGCACTGCGCGCAAGCGCGACAGCCCCACCACGCGATCGAATTCCTCAAGCACGCCATCGAGGTTGCCCACGATATCGTAACCGCCATCCCATACATGGCAAGTATCGAGGCACACGCCTACGTGGTCGGCAAGTTCGACGCGCTCGATGATCGCCGCAAGTTCCTCGAACGTGCGGCCCACTTCAGTACCCTTGCCCGCCATGGTTTCGAGCAGCACCGTAGTGGTTTGTTCAGGTGCAAGCACCTCGTTGAGAAGGCCCGCAATGAGTTCAATGCCATGTTCGGCACCCTGCTTCACGTGGCTGCCCGGGTGAAAGTTGTAGTAGCTGTGCGGCACGGCTTCCATACGCGCCAAATCGTCTGCCATGCACATGCGGGCGAATTCGCGCGCCTCGGGCTTAGCCGAGCAAGGGTTGAGCGTATAGGGGGCATGCGCCACCAACGGGCCAAAGTCGTGTTCGACCATGAGCTCGCGCAATGCCGCGGCATCGGCCGCGTCAATCGCCTTGGCCGAGCCGCCGCGCGGGTTGCGCGTGAAAAACGCGAACGTATTCGCGCCAAGGGAAAGCGCCGTGCGCCCCATGGCCGCAAAACCCTTCGAGGTAGACAGGTGGCATCCAACAGTGAGCATAGAATCCTCCGCCGAAACGAGCAATCATACGCGGCATGCGCCGCACGCATTCGATGCCGCATTATAGCCCCTCTATAAGGAAAACGGACCGCACCATGTGCGGTCCGCTTTCAAGCTTCGGCTGAAGCGAGGGAGGGAGAAACGCTCAGCCGACAGGGGATATCGTAAATGCGGGCGGTGCGCCCTTCTCGCTTAAAGGTTCGCGACGTATTTGCCCATGACGTAGCCCTGGGTATGCGCACGGCCGAGAGACAGACCAGGCATCCACATCGTGTAATCAATGCCGCAGTAGAAGTCGCCTGCGGTGTTGCCGATGGCGTACAGGCCTTTGATGGGTTCGGTGGAGTCGGCCTTCAGCACTTCCATGTGCTCGCCGACATGCACGCCAGAGACGATGGCCGACACGCGAACCTTGCGGTGAATGCCATAGAACGGCGGGGTGTCGATCGTGGTGAGCCACTTGCCATCTTTACCGAAGTCTTCGTCTTTGCCTTCGGCCGCAAGCGCGTTGTAACGCTCAACGCTCTTCTTGAATGCGGCGGCATCGGTAATGCCCAGCTTCTTGGCCAGCTCGTCAAGCGTGTCGGCCTTGAAGGTTGCGACCTGGTCTTCGTACACGCCCTTCTTCTCGCCGCTTTCCTCGGGCATATACGCCTTCAGCGCATCGGGGTCGAACAGCTTGCCCGGCCACTTCTCGGCCTGCGTCATGTAGTTCGAATCGAAAATCTGGCAGTAATTGCCCGCATCCTCCTCGCTGCGCAGGAAGCAGTTCATGCGAGACATACCAGCGGTTTCGTCGGCGAAGCGCTCGCCGTTCATCTTCACAGCCAGGAAGGGCATGTCGCACATAGAACCCGGACCGGCGTCGAAGTCGTGCAGCATCTTGGTATGGGCAATCGGCTCGATTTGGCCGCCAGCCCACACGGCCATCTTAATGCCGTCGCCAGTCTTGTTGTTCTGCTTGCGACCCAAGTAATGCAGGTCGGGCAGATAGTAATCCATCATCTCGTCGTCGTTCTGGTAATCGCCCGTGGCAAGAATAACGCCCTTCTTGGCATTGAACTGGATATTGCCATCGGCGCCCTTGGCGATAACGCCCGTGATGCCGCTGTCGGCATCGCCCACGAGCTGCTTCGCCTCGGTGTTATAGAAAATCTCGACGCCCTGCTCTTCGGCATAGTCGGCCAAGGCGCGCATGCCGTCGCCCGTGTTATAGGGCTTCGGGCCGAAATCGATGGACAGATAGCTCAACGGATACCCATTCACGGTTTTCACCGCAGAGGTCCACTTTTTGGTCGTATCGGAAACCTGGGCGCCGACCTTCTGGGCAAGCTCGAAGATCCACGTAATCGCCTCGCCGGAATTTTTGGCCCACAGTTCAACTTGGGCACGGTTGCCGCGGAATTGGTGCTCCTTGAGCAGCGTCGATACAACAGCGGAAACGCCCGCGGGGTCGGAACCGTCAAGAAGAATGCCCGTAGCGGTATTACCCTGAGAAATCGCAGTCGCTTCTTTCTGGATAAGGGCAACGGTCGCGCCAGCCTCTTTGGCGGAAATCGCGGCAGGAACGCCTGCAGCGCCAGCGCCGACAATCACGACATCGTATTCCTTTGTTTCTTTGATATCGGTAATGGGGTCAGGCGCAGAAAGGAACGACGGCGTGCCAGCGCGATAATGGCCTGCGATATCGTTGACCTTCTTGTCGTCGGCGGCGGCGTTTCCGCCTTCCGATTTCTTCTCGCCAGAAGGCGAGCAGCCCGCGAGCATCGAAGCGCCCATAGCGCCAGCGGCTGCGACTCCACCGATTTTGAACAAATCCCTACGGCTCATTTCCTTCATGATGAAACCCTCCTTGTTCATTCTCGTTTCGACGGAGCCCTGCACATTGTGCGATCCCTTTTGCCCCGTCGGCATAGCTGCACCATATGCCCGAAAAAAGGCTGCGTAATCGACCGCACAGGGCAGATTCTGGGTTTAAATATGTAACACGCCCCTATAACACCCCAATTGAACAGTCGTTTCTTTCTTTCTACAACAACTGTTTTATCCAGCTTGCTGTCCTGCCGCAGCAATGAGAGCCCTATAATGGTGGGCAAGGTTACGTGCCAGGAGGGGTTTAGGCACCATGAGAAATCAAAAAGATCGCGTCATACGCAACGCAAACGTACCTTTTAGCTCGGCGGGGTTTTTACCGCTCGCTTTTTTGGGACTCGGCATCTATCGCGCATGGATCGAAATCGTCTTCGTCGGATCGTTCGTCGACTTCCCGTCGGCACACTTCGCGACGCGAGACCTCTTCGATATTGTTATGAGCATCGTTCTTTTGGGCTGCGCGCTGGGAGCGCGCAAGGTTTCCCCGTTCTATTCGAAACACGCCGCCTGGGTGCTTTGCGGCACGCTACTCACCCTCGCAACCGTGTGCACGTTTTCATCATTGTTCTATCCAGGAATCGCCGAACACCTTGCCATCGTCGCGTCGATTGCGGGCGGCATAGGCATTGCGCTCATGATCCTTATTTGGAGCGAGCTCTATGGATGCATGAACCCCATGCGTGTGGCCTTCTATTATTCGGGGTCAATTATCGTAGGCGCCCTCATGATATATATCTACCGCGGTTTCGCCATTCCATGGCTCTTCGTCATGACCTCGATTTTGCCGATATTCTCGCTTTTGTGCGCCGCCCGAAGCTTCAATGTGCTTCCGGGCGACAATCTGCCAAGCACCACATGGGCCAAGTTCTCCGTGCCTTGGAAAATCATCATCCTTATGGCGATTTACGCTTTCGCCTACGGGCTGCTCGAGAAATACCTCTATGCAGGCACGTTCGGCCCCCATTCGGCACTGGGCACCGTCGCGGCCGCGCTCGTGGTTATGGTGGGCGTTGTTCTGCAGGGCAAGAACTTCGACTTCGGCACCATATACCGCACGGCCCTGCCGCTTATGGCGGGCGCGCTCATCATTCCTTCGGCATTGGGCCTGTTCGACTCGTTCTGGGGCAACTTCTGCGCCACCGGAGGCTATACGGCATTCTCGATTCTCATCATGCTCATTCTGGCCAACATCTGCTACCGTTACGGCGTTTCGGCGATATGGCTCTTCGGCATTGAGCGCGGCGTTCGCGCGCTCTTCATGATGCTCGGACGCTACGTCGATGCGGGCATCGACGCCATCGCGCCCTCATCCCTCAACGGCGACCTTGTGTCTTCGGGCGCCGCCCTTCTCGCCATCATCGGCGGCACGGTCATCCTGTTCTCGGAACGCGAGCTGGCAAGCCGCTGGGGCGCGAAGTTCCTCTATGCCGAAAACGGCAGCGACCCCATTGAAAAAAGACATGCGCTCGTCGATCGCTGCGATGCCATCTCGAAAGAAAAAGGCCTATCGGCGCGCGAGCAGGAAGTTTTGCTGCTGCTCGCACAACACAAAACGATTTCCGATATCGAAAATGAACTCATCGTAGCCAACGGCACCGTCAAAGCCCATATACGCCATATTTACCAAAAGCTCGACATTCACTCGCGCGAAGAGCTGTTTGAGATTTTGGGCACGAAGACGTGCGAAGAGAAACAAACAGCCAATGACGAGGATTGTTTCTAGCCTCAAACAAAGCGGGTTTCTTCAATAGCGAAGAGGCAATCAATACAATTGAATATATCGCCTGATGAATCGTCCAATTCGATTTTGTTCGAAATTTGGCTTGCGCAACTGTGCATAGTGTATATATACTGTGCTTACCGGTTATATACACGTAAAGGAACCATCGTGGACATCATCCTATCCAACTCGAGCGACAAGCCCATCTACGAGCAAATCGCGTCGCAGATTCGAGCGCATATTTTGGCGGGCACGTTGGTGAGTGGCGAGAAGCTGCCATCGATTCGCGCCCTTGCAAACGGGCTCGGCGTGAGCGTCATTACCACCAAGCGCGCCTACTCCGATTTAGAGGAAGCGGGCTTCATCGAAACCGTCCAGGGCAAGGGCTGCTTCGTCGCAGCAGGCAATCAAGGGCTTCTGCGCGAAGAAGAACTGCGACGCATGGAAGCGCTGCTCGCACAAGCGGCGGCGCTCGCCGAAACGCTCGGCGTTACCCGCGCCGATCTGCATAAGGCGCTTGACCTCGTAGCCCCCGAAACGCATGAATAGAAAGGCGGCATCATGGCGAACCTTTTGGAAATCAAAGATGCACAGCGCCAGATTGGCGACAGCTTCGCGCTGCGCAACGTGAACCTTGCCGTAGCGCCAGGCGAGATCGTCGGTTTCGTCGGCGCAAACGGCGCGGGCAAAACCACAACTATTCGAGCCGCGTTGGGGCTCATGAAACTTGATGCCGGCGAGGTGCGCCTGTTCGGCGAGCCCTTCGGCCCGAATGCGCCCGACAGCACACAGCGCCACGTGCGCTCACGCATCGGCGTGGTGTTCGACACCTGCCCCTATCCAGCGGAATTCACCATTGCACAGATGGAGCGCTGTCTCGCGCCCGCCTTCCCCACCTGGGACAAAGCGCAGTTCTGGCGCCTCGCCGAGCAGTTTTCGCTTTATCGCAAGGCGAAAGTGAAGGATCTCTCCCGCGGCATGGGCATGAAACTGCAGCTTGCCGTGGCGCTTTCGCACAAGGCCGATTTGCTCGTGCTCGACGAAGCCACCGCGGGGCTCGACCCCATCGCTCGCGACGACGTACTCGCCACCTTGCGCGAATTCGCCACCCAGGAAGGCCACGGCGTGTTGCTGTCGAGCCATATCACAAGCGATTTGGACCGCATTGCCGATCGCGTTGTGGCCATCGATGACGGCCGCATCATTTTCAATATGCCTCGCGAAGAAATTACCGACATGGCAGGCGTCGCCCATTGCACTGCAGAACAGGCTCACACGATTCTCGAATGCGTCGAAGAAGCGCTCGTTGAGCGACGCGAATTCAGTTGCGACGTGCTCGTGCCCAACCGCTTCGAGTTCTCCGAAGCATTTCCTGAAATCCCCTGCGACCACGCATCAATCGAAGACTACCTGCGCTTTACGTTGAAAGGAATCACACAATGAAAGCGGCATTGAAATCGGAATTTGTCATCTTGAGCACCTTCATGCCGGCATTCGCCGTGATACTCGTGCCTGTTTGTGCCATTATGGCGTTGGCTATGGGCAATTGCATTCCAGCGGTCGCCTGCGTGAGCGCCATGGTTCCTATGATTTCCATGTTCTCGCTCACCTCATATGACGACCAAAACGGCTGGAAACGTTATCGTGCATCGCTGCCTTTCTCACGTCGCGATGTTATTGCCGCGCGATATGGCTCGATTCTTCTCGCGTCCCTCATCGCCGCGGCGTGCGCGACGATGCTTGGCATCGCGCTCAATGCCATTTTGCCCTCGTTCGTCCACGAATTCGAAACAATGCCAACGACCGAGGTGGCAGCAGGGTCACTTTTCGCAACTTTCTCAGTGGTTATCATGGTGGCCATTGGCGAGCCGTTCCTCATCAAATTCGGCGCCACGAAAGGCGTACGCTATTTCATGTGCTTCGCCGTTCTCTTTTTCTGCATTTGCCTCGCGATGCTGAAGCAGACGTTCGACCCCATGCTGCTGCACAATCTCGACACCTGGGCCGATGCCCACTTAAGCCTTCTGTTCGTTTCGCTGACCGTCGTATCGCTTGCGCTCTTCGCTCTAAGCTGCGCCATAAGCACGACGATTTACCAGCGAAAAGACCTCTAGCTATCCGCATCGAAGCAAACCAACCCAACTCGGCAACTTCATTCAGCCCCTCACACAAAAAAGGCGAGCCGTCCAAAACGACTCGCCTTTCCTTACGGGTGGCACATTGTCGCGATTTTGCCCGCCGCCACGCACAAGGCGCGAAGCGGCAGGGCGCCAGGGCACGCTTACTCTCGCATGTTCTGCTTCGCCTTGATCGCGAAAAGCGCCGATGCGCCTATGAGCATCACAACTGTCGCAACCAGCCCCACCGTTGGAGCTTTATAGCCCACGAGCATCACGCCAATGCCAAAGATCGCCATGCCTACGCAGAGCATCGAGAGCCATTTCTCGTAGAGGCGTTTTTCCGATGCACCCCCTTGCTCATTGGCAGAGCTCCCCCGCTCCCCAACAACGCTCCTGCGCCTTTGAGAGGCACCCTTCTTGTTCGCCATGCCGCCCATTTAAGCCACATCCTCTTCAGCAATGCGCCCGCTGAACACGCGATAGGCAATCACGTGGTACACCAGCACCAACGGCACGCCGATGCAGGCAATGCCCGTCATCCATGCGAGCGACGTATCGGACGACGCGGCGTTCATGAGCGTAATGGATTCGCCCACGCTGCCAGGTGCCGCAACAACTAAATTCGGGAACAACGACACCGCAGTCAACGCCACCAAGCATACCGCCGCGATTGATTGCAGAACGAAGGCGGCCAGATCGTTGCCCTTTTTCGCCTGAGCAATCGATGCCGCAATACACACGACGAAAGCGATGGCAAAAATCGCACCCGCGACCAGCATGCCCGGGGCGAACTGAGGTTTCACCACGGCAAATGCAAGCACAGTCGCCACCACGAACAGCGCGAGGGCCACAACGTGCCACACGCGACGCTGCTTTTCCGCACGCCCATGCACTGCGCTCGTGCGTTCAGTCTTCAGCGCCACCCATGCAGCACCCGCCGCCATGCACATCGCAAATCCCAGCGCGCCAACGACGAGCGTAAACGGCGAAAGCAAGCCAAGCAGCGGCACGCCCGCATAGTCGCCGTTCGCCGCAAGCGGCACGCCGGCAATCACGTTGCCGAGCGCCACACCTAACAGCAGGGCAGGCAAAAACGAACCGATTGTAAAGCACGCATCCCACGCGCGGCCCCACTTCGGGTCGTGCGCGCCAAACTCAAGCGAGACCGCACGCACAATCAGGCCGAAGAGCACGAGCATGACCGCCAGGTAAAACCCCGAAAACGTCGTGGCGTACGCCGCGGGAAACGCAGCAAACAGCGCGCCGCCCGCCGTGAGCAGCCACACCTCGTTGCCATCCCACACAGGGCCGATGCTGCGACGCACAAGGGCGCGTTCGGCGTCGGTTTTCGCAAGCGCACGATAGAGTACGCCTACGCCCAAATCGAACCCATCGAGCACGAAATAACCCGCGATAAGCACGAATATCAAGAAAAACCACAGTACAGCGAGAGCGCTCATCGCTATTCACCATCCTTTGCATCGCAGGTCTTCGCAGCAGGCGCTGCCGGTGCGGCGCTCTCAACAGCCGCAACGGCATCGACGGGGCCGCGCTTAATGAAGTGCGAAATCACGCGCACCCAGCCAATGAACAAGAACGCATACACCACTGCGAACAAAGCCAGCGTGAGCAGCAGCTCGGGCGCCGATACCGCCTGCGATATGGCGTTATTCGTAAGAAGGCTCACGCCATCGGGACCCGACGTCGACGGATACACGACCCATGGCTGGCGGCCGACTTCGGCGGTAATCCAACCAACCTGAATGGCAATAAACGGGAACAGAGGAGATACGACGAGGAGCTTCTGTAGCCAACGCATGGTGGCAATGCGCCCACCACGCATCGAGAACGCAATCGCAAGAATCGCGGTGAGCATAATGAGGCCATACATCGCAACCATCAGGTGATACGACTGGAACACCAAATTCACCGGCATGTCGGCGACGTTCATCTCGCCATACTTTTCGGTTTCGGCGAGCGAATTAAGGCCGGCATATTCGGCATCCCACGTGCCCGTTGCCAAGAAGCTCGTGCCGCCAGGAATTGCGAACGGAGTAATGACCTGCTGGCTTTCTTCGTCAACCCAGCCAAAAGCGTACAGCGGCGGCACCTCGTCGTTATACATGCCTTCCATCATGGCCAGTTTCGTGGGCTGCTCTTCCGAAACCTCCACCGCCGAAGCATGGGCCGTCACAATCATCACGCACGATGCGACGATGCCTACCACGGCGCCAATGCGCACGGTTTTCATCGCAAAATCGGAGTGCTTGCCCTTCAGCAAATACCACGCTCCAACCGCCATGGACACGAATGCGCCCAAAATGAGCAGCGCCACGATCACGTGCGTATAACGCGGCAGAATCGAGGGATTGAAAGCCGCCGCAAGGAAATCGGTGATAACGGCCTTCGAACCATCGCTCGCAAGCTCGGCGCCAGCCGGCGTTTGCATCCACGAATTGGCGATCAGAATCCACAGCGCGCTCAAGCACGAACCCGCCCACACAAGCCACGCCGACACCGTGTAGAACTTAGGCGACACTCTCTTTTCGCCAAAGAGAAGAACACCAAGGAAAACCGATTCCAGGAAGAAGGCGAACAGGGCCTCGGCGGCAAGCGGCGCACCGAAAATATCGCCTACGAAGCGCGAGTAATCGGCCCAGTTGGTTCCAAAAGAGAACTCCATGGTGATACCTGTCGCAACGCCAATGGCAAACGTCGCCGTGAAGATGCGCACCCAGAAATGCATGGCGGCGCCATCTTTTTCATCGCGGCTTCGATAATACTTCGTCGCAAAAATCGCCGTGATAAGGCCCAAGCCTATCGAAAGCGGAACGAATATGAAATGGTAGGCCACCGTTACCGCGAACTGAATTCGCGAGAGCAGCGCCACGTCAAACAACGCATCCATTTCCTTACCCCCTTGTGTCGTTGCTTATATGTTAACAACTAGATATCATATTAGACCGAATAAAAGAAAAATGGAATACTAATTAGGAATTTATATCATTAATTTCGGAGAGGACAGAGCGACAAAAGAAAATCGCCTTTTATGGCGGTCATCTTCTGTATGGATTGTTTAAAAGACGAGTTCGAGCGAGACGCTCTTGACCCCGATCGCACGGCACCAGGGGCGCACCCAAGTGGTGCAGCGGTACGTACGTGGCAACGACGGAAGCTAAACAACGGCGGCATCCGAGCGGCACGACCGCGCGCGAATCAACGCTCGAATGCCGCGAACGACACCCCCAACGGCACGGGCGGCGTTCACTTCAGCGCACACCGTGCCTCGGGCTCGCGACATGCAACCTATGCCTGATAGACGGCCTTAACAAGATATTCCACGTTGCCCTCAGCACCCTTGATGGGGCTTTCTACCGCGCCCTCAATCGAGAAGCCGACTGCAGCGAAAGCATCGGAAACTTCCTTCACGACGCGCAGTCGAACCGATTCATCGCGCACGATGCCGCGGTCGGTTTCGTCGTGGGCGCTTTCGAACTGGGGCTTCACGAGCAGCAAGCACACCGTGCCAGGCGCGCACAATGCAGCGAATACGTCGGCCAATCCGGCCAAGCCAATGAACGACAAATCGGCCACGACGATATCGAACGGCGCGCCAAGCTCGGCGGGAACGGCCGTTTTGATATTCGTGCGCTCGAACACGCGCACACGCTCATCTTCGCGGAGCTTCCACGCGAGCTGTCCGTAGTTCACGTCGACGCACGCGACTTCGGCGGCGCCCGCCTGAAGCAGGCAGTCGGTAAAACCGCCCGTCGATGAACCGATATCGATACAGCGTGCGCCACGCACATCTTGAGCGAACGCATCAAGCGCCCCTTGGAGCTTGTGCCCGCCACGGCTCACATAGGCGCGACGATTGCGCACAAACACATCGGCATCGGGGCTCACCAATACCGCAGCGCTTGTAGAATACACGTCATTCGCACGCACCTCATGCGCGAGAACCGCGCGCAACGCTTCACCCCTATCGGCGAAATAGCCGCGCTCAATGAGCAAATCGTCCAAGCGGATTTTCTTCTGTTTCGGTTTTTTAGGTTGCGGCGCACCCGGCTGCGCAGTTTTCTTCGCCACGCCTACAGCTCCGCGTATTTCTCGCGAATGCGAGCAGCCATGCCGCACGAATCGATGCCGAGCATATGGTGCAGCTGAGGCACCTTGCCCTGCTCAACGAATTCGTCAGGAATGCCAAACGTGAGCACGGGCGGCACCTGCGCCGGCGGGTTTGCGGCAAGAGCCTCCAGAATGCCTTCGCCAATGCCGCCTTCAATGGCGCCTTCTTCAGCCGTGCACACGAGCTTGCATTCGAGCGCGGCCTTGCGAACCGCCTCCTCGTCAAACGGCTTAATCCAACGCATATCGACAACGCGCACGGAAACGCCTTCCTTGGCAAGGATATCGGCGGCGCCTTCCGCCTCTTGCACCATGCGACCGAACGCGAGAATAGCCACGTCGGAACCTTCACGCGTCGTGCGAGATTTGCCCTCTTCAAGTACCTGGGGCACAGCGGGAAGCTCGACGCCCCGCGCTTCGCCGCGCGGCCAACGAAGAATAACCGGGCCCTCGAGCGCCAAAGCCGTATGGAGCATATGCACGAGCTCGGCCTCGTCGGAAGGAGCCATCATGCGAACGCCAGGAACCATGCGACCATATACGATATCGAACACGCCGTGGTGCGTAGGGCCATCGTCGCCCACGAGCCCTGCGCGATCGAGGCAAAACACCACATTGGTATTCGCAAGGGCATTATTGATTACGAGCTGGTCAAACGCACGCTGCATGAACGTCGAGTAAATGCACACGACGGGCTTTTTCCCGCCAAGCGCCAAGCCACTCGCAAGCGCGACGGCATGTTCCTCGGCAATACCCGTATCAATAAATCGCTTCGGGAATTTCTCAGAGAACGCGGCCAAGCCCGTGCCATCTTTCATGGCAGCCGTGATGGCGACAATATCGTGGTCGCGCTCGGCTTCAGCGACAATAGCCTTCGAGAATACGCTCGTGTACTTCGGGGCGGAGCTTGAGCCCTTCTTCACTTCGCCCGTCGCGATGTCGTATGGCCCAATGCCATGGAATTTGCTGGGGTTTTCTTCGGCGGGTTCATAACCCTTGCCCTTCTTGGTGACCACATGCAAAAGCGTGGGACCGTCGGCCTTAAGACACACGCGCAACGCGCGCTTGAGCGCGGCGATATCGTGACCGGGAATGGGTGCCGTGCACGTGATGCCGAGCTTTTCGAAGAGCATCTCGCCCGGAATGACCATTTGTTTGAAGGAATCTTTCGCGTTGCGGCCCAAATCGACCAGACCGCGGCCAAGCGGACCGCTTGCCTCGAGTACGCTTTGCACCGAATCGCGCGTACGCGTGTATTCGCGGCTCGCACGCTTTTCGCCCAAATAACGAGCGAGCGCACCTATGTTGCGCGAGATAGACATCTCGTTGTCGTTCAGAATAATGACCATGGGCGTTTGCAACTGGCCCAGCTGATTGAGGGCCTCAAACGCCATGCCGCCCGAAAGCGACGCATCGCCGATGATGGTAACGATTTTCTCATCGCCGCCATTCAGATCGCGTGCCATAGCCAGGCCCAGCGCCACCGAAACCGAATCGGACGCATGGCCGGAAGGGTGCACGTCGTATTCGCTTTCGCTCGCCTTTGGGAAGCCAGACATGCCCCCGAATTGGCGCAAAGTGTCGAACTCGCCCAAGCGGCCCGTAACGAGCTTATGAGCATACGACTGGTGGCCCACATCGAAAAGCAGCTTGTCATGAGGGCAATCGAGCACGCTGTGGCATGCCAGAATAAGTTCGACTACGCCAAGGCTCGGCGCCACATGGCCGCCCGTTTTCGACGTGGTCGTAATAATTTGCTCGCGAATTTCAGATGCAAGTATGGAAAGCTCCTCGTTGGTGAGGAGCTTCAAGTCCGCGGGGGACGAAATCATATCGAGAATGCGATGGCTCTCCATTAAGGAACTCCCAATCTCCGTATTCAAATTCGGCACCTCGCGGATGCCTTGCGCGCCTAGCGCTGCATCGCGCCTTCCGAAGAAGGCGCATCGCTATCGGAGGCGTCAAGCGTTTCGAGCAGTTCGGCCGCCTTCATGCCCAGCTTCACGGCCTCATCGTACAAATCGAGCGCCGCATCGAGCGGCATATCGTCGCCACGCACCTGCGTCGCGATTTCATCGAGACGATCGCGAATCTGCGTGAACGCCTCGCGATCGAGCGATTCCAAGCCCATAGCGAGCCTTACTCGACGTTTTCGGCCGAATCGGCTTCAGCGGGCTTAAAGTCGGAAAGAATGCCCATCGTGGGAATCTCGGCGGGCGCAGCCTCGGCAACGCCTTCAGAGGCCTCCTCGGTCGGAGCCTCCGCGGCAACATCCTGCTCGCTTTCAGACAAACGAGCCAGGCGACCCAAAATGCCGTTCACGAAGCGATGGGAATCGTCTTCGCCGCCAAATGCCTTGGCGAGCTCAACGGCCTCGTTGATGGCGACAGACTGCGGAACGTCGTCAACGTAGCGCATCTCGTAAACAGCGAGGCGCAGAACGGAGCGGTCGACCACGGGCATGCGGTCGATGGCCCAGTTTTGCGAGCTTTCGCCAATCGCGCGGTCGAGCTCGGCGCGATGCGCGGAAACGCCGCACACCAATTCGCGCGCATATTCATTCGCCTTGGCCTCTTCGGGGACCAAGCCTTCGTCGACCAGCTTGTCGGCGGGCACGCCAGTGATTTCACTTTGATACAGAATCTGCACCGCAGCGCGACGTGCGAGAATTCGTTTAGATACGTTGCTCATGCGAATTGGAACCTTGCTAACTAGTTATTGAAACGGATGCCGTCGACATACACATCGACCGACGATACGGTGAAACCGACCTGTGTTGCCACAGCATCGGCGACGGTTTGGCGAACGGCTTCGGCAACCTGCGGAATGGGCTTGCCGTAGAAGACGTCGATATGCACAGCTACGTCGACGCCCTGCTCTTCGTTCATGCTCACATCAATACCCTGGCCAGCCGGCTTTGCGGCGAAGCGGGAACGCAAGCCCGTGAACGTAGACGAGCCAACGCTGGCAACGCCCTCAACCTCTTTGGCCGCGATCGCGACGATGGTTTCCATGACTCCGGGGGCCAGCCCCAGTCCGTCGACATACAGCTCTTCGCTCATGGCGCAATCCTTTCGGCCGATTGATTCATATAGGCAACCTAGAATTGTACTCCAATTCGCGCGCATTCACGGTAAGACCGTAAGAACGCAGGCAGAGACACATTCGCACCAAAATCAGTGAAAGCGGCCGGCGAATGCGGCTCGGGCGAAACCAAGGCGACACGCACTTTCAGTGCGCGAGTCGAAGGCCGAATCCAAAATGCGCTGCCATGGCCGCTTACAGCGCCGGCAACTTATGTCGTTCGCCAGAACGGCGAAACCTTAGAACATCGCCTTGATGCCGATAAAAACGAGCACCACGCCGCCGACAATCTGTGCGCGATCGCCCAGCAAATGGCCGAAGCGCTTGCCGATGGCCAATGCCACAATGCAGCAGAGGAGCGTCGTAACACCGATAATGCTTACCGCGGGCGCTACGGCAACGCTCACTGCGCGCAGGCTCACGCCCACAGCGAACGCATCGATGCTCGTAGCTACGGCCTGCACCAAAATCACTTTGAGCGTCAGCGCGTTGTCATTTTCTGAAACTTCCTCTTCCCCATCACCGCCGCCGCGCAGGGCGCACGCGCCTTCTTTAATCATATTTCCGCCGATAAAGCCAAGAATCACCAGCGTGATGATGCCCGAGTACGTTTCGATGAAGTCGCCCACGACGCCGCCCAGGAAATAGCCAAGCAGCGGCATTCCCGCCTGGAAGACGCCGAACGCGACCGGCAGCGCAAGCAAGCGTGCGCGCGAGGCGTTCGGATAGCAGAAGGCGTTCGAGATGGTTACGGCGAAGGCGTCCATGGACAACGCAACGCCCAAAAGAACGATCTCTACGATGCTCATGTTCAGTTGTTCTTTCGAATAGGCTCCCGGGTTCGCGATAAAAGTTCGCGAGAAACTGCCCGATTGCAGCGTACAGGCCACCCCGCCTGCCGCCCGCAGCATATGATTGCGCGATTTTACCACCCAGCGGCCCCAAAATGCGAAAACTCCACCCGTTGCCCGAAAGCCGTTAAATGCTCATAGCGTTTGCCGGTTGCTGGCCGCGCTCCCACGAAGCCCGAGCCATTAGCTTTGAGGACCCGTCTTGGTGGACCCGTTAGATGCCCACGTTAATGCTCGTAGCGTTCAACAATCCAATTGCCCACAAATATCAAAACCATTGAGTCGGTCTAAGAAAGGAAAGGGAAACATCTCGACCTGTTAAACGCTACGAGCATTTAACAGGTCGAGGGGCACAAAAAAGGGACGCTCGCCTTCAAAGCGAGCGCCCCATTCGCACATAGCGAAAACTTCGTTTACCGTTCGTCAGAACGGAGAAGCAACTACACCAAAGCCACCGGCAGCGCCGCAACCACGATAAGGAAGCGGAGCAGGAAGCCGCCGATAAGCACGCCCGCATCGGCAGCAGCGCCAATGTAGTGCGCCTTGGGGGTTTCCTCAAAGCCGGGCTTCGAGATGAACAAAAGCCACGTCTCAACCGCAGTAGGCGCAACCAGGCCAACCACGATGAAGCCAAGCCAGAACAAAACCGCCCAGTTGCCGCACACGAGGCTCATCACCGACTCGAAACCGGCAACGGAGTTGTAGCTCGTGATGAAGCACAGCGAAGCCACCAACACAAGCTCGATAATCGGGAAGCAATAGTGGAACTTCTTCAGCACTCCAACGCTATCGAATTCCTTGGGGAACTTCAGGCCGCCCACAAGCAGCACCGAAGACATGCCCGTGGAAACCGCCGAAACCAAGAACAGAATCGGCAGCAAAGCGTTGTTCCACAGCGGGAACGTCTGGCACACGCCGAGCAAAGCGCCCGTGTATGCGCCAACGCATACCGCAAACACCGAGCCCGCGATTTCAAGCCACACAGGCACCTGCTTCTTCAAGCAGTCGAGCAGAAGCGTGATAAGCGCGATAATCACGAATGCCGCCAGGAACACAACGCCCCAGGTCATAACCGAGCACGGGTTATGCAGAAGCAGCGCGAAACGCAGCGGGTTGTGCAAACCGGCCTCAGCGTCGAACATCAGCAAGAACAAGCCGATGATAACGACCACAGGAGCAATGATGTGGCCAGCGAAGCGCATGCCATGCGCCTCGGGATGCTTCCAGCGCAAGAACGCCGAAGTGATGAAGGCGCCGCCGCCCAAGCCTGCAAGGAAGAGGTACCACGCAATAGGTGCGCCCCAAACTGGTTCAAATGACATGTTCGCCCACCTACCTTACGTAGAAAATCTTGGACTTGGTCGCATCGCCCAAAAGCGGGGTCGCATGCGTCGCGGCAAGAACCTTGGAGACTTCCGAATCGGGGTCATCCAAATCGCCGAACACACGCACGCCTGCCGGGCACGCCGTCACGCACGTCGACATCTCGGTGCCATTGAGTGCGCTCACAGTGCAGAAACGGCATTTGTCGACCGCGCCCGTGCGCTCGTCAACCACACGCGCCTGGTAAGGGCACGCAGCCATGCAGTATTTGCAGCCGATGCAGCGACCATGATCGATGCACACGATGCCGTCTTCGTTGGTATACGTCGCGCCGGTGGGGCAAACCGCCTGGCACGGCGCATCTTCGCAATGCATGCACTGCGAAGGGACCACTTGCAAAGAAGCCGTCGGGTATACGCCCGTCTCAACTTCAGAAAACTTCACGAACGGCATGCTCGAAAGCAAATCGTTCTGATTCTGACACGCCAAGCGACAGGCGCCGCAGCCGATGCACTTGGTCGTGTCGATCACCATTCCGTATCGGGCCATAGCTTATGCACCGACCTTCCTGATCTCGACGGGCACCTCGCATACCATGCCCGCGCCGGTCGCAGCGTCGCTCGCGCGCGGTACGATGTCCCACACGCTTGCGCCATAGCCGGCTGCCTGCGCCATTTCCTTCGATTCAATGCCATAGTGAGGCGGTACGTACACCGCTTCTGGATTGATGAGGCTCGTCACGCGAACCTTCACGCGAATCTTGCCCGTAGAGGTAGAGAGCTCGGCCTCATCGCCGTCGGCGATACCAAAGTTGGTCGCCGTTTGCGGGTTGAGCCATGCACGCTCCGCACCGGAATCTTTCGCGAGCGCCGCAATTTTGTCGGCATCGGCAGTATACGTGCGCGTCTGCATGCTCTGGGCGCCCGTAATAAGACGCGGCATATGATCGTTGGGGGCAACCGTAGGATCAGCGTACTGAGGAACGCGAGCCAAGCCCGCCTTCTCGAACGCGTCGCTTGCAAACGGAATCTTGCCCGAATCGGTGCCAATGGCGGGAGCATCGCCCGCGAGCACCGAAGCACCGGGGATTGCGCAGCACGCGGTATCGTTCAAGCCGTCGAGCGTAATACCATAGGCCTTGCAGAAGGCATTGTTGACATCATCGAGTCCAAAGGCGAAATCGTCGCCCTTGCCGCACGCCTTCGCCAGATCAGTGAAAATCTGGTAGACGGCGCGAGCCTCGCCCGCGGGAGCCACGGCCTGGTTGCGCTTTTCTGCAACCGACCACTCGGCCGCGACAGGAGCAACAACGCTCTCGACCTCAAGGTAAGTCGCAGCGGGAAGCACATAATCGGCCTTCTGCGCGGTTTCGGTGAGAACCGAATCAATGACGACCTTGAAGCCAATGCCGGACAGGTTTTCTTCAACCTTAGCGGAATCGGCCCAGTCGGCCGCGGGGTCGCACTCAACGAACAGCGCCACATCGGCAGCGCCCTTGGCAGCGGCGCCCAATGCATCCTGGCAGCTCGCATTGCCAAGTTCTCCAGCCTTGGCAATGCCGTCGCCGGAAGCGGAAACCTTCGTGAACGGCGCGCTCTCGAAAACGCTCTCGTCCACAGCGGGGACTTTCGCCAGGAACATGCCACCCGTCTGGTTCACGGCGCCAAGCATGGCGTTGAGCAGCACAGCGCAGCGTACGGTCTCAAGGCTCGTCGCGTAGCCGCAGCCAAGCAGCGCGCCCGGGCGAACATCGACATGGCAATGCGGGGCGGCTTTCACGAGACCTCGCTCCGCGGAATAAATCGTGTCAAGCGACACGCCGCACTTCTCAGCAGCCCATTCGGGCGAATACTGAAGCATCGCAGCGTGGAATTCTTCGAAGCCTTCGCCATATTGTTCGACGAAGCTCGCATCGAAATCGCCCTTCTTGACGATGTCGCCCATGATGCCCAGCAAAAATGCCAACTCATAGCCGGGACGCACAGCGACCCACTCGTCGGCGAGCATATCGGCGCCAGCGTTGCGCGGGTCAACGGCCATTACATGGCCGCCGTTTTCGCGAACTTTCTGGAATTCCTTGACCTCGACCGGGCGCACCGTCTCGTCGCCACTCGCGTCGAGCAGCACGATGTATTCGGCGTTGGCGGTGTCGAACACCGGCGTCGTACCCAAAAGGGCCTTATACGCAGCATCGATATTGGCATTGGTAAGCGCGGAATCGTCATAGTAGTTCGGCGAACCAACAGAAGCCATGAAGCGTTTCGCATACCACGCATCAGTTGCGCGGCCATCTTGGAACAGCGCTACCTTGCTGCCCGCGCCCGTAATGTGGCTGGCGATGTCAGCAAGAGCATCATCCCAGCTCACCTTGGCAAAGCCACCTTTGCCGTCGGCTTTCATGGGCTCGGTCACGCGATCTTCGGAAGTCGTGAGCGAAGGCAGGCCCTGGCCACGGCCACACATATATCCGCCAGAATGCGGATGGCCTTCGGCGCCCATAAAGCGCCACAGTTTTCCACCGCGCACCCAAGCTTCGATGCCGCATTTATTCGCACAACCAGCGCACAGCGTCGCTTTGGTGTACGTAACCGAGGCATCTGAGCTTAAGGGCTCGGTTTGCGAGGAAGAACAACCCGTCGAGGTGCCGATTGCGGCCAAAGCCGCACAGCTGGCACCCGCGGCGAGGAATCCTCGCCTCGTCATCATGCTATCCATGATGTGTCCTTTCTCAAGCAAGTCAAATTGGTCGCGAGGTTAGGCCTCGGGGAACAAGGTCGACGTACGAACGATGCCCTTGTCGATCGCCTCTTGGGCGATGTCTTGCCAATCGACGAACTTGATAGCCCCGTTGGGGCACTGCACGGCACAACGGCCGCACGCGATGCACTTCGTGGATTTGCCAATAACCGGGTCGATTTGCGGCATGTTCCACGGACAAGCCTCGTGGCACAATCCACAGCCGATGCATTTATCGGTATCGACCACGCGCGCACCGGTCTCGGGATCGGCATAAATGGCATGCACCGGGCAGTTCTTCATGCAGGCTGCATCTTTGCACTGTTTGCAATGCTCAACAGTGAACTGGCAGTTGCGATAGATTCCGTCGGGGCCGTTTGAACCCTCGCCGAAGTTATAGTTCGGCCACACGCGCACACGCGCGGTGGTCTGGCATACGCGACCGTCGTTGCGCAGCGAGCACATCATCTCGCAACGTTGGCAACCCGAGCAACGGGCACGGTCGGTAACAATAAGCTTAGTCGGTGTAACGTTCACGGCCATGCGACCGCTCGCGATAGTGTCTTCGATGACGCCCCATTTCGCCAATGCGCCACCGGCGATAAGGCCAACAAGACCAACGCCAATGCCTCCGGCGACTACCTGGCGGCGAGTGAAGCCCTTGGGCGATTCCTCAGCTGCAGTTTCGGTCTGCGGCTCTTCAGGCAGGATCGCTTCCCCCTTCTTCTCGTCCATCGAGAGTTCCTCCTTTTTGCACTTCTCTTCGATTGACGCACGATTCCTTGCACGCTTCGCACGAATTGCATAATGGATGCCACCGCATGTGCCCTGTCCCCTGAAGGGGGATAAAAAGCCAGGTAAAGGAACAATACCCTGCAACAGGGTACAAACAGGGCACGGCTTGGGGCACACTGCATTCGACCACTAAAAGGGGGGTCAATCGCACACATGTCCTCGCACGCACGCTTCAATGTCACAGCAAAGACTTGGAGAAAGACATGGCAACTGAAAATGTCTCCTATGGTTGGCAGGGCAAGATTGCCCGAGTGAACCTGACCACGGGAGAAATCACCACCCAGTCCACCGACCCGTACAAATATTTCCTGGGCGGCATGGGCATGGCCAACAAAATTATGTATGACGAGGTTCCCGCGGGCACCGATCCGTTCAGCCCCGAGAGCAAGGTCGTCATGGCCGTCGGCCCGCTCACCGCTTCGGGCGTTCCGCTGGCTGGCCGTACCACCTTCTCGCATCTGTCCACCTACACCACCGATCATTTGGTTGTCGATTCCCACTGCGGCGGCATGATCGGCGCCAAGCTTAAGCTTGCTGGCTGGGATGGCCTGATTATCGAAGGCGCGTCCGACAAGCCCGTCTACATTAAGATTCTCGACGACAAGATCACCATCGAAGATGCATCCTTCGTTTGGGGCATGGGAACCCGCGCAACCACCGAGGCCATCTGTCGCAAAGATGGCAACAAGTTCTGCGTTGCAGCCATCGGCCCCGCTGGCGAGAACTTGCTTCCCTACGCATGCCTCATTAACTCGCGCAACCACTCCGCAGGCGCTGGCCTTGGTTCCATTTTGGGCTCCAAGAAGTGCAAGGCTATCGTCATCGAAGGCAACGGCAGCGTGAACGTAGCCGACCCGAAGGCCGTCGCCGAGCTTTCCGACTACATGATTTCCGACATCGTGGGCTCCAACAACAACCATGTCGTGCCTTCTACCCAGCAGGAATGGGCCGAATACTACGACAAGGGCAGCCGCTGGACGGCGCGCAAGGGCCTGTACTGGGCTCAGGCAGAAGGCGGCGCCATCGAGACGGGCGAGCCGAAGCCTGGCGAGCTCAACACTGTTGGCTATCGCTGCATGAAGTCTTACAAGGACGACGGCCCCGACGCCGAGAAGTACACCATTAAGATGAATGGCTGCCACAGCTGCCCGATTCACTGCTATTCCGACATGCGTATCCTCGGCTCCGCCGAGCATGGCGGCTTTGAAATCACGGGCAACACCTGCGTGCCGAACTTCCCGTACCTGTATATGATTGGCATTCTTGGCGAAAACGCCGGCGGCGTGAAGAACTTCAGCGAGTCTGGCGTTATTTGGAACCAGGCCATCGGCTCCACCGTGGACGATTTGGGCCTGTGGTGCAACTACGCACAGCTCTACCGCGACATCGCGCACTGCGTTGCCAAGGGCATCTTTAAGCGCGTATTGCCCGAGGACGAATACAATATGTTCGACTGGGACGCTTTCAAAAACGATGACCCGTCGATTATGGTGAAGATTTTGCGCCACATCGCTCAGAACGATAACGAAATGAGCTATCTGGGCCATGGTCCTATCGTTTGGTGCAAGCGCTGGAACGACATGGAATGGTTCGACACCACCGCGAGCTGCCTGATCAACTATCGCGGCTGGCCTGTGCACCATGCACATGAGTGCTTCGGCCAGGTTGGCGCTGTGTACAACATGATGTTCAACCGCGACGACATGATTCACTCCGCCGTTAACTTCCAGGGCTGCGGCCTGCCTATCGAGAAGAAGCGCGAAATCGCGAAGGAAGTCTGGGGCGGCGAAGACGCCATCGACGAGGACAAGAACTACACCCCGATGAACGAGCACAAGGCCAAGTTCTGCTGGTGGTCCATTGTCACCGACGTGCTGCATGACTCCCTCACCCTGTGCAACTGGGTGTGGCCTATGACCATGAGCCCGTCGAAGACTCGCGACTACCGTGGCGATCTCGACCTCGAATCGAAGTTCATGAAGGCAGTAACTGGCGAAGACATCACCACCGAGGAGCTCTACAAGCGCGGCGCAGCCATCATGACCCTGCAGCGCGCCAACACGATGCGTGGCATGGGCACGAACGACTTCCGCGGCGTGCATGATGTTTACACCGAGTGGCCTTTCACGAAAGATCCTGACATCAAGCCCTTCACCGCTGGCACCGATAAGATGGAAAAGGAAGATTTCCAAACCGCCCTTACCATGGTGTACAAGGAGTTCGGTTGGGACGAGAAAACCGGCGCACCGACCGCCGACAGCCTCGACAATTACAACCTGACCGACGTGAAGGAAGACCTTCAGTCCAAGGGTCTGCTCTAGGCATAACCCTGCGGGCGGCCCACCTCCCCTCACCGCCCGCTCCTTCTTTTGGAAGCCCGCCATTGTGCGGGCTTCCTTTTTATACAGACAACCATACTGGCAGGGATGTCAGGTACCTTGCTATGGACTCAGGCTTATAGGTTTATAGGCATGGATCCTGCCGATATCGAGAAAGAAGAACCGAGGACGGAATTCTCGCCTATGGGGCTTGTCTATGGGCGCAGAATCTTGTCTGTATCGAAAAAGAGTCGAAGACGGAATCTTTCCCACGGACAACACGAAAACGCAGACTTTGCCAGCGCGAATACGCAAGTCTTTATCCGACGAGCATGGACGCGGGCGCCAGAGTCTTGATTACAAATAGCCGCAGTTTTGACCACGATTCATGGCGAACTGGTCAAAACTGCGGCTATTTGTAAATGCACCGAACTATCTGTTGGAGAAACGGACCATCGCGGCGTATTTTAGAAAGACCTGAGCTCTTTCTAAATTGGGCGCAGCCAAAGTTTCCACGAGCACCGAACGCCTTCAGATACCTCAATCGCGGCAGCAAACCGACCAACATCATCGCAGGCGCGAGCGCTCCCAAGCCGCGCAGGCCCAAGACTACGCAAACTTTGGCATTTCCGCGCAGACGCGGCCTCCTTTCGCGCCTTATCCAGAAATCAACTGCGGCGCAGGCGCATCCACGCGGGCGCGGGCTTTCTACCCAAGCCGAACGCTCTGCACGGGACCCCGGCCAATCTAGGCGGCTCGTGCGTCTACCGACAAGCAACTTCAACAAGCTAGAAACTCGAAAGATCAAGCAGCGCGAAGGGTTGCAACTGCTCACTGCAGGCCTTCAATGCGCCAACCGTATAGTCAATATCGTCTTGAGTCGTTTCGTTCGAGAGCGAGAAACGAAGGGCGCTCTGGGTACGTTCGGACGGCAGCCCCATCGCAACAAGTACGTGCGAGGGCTCGCCTTCATGGCTCGAGCAGGCGCTTCCGCCCGCCGCGCACACGCCCCGCTCGTCAAGCAACTCGACAAGCGAAGCCGAATCGATGCCCATAAACGACACGTTCAACGTGCCGGGCACGCGCGGGGCCGCACCGTTTACCCGGGTGTTGGCGATTTCGGCAAGAATGCGACATTCCAATTCGTCGCGAAGCGCCGCAATGTGCGCGGCGTCGCTTGCCATATTCTCGCAGGCCTCACGCGCCGCAGCTGCCATAGCAACGATGCCGGCAACGTTTTCGGTGCCGCCGCGCATCGCGCCTTCTTGATGGCCGCCATCCATGAAAGGCTCCAGAGGTGTGCCTTCGCGAACATACAAGAAACCAACGCCTTTAGGGGCATGGAATTTATGGCCTGAAACGCTCAAGTAGTCCACGCCCAAATCGTCCACGTTCACAGGAATGTGAGCAAACGCCTGCACAGCATCGCAGTGGAACCGAGCGCCTGCGCCATGCGCGATTTCGCCCAGACGGGCAATGGGTTGAATTGTGCCTACTTCGTTGTTGGCAAGCATAATCGAGGCCAAATCAGCCCCGTTGCCAAGTGCCTGAGCAAACGACGCCTCGTCGACCATACCGCCATCGGTCACGTTCGCATACGCGACATCGAATCCCTCGCCAGCAAGCGCCTGCGCGCTGTTCAGCACAGCAGGATGCTCGAACGTCGAAGTCACGAAACGGCCTTTGCGGCCCTTCGCTTTCGCCTGCGCACGCATGCTTCCTTTTATGGCCCAATTATCCGATTCAGTACCACACGACGTGAAATAGACTTCATGCGGCGCGGCGCCAATGAGCGATGCGATTTCCTCGCGAGCCCGCTCAACCGCAGCGCGGGCCTCGCGAGCCTCCGCATAGAGCGCGGAGGGATTGCCAAACGAACCGCGCAAAAACGGCTTCATGGCCTCAAATGCCGTATCGGACACGCACGTAGTAGCGGCGTTGTCCAAATACACGCGCCGTTTTTCGGTTTTTGTTATTTTCATCTGCGTTCCCATGATGGTTACGCCTCTTTTGCCGCGCGAAGACGCGATGCGACCTCCAAATCGACCATAGAATTTCGCAGCGAGCAGTTCTCGCACAGCACGCAATCGAGCGATGCGTCGTCGCAGGCATGCGGCCGAGCGAGCATATCCTCAAACGTGACACCCTGGCGAATAAAGAAGTCACCGCATACTCCACGAACGGCGCACGCCGCATAGCGAGCCGTATACGACTTGTCGCGAGGAACAACGCCGCGCGCTTCTGCCAAAAGGTCGGCAGAGATGGCGGCGGCTTCTTCCACCGTTTTGCCCTCCATCCAATACACCGCTGCGCACGCGGAGGCAATCATGGCCAAACAGCCATGTGCGCGATAGCCCGCCTGTTCAATGACATGCGTCTCGGGATTCACGCGCGCAAACAACTGCACGGCAATGGTACCGTGTTTGGCCGAACCCGCCATGCCAACGGCATTCACGCCCTCGGGCACACCAGTTTTCTCGGTATCGGCCACAAGCGCCAGGGCCTCATCGGAATAGCCCTCAACGCCATTATCGTTGTCAGTTTGGAACACGTCCCTCGTACGAATATAAGGTTTGCCAACAGGCGCTCCACCAAGCATATCTTCCGGTTTCATTGTTCCCCCTCTTCGGCGCCGTGAGCGCCGTTCGTTTCATATCTCCTACGCGCCTCGTTTGCGCGTTAAAGCCAATTCACGTTTGATCGAAAACACACTTCACCTACACGTTCATGTATCGTTCGACCGAATACCACTCCGCCAAAGCTTTCGCCTGGGCATCGGACAAGTAATCGGTCGAATAGAAATATCGCTCGCCGTTGCTCGCCTCGCATGTATTAATGTCGGGATACGAGCCCGACTCCTGCACGGCTTGCCAAGCTTGCTCGATTTGCTCGGCATTCCAATAATATGGCTTGCTCGAAAGCGATGCCGCGAGCATGGGGCGCGGATACAGGCGAGATTCCTCGCGCGCGTTATCGACAAGCGTCAAAGCGTCATCGCCCTCTTCAGCAAGAAACGCCCAGTGCGCATATGTGTCGGTCATGTAGTCGCTCGAGTACAGATACGTCTGCTTTCCCTCGAGCACCTTGATGTCATCAAGCTTCCATTCGGGGGTCTCAATTTCAGAATCGAGGGAATCGCCCTCGTCAACAGACGGAGCATTCTCATCAGCGGCTTCATCCGCTTTAGAGTCAGATGCCGCGACGTCTTCGACGCTGGAATCGGCACTTACCGCATCCGCGTCCGCATCCGCTACGACAGCCTGCGCAGCCTCCTCGGCGACCTTCTTGGCCGCGGCCGACGCAGCCTGTGCAGCAATAATTTCGTCGAATGCCAAGTCGGAAAAATCAACAGGAATCAAATGATCGGGCACGATGCCCGCCGCAGCCCACGTACCGGGCGTCGTGAGCTTGCCTTCGTTCGAACGCTCGCGAATCATGCTGAACGCAGCGGCAAGAGCATCATGCTCGGCTTTGGCCTGGCGCTCTTCGGGAGACATCTCTTCCTCGATGCGCTCCTCTTCCGCAGCGACCTCGGCAGGGTCGTAAAGCCCCGCCTCTTTCAAGTTTGTCGCCCCCGAAGCGGCAAGCATTTGGGCCAGGAATTCTTCTTCAGGCGTGCGATCCGCCGATGAAGCCTCCTGAAGCTCGCTCGCCTCTTCGACAACGCCATCGCCCGGCTGAAAACCTGTACCCTCACTGCTCTCGTTAGCAGCATTCGGTATAGCTTTTCCCCCTTCAGCCGTCCAGGCCGCCTCGTTTGCATCAGTCATGAGCGATCCCCCTCACGTACGTGCTTTCGCTTCATCAAAATGAAACACAATTCAACGAAACCAATATTGCCTAGACGTAAAATGCCCCTATACCCTCTTTAAGGGCATTTATAGGGTACAAAGCTCGAGCTATAATTGCCTCGTTTGAATCCCCGTTACGCGCAAGGGGGCACCGCGCATGATGCACAGGGGATAGAAGGGGGTATCGTCAATCAGGGCGAAGAGACAAACGCCGCCGAGCAACAGAGAGGAATTGCCGGCACGGAAATTACAAAAGAGCTGCTTTTGGCCCTCCTGCCAACCTCAATGGGGCTCATGCTGGCACGAACCGGCATGATTGTGGGCGCATACGGCAGCTACATGGGGACCGATGCAGGAATTTATACCGACGGGGCGTCGTTCATCTCGCTCGTTCCGTTGCTCATACTCATGGTCGTGCTTGGCCTTACCGACAAAACTATCCCCAAGCGCGCCATCTTCCACAGCACAAACCTTTGCATCGCGCTCGAAGCAATAGGAATCGCCGCAGTCGCGCTCATCGAAGCGCATGCACCAGGCTTCACCGTGGCACGCATGGCAGCGTCGACCCTCGTAACCGCATCGGCATGGATTTGCATGTTCTATTGGCTGCGCCGTTGCCGCGGCGCATCATGCACGACAGCCATCATCATCGTGTTCGGCGCCATGATCGCCAGCGAGACGATTCTGTACGTGTTCTCGTTCATTCCACGCATGGTTCACTGCCTCATCTTTGCAATGGCAGTACTCGCGCAATACGCCGCCATCGCCGCCGCAAGGCACAAACCGCTGCCCGCAGAAATTGATATCAAATCAACCTCGCGCGGCTATTTCCATTTCGCTCAAAAGAACGCCGACAGCGTGCGATTCCTCGGCATTATTGCCATAGGATCGTTCCTTATGTCCATCGCCATAGGCTTTTTAAAGGGTTTTCCCGACGGCGACCCCATCCCATTCACACGCGTCACGCGGCTGCTATACACCCTTCTCATCGATGGCGTATTCATTGGCCTGCTCTGGGGCACCATCAAAGGCAAGAAGAACGCCATGACCATTGGCACCTGGGTCGTTATGCAAGGCTTGGGATCCATCGCCCTTTTGCTGTTCGCGCTCTTTCCCGAGCGACTCGATATTGGAGCCGTATTTGGCAACGCCATGAACGTCACCATGACTGGCTTCATTCTCTATCTAATCATCGCGTTTTCCAGCTATGGACACCGCGACGCGTACTACTACGCAATCGCCGGCTGGGGCGTTTTCATTTTTCCGCGCTCGCTCGTGCGCGTGACGAGCATCGCACTTTACGCCCAGTTCCCCTCAACTTCGCTGCCGACGGCGCTGTGCGGCGGATTGCTGCTTATTTCCGCCCAGTTCATCTTCCTTCAATTCCTTATGCTCGAACGAGACGAAACCGCCGCAACCAAAGCGACTGCGATAAGCGTGCAGCGATTGCTCGGCATTAAGGACGAAGCTGCCCCCGGCACCGAAATGCGCAAGGCAATCGTACGTGCGAGCGCTCAGGAAATGCAGAAGCAATTCCTGCTTTCCGACCGCGAAACCGAAGTGCTCACGCTCTATGCCATGGGCCTTACGCAAGCAAAAATCGCCGAAGAGCTCTGCATCGCGCCCGGCACGGCGCACACGCACGTGAAGCGTATTTATTCGAAAACCGACCTGCATTCCCGCCAGGCGCTTCTGGACTACATCGAGCGATACACCGATTAGCTTCCGCCGAAGAAAAACCTGCGCGCGAAGGCCCGACTATGACCCGCATCAGCTCATGAATCGCGCCTAAAAAGAGAACGGGCTCTCGACGAAAGCTTCGATTTTTACTCGGTTAGCATCTCTATTTCGTTGTTGCGATTTCGATATGATAGGTTCAACGAAGATTGCACCGAGAAATGAGGGGTAGCCGATGTTCTGTACGAAATGCGGCGCGCAACTGCAAGACGACGCGAAATACTGCACTGCATGCGGAGCGCGCGTCGCCCACCCGAACGCCGCCTGCGCGCAAGCCGACGAAATGAAACGGAATAGCGGCTTCTAAAGAAAACGCCGAGCCATCTTAAAGACGGCTCGGCGTCAAATGTTCTAGGCTCCGCAAAAGAGCCAAGGGCGAATCGAATTCAAGAGCGCTTCGGCCGCACGTAAGGGCGCGAACCGCTTCGGCTACATCAGGCCGGGAATCGCGCACAGCGCAATGGGAAGAAATGCAGCGGGCAGAAAATTCGCTACCTTAATATCGGTGATTTTCAGCATGTTCATGCCAATGGCGAGCAGCAACAAGCTACCCGCGCACACCATTTCGGCAATCACGGCATCGGTAAGAAGGGGCGCAAGCGCGCTGGCGGCCAAGCTCAACGCCGCCTCATACACGAACACGCACACGCCTGAAAACGGCACGCCAACGCCCAACGTCGTGGCCATCACCATAACCACGACCATGTCGATAAGGGCCTTGGCGTACAGCGTGGAGTGGTCGAGCTGCAGGCCGCTTTGCAGCGACCCAAGAATCGCCATGGCTCCAATGCAGATGAACAGCGTGGCGGCAACAAAGCCGTCGGAAAAGTTGCCGAGCGCCGTCGACCCCTTGAATGCGGCGTCGAGCTTGCGCTGAATCCAATCGCCAAAACGGTGAATCGCCGCATCAATGTCGATCCAATAGCCCAGAATGCCGCCAACAACGATAGAGAGCACGGTAATGGTGATGCTTTGCCCCTTCACCATGCCCTGCACGCCCACGAGCATCACGCACAGGCCCAGGCCCTGCATAAGAAAATCGCCCAGCTTCTGCGATACACGACGCTTGAACACCAAGCCAAGCACGCCACCAATTACCGTGGCAATGCCGTTCACCAACGCACCCAGAATGACCACAGACGCCCCTTTTCACACAACGATGCGGCGCACCTGCGAAGACACGCCGCATCGATTAATTCATCAGGAGGATTTTCGCCTATTCGACAGCGTTTTCAACCGTCGGGTTCGTTTTTCTTACATCGATCTCATCAAAAGTGGCGGCGACTTCGCGGTCGAGTTTGCGAAGCGACGGCAAAAGGCCAATCGCCAAACCACCCGCCGTAACCACCACGCCCGAAATCACGAACCACATGGCAACGCCGGTGAATTCTGCGCAGGTGCCCGCGAGGCCCAAGCCGATAGGCGAAGAAAGCGCCGTCACCGTGCTGAACAGGCCCATAACGCGACCGAGCTTTTCGGGCGGAACGCGCTTTTGCACCACGGCGAGAAGCGGGCCGTTGTACATCGATTCAACAACGCCCGAGATTGCCGTGAGCACCGCGAACCAGAAGAACATACTCGGCGAAAGAAGACCCGTAGCAATAAGGATGATGCCCGAGAACGTGCCCGAGAACGCCACCACGCGCAACAAGCGCTTGCCGCCGCCCCATATAAACAGGATGGCGATGCCGACAAGCGAGAACGCGCCATATATGCCCTCGATGAGCGAAGCTGCATAGCCGTCGCCGTGGAAGTGGTCGTACGTCATAAGTGGGAAGAGTGAGTTGATGCCCGTATACATGGCCATAATCGCCATGACGATGCCGCACAAAATGAGCAGGCCCCTATCGGCGCTCAGCGTCGCAAAACCTGCCTTCAAGCTTGCGATAGGATGGCGCGCCTCGTCGGAATCGTCGTGGAAATCGGGAATCTTCGCAAGCGCGAGAGCCAAGCACGCAACGGCGCAGCCGGCAGCATTCAGGAACAGGACCATCTGGAAGCCCACCACGGTGTACAAGAAAATACCGAGAACCGGGCCGACCACAAGCGCCATAGACCACAGGCTCTGATTCATGGTATTCACGCGCACCACGTGCTTTTTCGGCACGAGCAGCGGCATCGTGGATTCCATGGCGGGCATATGGAACGCCTGGCCCACGCTGCGCAGCGCGCCCATGATAAGCACGAGCGGCACCGACACATGGCCCATGGCGATAATCATGCCCATGATCAATGCCATGGTTCCCACGAAAGCATCGGCGGCGATGAGCACGTACTTGCGATTGAAGCGGTCGGCCACCACGCCGCCGAGCGGGGCGAGCAAGCCCTGCGGCAGCATGGAGCACAGCGAAGCGAGCGCCAGCATGAGCGCCGAATCGGTCGTTTCGGTCACAAACCACACGCCTGCATAAATAGAGGAATATGCGGTAAGAATGCTCGCCGCCTGGCCGAGCCAAATAATGACAACCGTCCTCAGCCAGTTTTTCGGCAAGGGTGGATGATCGAATTCCTTCACTTCAAGCTGCTGTTCAGACATGTTCGTTACTCCCTTTATGGCGCGCCCCGCGCACCTTCATCTTTGTGCAGGAGATACCCTAAACTATCCCATAATGGGAGAGTCAACGCCTTTCGCGGATTCTTCGCACCGTTGCCCGTGCGTTTACAAAAGCCCCACGAAGGAGATTCCCTACTTCGACGCAGGAATATCGATTACAAAGCGAGTCACGCCATTTTCGCTCGTCGCATCGATGGTGCCGTTATGGGCCGCGACGATCTCTCGCGCAATCGCCAAACCGAGGCCCGCCCCGCCCTGGCGCGTGGCACGCGCGTCGTCTTCGCGATAGAACTTTTCGAAAATGCGTTTGAGATGCTCGGGGCTGATTTCGCGTCCCTGGTTCGTGACTTCGATCTTGAACGCCCCATCGGGCTTGGCGTGAGCGTCAATCGAAATGGTCGAATCGGGGTCGGCATACGCCACCGCATTTTTAATCACATTCGAAAGCACGCGCGCCATTTTCGTAGCATCGGCAAATACCGTATCGCCCTCGGTGGCGTTCACCTTCAAATCGATTCCGCGCGCTTCCGCTTCAGGATAGAAATCTTCCGCAACCTGATAGCAGAACAACGCCAAATCGAAGCGCTCGCGCTCAATGGAGATGGCGCCTAAGTTGTAGCGGGTTATCTCGAAAAACTCGTCGAGCATGGCATCGAGCCTGTACGCTTTCGACAGCGCCACGTGAGCATATCGCTGACGCTGCTCAACGGGCATATCGGGCGCCTCCTCGAGCAACGTGAGATACCCCGTGATGGAAGTGAGCGGCGTTTTGGTATCGTGCGCCAAATAGGCCACAAGCTCGTTCTTGCGACGCTCGGCGGCAACGGCGGCGCGCTGCTCAGCATCGTTTTTGCGCTTGATATCGTTAATCGATTCCTCGGCAAGAGAAAGCTCGCTCGGAAGCTTGAGCGACGCGCCTTTGTCAACGAGCACCGCGCGCAGCGAAACGAACAGGTCGTCAAAATAGCGCAGGCTCTTGCGAATGGCAAACGCCATAATCACGAGAATGCCCGACAAAAACAGCGTAATCGCCACGGGGTACTTCAGGGCGCGAATGTTGTTGTACGATGACAAATCGCGCTGCATTTGCTGACCGCCCGCATATGTCACCGTCTCGATGCCCGAGCCCGCATCGTAGGCATAACGCACAACCACCTGGGAAAAGTCGGAATCGAGCGCAGCTGCTGCTTCGTCATAGAGCGAATCGACCTGCTCGGGCTTATTGTCCCAATCTTTCGTAGCCGACCACAACGCGTCGTAGACGTTGGCGGCCTGGCCTAAGTTGCGCGAATCAACGGCGGAAACAACAACCTGCTTAGCCGCCTGGGACGCATAAGGCGCGCCCACAAACGACAGGCTATCGCCCTGAACCAAGCCCTGAGAGGCGGACGCCGCGTATTCCCCGGCATCGGCCGGTTGCGACGAGATGGTGTACACAGTTTCAGGATTGGCGCCTTCCGTTTGCACGTTCTTGGCGTTCGCCGCACTCTGCGCCAAACCCCAACCCGCATCGGGAACCGCGGTGTCGATGAGCTCGTGCAAGTATTTGCGCACCACGTCGGCTTTAAGCTCGTTTTCTTTCTGTATGAACCACTCGTCGTTTTGCACGCCCGCCACATCGGCCGACACGTACTGCCACGGAGAAGTTACCTTAGCTACTGCCTCGCCCACTTGAGGCAGAACGATAATATTAACCGCCATAGCGATCGAGAAGAAAACAACCGCATACACCACCGTGGCCGCGAAAGTATTGCGAACGATGCGCTTCACGAGAATGCGCGTTTGTTCGGTCACATGCATTTTAGGCGACTCGTGCCTTTTGCGTGCGACTCGCGCATGTTCGGCCTTGTCGGCACGGGTCTCGTTTTCCGAATCACGCTTCATGGGCTAACCACGGCGTTTTTCGGGAATGCGATAGCCAACGCCCCATACGGTCTCGATGAGCTCTTCAGAAGAATCGACCTCGGCGAGCTTTTTGCGCAGGCGACGAATATAGACCATGACTGCATTGTGAGACGAAGACGTGTATTCCTCATCCCATACGTTTTCGAACAGCGCCTTTGACGAAACAGGAGCCCCACCTGCGCGCAAAAGCTCGGCCAGGCAATCGAATTCCTTCGGCGTAAGAGAAAGCTCGCAGCCGTGCAAGGCCGCCGTATGGTTTGTTTCGTCGAGCTCGATGCCGCTCACCGAGAGCACGTCGCTGGGAGCGGGAGCCGCGCTGCGGCCACGAAGGCGTGCTTTAAGGCGGGCGACGAGTTCGCGAGCCTTAAATGGCTTTGTCACATAATCATCGGCGCCCAAGGTGAAGCCAAGCACCTTATCGAATTCCTCGGTTTTAGCCGAGAGAAACACAATGGGCATGTCGGTATTTGAGCCGGCCGCACCGCCGCGAATTTGACGGCAGACTTCGAAGCCATCGATTCCGGGCATCATAATATCGAGTATAGCCAGGTCAAATACCTGAGCATTAAGCAATGTGAGGGCCGCATCGCCCGAATGGCAACACGTGACGGCAAAACCCTCACGTTCGAGCACATGCTTGAGAAGGTCGGCGACCTCAACTTCATCATCGCATACTAATATGTTCGCTTGGTTCATATCCATGGGCGGAATCCTATCATGAGGGTGCAGAGCGCCCGAGCGCTCCTCTCCATTTTAAGGTTTTGTTCAGAATTATTCAGCCTTTTATCAGGTGCCCTTATGGGATTTTCAACACGCCCCACCCTTATTATGGAAACCGTCGAAGCGGCAAGCATCCACCCTTCCATCGCGCAAGAGCCGCTCGACTCGTGCAAAGCACGATTGATAAACGGCCGGTATTCCCGTTCCCTTCCCTTTGGAGCCGGCCGTGAGCTTGAAAACTCGGCGCTCGGGCATATCACCCTTCCGGCCACGAGCGCATCCTTCGGGGCTTTCCTCCCTCCCGGCCCCGAAGTCCCTTCCCGAAAGGTCGCCGCTGGCGGCCTTTCGGGATTGAAGAGCCCGTATCGCCTCGTGGAAGCAATCGCATTCAAGAACGCCCGCATAGCATAGGCTTGCCGATGCACGAACCCAACCAACGAGTTTCATCCTTCCCTGAAGCGCATTCCCATAATGAGAAGCAAACAAGCGCGCCACCAGCAGAGCTATTCAAGAGTCCTCCTGGAAGAACAGCCGCATCATCCCCCCATCTGCAAACCATTACATTTCGTTCGCATACGTTGGTCGTGTTAACTTTTCAACAACAATTCGGTTTACGGTTGCTTTTGCATACCTAAGCGGTAGTATGCTCAAATGCAAAACAGTACGTTGCCTTGGGGTAGTCTGGGGAGGCTTGGCAACGTGGTGTTCGCCGCGTATAGATTCGCGCATGCGTGCACGCCTATACGCCAACAAGACCGAACCGCCTTACGGCAACACGATCAAACGCAAGGAGCGCTTTCATGCTGAGCGAACGCATGCTCACGGGGATCGTCAAAAACATCACGAAGAGCCATCTCATCATCGACCCCACGACCGAGAAATTCCTGCCTGGCCCCGAACCGGGACGCAAATACATGCTGTACCTGCACGTACCTTTCTGCGAGGTGCTGTGCCCCTACTGCAGCTTCAACCGCTACCCCTTCCGCGAGACAACCGCGCGACCGTACTTCAAGAATCTTCGTCGCGAAATGATGATGCTCAAAGATATGGGCTACGACTTCGAAAGCCTATACTTCGGCGGCGGCACGCCTACTATTTTGCTCGACGAACTCTGCCGCACCATCGATATGGCAGGCGAGAACTTCAACATCAAAGAAGTCGCTTGCGAAACCAATCCAAACCACCTTGTAGACCCTTGGCTTTCGGCACTGAGCGGCCGCGTGAATCGCCTTTCGGTGGGCGTGCAAAGCTTCAACAACGAGCTGCTCACGCAAATGGATCGCTGCAAGAAATATGGTTCGGGTGAAGAGATTCTCGAACGTATCGGCAACGCAGCATCGCGTTTCGACTCCCTCAACGTCGACATGATTTTCAATTTCCCTTCTCAAACCGAAGAGATTTTGCTTGACGATATCGAGAAAATCAAGCAATGCGGCTGCCGTCAGACCACGTTCAGCCCGCTGTATGTTTCAAGCGCCACAACACGCAAGATGGAGCAGTCGCTCGGCACCATGGACTATAATCGCGAGTTCGAGTTCTACAAGATGCTCGACGAAGGCCTTTGCGGCGGCGATACCCCTGCATTCAAGCGCGAAACCGTGTGGACGTTCAACCGCTTGAATGAAAAGGGCGAGCAAGACCACGAGCTGCCCGTAGAGGAGCTGCAGGTAAGCTACGACGAATACCCCGCCATTGGCTCGGGATCGATTTCATATCTGAACGGAAAGCTCTACGTGAACACTTTCAGCCTGCATGAGTACAACGAGGCGATTGAGCGCGGCCATATGTCGATCATGGGTCAGATGCCCGTGCGCGAGCACGACCACATGCGCTATTGTTTCTTGCTCGGGCTCTATCAGCTGCGTTTCGACAAGCGAGCCTTCAAAGAGATGTTCGGCAAGAGCGTCGACGCGGCGATGCCCGTTGAAATGGGCTTCATGCGCGCAAATGGCGCATTCGATGTCGACAACGAGGAATGCCTCGTGCCTTCAACCATGGGGCGCTATCTTACGCTCGTGATGTATCGCCAGTTCCTCAGCGGCATGAACAATCTGCGCGACCAGGCCCGAGCGGCCCTTACCGGCCCTGAGCACGAGCTGCTTTTCGGCGAAGGCGTGCCTGTGACCGCATAGAGCGGATTCCCCGCTCCCAATTACGCATACTGCGGCCCTCTCGAGGGCCGCTTTTTTTGCGTCACGGCACGAGCAATGCCAAAGACACTTCATGCACGCGAACGTGGCCAAAAAAAAGAGGTGCGGTTTAAACCACACCTCTTTTTTCATGAACAGTATTGGCCACGCATGCAGACAGACCGCCGTGCAAAGCCCGATGAGCGTCAAGCCTATTGGTCGGTAGCATTAAACCTCGCGACCAGTACACTGGGCAATGCGTGAGAGCGAAATGCCGGTCGCTATTCGAGCGTAGCGCCCTTCTTCTCGGGAATGAAGAACATCGCGATGAAAGCGACTACATAGATGCAGGAAACGCAGCCGATGGCGAAGCCGAAGCCATGGCCAGCAGCGATCATCGGAATAACCACCGGAGCGGAAGCGCCACCGATGAAACGGCCAGCGTTGTACAGCGCGGTTTGCGCGGTACCACGCATCTCAGTCGGGAACAGCTCGGCGATCAGGGTACCGTAGCCGCCAATCATGCCGTTGGCGAACATGCCCATGAAGAAGCCGCCGATGAGCAGCGCCGTGGGATCGGTGAGCTGGCTGTAGATGATAATCATCGCAGCAGCGCCAACCTGGAACGTCCAGAACGCAGGACGACGTCCAGCCTTGTCGGCCAAAAAGCCGAAGGCAGAAATGCCGATCATCATGCCCAGAACCGTCACGGCGGTCCACAGACCCGTAGACGTAAGGCTCAGGCCGAGCTCAGAGTTCAGGTACTTGGGAAGCCACGTCATAATTCCGAAATAGCCGGCATTCTGAACGGTGCACAGAATAATGATGATGATCGAGAACTTAGCACGCTCGGGTGTGGCAAACAGGTCGCTCAGCTTGCCGTGGGCCTTGCCAGAAGCCTTGTGCTCCTCATAAATCGGCGGCTCGGGAACGAACGCACGAATGATGATTGCGATAATGGCGGGAATAAAGCCGACCACGAACAGGCCGCGCCAGCCAAACGCCGCAATGATGGGCGCAGAAGAGAGCGAAGCGCACAACACGCCAACCTGGAAGCCCAAGCCAACGGCGCTCGTGCTTTTCGCGCGATTCTCGGGGCTCGAGACCTCGGCGGCAATTGCCATGCCCAGGCCGAACTCGGCGCCGATGCCCAAGCCAGCGAGGAAGCGGCAAAGGGCCATTACCTCGAAGTTAGGCGCGAAGGCCGAGCCCAGGGTGAACACGCCAAAAAAAATGACCGAATAAGTAAGAACTTTAATTCGGCCATATTTGTCAGCAAGTTTTCCGAAAATCAAACCACCAAGGAAGGCGCCAGCCAACGTGATGGAGGTAAGCATGCCTGCGGTGGTATTGTCGACGGCGAACGTCGCCATGATGCCGGAAAGTGCGAAGCTCAAGATCATAAGATCCAAGCCGTCAAGCGCATGGCCCACAGCAGCCGAGAAAACGGCCTTGCCTGCATAGTGCTTCATTTCAGAAGCCTTGCCTTTAGAATGAGTGCTCATTGCTCCCTTTCTGCCGATTATTGATAAATCTTCATTATATTAAGGGAGGACGCCATAAAAATAAAGCCTAAATTTGCACATTTTTATGCAGCTTGATGAATTAACGCGCAGGAAACAAACGCCCGTCCACCTATGGCGCGGGACGCGCGCCTCCATGCGCCGTGCAGCATTCCGGCGAACGGCGCTTGAGCCTCAAAAACGATGAAGCTTAGCTGCGGCGCGCGCTGCCGTAGGCGGAATTCTTGCGGTTGCCAAACGCACTCCCCTTGCGAGCCGTCTTCTTCAAGTCGGCGAGCACGTCTTTCTCCGATTCGCCTTGCATCTGAGCTTTCAAGCGCACCACCTCATCACGAAGTTGCGCGGCGCGCTCGAAATCCATCGCCTGGGCGGCGGCGGCCATATCGTCTTCCATGCTTGAAATCACACGCATGACTTCGCCGCACGAAAGCTCGGCAAGCTGTCGGTTCACCTCTTCGGCACTGCGCACCTGGTTTCCGTCGCCATCGTTCATGAAGCCCATGACATCGTTGATAGCCTTCTTGATGGTTTTCGGCGTTATGCCGTGCTCTTTGTTATAGGCCATCTGAATCTCACGGCGGCGACGCGTTTCAGAAATCGCTTTGTCCATGGAATCGGTGATTTTGTCGGCATACATAATCACATGTCCATGATCGTTTCGCGCAGCGCGGCCAATAGTCTGAATAAGGCTGCGGTAGTTGCGCAGAAAACCCTCTTTATCAGCGTCAAGAATAGCCACGAGCGACACTTCGGGCAAATCGAGGCCCTCGCGCAGCAGATTGATGCCCACAAGCACGTCGAACTCGCCACGGCGTAAATCGCGCAGAATCTCGACGCGCTCGAGCGTCGCGATGTCGGAATGCATATAGCGAGCACGAATCCCCTGATCAAGAAGATGGTCGGTAAGATCTTCCGCCATTTTCTTCGTGAGCGTGGTAATGAGCACGCGCTCGTTAGCACTAGCGCGCTCGCGGGCTTCATCGATAATGTCGTCGATTTGGCTCGCAATAGGCCGCACATCGATATCGGGATCAAGCAACCCCGTAGGGCGAATAATCTGCTCGACCTGCTGCTGGCTGACCTTTTCCTCATAGTCGCCCGGCGTGGCCGACACGTAAATGAACTGGGGCACGCGTTGCTCGAATTCGTCGAAGCGCAAAGGGCGGTTGTCAAGACAACTCGGCAAACGGAAACCATGTTCGGCGAGCGTGACCTTTCGACTGCGGTCGCCTTCGTGCATGCCACGAATTTGCGGCACCGTGACGTGGCTCTCGTCGATGATGCACAGGAAATCTTTCGGGAAATAGTCGAGAAGCGTATACGCGGGCTCGCCTGGCGCACGGCCGTCAAGATGCCTCGAGTAATTCTCGATGCCGCTGCAAAAACCCATGGTTTCGAGCATTTCCAAATCGTAATTCACACGCATTTCCAAGCGCTGAGCCTCGAGCAGCTTGCCTTCGGCTTTGAACTGCGCCAATCGATCGCGCAACTCGTCTTGAATGGTTTGAATGGCTCGGTCCATTTTCGGGCGAGCGGTAACGTAATGCGACGCAGGCCAAATGGGCAATGCCTCGAATTCGTTGAGCTTCTTGCCTGTCACGTTGTCGATTTCCTGGATGCTCTCGATTTCATCGCCCCAGAATTCCACGCGCACCGGATTGTCGGCATACGGCGGAAACACATCAAGCGCGTCGCCGCGCACACGGAAGGTTCCACGCTTGAGTTCATAATCGTTGCGATCGTATTGGATATCGATAAGCTCGTGAATCACATCGTCGCGCTCAGCGGGCTTTTCCTTATCGAGAAACACCGCCATGCCCGCATAGTCCATCGGCGAGCCAATACCGTAAATGCAGCTGACCGACGCCACCACGATCACATCGCGGCGAGATAGCAGGCTCGATGTCGCAGCATGGCGCAGCTTCTCGACCTCCTCATTGATCGATGCGTCTTTCTCAATGAAGGTGTCGGTCGAAGGCACGTACGCCTCGGGCTGATAGTAGTCGTAATACGAAACGAAATAGACCACTGCATTATCGGGGAAGAATTCCTTGAGCTCGGCCGCAAGCTGGGCCGCAAGCGTTTTATTCGGCGCCATGACGAGCGTGGGCTTCTGAGTTGCCTCGATGACTTTCGCCATGGTGAATGTTTTGCCCGAACCCGTGACGCCCAAAAGGTTTTGGTAGCGCAGGCCACGCTCTACTCCGTCGGCGAGCTTTTGAATGGCCTGAGGCTGATCGCCTGAAGGATCGTAGGGGCTCACAACGCGAAACGGCGCGTTCGCAAGACGCACTTCGGGCAATTTGCCCTCCATGGCGGCGCCTTCGATATTGCTCAAGTGGCTGCTCATGCGAACTCCCTTTCACGCGGTGCGACCCTGCATCAATCCATGCTACCACAAAACGAACAGATGTTCGTAAACGCATCGCAAATAAAAAAGGCGCCGCATGCATCGACGCCTTCCCCATGATCATTCGAATTTACTGCGCCATAACGGCGTCGTACACGCGCTTGACCTCTGCCTGAGCAGATTCAAGGTCGCTGCCGTTGTCAATGGTGAAATCGGCGATCGCCGCAAGCTGCGCGTCGGTTTTCTGCAAAGCGATGCGACGGCTCACATCGACGGTCGATTGGTCGCCACGCGCACAAGCGCGTTCCATGCGAACGCACGCGGGCGCCACCACAGCAACCAGAGCGTCGGCCCAGCGCACATCGCGCTTGCTCTCGACGCCCGTGGTAACTTCCACAACCACCATGTCGTGCAGTTGGCCCAGCTCGCCAATGCGGCGACGGCACTCCTGCATAATGACGGGATGTGTAATGGCGTTAAGCCATTCCGTATGCTCGGGCGTATCGAATGCGGCGGCCGCGAGACGGCTGCGCACCACCTCGCCGCGCTCATCGAATACATTCGCGCCGAACGTGCGCGCAATGTCGTACTTTACGCCAGGAGTCGTAAGCACGAAATGGCCCACATCATCCAGATTGATGATGCCCGCGCCCAACTCGGCAAACATATGGGCAATGGTCGATTTCCCCGACCCAATGCCGCCAACAAGCGCGATGGTTTTCATCGCCACCTCCAATAATTAAATCCCAAGTCAAGCAAACGTCAGCGATTCGCCGCTCGGCGGAACGGCGAAATCAGCACTTCTCAGCGATGTGATAAATCAGGCTTACCGTATCGTACCATCCCAAGCACGGATCGGTGATCGATTTGCCGTATTCCATGTGCTCGGTGATATCTTGGCGACCCTCCACCAGGTAGCTTTCGACCATCACGCCCTTGATGAGCGTGCGCAAATCTTCGTTATAGTTGCGATTGTGCAGCACCTCGCCCACGATGCGAATTTGCTCTTTGTGCTGCTTGCCCGAATTAGAATGGTTCGCATCGACCACCACGGCGGGATTGGCAAGCCCCTTCTCGCCGTACATCTTCCACAAGCGAATGCAGTCTTCGTAATGATAATTCGGATGCGTCGTGCCGTATTTGTCAACGCCGCCGCGCAGAATCGCATGCGCCAGAGGGTTTCCATCAGTGGTCACATCGTGCGTGCGATAGATGAAATTATGCCCATGCTGCGCCGCAACAATGGAGTTCAGCATCACTGAGAGATCGCCCGACGTGGGGTTTTTCATACCGACAGGAATATCCATGCCGCTTGCGGTGAGGCGATGCTGCTGGTTTTCAACCGAACGCGCGCCTACAGCCTCATAACTCAAAATATCATCGAGGTAGCTGCGATTTTCCGGATACAGCATCTCATCGGCGGCGGTGAGTCCGCTTTCGGCCATAGAGCGAATGTGCATGTGGCGAATCGCCTGAATGCCAGCAGACAAATCGGGCGCGGCCTCGGGGTTTGGCTGGTGCAGCATGCCCTTGTAGCCCTCTCCCGTAGTGCGCGGCTTATTGGTGTAAATGCGCGGAATAATCAGCAGCTTGTCAGAAACCTCGCGCGCAAGCTCGCCCAAGCGACTCGTGTATTCGCACACAGCGTCTTCGTTATCGGCAGAGCAGGGGCCGACGATCACGAGAAACTTGTTCGAGACGCCCGTAAATACGTCGCGAATCTCAGCATCGCGCTTGGCCTTCAAAGCCTTCAGTTCTGGTGCGAGCGGCAGTTCTTCTTTAATCTGCGCCGGATCGGGCAGTGCCGAATTCACGTGCATTCCCATGAGGAATTCCTTTCCATATGAAAAAGGCCGCAAAACGCGACCATGAGTAATGCGCAAACGAGTTTCCCCATGGTAACGCAAAACCGCGGAAAATGAGCGCTCCGCCGAATCGAGGTTGAATCCCATAGCGAAATACCAGAGATGCGTTCCCACGTTTTATCGCAAAAGAACGCGCCGTGCACCCATACATCCGATTGCACGTTCGTCCGGTCGGCCTATAGACCGGTTTGCTCCATGCGTCGTTTGCCCCATGCTTCTATTTGGCCCATAAGCTTGTTTGGCCCATCGCCCACTTGACCCCACAGGCTCGTTTGTTCCATGCGTCCCAAAACAACGGAAGCCCCCATATGGGGGCTTCCCGACGTTGCACAGGTAATCGCTCTAGAGAACGGCGCGATTCATTACAGCCCCGTGACCTCGATGAAGTCGGTATGAGCTTCACCACGTTGGAAGATTTCGTTTTCCAGCACCGCCTGATGGAACGGAATCGTAGTCGCAATGCCTTCGATATTGAACTCAGAAAGCGCGCGACGGCCACGGGCCAGTGCTTCATCACGATCGCGGCCCCATACGATGAGCTTCGCCACCATGGAGTCGTAGAACGGCGAGATAACCGAACCCGCCTGAACGTACGCTTCGACGCGCACGCCCGGACCGCCCGGAACATCGAAACGCGTAATGGCGCCTGGGCACGGACGGAAGCCGTTTTCCGGGTCCTCCGCATTGATGCGGAATTCGATTGCGTGGCCATTCGGCACAAACGGCGCCTCGTCGGCGCAGCTCATAGGCTCGCCCGACGCGATGCGCAGCTGCTCCTTAATGATGTCGATGCCCGTGATTTGCTCGGTCACAGGATGCTCGACCTGCACGCGCGTGTTCATTTCCATGAAGTAGAACTTGCCGTCGTTGTCGAGCAAGAACTCGATGGTGCCCGCATTGCGGTAATCGACCGCGCGAACGGCTTTAACGGCGGCCACCGCCATATTGCGACGCAAGGTCTCGTCAAGCGCGGGCGACGGGGCCTCTTCGAGCAGCTTTTGGTGACGACGCTGAATGGAGCAGTCGCGCTCGCACAGGGCGATTTGGTGGCCGAAGTCATCGGCAAGCACCTGAATCTCAACATGGCGAGGACGCAATACGAGTTTCTCGATATACACGTCATCGTTTGCGAACGCGGCCTTCGCTTCGGCCTTCGCCGCCATAAACGCATCGGCGAGCTCTTCGGGCGCGTGCACTTCGCGCATGCCCTTGCCGCCGCCGCCAGCAGATGCCTTGATAAGCACCGGGTAGCCAACTCGCTCAGCGAACTCGCGCGCATCATCGACGCTCTCGACTACACCGTCGGAACCAGGAACCGTAGGCACGCCGCACATCGTCATGGTCTCACGCGCAGCCGCCTTATCGCCCATTCGGTCGATGCACTCGGGGGCGGGGCCGATGAATACCAAATCGTTGTCAGCGCATGCGCGTGCGAAATCGGAATTCTCAGCCAAGAAGCCATAGCCCGGATGCACAGCCTGGCAACCCGTGGTAGTTGCCGCGGCGATGATGTTCGCCATATTCAAGTACGACTTGCCAGCAGGAGCCGGGCCAATGCATACGGCTTCGTCGGCATAGCGAACGGGCAGCGTGTCTTTGTCGGCCGTGGAATATACCGCAACCGTTTTCACTCCCAGCTCGCGAGCGGCGCGCATAATGCGCAACGCCACTTCGCCGCGGTTGGCGACAAGAATTTTGTCGAACATGCCTTACGCCCCTTCGCCCGCGACGGCCTGGCCATGCGGCTCAATCCAGAACAGCGGGGTGCCGAACTCGACAGGCTCGGAATCTTCCACGCAAATCTCGCGGATGGTGCCCATCTCGGGAGCGGAAATCTCGTTCATGAGCTTCATGGCCTCAACGATGCACAGCGTCTCACCCGCAGCAACCTCGTCGCCCACCTTCACAAAGGCCGGAGCGCCAGGCTGGGGAGCGGCATAAAACGTGCCGACCATGGGGGCGTTCACGCATACCCAATTTGCCGGATGCGCGGCAGCGGCGGGTGCGGCGGCAGGAGCCGCAGCGGGCGCGGCGACCGGGGCAGCGGCGGCAACAGGAGCCGCAGCAACGGGAGCAACGGCCGCGGGCACGGAACCAGGCATGCGGACATTGATGCGCATGCCGTCTTCCTCGACGGAAATCTCGCCGACGCCCGACTCTTCAACGACTTTCAGCAGTTCGCGAATCTGGTTGATATCCACGTAATCGTCCTCCTTGGTAAGGCTGGATTCGTTCTCCAGCAAGAATTCAACTTTCTCGGTTGCGCGGTGCTTCGAGAGGAACGTGCGCGCCTCGTTCGGGAACAGGGCATACATGAGCACGTCTTCTTCGCTCTTCGCCAAATCGCCGATTTCCTCGGCGAGCTCGTCGAACGTCGTGGTGTTCAGTGACGCGGGCGAAACATCGGGCGACAGCACTTCGGAATTGCCGACAACCTTCTGATAGATCGCAGGATCGATGGGGCCCGGCGCCTTGCCGTAGTAGCCGCACAGGTAATCTTTCATTTCCTTGGAAACAATGCTCCAGCGCGAACCGGTAAGCACGTTGAACACGGCCTGCGTGCCAACAATTTGGCTCATGGGCGTCACAAGCGGTGGGAAGCCGACCTCGGCACGCACGCGCGGAATCTCGCGAATAACTTCGTCAAGGCGATCGGTCGCCTTCTGAATCTCAAGCTGGCCCATGAGGTTTGACATCATGCCGCCAGGAATCTGGTGGGAGTACACCTTCATATGAGTGAGCGAAGAGACGCCGCGGTTATAGTGGCCGCGCTTGCGCACTTCTTCCCAATACTCGGCAATCTCGAACAGCAGCTCCAAATCATAGCCCGTGTCGTAACGGCTTTCCTGCAGAGCAGCAACGATCGTCTCGACCGCGGGGTGAGAGTTGCCGAATGCAAGCGGCGCGCTCGCAGTGTCGCAAATCGCCGCGCCCGCTTCCGCCGCTTTGATGATATTCATGGGGGCCATGCCGCCAACATAGTGCGTATGCACGTGCACAGGCAGACCAATTTCGGCGTTGAACGCCTTCACCAGGCGCTCGGTGCGATACGGAGTAAGCAAGCCCGCCATGTCTTTGATGGCGATGGAGTCGGCGCCCAAGTCCTTCAGTTTCTGGGCATACTCCAAAAAGCCATCGAGCGTATGCACGGGCGATACGGTGTAAGAGATAGCGCCCTCGAACCAGCCGCCGCACGCCTTAATAGCCTCGGCGTTGTCGACGACGTTGCGAATGTCGTTCAGAGCGTCGAACACGCGGAACACCTGAATGCCGTCTTTTTTCGCGCATGCGATGAAACGGTTCACGATGTCCTTGGAATAATGCTTGTAACCTACCAGGTTCTGGCCGCGCGACAGCATGGCCAAATCGGTGTTGGGCATATGCGCCTTGATGGAACGCAGACGCTCCCACGGGTTCTCGTCAAGAAAACGCAGACACGTGTCGAACGTCGCACCGCCCCACGCCTCAACGGCCCAATACCCTACTTTGTCCATCTTCGGCAAGATGGGCAGCATGTCGCCAAGCGACATACGGGTAGCCCACAAGCTCTGCTGGCCGTCGCGAATGGTGGTATCCATCAATTGCAAACCAGGCATGCTTCACCTCTCACTTTCCCTATAAGGCCGCGCACATGCACGGCAGCATGAAAGCGGCCGTCGGATGCGCGCTGCCTCACGCGGACCCGACGCCCGCTTACAAACATATTTACATTCCGAAACCCCCAGAATGACGCCTCTAGTATACCGAGCCTCGCGAACGAATTCTCTAGACAAACGGGTATACGGTCGAACTAAGGCGCTCAAGCACTATATCGCGCGATAGTGCCTTTTGTCGAGACGGTAGCAGCCACGTTACACTTTAGAAAAGAAAGAAACATAAAGATCTGCCCAAACAAGCAGCAGCACTTATCAATCCCCCGCAATTCAATGACGGTTCGGAGCGAACGCAACCAAGGCAGGCCGACCGACCCGAACGAGAAGCGCGCCCGAAACTTGTGGACACGAAACGTCGCGCGGCCGTGCGAAGCAACATGGGCTAAAGCCCGCCAGCGTAAAACGATTTGCTTAAAAGTGACAAAAGTTGCGAATTCGGGGGCATAAAGCCGAGGAGGCTTTTCTGTACAAACGAGTAACCCCAGGTCACGATTGGTCGATGCGGAATCCACGAAAGGCGGTTGGACTTACAACGTCCTATTTCGCCAAAAAGGGCCTTTCAAAGCCCCCGAATTCACAACTCTTGTCACTATTTGCACTTTTCTTTTACGCTGGATGGCAATGCGCCGATGATCGACGCCACGACTCTGCTTGGCGAGACGCGAACGCGGATCGACTGAGCCCAATTGCCATGCCAACTGCGGCACCAGCTGCCGCGCCGAGCCAACTGCGGCAACGGCCAATCGCGACACCAGGTAAGTTGCCGTGCCAGATTGGCTGGTAAGCTGCAGCGCCAAGTCGGCCACAGCGCCATGCTAGCCGCAATAGCGAGCCAACCGCGACGCCAAGCCAGTTGCAACGCCAAATCAACCACAACATCAAGCCGAACGGGGCTCCGGGCAAGATGCAATTCCAGACCAAATGCCCGCAGCGACTCCGGGTCGGTTACCGCACCGAGCCAGCCCGCTTGAACTCAGCCACAACCCGCGCCGCACAAACCCAAAATGACCCAGGAATGCGTCGCAAAGAGCCCCAAACATGTCATATGTCGCGGTGACCGAAAGCCGCCGCGACATATGTTCGGCTTGAAACCTTGGGTTTCGCTAATTGCTGGGTTTGGCTAATCGTCGTTCTTCTCGATGCGGCGGCGCGTCTCGTATTCACGCACGAAATGCTCGCTTTCACCGGTAAGATTCAACCCCTCAAACGATCGATAGGCCTGGGCATCGCTCGCCACTTCGGCGGTTTTCATTTGATTGTAGAAAACGATACACGCAACCGCCGCAACCACTGCAGGAATCACGCCATCCACGAATACGCTCGCCAGGGTGTCATCGAATTGGAACACGCCCATATCGAGGCCGAACAGCACGGCGGCAAGCGCAACGAAAATACCGAAGAACCACGCCGCAACCTTGAACTTTGCAACGGGCAAATCGCCAACGAATCGGCCTGTTTGTCCATTCATGGCGAACAGGTAGTCATTGCCCTCCCACGTGGTATGCAGCATCCACACCGGAAGAAGCGCCTGCATGCAACCCGTCATCTGCGTCGTGGAGTGCACGATTCCCGTATCGACGTAATCGTAGCCCGTAATCGTTGCACGCAAATCGTGCTCGAAGGAATGGCGCATGCGTTCTTCGGCGCGGTTGGAACACACTTTCGAATCTTCGTCATAGCGCTCGGCAACATAGCCCGGCAAATACGCGACCGAGAAAGGTTTCATCTCGTCGAAATCGTACGGCTCGATCGCATCCATGTGCCCGTCGGGCATTTTCGCCGAACCGTCAACGGGAACTCGCTCGAAATCCAAATCGCCCGCACGATAAGCCTCGTAGACCGTCGTACGCGTTACTTCCTCATCACCCGAGCGATAGGTGCGCTCGTTGCGGCACTCAAACGTGCCGCTTCCTTCAACCGAACCATCGTAAAGCCAGAACGGCACATATACGCCCTGGATATGCTCGACTTTGTTCGCGGCGATAAATTTCTTTGGCAGGAATTTTTTGCCCTTGTAATAGTCATTCAACGCAGCAACTGCAGCGTCTTTGTCGAGCTTGAACGGCACCACACCATCGGGGCGTGCCATGTCGACGAACGCGCCCGGGGTCACTGCGGGGTTGCCGCAATATGGGCATTCCGAAACCGCAGTCGTTGCATCGCACGTAATCTCCGCGCCGCACGACGAGCACGTCATCGACCGCAAACCGTCGCGCTCGCCTTCGTTCCACGAGGCGCGCGAGAGAAACGACGCAATGGCCTCATCGCCCTCGCTTGCGTGGCCGCTTGTCGCAGCAGCGGCATTCAGCACATCCTCGGTCAAGGCCACCGCAACGCCGTCGGCTGCGCCCATGGCCTCAAACGCGCTCATCTCGCCGGAAGCCGCACGCTCGGCTGCGGCCACCGCCGACGCATCGGCCTTAGACTGCTTGGCGGCATAGTGCGCCTCAATTTGCGCAACTTCAAAAGAACTTTCACAGTAGTCGCAGACCATGAGGCCTTTCGACTCAGAAAAATGCAGGGGTCCACCACATGCGGGGCATTGGTAGTTCACCGATTCGACAGCCATGAGAACTCCTATCTTTTAGTTGTTGCATTTGGGAGCCGAATATCGAATGCTTTCAGATGCAATGCAGACTCTGGCGGGCAGGGATGCCGACATGACGGCTGAGGCGACGGGTGCGACCTCGCAAAGGAGAGTGGCATCCTGCCCCGTTCGGGAAAGGCCGCGAATTAGCTGGATGAGGGGCGACGCGCCACCTCGGATCCCTTTTGGGAGGTTGCGGTCCCGGGCGCTCGGGCAGGCCCCGCCGCATCGCAGAAGGGAGCAGGGAATGATCTACGCGGGTGTGGACATCGCCAAGACGGACCACGTCATAGGGGCGGTCGACGAGCGCGGGGCGGAGATGCGCCCGCCGATGCCGTTCGAGAACACCGGGGCCGGGCTCGAGAGGGCC